>CAWEBZ010000009.1:0-144096 GCA_963807425.1 uncultured Solirubrobacterales bacterium | reverse complement strand
GGACAGCACGCTGCGGCGGTTGAGGAGGCGATCGCCTCCTCTTACGAGCATGACGAGACCGACGAGTTCGTCAAGCCGACGGTGATCGGCGACTACGACGGGGTCGCCGAGGGCGACGTCGGGGTCTTCATCAACTTCCGCCCCGACCGGGCACGGGAGATGACCCGGGCGCTGGCCGAGCCCGGCTTCGACGAGTTCTCCCGCGCCGGCGGGCCGCTGCTCGACCTGATCACGATGACCGAGTACCGCAAGGGCTGGCCCTACCCGGTCGCCTTCCCCGAGGCGCGGCCGAAGACGACGCTGGCCGAGACGATCTCCACGGCCGGCGGGCGGCAGCTGCACGTCGCCGAGACCGAGAAGTACGCGCACGTCACCTACTTCTTCAACGGCGGCCGCGAGCAGGAGTGGGAGGGGGAGGAGCGCCATCTGGTCGACTCCCCTCGCGACGTGCCGACCTATGACCACAAGCCCGAGATGAGCGCCCGCGCCGCCGCCGACACTTTCGTCTCCCACTGGGCAGAGGACGAGTACCGCTTCGGCATCATCAACTTCGCCAATCCCGACATGGTCGGTCACACCGGCGTGATCCCGGCCGCGGTCGCTGCGGTGGAGACGGTCGATGCCTGCCTCGGCGACGTGGTCGAGGCGGTGCGCGCCAGGGACGGTGCCTGCATCGTCACCGCCGACCACGGCAACTGCGACCACATGCTCGAGCCGGATGGCTCGCCAAACACGGCGCACTCGCTCAACCCGGTGCCGCTGATCGTCACCGCCGACGGCCTGACCCTGCGCGACCACGGCATCCTCGCCGACGTCGCCCCGACCGCCCTCGAGCTCCTCGGCATCCCCCAGCCCGGGGCGATGACCGGCCGCTCGCTGATCGCGTGAGGCTGGACCCAGATCGCCTGCGGTTCGAGATCGAGGCGCGCGATGGTGCTGCGCGAGCCGGCGTGCTGCACACGGCCCACGGTCCGGTTCAGACACCCGCTTTCATCCCGCTGGCGACGAAGGGCACGGTGCGGGGGCTGGAGTCGACCGAGGTCGCCGAGCTCGGCTACGAGCTGATCCTCGGCAACACCTACCACCTCTTCGTCTCGCCAGGTCCCGAGCGGATCGCCAAGGCGGGAGGCCTGCACGGGTTCATGGGTTGGCAGCGGGCGCTGATCACCGACTCCGGCGGCTTCCAGGTCTTCTCGCTCGCCCATGGAGGGGTGGCGAACGAGGTCAAGGGCAGCGGGCGACCCGGGGGCGACCATGGCTCGGTGCTCTCGATCGAGGAGGAGGGAGTGCGGTTCCGTTCCTACCGCGACGGCACCGTCCTCTTCATCTCACCCGAGGTCTCGATGCAGGTGCAGGCCGCGCTCGGCTCCGACATCGCCCTCGTCTTCGACGAGTGCACTCCCTTCCACGCCGACCGCGACTACACCGCGCGCTCGACCGAGCGCACCCATCGCTGGCTCGACCGCTGTCTTCAGTGGCACCAGCAAGAGGGCTCGGCCCGGCAGGCGGTCTTCGGGATCGTCCAGGGCGGTGTCCACGAGGATCTGCGTCGAGAGTCGGCCGAGTGCGTCGCCGCTGCCGCTGTCGACGGGCTGGCGATCGGGGGCACCCTCGGCCGCGACAAGGAGGAGATGCGCGGGGTGCTGGCGATGACCGCGCCGCTGCTGCCGGAGGAGGCCCCGAAGCACCTGCTCGGCATCGGCGAGGTCGACGACCTGCTTGCGGGCATCGCCCTCGGCCTCGACGTCTTCGACTGCGCCGTGCCGACCCGCCTCGCCCGCCACGGCGTCGCCCTCGTCTCCGATCCCGAGTCCCGTTTCCGCCTCGACCTGCGTAAGGCCGGCCACGAAGGCAGCCGCGACCCCCTCGTCGACGGCTGCCCCTGTCCCGCCTGCCAGCGCCACGACCGCGACTACCTCAGCTATCTCTCCCGCGCCGAGGAGCTGACCGCGATCCGCCTGATCTGCCTCCACAACCTCACCTACATGCAGCAGCTGATCACCCACGCCCGCACGGCGATCGCCGCTGGAGCCTTCAGCTCCTACTCCACCTCGGTCATGAACGGCAAGCCTCCCTGGGCGACGGGTTGAGGGGTGCCTGACCCCCTCCCGCAGCGCTATTCAGTGTTCTTTTTGACCAGGTCCTTGAACTCTTCGACGACCCTGTCGACGCTGTCGCCAGCGACTTCGGTGGCCTTGACGCCAGTTGCCTGGTCGGTGGTGTAGATCACGGCGCCGGCCACTGCGGCGGCGATCAGGACGAGGGCGACGAGGGCGAGCACGAACCTCGCGAAGCGGGAGAAGGCACCGCGCTTCTTCTGGGCTGGCAACGGCGGCTGCGCGGGCGGTGGCTGTGGAGTGCGGGCTGCGGGCCGCCGCGTCGGCGACGGCGCCGGGCGGTACTCCGTCTGCGCGGTGTGGTCGTCGAGGCGACGGGTTGTGGTCTCGCTGCCGAGTACCCGGGTCGGTGACGTCTGTTCGTCGAGCGGCAGGGTCACGTCCTCGCCTTGCAGCCCGAGCTGCAGGCCACCGGCGAGCTCACTGGCGCTGCCGTAGCGGCGGGAGGGGTCTCCCTCCAGGGCCCGCAGCACCACTGCGCCCAGGGTCTCCGGCACCTCGTCGTTGTAGGTGCTGGGCGGCAGTGGCCGCTCGTTCTGCTGGCGCACCGCCAGCTCGGCCAGGGTCGAGCCCTCGTACGGCAGCCGCCCGGTGAGGAACTGGTAGAGCACGACGCCAAGGGCGTAGACGTCGGTGGCGGGCGTCGCCTCCTCACCGCGGACCTGCTCGGGGGAGAGGTAGGCGGCGGTCCCGACCACCGAGCCGACCTGGGTGATCCTGGTCTGTTCCACCGCGCGGGCGATCCCGAAGTCGGTCAGCTTGACGGTCATCTCGCCACCGCCGACCGGGCCGCCGACGACCATCAGATTGCCCGGCTTGACGTCGCGGTGGATGATCCCGCGGCGGTGGGCGTAGTCGAGCCCGGCGCAGGCCTGAGCGCCGATCTCAGCCGTCGTCTCGGCGTCTAGCGGGCCCTGCCGCTGCAGGATCTGCGCTCCCGAGCGGCCCTGCACGTACTCCATCACGATGTAGTGGCGCCCCTCATCGACCCCGGTGTCGTAGACCTGGACGATGTTGGGATGGATCAGTTTGGCGACCGCGAGCGCCTCGCGACGGAAGCGTTCGACGAAGCGCTCGTCGTCTGAGAGGTGCTCGGCGAGGATCTTGACCGCGACCGTGCGCTCGAGAATGTGGTCGGTGGCCTGGTGGACGCTCGACATCCCGCCCGAGCCGAGCCTGTCGCCGATCTCATAGCGCCCAGAGAGCGTGCCGGCCTCCATCAGTCGTCGTCCTCTTCGACCGGGCTGGCCGGGCTGACGCCGCCCGGAGCCCCGGTGCCGCCGCTTTCGCTCGGGGGCGTGGGCGTAGTCGGAGGCGTGGTCGGCGTGGTTTCGGTGGGCGTAGTCGGCGGTTCTTTTTCGGTCAGGTCTTCTTCTTTTTCCTTCTCTTTCGCTTCCTTCTCTTCTTCCTTTTCCTGCTTCTTTTCCTGGCCCGGCGGTTCTTTCGTGGTCTCTTCGATCGTCGGCACGGTGGCCGGTTCGATCGCTTCCGTCGTCACTTCCTCACAGGCGGCGACGACTTCGTTCAGCCGCACCGCACCTCGCTCGAGTGCCTGCTGCAGCTTCTCGTCGACTCCTTCGAGCGCTTCAACCTGGGAGCTGACTTCCTCCGCCGCGTCACCCGCCCCGACGCATTCCCCTTCGTCCGCGAGCTGCTGGACCGTGTCGAGGTTGGCGGTTATCTCGCGCGCGGTGTCGCCCGGCAGCAGCTGGGCGTCCTCGCCGCTGCCGCAGGAGGCAAGCGCCACCGCGACGGCGGCGCCGAGCACGAGGGCGAGCACGGATGCGGTCGTTTGACGCACCGTTGCGAGTCTAGACAACGCCTTTGGGGCTGGATTTTCCCTGCAATCGCGCGTCATTGGCCGGTGTAGAGGCGGTCCGCGAGGCGAGCGGGGAGGCCGGCGGCGGCTATCGGCGCCGCGGCGCGCTCGATCTCATAGGGGACCCGGTGGTAGCGCGCCGTCTCCTCTGCCGTGTCCAGCTCGAGCCAGGCGGCGCGCGGGTCACCGTCACGAGGCTGGCCGACGCTGCCGGGATTGAGCAGCCATGCCCCCTGGCCGAGGTCGAGCAGGGCTCCGTCGCTGGTCTGGCTGCCGCGGATGTCGCCGTCTTCGCCCGTGCCCGGCCGGGCGAAGAAGAGGGCCACGTGCGAGTGGCCGATCAGCGCGATCCTCTCCGGGTGGGCGTTCATGCAGGCGTCCGCCTGCTCGACCGAGAGCACGTACTCCCAGATCGGATCGCGGGGGGAGCCGTGGAAGAGCCCGAGCCCGGCGCGCTCGCCGTTCGGCGAGAGGTCGCGCAGGAACTCGAGCGTGCTCTCGGCGACGTTGCGCCGGGTCCACTCGACCGCCTCCGCAGCCGCCTCGGAGAAGGAAGAGATGTCGAGGCCGCCGAGCACTGCCAGGTCGTGGTTGCCGACCAGGCAAACCTCGCAGCGCTCCTTGACGAGCTCGGCGCAAGCGTCCGGCTCGACCCCGTAGCCGAGCACGTCGCCGAGGCACCAGATCTCCTCGACCACGGCCGCGTCGATCGCCTCGAGAACCGCTTCGAGGGCGGGAAGGTTGGCGTGGATGTCGGTGATCACGGCTGTGCGCACGGCGGCCAGCGTACCCTGGCTCCCCGGCCTTCATACGATGCGGGCGATGACGGCCGCAACCGACCCGATCGCCGAGCTGCGTTCCGCCGTCGATCAAGCAGCCCGCGCCCTGCGCGACGGCGAGCCGATCGGCCCGGAGCCGACGCTCGATCGCCCCCCAAAGCCGGAGCTGGGCGACTACAGCTCCAACGCGGCGATGCTGCTCGCCGCCCCCCTGGGCGAAAACCCGCGTGACGTTGCCGCTCGCCTCAGCGCTGAGCTGGACAGGCTGCTCGGCGCCGACACAGTCGACCGGATCGAGGTCGCCGGTCCGGGCTTCGTCAACCTCTTCCTCGCCGATGCCTGGTATCGCCGCGCGATGGCGAGCCTCGCTGCTGCTGGAGAGCAGCTCGGCCCGGCACCGACCGAGTCGCCAGAGCGGGTCCTGGTCGAGTTCGTCTCCGCCAACCCGACTGGCCCGCTTCACGTCGGCGGCGGCCGGCACGCTGCCTACGGCGATGCTCTCGTCCGCCTGCTCGAGGCGGTTGGGCACGAGGTGCAGCGCGAGTTCTACGTCAACGACGCGGGCGGCCAGATCACCCGCTTCGCCGCCTCGATCGCCGCGCGCATGCGTGGCGAGGAGGTGCCCGAGGACGGATACGAGGGCGCCTACGTGGTCGAGCTGGCCGAGCAGATCGGCTCCGAGGGCATCGACCCCAGCGACGCCGAGGCGGTGGGCACCCGGGGGGTCGAGCTGATCCTCAAAGAGGTCCGCGGCACCCTCGACCGCTTCGGCGTCAGTTTCGACACCTGGTTCTCCGAGCGCGACCTCTACGCGAAGGGCGAGGTCGAGACGGCCCTGGGCAAGCTCGATCAGAGCGGTCACACCTACCGCAGCGACGAAGCGCTCTGGCTGCGGACGACGACCTTTGGCGACGACAAGGACCGGGTCCTGATTCGGGCCAACGGCGAACCGACCTATCTCGCTGCCGACGTCGCCTACCACTGGGACAAGCTCGAGCGCGGCTTCGAGCGCTTGATCGACGTCTTCGGCGCCGACCATCATGGCTACGTGGCCCGGCTGCGGGGGGTGGTCGCCGGGCTCGGCGCCGATCCGGACCGCCTCGAGGTACTGATCATGCGGTTGGTCCATATCGTCGAAAGCGGCGAGCGGGCGCAGATGTCGAAGCGCAGCGGCGACTTCGTCTCCCTCGACGAGCTGCTCGACGACATCGGCGTCGACGCGGCTCGCTGGTTCATGCTCTGGCGCAGCCACGACACTACGGTCGATCTCGACCTCGAGCTGGCGCGGCGGCAGTCCAACGACAACCCCGTCTACTACGTCCAGTACGCGCACGCGCGCATCGCCAGCATCCTGCGCAAGGCGGGCAAGGAGAGCGAGCAGGCCGCTGCCGGCGCCGGCATCCCGACGCCTGGCACGGCGCTCGAGCCGGCGGAGAGAGAGTTGATCAAGCGACTGCTCGAGTTCCCCGACGAGGTCCGCGAGGCGGCCGCACGCCGCACGCCGCACCGGGTCTGCGCCTACTCGACCACGGTCGCCGCCGACTTCCATGCCTTCTACCGCGACTGCCAGGTGGTTGACGCCGAGGGCGAGGGGGTCGAGCAATCGCGCCTGGCGCTTTCGCTGCTGGCAAAGCGGACGATCGCCGGTGCCCTGGGGCTGCTTGGCATCTCCGCCCCAGAGCGAATGTGATGTTTCGCCGCCGCGGTCAGCCACCGGTGCTCGCCGAGATCCCGGCCTCGCCGGACGGATCGGCGCGACCCGGATCGCTCGGTCGGGCCGGGCTGGAGGCATTCTCCGACCTTGCGAGATCCCTCGCCGGATCGTCGTCGGCGCTGCTGGCAAGTGGCGGGGCTTCTTCGACCGTCGCGCTCGGCATCGCCACCGCAGTCGCCGCCGAGGGCAGGCGGGTCGCCCTGGTCGAGTGCGACTTCGCCACCCCGGTTCTCGCCACGACCCTCGGCTTGGCCTCGGGCCCGGGGCTGCACGAGTACCTGCGGGGGGAGGCGGAGGCGCCGCAGATCCTCCAGTCGCTGGTTCTCGCCGGCCCGGCCTCGGCTCGCGCTACGGCGCCGCTGGTCTGCGTGGTGGCGGGCCGGCCCTCCACGTCCACGGCGGGGCTGCTCACCGGCGAGGGCTTCGGCCACGCGCTCGAGAAGCTGCGCCACGCCTATGACCTGCTCGTGATCGATGGGCCTCCGCTCAAAGGCGACGAGGACGCGCTGAAGGCGGTTGCGGCCAGGGTGGATACAACCCTGGCCTGTGACGAGCGAGGGGAGATCCCCAAGCGGTTGCCGGTACAGGTGACCGGTCTCGTCATCCAGGGCTGACTCGCGCGCTAGAGGTCGTAGCGCTCGAGGTCCGCTTCAAGCCGTCGGGCATCCTCGCCCTGGGGACCTTCGGCGCTGGGGCTCTTCGGGCCCACGCCTCCTCCGTCGCGCCGCCAGCGCGCGACGCCAAGCGCCAGCGCCACCACCGCGATCAGGAAGGCGATCGCGGGAACCAGGTAGGCGGAGAGATCGAAGCCGGAGGCCTTGGGCAGGGCCAGGACCGCGGGTCCGTATTGAGCAACCAGAGCATCCTCGATCTTGCCCTTGGTCTTGCCGGCGGCGATCAGCTTGGCGATGTAGACCTTCTGGCGTCGCGCCTGCGGCGAGTCAGAGAGCTCGAGCAGGGTGCCGCAGATCGGGCACATCACCTCGTCTTCGACGTCGCTGAGGGTCGTCCGCGGAACCGGCGCGGCGACCGCCGGCGCGGCTGTCGTCAGCAGCGCGGCAGCGAACGCCGCTAGCAGCCAGGGACGCATCACTGGCGTCCCTCGACGATCGGGACGACGCGCTGGTCGAGGAACTCGTCGTCGACCGGCCCACGCCAGATCAGCGCGAGGCGCCCGCGCGGGTCGACGAGGAAGTTCTCCGGCACCCCGGTCGAGCCGAAGGCGGCGCTGCGCTCATCGCCCACCGAGCGCAGCTGCGGGTAGGTCGCCCGGTAGTCGCGCAGGAAAGCGAGGGCGTCGTCACGGTTGTCCTGCACGTTGACCCCGACCACGGTCAGCCTGCGGTCGCGATAGCGGCGCTGGAAGCGCTCCAGCGCCGGCGCCTCCTCGCGGCAGGGAACGCACCACGAGGCCCAGAGGTTTACCAGCACCCAGTCGCCGCGGTAGTCGGCGATCGAGCCGCTGCCGGGGCCCGGCAGCGCCGGCAGCACCTCGTCGGGCACGGGGTCGCCGACGGCGATCTTGGCATTGCCCTTGCTGAGCAGGCCAAAGCCGAGCAGGCCGATCACGGCCAGCACGGCGAGGAAGGCGACGAACGAGCGCGCGCTCACAGTCCGGACTCTAGATCGCGCTCGCCCCCGGCAACCTCGCGGCAGCCTTAGAATCGCCACCTAGCGCGGACGTAGCTCAGTTGGTAGAGCGCGAGCTTCCCAAGCTCGAGGTCGCGGGTTCGAGACCCGTCGTCCGCTTTCTAGGAGTGCTCATGATGCGCCAAGGTCGAAGTGACCGGGCAACCTGCGCGATCTTCATCGCCTCTCACCTCCCTCCGTCGTCAGCCCCGCGGTGAGTGCCGGAATGAGGGAGGCAAATGCCAACGCGAGCAAGGTGCTGCTGGCGCAGGGTCGCCATCCCGGCTCTCCGTCCGCAAAAACGTTTTGCACCGCTGAACAAGATTTCCGCATTTAATCCAACTTTTCAGTACTGATCTGGGAGTCTTGCGTGATAGATAGGTGTGCAGCGCCAGGCGAACTACTAGCGAGGGGACATTTCGATGGGGGGCAGGGCGGTTGGCAGGCGATGGTTGGCGCTCTTTACGGTGCTTCTGCTCGCCGTATCCGCGGTCTCTGTACTGGCCGAGTCCTCTCCCGCAGAAGACATCTACCAGCCGACCGAGTCCGAACTGGAGGCCCTCCCAGACGCGAGCGCTGTCGCCAAAGGGCTCAGCGAATCCGAAGAGCAGGAAGCCGCCGAGCAGGAGAAACGCGAAACCCCTGCCGCCGTCGCAGAGCGCGAAGAGTCCCTCGAAGCCTTCGCGGAGGTCTCGGCCTCCGAAGCCAAGGCGCTGTTGCAAACCGAGTTCGCCGAGCAGCTCGCCTTGATCGATCAAGACCCGGCGCGGATGCTGAGCGACGCCACGGTCGAGGAGGTGCTGACCCCGACCGCCGCTCGAGTCTCTGTCGACGGCAACACCATGCTCGTAGATGGGATGACCCCGGTGCGCGCTCCTGACGAGGAGGGCGATCTGCACAAGGTTGACCTGGATCTGGTCGCAGACGGCGAGGATCTCGCTGCGGCCAACCCGCTCACCGAGGTGACCTTGCCCGACTCCTCGGCGGAGGCGGTGGAGATCGGCAGCGAAGGCCTCGCGATCGAGCCCGTCCTTACCGAGCCCGCGAGCGCGTCAATCGCGGTCGGCGGGGAGGACGTCTTCTACCCCGAAACGCAGACCGACACCGATCTGCTCGTCATGCCGATCGAACGCGGAGTCGAGCTCTTCTCTCAGCTCCGCTCGATCGACAGCCCCGAGGAGCTGCGCTTCGAGCTGACCCTTCCCGGCGGAACCGAGCTTGTCTCAGATGGGGAAGGCGGCGCCAAAGTCGCTCGCGAAGGCGAGACCGTCGCGAGCGTGCCTTCCCCCACGGCAGTCGACGCTCAGGGAGCCGACATTCCGGTCCAGATGAAAGTCGAGGGCACAGAGCTCGTGCTCGAGGTCGCCCACCGCAGCATGGATGTGGCGTACCCGGCACTGGTCGACCCGATCGTCGACGAATGGTATGGAAACCTCAGCTGGTTCGCCGGCTACAACCAGAGCGCTCTCACCGACGGAGTCACCTGGGTCCCCACCTCCAACAACTGGGGCCGTTTCAAACTCGACATCAAACCGATCTACACCGCCTTCGAAGGCTCGGGCAAAGGCCTCTTCGTCTCCGCTGCGAACACCGCGGGCAACCAGGCCGCCTATGACTACGCCCAGTGGAACTACACCGCGCCTGGAGCGACGACCTGGATCAAAGCGGCCGGTGTCCAGCCTTTCTGGCGCCACAACATGGCCAACTGCCCCGCCAGCACCTACCCCAAGCCCCACGACTACATAGGCCTCTGGAGCCCCGCCTGGAACGGCTGGACCGACTATAAAAGCGACTGGGCGCAGACCTACGGCTATGGGATCTCGACCGCGCCCAAAGGCTGGAGTGAAGTGATCTCCCCGGTCTTCGTGATCGGTCTCGGCGTCGGCGTCTACAACACCGCCCCGATCCCGTGTTGGCGCGATCTCTACGCGGGCGGGGTCTATATCTGGCTGGACGATCCCGAGTTGCCGACGCTGAGCAAAGTGAGCGGCGTTCCGACGGGCTGGTTCAGCGACGAAACGAAAGTCACGATCACCGCCTCTGCCAGCGATCCCGGCCTCGGCGTGCAGTACGTGAGCCTCCATCCGCAGGGCCAAGCAATCACCAAAGACGTGGTCGGATGCACCGGCCTCAGGGCGAGTCCTTGTCCGGCGGGGAGGAACTCGCAGTTCAACGTGACTGGCGCGATCTTCGGGCAGGGCCAAAGAACCGCAAGCGTCTACGCCAACGACGCACTTACGAACGCTTCGAGTAGCTATGTCTTCGAATCCAAGGTGGACCTCGCCCCGCCCGAAGTCACCCTCAGCGGCCAGCTTGCCAAAGCGACAAAAGAGGAAGGCAGCCAGGAGGTAGCACCGGGAGAAGGCGACGAACTCGGCCTGCCTGTCTACAACCTCGAAATCAAAGCCACCGACGGCAGCAACGCCAGCAACGCGGAAAAGCGCTCGGGCGTCAAGCGCATCGAAGTGCTCCTGGACAAAGTCAAAAAGCAGGTTTGGGAAAAAGAAGCATGCCCGGAAGCGAGCTGCCCAATGACCCAGACCTATTCCTTGAAGCTGCACGAAGTCTCGGCCGGTCCGCATAGCCTCGAAGTCTTCGCCGTCGATTTCGTAGGCAAGAAACGCGAACGCAAAATCGAGTTCGAGTACGTGCCGGCGACCGGGATGAAAGACGAGTACGTCATGCACTACTTCCCGCTCCCCGACGGCCAGGGCGACGAATCCAAAGAAGAGTTCCCCGACCGCCCCGAACTCGCGGTCAACGTGATGAACGGGAACCTCGTCTATCGCGAGAAGGACGTGGAGATCCACGGCTACGGCGCCGATCTGGAAGTCGAGCGCTACTACAACTCCATGCTCCCGACGGCAGAGAACAGCGAGTGGGGGGACGGCTGGACGCTTGCCCAGACCCCGGAGCTAACGCCTCTCGACACCGGAGGCACCCCGGCGCCTGATGAGGCCGAGCTGACCGACGACAGCGGCGGGATGGATGACGGGCTCGATCTTCCTCTCGAAGCAGGAGGAGAGGAGTTCGACCCAGCCCTTCAGGCGACGATCACCAAGGAGGCTGACGGAGGCTTTGAGCTGGCCGACGAGACCGGAGGGAGCGGTACCGCGATCGTCTTCGACCCCAGCGGGAAGACCGAGCAGTTGCGCACCGAAGGCTACGCAACGGTCGACTACGGCTACGAAGCGGGTGAGCTGAGCGAGATCGCGATCGAAGATCCGGCCAGCGCCTCGATTCCGACCGAAGAACCCGAACCGCCGAGCTACCAGTCGACCTACTCGAGCTCCTTCGGCACGCTCGGTACGGGCAACGGGCAACTGAAAGCCCCAGCCGGCCTCGCGCTCGATGCCAAAGGCAACATCTGGGTCGCCGACAAGGGCAACAACCGCATCCAGAAGTTCAACGAAAAAGGCGAATACGTCTCCAAGTTCGGCACCGCGGGCTCGGGCAACGGGCAGTTCAACCAACCCACCGCGCTCGACATCGACGCCAAAGGCAACATCTGGGTCGCCGACAAGGGCAACAACCGCGTGCAGAAGTTCAACGAAAGCGGCGGTTTCCTCAGCAAGTTCGGCTCCTATGGGACCGGCAACGGCCAGTTCAGCAGCCCCGAAGGCATCGCCATCGACGCCAAAGGCAACATCTGGGTCGCCGACACCCTCAACGGCCGGCTGCAGAAGTTCAACGAAAGCGGCGCCTTCCTCAAAGTAATCGCCTCCAAAGGCTCGGCCGAAGGCCAGCTTGGGGAACCGAGCGCGATCGACATCGCCCCCGATGGCGGTGTCCTTGTCGCCGAGTGGCAGAACAACCGGGTATCGAAGTTCAGCGAAGGAGGCGAATTCGTCCTTCAGTTCGGCAGCGCCGGATCTGGGAACGGCCAGTTCGACCGGCCCAACGCGATCGCAGCGGACACGAAAGGCAGTGTCTGGGTCGCCGACCAGAACAACGGTCGCGTTCAGCGCTTCAGCGGCAGCGGTGATTACTTCGCCAGGTTCGGGGCCAAAGGCTCCGGGGCAGGGCAGTTTGGCTTCGCCAGGCCGATGGGCCTCGCCCTCGGCGCGAAAGGCAGTGTCTGGGTCGCCGACCAGAACAACAACCGCATCCAGAAGTGGTCGATTCCCAGCTACGTCCCGACGACGGAAGAAAACGATCCCTCGGTCGAGATCGACGTCTCGAACGACCTGGTCTCGGGCCTCGACGGCGAGGAGGCCGGCCAGCACTCCTACGCGCACGTGGGCGACGACCTGGTCGCCCACAACGGCCCGCAGGGCGAAACCAAATACGAATACGACTCCAGCGGGCGGCTCAAAAAAGTGACGCTGGCAAATGGCACGACCGCCTCGATCGCCTACAACGTCACCTACGGCCGGGTCAGTTCGGTTGCGGTCAAAGCGGCCGGCGCGTCCTCGGCGAAAACGACCTACTTCGCCTACACCGACGAACCCCGCCGCACGACGGTGACGCCTCCCGGAGCGCCGGTCATCACCTACGACTTCGGCGACGATGGCTCGCTGCTCAAATCCTCAAACGCGAAAGTGCCGCCGGACTTCGACTTTCTCGCCGGCAGCCTTTACGAAGGAAGGGAAACCGCGAACCCGATTTCCCCCGGGGACCACAACCTCAGTGTCCAGGCGCACTCCGAGCACGGCATCGAGTTGATACGGGTCTTGACCGCCGGCAACGTGCTGGTAGACGAAATGACCTGCGAGCAGGATCAAGAAAAAATCGGGACCGAGTGCGTGACGGTGCCAAACCAGTGGGTCACCGGTACCGAGAACCACCCGCCGGGCATCCTCGATCTGGAAGTCGTGATCGAAGACACTCTGAAACAGACCGCGAGCCGGCGCTTCTGGGTGAACATTCCCGAGCCGACACCACTAACCCCCGGAGCGCCTATTCCTCCGAGATTCGCGCAGGTTCTCCAGTTCCGCGAAGAGCACGGCCTCGACATCGACCTCGATCCTGTCGCCGACGAGATCGAGCTCCACGAAAGGATCTTCGACACGATCGGCGATTGGTGGGCCGGGGCACCCGTGGCACGAGCGTCGATGGAGCGGTGGGGCGCGCCGCTGCGAAACCCCGAAGTGGCAGAGCTGGAAGATCGGATTGCCGACTACGCTCAGGCGGCGGAGGTTCTCCCCGTTTGGGCCGCCTCGACCGCTCCTTCGACATATGCCGGCTACTACGTGGACGAAAGGGAGGGAGGGGTGATCCACGTTGGGTTCACGGGCGAACAGAATGGGGCGGTGGCGAACCTTATTGCGAATGGCGGGCTCGTCGGAGCCGATCGGGTTGCGCCGTTCCCAAGCTCGCCTGGGCACTCGCTTGCTCAGCTTGAGACTCTCGAAAGCAATGTGCGCAACGTAACGGAAAGTCTTCAAACCGTTACCCGAGTGACAAGCGACGTGAAAATCAACAAGGTCATAGTTGGCGCGACGGACCCGTCAGCCGTATCGAGCTACTTGACCGGCCAGCTTGGTGCTCAGCCCCTCTCCATCATCTATGAACCCACACCCATCGATCAGGTCACAGCAGGGGAAGGTGTGACACCACCGAGTCCAAGAAGCAGAGAACGCGTCGAAGGTAGCGTACTCGGAGGAGACTTCATCACCAACGAATATTTTGGCTATGCCGGTTGTACGGCTGGGTATGGAGCATGGGAAAATGGGGAGAAAGCAAGCAATGGTCAGCCAGTTCACCGGATCTTTCTATTGGATGTTGCTCACTGTTTCTTCCCTGCGGATATTGTGGAACGTCGAAATCACGAACTAGAAGACTCGTCGTACATTAGGAGAAAATTTGGCGCGACGAAGAGGACGGGCTACGAATATCCTGGAGGCGCTGAAGGCCACAATGCTGCTGGCTACAACACGGACTCCGCCGCCATTTGGGTTCAGGATCCTTGGCTAGCTCCTCGCCAGATCATTGACAAAAACGACGTGCTTACTGACGTACATTCAGCCGTTAAGAGTCCCCCGCTCGGCACCCTTGTGTGCTTTTCGGGTCAGAGATCCAACGCGGTCGTATGTGGGCCCGTCGCATATAGGCCAGAGGTGGTCAGGTTTGGCTTTCCCCCGCCGGAATACATAGATGTACCCGCTCAGAGCCATTGGGTGGTGTGTGTGAAAGCAGACTCAAGGGTCGGAGACAGTGGGGGGCCAGTATGGATCGAAGGTACCCATAAGGCGGTGGGTCTAGTCAGTGCAGGGAGTAAAAAAGAATTCTGCTACATGCCACTTCTCTCTCTTCCGGGAATTGCAGGAGCGCCGGGAGCCCTGAAGGCGCCTGGTATGGGAGACCTCAATCTCATGACCCGAAATCCTTAAGATATCTTGACTAATTGGAAAAGAAATGCCAAGGTTAGGATAGTGACCGCCGTAATCTCAAAGCCGCATCCTCGGTCAGCTCTTCGGTGGGGTGCAGTGTGGGGGCTCATGCTTATTGCCGTCTCGGCGTTCGCGGTTCAGGCAGACGCCAGGCCGTGGGAGCCTCGCTTTAGTTTTGCTCGCGCTGGGAACTACTGCGGCAATCTAGATACAAGAATGAGGAGTGTCAGGGGTAATCGAGATGGCGCGGTTTCCCTGAAAGTGCTCGCTAACGGGCGTTATGCAAGGCTGAGTACCAGACGCCATGTTTATCGTCAGGGAGCGACGGTCTATGCTCGAACTGAAAATATTGGCACGGAGCTTGCCTACGATTTGCCTGAATATGAGATTCAACTACGTTCTGAGTCAGGATGGCGCCGAGTTGGACCAAATCATGTTGGCTGGCCTAGATCGCCGGCACCTCTTCTTAGTGGGGGCCGCGCTCGATGCTTTAGCTTTGATGTGCCTATTCACGCCTCTCCTGGCGAGTACCGAATTGTGAAGAGTGTTGAGTACGCTCTGGGTGATGTCTCCGAAGGGCTCGTCCTGTACCGATCCTTTGAGGTGCAGACGCAGTCCAACGGGTAAGCTCGCTGTTACGAGCCTCCATCACGGTAGGTTTGTTGAAATGATATGGGCCATCACGTGCTTCACACCGCTTCGACCAATTTTTGGTCGACCTGAGACTCTAGGAGCGTTTCAGCCTTGCGGGATGGGATCACGTTCGATCATAGCTCGGACGTCATAACTATGTACAAGTTGAAATCGTTTCAAATCTCCTACGTCACAGCTTTGTTGCTTCTGTTCCCTCAAGCTGCTGCTGCGAGTTCGTGGGGCCCAGGGTACGACGACAGCAAGGCCGGAAATTACTGCAAAGCAGCAAGTGCCTCGAAAGGCTCGGCAAGAGGTGATCGCAATGGCCCTGTCGTGTTGAAGGTCCTCGCCGAGGGCATTCACGTAAGGTTGAGTGTGCGGCACGCATCCTATCGGCCTGGGACAGTTGTCTATGCGCGTACTGAAAATATTGGCACGGAAACTGTGGCCGATTTTCCGGAATACGTAATTGAGAAATGGACCGGCGCAGACTGGCGCTGGATAGGCCCAAAAAGTGTTGGTTGGACGCGGCCCTCGGCTCCCCGTCTTAGCGGAGGCCGGGGAAGGTGCTTTAGCTTGAGCATTTCGCCCAGTGCAGCTCCAGGTCAGTACCGGATCGTGAAGTCGATTGGGAATTGGCCTGAAGGCAGTCGAGAACCAGATTTGCCCTCAGTTACGCGAGAATTCGTTGTGCGGCCCCGATAGTGCACGCCATGGGTACCACGAGGCTGCATATTCGGTCAGCTCATCGGTGGGGTGCGGTGTGGGGTCTCACGCTTATAGCCCTCTCGGCGTTCGCAGTTCAGGCAGACGCAAGGCGGTGGAAGCCTCACTTTAGTTTTGCTCGCGCTGGGAACTACTGTGGCAAACTAGACGCAACATTGACAGCGCTGGTAGTTGCCGTTGCGGCAGGGTTGGCGATATCGGGATGTGGCTCGGGTACTTCGAATGAGCAAGCCGAGAAGAGTTCCATGAGAAAGATTGATCCAACTCGAACGCGTCCTGTCCGCTGGGAAGTGGACTCCTTTCCAGATGGCGATCAGGTCAGAATCATCAGTTCAGCAGGCTATTGCGAGAATCTGGAATCTCAACCAAGGTACGGCCGGATCCAGGTCATGGGACGCGCTGACGGCACCTACATCAGGACATTTATGGTGCGGTCAAGACCGAAACCTAAAGTGGGGGACCCGTGCCTCGGCATCGGGTACTCGCTCTTTAGAACCATTGCAATCGACCCTGATCGTCTCGGGCCGAAGCTGTATGACGCCAGCACGAACCCGCCGACCTTTCGTGGGCGGTTGCCTGATGGGTAGCCCGTAGGTCATGCTCACTGGTCACCGGCCACGGCGCGGTATGAAACACCGTTTTCTGACAGCGCTAGTTGGTGCCGCCGCTGCGGGACTGGCTGCATCAGGGTGCGGCTCAGATGCTTTGAATGTGCAAGCTGAAAAACGCCCTCGGGAAGAGATACTGAGAGACACTGCAATGAGCCCTCTAACGGAGGCGGACCGAGCTCATATGCGCCCTGTCAGATGGAAAGTGTTCTCCATTCCCAGCAATGATCATGTCCAAATTTACAGTCAGGCGGGCTATTGTCTGGATATAGAGACCGAGCCACGGTACGGCCGGATCCAAGTCGTGGGACGGGCAGATGGGACCTATATCACCGCGTTCATGGTGCCGTCTAGACCAAAGCCCTCCGCAAAGGGCAAATTTTGCTCCGGTGTGGGATCCCCTCTTCTTAAGACTATCGCCGTCGACCGCGACGCCTCCGGACCGAAGCTCTATGACGCGAGCACAGATCCGCCGACCTTGCGAGGACGGTTGCCATCGAATGACCGCCTCACGTCGGATGTTTCGTCGAGCGGCACGGGATAGCCGAGGCGCGAGCTTGTTTCGAATTTTGACGTTGAAGTGTGAGCAAGGATCGCGACGAATGGGACGCTTTCTGCTCCATTATTTCTGTATGCCTCGAATCGCCGGGAGCGTCATAGGGATCATGGTGCTCGTGGTCGTGGGGTGGGACGCACAGAGCCCAGCCGCCACGCTTCTTCCCGAGAAGCTGCCGGAGAACACGGTCGCGGTGGTCTCCGATGTGCCTGTCAGCCTTGGCAGGATCACCAGGGCCGAGCTCAAGCGGTCGATGGTGCAGCGGGCTGCCACGGCTGGTCTCGACTCCATCCCGAAGCCCGGAGGCGAGCCATACGCAGAGCTCGAGCGATTCGCTTTCGGAGAACTGCTCGACGGGGTCTGGATTAGGGGACAGGCGAGCGAGATGGGGATCTTCGTCACCCCTCGTCAGGTTGTACGCGAACGAGCACGGCTCATAAGGCAGGCTTTCAAAAGCAAGGCTGGATACCACGAGTTCCTCGAGGAATCCCATCTCACGCAGCGCGATGTCTTCGAACGAGTTGAGCTTCAACTGATCTCCACTGCGATTCAGCGCAGGATCATGCGGGGGGCCGACGGAGAAAGCGAGATGCAGGAAGCATTCAGCGAGTTCGTGAAGGCGTACGGGGAAAGATGGCGGGCGCGGACCGTCTGCGCCCCGGAGCTCGCAACCGATCGCTGTTCGAACGGACCGCCGCCGGTCGCCGAGTGGCCGGTCCGCTAGCCGGCTCGGGCTGCGCCCGCCGCTGGCCCCAGCCTGCCCGTCCGCTTCTTCCGCCTGCGGCCTTTGCGAACCTCGCGCACCGTCGCCGGATCCGGGCCTTTGGCCACCCGGTAGAAGTGCTCGGTCGCGCCGCGCACGCGGCGTTCGCCGACAAGCTCCAGCAGCCCCGTCCGCGCCAGCTCGGTCACGTGGTAGTTGACGTTGCTCAGCGGCACGTCCAGCTCGTAGCTGAGGTCGCTGGGGGAGAGGGTGCGGCCCCCGTCCAGGGCCAGGACTTCGAGGATTGAGATCCGAAGCGGATGGGTATTGGCCCGAGCGAGTAGCTGCCAGTTCACGAGGTCCTCCATTTTGTTGATTGATCGATACCTAAAAATAATAGTTTAAATACCCAATAACGGGTAGAAGACCAGATAACTTTTAAGAAGTTGCTCTGGAAGGAGAACTAGATGGGCGTGGGAGCAGGGGTTCGCGGTTCGATTGCCGCCATTGGCGCGATGCTTCTATTGAGCATCGGCGCGTCGCCGGCGGTCGCCGCCGACATCATCGCTCCGCAGAGCGACCCGCCCAAAGCGACCGACGGCTGGCAGGCGGGGACCTGCACCTCGGACCTGCCCGAATGCTCGGTCGACACCAAAAGCCAGTTCTACAAGCTGGGTGCCGGCCATCCCCCGGTCGGCTTCACCCAGTTCATCATCAAGAAAGAAGCTGGTCCGCCGCTAGGGGAAATCCCAGTCGGCAACTTGAAGACTGTCCGGGTCGACCTGCCGGTCGGGCTTAGCGTCAATCCCCAGGCGACCGACCAGTGCGAACTCGGCCCCGGCCAGAGCCCGGGCACGACCTGCGGGCCCACCACGCAGGTCGGCACCAGCGCGGTGACGGCAACCAATCCGCTCACCGGCCTCAGCGTGGCGATCCCGCCTGCCCCCGTCTACAACTTGGTTCCGCTCCAGGGCCAGCCGGCCCGCTTCGGCCTCAGCATCCTCAACAACGACATCTTCCTCGAAGCCGGCATCGCCTGGGAGGGGGACTATCACGAGCACTTCACGATCAACGTCGCCAAACTCGAACTCGGCGGCATCCCCGGGCTCGAGGCGGCGCGGATCGCGAAAAACCGTCTGGTCTTCAACGGGCGGGCCGGCGACGGCACCTTCATCACCACGCCGAGCACCTGCTTTGACCCCGAAGCGCCTGGCTTCGAGCAGGTCTATTCGACCTTCCTGCGGGCCGATTCCTACGAGGAACCGGACCCGGTCTTCCCCAGCGGCTCGCCCTTCATCGAATCGCCGCTGCCACCGGGCGAAAAGCCCGAAGATTGCGCGGGGATTCCCTTCGACCCATCGATCGGGGCCGAGCCAGAAACGGCGCAAACCGATTCCCCCACGGGCGCCCTGGTCAACGTCAACCTGCCCCACATCCTCGGCGGCGCGAACCGCGCCAACTCCAACTTGAGGACCGCCCGGGTCTCCCTGCCTCAGGGCATGGGCCTGAACCCGTCGGCGGCGAACGGGCTTCAAGCCTGCACCGATGAACAGCTTCACAAGGGCAGTAGGGACCCGGTCGCCTGCCCGGCGGCTTCGAGGATCGGCACGGTGGCGATCGACACGCCCCCGCTCCCCGATGGCTCGCTGACCGGCACCGTCTACCTCGGCAAACAGCTGAACCGCGACCCCGCCTCCGGCCAGCTCTACCGGATCTTCGTGGTCGCCGAGTCTGCCCGCTACGACATCTCGGTGCGGCTGATTGGCAACGTCGTCGCCGATCCCCAGACCGGGCGGCTGACGGCGGTCTTCAGCGACAACCCGCAGGTGCCGTTCAGCTCCTTCCGGGTCCAGATCGACGGCGGCCCGAGAGCGCCGCTGACCAGCCCGCCGACCTGCGGGCCGAACGCGACGACGACGCTGATGGCGCCGTGGTCGGGCAACCCTCCCGCTCAGCCGAGCGCTTCCTTCACCCTGACCTCGGCGCCGGGGGGTGGCGCCTGCGCGCAAACCCTGGCCGCCCGTCCCTTCGCGCTCGGGTTCGGCGCCAAGACGACGAACCCGAAAGGCGGCGCCCACACCCACTTCGAGGTCGAGATCGCCCGCTCCGACGGCAACCAGGAGCTGAAGGGTGTCGACGTGTTCCTGCCACCGGGACAGACGGCGAAGCTGGCCGGCGTCCGCTACTGCCCCGAGAGCGCGATCGCTGAGGCAGCGGCGAACAGCGGCGCGGCTGAGGCCGCCTCCTCCAGCTGCCCCGACTCGAGCCTGATCGGCAGCGCCGAGGTGGCGGCAGGCACGGGCCCAACCCCGCTTCAGATCGCAGGAAAGGCCTTTCTCGCAGGTCCCTACCAAGGTGCCCCTCTCTCCCTGGTAGTGATCACCCCCGCCACGGCCGGGCCGTTCGATCTCGGCTCGGTCGTGGTGAGGGTGGCTCTGTTCGTCGATCCGGCGACGGCGCAGATCCACGCGGTCTCCGATGCGATCCCGCATGTCTTCGGCGGCGCCACGCTCGACATCCGCTCGGTGGCGGTCAAGGTCAACCGCCCGAAATTCTCGATCAACCCGACCAACTGCGACCCGAAGGCGGTCTCCGGGGTCCTGCGTGGCGGCGGTGCCAACCCGCTCGACCCCGCTGCCTTCAGCGCCCTGCCGGTCTCCGTGCCCTTCCAGGTCAAAGACTGCGACGCGCTCGGCTTCAAACCGAAACTCTTCATCCGCCTCTTCGGCGGCACCCGCCGCGCCAAGATCCCGAAGCTGCGGGCGGTCCTGCTCGCCCGCGAGGGTGACGCCAACATCGGCCGCGCCGCGGTCACCCTGCCGAAGGCGCTGATCCTCGAACAGGGCAGCCTCGCCGACATCTGCACGCGGGTGCAGTTCGCCGCCCACGACTGTCCCAAGGACTCGATCTACGGCCACGCGACGGCGGAGACCCCGCTGCTCGACGGCCCGCTGAAAGGGCCGGTCTACCTGCGCTCCTCCGACAACGAACTACCCGACCTGGTCGCGACCCTGCGCGGCCAGGTCGGGATCGAGCTGGCGGGACGCATCGACAGCGTCAAGGGCAAGCTCCGCACCACCTTCGACGTGGTGCCCGACGTGGCGGTCTCCAAGTTCGTCCTCACCATGCGGGGCGGCAAAAAGGGCCTGTTGATCAACTCACGCAACCTCTGCGCCCGCAAGTACAAGGCGATCGCCAGGTTCAAGGGCCAGAACGGCAAGAAGGCCAACATGCGGCCGAAGCTGCGGGCGCCGTGCAAGAAACAGCGCCGCGGCCGCGGCAAACAGAAATCGCGCTAGCGGCGCGAGCTAGATCGGCTGGCTGGTCGGGCGGATCAGGATCTCGTTGACGTCGACGCCCGGGCGCTGCTCGAGGGCGAAGATCACCGCTTTGGCGATGTCGTCGTCGCGTAGCGCCCACTCTCCAGGGCGGTTGTCGAAGAAAGGCGTGTCGGTCATCCCCGGCTCGATCAGGGTGACGCGGATGTCGCGGTTCTCGTGCATCTGGCGCAGCTCGGCCCGCAGCGCCTCGCCGATTGCCGTAGCCGCCCACTTGGTCGCTGAGTAGAGGGACCCCGGCAGCGCCCGCCGCCCGGCGACCGAGCTGGTGATGACGAAATGGCCGTCGCCGCGCTCGAGCAGGTGGGGGAGAGTGGCGCGGATCGTCAGCGCGACGCCATAGACGTTGGTGAGGATCATCGAGCGCCAGTGCTCGACCGACTCCTCGAGAAAGCCGCGTGAGGCGCCGAAGCCGGCGTTGGCGAAGACGGCGTCGATGCGACCGAACTGCTCGTGGGCGGCGGCGGCCATCGCCTCGACCTGGTCCCACTCGGTGACGTCACAGCGGACGGCGTGCGCCCGCTCCGCTCCGCCGAGCTCGGCGGCCAGCTCCTCCAGCGGCTCTAGCCGGCGCGCCGCCAGCACCAGCCGGTGCGTCCCGGCGGCGGCCCGCGCGGTCGCGGCGCCGATGCCGCTGCTCGCTCCGGTGATCAGCAGGACTGGATCGCTCGCCTCTCCCTTTGCCATCGCCTTGGATTCTCACAGATCGTCACGCCGGCCCTGAGCGAAACCACCCCTCGTCGGGGGCACCGCTCTACCATCACGGAGCGGCAAGCTTTTGCGCAAGGAAGTGGCGCCACTTAGGAGGGACGGCGGTGATTGAGCGACATGGAGGCTTTGTTCTCTTGCTGGCCGGCTGTGCTCTGGCAGCCGGAGGGTTGACGGCTGCGGCCAGTGAGACCCAGATCGGCCTGTGCGCACTCGGAGCATCGCTCGTGGTGCTGTCTGTCGTCGTGACCAGAACTGAAAGGCTCAAGGTGGGGCCCGGTGGGCTTGAGGCGCGCCTGCGTCGCACCGCAAGCGAAAAGGCCCAAAGCATGAACAGATCCCTGGCTGAAAACGGCTTGGACAGTCTCTTGGCTATAAGCGGCGGCGATCTGTCGCTGGATGACGTGGCGCAGTCCGACCAGATCCGACGGTCGCTGTCTTCGCTGCTTCAAACCCTAGAAAGCCTCGATGCCGCTCATGGGAAGAATGAAGATGAACGCGTTCCCGCGGGGGCACTCTTGGGGGCCGCTCATGGTCTGATGGCTGCTCGAGAGTGGGCGAAAGCAGCCCTCTACTTCGATCGGTACGCGGAAGTCGAACCAGACAATTGGGACGCACAGTTCTCCCGAGCAGTTGCTCACGCGAATTCTCGCGCTGGTCGGGAGTCAGAGGTTGCGTCGCTGCGCGCATATAACGATGCGATCGCGCTTCGTCCTCCTGAGACCCGGCCGAATCTCATCGCTCGACTTCTTTCGTATCGCGCTGCGATGTTGAAGAGGCTGGGCCGCCTTGCGGAAGCAGAGGCCGATCTTCGCGTTGCAGAAGGAATGGCTACCAAGCCCTATGAGGAAAACGACATCCGCTACAACCTCGCGTGCGTCTTGGCGATGAAAGGCCGTCATGAGGAGTCCTTGCAGCTTGTGCGCTCGCTGCAGGGCACCCCGTTCATCGCGGCGATTCGTGCAAACCAAGATCGATATTTCGAGTCTCTCGCGAACGACCCGGAATTCCTCGCGTTGGTCTCGCCAGGTCCCGTCTTGCGATAATCCCCTGCTCGTGGATCCCCAGCGCAAGCGGAAGATCCGGCTCGTGGTCGCCCTCGGGGTGGCCGTGCTGCTCGCGGTGGCGCTCGTCTACACGTCCTTCAGTGCCTCGACCGAGGCCAAGGAGCCCTCGCAGCTGCTCGCGGCTGCGCCCGGCACCAGCTACGACCTCACCGGCCGGGTCGTCAAGGGCTCGGTCCAGCGCGAGGGAGACGGGCTGCGCTTTCGCGTCGCCGATCGCGACGGGGGCAGCGAGAGCATCCCGGTCACCTACAGCGGCGTCGTCCCGGATCCCTTCCGGGGCGGCCGCGAGATCATCCTTACCGGGGAAGTGACGGACGGGACCTTCGTCGGGGAGCGGGACACTCTGGTGACCAAGTGCCCGTCGAAGTTCACGACCGCGAATGACAGCTAGCCTCGGCAGCGCCGCGCTGGCGCTGGCCTTCCTCACCGCGATCTTCGCCGCGGTCGCCGCGCTTTTGGGACGCAACGGGAACCGGCGCTGGATCGATGCCTCGCGCCGCGCCGTATACGGCCTCTGCGCTCTGCTTACCCTCTGCGTCGCGCTGGTCGAGATCGCCTTTGCCGGCGACGACTTCTCGCTCGAGCTCGTCCAGCAGCACTCCTCGATCGAGACGCCGGCCTTCTACAAGCTGGCGGCGATGTGGTCGAGCCAGGAGGGCTCGCTGCTGCTCTGGGCCTGGGTACTCTCGATCGCCTCCAGCGCGGCGCTGTATGCGACCCGCAACAAGCTGCGCGAGCTGGTCCCCTACGCGACTGCGGTGATGGCCGGCGTGGCCAGCTTCTTCACCGGGCTGATGCTCTTCGCCGGCGGCGTCGACCCCTTTGCCACGCTCAGCCCCGCCCCCGCCGACGGCGTCGGGCTCAACCCGCTGCTCCAGCACCCGAGCATGATGATCCACCCGCCGATGCTCTACTCGGGCTACGTCGCCTTCACGATTCCCTTTGCCTTCGCGATCGGAGCCCTCGTCACCCGCCGCCTCGACGCGTCCTGGATTCGCGCCACCCGCCGCTTTGCCCTGATCGCCTGGGCGCTGCTCGGCTTCGGCCTGCTGCTCGGCGCCCGCTGGTCCTACACCGAGCTCGGCTGGGGCGGCTACTGGGCCTGGGACCCGGTCGAGAACGCCGCCCTGATGCCGTGGCTGGTCGGCACCGCGTTCCTGCACTCGATCATGGTCCAAGAGAAGCGCGGGATGCTGAAGGTCTGGAACGCCTGCCTGATCGTCGCCACCTTCTCGCTGGCGCTGCTCGGCACCTTCCTCGTCCGCTCCGGGGTCCTGCAGTCGATCCACGCCTTCGGCGACAGCACCGTCGGGCCCTACATCCTCGGCCTGATCGCGGTGGTCCTGGTCGGCTCGACGGCGCTGATCGTCTCTCGCCTCGACGACCTGCGCTCGCAGAAGCAAATCGACTCGCTCGCCTCCCGCGAGGCCGTCTTCCTGGTCAACAACTTCCTGCTGGTTGGGCTGACCGCGATCGTCTTCTGGGGCACCTTCTTCCCGCTGATCTCGGAGCTGTTCACGGGGGAGAAGGCCTCGCTGGCGGCACCCTGGTTCGACCGCTACACGACGCCGCTGGCGATCCTGCTCGTCCTCTTCACTGGGATCGGGCCGCTGCTCGCATGGCGCCGGGTCAGCTGGGCATCGGCGAAGCGGGTCTTCCGGGTGCCGGCAGCCGTGGCGCTGTCGGTCGCCGCCATCCTCGTTCTTGCCACCGATGCCGTCGGCGAGCCGTGGGCGTTCGCCCTCTTCGTCTTCGCCGCCTTCGCCCTCACTGGACTGGCTCAGGAGTTCTGGCGCGGCGCCGCAGCGCGTCGCTCGCTCTCCGGTGGCTCGATGCCGGCCGCGCTGGTCGCGATCGTCTCCCGCAACCGGCGCCGCTACGGCGGCTACATCGTCCACGTCGGGATCGCGGTGCTGCTGATCGGGATCGCCGCCTCCTCCAGCTTCCAGACCAACCGCGACCTCGAGCTGAGGCCGGGGGAGAGCGGCGTGGTCGATGGTCGCACGGTCACCTACGAGCGCCCGACGGTCGGCGTCGACGACAACGCGTTCACCTTCGGCGCGGTACTCGCGGTCGAGCAGGACGGCAAGCGCTTCGTTTTGCACCCGAGCCGCCGTTACTTCCGCCCTACCGGGATGGGTTCGGGGCCGATCGGCAGCTTCTTCGACGGCGAGGCGACCAGCGAGGTGGGCTTGAAAGCAGGTTTCGGCAGCGACTTCTGGGCGGCTGTGCAGCCGGACATAACGGCCGTGCAGCGCAGGGTGAGTGCTGCCGATGACGGTTTCCGCAACTGCGTGAGAGGTGCCCCGGGCACTCCGCCTCAGTGCGAGGCGGTATCGCGCCTGATGCAGGCGGCCGCGGCCGATCCCCGTCTGCAGCCGGCCGCGCTCGCTCAGATCGAGAGGCTGCAGGCTGCGATCGCGGAGCGGATCGTGAAGAGCTACCTCGCCGACGACACCGCCGCCACTTTCCGGGTCATCGTCGACCCGCTGGTCACCTGGATGTGGATCGGCGGCCTGATTGCCCTAACCGGCGCGCTGATCGGCCTCTGGCCGCCGCGGCGCACCCGTCGCGTTCCCGCGGCCGACTCCGAGCTGGAGGCGCTGAAGGAAGCCAAGTACCGCGAGATCCGCGACGCCGAGCTCGATCACGCGGCCGGCAAGCTCTCCGACGAGGACTTCGCCCTGCTCGATGCCGAGCTGCGCAAAGAGGCGGTCGAGATCCTCGACAGCGCCAACGGGCACGGCAAGAACCGCACCCGCGTCTGAGCCAGGCTAGATCTTCAGCAAGACCAGGGTGTTGAGCACGAAGAGGATCGCGAAGAAGATCGTCGCGCGATCCAGGTTGCGCTCGACCATCGAGCCGCCGCCGAAAGAGCTTCCCCCGCCGCCGATGCCGAAAGCGCCCGAGAGGCCGGCGTCTTTGCCGGAGTGCAGCAGGATCAGAAAGATCAGCACGCCGGAGATGATCACTTGGAGGACGCTGAGCAACGTATACACGGTGGGGCATGGTAGCGGCATGTCGTCGCGAGCGCTTCTGACATTGTGGGCCAAATTGTTGCGCTGCTTTACAAAGTCGGCTATCTTGTCAACCAAGAGGACGCACCCAGCATTTTTGACAAGGAGGAGCGATGGAGGCGCATACGCATGACCACGGGCCGGCGATCGAGCTCAACCCGGCGACCTGGCGCGACGCCAAGCGCTACGCCTGGCTGCTCGGCCTAGTCATTCCTTTTGCACCCTTCATCGCCTGGGCGAGCGTAGAGGTGACCGGGTTCGAGTTCTTCTGGTTCTTCGGCCCGCTGCTCGTCTTCGTTGCCTTCCCGCTGCTTGACATCGCGATCGGGGTGGACCCGACCAACCCGCCCGACAGCATCCTCAAGTGGCTCGAGCAGGACCGCTACTACCGCTGGTGCACCTACCTCTTCATCCCGGTCCAGTACGCCGGCCTCGTCTTCGCCTGCTGGCTCTGGTCCAGCGGCGACCTCTCGGTCATCGAGAGCCTCGGCCTGGCGGTGACGATGGGGGTCGTCGGCGGCATCGCGATCAACACCGCCCACGAGCTCGGCCACAAGCGCGACAACGCAGAGCGCTGGCTGAGCCGGATCGCGCTGGCGCAGACCGGCTACGGCCACTTCTTCATCGAGCACAACCGCGGCCACCACGTTCGCGTCGCCACCCCCGAGGACCCGGCCAGCTCGCGGCTGGGGGAGAGCTTCTGGGCGTTCCTGCCGCGCACCGTCGCCGGCAGCCTCAGCTCGGCCTGGGGGATCGAGTGCGCCCGCCTCGACCGGATGGGCAAGTCGCATTGGTCTCTGCGCAACGACATCGTTGGCGCCTGGGCGATGACCGTGGTCTTGTTCGCGGCGCTGGCGATCGCCTTCGGCCCGGTCGTCCTGCCCTACTTGCTGATCCAGGCGGTACTCGGATTCTCCTTGCTCGAGGTCGTCAACTACCTCGAGCACTACGGCCTCCTGCGCCAGAAGAAGGAGGATGGCCGCTACGAGCGCTGCCTCCCCGAGCACAGCTGGAACAGCAACAACGTCGCCTCCAACGTCCTCCTCTACCACCTGCAGCGCCACAGCGATCACCACGCCAACCCGACCCGGCGCTACCAGGCCCTCCGCCACGTTGACGAGGCGCCGCAGCTGCCCACCGGCTACGCCGGCATGATCGTTCTCGCCTGGTTCCCGCCACTGTGGCGGCGGGTGATGGACCCGCTGCTGGTCGAGCACTACGGCGGCGACCTCAGCCGCGCCAACATCCAGCCGCGGGCCCGCAAGCGGATCCTCGCCCGCTACGGGAGCGCAGCGTGAGTCGCTGGCGCTGCCCGGGCTGCGGGTACGTCTATGACGAGCAGCAGGGACACCCACGAGAGGGGTTCCCGGCCGGCACGCCTTGGAGCGAGGTCCCTGACGACTGGGCCTGCCCCGATTGCGGCGTCCGCGACAAGGTCGACTTCGAGCCCGCGGAGGGCGAGGAGTGACCGCGCCCGCTGCGACGATTGGCACGGTGGCAACCCGCACGCCCTATCCCCAGGCCGCGCGCCAGCTGCTGCGCGAGACCCTCTTCGGTGCCGCCCGCGACGAGCTGCAGAGCCGTGCCTGGTCGGAGATCACGATGTCGAACATCGCCGGCGCCGCCGGCGTCAGCCGTCAGACCCTCTACAAGGAGTTCGGCAGCCGCGACGAGTTTGGGCAGGCCTTCGTCATCCACGAGGGCGAGCGCTTCCTCGACGGCGTCGAGGAAGCGATGCGCGGGCATCTGGATGACGCGCACGCCGCCGTCAACGCCGCTCTCGAAACCTTCCTCCGCGCCGCCGGCGAGGACCCGCTCGTCCGCATCCTGCTCAGCGATGACGGCACCGGTGGCATGCTGCCCTTCGTCACCACCCAGGGCATGCCGGTCGTGCAGTGGGCGACCGCCCGCCTCACGGTCGCGATCCAGGAGGGCTGGCCCGAGGCGCCGTCCGACAAGGTCGCCTTGCTGGCCGAATCCCTCGTCCGCCTTGCGATCAGCTACATCACCGTCCCCACCAGCACCCCGGAAGAGACCGCGGCAAAGGCCGACGAGCTGCTCGGCCCCTTCATCGACCGGGCTCTGGGCGGCTGACTCAGGCTCGCAGGCGGCGCTGCAGGTTGGCGCGGACCTCGGGCCACTCGGAGTCGATCACGCTGTAATAGGCGGAGTCGCGCTGGCCGACGTCGGGGACGATCATGTGGTTTCGCATGACGCCCTCGAACTGAGCGGGCAGTGCAGCCAGGGCCGCACGCGAGCGCTCGTTGCGAGCATCGGTCTTGAACTCGACCCGGACGCACTCGAGCGTCTCGAAGGCGTACTCGAGCATCAACAGCTTCGCCTCGACGTTGGCGCCGGTCCGCCAGGCGCTCGGGTTGAGCCAGGTCCAGCCGATCTCGAGCGAGCGGTCGTCGCGGCGCACGTTGAGATAGCGGCTGCTGCCGACCACCCTGCCGCTGTACAGCTCGCGGGTGGCGAACGGGCCCTCCGCACCCGAGTGCGCGGCGACGAGTGTCAGCTCCATCCATCTGTCGAAGTACTCGCGGCTGCTGCCGATATGGGCCAGCCAGCTCCAGATCTCGGGGGCCTGGGCCGCCTCCCAGAGCTCCTCTGCGTGCTCCTCGCCGAGTGGCTCGAGGACGACGATCGATCCTTCGAGGCGCGCGGTGAGGTTCTCCACGGCGCCCATTCAAGCAAGCACGAGCTTGAAGACCAGGCGCGGATGGCCGGTCTCGTCGACCGTGTCGCGCTCGGGGAGGCGGCGGTAACCGAGCGATTCGTAGAGGCCGTGAGCTGCGGACTGGTAGAGGCGACTCCAGAGCACGATCGCGCTCCAGCTTGCGGCTCGGGCCTGCAGCTCGCAGTGGCGGGCCAGCGCCCGGCCGATCCCCAAACGCTGTGCCTTGGCAGTGACCGCCAGTCGGGACAGCTCGGCCTCCTCGGCTCTAGCCACCGCTCGTCCGGATGCTCCGGGTGCGGAGAGAGCGACGACGCCGACCAGCTCACCGCCGCGCTCGGCAACGAAGATCTGGCCGTTGCGGGCGGTGTCGAAGAACTCGGCCTCGCTGTAGGGCTCGGTCCGGCCGCCACCGGCCCTGACGTAGGCCTCGCTCCATAGGTCCGCGACGACGACGGCATCGCGATCGGCCGCCGCGCGGATCGAAGCCGGCTCCCTACGCTCGCTCACCGGCAGCTCACGGCAGCTCTTCCCGGACGAGTCGCAGGCCGACGTCGAGCTCACCCCGCTTGCGGAGATGGCCGTTCCGCCGGTCCCAGCGCCCGCTCTCGAGGTCGGCCGCCAGCTGCCGCAGGCCGCGCTCGGCGACGGTGGGCGGGATTCGGTGCCAGATCGAGCTGGCGCGGCGAACGGCGGGATCGAGCAGCAGCTCGGGCCGGTCCCAGAGCGCGATCGTGAACCCGTCGAGGCAGCGGCTAGGGCAGGGCAGGGTCTCCACGTCGGCGTTCGGCAGGGTAGTCCGCAGCCACTCCAGCGAGGGCATCGCCGCCCGGTCGATCGCGGCGGCCTCCGGGAAGTAGTCCTCGACGATCCAGACCCGGGCCAGCACCTCGACGTCGATCGTCACCAGCACGATTCGCTTGCGGGCGACCCGCCGCATCTCCGCCAGGCCTAGGCCCTGGTCCTGCCAGTGGTGGATCGTCAGCACGCCCATCGCCGCATCGACGCTCTTGTCCTCGAGCGGCAGGCACTCGGCTACGCCCTGGGTCGCAGTGGCCGCGTCGGGCGGGCGCTGGGCGATCATCACCGGCGAGGGCTCGACCGCGACGACCTCGCGGTCCCGGGGCTCGTAGGAACCGGCGCCGGCGCCGACGTTGACGACGCTCTCGGCGTCTCCGAGCGCCGCCAGGATCGCCGCCTCGATCCGCGGCTCGGGCCGGCGGAAGTCGGTGTAGTTGACTCCCAAGCGGTTGTAGGCGGGGGTGCTCATCGGCTCAGCATCTCGACGAGGAGCTGGACGAAGTCGCCGTAGAGGTCGTCTCGCACGGCGCCGGGGCTGACCAGCGCTTCCACCGCGAGGCCGATGCCGAGCGCGCGCAGGACGAGCGCCAGGTCGTCGGCCGGCAGCGCCAGCGTGACACCGGCCTCCTCCTGGTAGTGCGAGATGTACTGCGAGATCGCCTCGCGCAGGGCGGCGGAGCGGGTGCCGAAGCGCCCGGCCAGCTCGGGGTCTCGGCCGGCGTGGGCGATGAACTCCATGTGCAGGAGGAAGGACTCGCGGTCCTTGGCGAAGCGCTCCATCCACTGATCGGCGAGCGCGCGGGCGCGCACCTCCAGGGGGGCGTCGCCGTCGATCGCCACCTGCGTCGCGGCGAGCTCGCGTGCTCGCTCAGCCATGTACTCCTCGAAGACCGCCAGGAAGAGGTCCGCCTTGCTGTCGAAGTTCGAGTAGACGGCGCCGTGGGAGTAGCCGGCCTCCTCCGCGATCTCCTCCACCGAGGCGCCTTCGTAACCGCGCCGGGCGAAGACCTTGGCAGCAGTGGAAAGGAGCTCTGCCCGGGTGCGCGCCTGCCTCTCGGCTCGGGTCTCTCTTTTCGATTCGGTCTTCATTTCAGATTGCTTTCACAATTTGAATGGTGATAATAATCCCTGTATGGAGACACTGCAAACGAGTCCCGCGGTCGACCCGCTTCAGGTTCTCGGCGACTGGCTCGAGCAGGCGTGCGCGGCGGAGGTCCCGCTGCCGGCGGCGATGACTTTGGTGACGGCTACGGGCGACGGCCGACCGTCGGCCCGCGTGGTCTCGCTCAAGCGCCTCGAGGTCGGTGCTCTCATCTTCACCACCTCGCTCTGGACACGCAAGGCCGATGAGCTGCGCACCAATCCCCGCGTCGCCGCTGTCTTCCACTGGCCGACGCTCGGGCGGCAGGTTCGGGTAGAGGGCAGGGCAGAGGTTGCCGAGCGCGAGCTGGCGGAGGAGCTATGGGAAGCCCGTCCGCGCAGCCACCAGCTCCAGGTGCTCGCCTCTCGCCAGGGCGAGCCGATCGAGGACCTCGGCGGCCTGCGCGCTCGGTTGGAGGAGATCGAGCGGCACACAGCCGGCCAGCCGGTCGCCTGCCCAGAAGACTGGGGTGCGGTCCGGATCTATCCGGAGGGAATCGAGTTCTGGCAGGAAGGCGCCGACCGACTCCACGATCGCCTGCTCTACGAGGTTGCAGACGATGGCTGGCAGTGCCTGCGACTGGCCCCATAGATCGATCTTCCCGAGCGGTAACCGGGAGTCCGTGGGCGGTGTATTTAGATCGTAACTATCCGCATTAGCTCCAAGGAGGAAATGATGGAGACGATCAAGCGGTTGGAGCCTGTTGCCTTGCTGGTCATGGTGCTCGGCGCTCTCAACTGGGGCATGGTCGGGCTGTTCGACACGAACGTGATCTCGGAGGTGTTCGGGAGCGGCACGCTCACCGACGCCATCTACGTCGTGGTCGGCGTTTGCGGCCTGGTCTATATCCCGAGGCTGCTTGACAGCCTCCACATCGGCGGCGACGCACCGCACCCGCGCGGCACCTGAGTCCCAAGCGAATAGATGCGGCAACCGGGCCCTTCGTGGGCCCGGTTCACTTTCTTGGCCGCTTAGGTCTCGACCAGGAGCGTGACCGGGCCATCGTTGACCAGCGCCACGCCCATGCATGCCCCGAATACGCCCTTCTTGGCGTCGAGCCGCGCGCAGAAGCGCTCGTACAACGGCTCGGCCAGCTCCGGGCGCGCTGCCTGCATATAGCTGGGGCGGTTGCCCTTGCGCGTATCGCCGTAGAGGGTGAACTGACTTACGCAGAGCACCTCACGATCCTCGAGTGGCTCGTTCATTCGCCCCTCGGCGTCGTCGAAGATGCGCAGCGCCCGGACCTTGTCTGCCAGTCGGTCGGCCTCCTCCTCACCGTCTCCTGTGGCGACCCCGAGCAGGACCAGCATTCCCGGCCCGATCTGGGCGACCAGCCGGCCATCGACGTCGACCGCCGCCTGGCTGACTCTCTGGACCAGGGCTCGCACGCGCCCAAGCTACAGGCACGGCAGGGAGCCGGCCGTGGCGCTGCTTCCCTGGAGGCCTGGCTTCAGGCTTGCCAGGGATTGTTGGTCCGCAGGAGCCTTTTCTGCGAACGCTTGAAGAGGTAGCAGCCGACCGTTCCGCTCATCTCGGAATGGATGAACTTGCCGGTGACCAGCTTCCAGCCCTCGGCGCCCACCGAGTTGAGGACGTCCACCGGATCGGTGGTCACTCGGGAGGGAGCGCCGAACAACCCCGGAACCACCAACGGCGGCAGCTCGTCAATCCCGAGTTCGTACTGGAAGAGGCGATGCCCCCGCTTGTAGGCAAGTCGGGCCCTTCCTGCCGGTGTCTGAAAGAAGGCCTGCTTCGCGGCCTCTTCGGATGCCAGTTCCTTTTGCCGCTCCCTCTCCTGTGCGCGTTCCTCCCGCGCGGACTTGTCGAGCAGGGGCACCAGTGTCGGCCGGCGAAGCGAGGGCAGTCTGAAGGCCCGTCGCTCATCCGGAGTGCCCTCTTCGGCTGGGGTGATCGGCGCGGGCGCCTCTCTCTGGGCGTATGGGAGCCCGACGAAGTTCCGTTGCTGCTGGCTTGCCGCATCCACATCAGTTCAACGAATGGGAGGCCGAATGCTTTTGCGCGCGGGGGTTAAGACATCCGGCTAGTGGAGCGGGTTCCTCTGTTCGGCTTGCTCCATTTCGTACAAGACGATGGCTCCGATTGTCCATTTCCTCCCTCAAGTTGTGCCTGGAATGCGCCGATGGCGTGGAACCGGCCGGGGGACCGTACTCGGCGCTACACAAGGAGACATGCATGAACTTTCTCGCCAACAAGCGGGTGCTGACCTCGCTCGCGGGCGTTGGCGCCCTGGCCATCGCCGCCGCTGCCTACGCGTACTTCACGACCACCGGCTCGGGCACCGCGACCGCCACCGTCGGCACCAGCTCGGCCGTGACCCTGAAAGGGACCGTGACCGGCAACCTCTATCCGGGCTCGTCCTCGCCTATCTCGATGACCGTCGACAACCCCTCGTCCGGCAAACAGCGGGTCGGCACGATCTCGTTGGAAAAAATCACTCCTGACGCCGGCCATGCGAGTTGCAGCGTCGTGATCACAGGTGGCAACCCGGACTTCACGATGGCCGATGTCGTGGTCAACAAAACCTACGCGACCGGCAACAACCAGGCCGTGACGCCGAGCGGAACGCTGGCGATGAACGACACCGGTGTCAGCCAGGACGCCTGCCAGGGCGCGACGCTGACGCTGACGCTGAAAAACAACTAGCGATCCGTCCCGAACGGGCTCATGTCTCCTCGCCGCATCGCGGCAGGCCGAGCACGCGCGGTCAAGGTGGTCTTCGCCCTGACCGCTGCGTCGGCCTGCCTCGGGGCGGTCGCCTTCGCGGCGACCCGTCCCGGGCATCCCGCCACAGGGTTGGGGGGGAGCAAGCCGATCGTGGTTGCGCCCCAGCAGGGGACGGCCACACCGCGGGGCAGCGGGGAGGAACGACTGCTGCAGCCGCGGTTCATCGAATTCCCAGAAGCGATCTCGTCGTTGGCCGAGCCCCAGTTCAGGTTCCACGTCCCGCCCCGAGCACAGAGCCCACGGCCGCCGTTGACGGGACCGCCGGGTGAGCCGAAGCCCCCTCGCCGCTTCCAGTGCAGGCTCGACGGCGGCGATTGGAGGGCCTGCAGCTCGCCGCATCGTCTCGGTGGTCTTGTTCTCGGTGGCCACACGTTCGCCGTTCGCGCCTTCAACCGCGCCGGCCGCCCGGGTCCCACCCTCAGCCACTCCTGGCATCAGGTGGAGGAGCCCTCGCGGCCCGAGCAGGAGGAGCCCAGGCCGTTCTCGATCGAGCTCCGTGGGGAGCTGGAACACCTCTATCCCGGCTACCCGGCGCAGCAGGTGCCGGTCCTGGTCAGCAACCCCAACCCCGTCCCGATCGACGTCACCCGTCTCACCGTCGGGGTTGCCGACGATCCGCCGGACTGCTCCGCTGAGAACTTCGCACTGACCCCGTCTAACGCCTCGCCGAGCGCGCCGCTGACTGTGCCCGCGGGCGGTGCGGTCGGCCTGCCGACGGCGACGACCTCGGCACCATTGATCAGCATGCTCAATCTCCCTGTGAATCAGGACGCCTGCCGGGGAGCCGAGGTCCCGCTCGTCTTCAGCGGTGAGGCGCAGGGATGAGGCGGCTCTGCGCAGCCGGCCTCGCGGTAGCCCTTTTGGCGGGCCTCGCCCTCACCGTCGGTGGCAGCGCGCTCGCCTTCTTCTCGAGCGAAGGCAGCGGCAGCGCCTCGGCAGCGGTGACGAAACTGACCACGCCGACGATCAGCGCCGCGACCCCGGCTGTGGGGGGGACGGTCACCCTGACCTGGGGCGCGGTGACACCACCCGGTTCCGGCTCGATCACCTACTACGTCACTCGCGACGGCGGCAACCCGGCCGGGAACTGCCCGACCGCCGCGGCCCCGACCACGGTGGTCACCTGCAAAGACAGCGGCCTCGCGGCCGGCGAACACACCTACAGGGTGACCGCCCTGTGGGAGACCTGGACCGCCGTCAGTGCCGTCAAAACCGCGAACGTAACGATCGGCGTAACGACTCAATTCACGATCTCCGGCAGCACGACGACCCCCGCCGCGGGCGACTCGGTCAACCTCACGATCACCGCCAAGGACGCCGGCAACAGCACCGTCACGACCTACACGGGCTCGCACTCGCTGGTCTTCGCCGGCGCCTCTTCGAGCCCAGGGAACAACGCCCCCACCGTCGCCAACGCCTCCGGCACGGCAGTCGCCTTCGGCTCCGCCACGGCGCTCACCTTTACCGCCGGCGTCGCCACGATCACCAGCTCGACCAAAAACGGCGTGCTGAAGATCTACAAGGTGGGCGCCGCAAACGTCACGGCCAGCGAGGGCTCGCTGACCACTCCGATCCCGCTCGCGCTCACGGTCAGCCACGCCGCAGCCTCGAAATACGTCCTCGCCGCGGCGAGCGCGACCCCGGCCGCCGGGGCCGCCGACAACCTCACGATCACCACCCAGGACGCCTACGGGAACACGGCAACGAGCTACACCGGGTCCCACAGCCTCGTCTTCTCGGGCGCCTCCGCCAGCCCTGGAGGCAATGCTCCGACAGTTACCGACTCCGGCGGCGCTGAAGTCGCTTTCGGTGCCGCGACCGCGATCAAATTCGACGCCGGCGTCGCCGTCGCGGCTGAGGCGGACGGCGGCACGATGAAGCTCTACAAAAGCGGCTCGACCAGCGTCAAAGCGACCGAGGGGTCGATCGTCACACCGACCGCGGTGACGGTCACGGTCTCGCCGGGCGTCGCGACGAAACTCGCGCTGACCTCCTCGACGGCGACCCCGGTGGCTGCTGCGAACTTCAACCTGACGACCACCGCGCAGGACGTCTACGGAAACACCGCGACGACCTACGCCGGCTCGAAGAACATCACCTTCTCGGGCGCCTCAGCCAGTCCCAGCGGAGCCCTGCCGACGGTCGTCAACAGCGCCGGCACCGTGGTCAACTTCGGCAGCCCGACTGGGCTCACCTTTACCGCAGGCGTAGCGGCTGTGACTTCTTCGAAAAACGGTGTCGCCAAACTGAACAAAGCTGGGGCGACGAGCGTCTCGGCGACCGACGGAACCCTGACGACCCCGACGCCGCTGGCGCTCACCGTCTCGGTCGGCACGGCCTCGAAACTCGCCTTCTCCGAGCTCGCCGTCAGCGCCGGCTCGATCGGCTCGCCCTGTTTCTTCACCTGCGCGATCACCGCGCTCGGCAACTCCGGCACCGTCAAAGCCCGCCTCATCGTCACCGACAGCGTCGGAAATGCCATCTCCAACGTCGGGGCCGGTAAAACCGTGAACGTCACCGTCACCACCGGCGGCACGATCGCCGGGTCGCCGCTGACGATCGCCGAAACCGGGCCCGCCGCTACGACCACCGAATTCACCTACACCGCTCCCGCCAGCGGCACCTTCACCCACACGATCACAGCGGCGTCCACCGGCTACTCGAGCGCGACGGCCACGGTGAGCAAATAGGCCCGGCCGCTTCGCCGCCTGTCACTGATCGGGGAGACTTAAAGGAGTGCGGTCCCGTGCCTTTGGACTATCCCTGCGCTTTGACGGTGAGACACCGCCTGGCGCCTGGACGCGCCAGGCGGGCCGAGAGCGGGAAGTCGTGGTGCGGGCGGCGCCGAGGAGCACGATCGAGGCCGCCTGGTCCGGTTTCGAGTCGCTTGGCTGGGAGGCCCGAATAGACGGGCTTCCTTTTGTCGTCGAGCGCGGTATTCGCGCCGACTACCGCTTCCGGCACGGAGCCGGCGTTGTCTGCCACCTCGACGCCGAGGGCGCGACCCTGCTCCACGCAGCCGGCGAGGATGCGGTCGCAGGCTGGCGGACGGTGCTCGACTCGGTGATCTTCAGCGTTGCCCTGCTGCACGGGCTCGAGGCACTGCATGCAGGCGCGGTGGTGAGCGGCGATGGAGCGATTGCGATCGCCGCTGCAACAGGAGGCGGCAAGAGCACGCTGCTGGCCTCGCTCCTTGCCAACGGCTTCGAGCTGCTCGCTGACGACGTCGTCGCGCTCGAGACCGATGGCGAGTTGGTTCTCGGGCATCCCGGCCCCCCGTTGATGACCGTGCCGGCAGCGGCCCCATCCCTTCCCGGCGAGGAGCTGGCAGTGATCGGCGCAGAGCGCTGGCTCGCGACGCCGGTCAGCCCCGAGCCGCGGCCGCTGACTGCGGTGGTGCTGCTAAATCGCCGAGCGGGGGCGGAGCTGGCGCTCCGACCCCTGCCCAAGCCGCTGTTTACGCTGCTCGCGATGATGCTGCGCTTCCCGCGCACGCCCGATCGTGAGCGGTCTCGTTTCGAGCTCGCTGCGACGATCGCGATGAGCGTGCCGGTCTGGGAGTTGCGGGCGGAGCCGACGGTTCCACCTGCCGTCCTGGCCGAGCTGCTCGCGGGGCCCGGGCTCCGAGACGGCCGAGCCGCCACTAACCTGCGCCGAACTTGAGCCAACCGCTGCTGAAGATCGACGATCTGCATCACCGCTGGAAGGGACCCAAGCCGCCAGTGCTCGACGGCGTCGACCTGGCACTGGGGAGAGGCGAGGTGACCTGGGTCGGCGGTCGCAACGGCGCCGGCAAGACGACGCTCCTGAGGCTGGCCGCCGGCATCCTCCTGCCCCAGCGGGGCAGCGTTCACATCGGCGCCTTGCCCTCAGACTCCCGCGGCGGCGTCTACCAACGGAAGATCGGCTTCCTCTCCGCGGGCGATCGCGGCCTGCAGGCGAGGATGCGGGTACGCCAGCAGCTCGACTACTGGGCAAGGTTGGCTTACGTCGAGCCACGGCGCCGCCCCGACCTGGTTTCACTCAGCCTGGAGAAATTCGGGCTGATCGAGTTCGCCGACCGCCGCGTCGACCGGATGTCGATGGGACAGCGACAGCGGATCCGCCTTGCGATGGCTTTCCTGCACGAGCCGGAGGTGATTCTGCTCGACGAGCCGCGCAACTCTCTCGACGACGAGGGCTACGCGCTGCTGGCCGCGCAGAGCGAGCTTGCCGCGGCTCGCGGAGCGACGATCCTCTGGTGCTCTCCCCGGGGCGAGGACCGAGTGATCGAGTGCGACGCCAGCTACTCGCTCGAGGACGGAAAGCTGGTGCCGGTCGGATGAGGCCCTGGCTGGACGCGATGTTGGGGATCATGCGCCGCGACGCGATCCTCTTCGTCTCCTACCGAACCCAGTTCGCCTCGCAGATCCTCGGCCCGCTCTTCTCGCTGGTCGTCTTCTACTACATCAGCCAGCTGCTGACCGAGAACACGCTGGAAACTCCCGGCGGCTACTTCGGCTACGTCGTGATCGGGCTGGCGATCATCCAGATCCTCACGATCTCGCTCGGGGTGATGCCAATGACAGTTCGCCAGGAACTTGTCTCCGGCACGATCGAGCGCTTCCTCGTCAGCGCCCACGGCCCGGTCAGCGGGATCTTCGGAACGATGCTGTTCCCGCTCATCAATGCGCTCTTCAGCGGCACGCTGCTGCTGGTGTTCGCCGCCGTCATCTTCGGCCTGCCGCTGGCGGCAACGGCTGTGCTCGCGATTCCCGTCGCCCTGCTCGGCACCTTCGCCTTCATGCCCTTCGCGCTTATCCTCGTCTCGATGGTGATCGCCTTCAAGCAGGTCTCCAGCGCCTCCCAGTTCATCGTCACCGCCGTGGCCATCGTCGGCGGCCTCTACTTCCCGATCGCGCTGCTGCCCGACTGGATCGAATGGGCCAGTGAAGTGCAGCCGTTCACCCCAGCCACCGACCTGCTCCGTCACCTGCTGGTCGGCACGCCGCTGCAGCACTCGGTGGCGCTGAACCTGGCCAAGCTCGTTGCCTTCACGGTGGTCCTTTTCCCGGTCTCGATCGCCTGTCTGCAGGCCTCGATCCGCTACGGTCAGCGCACCGGGACGATCGCCGAGTACTGATGCGAAGGCCGGGACGGGCTCTCTCCGCATGACATCGCCATCCGATCAGACGCTGCTGGCTGCCAGGGCGCGGCTGCCGCAGCATGTCGTCCATCGCAGCTTCGTCGCCGAGACCGTGGTGCTGAATCTCCGCACCGGCAAGTATCACGGCCTCAACGTCACCGCGGGCCGGATGCTCGAGGCGCTTGAATCGGCAGCGACGGTCGGTGACTCGGTTCCAGGGCTGGCGGAGGAGTTCGGAGTCGAGCAGGAGCAGATCCGGACTGACCTCCTCATCCTCTGCCGCGGCCTGCTCGAGCGCGGCCTGATCGAGATCGAGGATGCCGCCGACTGAGTCCGCCTTCGGGCTGGCGTTGGAGATCGAACCGCCGATTGCGGTGCCCGGAATCAACCGGGCGAGCAGGTCGGGCGAGCAGATGGAGCAGCCGACGCGGGTCCGCATCGATGCCGACGAGTTGGAGCGGCGCTGGGCTCCTTTCGCTAGCTCGGCCCTGCGGATGCGGGAGCTGGCTGCTGGGGGGAAGACTCTGCTGAGCGTCGATTTCGCGCCGCCGGCGGGCTACCTGCTCGTGGCAACGGGGGTGGCCCGCTTGCTCATCTCCCCTGAGGGAGAGGAGGTCCTCTGCGACCCGTGCCCCGAGCGCCCCGACTGGGCATTCGTCCTCTCCGCCCAGGCCCTACCGCTCGCCGCGACCCTGCAGGGCTTCGAGGTGCTCCACGCCTCCGGCGTGGTTCTCGACGGCGGTGCCGTCCTCTTCGCCGGCGATCCGGGCGCCGGCAAGTCCTCGCTGGCCGCGGCGCTGGTGCGGGAGGGAGCCGGCTTGCTCGGCGACGACGCGATCGCGCTGCGGGAGAGTGAGGGGAGCTTGCTTGCCCATCCAGGCGCCGGCTCCCTCTACCTGCGCGCCGCCGAGCGCGATCGTCTCTCTGCCGCCGAGCTCGATCGTCTCGGCACCGCGACTCCATTCGCCGGGCGCGAGCGCTATGCAACGCCGACGAGTGCGCCGGCGCCGCTGGCCGCGCTGTTCCTGCTCGAGCGTGCCGAACGGGGACCAACCCTGGAGCGGCTGGATCGGGTTGACCCATTCGAGCTCCTCGCCGCCACCTTCAACCTCTCCGTCCGCACGCCTGCGCGTTTGACCCGTCAGCTCGATCTCGTCGGGGCGCTCGCCGAGGGCGCCTGTCTCCACCGCTTGCGTATCCGTCCCGGTGACGATGCAACCGGCTCGGCGAAGGCCGTGCGCAGCTACCTGGCCGAGGTGCTCGGGTGAAGGGCACGACCCCGACGGATCTCGATCGCCTCTCGCCCTGGGCGAAGGCACGACTGAGCCTGGAGGTGATCTCGACATACCTGCGAGTCCGGGTGGCGATGCGCGGCGATGACGCCGAGGAGGCGGTGCGGCGGATCCGCGAACGCGCGGGCAGTGACCCGGCCGAGTTCGACGCCGAAGGTGAACACCTGGTAGCGGCCTGGCGGCTGGCTCGGGCGACGCGGAGGGTGCTCCTCAGCCTCCCCAGCGATACCCGCTGCCTGTTCCGCTCGCTGACCCTGATGTCGATGCTCGAGCGCCGCGGGATTCCGCAGCGGCTTGTGATCGCGGTCCGGCCGCGGCCGTTCGCCGCCCATGCCTGGATCGAGGTCGAGGGCCAGGCCGTCCTGTCCGACGCCGACCCCGGCTACGAGCGCCTGCTGGAGATCTGAGTGGCCGAGCTCGCCCGCCGCGACCCCCTGGGTCGTCGCCCGCTGGTCTATGCGAGCCCCGCCACCGGGGCCATCTGCGCTGAGCACGAGCACGAGCTGATCGCACGCCTGCCCGTGACGCCGGCCCCGGACCCCCTGGCGCTTCGATCGTGGCTCGAGTACGGGACCCTGCCGCCGGGCCGAACCCTCTATGAGGGAATCCGCCGCCTTCCTCCGGGCTGCAGGTTGGTTGAGGTGGACGGCTCGATCGAGCTCGACCGCTACTGGCAGCCACGCTTCACAGGGACCCTCTCCGGAGAACGGGAAGAGATTGCAGAGTGGTTGCGCGAAGAGGTCTTCGCCGCCATCGGGCGCGCCGCGACGGCCGAGGGGAGGACCGGGGTTCGTCTCAGCGGCGGCCTCGATTCGGCCGCGGTGGCCGCCGGGCTGCAGACGGGCCCCCAACCCAGGGCTGCGCTCGGCCTCTCACTCGTCTTTCCTGGGCATCCCGAGGCCGACGAGCGAGAGCTGATAGAGGCCACCGCCGCGCACGTCGGCCTCGCCGTGGAGCAGGTCCCCTTCGACCCCGGCCGGGAGCTGCTGCCGGCGGTGCGGCGTCACATCGAGCGCTGGAGACTGCCGCCGGCCAGCCCAAATCTCTTCCTCTGGGAGCCGCTGATGGAGCGGGCCCGTAAGGCGGGAGTGGTGAGGATGCTCGACGGCGAGGGAGGAGACGAGCTCTTCGGTACGGCTCCGGGGCTGATCGCGGAGATGCTGCGCCGCGGCCACTTCGTTCGCGCCTGGGAGCTCTGTGGCCGCATCCCAGGCGTGGGGGCGGAACCTGCCCGGAGACTGCGGCTGCGGGCGATGCGGCGCTTTGGGCTTGGCCCGCTTCTTCCCGAGGGCGTCCGCGGTCGTCGCCGCGTTCGCCGAGCCCGGAGCGAGGATGCGGCATCGCTGCTCACAGAAGCCGATCGGATCGAGCAGGCGGAGCTCGAGCATGACCCGGGCCCGACCGAGGGACCGCTCTGGTGGCGCGGTCTCGCCGTCGCTCTGACCAACGCCGATGCGCTCGACGTCGCGGCGCAGCTGCGCCGCGAAGAGGTCGACGGCGGGATAGAGCGCCGGCACCCGTTCCTCTTCGACCTCGAGCTGGTCGAAGCTGTGCTGCGCCTCCCGCCCGAGTTCGGGTTCGACCCCCTCCGCGACCGCCCGCTCCTCCGCGATGCGCTGACCGGGTACGTGCCCGAGGCGGTGCGCCGCCGTACCGACAAGGCGCGCTTCAACCCCCTGCTGGCGGCAGCCCTGGGCGGGACCGAGGGAAAGCGCATGCTCGCCGCCCTCGCCGAACCCGGGGCGCCCGTCCGAGCCTACCTCGCGGGCCCGGCGCTCGACCGTCTTCTCTCCAGCCTCCCTCCTCGCTCGGGTGCGAGCCAAATGCGGCTCTGGCGAGTCGGGATCGCCGATCTCTGGCTGCGCTCGCTAGAGAGTCGCTGAAAAGGGGCAGTACTTTTTCAGGGCTTGCGGCCTGCTCGCTGAGCCATATCCTTCCCCGCGTGGAAAGGAGGCATCCAATGGATAAGAACATCGATTACGTGACCCCCAAGATCGAGGACCACGGCGACCTCGCCGAGCTTACCGCCGGCAAAACAACGGGCACCGCGCTTGACGCGACATTCCCCGCTGGCACGCCGTTCGAAGACATCACGCTTACCACGCCGTAGCTCTTCGAAAGCAGCTTTGACATACGCCGGCCATCTCGATCGGGATGGTCGGCGTATCGTCGTTGTTGTCCCTCGGTTGCCAATGCCCAAAACCAATCCCTATGCCGTCTTGCTCCTCGACGACACCGCTTCGTTGTGGCCCCGGGTCGAGGCAGAGTTGTCGCCTGACGGAGAGGAGGCGGCGGACTGCACGATCGGGATCGTCGGCTGGGTTGCTGCGAAGCGCGCCGAGATCGCGCGGCTGCCAGAGCTTCGCCAGCGACACTCCGGCCCGATGGTGGCCGTGATCGCGGAAGCGCCCGGCGCCCGCGGCGCCCGGGCTCTGGCCGCCCGCCTCGAGGGCGCGGTTTTCGTCGCCGATCTTGCCCAGGTGCTGCTGCCCACTCTCGACGCCGTCGCCGCCGGGCAATGCGTCATTCCCCGCTCCCTGCGCCAGATCGTCGACCGACCGCCGCTCTCTCCCCGCGAGCGTCAGATCCTCGCGATGGTGGTGATGGACTTCTCCAACGCCGAGATCGCGCAGAAGCTCTTTCTCAGCGAAAGCAACGTCAAGAACCACCTGTCGTCTGCTTTCGCGAAGCTGGGAGTCAAGTCCCGCAGCGCCGCCGCCGAGCTGATCCTCGACGGCGAGAGCGGCCTCGGGCCGGGGATCCTGCGCATCTCCCCGGACGAGGCCCTTCCCGAGATCGGCTGACGGCTTTCAACCCCGCCGCCGCCGGGCGGCGAGAAGTCCTCGGGGAGCGTGCCAGGCGAGCCAGATCCAGCGCCAGAAGTAGCCGAGCAGGAGCCCCAGCCGGCCCCGGCGTGCAAGGGGCAGCCACCAGCGCATGAACTCGGGCCGCGGGAGCAGCTCGCGGCCGACCATGCGCACCCGCTCCCCGAAGCTGAGCTCCGGGGAGAGCAGCTCGTCGATCCCCTCGGCGGTGGGGACACCGTCGTGGCGGATGTCGTGACGGGCCGAGCGCACATCCGAGCCGATCCCAAGCCGTCCCGCCAGCTCGGCCCCCTCGGGGTGGCGGCGCAGGCCGGTGGCGAAGACCGGGTCGCCGGCGAGCTCCTTGGCGAGATCCCACGCCGAGGCCCAGAGCTCCTCATCCGCGAGGACAAGTGCGCGGCGAAGGTCCTCGAGCGGCTTCGTCTCGGTGTGGTGGGCGGCATGGAGCGCAACGTGCAGGAGCAGCACTGGGCGTCCGGGCACCTGCAGCTCCGCGCCGCCGATCTCCTGGCTGACGGCGCCGGCGGAAAAAGCCCTCCAGATGGCCTCGGGGTCTGCGCCGAGGCCGTGTATCGAGCAATGCAGATCGAGGTTCTCCTCGCCTCGCAAGAAGGCCGTCGAGTTGAAGGACTCCATTCGCGGATGGCCCATCGGCCCGAGGCGGTCAGAGAAGCCGAGGCCTTCGAGCGTGGCGACCGCGTCCTCCCAGCGCCCGGGCGGAACGAGCAGGTCGGCGTCGCCGTAAGGCCGAACCTCGCCGGGATAGAGCCACGCCGCCAGGACCGGTCCCTTCAGCACGATGCTCTCGATTCCACGGCTCGCGAAGGCGGCAACGGTTTGAGCGGCGAGGCGATCGATGGCCAGGTTGCGCAGGGCAAGTGCCTCCGCGAGATAGTCCGGTGGCACCACCCCGCCGCTCATGCGCCTGCCCTCGCGGTGCGCTCGAGCGCTCGCTCGTAGACATCGAGCATCGTCTCGAGGTGCCTCTCGCTGCTGAATGCACGCTCGACCGCGTGACGACCCGCCAGGCCCATCTCGCGACCCAATTCGGGATGGTCGGAGAAGTGCTTTACGGCGCGGGCCCAGGCGACGGGGTCGCCGGGATCGATGAGAAAGCCGCCGACGCCGTCGGTGACGATCTCGGGAGGTCCACCGACGTTGGTGGCGATGACCGGGATCCGCATTGCCATCGCCTCGATCAGGACCCGTCCAAAGGGCTCCTCGTGAGAGGGCAGAAGCAGCACGTCGAGGGCGCTGATCAGCTCCGGCACGTCCTCGCGCTCCCCCATCCATGAGACCTGGTCCTCGAGTCGCAGCTCGGCCACCCGCGCTTTCAGCCGCTCGACGTAGGCACGGTTGTCGAAACGGGTCGAGGCGGCGGTGAACTTGGCCGAGCCGATCAGCAGCAGATGCGCGTCGATGCCCTGGCTGCGCAGCAGGCGCAGCACCTCGATCGCCGTATCCTGCCCCTTCCAGGGAGTCAGCTGGGCGACGACCCCGAGCAGCAGCGCTCGGGGGCGCACTCCCCGCAACGAGGCGCGCGCGTGCACCCGGTCGACCCGGGCGGGGTCCCAGCGCGTCAGGTCGACCGGGTTGGAGACCGCCTCGACCACGGCTCGCGGCGCCAGCTGACGCACCGAACGCGCCGTGTACTCGGAGTTGGCGACGATCACGGTCGCCGTAGCGGCGATCGTCCGCATCGTCGCCGCGCTGGCTGCGCCGGGAGGAAGGACGTCGCGGACGTGAACGACGCTCGGCCTGCCGGTCCGAGCCGCGGCGAGGATGAGCCCGGCGCGGATCGAGTTGGCGTGGAGCAGCTCAGCTCCTTTTGCTCGCGCAATCTGCTTGGTTGCGCGACCGGCGGCGGCCATCTCGACCATCGCTCGCGGGGTGTGTATCGGATGGAGGCGAAGGCTCCCGTCGGTGCCCGGGATCGGCTCGACCGGAATCCCGAGCGCGGCAGCCTCCTGGCTGAGGCGCCCCTGCGGCGCAGCCAGGCGCATCTCGATCTCATCTGGACGAGTCTCCATCAGAGAGAGCAGCGATCGCTCGCCGCCGCCCACCTCAGCGGTGTGGCTGACGTAGAGGACCTTCAAGAGGGCGCTCCTTCGAGGCACTCGCGGAGGGTCGCCTCGACTCGCTCGCAGATTTGCGGCCAGGCCAGGTCCTGCGCTCTCCTGGCGCCGTTTTCGCCGAGCCGGCGCGCCAGCGCCGCGTCGCTCAGCAGCACGGCGGCCGCGCGCGCGACCGCGACGGGATCGGTGGGATCGACCAGCAGGCCGGTCTCCCCGTCGGAGACGGCGTCGAGAGGACCGGCGACGTTGCCGGCCAGCACCGGCTTGCCGAAGGCCCCGGCTTCGAGATAGACGATGCCGAAGCCCTCGCCGGCGAAGCCGCCGTCGGGGAGACGGCTCGGCATCACCAGCGCGCTTGCCCGTCGCAGCCACTCGTCTCGTATGCGGTCCGGCGCGGCACCGAGGAAGTGGACGGCATCGGACACGCCATGCGCCGCTGCCAGTCGTTCCAGGCCGGGTCGCAGCGGACCGTCGCCGATCACCACCCACTGGGCGTCGGGAACGGTGGCGCGCAAGAGGGGCAGGGAGCGGATGACCACGTCGTGGCCCTTGTAGCGATCCTCGAGCCGGGCGATCGTCAGCAGCGTCGGCCGCGGCTCTGGCAGGGGGGAGGGGTCGTCGGGAAGGTCGACGCCGGGAGAGATCAGCCGGGTCTCCGCCGGGGTCGCTCCCGTTGCGGCGATCAGGCCGGCTGTGTAGCGGCTGACCGCTATTGCCACCTGCGCGTTCGCCGCGGCGAAGGCCGCCAGCTTCGGTTTCGCGCCGACCTCCTTGGCGTGGAAGTACTGCACGGTGGGCGCTCCGGTCGCGCGCGATATCAGTGCCGCTGCCGGGCTGGTGACGATGTGGACGCTGAGCGTCACCGCTGGGCGGAACCTCATCGCCATCGCGACCGTCACCGCGTTGAGCGGGATGTTGCGGGCGGGCCCGAGGCGACGATCGGCTCGGACCCGGCGCACGGCGAGGCCGTCGTCGTCGTGATCGGATCCGGCGGCGCCGCCCGCGACGACGCGGGTCTCGAATCCCTTCATCCCGGAGGCGATCCGGTGCGAGAGCACCTGGATCCCGCCCCGAGCCGGCGGAAAGTCTGGCGTAAGGACCAGCAGCCGGGGCTTAGGCATCCGCACCGAGCAGCCTGTCGCTCCAAAGGCCGAAGGCGAGCAGCCCCCAGAGCAGGTCGCTGTGGTCGTGGGAGCCAGAGAGGTGCTCTGCCGCCAGGCCCTTGGCGGTCGTCCGGTCGAACCATCCCTCCTCGTAGATCGTGCCTGAGTCGAGCTGCCGACGCAGCGTCGGGGCCAGCGCTCCCCGCAGCCACTCCGCTGCCGGCGCGTTGAAAGCGGCCTTGCGAAAGCGTCTCGTTCTGCGTGTGTCCATCCCGGGCGGAAGCATCGAATGCAGCAGCGACTTTCCTCGCCCACCGAGATGCAGAGAGGTGTCGACCGAGGCGGCGAACTCGGCCAGCTCCCGCTGCAGGTAGACGGTGCGGATCTCCATCGAGACCAGCATTCCGGCGCGATCGGTCTTGACCAGCACGTTGTCTGGCAGGTAGTCGATCTGGTCGAGCCGCATCAGCTGCCTGCCGGTCGCGTCTCCCTCCAGCTCGCCGCTGCGAGAGGCGAGGAGCGAGACGAGCTGTTCGTCGCGGATGCCGGCCAGGCGGGGGCCGTAGAGCCCGTTGCGGCGGTGGCGCCTGCCGCCGGTCACCCAGTCCAGGTTGCGCTCGAGCGTAGGTGCCGGACCGCTGCGCTCGATCAGCCTGCGCGCCGGGGCCCAGCCAGAGACGCGACGCTGGAGCCGCGGCGATATCGCCACCGGCATCGCCGCCTCTGCGCGCCCGAGCCGCTCGATCCAGCGATAGCGGGGATACCCACCGAACAGCTCGTCGGCGCCCTCGCCGCCGAGGGCGACCGTAACCAGCGGTCGGGCGAAGCTCGAGAGGGCATGCAGCGAGATGAGGGCTTGGTCGGCGAGCGGTTGGTCCATCTCGGCCAACAGCTTCGGCGCTCGCTCCCGCACCTCGTCCTGGCTGAGGATCACCTCGTGGTGCTCGGTCTCGAGCCTCTGAGCGACATCCCGCGCGCGCGCGGTCTCGTCGAAGGGGCCGATGTCGTAGCCGACGGTGAAGGTCTTGATCGGCTGCGAGGAGAAGGCCGAGGCGGCGCTGGCGACGAGGGTCGAATCGATGCCGCCGGAAAGGAAGACGCCAACGGGAACGTCGGCGATCAGGCGGCTGCGCACAGAGTCGGTGAACAGCCGGCTCGCCTCGGCGACGAGGGCGGCGCGCGGCTCGTTCAAACGGCCGGGCGACGACGGGGGCGTCCACCAGCGGCGCTCCTCGATGCGGCGGCTCTCGTGCTCCCAGGTGAGCAGCGAGCCGGGGGAGAGCTGGCGCACGCCGCGCACGATCGTCTCCGGACCGGGCACGTAGCCGAAGACGAAGAAAGCGTCGACGGCCTCGGCCGAGAGCTCGCGAAGCTGTGGCTTGGCCTCGAGCAGCGCGGTCAGCTCGGAGGCGAAGACGATCTCACCGCCGTGCTCGTGCACGAACAGCGGCTTCTCGCCAAAGCGGTCTCGAGCGAGCAAGAGCCGGCGCCGCCGCTGGTCCCAGAGCGCGAAGGCGAACATGCCCTCCAGCGCGTGGACCATCTCCGTGCCGAACTCCTCGTAGAGATGCACGAGGACCTCGGTATCGCACTCGGTGACGAAGACGTGGCCGCGCTCTCGCAGCTGCTCACGCAGGCGGGCGTGGTTGTAGATCTCGCCATTGAAGGCGACCCACACCGAGCCGTCCTCGTTGGCGATCGGCTGATGACCGCCCTCGAGGTCAAGGATGGCGAGACGTCGCACGCCGATGCTGAGACCGCGATCCGGATCGGAATGGACCCCTTCGTCGTCGGGACCACGGTGCACCAGCCGCGCCAGCATCCCCCGCGTAGCGGACCCCCCTGAGTCTTGGGTACTGCCTGCAATCCCGCACATTCGGGAAACGGTAGTGCAAGGCATCGTTCTGTCGGTCGGATAAACGGGTAGGAACGTCGGCTAAGTGGCCAATTCCTTGCGGTCGTTTCATCTATGGCGGCCGTGGCCGATACAGGAGAGCAATGTCACGGTTTCCGCGGCTGGCCTGGCCTCTCATCGTTATATGCATTTGCGTCCTTGCGGGAGTTGCGACCGCCCGGCCACTCCTGACGAAGTCGCTGCGGCCGCACAAGGCCTGCGTGCTGAAGGCGACGAAGGAGGCTCGCTTTCCCGGATCCCGCCACCCGCGCGGGGCCCTGCATTGCACGCGTAAGGCGACGGGGGGTAAGCGGATGGGCATCGCTCCCTCCCGGACGGGGGCGCCAAGACCACCCACGAGCGGCCATCCCGCCTCCGCAGACCTCCCCCTACCGGGAACCTCGACGCCCCAACCTCACGAGGACGGGCCGTCGCCGGTGGGGGACCTCAAACCGCCCCCGCTGAAAGAAAGCAAAACACCTCCTGAAGAAGGGAAACCGCCGGCGCCCGACGACCCCGGGGTGCCGGCCGGGATCCTGGCTCAGGGTGAGGGTTTCGCCGGTGCTCCCGCTGCCGTCCTGTTGGCGCCGCAGGCGGGCCTTTCCCTCGCTCGTGCCGAAGAGTGCGTCGGGATCTCGGCCGCGGGCGTGGTCACGCCGTTTGGCGGTATGGCCCCAGGTCTTCGGCCGGGAGAAGTTAGCCTCGAGCTCGTGCCGGGGGGCGCGATGCCGGCAAGGGTCCGTTGCCCGGTCGCCGACGGCAGCGAGACCCTCGACGTCGCTCCGGCGGAGCCGAGCGCGGGAGGAGTGATCGCCGATCCGATCGATCCGCGGCATCTCGCTCAGGTCCCCTTTGGCCGCCGCTCCTTCTGGCTGCAACCCTGGCGCTCCTATCTCGAGACCTTGCCGGCGAGCCGCCTCCGCGAGGCGCTTGGGATCAACTTCAACGTCGCTCCGCGCGAGGCCGATGCAACGGCGCGCCTGCTGGCGTCGAGTGGCTTCAGGCTGGCCCGCGTGGAGATCAGCTGGAATCAGCTTTCCTATGCCGCCCCCGACGAGTTCGTTGACGAGGCGAGCCTGCGGAGGAGGCTGGTAGCCCTGCTCGAGCACGGCCTACGGCCGTTGATCCTGCTGAACGCCAACAGCGGCGGTCCCGGTCCCGCCAGGCCGGTGACGCTGACCACGGTCGCGCCGGCGCCCGCCGGCGCGCGCACGGTTCGGCTCGACGAACCCTCCGCTGCCGCGGTCGACCCTGGCAAGACCGGCTTCGCGGGGCTCTCCTTCGGAGGCAACCCCGACGTCCTCGTCACAGATGTTGGCGCTGACGGCGAGGCCACGCTGTCGCGGCCGCTGCCGGCTGCTCTCTCCGCCGGGCCACACCCCGGAAGCACCCTGCGCTACGGACCTTTCTCCCCGCCCCGGCTAGCCAGCGGCGACCCAAACCCGGAGTTCCAGCAGACCCTGGCAGGCTGGCTCGATTACGTCGACGCGGTCACTCGCGAGGCGACCTCGGTGTTCGGCGACGATGGCTACGACCTCGAGGTGTGGAACGAGCTCAGCTTTGGCTCGCAGTTCCTCGACGAAGGGAACTACTACTCGCCCCGGCGCTTCGACGGCTCCGGCTCGGTGACGAAAGAGCTGCTGAAAGCGACGGTGGCGCATCTGCGTGCAAGTGACGGCGTCGCCGACGGGGTGGGGATCAGCAATGGCTTCGCAAGCCAAACGCCGTTCGCATCCGGACGCGATGTGCCAATTGGGACGACGGCCCTGAGCAAGCATCTCTACCGGGGGCCGCAATACTTCCCCCGCACCGCCACGATCAACGGCATTCGCCCCGTGGACGCCCTCGGCCATTCCGGATCGACGACCGCCAGCGCTCCCTATACGCCGAAGTTCACGCCCGACTTTGCCTCGGCCCTGCCGGAGTACTTCCTCACCGCCACGCAGACCGAGACCCTGATCCGGGACCTCTCGCCGACTACCACCACGATCTACGGAGTTCCCCACGGTCGGGCGGTCGGCCCTTCCGGTGGCGATCCGGCCGAGGTCTGGATGACCGAGTACAACCTCAACACCAAAACCCTGATGCCGGTTCCGGCCGGCTATCAGGACCAGTACATCGGCACCCTGACCGGGGCTCAGGAAGAACGGGTGCAGGCCGAGATCGTGCTGCGCAGCCTTGTCGCGATGGTTGCCAAGGGAGTCGCGCGAGAGTACTTCTACGCCGCCGCCCACCACCCCGGCTACGACCTGATCTCAGATCGGTTCATGGAGGCGCTCGACGCCGACCCGGATACCTACCCCGGCGACTCGCTCGGCGGCGAGACGATGGCGGCGCTGCCGCGGCTGTTGGCGCGATTCGACGGTCCCGGACCGGCTGGCGCGGCCCGGCAGCTTCACCTCGCCTCGATCGCCCAAGCGGGCAATCACGCGGTCTGGGCCGGCGACGGGACCGCTGCCCACCCCGATCTATACGACCGCGACGTTCTCGCCGTCTTTCCTTTTCAGGCTGCTCCCGATCGCTTTGTCGTTCCGGTCTACGTGATGACGCCGAACCTGACCACGGTCTGGGACCCGGCCATTCCAGCCTCCTCTCCAACCCGCTTCGACCTCCCCGACCAGCGCTTCCGCATCACCTTCGCCAACCTTCCGCAGAGCGAACCGCCGCAGGTCAGCGCCTACGACCCCCTGCGCGACGAAGCGACCCCGGCCCGGCTCGTCTCTCGCCATGGCGACCGGGCGATCTTCGAAATCGCCGCGACGAACTACCCGCGGCTGCTGACGATCGATTTTCCGGAGGCCTGAAGGCAGGGGGGCATACACTGGCTCGCTCCCTCGATGAGCAGGACCATCTCAATCGCAATGGGCACGTTCAACGGGGGGCGTTTCCTCGCTGAGCAACTCGACTCGATCCTGGCTCAGAGCAGACTGCCGGATGAGTTGGTGGTCTGCGACGACTGCTCCTCAGACCGCACACCCGACATTCTTGCCAGCTTTGCCGAGTCGGCTCCATTTGCGGTCCGGATCCACCGCAACGAGTCGCAGCTCGGCTGGTTTGCCAACTTCCTGCTGGCGGGCTCCAGATGCGGTGGAGACTTGATCGCGTTTTGCGACCAGGACGATGTCTGGCTGCCTGGGAAGCTGGCTCGCTGCGAGGCGATTCTCGCTTCTGGGGATCGACCCAGCTTGGTTATGCACGCGGCCCAGGTTGTCGATGAGAGGTTGAAGCCGACCGGGACCCTGCACCCGAACATCCGCCAGGAGCAGAGGCTGCGGCCGCGGGATTACCCGACGTTCGTCGGTGGCCCGGGATTCGCGATGTGCTTCGAGCGCAGGCTGCTCGACTACCTGCGCGAGCCACCGCTGCCGGCCGAGACCGCCCTGGCGTACGGGCACGACACCTTGCTCGTGCTCCTGGCCGGAGCGGACAACGGCCTCATTCTGCTCGATGAGCCGCTGGCGTTGTACCGCCGGCATGGCGGCAACGTCAGTGGCTATGAGCAGGGTCCGCCGTCGAAATTGTTGCGACGCCGCCGGCAGTCCGACCTCAATCGCCTTCTGGAGACGAAGGCCGCCGTCGAGGACAAGGCAGCGGTGCTGCGCTGGCTCGCAGCGGGAGACCGCCTGGATGACCGTCAACGAGCGGCCCTGCGCGGACTTGAGAAAACTCATCTTCGCTTCGCCGACCTGCTCGAACAGCGGGCAGGGATGTACCGTCCCGGAGGCTCGGCGGTCGAGCGGTCGCGCTGTCTGGCGCGGGCGATCCGGGCCAGGGGTTACTCCGATCGCGCCGCGGGCTCCTTGGGCAGGAAGGCCCTGGTCAAAGATCTGCTGGCCGCCGGCACGGGTCTCGTCTACCGCGGCTGATCCGCACCGTGCTCAACCGACGTCCTCATACCCCCAGCGGGCGACGAGGTCGCGCCCGAGCAGCTCGCTGACCGCGGTCACCTCGGGCTTGAAGCGTTGGCGCAGCTCGGCCGCCAGCTCCTCGTCGGGGCGCTTGGGGTTCCCCATCGCTAAACGGTGCCGCGTCGACTCCAGCGTGCGTCGGCGCAGGCCCTGGGGGGTGAGCGCCTTGATCGCGCTCCGCAGGGCGCCGCCGCCCCTGCCGTGTCCCATCGAGAGCCGGTGCAGGGCGCTGTAGAGGCCAGGTCGGCGCACCTGTTGCGCGGTTGTGTTCGACTCCGGTATCTCCAGCTCCGGGGCCTCGTCCACCTCCAGAAAACGCTGCACGGCAGCCAGGGTCGCACGGTTGTCGCGGCGAAAGTCCTCGTAGACAAGAACCAGAATTTGCTCGGGCGGGAAGAGGTCGTAGAAGCGCCGCAGCTGGGTCGCGTATCGCACGTGCTCGGAGTAGAGGAGCAGGCGCGGCCAGCGGGAGGAGCTGGGGACCGACCGGCCCTCGCGCCGGGCATCCTCCAGGTCAAGGGCTCGGCGCAGGCTCTTCTCGGTCTCGATGTGGGATTTGAGCAGGTGGATATGCAGCGAGCGCAGGAAGCTCGCCGGCTCGCGCAGGATCGCGATGATGCGGGCATCGGGCTGCGCCGCGGCGATGCCTGGCGCGGCGGTGTCAGACCAGATGTAATGCGGTGAGACCTCCCCGACGCGCTGGTTCTCGGCGGCGGGGGCGAAGAGGGCAAGATACTCCTCGAGTGTGCGCGGAGCGCCGAACAGCGTCCAGCGTTCTTCACGGCGCACTTCGGGGATGAAGAAGTAGGGCTCCTTCAGCTCCGGCAGGAAGATTTCGGGATGTGGCTTCAATGCTTCATACAGTGCCGTCGTGCCGCACTTCGCATGGCCGACGACGAAGAAGTCCGGCATCCTCCCCCGTGCGGTCATCGGAGCTCGTAGGCGGTGTTCGCGGATGGACCGGCCGCCCGCAGCCTCCTCCGCAGTGCCGTCGCGGGCGAGCTCGGCAGGTCCACCGGGCGATAGCCATAACTCTCCAGGAGCGCCGCCGCCTCGCTCGTGTCCCCGTGGACGTCCATCGCCTCCAGGGTGATCTTCCCGATCCGGCCTTCGCTCAGCATCTGCTCGGCCCCCCGCAGCGCGCTCAGCTCGTGGCCCTCCACGTCGAGCTTCATCACGTCGATTCGCTCGACCCCGGCGGCGTCGGCGTAGCGGTCGAGTGTCGTGGTCGGAACCGGCGTGCCCCGCTCCCCGATCGCATGGCGATCGAAGTCGAAGCCGACCTCTCCGACGGCATCGGAGAGCGCCGTCTCGTTGATCTCCACCTGGTTCTCGGCGCCGTTGAGCTGCCGGTGGTGGCGGTACTGCGCATTGCGATCCGGGTGCGGCTCGAAGGCGTGGATCCGAGCGGAAGGACGGTGCCGCAGGACCTGAAAAGAGATCAGGCCGACGTGTGCACCGACATCGAAGAACACGCCCTTCTCGGGCAGCGCGGCGCCGATGAACCGGACGGTATCCGGGTCATACTCGCCGAGGAGGAAGGCTCTGGCCTGGGGCCAGTCGCCCAACTCCAGCTCGAACCTGGAGCGGTCCCGGAGTTGGGTGGAGCGACGAGCGCCGCTCGCGCGACCGCGGAAGCGAACGCGATAGCAGTAGTTGGCCAGGCGCACCCGCCCAAGGCCGGCCGGCACCGCACGCAGCAGCGGCTGGACGAGGGGCCGTCGCACGGGGCCGGTGGGAGCGTTCTCAGGCATGGTGGTCGTATCCCCAGAGATTGACGAGGTCACGGCCGAGATATTCGGCCGCCGCCACGACCTCGGGCTCGAATCGCCGTCGAAGCTCGCCGGTCAGTCTCTCGTCCTCTGGCGCCGGCTTGGAGTAGACGAAGCGCTGGCGGAAGGCCTCGAAGGCTCGCAGCCGGGCCGCTCTCGGCGTCACCGCCTTGACCCCGGCCTTGAGCGCGCCGGAGACCGGGCCCCGGCCCATCATCAATGCCTGCAGGGTGTCGTTGACGCGGGTCGAGCGCACCCGCACGGATGGGTTGGCATCGCTTGCGGCGACCGCCACCGAGTCCTCGACTTCGAGGAAGCGCAGCACCCGGCGCACGGTCTCCTCGTTGTCCCGGCGAAAGTCGTCGTAGATCAGGACCAGGATGTTCTCGGCAGGGAAGCGGTCTTCGTAGCGGCGCAGCTGCTCGACGTAGCGGATGTAATCGGAGTAGAGGAGCTTCAGGGGCCAGTGCGCCGAGGAAGCCGGCAGCTCGCGTCCCTTTCGCCTCACGTCCTCCAGCGCCAGTGCCTTACGAAAGTCACTCTCCGACTCGACCCGCGTCTGCACGAACTGCAGATGCAGCGAGCGCAGGAAGCTCGCCGGCTCGCGCAGGATCGCGATGATCTTGGCGTCGGGCCGCAGCTCGGCGATGCCGGCCGCGGCGGTGCGGGACCAGAGGTGGGATACCGATGCCTCTCCTACCTGCTGGCCGGGCCCGGCAGCGGCGAACAGGTCGAGGTACTGAGTCAACGTGCGCCCTTCGGTCCCGGGCCGGCTGCCGAGCTCGGTGGCGAAGAACTGGGTCTCCTTACAGTCCGGCATGTAGATCTGAGGGTGGGTCCGCAGCATCTCGAAGAGGGCGGTGGTGCCGCACTTCGGGTGACCGACGATGAAGAAGTCCGGGGTCCGTCGCGAACCGTCAAACACCGAGTGCGCCCCGCAGTACCTGCTCCAGTTCGCCCGTCTTGCGCATTTGGCGGGCCACCTCGTGCTTTCCGCCGGCGACCGGCCGCAGCTGCACTCCGTCGACGTCGCTGAGTCGCTCGACGTGGAGGCGGTCGAGCAGATAGGAGTCGTCGAAGAAAAGCTCGTATCGGGTCTGGGCGATGCGGGCCGGGGGAAGGGCACGACGCAGGTCCAACCAGTCCTCGTCCAAGTGGTGGTTAGACATCAGGCCGGCGATCCTGTCGTCCCACCGGTGGTCGTCCATCTGACCCAGGACTTTCAGGTCGAGGCAGGTTTGCGGTCCCCAGCAGAGCACCCGATCTGCTCCCAGCAGCGAACCGAAGATCAACGCCGCGTATCCCCCCGCGGAGGTGCCAACCACCACGAGTCGCTCGATCCGCTGCGAGGCGATGAGTCGGTCGAGATGCTCAGCGACCTTCGGGATCGTCGCACCGTGGCGTTGGACGCCACGGTGATACCAGGCCTGCTTCAGATCTCTCACGAAGAGGCGTTTGATCGGCATCTCGCCCGTCAATCCGAAGAACTCGAAAGGAGGTATGTCGAGTTTTCCCTTCATCCCTCCGAAGGCGAGCAGCAGAGTGCTCGACTCGGCCTTCATGTCACTGCAGATGGGGGCCGTGGGATCCTCGAGCGCCAGACGGAAGCGATCGCCGAAGGGCAGCCGCCTCCTCGCCGTTGCGGGCAGGTGGCGGGCGCGGCGTCGGACTGCCCCGCCGACCCGCCTGATGGTCATCTTGCGGTCGGGCATGCTCAAGGTGTGGCCTTCCCGGAGGCGCTCTCGCTGAGGCCGGAGGCCGACCGGTAGTAGGGATTGCTTTGCAGCAGGCCGGCGGTGGTGTCGAAAGCGTCGAGGCGGCCGTCGACGATGACGATCACCCGGTCGCACATGTCCAGAGTCGAGATCCGGTGGGCGATGGCAAAGATCGTCAGCTCGCCCTTGAGACCGTGCAGCGACTCCTGGATCAGCGCCTCCGAGCGCGGGTCGAGGGCGCTGGTCGGCTCGTCGAGAACGAGAATCTGCGGTTTTGCGACGAGGGCCCGGGCGAGGCAGATGCGCTGCTGCTGCCCTCCGGAGACGGCGCTGGCACGAGGCCCGATGACCGTGTCGTAGCCATCGCCCCAGCTGAGGATGTCCTCGTGGATACGGGCCATCTGCGCCGCTGCTTCCACTGCGCCCTGATCGAGCGGGCGGAAGAAGCGGATGTTCTCGGCCGCCGAGGCATGCAGAAGCCGCGGTTCCTGCGGTACGTATGCGACTTTGCGGTGCCAGTCTTCAGGGTTGATTTCTCTGGCGGCGACTCCATTGAGCGCATAGCTGCCGCTGTCGGGGGCCCGCAGTTGCAGCAGCAGTTGCACCAAGGTCGACTTGCCCGCTCCGGAAGGCCCGACGACACCGACCGCTTCTCCCCCTTGCACCTCGAAGCTGACCTCAGACAGCACCGGCCGCGCTGGTCGGTAGCCGAACGAGACCCGCTCCAGGCGCAGAGTCCGCAACGCCGCCAAAGGTTGATCGCCTGCCGGCAGGTCGCTCTCTGCGTACCGCCGCTCCGCCTCCTGCAGGCGTTCGACGAACGGCAGCGCCTGACGCGTGAGCTGGTAGGAACTCTGCAGCTGTTGACCGTAGGAGCCGGCGCGGACCAACAGCAGGACCACCGCCCCGAGCGAGGCCACCTGCCCGATGCCGGATGCGTAGAGGCCAGCCAGTCCGATCACGATCACGAGAAAGATCAGGCTCTGGTAGAGCCCAGGCACCAGCCGGGCGACGAACTGAGTCCGGAAGAAGAGGTCCTGCGAGGTCGAGATGAGGTTGCCGATGCGGTTGCGCTGGGCCCCGGCGACGCCGAAGACTTGGGTCTCTTCAGCTACTCGCACCGCCTCGCCGACGCCGCTCGCGTAGTCCATCTGGGCCTGGGAGAGGGCGTGCGAGCGCTGGTGCCCGAGCCGGTTCATCGGCCGGAGCAGGGCAAAGAGCGCCGCCGCCGCGCCGAGGACGACTACCGCCGCGACGAAGTTGAGCGCCAGCGCGGAGACGATCAGGACCAGAAAGGAGAGAAGCGCGGTCAGGAAGATCGTCACCTGCTGGGCGCCCTGGGTCGCCTGCACCACCTGGCTGGTCAACATCTCCTGCAGGTGACCCTCGCGATCGTCCGATTGCACGCCCCAAGAGGAGCGGGTGAAGGCGCTGAAGAGGTCCCGGCGCAGCCCGGCCTGGACGTCGGCGGCGATCCGTGCCGGCAGCCAGGCGATCGGCACCTGCAGCGCGAGGCGCATCAGGGCCAGCACGCCGGCTGCGATCAGCAGGGCGTCGACGGTGGTGTGGACGCTGAGGGCTCCGACGCTGACGTCGATCGCGGAGTCGCCGGTGACGAGACTGGCGGCGACCTGGGCGACGACGGCGAGGATCACGGCTTCGGTCAGGCCGGAGAGGACCGAGACCGCCGCCAGGGTCACGATCGGGCCGCGGCGGTTGCCGACCAGCGGCTGCAGTTGGCGCAGGGACGCCGAGCCGGGCGAGGCGCGGCCGCCGGGATCGCGAACTCGGCCGATCACCGGTCCACCTCGTCTCTGGCGGCGAGAAAGGACGCATAGTGGGCGCGGGCGAGGGCGACCGCCTGCCGCGCGTCACCGATTCCTGCGGGGCCACGACGCTTGACCGAGGCGGCGAACAGATGCGCGACCGCGAGGCCGAAGCCGAACCAGGCGCGCAGCCGGGAGCCCTCGGTCCAGCGCCTCCGCTTCAGCGTCACGTAGAGCCGTGAGGCGCTGGCCAGATCTCGGTACTCGTCGCGGCCGACGGGAGAGGGGAAGTGGAAATTGACGGCGTCGAAGCAAGGGACGATGGTGAAGCCCCTGGCTACGGCTTGGGTGGTGATGTCGACCTCATCGAAGCCGTATCTGAGGTTGGGGTCGAAACCGATGTCCTCGAAGAGCCGGCGCGGGAAGAGCGCGGCGTTGATGACGACGGTGTGCAGGGGCGCTCCCGGCTTGTAGGCCCGCGACTGGAAACCCAGCAGCCCCTGGTCGTTGGGGACCACGAGGCGCCCGTCCTCGAGGTCGGCGCCGGTGACGATCGCGTGGGCGCGTCGCGCGGGCTCGAGCGCCCCCAGAACGCGGTCGACCTGCTCCAGAAAAGTCTCGCCAAGGGCGCCGTCATCGTCGAGGAACAGCAGGTAGTCCCCGGTTGCGACCGAGATCGCGTGGTTGCGATTTGCGCCGAGGCCGGAGCGAGGACCCTTCGTGTAGAGAATCGGAAGCGAATGGGCGGCGACCAGGGCGGGAGTGTCGTCTTCGTCCCCGTCATCGGAGACGATCACCTGAGCTGGCCGCAGGCTCGAGGCGGCAATGCTGTCGAGGGCGCGCCGCAGCTCGGCGGGCCGGTTGCGCGTGCAGATGCAGATCGAGACGCTCGACGTCCTCGAGTCGGCGGCGACGGAGCTCATCGCGGTTCGAGGCGTCCCCGTGCCGGTCTGGTCTTGAACCAGTAGGCGGCGACTCCGAGGGCGAACCAGAAGTACGGCCCGAACGGAAGGTTCGACATCGTCGGTCCGACGAAGCCCATGATCGTGAAGGCGATCACAGCGGCGAAGACCCCAGCCAGGAGGAGGCGCAGCTCGACGTCGCCGATCCGCCGCAGCCCGGTTATGGCCAAGGCGATCAGGGTGATTGAGAGCGCGACCCAGAGGATCAATCCCGGCAGGCCGAGTTCAAGGGTCACGTAGTTGTACTGGGACTCGGCACTGGCGGTGTGACCATCGATGATTGGCGTGCTGGTGCCGCCAAAGCTCTTGCCTGCCCCGGCGATTGCGAGGCCGGCGCCCAGCGGATACTCCTCGACCACCGCCGGGATCTGGGCGATCGTCGCCTGGCGGTACTCGACCGAGGTGGTGGCCGCTTTGTCGGGGGTGATGCTTTCGTAGCGTGAGAAGACTCCCTCGCCGGCGCTGGGCGCCAGGGCCGAGGCGAGGACGAAGCCGAGCGTCGCGATCACCAGCAGGCCGGCCAGGACGTTGGTCGCCCGTCGCCCGGCACTGGCCGAGAGCATTGCCAGCGCGATCGCGGCGATCACCGCACCCAGCACCGCCTGCCGTTGCAGCGAAGTTGCAACGGCAAGCAGTGAGCCGAGACAGAGCAGCACCACCAAGGGTTGCTGTCGTATTCCCCGCGCCCCCAACAGGGCCAGCAGTCCCGGTAGGGCGAGGACGCCAACGAAGCCGCCGAAACCAAGATCGGAGCCCAGCGCCGGGGGCCGCACTCGCTCGGTGCCTTCGTTGTCGGAGTAGACGCGACCGGAAACATCGCCGGAGCCGGTGATCCGTTCCTCATACCCGGGCCCCCACGCGGCGAGCTGTTCGGGGGTGAGCTGGGTCTGGATCGTGCTTACCACGCCATTGGCGAGCGCGATCACGCCGAGCAGCAGGAACAGATTGCGGAAGCGATGCTTGGACCGCATCAGGTAGTAGCCGACGAAGAAGAACGGAATCCACTCCAGATGCTGGCGAAAGCCGCCGAGCACCTTAAGGATCCCGAAGGTATGGGGATTGGCGGCCTCGACCAGGACGAGGACGACGAAGGCGATCACCCAGCCCGACAGAGGCGGCAACTCGATCTTCTCGCGACGGATCACGACCCGCGCCAGGACGCCGACGCAGAGCGAGGCGATCATCAGGTCGCGCAGGCTGGAGACCAGTTGGTTCGTGGTCTCCAGCTTGATCACGCCGTCGGCCAGCCCGAAGTAGAGGACGAGGATGGTCAGGGTCACCTCGTAGCGGGTGCTGGCGGCGAAGGCCACCAGCGCCAGCATCACGAAGATGATCCCAGCGGCGAGGAAGAAGTTCGGGTCGGGGACCCTCACCGCGATCGCCAGGGCGAGGAGAAGGGGAATCGCCGCAGCGAGGAAGCCGGCGAGCAGCTCCTGTCGGCGGCGGCCGAGAATGGCGGGGTGACTGTTCCAAGGGGCGGTTGGCGCCCCGGCGAGTGAGGGCCCGATTCTCACCGGGAGTTGGCGCCGCGCCCGTAGTCCGTCAAAGAGAGCCCGAAGGTCTCCATGTCCGACTCCGACGCGTCGTTGGCGATCACCCCCACCACCGGCGCATGGGGCGCGCGCGAGAGCAGGTCGACGAGGCGCTGAGCCGAGCTCTCGCCGGTGTGACCGACCCGAGCGACGATCACGATCGCGTCGACCGTTGCCAGCAGTGGCAAGACGTCGCTGACCTCGAGTGGGGGTGGGGCATCGACCAGGACGTAGTCGAATTCCTCGCTGAGCGAGCCGAGCAGCATCGGCATCGCCCGACCGGCGAGCAGCGCCGGGGGATTGGCCACCGCGCCGCCGCTTGGCAGGATCGACAGGGAGCCGCCGACCCGCTGTTCAGCCACCGTCGCGACTCCCTCTCCCAGATCGAAAGGGGCGACAGGGCTTGCGGGAGGGGAGGCCCCGAGGGTCTGGGTCGCCTGCTGAACCGGGACCGCTCCCGCCAAGACCTCGGCCAGACCCTGCGAGCCGTCGATGCCGAACAGATCCGCCTGAATCGGGCGGCGCATATCGGACTCGAGGATCACGACCCGTTCGCCGGCCTCGCGCTGCACCATGGCCAGGCCGGCCAGCAGCGTTGACTTGCCGTCGCCGGCATCGGCGCTGACGAAGAGCAGCGAGCGCGGCGCCGGGCCCCGGTCGGGATCCGCCATGTTGCGCAACTGCAGGGTCGTGTGCAGCCGTCGCAGGGGCTCGCGCAGCGCCGCCGCCGGCAACACCTCACCCTGCTGGTTGACGATCGGCCGTCGGATCGACGGGACCGTGGTCAGCACCGGGGCCTGCAAGGTCTCCTCGATGTCGGCCAGGGAACGCAGGCGGCGGTCGAAGCGGCTGAGGACGTAGGCGCCGACGGCCGCGAGGACGAGGCCGAGGACGAAGCCGAAGATCGCGTTTCTCATCGGCTTGGGAGAGAGCGGCACGGAGCTGGCGACGGCGGGGTTGATCTGCCGGTTGCCGGCGTCGCCAAGCGAGAGTTGCGAGCGCAGCTGGTTGATGCGATCGACCAGGTTCTGAATCTGCAGGGTTTCCGACGCGGTCGGGGTGACCGTTTCTTCGGTCGCCCGCAGCTGCTCGTTGGTGCTGGCGAGGGCGATTTCGATGTTCCTTCGGTAGCTCGCTTCGCGCAGGCGCAGATAGACCTGGACGTAGGTGTTGGCGAGGTCCGCGGCGGCCTGGCCGGTGCCGGCGGTGGTCGAGATCAAGATGAAGTCGCTGCCTTTGGCGGCGGTCGCCGTGACGGTGCCGCCGGCCGCCTCGGTGTTCCCTTCCTCGAGCAGGCGCCGCTGCACGGCGGCTCCGACGACGCTGGAGTTGATCAGCACCACCTGGTTGGTGATGCTGCGGTCATTTTCGGTGGAGGTGGCCTGGCCGTTGCCGAGCAGCGCTTGGACTTCGGAGCCGCTGCCCAGGTAGACGCCAGTCGAGGCTCCGTACACCTTGGGCTCATGGTCGTAGTAGAGGTAGGTGGCGACCCCGACCAGCACCCCGACGAGGAGGATCAGCCACTTGCGTTTCCAGAGGGGGGCGAAGATCTCGGTGGCGTCTGAGGTCTCGTTCACTTGCTTGGCCCTCCATCTATGACCGGGATCGTTGTCAAAGGAATGTGACTGAGAGACGTTAGCTTCTCGTTGGACAATCTGATCCGGTGCAACGATGTTGCGATGCGCGTTTCTGTCGTCGTCCCCACCTACCGTCGCCCTCAGGTCTTGGGCCGCTGTCTTTCGGCTCTAGAGCGGCAGGATAGAGCGCCCGACGAGGTGATCGTCGTGGCCCGCCGCGAGGACGAGGCAAGCCACCGCGTCGCACGCGCCCACGCTCCGCTTGTTCGCATCGTCACGATCGACGTCCCAGCCGGTTCCCCGGGGGTGGCGACGGCGCTGAACGCGGGCGTCGCCGCCGCCTTGGGCGAGGTCATCTGCCTCACCGACGACGACGCCGAAGCCCGCTCGGACTGGATCGAGCGGATCGAGCGGGTCTTCGGGCTCGATCCGCGCGTCGGAGCCGTCGGCGGTCGGGACTGGGTCTTTCACGGAGAGCGCCTGGAGGAGGGGGCGGAGAGCCGGGTGGGCCTGGTCAGCTGGTTCGGGCGCACCACCGGCAACCACCACCTCGGCAGCGGCCCGGCGCGGGACGTCGACGTCCTCAAGGGGGTCAACTTGAGTATCCGCGGCGATCTTGCCCGCGAGATCGGAATCGACCGCCGCCTGCGCGCCGTCACCACCGAGCACCACTGGGAGTTGGGGTTGTGCCTGGCGCTGCGCCGACGGGGCTGCCGGGTCGTCTACGACCCCGCTATCGCCGTCGACCACCGGCCACAGCCGCGGGTTGCCGAAGACCGGGAGCGTGGCGAGCGCGACCTCGCGGATGCCGCCCACAACGAGACCCTGGCGATGCTGGAGCACCTGTCGCCCGCCGGCAGGGTTGCCCATCTCGCCTGGGCGCTCGGGGTCGGCACGCGCGCTTCGCCGGGCTTCGTCGCCGCGGTTGTGACCGCGGTCACCGGCGGAGGGTGGAGGTGGGATCTTCTCCGTGGCAACGTGTCCGGTCGGCTGCGGGCACTCGGCACCCTCCGCAGGTCGCATCAGGGCCGGAAAGTCGAGCCGGGGAGTCGCCCGGTCCGGGTGCTGAGCGTCTGCCAGTCGAGCGCGGCCGCCGAGCGGGCCAGGCGGCTGCGGGACGGGGCTGGGGAGACAGCGGTGATCGCTGCGGCGCCCGGGCTGCGGGGGGCGCTGGCGGCGGCGCGCTCCGTCCTCGCGACCGAGGCCGACGTGATCTACCTGGTCGACGTCGGCAAGGCGACCACGGCCGCGGCGGCCGCCGGCCGGCTCAGCCGCCGCCGGATCGTCGTCGACACGGGCGACGCCGGTTACGCCCTCGCCCGTTCCCTGGGCGAGCGGGGCTTCGCCGGTCTGGCTCTGGTCGGGGCCGGTGAGCAGCTCACCTTGCGCTGCGCCGACGAGGTTGTCGTCCGCGGCCGCCTTCACGCCGCCCACGTGCCCCGACCGGCCACGCACATCCCCGACCTGGCGCCGGTCCAGGCCAAGCCGGTCCAGGCCGCCGAGCTCGCCGCCGAGCTGGAGCTGGACGGGGCGTTCGTCGTCGGTCTGGTGGGGAGCCTGATCGCCTCTCCCCGGCACGGCATCAGTTACGGCTGGGACCTGATCGAGGCTCTGCCTATGACGGACCGCTCGGTGGCCGCCCTGATCGTCGGTGACGGCAGCGGCTTGGAGCCACTGCGCCGTCGCGCGGAGACTCTCGGCGTCGCCGCGCGCTGCCGCTTCGTCGGTTGGGTCCCGCCGGAGCGGGTCAACGCTTACGTGAGCCTGATGAACGCCGCGATCTCGACCCAAACCAACGACATCGTCGGCAGGGTCAGGACGACCGGCAAGCTGCCGCTCTACCTCAGTTGCGGCTGCCCGGTGATCGCAACCCACGTCGGCGAAGGGGCAGCTCTGCTGGGCCCGCACGGCTGGACCCAGAGCTACACCGGTGTCGTTGACCGTTCTTACCCAGCGCGCCTGGCCGCGGCGATCGAAGCCTGGCGCCTCGACCCCGCGGGCGAGCCGGATCGCCGCCGCCTGGCACTGCGGATCGCCGCCGAGAAGTTCGATGCGGAGGAGATGCGCGGGCGCCTGGAGGCAGTGATCGAGCGGGTCAGTCGCTGAGGTCTCCGGCCCGGCGAGCGCTCCAGCTCTCGATCGCCTGCCGGTAGGCGTCTTCGTGGCGCTCGCCCATCCGGTCCCACGAGTATTCCTGCGCCCGATCGGCCCCCCGGGTTGCCAGCGCGGTCCGCAGCTCCCGGTCGCCCAGGACGTCGACCAGGCGCTGACCCAGCTCGGAGTCCTCGGCGAGGATCCCGCAGCCGTCGGCGAGCAGCATGCGGGCGCCGGGGTTGGGCGAGCCGATCGCCGGCACCCCGTGCGCCATCGCTTCGAGATAGGGAATGCCGAAGCCCTCGTAGCTGCTCGGCAGGCAGAAGGCCCAGGCTTGCGACATCAACTCGCTCAGCTCGGCGTCGCCAGGGGCCTGGATCCAGCGCACGCCCTCGGACTCCTCGCAGAAGTCGGAGACCATCCAGAGCTCTGCCTCGGGGAGGGCGGGCAGGACCTCGCGCCGGAAGACGTCGCGGAGAAAAGCGCCGCGCTTGCGCCCCTGCCAGGTGCCGACGAAGAGGATCGATGGGCGCGGGGAGGGGTGGGGGGCCGTTGCCGCGCGGTCGATGCCGAGGTTGAGCAGGCCGGAGGTCCGGTAGATCGCTTCCGAGTCGACCCCGACGCCATAGCTGGCGGTTGCCAGGTGGCCGGCGAGAAGCTCCAAGGGGAAGATCAGACCCTTGTCGATTCGGCGCTTGAGCGACGTCGCACTGGTCGCCTCGAGCAGGGCGGAGCCATGGAACGTGCGAACCACTGGCAGCCGGCGGCGGAAGAAGAACCAGTCGTCGCCGTGGAAGTGGGCAACGTCGAAGCCGTCGAACGACTGGAGATTGAGCAGCCATGGGGAGCCGTACTGACGCAGCAGGCGAAGGTGCTCGGTCGCGTGCGGACGCAGCCGCTTGACCTCGTAGCCCGCATCGGCCGGAGCCGGCGAGTAAGTGAAGACGACGACCTCGTGTCCGCGTCCGCTCATCGCCCTGGCGAGGCGATCGACGAAGACCTCGACGCCACCTGGCTTGCGTCCCGGCCGCGGCAGGCTGAAGTGGTACATGGCTATCCGCATAGAAGCCCGCGAACGGACACAGCAGGATAGCCGCGCGAGCTAAGGTCTCCCCGATGCCAAGCGGTCCCCTGCCGAGCGTGGCGATCTGCATACCCACCTACAACCAAGCGGGGTTCCTGGAGCGGGCGATCGAGTCGGCGCTGCGGCAGGACTACCAAGGGCCGTCCGAAGTCTGGATCGCCGACGACGCCAGCACCGACGGCACCGCCGAGCTGCTGAACGAGCTGGAGCGGCGGGATCCGGCGATCGCGGTGATCCGCCAGGCTGTCAACGTCGGAATCGCCGCCAACGTCTCGGCGCTGCTGCGGGCACCGCGATGCGAGCTGCTGGTCCGGCTCGACTCCGACGACGAACTTGCTCCGGGTTTCCTCAGCCGCCTCGTCGACCTCATGCAGGCGTACCCGGAGGCCGGATACGGCCACTCGGGCGTCACCGAGATCGACGCCGCGGGACACCCCACGAGCGAGCGCCGCCTCGCTCGCTCCACCGGCTTCCAGCCGGCGGAGGAGGCCCTGCGCGCTTCGCTCTCGGGTTACCGCACGGTTGCCAATGTCCTGATCTTCCGCAATGAGGCGCTGCGCGAGCTCGACTACTACTCCGGCCGGCCCGAGTTCGTCGAGGACTACGACCTCTCGGTGCGGATGGCCGACGTCGGCTACGGAAACGTCTACCTCGACGAGCCCCTGGCCCGGTATCGCGTTTGGGAGGACCAAGGAGGGACGCGCTCGCGCCGCAAGGGGCTGCAACTCGAGGGGCTACATCCGCATCTTCACGGAGGTCTTCGAACCAGCTTGGCGGCGGCGGGGCTGGGACTTGAGGGCGGTGAGGCGCCAGCGGGCCCGATTTGCCGCCCATCACTGCGCCCACTGCTTTGGACCCCAGTACACGCCGGAGGAGCGCGCGCAGATGGTCTCCCTGCTCGAGCAGCTTGGAGACGGGCCGCAGCTGCGCCTGCGCATCGGCCTCTGCCGCCTGGGATTCGCGCCTTGGCTCGAGCGGGGGACCAGGCTGCGGGGGCGGGTCAAGGCCGCGCTGAAGGCCGCGATCAAGCGTTAGACGACGCTCATTCCAGCTGGAAGGGGAGGGACAGGGCAACCCGGCGCCAGCGCTCGGGGCCGCCGCCGTGGACCGCGGCGGCGGCTTCCTCCAGCAAGGGACTCTGCGGGTTCAACCTGGCCGCGACCGCGATTTGCCGGCGTGGGTCGCGCCCCGCCGCGCCCCGTGCAAGGGCAAGTGCGTAGTGGGGCTCCCAGGAGCCGGGATCCTGCGCCACTCCGGCCCGTGCCAACTCGACCGAGGCCTCCGCTTCTCCGGCCCGGGCGGCACACATCGCCAGCACCTCGTAGGGCCTTGGCCCGGCATCGATCGCGTCGATCGATGCCTGAGCCTCGTCACGGGCTCGCCCGCATGCGTCCGCATCAAGTGCCTCGACGCTGTCGCGCAGGCGTGCGTGGGCCACAGTCATCAGGGCGGGGACGACGGCCAGCGACAGGCAGATCAGGGCCAGTGCCGGTCTGGCGCCTCCCGCAGTAAGGCGAACGAGGCGGGCGGCGGGGCCGCGGCGAGAGGCGTCGTATTTGAGCCGCTCGCGCGGTCGGGCCAAGGCGAAGCCCGCGAGGGCGAAGACGGGAACGCCCAGGGCCGGGGTCTGCCAGTCGATGTCAACGCCGGCGTGCAGGACCCAGCAAAGCACCACCGCCAGGGCGGCTGCGTACGCCGGCCGGCCCGGTCCGCGGGCATTGAGGGCGATGCCGACGAGGATCGTCAGCAGGGCCCCGACCAGCAGCACAATGCCCACCAGGCCGAGCTCGGCGAGGGTTTCGAAGTAGAGCGAATAGGCGTAGAGCCGTGGCGGGCCATCCGTCCGGTGGCGCTCCCACTCCAGCTGGAAGGTGCCGGCGCCGCTTCCTCGCAGCGGCTGCTCTCGAAAGCTGTCGTCGGCGACCTCCCAGAGCGGCCGCCGGCCGTCGTTTCCGATCTCCAGCAGCCGTTCGCGTTGGCCGCCGGTCGGGGCCGATTCGTGGGTGTTGTCGACGAACCTGTCGAACTGCCGCTGCAACGTGCCGGGACCGTCGATGGCGACGAAGGCCGTCAACGCCAGCGCCCCTGCGGCTACCGCCGCGATCCGGGTGCCGCGGTGCCAGCCGGGGGAGGCGAGCGGCAGCCGGGCGACCCAGGCGTCGACGGCCAGGCCGAGGACGCGGAGTGCGGCGGCGCCGGCCGCGCACAGCGCTAGGACCAGCGCCAAGTGCTCGCCCTCGGCGATGGCATCCGGCGTCAGCGGCAGTCCTTCGTGTATCTGCTCCGCCGCATAGGTCTGGGTGAGGGCGAGGACGACCGCCGGCGCCGCAGCGGCGATCCCACCGAGCGCACCGGCAGGACGGGCCACCAGGAGATAGACGGCACCCCCAACGATTGTCGCCGCGATCGCCCCCCGGGAGAAGGTCAGCAGCAGCGCCGCGGCGAGCAGCGGCAGCAGCGCCGCGGCGGCAACCCGGACCGCCGCCGGCTCGCGCGCGTCGCAGGTGTGGTGGAGGGCCAAGAGGCAACCCGTCCCGACCAGCAGCCCGAAGGTGTTCCAGTAGGTGATCGGAAAGCTGAGGCGGTCGGCGACGAGGCCGGTGGTCGTGGGCCACAGGTCCGGCAGCAGGCGGCTGATCAGCCCTGCGAGCGCAATTGCCGCGATGGCCGCCAACAGGCCGCGCAGCAGCCAGCGGAAGCGCTCCTGCGAGCGCGGCAGGCAGGCGAAGAGGCCGAAGACTGCGAGGTAGAGCACGACCCGGTCGAACCCGATCAGGGCGCGGCCCTCGGCTCCCGACCACCGGGCCGAGAGCAGGGTCAGAGCGGCAAGCAGGGCAAGCAGGGCGAGGGCACTGGCCCCCAGCCCCGAGAGGCCCGCCAGGGGCCAGCGGGCGACCGCGACGGCGAGGCCGGCGACGGCGAGAACGAGCAGGGCCGCGAAGGCAGTGGTCACCTCGAACATTCCACCCGAGTTGAAGGCGAGGAAGACGGTCAGCGCCGGCGGTAGCACCAGCAGTCCGGCCAGGCAGACGTGCCGCATCTTCCCCTCGAGAGCCAGGCCGCTTGCGCTCATCGGGCGCCAGGCTACCGGCGCAACCCTCGCTGCTTGCGTCAGGATGCGAATCGTCTTGAGGCCTTCGCCTTCCGTCCTGCTCAGCTTTGCGATAGCCGCCGTGGGCGTCGCCGGGGTCGTCGTTGTCGCCGTCGCCACGGACGCGGGGACCGCGCCGGGAAGCGGCCAGAAGACCTTCGACGCCCCTGGCTGCCTTCCCCACGCCTACCACGGGCCGGGCCCGCGCGATCACTACCTCCTCAATCGCAACTGCCCCACCCCGACTCCCGTCCTGGTGAGCGAGGCGATCGGCCGGGGAACCCGGGGGTGGCTGGTCGAGCTCGACGCATCGAGGTCGTTCGACCCGATGGGCGGGCGCCTCGTCGACTTCGCCTGGGCCCTGGGTCCTGGACCGCAGCGTCACGGCAGGAGGATCCGCGTCGACCTGCGCCCCGGCGTCCACCCGATCGTCCTTTACGTGACGAACGACAGCGGCCTCACCGGATCCGCGGTCGAGGAGGTGTCGGTTCCGTGACCCCGCAACCGCGGATCGCGATCGGTCACGACTATCTGCTGGTGATGCGGGGAGCGGAGCGGACCTTCGCCGCGATCGCCGATCTCTATCCCGACGCGCCGATCCTCACGCTGCTCTATGACGAAGACGGGACGGATGGCCGCTTCGCCGGCCGTACGATCCGAACCTCGCCGCTGCAGCGGCTGCCGATCGACCAGAGCTCGTTCCGCCGCCTGCTGCCGCTTTACCCGTGGGCTGCCGAACGGCTCAGCGGCGACGGCGCCGAGATCCTCTTGACCAGCAGCAGCGCCTTCGGTCACGGCATCCAAGCGCCCGCGGGGGCGGTGCACATCTGCTACTCGCACACGCCATTCCGCTACGCCTGGTACGAGCGCGAGCGCGCCCTCAGTGAGGTGCCGGCGCTGCTGCGTCCGCCGTTGGCGCTGCAGCTTCGCTGGATGCGGCGCTGGGACCGTCGCGCCAGTACCCGCGTTCACCACTACATCGCGAACTCGGAGCTGACCCGTGAGCGGCTGAGGCGCTGCTACGGTCGGGATGCGGTGGTCGTCCACCCGCCGGTCGAGACCGGGCGCTTCCGTTTGGGATCCCCTGGCGAGTCCCTTCTCGTCGTCTCGGAGGTGGTCCGTCACAAGCGCGTTCACGTCGCCTTGGAGGGCGCGCGGCGAGCGGGCCTGCCGATCCAGGTCGTCGGCACAGGGCCCGATCTGGCGGCTTTGAGCCAGGCCTATTCGGAGGCGGAATTCCTCGGCCGGGTGCCCGATGCCGACCTGGTCGAGCTCTACGCGGGCGCCCGTGCCGTCGTCGTCCCCAGTCGCGAGGAGTTCGGAATCACCGCGGTCGAGGCTCAGGCCGCCGGCCGGCCGGTGATAGCCGCCGCCGCGGGGGGCGCGCTGGAGACGGTCCTCGACGGCGAGACCGGCTGCCTGGCGACCCTCGACGACGCCGACTCCTTTGCCGCCGCGATGCGCCGGGCCGACTCGCTTCCCTTCGAGCCGGAGCGGGCCGTGGTCAACGCCGAGCGCTTCTCAGTGGATGAATTTCGGCGGCGATTGGCGGCCGCCGTATTGAAGTTCGCGCTTGCCTGACTATCCTGCCGTCCTTGAACGCGAGCCGAATCACGTCGAGATCGCTGCGCCTGGCGTTGGCGCCTGTGTTTGCGCTCCTGGGGATCTTCGCGAGCACGGCTGTCGCGGCGAAACCGATCGAAGGGGTCTGGTCCTTCGGGGGCGGCGCCGTCGCGGTGAGTGAAGGGAGCGACGGCGCCTTGCAGGGGACGGTGGTTCAGCAGACCACGTTCGCCGTCTGCCCGCATCCGGTTGGGCAAGTGATGTGGACCGGGATGCGGGAACGACCAAATGGCTCCTACTGGGGCAGGCATCAGTGGTATCGCGGCTCCGGCTGTGCGCTCGATACCCGTCCGGGTCTCGCCGCCTGGCGGGTGATGCAGACGGCGCACGGCAAGATGCTGCTGGTCTGCTTGAGCGATCCCGGAGAACTCAAACAGCCGAGGATCGCTCCCGACGGCAGCGTCTTCGACGCGACCTACGGCTGCGTCGAATCGGACCCGCTTGCCTCCATACCGGGAACGGGAGGCGAGGTCACCGCCGATGATTTGCTCGGACTGCCCCCTTCTCCGACTTCGGATTCTTGCCGCCGCTCGCTGACGATCGTTCCCCGCAAGCTCAGGTACGACCCGCTGAGGCGACTAATCGTCAAATTTGGCGGTGTCAAGGTCGCGGACGTCAAGGACGGCAGTCGCCTGCGCAAGCGGCTGGTCTTCGACAACCTGCCGGAGGGCAGATTCAAGGTCGAGGTGATCGCGATAACGGTGCTGGGGCAGAAGCGCTCGCTCTCACGCCTGTATCGCGGCTGCAGGGGAAAAGTAAAGGCCCCAGGCGCAAGGAGCAGGGGCTCTCGGTGAGCTGGAACTGTCCGAATTTCCCCATCCGAAAGCGGGAAACCTTCAGATTGAGCTGATTGCAATGGCTACACTTCCGGTGCAAGTCCTGAGTTGCGGTTCGTGGATTGGCCGCAGGCGGGGATCGGACTGGCTCGAGGGGGAGGTGCTGGCGCGACATGGAGGCCTTTAACTACCGGTTGAGGACGCTCGGAGGCGAGGCCGCTGCTCAGGCGCCGCTGCATGCGCAGGGCACGGGGGGAACGAACCTGCATCGCGACATGGTCTTCCGTCGCTCGCTCGCCGTTGCCGATCTCGTCTCCTTCCTGCTCGCGTTCCTCGTGCTCGAAGTCGGCTTCGGTCGGTCGCTCGAGATCACCCTGCTGAGCTTCCTCGGGTTTGCCGGCGTGCTCGTCGTGGCCAAGGTGATCGGGCTCTACGACCGGGACCAGACCTTGCTCCACAAGACCACCCTCGACGAGACGCCAAAGCTGTTCCAGATCGCCACGCTGGGCGCACTCTGTGCTTGGCTGGCCGGGAGCGTCGTGATCTCTGGCGGCGATCTCGGCCGCGAGGAAGTCCTGGTCCTCTGGCTTGCTCTGCTGGTCTTCCTGGTCCTCTCCCGCGCAACCGCCCGGGCCCTGGCGCTGCGGGCGGTGTCGCCGGAGCGCTGCTTCTTCATCGGCGATGCCGATACCGCCACGATGATGGAGTCGAAGTTGACCGGGCACCAGGGCTTCAAGGCGGAGCTGGTGGGCTCCGTCGACCCTGCGGACATCCCCTCCTGGTCGACGAACGCCCTCTCTGCGCCACGGTTGTCGGAGATTCGTCAGCTCGTGTGCTCGCTCGACATCCAGCGTGCGATCGTCGCGCCAGACGGCTTGGAGCCGGAGGCGATGCTGAACCTGATCTGCACGCTGGAGGCGGTCGACGTCAAGGTCAGCGTGTTGCCGCAGCTGCTGCAGGTGGTCGGATCGTCGGTCGAGTTTGACGACCTCGACGGCATGAACCTGATGGGGGTCCGCCACTTCGCCCTCAGTCGCTCATCCATCATCGTCAAGCGCACCTTCGACCTCACCGTCGCGCTGCTGGGCCTGCTCGCCGTCGCGCCGCTGATGCTGGCGATCGCCATAGCGATCAAGCTCGAATCTGGCGGCCGGGGGCCCGTTCTCTTCCGGCAGCGCCGGGTCGGCAAGCACGGAGAGCATTTCGGCCTCTACAAGTTCAGGACGATGGTGCCCGACGCCGATCGGCTGAAGGACTCGCTGCGGCACCGCAACGAATCCGAGGGACTGTTCAAGATCGCCGACGACCCGCGGGTGACCAGAGTCGGACGACTGCTGCGGCGGTCTGCTCTAGACGAGCTCCCACAACTGCTCAACATCGTCCGCGGCGAGATGAGCTTGGTCGGCCCACGCCCGCTGGTCGTCGATGAGGACGAGAACGTGACGGGCTGGTTCCGGCGTCGACTCGAGCTGATGCCGGGGATGACCGGTCCGTGGCAGATCCTGGGGCCCTCGCGGGTGCCCTTGCAGGAGATGGTGGCGATCGACTATTTGTACGTCGCCAACTGGTCGCTCTGGGGCGACGCAAAGATTCTCTTGCGGACGGTGCCCCACGTCTTCGCGCGCCGCGGGCTCTGATCCGTTGCCTCGGTGCCGACGGCGTCGGCTTGCGCTGCCATCCTGCAGAGGGCGAGGACGGACAGGGCAAGCACGGCCCAAACCGCCAGCACAGCCAGAACGATAAGCATGGTCACAGGTTTGTCGCCCTTCCGTTAACCCACGTCACTTTGTAACGGAGGTATCGGATGCGACGCCCAAACCTTGAGCGGTAGGCGACGATTCGGCTTTCCGTCCAGGCAGAGGGGCTTTCGAGACCAAAGACGAAGGCGCTTCGCCTGAGAGCTCTAGAGACGGTCCGCAGTAGACCTCGGAGGAGGACTCCTCCGAGGCCTAGGCCTTGAATTCTCCTGATTTACCGGATTAGTGCGGCTGAATGGAGTCGAACCATCACGCCCCGTAAGGGGCACAAGGCCCTCAACCTTGCGCGTCTACCAGTTCCGCCACAGCCGCTCGAGGGGCGACGATTCTAGATGTTCGGAGGCTCGGGGCCGGGTTCCCTTGCGAGTATCCGGGAGGAGCGGTACGCTTGCGAACAAGTGTTCGAACGAGTCGATACCCGGCGTGCCGATGTGGAAGGGGAGCGAGCGTGGACCTGGATCTGACCAAGAGGCAGAAGGAGATCTTCGACTTCATCGGCCGCTATGCGGCCAAGACGGGCTACCCGCCGACCGTGCGCGAGATCGGCAAGGCGGTCGGCCTGCACTCTTCCTCGACCGTTCACGCGCATCTCGCCAACCTGGAGAAGATCGGCCTGTTGCGCCGCGATCCTGCCAAGCCAAGGGCGATCGAGCTGCTCTTCGACAAGGCCAAGAAGACGATCCGGCCCGGTAGCGGCTTGCCGCTGGTCGGCCAGGTCGCTGCCGGCGAGCCGATCCTTGCCGAGGAGAACGTCGAGGAGTACATCGAGGTCCCCGACGTGATTGGCGGCGAGGACGGCGACTACATCCTCAAGGTCAGGGGCGAGAGCATGAAGGACGCCGGCATCTTCGAGGGCGATTACGTGGTGGTGCGCCCGGCCAGCGATGCAGCCAACGGTGAGATCGTCGTCGCTCTGATCGGCGAGGAGGCCACAGTCAAGCGCTTCTTCCGCGAAAAAGACCACATCCGGCTGCAGCCCGAGAACGAGACGATGGAGCCGATCCTGACCACCGAGGCCACGGTTCTGGGGAAAGTGGTGGGAGTCTTCCGAAAGATCTGACGGCCCAGACGCCGTCAGGCAAGGACGCAGGGAGCGAAGCGTGCTCTGCACGTGAGCGACCGAGGACGCTGCATTACGGCGTCTGGGCCGTCAGGGCCACTTGCCGGCTTCGATCAGCTTCTTATAGCGCCGCTGTTTGCGCCTGGCGTCCTGCATCACCAAGGGCAGCAGGCGCAGGGCGAGGCGGGGGAAGAGGTCGAAGAGGCGCAGCAGGGGCCCTCGCCAGCGGGGAAGGATGAGGACGGGGCGGGGTCGCTCGGTCAGCCGGCCGACAGCGACGGCGACCTGCTCCGGCGTGAGCAGATGGCCGGAGAACGAGCCCGCGGCGTCGAGGTCGTCGAGCTTGTCTTCGAGCATCGGCGTCCAGATCCCATCGGGGCAGACCGCGGAGAGGTCGATGCCGTCGATGCCCGAGCGGCGCAGGTCGAAGAGGGTGCCGAGGGTGAATGCCATCGCCGCGTGCTTGCTCGCCGAGTAGTTGACCTCACCGGGAGCGGCGACGATGCCCGCCAGCGAGATCACGTTGATCACGTGACCGCGACCGGCGGTAATCATCTCCTCGAGCGCGGCGATCGTGCCGTTCATCGTGCCGAGCGTGTTGACCTCGAGCATCGTCCTGCGGGTCTCCTCGTCCTGGGTCCAGGCTGGGCCGGTGTGCAGCACGCCGGCGTTGTTGACCCATACGTCGAGCGAGCCATTTCGCGCCGCCGCTTCCGCTGCGGCGGCGCGGCAGGCCGCCTCGTCTCGTACATCCAGGCCCAAGGACCTCGCTCCGGCGCCGATCTCAGCCGCGGTTCGCGCCGCGGCGTCGGGGTTGATGTCGGTGACCTGGACGAGGAAGCCGCGGTTGGCCAGGTCGAGGGCAATCGCGCGGCCGAGGCCACCGCCAGCTCCGGTTACGACGGCTACCGGCATCCACGCAAGATATTCGATGCAATCGTCGCAAGCTCAGCGGGATCGGCGGTACCATCGAGGGGCGGGCCGAGCGACCGCGGGGGGAGAGAAAACCCCTCGAGGAAAGTCCGGACACCACAGGGCGAGGCGGTGGGTAACGCCCACCCGGGGAAACCCGCGGGACAGTGCCACAGAAATACACGGCCGATGGCGCGGCCACACGTGAGTCGCGTACAGGCAAAGGTGAAATGGTGCGGTAAGAGCGCACCGGCGTCGCGGTGACGCGACGGCCAGGCAAACCCCGCCCGGTGCAAGGCCAAGCAGGACCGTCGACCCTGCCCGGCGAGGTCCAGGTAGGCCGCAGGCCACTTCGGTGGCCCCCGGGGCTTCGGCCCCGGCGAGACAGATGGCCGCTCAAGACAGGATCCGGCTTACAGGCCCGCTAAAGGAAAGGCTCCCGCAAGGGGGCCTTTCCTATCTCTTCACAGTTTCATGTCTTAGCGTTTGCTAATCTGCCGCCAACTTCCGCTGAGTTCCCGCCTACATATCGCGGGGAGCGGGGGACCCATTGGTTGGGGCGAATCGCCGGCTTCCGCCGGTGTAGCGCAGCTCTTTCAGCGCGAGCCCGTCAGCTAACCCCGTAAGCGTCGTAAAGAGCTATGCAAGCAGGGATAGACCGCCATGGGCGGAAAAGCGATTCGACGCGAGCGCGTGCGCTCGGCAGGCGCCCGCGGCGCAACTTGCGCTGGGCGGGCCTGGCGACGGTCCTCGCCACGTTTGCCCTGGGCAGCGCCCCGGCTCAGGCGCTCACCGGCGGTGCTGGCGTTTTTGCCTACGAGGGGGCCGTTCCGATCGACGACGAGATCGCTTTCAGCTCGATGCGCTCCGCCGGTGCCACTTGGTACGGACCAGGGCTCTACGGCAACCAGACGGCTTGCGGGCTGACCCTGCAGCCGGAGACGCTCGGTGTCGCGCATCGCAACCTGCCCTGCGGCACCGCGGTCAAGTTCGTCTACCGCGGCCGCACGCTGGTCACCCGGGTGATCGACCGTGGCCCCTATACGCGCGGCAATGCCTTCGATCTCACCAACGCCGTGCGCCTCGCGCTAGGTTTCCCCGGTGTCGACAAGCTCCGCTATGCGGTCGAGCTTCAGTTCACCCGGCGTTAAGGCGCTTTAGAAAACAGAATCGGCCGACCGGATGGCTAATCTGGCCCGCACAGGCTGGACTTTCAACGAGAGGAGCAAGGGCATGTCGAGGTCTTCGCACGGAGCTGTCAGCACCGATTCGGCCGGCATTCGCGGCCGGCTGGCACTTGGCGTGGCGATGGCGGCATGCCTTGCGCTCTTGGCGGCGCTCGTGGCAAACGCCGCGGCGACCGCCACGAGCTCGGGAACCACTGTCGTCCTCGGCGGCACCGCATCCATCCCCGACCCATCGTGTCCTGAGTCGCCGTGCCAGGCGATCGGCAGCGTCACCGGCTTCCAGGTCAGCACCAGCCAGGGTCAGCTGCCCTTCAGGGTGCCCAGGGACGGCAAAGTGAAGTCCTGGACCCTCACCCTCTCCCAGCCGACCAGCAAACAGCGCGCCTTCTTCAACAGCTTCTTCGGCACCCCGCCGCAGGCGCGGCTGTCGATCCTGCGGCGTGTCCCGGGCACGAACCCGCCCCGCTACAGCTTGCGCAGCCAGGGCTCGATCCACGTCCTCACCCCCTATCTGGGGCAGACGGTCAGGTTCAGCGCCTCGCTGAAAGTCGAAAAGGACGACATCGTCGGCGTCACCGTGCCGACCTGGGCGCCCGCCTTCGCCCAGGGCCTGCCTTCGACCGACGCCTGGCGGGCAAGCCGCGAACCGGGCAAATGCATCAACTCGACCGATGTCCGCCAGGGCGAAGCGCAACAGAAAATCGGCCGGCACGCCACCTACGGTTGCCGCTACTCGACCGCACGGCTTCTCTACACCGTCACCGTCGTTGAGGAATAGCCCACAGTCGCTAAGCGACTGTGGGCAGGATCTTCGGTGTCGCCTGGTCTTTCGGCAGTGAGGCGGCGCCGGCGATCAGGCTCTGGAACTCGTTGAGCGCGAGGTGGGCGACCGCCTCGAGTAGCTCCTCGTCGCTCCAGCCGATCTCACGAGCCTCCTCGTGCAGGTAGAGCGGGGGGTGGGCGTTTTCCTCCAGCGCCGCCTTCAGGTAGGCGAGCAGGGCCGCCTCTTTGGGATCCCCTGAGGTGAAGCTGCGGGCCCTGGAGACCTCGTCGAGGCCAAGGCCGGCACGGCGCGCCGACTTCGCGTGCTGGGCGATGCTGTAGGTGTCGTCGCGGTACTCGGCGACCGCCAGGGCAATCCGCTCGCGCGTCGCCTGCGGCAGCACGCCGCTGCGAAGCTCTGAGCGCATCCGCGTGTAGGCACGCAGCACCGCTGGCGCACCGGCGAGCACGCCGACGAACTTGGTCACGGCGCCGCCCGTGGCCTGGATGGTCTTGATCAAGGGGGCGCTCTCGTCGGGCGCCGTCAACTCGTCATGAATTTGGAATCTGCTCACATCTGTTTTGACTGTCACGTGCATCCGCCTCCGACTCCGATTCAGGGAATTCCGCTTCACAGAGCCTTTACGTGGCCTTTACTTTACTTTTAGCCGATTACTTACCTGGAGTAAGTTATACCTGCTTTTGGACTGGCCTGCAACCCAGCCGACAGGCGCATCGCGATTCGCCTGAGGCTGGATTGGCCCCCCTTGGGCACGCTGTCCCTCTACCCGGATACGAGAACCTCTATCCCTCTGGTTCACTGGGCTCGTCTACGAGCGGCCCTTTCGCCTATCGTTGCGCGACCCCCGAGCGGTCAAGCGTGAGCCAAGGAGGCTGGAATGGCAGAGCAACCCAAGAGTGCCGCTGACGTCGCCCAGATCGTCAAGGAAAACGACGTCCGCTTCGTCCGCCTCTGGTTCACCGACGTGCTCGGGCAGCTGAAGAGCTTCTCGATCAACGCCGCCGAGCTCGAGGACGCCTTCGACGGAGGCATGGGCTTCGACGGCTCCTCGATCACCGGCTTCAACCCGATCGAGGAGTCGGACATGATCGCGATGCCCGATCCCTCCACCTTCGCGCTGATCCCCTGGCGACCCGAGGGGGAGAACGCCGTGGCGCGGATGTTCTGCGACGTCCAGGTGCCGGGTGGCGAGCCCTACGAGGGCGATCCGCGCTGGATCATGAAGCGCGCCCTGAAACGGGCCGAGGAGATGGGCTTCGAAGCCTTCAACATCGGCCCCGAGCTCGAGTTCTTCTACTTCCGCTCCGCCAAGCCCGAGAACGGCGTGCCCGAGGTACTCGACGAGGGCGGCTACTTCGACCTGACGACGCTCGATGCTGGCTCCGACGTACGCCGCGACACCGTCCTCGCCCTGGAGAAGATGGGCATCCACGTCGAGTACACCCACCACGAGGTCGGGCCCTCTCAGCACGAGGTCGACATGCGCTACAAGGACGCGCTGGCGATGGCCGACGACTGCATGACCTACCGCATCGTGGTCAAGGAGTACGCGATGAAGTACGGCTGGCACGCGACCTTCATGCCGAAGCCGCTCTTCGGCGAGAACGGCTCCGGCATGCACGTCCACCAGTCCCTGACCAAGGATGGCCGCAACGCCTTCTTCGACGAAGACGACCAGTACTTCCTCTCGCCCACGGCAAAGGCCTTCATCGCCGGCCAGCTCAAGCACGCGCGGGAGATCTCGCCGCTCTTCGCCCAGTGGGTCAACTCATACAAGCGGCTCGTCCCCGGCTACGAGGCGCCGGTCTACCTCGCCTGGTCGCGCCGTAACCGCTCGGCGCTGATCCGGGTGCCGCTCTACCACCCCGGCAAGGAGGGTGCGACGCGGGCCGAGCTGCGCTGCCCCGACCCCGCCTGCAATCCCTACCTCTGCTTCGCCGGCATGCTGCAGGCGGGGCTGGAAGGGATCGAGAAGGGCTACGAGCTGCCCGAGCCGATGGAGCAGAACCTCTACCACCTCTCTCAGGAGGAGCTGGCCCACCAGGGGATCGAGCAGCTGCCTTCGACACTAGGGGAGGCGATCGAGGTCGCCGCCGAGTCCGAGCTGGTGCTGCGCACGCTCGGCGAGCACACGTTCAGGCGCTTCGTCGAGATCAAGCGGCAGGAGTGGGACGACTACCGGGTGCAGGTGACTCCGTATGAGATCGAGCAATTCTTGCCAGTGCTCTAGCGACGCTGGCGCGCGGGTCCTGTCGCGGCAGGGGACCCACCGCCCCCTCCGGTAGCTAAAAGCTTCCTCAGGGGCGGTACCCCCTACCGCGCCACCCGCGCGAGGAGCGTTAGAGGCGAGCCGGTTCTTGCTCGGGCGGGGCAGGCGCCTGGGTTCCGCCCTCGCCCTTCGAAAGAGCCGACGGCCACCAGAACTTGTCGCCCAGGGTGAGGGCGATCGAGGGGACTAGGACGCTGCGGACCAGGAAGGTGTCGAGGAGGACGCCGAAGGCGACGACGAAGCCGAGCTCGGTGAGGAAGGTGAGCGGCAGGACGGCGAGGACGGAGAAGGTGCCGGCGAGGACGATCCCGGCGCTGGTGATGACCGTGCCGGTGACGGCCAGGGAGCGCAGGATGCCCTGTTCGGAGCCGTGTTTGATCGTCTCCTCGCGGGCTCTCGCGATCAGGAAGATGTTGTAGTCGACACCCAGCGCGACCAGGAAGACAAAGGCGAAGAGTGGCAGCGACGGGTCCGAGCCGGGGAAGCCGAAGATCACGTCGAAGACGAAGTAGCCGACGCCGAGGGCGGCGAGGAAGCTGATGATCACGGTGCCGATCAGGACCAGCGGCGCGGTTACCGCCCGCAGCAGCGCGATCAGGATCAGGAAGACGACGAGCAGGATGATCGGCGGGATCACGATCGAGTCCCAGGCAGCGGCGTCGCGCACGTCGAATTCGATCGCGGTCGGGCCGCCGACGACGGTTCCCGGCGCGGCGCCGTCGGCGGCGTCGCGGATCGGTTCGATCAGGTCGAAGGCGGTGGTCGAGTAGGGGTTCGGCTCGAGCGTCGCCTGGACCAGGGTGCCCGGCGGGCCTTCGGCGACGGGCTGGGAGACCTTGTCGACGCCGTCGACGGCAGCCACCGATTGCCGCACGGATTGGACGTCGGCGGAGTTGGGGACGACGATGTCGGTGGGCGCGGTCGTGCCCGAGGGAAGGCTCTTGTCGAGTAGATCCTGGCCTTCGACCGATTCGACCTCGGTCCGGTAGCTGTCTTCGCTGGTCAGGTCGGTCGAGAAGAAGGCAAAGCCGGCGCAGAAGATCAGCAGCACCGCGGTCGAGCCGACCATGACGCGGCGCGGGGAAACGGCGACGCGGTCGCCGACCCGCTTCCAGAAGCCGTGCGTGGCGTCAGCGGCATGCTCGAGCTTGTGTCGCCGTATCTCGTAGGGCGTGAAGACGGCGCGGTCGAGCGGGCCAACGATCAAAGAGGGGATCCTGCGACCGCTGATGATGCGCAGCAGCCAGTTGATCAGGACGAGCGGCAGCAGGATCAGGACCAGCAGGCAGGAGATGATCACCCAGGCGATAGCGCCGATCGCCGAGCCCTCGACGATCCGCCGGCGGGCGCCCTCGGATACATCGGTCACAGCGGGCGCCGTCTCGGGCGTGTGCGGGACGAACGGCCAGAAGGCACGGCGGCCGAAGATCGTCAGTAGGGCGGGCAGCAGGGTCAGCATCGAGAGCGCCGCGCAGGCGATCCCCATCGCGGCGATCGGTCCCAGCCCAGCGGTGCCGTTGACCTTGGCGAGCAGCAGACAGAGCAGGGCGGCGATCACGGTGAGCGCCGAGGCGAAGATCGCCGGGCCGGCGGAGGCCAGCGCGGTCTTCATCGCCTCGTGCTTGTCTGCCGTGTGATGCAGCTCCTCGCGGTAGCGGGAGACGAGCAGCAGGGCGTAGTCGGTCCCGGCCCCCAGTACCAGGACGGACATGATCGAGCTCGACTGGCCGTTGATCGTCACTCCGAGCTCCGAGATCCCGTAACCGAGCGAGCGCGAGAGCATCTCGGCGAACATCACCGCGATCAGCGGGATCAGCCAGAAGATCGGCGAGCGGTAGATCACGATCAGCAGGAAGATCACGAGGCTGACCGCGGCCAGCAGCAGCGTGCCGTTGATCCCTTCGAAGACTTCGATCGCGTCGGCCGAGAAGCCGGCGCCGCCGGTGATCTTCGCTTCCAGTCCGCCGCTTTCGTCGGTGATCTGGTCGCGCCAGTCCTTGACCGGGTCGACTATCCGTTCGCCCTCGCCTTCGGCGTTGATGTAGGCGGTGACGATCGCCGCCTTGCCGTCAGGCGAGCAGACCGGGCCGACGAAGGGGGCGTAGCCGGCGGGTTGGCCCTCTATCGCGGTGCCTTCCGCGGCGCAGCCAGGAGGCAGTCCCTCGGGTGCGGCCTGCGGTTTGCCGGAGGCCGCCGCCTGGCCGCCGGATGCCGCCGTTTCGCCGTCGGGGATGACCCCGGGGAAGCTCTCCTCGGTCATCCGGCCGATGTCTTCGACGATCGTCCGCTGGTCGGCGGCGGTGAGGCCGGACTCTCGCCGGTAGACGATTACCGCGGGCGCGATTTCGCCTTTCTGCAGGGCCTCAGTCGCGTCGAGCGCGTGGGTGGACTCGGCGTCGCCGGGCAGGTAGGAGGTCGCCTCGTTGTTTTCGGCGTCTTCGAACTTGCCCGGCAGGTTGGCCGGACCGGCCGCGATGAAGATCGCCAAGAACCAGACCGCGAAGACGATCCACTTGGCCCGACGACCTGCAGGAAAGGTAAAGAGGGAGCCCTTCACTGGTCGTGCATCCTTAGCAGGTCGGCGAGCTCGCTTGCGTCGGTGACCGGCTGCTTGCAGACGAAATGTTCACAGACGTAAGCGGCTGGAGAGCCATCGATCGTCGTGCGGTCGCGCAGCAGCTCGGGCTGCTCGCTTCCCTGCGGCCCACCGGCAAGGACGAGGTGGGGACGGTGCTCGGCGCGGACGACGCCGGCTAGCTCGGTCAGGTCGTCGCCGACGAGAGCCACCTCCTTGGTGGGGGAGAGGTGGAAGTCGATCGCCCGCAGCAGGTGGGCGAAGGCCTCGGGGTGCTGGACGGCGGGTTTGGCAAAGAGACGGAAGACCGTTTCGGCCTGTTGGTCGTAGCGGCGCTCGCCGGTCAGTGCCGAAAGGCGGAGCAGGGCCATCGCGGCGGAGGAATTGCCGGAGGGGATCGGGTGGTCGCCGATCTCCTTGCGGCGAGCGATTAGGGCTTCGTGGTCGTCGGAGGTGGAGAAGAAGCCGCCGCGCTCGGAGTCGCCGAAGTGGGCGATCATGGTCTCCGCGAGGGCGCTGGCGCGATCGAACCAGCGTTGCTCGAGGGTCGATTCGTAGAGGGTGAGCAATGCCTCGAGCAGGTAGGCGTGGTCCTCCAAGTAGGCCTTGAGATGAGCGCGGCCGTCCTTGTAGGTGCGCAGGAGACGCCCGTCCTCGTCGTGCAGCTGCTCGAAGACGAAGTCGGCGCAGGAGCGGGCGGCATCGAGGTAGTCGTCACGCTCCAGCGTCGCTCCCGCCTCGGCCAGGGCGGCGATCATCAGCGCGTTCCAGGAGGTGAGGCGCTTGTCGTCCAGGCCGGGCCAGACGCGCTTTGAGCGAGCCTCGTAGAGCGCTTTGCGGGCGTCGGCGAGGCCGGCAGGCTCAGACGCATCGGCGCCGGCGGCGAGGTGGAGGATGTTGCGGCCCTCGAAGTTGCCGTCCTCGCTGACGCCGTAGAAGTCGATGATCGCCTCCGCCGACTCCCCGAGGACCTCTCGGATCTCTGTCGGCGTCCAAACGTAGAAGCGGCCCTCCTCGCCCTCGGAGTCGGCGTCGAGCGCCGAGTAGAAGCCGCCCTCGGGCCCGCGCATCTCGCGCAGCGCCCAGTCGAGTGTCTCCTCGCAGACGCGGCGGTAGCGCTCGTGCCCGAGCGCCTGCCAGCCGTGCAGGTAGGCCCTGGCCAGCAGCGCGTTGTCGTAGAGCATCTTCTCGAAGTGGGGGACGAGCCAGGCGGCGTCGACCGAGTAGCGGGCGAAGCCGCCGCCAATTTGGTCGTAGATACCGCCGCGGAGCATCGCGTCGAGGGTCGTCTCGACTACGCCCTGCTCGCCGCGGCTGAGTAGCAGCTCGAGCGCCGAAGCGGGGGGAAACTTCGGTGCGCCGCCGAAGCCGCCACGCTCGCGGTCGGCGGCACTGCGCAACCGCACGACCGCCTCCCCGAGCAACCCGTTCTCGAGCGCCTCGGCCGCCGGCTCCACCTGGCCGATCGCCGCCAGGCGCGCGCGCATCTCCGGCGCCCGTTCGTGGATCTCCTCGCGCTTGCGCTCGAAGGCGTCGACGACCGCTTCCATCACCATGCGGAAGCTGGGCATCCCGCGGCCCTCGTCGGGTGGGAAGTAGGTGCCGCCGTAGAAGGGCACGCCCTCGGGGTCGAGGAAGACCGTCATCGGCCAGCCGCCCTGCCCGCTGATCGCCTGCACCGCCTCCATGTAGAGGGCGTCGACGTCCGGGCGCTCCTCGCGGTCGACCTTGACGTTGACGAAGTGCTCGTTCATGTAGGCGGCGGTCTCGGCGTTCTCGAAGGACTCGCGCTCCATCACGTGGCACCAGTGGCAGGCGGAGTAGCCGACCGAGAGCAGGATCGGGCGGTCGTCCTCGCGGGCTCGAGCGAGTGCCTCTTCGCCCCACGGGTACCAGTCGACCGGGTTGTCGCGGTGCTGGAGCAGGTATGGGCTTGTCTCCTGCGCCAAGCGGTTGGACATGCGCCTGACACTACCCGCGGACACTTCGACGCTCACTTTTCGGGAGGACCGAAGGCTGAAATTTAGATGTAATCGGGGCTGTGTGCTTGGACGCCGCTCCGCTTGGGAACGGAAAGGTCTACCTTCACCTTGGTGGCAATCGAGAAGTCCCTCTCAGAGGGAAATTCCGCGCTCGAATCGGTCCTCGAAAAACTCGATCCAGAGGATCGTGAGGTCGTTTGTGCCGCTCTGGCAAAGGCCGAGAAGACGGAGGCGGAGCTTCGCTACATCGCCGATCACGACTCGCTGACCGGGCTGCTCGACCGCCGTCGCTTCCGCGCCGAGCTCGACCAGTACGTCTCCTTCAGCGCTCGCTACGGCGGCCAGGGCGCGGTGATGATCATCGACATCGACGGGCTCAAGGGGATCAACGACTCCTTAGGGCACCATGCCGGCGACAACCTGCTGCGGCAAGTCGCGGGGATCCTGCGCGAGCGAGTGCGGGCCACCGATATCGTCGCCCGACTCTCCGGAGACGAGTTCGCGGTGCTGATGCCGCAGACCGACACCGCCGGGGCGCTGCAGCTGGGCGAGGACCTGCGTTCTGAGGTGGCCGAGAATGCCGCCCCTGTTGCGGATGCCGAGAACGCGACGATCAGTGTCGGGATCACGATGTTCGGCAGCGAGCGGGACGTCGGCAGCGAGGCGGTCCTGATCGCCGCCGACCAAGCGATGTACCGGGCCAAGGAGGAGGGGCGAAACCAGATCGCGCTCTTTCGGGATCCCGGCGAGCCCGAGCGCCGCCAGCGCCGCCAGCTGACCACCGCCGCACGGATCCGCGACGCGCTCACCCATGATCGCCTCAGTCTTCACACCCAGCCGATCCGCAGCCTCGCCTCCGGTGGGATCGAGCGCTACGAGCTGCTGCTGCGGATGACCGGCGATGACGGCGAGTTGCTGCCGGCGGCGTCCTTCATCGAGGTCGCGGAGCGCTCCGGGATGGTGCAGGAGCTGGACCGCTGGGTCGTCGCCAGGGCGCTGGAGCTGCTTGCCGAGCGCGAGCGCGGAGGCCAGCCGGTCTCGCTGCACGTCAACCTCTCCGGCGCCTCGCTCACCGATATCTCGGTGATCGAGTTCATCGAGCGCCGCCTCGACGAGGGGGAAGCCGATCCCTCGCGCTGCACCTTCGAGATCACCGAGTCGGCGCGGGTCAACGACTACGAGGCGGCCGCAGGCTTCGCCGATCGGCTGACCGAGTTCGGCTGCCAGGTGGCTATCGACGACTACGGCGCCGGCTTCGGCCCCTTCCACTATCTGAAGCAGATCCCCTTCGACCTGATCAAGATCGACGGCTCCTTCGTCCGCGACATGCCGAACAGCGACGCCGACCAGCTCACCGTGCAGGCGATCGTCCAGATCGCCCGCGGGCTGGGCAAGGCGACGATCGCCGAGTACGTCCAGGACGACGTCACAACCCAGATGCTGCGCGAATACGGCGTCGACATGGCCCAGGGCTTCCACCTGGGCAAGCCGGTTGCGGTCTCCGAGGCTCTCGCCGCCTAGCCGCGGCGCCGCTGACGTGACGTGCCGTTAGTTATACGCCCCTATGGGTGCTTAACAAACGGCACGTCTAGCCGGCGGTGAGGTCGCGGGCGAAGGCCTCGAAGGCGTCGAGGTATCGCTGCAGGTCCTCGTCGCTGTGGGCGATCGAGAGCGTCCACTCCTCCTCGACCCCCGGGGTCATGAAGATGCCGTGGTTCATGTGGTAGAGCCAGGCGAGCGTGGAGAGCTCTTCGTCGACCTTGGTCAGGTAGTCGCGGTACTCGTACATCCGCTCTGGCGAGAAGACCACGCAGCCCTTGGCTCCGAGCCCCTCGGTGTAGGCAGGCAGACCGTAGGAGTCGATGATCCCCTGGCAGCCGTCGAGCAGGCGCTGGTTGGTCGCCTCGAAGCGCTCGTAGGCATCGTCGGTGAGGACCTCGGTCAGGGTGGCCTCCGCTGCGGCCATCACCAGCGGGTTGCCGTTGAAGGTCCCGTACTGCTTCACGGTCCCGTCGGCGACGATCGCCGCCAGCTCCTCGTTCATCCCGATCGCGCCGCCGGGGTAGCCGCCGCAGCTGGCCTTGGCCAGGGTGATCATGTCGGGGACGACGCCGAAGCGGGCGGTGGCGCCGCCGGCGGAGATAGTGCAGCCGGTCTTGACCTCGTCGAAGATCAGCTTCACGCCGTGCTTCGCGGTCAGCTCGCGGACCCGCTCCAGGTAGCCCTCGCGCGGCGGGATGATGTTGATGTTCATCATCGCCGGCTCCATGATCAGCCCAGCGACCTGCTCGCCGATCTTCTCCAAGACGCTCTCGAGGGCCTCGGCATCGTTGAAAGGGACGGCACGGGTCAGCTCGGTCAGTGCTAGTGGGGTGCCGGCGCCGTAGGGGACGCTGACCGGGTCGTCGCGGGCGCCGAGTGCCTCCAATGGCGGGTAGACGGAGACCATGACGCTGTCGTGGTGACCGTGGTAGGAGCCCTCGATCTTGAGGATCGTGTCGCGCCCGGTGGCGCCGCGGGCGAGGTGGATGGCGTCCATCGTCGACTCGGTGCCGGAGTTGGTGAAGCGCCACTGCGACAGACCGAAGCGCCGCGTCAGCTCCTCGGCGACGGCGATCGAGCCGTCGGTGGGGGCGGCGAAGTGGGTGCCTTCGTCGATCCTCGCCTTGACCGCGGCGCCGACGTCGGGGTTGGCGTGGCCAATGCACATCACGCCGAAGCCGTTGTGGAAGTCGACGTACTCGCTGCCGTCGACGTCCCAGACCCTGCTGCCCTTGCCCCGCTCGATGTAGACCGGCCAGGGGTCGCTGACCTGGAAGGAGGAGGGGACGCCGTTCGGCATCACCTTCACCGCCCGCTCGAAAGTCTTCGCCGACTCACCCGTGCCGTTGCGGAGAATCTCCTGCTGGGCCTCTGTCAGCGCCGCGATCCGCTTGCGGTCGATCTGCTCCACCCAGGCCAGCCTATTTGCGGATCGCCCTCGTCAAGCGAGTCTTCAGGTTGAGCGCAGCGGTGGTGGCTCGTTCGGCCAGGGAGCCGGTCGGCGGCAGGGCGCCGAGCTGCCGCGCCATCTCGGCTCCGTTCATGTAGGCGTCGTTGTGCTGAACGCGGCCGTTGCTGATGGTCAGCACGTCGCAGCCCTGGACATCGACCTTGGCGCCGTTGGGATCCAGGCCTTCGAAGCGGGCCGATCCGCTGAAAGTGCCGGTGGCGCGCCAGCGCACTGCCGCCTTCTCATCGTTCGCCATCACGTCGAGGATCTCGAAGCGGAAGTCGGGGAAGGCAGCGAAGAGCGCCCCGAACCACTGCCTGTAGCTGTCCGGCACCTGCAGGCTGACCAGGCCGTGGATCTCACCGATGCCGCCCGGCTCGTAGAACTCGGTCATCGCATCGAGGTCGCGCCTGGCAACCGTTTCGAAGTAGGCACGGGCGACAGTTGCGACGTCGGTGGCCTCGCTCTGGGTGGCCATGGCAGTCAGGTTACCCCTGCCGCAGCTGGGCACGCTTGATCTTGCCGCTGCTCGTCTTCGGCAGCTCGGCGGCGAACTCGACGATGCGGGGGTACTTGTAGGGCGCCGTCTGGGCTTTGACGTGCTTCTGCAGCTCGCGGGCAAGCTCCTCGGAGGGGTCGCTGCCGTTGTGGAGGACGACGATCGCCCGCACCACGGCGCCGCGCTCTGGGTCCGGCGCCGCGACCGCGGCAGCCTCGGCGACGGCGGGGTGGGAGACGAGCGCCGACTCGACCTCGAAGGGGCCGATCCGGTAGCCGGCGGAGAGGATTAGGTCGTCGCTGCGCCCTTCGAACCAGAGGTAGCCGTCGGCGTCCTCGCGAACCCGGTCACCGGTCGGCCACCACTCGTCCTCGAAGCGCTCGCCGTCGAGGTAGCGGTCGAAGAAGGTGGGGGAGGAGCTGACCTTCAACTGCATCTCGCTCTCGACGATCCGGGTCTCGATTCCCGGCAGGGGCCTGCCCATCGAGCCGTCGCGGCTGGGGTCATCCTCGCCGGGGCGCATGCCGCAGACGGCGCCGGTCTCGGTCTGGCCGTAGCCGTCGCCGATCGCCAGGCCGAGGCGCTCCCGGAAGAGGCGGATCATCTCGGGCTCGATCGGCTCTCCGGCCGAGACCAGGCGGCGCAGCGAGGCGATTGGAGTCAGCTCCACCTTCTTCGCGAGCATCCGGTACTCGGTCGGCGCCTGGCAGAGCACGTTGACGCCCAGCTCCTCGCAGAGGCGCAGCCGCTCGGCGGGATCGAAGCGAGCCGTCGTGGAGAACGGCGACGGCGCCGCCCAGCCAGGGAGCGACGAAGGCGTTGCGGGTCGACTTCCCCCAGCCCGGGCGCGGCCGTGCACCAGGCGATCTCCCCATCCCGGGCGCCAAACCAGTGCTCGGCCTGAAGGCGCTGGCCGAGCAGGTAACGCTGCGGGTAGAGGACTCCGCGCGGGTCGCCGGTGGTCCCCGAGGTGAAGACGATCGCTGCCGGGTCGCCGGCTTCGAGCCGCTCGACCGCCGCCGGCGTCTCCTGGGGCAGGTCCTCGTCGAAGACGCGGGCGAGGTCGTCCATGTCCATGTAGGGGATCCCGTCTGGGAGCTCGCCCAGGTACTTCGCCTCGCCGACGGCGAGCTTCGGACCGGCTGCTCCGGCGCGCAGCTCCAGGTCCTTACGGCGCAGCTGCGGGTTGCAGGGGAGAGCCACTGCCCCCATCCGCCAGCACGCGAGCATCGCCAGCACCCACTCGACCCTGCTGCCGACGAGCGTCATCACCACGTCACCGCGCTTCACGCCAGCGCGCCGCAAAAGCCCCAGAGAGCCCCGCAGATCGCGCAAACAGCTCACCAAAGTGATGGACCCTGCGCTCCCCATCCGCATTGACCTCGATCAGCGCCGGCCTGGCGAAAGGGAAGCGTTCGACCACGTCCTCGATGAAGTTCACGGCGAGCAGTCTGCCCTACGAAAGGGGCCGGGTGCCCCTCTCCCGGAGGCTCATGCGCGAGCGCTTGAACCTCCGGGAGCGACCCAGCTGCGCGACGGCCTCCGGGGAGGGGCACCCGGCCCCTTAACTACCGCAGTTCGGCAGAAGCTCTTACCAAGCAGCTGGCGAGCGACGATCAGCAGCTGGATCTGCTGCGTCCCCTCGAAGATGTCGAGGATCTTGGCGTCGCGGGCCCACTTCTCGAGCAGGTCGTTCTCGCTGTAGCCGACGCTGCCGCAGAGCTCGACGCAGCCGAGCGCGATGTCGACGCAGGCGCGCCCCGCCTTCGCCTTCGCCATCGAGGCCTGCAGCGAGTTCGGCTTGCCGTTGTCGGCCATCCAGGCCGCCTGCAGCGTCAGCAGCCAGGAGGCCTCGTAGTCGGCCTCCATCTCGAGGAAGCGGGCCGCCGCGGCGTGCTGTGAGAGCGCCGGCGTCGAGTAGTCGACCTCGACCCCCGCCTCGGCGAGGCGCTTGCGCGTCTCCTCGAGCGAGGCGCGGGCGACGCCGACCGCCATCGCCGCGACCAGCGGCCGCGTGTTGTCGAACGTTTCCATCACCCCGGCGAAGCCCTTCTCCTTGACCTCTGGGTCGCCCAGCAGTGCTTCCTTCGGCACCCGGCAGTCCTGCAGAGTGAAGTTGGCCGTGTCCGAGGCGCGGATCCCGAGCTTGTGCTCGAGCCGGTCGAGCTTCAGCCCGGGGTTGTCGCGCTCGACGATGAACGACTTGATCGCCGCCCGGCCCTTATCGCGGTCGAGCGTCGCCCAGACCACGATCAGGTCGGCGCGGTCGCCCGAGGTGACGAAGATCTTCTCGCCGTTGAGCACGTACTCGTCGCCGTCTGAGCTCGGCCGTGGTCCGGATCGAGGCCGAGTCCGAGCCGGCTTCCGGCTCGGTGATCGCCATCGCCGCCCATTTGCCGCCGTACTGCTCGAGCTGCTCCTCGGTCGCCACCGAGGCGATCGCCGAGTTGCCGAGCCCCTGGCGCGGCATCGAGAGCAGCAGGCCGACATCCCCCCAGCAGAGCTCGATGATGCCGAGCACGGTCGAGAGGTTGGAGCCGTTGCGGTTGCCCGCATCGCCGTCGCTCGACTCGCGGCGCACGCCGGCAGCACCGGCGCCGCGATGTCGGAGCCCTCGTTCATGCCGTCGATCAGCGAGGCGAGCATGTCGAGCTCCTTGGGGTAGGAGTGCTCGGCCTCGTCGTACTTGCGCGAGATCGGCCGGAAGACCTCGGTCGCGACCTGGTTGGCCTGGCTGGCAAGCGGCTTGAACTTCTTCGGTATCTCTAGATTGATCATCGGTCCCTTTCGCTCTAGACGAGCAGGGCGCCCTCCATCACGCCCGCTGCTCGAAGGTCTCGGTACCAGCGCTCGACCGGGTGCTCCTTGACGAAGCCGTGGCCACCGAGCAGCTGCACTCCTTCGGAGCCGATCTGCATGCCCTTGACGGCGCAGAGCCGGCGAGCCATCGCCGGTCTCGCGGGCGAAGTCCTGGCCCCGGTCGGAGCGGCTGGCCGCTCGGTAGGTGGCGAGCCGCATGCCTTCGGACTCGATGCCGATGTCGGAGACGCGCGAAGGCGACTGCCTGGCGGTTGGAGATCGGTTCGCCGAAGGCAGTCCTTTCGTTGACGTAGGGCATGACGTAGTCGAGCACCGCCTGGGAGGTGCCGACCGCGAGCGCGCACCAGGCGATTCGCGAGCGGTCGATGCACTCGACGTAGTCCTCGCGCTTGCCCTCGCCGAGCAGGGCGCCGGCGGGCAGCCGCACGCCCTCGATCAGCAGGCGGCCGGTGGCGGCGGGCCGCAGCCCCATCGCCGGCTCCTCCTCGACCGAGAGGCCCTTGGTGCCGGACTCGACCACGAACAGCGCTGGTCCCAGGCCCTCGGCCTCGGCGGCGACGACGAAGAGCTCGCAGTCCTTGGCCCGGGCGAGCAGCGACTTGGTGCCGTCGAGGACCCACTCGCCGCCGTCCTTGCGTGCCTTCGTCTCCAGCTTCAGTGGATCGAACAGCGGCCGCGGCTCGAGGATCGCCAGCGCCGCGGCGGGGACGTCCTCGCCGGTGAAGGCGGGTAGGTAGGTGGCCTCCTGCTCGGCGCTGCCCCAGTGCCCGATCGCGGTGGCGACCGCGCCGGGCGCCAGTGCCGCGTAGGCGATTCCCATGTCGCCGTGGGCGAGCGCCTCGCCGATCAGCACGCTGGTCACCGCCGACTGCTCGTGCATGACGCCGCCGAGCTCCTCGGGCACGCCGAGCATGTTGACGCCGAGCTCGCTGCCTGGTCGAGCAGCTCCTTCGGTGTCTCGCAGGCGGCGTCGGCCTCGAGCGCCGCCGGGCGGATCTTCGCCTCGGCGAAGTCGCGGCCCCCCTCCTGGAACATCTGCTGCTCGTCGTCGGGGCTGACGTCGAAGAGGCTCTTCGGCTTGCTCTTCGCCTGCCGCGCCGGTTTGCCCAGCTGCTGCGCCGCCTTGAAGGTGCGGCCGGCGGCGGTGGCCGAGCGGAAGCCGTTCTTGGTGCCCTGGAAGAGCGCTCGCTCGACCTGCTTGCGGATGCGGATCCGGTCGAGCAGGTCGGAGCCGGCGAGGCGGTTGAGCGCGCGCAGGCCGAAGCCCATGCTGCGCTCGGCCATCCCCTTGTTCTTGGTCTGGGTGGGGGTCACTTCGACTTCCTCCCGGTTTTGGCTTTTGGTTGGTCCTCGAGCGGCCGAACCCGGCCGTCGAGATGAGGTGTCTGTCGCTTGGCGTCGCGCACCGCGAAGGCGATCTCTTCGCCATCGCTGGCGCTGACGAACTCGACCCGCCCTGGCAGCAGGATCGGCTTGCGGAAGCGGACGTCGACCGCGAAGGCGTCGGGCAGGCGGCTCTCCAGCGCCGCCAGGCAGCGCGCCTTGGTCCACATGCCGTGGGCGATCGCGCCGGGGAAGCCGAGTGGCTTCGCCGTCAGCGAGTGCATGTGGATCGGGTTGCGGTCGCCGGAGACGGCCGCGTAGCGGCGACCGAGGTCGCCGCCGAGCCGCCACTCGGCGCTGGCGGGGGCGTCCTCGGGCACCCCGGCGAAGGCCTCGCGGGCCTCGCCGCTCGGCTCGCCGCCGCTGCTGCCGCGGCGCAGCATCGTGCTGGCGCTCTCCCAGGCCTTTTCGCTCACCGACGCTGACCTCGGTCAGCAGGGAGAAGGTGCGGCCCTTGGAGTGCGGCTGCAGCTTGGTCGGCTGGACGTGGATCGTCAGCTCCTCGTCGAGTCCGATCGGCCGGTGCTGCTCGATCCGGTTCTCGACGTGGACGAGGCCGACGGCGCCGAAGGGGAAGCTCGCCATCCGCCATCACCGCCATGTGCAGCGGGAAGGCGAGCACGTGCGGGTAGGTGGGGGGGAGGCTGGTCGCGCAGGGCGAAGCCGCAGACCTTGTGCGTAGGCGGCGACGTGCCTCGGACTTGGCCCTGACGCCCGTCCAGGTCAGCTCGAGCTCGGGGATCTCGCCGCCGCCGCCGGGCACGAAGGGCAGCAGCGAGGCGCCGGGGATCAGCGGCGCCGCGGCGCGGGCGTAGAGCGGCAGGATGCTGGGCGAGCTGTCGAGCGTGCGGCTTGCCATCGTCATGCCCCCAGCAGGCTCTGGCCGCAGACGCGGACGGTGTTGCCGTTGACCCCGGTCGAGGCGGGGCTGGCGAACCAGGCGATCGTCTCGGCGACGTCGACCGGCAGGCCGCCCTGCGAGAGGCTGCTCAGCCGGCGGCCGGCTTCGCGCGGGCCGATCGGCATCGCCGCCGTCATCTGGGTCTCGATGAAGCCGGGCGCGACGGCGTTGATCGTCGCCCCGCGCTCGGCCAGCTCGGGCGCCAGTCGCTTCGACCATGCCGATCACGCCTGCCTTCGAGGTCGGCGTAGTTGGTCTGGCCGGAGTTGCCGGCGATGCCCGCTCATCGAGGAGACGCAGACGATGCGGCCGTTGGCGGCGCAGCAGATCCCGCGCTCGAGCAGCTCGTCGTTGATCCGCTCCTCGCTGGAGAGGTTGATCTCCATCAGCGAGGCCCAGCGCTCCTCCGGCATCTTGGCGATCGTGCGGTCGCGGGTGACGCCGGCGTTGTGGACGACGACGTCGACGCCGCCGGGGAGCCGCTCGGCGATCTGCGCGGGTGCGTCCTCGTCGGTGATGTCGAGCTCGATCGTCTCCGCCTCGAGCCGCTCGGCGACCTTGCTCAGGTCCTCGGCGAGCGCCGGCACGTCGAGCAGGACGAGCTCGGCGCCGTCGCGGTGCAGGGTCGTCGCGATCGCCTCGCCGATGCCGCGCGAGGCGCCGGTGACCAGCGCCAGCTTGCCCGTCGAGCGGCGCTCCCAGTCGATCTCCGGCAGTCGCAGCGACCGCCGGCGCCGACCCGGACCACCTGGCCGGAGACGTAGGCGGAGCGTGGCGAGAGCAGGAAGCGCAGGGTCGAGGCGAGCTCGTCCTCGGCGCCCTCGGCGACGAGACGAGCTGCACGGTGGCGCCCTTGCCGCCGATCTCCTTGGCGAGCGAGCGGGTGAAGCCCTCCAGCGCCCGCTGCGCGGTGGCGGCACGGGCCGAGCCGGCCTCGGCCGGCGGCGTGCCGAGCACGACGACGCGGCCGGTGCGCTGCAGCCGGCCGACGGCGGGGTAGAAGAAGCGCTGCAGCTCGACCAGCTCGGTCGAGTCGGCGATCCCGGTGGCGTCGAAGACCAGCGCCTTGGCCGGGCCCTCGGCGCCGGCCCGTTCGGCCTTGATCTGGTCGAGGAAGGCCGATACAGCCTTGCCGAGCCGGCCGCCCGGGGCGGCGCCGGAGAGCACCCGTCCGGAGACGACCGGTGCGCCCGCTTGTAGCGGTCGAGCTCGACCGGCCGCGGCAGCCCGAGCTGGCGCGGCGACCGTGGAGACGACCGGGCGCGTTGACGAGCTGTGAGTAGCGGTCGCTCATGATGCACCCCCGGCGCTCTCGAGCACCGCGACGACGCCCTGGCCGCCGGCGGCGCAGATGCTGATCACGCCGCGGCCCTTGCCGTCCTCGTGCAGCTGCTTGGCGAGGCCGGCGACGATCCGCCCGCCGGTCGCGGCGAAGGGGTGGCCGGCGGCGAGCGAGCCGCCGTTGACGTTGAGCTTCGCCCGGTCGATCGAGCCCAGCGGCTTGTCGCGGCCGAGCTTCTCCTTGCAGAAGTCCGCGTCCTCCCAGGCCGCAGCGTGCAGAGCACCTGGGCGGCGAAGGCCTCGTGGATCTCGTAGTAGTCGAAGTCCTGCAGGCCGAGGCCGGCGCGGTCGAGCATCGCGGCATCGCGTAGGCGGGCGCCATCAGCAGCCCTTCGCGCTTGTGGACGTGGTCGACCGCCGCGGTCTGGCCGTCGGCTGATGTAGGCGAGGACCGGCAGGTCGCGCTCCTTCGCCCACTCCTCGCTGGCGAGCAGCACCGCCGAGGCGCCGTCGCTGAGCGGGGTCGAGTTGGCGGCGGTCATCGTTCCCTCCGGGCCGCCGAAGACCGGCTTCAGCTTGGCCAGCTTCTCGAGCGCGGAGTCGGGGCGCAGGTTCTGGTCGCGCTCGAGCCCGAGGTAGGGGGTGACCAGGTCGTCGAGGAAGCCGCGCTCGTAGGCGGCGGCGAGGTTGTGGTGGCTGGCGACCGTGAGCTCGTCCTGCTCGGCGCGGCCGATGCCCCATTCGGTGGCCATGATCGCGCAGTGCTCGCCCATCGAGAGGCCGGTGCGCGGCTCCTCGTTGCGCGGGATCGCGGGCACGATGTGGCCGGGCCGCACCCGGGTCAGCGTGCGCAGCTTGCCCGCGGTCGACTTCTGGCGGTTGGCCTCGAGCAGCATCTCGCGCAGGTCCTCGTTGAGCGCGATCGGCGCGTCGGAGGTGGTGTCGGCGCCGCAGGCGATGCCGGAGTCGATCTGGCCGAGGGCGATCTTGTTGGCGACGAGGATCGTCGTCTCCAGCCCGGTGCCGCAGGCCTGCTGCACGTCGTAGGCGGGGGTCTCGGGGGCGAGCCGGGTGCTGAGCACGCTCTCGCGGGCCAGGTCGCGGTCGCGCGAGTGCTTGAGCACGGCGCCGCCGGCGACCTCGCCGAGCCGCTCGCCCTCGAGGCCGAAGCGGTCGATCAGCCCGTCGAGGGCGGCGGTGAGCATGTCCTGGTTGGAGGCGTGCGAGTAGACGGAGTTCGAGCGCGCGAAGGGGATCCGGTTGCCGCCGACGATGGCGACCCGGCGTGGTTTATCGATCAACTGCGTTCACCTTTCGGTTTGGGTCGGGAGGACTTGGCAGAGGGGGTGGAGCGCAGGCGCAGGCCCGGCTCGATCGTCGCGATCAGCAGCTCGGCCGCCTCGGAGGCGGTCGTCGCCTCGGTCCGCAGCCACCAGCGCGCCAGCGCCTCGGCGGCGCCGAGCAGGGCGGCGGAGAGCGCCTCGACTTCGATCTGGGCGGCGGCGCGGCGCTTCGGCGGGAAGTTGGGCCAGCAGCGATTCGGCGACGAGCGAGATCGAGGCGGCCGCGGTATTCGGCGACCCGGTCGGCGACCTCGCCGCTGTGGGGCAGGGTCTCGTCGAAGAGCACCGCCCAGGCGGCGCGGTCGGCGTCGAGGAAGGCGAAGAAGGCGCGCAGGCCCGCGTTCAGCGCCTCGCTCGGGCTGCTCGCTGTCGCCGACCGTCTCGAGGATCGTTTTGCCAGCAGAGCGTCGCCGGCCCGCTCCATGCAGGCGATGTAGAGGCGCTCCTTGTTGCCGAAGTAGTTGTAGAGCAGCGGCTTGGTGACGCCGACGGCGGCCGCGACCTCGTCCATCGTCACCGCCGCGTAGCCGCGCTCAGCGAAGAGGTCGTGGGCGGCGACCAGCGTCTGCTCCATGCGGTCGGCTGCGCGAGAGCCGGGAACGAGTCGATGCTGCAGCCATCGATGACAACGTTACCCGGATATAAATTTATATATGCGTAAGTGTGATCGATCTCACATGGGCTTTAAGCAGCCGCCGCGGATCACGCGCAAGCCTCGCGGGCAACGTTCTCGGTCGCACGACCCGTACAACGTTTTGCGCCCTGCGTGGGGCGTTGTAGGAGAGTCGGCTAGGCCTCGGAGATGCCGAGGCGGAGGTAGATGCGGCGCAGCGGTTTCGGCGCCCACCAGTTCCACTCGCCGAAGAGGCGCATCAGCGAGGGGACGAGCAGGGCGCGGACGATGGTCGCGTCGATCATCACGCCGAAGGCCATCCCGATCGCGATCTGCTTGACGAAGAAGACGCGTGCTGACGCCGAAGGCGAGGAAGACGACGGCGATCGCCACGCGCGGCGGCGGTGATCACGCGGCCGGTGCGGCCGATGCCGATCGCGACCGCCTCCTCGTTGCAGTCGCCGAGGTCGTGCCGCTCCTTGATCCGCGCCATGACCAGCACCGCGTAGTCGGTGGCGAGGCCGAAGATGACGGCGAAGAGGAAGACGAGGCTGGTCACCTCGACCGCGGCCGGCCCGGTGTAGTCGAGCGGGCTGTCGAGCCAGCCCTCCTGGAAGGCGAGGACGAGGATGCCGAGCGTCGCCCCCAGCGTCAGCGCGTTCATCAGCAGCGTCTTCAGCGGCAGCAGCACCGAGCCGGTGAGCAGGAAGAGCAGGATCAGGGTGGTGAGGGCGATGATCGCGACGACCAGCGGCGCGTGTTCGAGCAGGCTCTGCTTCTGGTCGATGAAGCGGGCCGTGTTGCCGGAGACGAGCACGGTCGCGGCCGCCGGTGGGCTCAGGTCGCGGATCGTCATGCACGCGAGTCCTGCGAGGCGCCGCTCGAGCGCCGGCCCGGCGAGGGCGAAGTTGGCGTAGGCGAGCTGCTCGGAGGCGGGCACGAAGGGGGTGCCCCGCACGACCCCGTCGACCGCTTCGATCCGGCGCTGGAAGGCGGCGAGCTCGGCGTTGGCCGGCGCCGCCGTCGACGGCGACGGTGACCGCCTCGGTGACGTCGCGCGGGTAGTGCGCTTCGAGGTAGCGGTAGGCCTTGTAGGAGGGCTGTCCCGGCGGCACCGCTTCGGCGCTGGGGCCGGTCAGCGTCGTCCAGAGCAGTGGCGCCGCCGCGGCGAGCAGCAGGCCGAGCTGGCCAGGGCGACGGCGACGGGGCGGCGCATCACGCCGCGCGCCAGCCGGTACCAGCCGTCGGAGCTGTCCGAGACGGCGGGGCCGCGGCGGATCGAGAGCGCGTCGATGCGCGTGCCGAGCAGGGCCAGCAGCGAGGGCACGACGAGGATCGCGATCAGCGAGGAGAGCACCGCCGACCGAGGCGCCGGCGACCGCCATCGAGTAGAGGAAGCGCTGCGGCATGAAGATCAGCGCCGCCATCGCCGCGGCGACGGTGAAGCCGGAGAAGACCGCGGTGCGGCCGGCGGTCTGCACGGTGCGGCGGTGCGCCTCACGCGTCGCGCCGCCGCTGGCGATCTCCTCGCGATAGCGCGAGACCATCAGCAGCGCGTAGTCGACGGCGAGGCCGAGGCTGAGCCCGGTGGCGATGTTGAGCGCGAACAGCGAGGTGTCGACGAAGCCCGACATGACGCGCAGGACGAAGCAGCGTGCCGACGATCGAGATCACCGCCGATCAGCAGCGGGATCGACGGCGGCGACGACGCCGCGGAAGACGAAGAGCAGCAGCAGGGCGAGCATCGGGAAGGCGATCAGCTCGGCCTTGGTCAGGTCCTCGCGGGTCTGGTCGTTGGTCTCGTTGAAGCCGGGCGCGAAGCCGCCCATCGGCGACGTCGAGCGAGCTCGCCGTCGACCAGCGGCTCGACCCCTTCGGCGGCGACCCCGCCGGCGTCCTCGATGTCCTCGGTCGAGAGGTGGCCGGTGATCGCCAGCGATTCGCCGTCGCGGGCGATCAGCGTCGGCGCCGGCGCGGCGGTCGCGCAGCGGGTTGACGACCCGACCGACGTACTCGACCTGCGCCATGCCGCGGCTGAGGCGGCCGACCTCGCGGCGCACCGCGGGGTCGGTCAGATCGAGCTTGCCGCCGCCGGGGGCGCGGACGACGAGGACGATCGCCGGGTTGGGGTCGTAGCCGAGCGAGTCGCGGAGCAGCCGCGTCGCCTGCTCGCTCTCCGAAGCTGGAGTCGGTGAAGCCGGCCGCCTTCAGGTGCTGCTCGACGTCGTGCCCGACCGCCACCGCAAGCAGGGCGAAGACGCCGACGGCGGCGAGGACCAGCTTCGGGTGCTTCCAGGTGAGGTCGGCGATCCGGTCATCGGGGGGTCAACGCCCTGGCGCGGGAAGCGTGAGACGGACACGGCGCAGCACTGTACCAGAATTCAAAGTGAGTACTTTGAAATTCAAATTAAACACTGGTACCATCGCTCACATGGCCCGCCGCGAATACGGCCAGGCGTGCAGCCTCGCCTGCGCGCTCGACCGCATCGGCGAGCGCTGGTCGCTGCTGATCGTGCGCGAGCTCTGCTCGGGCCGCTGCGCTTCTCCGACCTTGGCCGCGCTCGGTCGGCGGGGCGCCCGACCGACGTCCTCACCAAGCGCCTGCGCGACCTCGAGCAGCACGGCATCGTGGCGCGGCGCGAGCTCGAGCCGCCCGCCTCAGCCATCGTCTACGAGCTGACCGAGCTCGGTCGCGGGCTGGAGCGGCCGATGATCGAGCTGGGCCGTTGGGGGATGAGCCTGCAGAGGCTCGACGACGTGATCGACCTCGACGCCGACCTCGCTGCCCAACGCGCTGCGCGTCGTCCTCGAGCCGCCGCCCGACTGCCGAGCTGACGCTCGGCCCTGCGCAGCGGCGGCCAGTCCTATGAGCTGCATGTCCGCGGACGGCTGGATCGCCGCCGCGCGCGGCGAGCGCCGTCAATCCGCGACCTCAGCCTGGTCACGGGCGCGCCGATCGACGCGATCGCCGCCCTGGTCGTCGGCGAAGGCGGCGAGGACGGGGTCGAGATCGAGGGCGACCGCGCCGCCGCTCGAGGCGCTGCGCGGGATGGTCGTGATTCCCGAGCGGCTGCGCGAGGAAGCGCTGGCACGAAGCGGTCGGCGGCTACTGCTCGTACAGCTTGACGACGCGCACCGTGCCCGTCGGGCGCGGCGTCGACGCAGAGGTTGCAGAGGACGCACTCGTCGAGGTTGCCTTCGACGATCTCGACCCGCGCACTCGGTCGCCTTGAAGATGTCGACCGGGCAGACTTCCTCCAGCTTCTTCGCCAGCGCGGCGTCGGCGGCGACCGAGTCGTCGACCTCGACGTCGATGAAGACCTTGCTCAGCGTCTCGCTCATGCCGTCACTCCCAGCTTCTGCTTGACCGCGTCGGGAATCTCGTCGATCCGCTCGACCACGCGGATGCCAGCTGCTTCGAGGCGGGCGATCTTCTCGGTCGCGGTGTCCTCGACGCCCTCGACGATCGTGCCGGCGTGGCCGAAGCTCATCCCCTTCATCTCCTCGTCGTCCATGAACTTGCCGGCCATGAAGGCGACGATCGGCAGGCGCGAGTTGTTCTCCTTGACCCATTCGGAGAGCTGCGCCTCCATGCGCCCACCCGGCTCGGTGTAGATCACGATCGCCTGGGTCTGCTCGTCGGCCTCGAAGTAGGGCATCAGCTCGGCGTAGGTGGAGCCGATGATCGCGTCGCCGCCGATCGAGACCGCGGTGGAGACGCCGAGGCCGGCCTGCGTCAGCGAAGAGGAGATCTCGGTGGTCATGCCGCCGGAGCGGCTCATCACGCCGACCGGGCCGGGCGCGTAGGCCTTGGCGGCGTCCTTGGCCGGGACCGCCGATGCCGCCCATCTTGCAGACCTCGGGGACGATCAGGCCGAGGCAGTTGGGGCCGATGATGCGCGCCCCGCGCAGGTCGGCCAGCTCGACCATCTGGGCGACGTCGCGGCGCGGGATGCGCTCGGTGACGATGACGATCAGCTTGATCCCGTTCTCGATCGCCTCCAGCACGGCGTCCTTGGTGAAGGCGGGGGGGACGGTGACGACCGAGCCGTCGATCGGGCCGCCGTGGTTCTCGACCGCCTGGGCGACGGTGTCGAAGACCGGCACGCCGTGCACCTCGCGGCCCTTGCGGCCGGGGGTGACGCCGCCGACGACCTTGGAGCCGTAGTCGAGGCACTCGCGGGTCAGGTTGACCGCCTCGCGGCCGGTGATGCCCTGGACGATGAAGGTCGTCTCGCTGTTCAGCAGGATGCTCATGCGGGCTCTCCTTGGATCTTGGCGACGGCGCGGCCGGCGGCCTCCCAGAGCGAGACCGAGCGGTCGCAGGACTCGACCCCGTAGCGCTCGAGGATCTTGAAGCCCTCGTCCTCCCAGGCGCCGGGGATGCGGAAGATCGCGATCGTCTCGCCGGGGTCCTTGCCCAGCTCGAGGCAGGCCTTGATCACGCCGCGGGCGACGATGTCGACGCGGGTGTTGGAGACGATCGACATCATCACGGCGATCTTCTCGACGCCGTCCTTTTCGAGCACCTCCTTGGCCAGGCCGCAGGCCTTGGCGACCGAGGGGTTGCCGCCGATCTCGGAGTAGTTGGCCGGCTTGCCGCCCTGGCTGCGGACCGCGTCGGTCAGCGTCAGCGAGCCGCCGCCGGCGCCGATCACGAGGCCGAGGTTGCCCTCGAAGCCGTGGTCCTTGCCCTGGATCACGCCGCGGTGGTCGGCGGCGTCGATCGCCGCCACGTTGCGCTCGAAGTCGGAGGGCTCGTAGGTCTCGCGGGTGTCCTCCTCGGCGATCTCCAGCCGCTTGCGCAGCAGGCCCTTCTGGCGGCCGACCGCCTCGTTCTCCATCTCCATGTGGGCGTCGAGGGCGACGAAGCTGCCGTCGGTGAGCTCGGCCAGCGGGTTGATCTCGGCCAGGGTCATGTCGTTGTCGCGGAAGAGGCGGGCGAGGCGGGCGAGGATCGGCGTCGCCCGGTTGAGCTGCGAGCCGGTGACGCCGGTCGCGGCGACGACCTGCTTGGCCTCGAAGTCGGAGATCGGGAGCAGGTTGGAGACGTGGCCGCGGCCGACGTGGTCGGGGTGGGTCTCGGCGACCTCCTCGATGTCGATGCCGCCCATGTCGCTGAACAGCATCAGCGGCCGCTTCGCGGTGCCGTCCCAGACGACGCTGGCGTAGTACTCCTGCTTGACCTCGGCTTTCGGGTCGACGAGGACGCCGCGCGGCATGTGGCCGTTGATCTCCAGCTTCAGGATCGCCTCGGCATGCTCGGCGGCCTCGTCGGGCGTGTCGGCGAACTTGACGCCGCCGGCCTTCATCCGGCCGCCGCTCAGCACCTGCGACTTGATCACGACCGGCCCGCCGATCTCCTCGGCGGCCTTGCGGGCCTCGTCGGCGGTCGTGCAGAAGCCGTACTTGGTGACGGGAATCCCCGCCAGCTCGACGATCTGCCTTGCCTCGTACTCGAAGAACCTCATCAGCGGCGCGGAACCCTATCCGATGGCAGAGCGTCTGGAGCGGGTCAGGACGCGCCTCTGGGATACTGCGGTCGACCGTCGGAGGTGGAGCGGATCAGCTCTCGGGTGCTCGGTGTCCTGCGCTCGTCGCAGCTGTCCTGCGCCTGCGATCGGCTGTGGCGACACGGTGATCGACACCAGCCAAGACCGAGGACACGCTCCAGGCGGACTCTCGAAAGTCGCTGGAAGAAGAAGGTTTCCGTCGGTCGATTGTCCGTCCGACCAAAAGGTTGAGCCAGGCACGACGTTCACTTGCAGGTGAACGCTGGCTGAAGGCAAAGAGGAGACCGCGACCCTGAAAATTCGCAACGAGGACGCTGACGTCAGCGTGATCGACCTCAGCCGGACCAATGAATAGAGTGCCGCGAATGAGCCAAACCATCGCGGCCGCAGCGCCGACCACGCACGCAAAGCTCCTCGACTGGGTCGGGGAGATCGCAGATCTGACCCAGCCCGACGCCGTCCACTGGTGCGACGGCTCGGCCGAGGAGTACGACTCCCTCGCCCAGACCCTGATCGACGCGGGCACCTTCGAGCGTCTCTCCGACGCCAAGCGCCCCAACTCCTACCTCGCCCTTTCCGACCCCGCCGACGTCGCCCGGGTCGAAGACCGCACCTTCATCTGCTCCGAGAACGAGGCCGACGCCGGCCCGACCAACAACTGGCGCGACCCGGCCGAGATGCGCGAGACGCTGAACGGCCTCTTCGAGGGCTGCATGAAGGGCCGCACGATGTACGTCGTGCCCTTCTCGATGGGCCCGCTCGGCTCGCCGATCGCCCACATCGGCGTGCAGCTGACCGACTCGCCCTACGTCGCCGTCTCGATGCGGATCATGACCCGGATGGGCACAGGGCGCGCTCGACGTGCTCGGCGCCGACGGCGAGTTCGTCCCCTGCGTGCACTCGGTCGGCATGCCGCTGGCCGACGGGCGTCGAAGACGTCCCCTGGCCCTGCAACGAGGACAACAAGTACATCGTCCACTACCCCGAGACGCGCGAGATCTGGTCCTACGGCTCCGGCTACGGCGGCAACGCCCTGCTCGGCAAGAAGTGCTTCGCGCTGCGGATCGCCTCGGCGATGGCCCGCGACGAGGGCTGGCTGGCCGAGCACATGCTGATCCTCAAGCTGACCTCGCCCGAGGGCGGCGTCAAGTACGTCACCGGCGCCTTCCCGTCGGCCTGCGGCAAGACCAACCTGGCGATGCTGATCCCGACCCTGCCCGGCTGGAAGGTCGAGACGGTCGGCGACGACATCGCCTGGATGAAGTTCGGCGAGGACGGCCGCCTCTACGCGGTCAACCCCGAGGCCGGCTTCTTCGGCGTCGCGCCGGGCACCGGCGAGGCGACCAACCCCAACGCGATGCGGACGATCGAGAGCAACTCGATCTTCACCAACTGCGCCAAGACCGACGACGGCGACGTCTGGTGGGAGGGGATGACCAGCGAGCCGCCCGAGCACCTGATCGACTGGCACGGCAACGACTGGACGCCGGACTCCGAGACGCCGTCCGCGCACCCCGAACGCCCGCTTCACCACGCCGGCGGCGCAGTGCCCGACGATCGCGCCCGAGTGGGAAGACCCGGCCGGCGTGCCGATCGACGCCTTCCTCTTCGGCGGCCGCCGCGCCACCGTCGTGCCGCTGGTCCACGAGGCCTTCGACTGGGAGCACGGCGTCTTCCTCGGCGCGACGATGTCCTCGGAGAAGACCGCCGCCGCCGCCGGCGAACGTCGGCGAACTGCGCTTCGACCCGATGGCGATGCTGCCCTTCTGCGGCTACAACATGGGCGACTACTTCGCCCACTGGCTGAAGGCCGGCGAGCGCGAGGGCGCCGAGCTGCCGCGGATCTTCTACGTCAACTGGTTCCGCAAGGACGCCGACGGCAAGTTCCTCTGGCCCGGCTTCGGCGAGAACAGCCGCGTGCTCGAGTGGGTCTTCCGCCGCTGCGAGGGCACCGCCGACGCGGTCGAGACGCCGATCGGCCTGCTGCCGGCCGAGGGCGCGATCAACACCGAGGGCCTCAGACATCTACGCCGAGGCGATGCAGGAGCTGCTCTCCGTCGACGAGGACCTGGTCCGCGAGCAGCTGCCGCAGGTCAAGGAGCACCTGGCCAAGTTCGGCGACAAGCTGCCGGCTGGAGCTCGAGCCAGCAGCTGGAAGCGCTCGAAGCGCGGCTCGGCTGAGGATCGCAGCAGAGCGAGCCGCCCGCCTTCAGGGCGGCGGTGGGGCCCAGGCGGGCGGCGGGATCGGGCTGGTCTCGATGTTCTGGAACTCGTTCGGCCGGTAGACGCGGCTTCTGGATCGCCTTGGCGAAGGCCTTGCTCGATGCCTTCGAGCTCTCGATCGGCCAGTGCATGCCGCGGTCGTTTTCCTCGAACCAGACCATCGCGCGGATCTTCGGGTAGCGGCTGGGAATCGTCTTCAGCGCGTTGCGGATCCAGCTTCGGCTTCGAGCCGCCGCGCTCTTCGGAGGCCACCTCGCCGATCATCATCGGCTTGTGCGGGGCGATCTTCAGCACCCGCTTGTAGGTTTAGCGGAAGACCTGGTTGAAGCTCATCCAGCCGGCCGAGTTGGAGCGTCTCGCCCCAGTTGAAGCCGTCGAGGCAGGTCCAGTCGACGTAGGCGGCCGCCGGGGTAGAGGCCGTTGAGCGGGGTCAGCTTGCGGGTGAAGTCGACGTTCGGGCACCAGACCCAGGTCGCCTTGGTCGCGCCGACTGCGGTGAAGATGTCGTGCACGTGGCGCCAGGCCTTGACGAAGCAGCCGCGGCTTGTTGCCGTTGACCCCCTCGCCCCAGGGGAACCAGAAGCCGTTCATCTCCTGGTCGAAGCGCAGGAAGAAGGGCTCGTCCCACTCGCTTGCCTGTTCGGCGAAATGGCGGATGTAGGCGTCGTGGGCGCCGCGGGCGATGTCGGTGAGCTGGAAGTTCGGCTCTCTGAGGCTGGCCGGGGCCGGGACCGATTGCGAGGACCAGGTGAGGAGCGGGATCGTGCCACGCTGGCGCAGGGCTCTCCATCGCCTCGGTCGGGAAGGGGAACTGCGGTGCACGCGTGTGCGGCAGTCGGCGAAGGGCGAGGAGAAGGCGAGCAGCGAGACGCTCTTTTTCGCCAGGCCCTCGAACGTGGTCGAGCGCGTTCATGTCCCAGGGCGGCGCTTCGCCGGTCAGCTGCTTGCCGATCTGGCGCCCCAGTAGAGCGGGGCGGGGGGGCGCGATTTGGGCTTGGCGGCGGCGGCCGGCGCAGAGGCGCAGGCGAGCAGCAGCCGAGCAGGCGCGAGTGCAGCCGCTCCGACCCTGCCTCTATGTGCTCTGCGAAAGCCATCGCGTGCCTGCTCATGCTCGACTTCTAACCCCTGGTGCTGAGGTTTGCTGCGAACCCTGCTGCTATTGCAACGGCTCGCTCGATGCCTTCTTGCGGGTGCAGAGGCGCACCGGATCAACGCGGCGGCTGGATCGGGCTGGCCGAGATGGCGGCGTGGACGTTCGGGCGGAAGCCGCGCTTGCGGATGCCCCTGGCGAAGGCCCGGGCCGCCGGCGGCGAGGTCTCCAGGGGCCAGTCGATGCCGCGGTCGATCTGGTCGAACCAGATCAGGCCGCGGATCCGGCGGTACTTGGTGTCGCAGCATCTCGAACATGTTGTCGATCCAGGCTGGCCTTGGCGCGGGGGCTTGCCGGTCGAGGCCATCTCGGCGAGGACCATCGGCTTGTCGGCGCGATGTGCTTGACGATTTCGCGGTAGGTCGTGGCGAAGATCTGTCGAAGCTCCGCCAGGGATGTGGGTTGGTGGGGTTGCTCGCCCCAGTTGAAGCCGTCCATGCAGGTCCAGTCGACGTAGGCGTCGCCGGGGTAGAGCTGCGCCAGCGGCCCGAACTTGCGGTCGCCCGTCGGCGTAGGGGCACCAGACCCAGGTCGCGTTGGTGGCGCCGACCGAGGTGAAGATGTCGTGCACGTGGCGCCAGGCGGCGACGTACTCGCCGGGCTGGTTGCCGTTGACGCTCTCGCCCCAGGGGAACCAGTTGCCGTTCATCTCCCAGTTGAAGCGGAGGAAGAAGGGGTGCCCCCAGTCGCGCGCGTCTTCGGCGAATTCGCGGATGTAGGAGTCGTAGGTGCCGGCCATCACGTCGGCGAGCTGGAAGTCGGGCAGGTTCACGTCTCGCGGGCACTGGGGGTCGACTGCGAGCCCCAGTTGAAGAAGGGGATCGCGCCGTAGTTGCGGATCGTTGTCCATCGCGCCGGCGGGGAAGTTGTAGAAGCGCAGGGTGGCGTGTCGCGCAGTCGGCGAAGGGCGAGCGAACGGGAGCAGCGAGAGGCCCTTGCCGACCAGGCCGTTCGAACTTGGAGACCGCGGACATGTCCCAGGGCGGCTCGGTCGCCGGTCAGCTGCGTGCCGATCCAGGCGCCCCAGTAGAGGGGCCGCTGCTTGGCGGGCTTCGGCCGTCCCGGCGGCAGCGGCGTAGCGGCGAGCGCAGAGGACGGCGATCGCGCAGGAGGCGGCGATCAGGGCAGCAGCGCCAGGCGGTCTGGATCGTTCGAGTCCTGTCTCTCATGCTGGCGACTCCGCGCGGCGAAGCGGGCAAGTGTAGGGCAGCTTGGCGATCCATTCAGATCGAGAACTCAGCTCGGCGGTGCGATCGGCCCGCCGCCGAGGCTGCCGTAGGCGTTGGTCTGGTAGGACGGGCTCCTGGATGCCTTCGGCAAAGGCAGTCGGTCGCGCTGCTCGAGGTCTCGATCGGCCAGTCCATGCCGTCGTCGAACTTCTCGAACCAGAGCAGGCCGCGGATCTTGGGGTAGTCGGCCGGCGACCGTGCTCCAGCGTGTCCTCGATCCAGGCCGCCTTCGAGCCGCCGTACTCGGTCGAGCCGATCTCGCCGATCATCATCGGCTTGGAGGGCGCGATCGTCTCGGTGATCTCGGCGTAGGTCGAGTCGGTAGAGCTCGTCGAAGCTGCGCCACTTGTCCGGCCGCGCCGGGTTGGTCCCCCAGTTGTAGCCGTCGAGGCCGGTCCAGTCGACGTAGGCGTCGCCGGGATAGAGCGAGGCGAGGTCCCGCATCTTGTTTTCCGGATCGACGTTGGGGCACCAGACCCAGGTCGCGTTGGTCGGCGCCGACCGCGGTGAAGATGTCGTGCACGTGGCGCCAGGCGGCGACGGACTCGCCGGGCTGGTTGCCGTTGACGCCCTCCATCCAGGCGAACCAGTTGCCGTTCATCTCCCAGTTGAAGCGGAGGAAGAAGGGGTGCCCCCAGTCGCGTGCTTCTTCGGCGAATTCGCGGATGTAGGAGTCGTAGGTGCCGGCGATCACGTCGGCGAGCTGGAAGTCGGGCTGGTTGAGGCTGGCTGGGAGTCGACTGCGAGGCCCAGCTGAAGAAGGGGATCGCGCCGTGCTCGCGGATGCTTTCCATCGGCTCAGTGGGGAACTCGTAGAAGGAGCAGGGCGAGGAGGAGCAGTCGGCGAAGGGCGAGGAGAAGTTGACCACCGAGAGGCCCTTGCCGGCCATCCCCTCGAACTTGGAGACCGCGCCCATGTCCCAGGGTGCCTCGTCGCCGGTCAGCTGGTTGCCGATCCAGGCGCCCCAGTAGAGGGTGGTCGGGGCGCCGCTCGATTTCGCGGGCCGCTCGCGGCAGCTGCGCGCCAGTCTGCGCCCGGCGCTGGCGCTGGCGGGTGTTGAGGCGGCCCTGGCGCGCCGCGACGCGGCTCTTGCAGGCGACTGCCCAGCTTCTTGGCCTGGGCGAGCTTCGTCACTCCCGCCTTTGCCGAGCTCTGTGCGCGCGAGCCAGCTGTGGCGCTGCTCGTGCCCAGGAGCAGCAGGGAGAGAACCAGGGCGAGGAGGAGGAAGGGCTTGCGGGCGCATGGCAGGCGCCATCGGCGGTCCCGCGCCCGGCTTCAAACGTCCATTTGCGAACTGGACGTTTGTTCTAGTGGGCGCTTGACAGAGCGGTTGCCGCTCAGCTAACCGGCTGGACCGCTGCGCCGCCCAGTGCCCCGAATTTGTTGCTCGTGAAGCCGGGCTCTGGATGCCGCCGGCGAAGGCGCTAGCGGCGCTGCTAGAGGTCGCGAGCGGCCAGTCCATGCCGTCGTCGTACTTCTCGAACCAGAGCAGGCCGCGGATCTTGGGGTAGTTGGTCGGCACCGTGGCCAGCATGTCTTTGATCCAGGCCGCCTTCGAGCCGCCGTACTCGGTCGAGCCGACCTCGCTGACGATCAGCGGCTTGGAGGGCGCGATCGTCTCGGTGATCTTCTTGTAGGTGGAGGCGTAGAGCTGGTCGAAGCTGCGCCATTTGTCTGGCCGCGCCGGGTTCGTGCCCCAGTTGTAGCCGTCGAGGCCGGTCCAGTCGACGTAGGCGTCGCCGGGGTAGAGCGAGCTGAGGTCCTTCATCTGATTTTCCGGGTCGACGTTCGGGCACCAGACCCAGGTCGCGTTGGTGGCGCCGACTTCGGTGAAGATGTCGTGCACGTGGCGCCAGGCGGCGACGTACTCGCCCGGCTTGTTGCCGTTGACGCCCTCCGATCCAGGCGAACCAGCCGCCGTTCATCTCCCAGTTGAAGCGCAGGAAGAAGGGCTTGCCCCAGTTCTTCGCGGCGGTCGCCCAGCTGCGGATGTAGGTGTCGTGGGCGCCGGAGATCACGTCGGAGAGCTGGAAGTTCGGCTGGCTCAGGTTGGGTGAGACCGGGATCGACTGCGAGCCCCAGCTGAAGAAAGGGATCGAGCCGTGTGAGCGGATGTTGTTGAACTCGCCGGCGGGGAAGTTGTAGTAGGAGCATTTCGAGGAAGAGCAGTTGGCGAAGGGCGAGGAGAAGTTGACGATCGAGATTCCCTTGCCGGCTGTCGCCTCCATTTTCGAGACCGCGCCCATGTCCCAGGGGGCCTCGGTGCCGGTCAGGTGGTTGCCGATCCAGGCGCCCCAGTAGATCGAGCTCGGGGCAGGTGCCTGTTGCGGCGTCGGCGCCGGAGCCGGCGTGGGCTCGGGGGCCGGTGCCGGATCTGGCGCGGGGGACGGCGCGGGCTTTTGAGCTGGCGCCGAAGCAGGCTGTGAGGTTGCGGCAGAAGCGGGCGCTGTGGCCGGCTGGGGGCTGGGGGCCGGGACTGAGTACTGACGGTTGCGGCCGCGGCGGCGCTTATGACCGCGTTGCGTGCGCGAGGCCGCTGCTTTGGCGCAGACCTGCTGTTGCTTGGCGGTCTGGACGCCCTTGCAGGTGCCGGTCTTGGCCTGCGCGCTCGCGGTTGAGATCGCCATCGCGCCGAGCAGCGCGACGAAGCCAAGGAAGAGGAAACGGATCGGGGTGCTTGCCGCCATGTCCGACGGTCATCGGTCTCCCGATCGGCGCATTCAAAGGGAAATCCCGGGTCTGGACGTTTGTCCGCGATTCAGGCGAGCGAGCGGTACAGCTCGAGCAGCTCGCCAGCGCACTCGTCCCACGAGGTCAGGCTAGGGCGGGCACTCGGTGGCGGCTTGCCCAGCTCCTCGATCACCGCCTCGCCGACCCCCTCGGCGCTTTCGCCGAGCGGGATAGCACGGGCGAAGCCGTCCGCGGCGAGCTCCGCCAGTCCGCTGGCATCGGCGACGAGCAGGCGTCGCCCGGCCGCCGCCGCCTCGAGCGCGACGAGGGGATGGGTCTCGAAGTCGCTGAGCAGGACGACGAGCGAGATTCGCTGCAGCAGTTCCGCCATCGCGGCCGGTTGGTCCGGGGGCGTGCTGGTGAACTCGACGCTGCCCTCGATCCCGAGCCGAGCGGCCTGCTCGCGCAGGTCGGGCTCGTAGGGGCCGGTGCCGACGATCAGCAGCTTCGCCTCGGGTTCGCGCTGAAGCACGTAGGGGAAGGCCTCGATCACTCGGTGATGGCCCTTGTAGCGCTCCAGCCTGCCGATCGAGGCGATCGTCAGGCGGGCCCTCGGGCTGCCCGTTGGAGGTTGCGGCTGCGGAGAAGGCGAGGTCGGTGCCGTTCGGGATCAGGATGAACTTCTCCGCCGGCAGGCCCAGCTCGCCGCCGTACTCCTCGATCTCGAAGCGGGCGACCGCGATCAGCCGGGCGGCTCGCTTCAGCAGCGGCCGCAGCAGCTTGCGCTGCAGGCCGCGAACCCTGTTGCGGGACTCGGAGGAGTGGCCGCCGCCGTGGAAGGTGACGACGTAGGGGACGCGCAGCGTCAGCGCCCGCAGCATCGCCAACGGCGCCACGAACGTGTGGTAGGACTGGACGTGGACGACGTCCCAGGGCTGGCGCCCCATCTCGCGCCAGATCCGCGGCGCCAGGCACCAGTCGCGATTGGCTGGCCAGGCGCGCACGGTGCGGATCATGACGCCGTCGCGCTGCTCCTCGGCCAGGGTGGGGCCGCCCGGCTCGGTGCAGAGCACCTCGACGCTCGCCCCCGCGGCGGCGCACGCTGCGGCTGACTTCCATCACGTGCCGCTCGACCCCGCCCTGCGAGAGCGGGCTGCGGGGGGTGACCATGAGCACCCGCGGCGTTCCCACCTGCTCCGGCTCGGAAGCCTCCCGCAGCCGCGACAGCCGTCTGCGCTCGCCGCTGGCGGAGAGGTAGCCGCGCGTCGTCGTCAGCAGGCCGACGACGAGCATCGCTGACCGTGCGGCGCCGCTGGGACGGCCGCGCAGCGTCTCGCCGAGACCGCGCAGGAAGCCGAGCGGCAGGGTGCGGCGCACATAGGCGCGCTCCGCCTCGAGGCCGGACTGGCTGCCGACCAGACCGGAGAGAATCGCCTTCGATCGTCCCTCGCCGCGGCAGCGCGAGGTGAAGTAGCGAAGCGTGCGCACGGCTCCCGGGCACGAAGTGATCGACCGAGGCCGCCGGGTCGTAGAGGATCTGCCCGTTCGGCCAGCGCTCGCCGACCCGGATGCAGAGGTCGGTCTCCTCGCAGCCGGCGGGGATCGTGCCGATCCGGCCCAGCTCGTGGCGAAAGCCGCCGACCTCGCTGAGGACATCGCGGCGGAAGGACATGTTGGCGCCGACCAGGTTGCGCACCGGCGAGCGCTCGCTTGGCATGCCCGAGTGCGTGCAGCCGACGACCCAGTCGAACTCGGCCGGGAACCAGCTCGGCTTTCCCTCCTCCCAGGCCGGGTGGATCGCACCCCCTGCCCCCAGCACGCGCGGATCGGCGTAGGCGTCGCCGAGGCGCTCGAGCCAGTCTGGTGCGGCGACCGCGTCGTCGTCGAGGAAGGCGACCACCTCGCCGCTGCACTCGGCGACGCCGGTGTTGCGGGCGCCGGAGAGCCCCTGTTTCTCCCGGTTGGGGATCGTCTGGACCTGCGGCCAGCGCTTCCTGCACTCCGCTTCCAGCTCTGGCGAGTGGTCGACCACGAGCACGATCTCGTGTGCCGGCGCGGATCTGGGCCTGGATCGACTCGATCGCCTTCGCGATCACCTCGAGGCGCTCCAGGGTGTAGGCGCAGATCAGGACCGAGATCGTGGGCGCGGCGGGGTCGCCTGCATGAGCGGAGCCGGTCGGCACGGGCGGATTCTGGCAGGCAGCGAAGCTGCGTCGCCCGCCTCTCAGCGCGGTGCAACGCTTTCTCCCCGCGGTGGGGTGACAAGGCGTTTAACCGGGTGGCTGGTGACGCTCAGCCGGCGGGGAGCACTGGCCCGCCACTCAGCGAGCCGAAGATGTTGCCTGCGTAGGCTGGGTTTTGGATCCCACTGGCAAAGGCGCTGGTTGCGCTGCTCGAGGTCCCGAGCGGCCAGTCCATGCCGTCGTCGTACTTCTCGAACCAGAGCAGGCCGCGGATCTTCGGGTAGCGGGCCGGCACCGCGCTCAGCAAGTCTTTGATCCAGCTCGCCTTCGAGCCGCCGAACTCGGTCGAGCCGATCTCGCTGACGATCATCGGCTTGCTCGGCGCAATCGTCTCGACGATCTTTTTGTAGGTCGAGAGGTAGAGCTGGTCGAAGCTGCGCCATTTGTCGGGTCGCGCCGGGTTGGTCCCCCAGTTGTAGCCGTCGAGGCCGGTCCAGTCGACGTAGGCGTCGCCGGGGTAGAGGCCGCCGAGGCTCTGGAAGCTGTTGTCTGGATCGACGTTCGGGCACCAGACCCAGGTTGCGTTCGTCGCGCCGACTTCGGTGAAGATGTCGTGCACGTGGCGCCAGGCGGCGACGTACTCACCGGACTGGTTGCCGTTGACGCCCTCGGCCCAGGCGAACCAGCCGCCGTTCATCTCCCAGTTGAAGCGCAGGAAGAAGGGGTGCCCCCAGTTCTTCGCGGCGGTGGCGAACTGGCGGATGTAGGAGTCGTGAGCGCCGGCGATCACGTCGGAGAGCTGGAAGTCCGGCTGGCTCAGGTTGGGCGAGACCGGGATCGACTGCGAGCCCCAGCTGTAGAAGGGGATCGAGCCGTGCGAGCGGATGCTGTCGAACTCGTTGGCGGGGAAGTTGTAGAAGCTGCAGCTCGAGGAGGAGCAGTTGGCGAACGGAGCCGAGAAGTTGACGACCGAGACTTTCTTGCCCGCCATCTGCTCGAGTTTTGTCACGGCGCCCATGTCCCAGGGGGCCTCGGTGCCGGTCAGGTGGCTGCCGACCCAGGCGCCCCAGTAGATCGAGTTGGGGGGCTTGGGAGTCGAGGGGATGGGTTTCGGTCCCGGTATGGGTTGCGGCGGCGGGGTGGGAGTCGGCGTCGGAGCCGGGGTGGGGGCCACAGGGGGTTTGGGCGGCGTCGTCGTCGGTGGAGTAGTCGGCGGCGGGCTGGGCGGCGTCGTCGTCGGCGGTGCCGGGCCGGGCCCCGGGGCCGAAGCGGGAGGCCCGGCTTGCGCCGGGTTTGGAGGCGTCACCGGAGACGACACCGGCGTGTGGGTCGGTGGGGCCGCGTCGGGCTCCACGGCTCCAGGCGCTCGGGTTGGGATCGTCAGAGGACGGTGATCGCGGAGGCCGCGATGTCGCTTCTGGCGCAGTCGCGAGACCCTGGCGCGATCGCATACTCGCCTCAGCTGCGCCGCCGCCTGCGCAGAGCTTCCTTTGCAGGTGGCGTCGCTCACCTGCAGCTCGCCGACGAGCCGGCTCCGCTGCAGGCTCTCTTCGGCCGTGACGACGCCGGCCGTGATGGCCAGCACGCCAATTGCGACGATTAGGTAGGCGACCACTGAACGGCCGCTTGTTATCGCGCCTCCCATTGGACGGAAGTTCTACCCCATTTCGATGATCTCCATGCGTAAATCAGCGTCTCGGCGGTTGTCGGTCGATCTTTTCGCCATCGAGGCGAAGATCGCCAAGGCGCAGGATCCCGGCCTGACTACTGCGTCTCGTAACGTTGACGCTGAGATGAGCCCGGGAGATCGATGCGGATCCTGATGCTGGCGCAGTCCTTCTCGCCGGTGGTCGGCGGCGAGGAGCGGATCGTCGAGGATCTCAGCGCAGAGCTGGTTCGCCGCGGGCACAGGTCGGGGTCGCGACGCTGCGCCAGCCGGCCGGCGAGCCGCCTGAGCGCGAGGACGGGGTCGAGCTGCATCTGCTCGAGAGCACCATGCACCGCATCCCCGGCGTGCCGGTCGACGAGGAGCGCCGCTACGCGCCGCCCGGTCCGGACCCGCTCGCAGTTCGCGATTTGCGCCGCGTGATCCGCGAGCAGCAACCCGACGTCGTCCACGCCCACAACTGGCTCGCCCATTCCTACCTGCCGCTCGATCGCGGCTCCGGCGCCGCCTTCGTCCTCTCGCTGCACGACTACAGCCTGGTCTGCGCGACCAAGCGCTTCTTCTACCGCGGCGGCGCTCTGCAGCGGCCCGGCGGCGCGCAAGTGCTTCGCCCACGCGGTCGAGCACTACGGCGCCGGCAAGGGCACGATGGTCGCCGCCGGCACCGCGGCTCGGCGAGTCCTGGCTGCGCCGCCGCGTCGACATGTTCCTGCCGGTCAGCGCCGCCGTGCGCGACCTCAGCGGGATCGGCGGCGAGCGCGCACCGCGTCGTTCCCAACTTCATCGGCGAGCTGCCGCCGCGGCCGGCGGCCGACGATCCTCGGCTGAGCGCGTTGCCCGGCGAGCCGTTCCTGATGTATTTCGGCGATGTCGCCGAGGACAAGGGGGTGCGCCTGCTGGTCGAGACCTACGCCGAGCTGGAGGGTCCGCCGCCGCTGGTCCTGATCGGGCGCCAGGTCGATGAGATGCCGCAGGTCGCCGGGGTGCATGTCGCTCGGGCCGCTGCCGCACCCGCTGGCGATCGAGGCGCTGCGCCGCTCACTATTCGCCGTCGCCCCCTCGCTGCTGCCCGAGTCCTTCGGCATCGTCGCGCTCGAGGCGGCGGCGGCGGGCAAGCCGGCGATCGCCTCCGATATCGGCGGCCTCAGCGACATCGTCGCCGACGGAGAGACCGGCCTGCTCGTCCCGGCTGGTGACGGCGGCGCTCTGCGCGCGGCTCTGCAGCGGCTCTGCGACGACGACGGCTTGCGCGCGCGGATGGGCGAGGCGGCGGCGCGGCGGGCCAGCAAGCTCTTCAGCCCCGATGCGGTCGTGCCCCAGTTCGAGGCGGCTTATCGCGCCGGCCCTGCAGCGGCGAGGTGCCGCTGAGTACCATGAAAGTCTGATCAGATCACCCAGGTCCCGCGTGTCAAAGCCACTGCTCGTCGTAGTTGCCGCTCTGCTTCTCGCTCATTCCCGTCGTCGTCGCGCTCGCGTCGGCGGTGGGGCCGACGATTCGCGCACAGGCAAGGCTCGTCCGCTGCCCTGGATCGGGGTGAGCGGCAACAAGCTGGTCGACAGTCGACGGCGACCCGGTCCGCCTGCTCGGCGTCAACCGGCCCGGCGCCGAGTACCGGTGCGTCGAGGGCGACGAATTCTTCGAGGGTCCGACCGACGGGGCCTCGATCCGGGCGATCAAGAGCTGGCACGTCAACGCGGTCCGGGTGCCGCTCAACGAGAGCTGCTGGCTGGGCCTGGGCTGGATCGAGCCGCGATACTAGCCGGCGAGGCCTATCGGGCCGCGATCCGCGAATTCGTGCAGCGGCTCGAGCGGGCCGGGCTTCTACGTGATCCTCGACCTGCACTGGGTAGCGCCGGGCAACCACACCGCGACCGGGCTGCCGCCGATGGCCGATGCCGACCACGCGCCCGACTTCTGGCGCAGCGTCGCGACCGAATACCGCGACGACCGCGCCGTGCTCTTCGACCTCTACAACGAGCCGCACGACATCAGCTGGGAATGCTGGCGGATCGGGCTGCGACACCGATCGACGGCTACGTTCGGCGGCTACCGCGCGGCCGGCATGCAGGAGCTGGTCGACGCCGTGCGCTCGACCGGTGCCCAGCAGCCGATCCTGCTCGGCGGCCTCGACTGGTCGCGCGACCTCAGCGGCTGGCTCGACTACCTGCCCAGCGACCCGGCCAAGGCGCTCGTCGCCGCCAACCACACCTACGACTTCAACGCCTGCTACGGCAGCCTGCCGAACGGCCTGGTACGCATCGCGCGCCGCTTCCCGGTCGTCACCGCCGAGCTCGGCGAGGACGACTGCGCTCACCGCTACATCGATCCCTACATGCGCTGGGCCGACCGCCACGGCATCTCCTACCTGGGCTGGGCCTGGTACACGGCAGACGACACCGACTGCTACAACGGCCCGACGCTGATCAGCGACTACGAGCGGCACCCCGACCCCCTTCGGGATCGGCCTGCGCGAACACCTGCGCCAGCTTTACGGCGAAGAGCGCCGCGCACGTTCCGCAAGCGACGGCTAAACCTGCACGCACGCGCGGCCGATGTAGGTGCGAACAGGGGCTGCGCCGGAGCGCAGAACCTATCCTCAGCCAATGGAGCAGATGACCGCCACCCAGCCTGCCGCAGCAGGCCGATCCCGCACCGCGGCCGGAGACGATCCGGCTGCAGCCGACCCGTGGCTTCAGCCGCGTGCTCGCGCCGCGCGAGCTCTGGCGCTACCGCGACCTCGCCCTGCAGATCGCCCTGCGCGACATCACCGTGCGCTACCGCCAGACCGCCTTCGGCGCCCTCTGGGCGATCATGCAGCCGCTCGCCTTCATGGTCGTCTTCTCGCTCTTCTTCGGCAAGGTCGCGGGCGTCTCCTCGGACGGGCTGCCCTACCCGCTCTTCAGCCTCGCGGCGCTGGTTCCCTGGACCTTCTTCGCCAACACCCTGCTGCTCTCGGCCGAAAGCCTCGTCGTCAACCAGCAGCTGGTCTCGAAGATCTACTTCCCGCGCATCTTCGTGCCCGCCGGCGTGATCGCCGCCGGCTTCGTCGACATCGCGATCTCGATCGTCATCCTGCTGATCATCGTCTTCGCCTGGGGCTTCGTGCCCTCGCTGGCGATCCTCGCCCTGCCGCTGCTGATCGTCATGGTCGCCGCCACCGCGCTCGGCGCCGGCGCGGCGCTCTCGGCGATCAACGTCCGCTACCGCGACGTCCGCTACGTCGTCCCCTTCGCGATCCAGATGTGGCTCTTCCTCACCCCCGTCGTCTACTCGAGCAACGACCTCAGCGAGCCCTGGCGGCTGCTCTCGGCGATCAACCCGATGGCCGGCGTCGTCGAAGGCTTCCGCTGGGCGGTGCTCGACACCGGCAACGCCCCGCTGGACCTGATGGCGATCTCGGCCGTCGCCGCAGCGGCGCTGCTCGTCGCCGGGCTCGCCTACTTCGACCGCGTCGAGCGCGCCTTCGCCGACCTGATCTGAGCCATGAGCCACGTCGCGATCAAGACCCACGAGCTCGGCAAGAGCTACGAACTCGGCCTGCACCAGCAGGGCAACCTGCGCGAGACGCTCTCCGCCGCGGCCCGCCGGCCGCTGGAGGTCGCTGCGCCGCCGGCGCGGCGAGCGCGCAACCCGGACATCCTCTGGGCGCTGAAAGACGTCTCGATGACGATCAACGACGGCGAAGTGGTCGGCCTGATCGGCCACAACGGCGCCGGCAAGAGCACGATCCTCAAGGTGCTCTCGCGGATCACCGAGCCGAGCACCGGCTGGGCCGAGGTGACCGGCCGGGTCGGCTCGCTGCTCGAGGTCGGCACCGGCTTCCACCCCGAGCTGACCGGCCGCGAGAACGTCTTCCTCAACGGCGCGATCCTCGGCATGCGCCGGGAGGAGATCCGCCGCCGCTTCGACGAGATCGTCGAATTCGCCGAGGTCGAGCGCTTCCTCGACACGCCGGTCAAGCGCTACTCGAGCGGCATGTCGGTGCGCCTCGCCTTCGCCGTCGCCGCCCACCTCGAGCCGGAGATCCTGCTCGTCGACGAGGTGCTCTCGGTCGGCGACGCCTCCTTCCAGCGGCGCTCGATGGCGAAGATGGGCGAGGTCGCCAGGGAAGGCCGCACGGTGATCTTCGTCTCCCACAACCTGGGCACGATCCGCACCCTCTGCGAGCGCGGCATCCTGCTCGAGCAGCGGCACGGTCGTCGCCGACGGCCCGGTCGAGCGAGGCGATCGACGAGTACCTGCAGATGCTCGAGCGCGCCGCCTCCGACGATCTGCTCGAGCGCACCGACCGCGACTCGCGCAGCAAGGGCGCGACGCGGATCCGCGCCGTGGCGATCACCGACCTGGTCAGCGGCCAGCGCGACGTCGTCGTCGGCGGCCGCCCGGTGAAGATGACGGTCGAGGTGACCGAGCCGGTCGCCGGCATGGAGTGCCGGGTGCTGATCGTCAACAGCCTCGGCCTGCCGATCACGCGGCTCGACAGCTCCGTCTCGGCGCCCACCGACGCCCGGGACGACGCCGTCGGGACGACGATCGAGTGCGAGATCGACCCGCTGCCGCTGATGCCCGGCCGCTACCGGCTCGACGTCCGGGTCAACTCCGGCGAAGAGGTCCAGGACGGCCTCGAGGGCGCCGCCTACTTCGACGTCGAGCCGGGCATGCTCGACGGCCGGCCGATGCACACGGTCGGCGCCGACGGCGACATCGTGCTCTCGCACACCTGGCGGCTGCCGGGCTGAGCTCGGGTCGTCACGGCCATGGCCGAGCCCTTCGACGCGATCGTGGTCGGCTCCGGCGCGACCGGCGGCTGCGCGGCCAAGGAACTGACCGAGGCGGGCCTCAGCGTCGCCCTGCTCGAGGCCGGGCCCGAGGTCCCCTTCGCCGGCGAGGGCTCGCGGGCGCAACGCGGGCGGGTTGGCGCCCGACGCGGCGACCGCCGGACGCCGCGCCAGCAGCGGACCGGCAGGAGGTCCAGGCGCGCTGCTACGCCTACGACGAGCGCACCGCTCACCTCTTCGCCGACGACGTCGACAACCCCTACTCGCACCCCGGAGGACAAGCCGTTCGACTGGATCCGCAACCGCGTCGTCGGCGGGCGCCTGCACACCTGGGGGCGCATGTGCCTGCGCATGTCCGACTGGGAGCTGAAGGCGGCCAGCCGCGACGGGATCGGCGAGGACTGGCCGATCTCCTACGCCGACCTGCGAGCCCTACTACGACCGGGTCGAGGCCTACATGCGGGTCTGCGGGACGCCGGAGGGGCTGCCGCAGCTTCCCGATGGGCCGTTCGCCGAGCCGCCTCATCTCTCGGCCGGCGAGCGTGCCTTCAAGGCGGCGGTCGAGGGTCGCTGGAGCAGCGCGCCGCGTGACCGGAGCGCGGATCGCCCTGGCGCCGCCCGACACGATGCTCGCCGCCGCGGCGGGCAACGGGGCGGCTGACCCTGCTCCCCGACTCGGTCGTCTGCCCGCGTCCTGATGGGCGGCGAAGGGCAGGGCGCGCGGCGTTCGCCTACGTCGACAGGGCCAGCGGCGAGAACGCGAGCTGGGCGGCCGCCTCGTCGTGCTCTGCGCCTCGACGATCGAGTCGACCCGGCTGCTGCTCAACTCGGCCACCGCCGAGCATCCGCAGGGTCTCGGCAACTCCTCGGGGGTCCTCGGCCACTACCTGATGGACCACACCTACGGGATCGGCATCGAGGGCGTCGCTGCATGCAGCGCGTCCACGAGCCGGGGCGGTCGACGCTCTACGGCTGCGCGATCCCCTCCTTCCGCAACGTCACCGAGAACGACGTCGACTTCGCCCGCGAGTACGGCGTCGAGCTGCAGGTGCACACCCCGGTCGCCGGCCGGCTGGGCCGGCTGCGGGCGGGCCGGCGCGAGCTGCCGGGCCAGTTCTGGATGAGCAGCTTCGGCGAGGTCCTGCCGCGCTTCGAGAACCGGGTCACGCTCGACGCGGAGCGCAGAGACGCCTGGGGCATCCCGATCCGCGCAGATCGAGTGCAGCTACGGCGAGAACGAGGCGAGGATGGCCGCCGACCAGGTGCGCTGCCTGGAGGAGATGGCCGAGGCCGCCGGGCTCGTCGTCGAGAAGGCCAACTCCGAGCTCGGCGCCGCCCGGCCTCTCGATCCACGAGATGGGCACCGCGCGCATGGGCAGCGACCCGGGCAGCTCGGTGCTCAACGGCTACGCCCAGTCCTGGGACGTCGCGAACCTCTTCGTCACCGACGGCTCCTGCTTCGTCTCGAGCGGCTACCAGAACCCGACCCTGACGATGATGGCGATCACCGCCCGCGCCTGCGACTACGCCGTCGAGCAGCTCAGGACGCGGCGAGCTCTGAGCGCTGCCCGCCAGGCGGCGGGCGGCTCCGGCGACGCGCCCGCCGAGCAGGCTCGCGCCTGCTCGACCTTGCGGGCGATCGCCGGCGGCGTTGCGCCTGGATTCGCGCGAAGCGCGCGGACGATGTCGAGCACGTCCTCGGCCTCGGCGAGCAGCATCGGATGGGAGAGCCAGATCGTGCTGGCGGCGGCGTGCTCGGCACGTGGCAGGCTCAGCCCGCCGTAGTCGATCGTCGGTGCGCCGCCGCGCAGCCGCGGGGCGAAGTTGCCCTGACGGAACAGCTCCAGCTTGTTGAGGCTCGGGTAGGAGCCGCCGAAGTCGATGCCCTCGGCGGCCAGCGCCGCTTCCAGCCCGGCCAGCGGCAGCTCCGGCGAACTCGCGCGGCGTCGTAGTGGAGCACGTAGGCGTAGCGGGCGCGGCTGTCCATGCGCGCGTCGCCGCTCTGCGGGCGCAGCGCCGGGGATCCTCTCCAGCTCGGCATCGAGCAGGGCGGCCGCGCTCTTCGCGGATCCGGTGCTGCTCCGGGTAGCGCCGCAGCTGGGCGCGCAGCAGCGCCCCCTGCCACTCGGTCATCCGCAGGTTGGAGCCGTAGCTGGCGTGGTGGTACCAGTGCTCGCCCTCGACCCGGCCGCAGTTGACGTAGCTCCAGGCGCGGGCCCGCAGCGCCTCGTCATTCGTGATCAGGGCGCCGCCCTCGCCGGCGGTGATCAGCTTGCTGGCCTCGAAGGAGAAGCTGCCGAAGCTGCCGAAGCTGCCGGCGCCGCGACCGCGCCAGCGTGTGCCGGGGGCGTGGGCGCAGTCCTCGATCATCGCCAGGCTCGTGCCGCTTGCAGAGGTCGACCAGGGCGTCCATGTCGCAGGCTGGTGCCGGCGATGTGGACGGGGATGATCGCCCGCGTGCGCTCGTCGATCGCCGCCTCGGCGGCGGCGACGTCGATGCAGAGCGAGCCGGGGTCGACGTCGACGATCACCGGGGTCGCGTTGACCGCGAGCACCACCGAGGCGGTCGCCACGAAGGTGATCGCAGGGACGATCACCTCGTCGCCCTCGCCGACCCCACAGGCGGCCAGGGCGGCTTCCATCGTGTGCGTGCCGTTGGTCACCGGCAGGCCGTGCCGGGCGCCCTGGAAGGCGGCGAACTCGGCGGCCCACTGGCTGCGCCTGCTCGCCGCTGAGCGCTGGACCAGGCGCCGGACTCGAGCACCCCGCCAAGGCCGCGTGCGCTCGCTCGTCGTCCCACTGCGGCCAGCGGGGCCAGGACTTGCCGGCCCGCACCGAGGTGCCCCCCAGGATTGCCGGGCGATCGGTCACCGGGTCAGACTACAAGCGAGGCGGTGCGGCTTCCGAGGCGCTCAATTCCCGCCCCACCTGAGCTTGCGCAGGAAGCGCAGGATCGAGTCCGAGCCTTCGACCTCGATGCGGGGGATCCGCAGCGGGTCGTCGCCGAGTCGCGCCGGCCGGGCCCAGGTTGTGGCGGCGGCGAGGAAGCCGGCCTCGGCGACCGCCTCGACGGAGCGCTCGTCGTAGCGGCCGTAGGGGTAGGTGAAGGTCTCCACGGGCTCGCCGAGGGCCGCCTCGAGGTCGCGTCGCGAGCCGCCGATCTGCTCGCCGACCTCGGCGTCCGCCGCCTCGTCGAGGACGCAATGGGTGCGGGTGTGGGCGCCGAAGAGGATGCCGTCGGCGCGCATCTCCTCGATCTGGTCGAGGGAGAGCAGTGGCCGTCCGCTGACCGCGCCCTCCTCGTCCCAGTCATTGCGGCCCTCGATCCGCTCGCTGACGAGGTAGACCGTCGCCGGGAAGCGATGGCGGCGCAGGATCGGGGTGGCGATCTCGAGGTTGTCCCGGTAGCCGTCGTCGATCGTGATCACCGCTGCCCGCCGCGGCAGCGGGCGGCCGTCGCGCAGGGCCGCCCCCAGCTCGTCGAGTGAGATCACCTCGTAGCGCAGCGCCTTCAGCAGGCGCATCTGGCGCTTGAACGAGCGCTTCGAGAGGACGAAGCGGTCGCGCTCGCCGCTGTCGGTGAAGGCGTGGTACATCAGCACCGGGACCCCGCGCGTGGTCTGACGCCACTGCTCGCGGCTCATCGCCTCGCGGACTCCGAGCCAGAAGGTGTAGCGGGAGACGAAACCGAACCAGACCTCGCGGGCGCCGCGGTGCGGGATCAGGCGCCCCAGTCCCGCCAGCCGACCGGGCGGCAGGCGCAGCGCCAGGATCGCGCGTCGCAGGGCGACCTCGCGCACGGTCGAGTCGTTGAACCAGCCGATCAGCCTGCCGCGAGTGTCCGGCTGCCTGGCTGACGAACCAGGCGCAGAAGGAGCCGAAGCGCTGTTCGTGGGCGAGGATCGTCGAGCCTGGCTTTTGGTCGTCGTGGACTGCGTGGGCATCGGGCAGGTAGCGCGGCGTGCAGCCGGCGCGGGTGAGGCGCAGGGCGATCTCGAGGTCTTCAGAGGAGGGCAGGTCCGTCGCGAAGCCGCCGATCGCCTGCAGCGTCTGCCGTGGGGCAGAGAGGTTGCCGCCGTAGCAATCGGCCCAGTCCAGCTCCCGCTCGGCCAGCTCGTCGTAGCGCGCGTTCCAGCGCCGGGCGAGGGCGTGCGCGTAGGGGTCGTTGCCGCTCACGGGCTCCTGGGTCAGCCGGCCCACCGCAAGCGTCATCGGCTCGCGCCGGTGGGCGGCGAGGTGGGCGGCGACCAGCTCCGGCGAGGCGATCATGTCGTCGTCGAGGAAGAGGCAGCTGGCGCCCTGCTGCCGCCTCGATCGCGGCGTTCTGGGCCGTGGCCTGGCCGCCGTTCTCGAGCCGCAGTAGCCGCAGCGCGAAGGGAGCGTCGAAGCCCTCGACCATCGCCGCCGTGCCGTCGCTCGAGCCGTCGTCGGCGACGATCGTCTCGAAGGAGCCGGGGTCCGCCGTCTGCGCGGCGAGCGAGTCGAGGCAGCGGCGCAGCAGCTCGCTGCGGTTGTAGCTGGCGATGACGACGCTGAGCTTTGGGCCGGTCTCGTTCAAAGCGCCCCCATCTCCATCCGCCCCCGGCTGACTTCGCGTTTATTCGTCGTATGGGCGAAAAAACGCGAACTCACCGGGTCATCGACCTCCACTCGGTGCGGTCGACGCTTTCCCGAACCGAGCGCCAGAAGGCGAAGCGCCGGACCAGGTGCAACCAGATCATCTTGCGCCCCTCGCCGGGCAGCAGTCGGCCCAGCGAGGCGAGTGCCCGTGGCGGCACGCGCAGGGCGATCAAGGTCTTGCGCACAGTCAGCTCGCGGGGAACGACGGTCTCGCCCCAGGGAAGCAGCTGCGCCCGCATCGCCGGGTAGCGCTCGGAGAGCTCGACGTGGACCCTGCCCTGGCGGCGCTGGTCTTCGAGCATGCGACGGCCGCTCTTCTGGTCGTCGTGGACGCCGTGGGCAAGTGGCAGGAAGGTCGGGGTGCAGCCGGCCGCTTCGAGCCGGAATCCCATCTCGATGTCCTCGGCTGTGGGGATCTGCTTGAAGCCGCCGACCTCGCGAAGGGTCGCGCTCGGAGCCGAGAAGTTGGCGCCGTAGCAGTCGATCCAGCCGATTCGCTCGATCGATTTGTCCTCGTAGTGCTCGTTCCAGCCCTGGGCGAAGGCGCGCGCGTACCAGTCGTCGGCCTCGATCGGCTGCTGGGTTATGCCGCCGATGCCGAGCGTGGTCGGGTCGCGCCGGTGGGCGGCAAGGTGCTCGGCGACCAGCTCCGGCGAGGCGACGATGTCGTCGTCGAGGAAGAGGCATACGGCGCCATCGACCGCTTCGACCGCGGCATTGAGCGTTGCAGACTTGCCGCCCTGCTCGAGCCGCAGCAGGCGCAGCCGGAAGGGCGCTTCGAAGCCCTCGACCATCGCCGCCGTGCCGTCGCTGGAGCCGTCGTCGGCGACGAGCACCTCGAAGGAGGCCGGGTCCGCGGTCTGGCCGAGGAGCGAGTCGAGGCAGCGGCGCAGCAGCCGGCAGCGGTTGTGGCTGGCGATGACGACGCTGAGCTCGGGTGCCGGCGTCGCGGTCAACGTTCGCCCTCGAGCGCTTGCAGTTCGTCCTTCGGCCAGGTGGAGGAAGAGGTCGGCGTCGGCTGCCGCCGGGACGGCGCCCGCGGTTGTACCACGCAGGCGGTGACAGGCGATCAGCGACTGGACGATCCAGCAGAGCAGGCGCAGGCGGCGGAAGTCCTCGTCGGCGATGCCGAGCTGCGGCGCGGTACTCCGCGACGCAGGCCGTGGCGACCCTGCCCAGCTCCGTGCCGGGATCGAGCAGGCGCCTGTTGCTCTCGAGGGCCCGCTCGACCCTTTGCGCTCCGCCCGGTACGCCGTCGATCGCGAAGGCCGCGCTGGCGAGGAAGTAGAGCGAGGTCGAGGCCCGGCAATCCCTGCGGCTCGGCGTCCTCCCAGTCGATCGCCGCCGGCTCGCCGTTCTCCTCGAGGACGACGTTCCAGGGACCGAAGTCGCGGTGCTCCCAGACCAGCGGCAGGTCGCCAAAGCCGGCGAGCGCCCGTCGTGCCCGCTCGCCGAAATCGGCGGGGATCAGGTCGGCGAAGTCCCGCTCCAGCTCCTCGATCGGCGCGAAGACGAGGCGCTCCTCCCAGGTCGTGGCGGGCGGGGGGTCGGGCTCGCCGGCGAGAGCGATGAGCCAGTGCGTCACCTTTGGAGCGACGGCAGCGAACCCAGCCGGGCTCATCATCGCGTTCAGCTCCTTGCCCCGGATGGCGTCCTGCGACGATCGCGGCCCGGCCGGCCCGCTGCCCGCTCGCCACGCAGGCGGGGAACGCCGGCGAGGCCGGCGCGCTCGCGCTCGAGGTCGCGCAGGAATCCCGCTTCCCGCTCCAGCGCGGCGTCGGCCTTGTCGGTGCGGGCGAACTTGACGACCTGGTCCGGGCGCCGTGCCGCGTCGGCGAAGGGGCAGGCCGACGACCTTGGCGTCGCTTTCGGCGCCACCGGTCAGCAGCACCCAGGCATCAGGGTTGGGCAGGTCGCTCCCTCCGTCGTCGTCCGGCTCTTCGCCCGGGCGCGCGGGCGATGGCGCAGACCGGGGCCAGCGCCCGCCAGGCCCGGCGCCGGATCGCCTCCTGCCGCGAGCGCGGCGGCCGCGCGGCGAGCGCGCTGCGGCAACTGCCGGCGCGTCTAGGGGCAGCCAGAGCTCTGCCTCGCCCGGTCCCGGCCCGGGCCGGTAGAAGCGAACGTCGGCGAACCCTGCTCCTTCCAGCGCGCTCCCGGCCCGGCGCACCGCGCCGGGACGCGGTCGCCTCCAGAGGCAGACCACCTCGCCACCCGCGCGCAGCGCCTCGCGGGCGGAGCGGGATCCGCCGGGGGTCGGGAAGCCCGAGCACGACGAGGTCCGCCTCGGCTCCGACCGCTCGCGTCCTTGCCGACCAGTCGAGAGCGCCTCGGAGAGCTGTCCCTCCGTCAGGTCGAGGATGCGCGGAGCCTCGCTGCTGGCGCAGCAGGAACCGCCAGTCGACCTGGCGCAGCAGCCGGTTGAGCCGCTGCTCCTCAGGCGGCACGGGCTTCCTCGTAGACGGCCTCGAGCCGCGCCGCCCAGGCCTCGGGGCTGTGGTGGCGCTCGGCGAAGCTCGCGGGCGCGGCGGCCGAGCTCGTGCCGGCGCGCGTCGTCGGCCGAGCAGCTCGGCGGTTGCGGCGGCGATCGCCTCGCGTCTCGTCGGCGACGACGAAGGGCAGCTCGGGCTCGAAGCCGGTGAACCCTTCGGCGCCCGAGGCTGGTCGTCACCACCGCCTTCCGCCGCGCCAGCGCCTCCAGCACCTTCATCCGCATGCCGCCGCCGCTGCGCACCGGCGCCAGCACCACCGCGGCGGCTTCGAGGTGGGGCTCCATGCTGGGCGCGTCGGCGATCACCTCGACGCCGGGCCCGGCCAGGTCGAGCACCTCGCGCGGCGGGGCGCTGCCGACGATCCGCAGCCGCGCCGCCGGGATGGCGGGCGCGGACCGCGGGCATGATCTCGCTGCGCCAGCCAGCGCGCCGCGTCGCGGTTGGGCAGGTGGGCGAAGGTGCCGGTGAAGAGGATCGTGCCCGGCTGCTCGCGCGCGGGGTCGAGGGCGGGGGGCAGCACCATCCCGTAGGGGTTGACGCGGACCCGCGCGGCCAGCTCGGGCGCCTGCTGGCGCACCGCCCGCGGCATCGCCCTCGCAGAAGACCTGGACCAGGTCGAAGCGCCTCCAGGCGCTCGGCAGGAAGCCGTCCCAGCGCCGCCAGTCGCGGCTGCGCAGCGCCCGCAGCGGGCCGCTCGGAGAGCCGCGCCGCCCGCCATTCGCTCGGCCGGTGCGCGCACCGCCTCGTGCTCGGTGAGCACGGTCGGCACGCCGGCCGGGAAGCGCAGCACCGCCATCGGGTTGTCCTCGACCGCGACGACGTCGAACTCGCGCGTCGGCGGCGAGCCGGTCGATCAGCGGCTGCACGCCCGGCGGCGCCGCAGACGACCCGCCAGGGCCAGCCCTTCGTCGCCCAGCTCGCGGCCAGCTCGGCCCGGACCCGCCAGCGGCGCAGCGCCGAGCGCGAGCGGCGCCGGTCGACGATGTGGGCGTCGAGGCCGGAGCGCGAGCAGCCGCTGCCGCCGCCTCGGCCTGCCCCGGGTCTTCGCCGAAGGTGCTGACCAGGGTCACCTCGTGGCGCTCGCGCAGGCCGCGCAGCTGGGCGTCGAAGAGCTTCGGTATCGCGCCGATGCCGCTCGGCGTCGGGCACCATCGAGGTGACGAGCAGGATGCGCATCTCAGCCGCGGCGGCGACTGCTCGCGCCGCCGGGACGCTGCAGGCGGCCGAGGATGCGGTTCAGGCGAGCTGCGGCTCTGCGGGAAGAGGAAGAGCGTCGCCAGCCGGCGGGCGAGGGGCCGCGGCGCGACCGCCATCGCCGCGAACCAGGCGACGAAGATCAGCTTCATCGGCGCCGAGACGTTCGAGCGGCGCCGCGCGGCGCGGACCGCGTCGACGGACGCAGCCGCCACGGCGCGGTCGCTGGCGATCGGGTGGCGATCGGGCTCCAGCCGCAGCGAGACCATCCGGTTGGCGAGGTCGGCGAGCGAGAGGATCCGGTCGGGACGGGGCAGCCCGCAGCTCGCTCGGCGAGCTCGCAGCAGCGGGGGCGAGGTGGCGAGCGGCGAAGCCGATCGTCTCGCGCAGGTGGTCGAGGTCGAGCTCGGCGCCCTGCGGCTCGTAGCTGTTGGCGCCGTGCACCCGGTAGGAGCCGCAGACCTCCTCCAGCGAGACGACCTGGCCGAGCAGCGCCGTCAGGTGGACCAGGTACCAGTCGGCGCAGGTCCGGAACGGCGCCTCGGGGATCGGCAGGATCTCGGCGCAGCGCCTCGGCGCGGAAGGCGTTGGCGCTGGTCGCCATCCAGACCAGGTCGATAGGGGTAGGCCAGCTCGGCCTGCCGCAGGTCGCCGCTCGGCATCGGCAGGTGCGCGGCGGGCTTGATCGCCCCGGTCGGCTCGCCCGTCGGCGTCGATCACGTCCATCCGGAACTGCACCTTGACGACGTCATCGTTCGGCCGCGAAGGCGGCGGCGACCCGGGCCGCGGCATCGGGGTGCAGGGTGTCGTCGGCGTCGAGGAAGATCACGACGTCGCCTTCGCAGCGCTCCATGCCGGCGTTGAGCGCCGAGGCCTGGCCGCCGTTCTCCTTCAGCACCACGCTCGACCCGGTCCTCGTAGCCGCGCAGCAGCTCGCGCGAGTCGTCGGTGGAGCCGTCGTCGACGACGATCACCCTGACCCGCTCGTGGGTCTGGGCGCAGGCGCTCTCGATCGCCGTCCGGCAGGAAGCGGCCGTAGTTGTAGTTGTTGATCACGATGTCGACCGCCAGCTCGGATGTCGCCGCGCGGTCATCCCGATTCCTCCGTCGGCGACGATCCAGGCCGAGACCCGGCGGTAGGGACGATCGGGTTTGCCCTGCGGAACAGGGTTGCGGCCGACCGGACAGCGGCCGTACCCGGCGGGCGGCGCAGCTGTGACAGCTCGCAGCAGCTCGTCTCGCCGGGGTCGAGGGCGAAATCGCGCACCGTTGCCGGCGCCCTGCCGCCGAAGCGGACCCGCAGGCGGTAGCTGGCTTCGCTGCTGCTCGCGGTTGCCGACCCCGACTTCGACTCCCGCGGCGCGGCTGCCTTCGAAGCGGCTGGATCCACATCTCGCGTGTAGCCGATCGCGTTGCTCGGCCGAGCAGCGGCAGGAAGGCGAGCGACGATCGCGACGATGCCCGCCAGCCGCGCCGCCGGCGAGCAGGCCCGCCTCGGCCGCGACTCGGCGAGAGCCGCGGCCGGTCCGAGCTTGGGACCCGCTCCCGCCGGCCGTGCGCAGCGCCGCCGCCCGGCAGGCCGCCGAGCACGACGAGGACGAGCAGCAGCGCCCACGAGCCGGCGCGGATCCCGCCGGGGAGGTAGTTGAGCACGCAGCGCGCCCAGGGCCAGCACCGCGAGGCTGAGGCCGACGCTGAGCAGCAGCAGCTTGGGCCGGTCGAGCGGCCGGCGGGCGAAGGCGGCGGCGACGATCGCGTAGCCGGGCAGGAAGAGGGCCAGCGGCGCGGCGAAGAGCGAGCCGCAGGGCGGCCGAACGGCAGCAGCAGCGCCAGCAGCGCGCAGAGCAGCGGCGGCGGCGACCGCGCCTCGCAGGTCGCGCGTGGCCCCTCATCGCGTCGCCTCCAGGTCGAAGACCGTGATCGGGCCGTTGGTGTAGATCGCGCGCCGCTCCAGGCACCTCGTTGAACTTGGCAGACGACGCTCTTCGGCAAGCAGCTCGGCCGCTCCGGTGCCCTCACGCGACGAAGTAGTAGCCGCGCAGGCTGTCGGCGCGGCCGGCACGCCGGTCGCCGACCACGTAGCGGAGGTTGTGGCGGCGCAGCAGCGGCAGCTCCCAGCCGGCGAGGCTCTCCTCGTCGAGGATGTCTTCGATGTCGGGCGAGGACTGCCGGCCATTGCCACCTTTCCGCCGGGGGCGAGCAGCAGGCCGGCGTCGGCGGTGCTGGCGGCGAAGCGCCCGCCGGGAATCCGGTCCTTGGCCCATTCGGCCATCGCCAGCGGCGGCGAGGGGATCGTGCGCCCATCGGCGGAGATGCGCAGCGGCTGCGCCAGCTGCGAGTCCCAGGGCCAGCCGGAGATCGCGCCGCCGACCAGGACGATGCCGATCGCGCCGGCTGAGCAGTGCCGCGTACCCGCCACCCGTCGCGCCAGCGCCGCAGCGCCTCGAGGCAGGCGCAGGCGAGGACGAAGGCGAGGCCGATGAAGAGGAACTCGCTGGCCCGGTTGCCGGTCTCCCAGGCCGGCGGCGCCAGGCGCAGGGCGAGGGTGCCGAAGAAGCCGAGCGCGGCGAGCCCGAAGAGCAGGGCGAAGGGCTTCTTCATGTGGTTGCGCCAGAGCTCGCGCAGGCCGAACGGCAGGCCGACGACGAGCAGCAGGACCGCAAGCACGGCGAGCGACCGCGCCAGCGAAGGGAGTCAGGGGCGACGACGTCGCTGTCGCTCTGGAAGAGGCCGCGCGGCGGGTCTTCGCCGCCGATCGTGTTGCCGATCGCCTCGAAGGCGTTGCTCAGCACCGGCGTCAGGTAGCCGACGGTCGAGCTGGCGACGACGAACAGCCAGGCGAGCGCGAGGACGGTGCCGAGGATCGCGAACGGCCAGGGGTTCGGCGGTCGCCAGTTGCGGTGCACGTACCAGTAGGCGAGCGAGAGGCCGACGAGCACCCCGCTCACCGCGTAGGAGGTGAGGTGGTGGGTGACGACGATCGCCATTATCGCCAGGACCACCGGCACCGCCCAGGATCTCGCAGCGCTGCCTTGCGGCGCCGCTTCGCGCTCGGCCAGCGCCATCATCATCAGCAGCAAGCAGCGGCAGGGAGAGCGACTCGTAGGAGAACTGCGCGCCCCAGTAGAGGAAGTTGAAGTTGCCGGCGTAGATCGCGACGCCGAGGCCGGCGGCGCGGGCCGAGCCGCTGACCCGCTGGAAGAGCAGGAAGAGCGAGGCGACCAGGACGAGGCGGGCGACGCCGACGAGGATCACCCCGGCCGCGTAGCTGGAGAGCCCGGTGAGCTTCATCAGCGCCGAGGTCGCGCCCTCCAGGCCTGGGTAGTAGGGCGTCACGTCGAGGATCGGGTTGGCGCGGAAGAGGTGGTGGCTGTTCGACGATCTGGTTCGCGTTGAAGGCGTGGACCAGCTCGTCGGAGAAGGTGAAGAGCGGCGCGTCGCGCACCACCTTGACCGCGTAGAGGCGAGAGGCCGAGCAGGCAGACGAGGGCGAGCCGCTCGCCCGCCGAGGCCTCGCGCGAGGTCAGCCGGTAGAAGATCGGCAGGGCGATGACCAGGACGCCGACCCAGTAGATCAGCGGCGAGGGCGCGAGCGTCGCGCGCGAGAGCGCGTTGGCGAGCGAGCAGACCAGCAGGCCGATGCCGGCCGCGAGGACGATCGGCGCCAGGTGGACCGACCGTGCCCAGCGACGGCTTTGCGCGCAGGCGCGTTTTGCGCTTGGGCGTGCTCTTTTTGGCGGCGCGGGAACGCCGCACCGACGGGGCCGGCATGGCGCCCACGCTACCGCCGCTGGCGGATCGACCAGCCCTGTCGGTCATGGGGCTTACCAGGCGTCAAGCAGCGGTGGCGGCTGCCTTGGCCTCTGTGCCTCGGGCTCGATCGTCGGGCCGCGCGCTGGTGGATGCTGCGCCGGCGGCGTCCCTCGCTGAGGATCGTGCCGAGCACGCGGAAGCCGTCGCGGAAGGTGTTGAGGTTGCTCTCGCCGGAGATCCGGTCGAGCCTCGTAGCTCGGCACCTCGGTGATCTTCATCCCGGCGCGAGGCGATCCGCAGGTTGATCAGCGTCTCGACCTCGAAGCCCGGGCACGTCGAGCGAGATGAAGGGCAGGCAGCGCGCCCAGAAGGCGTTGTAGCCGTAACAGAGGTCGGTGAAGTGGGTGCCGTGCAGGAGGTTGGCGGTGCCGCTGAGGAAGGTGTTGCCGAGGCGGCGAGTGCCGGTGATGTCGGTGCTGCCGCCGCCCTCGAGGAAGCGCGAGCCCTTGGCGAAGTCGGCGCCGGCCTCGAGCGCTTCGACGAAGCGGGGGATCTCGGCCGGGTCGGCGGAGCCGTCGGCGTCGAGCATGACGACGAGGTTGCCGGTGACCGCGGCGAAGCCGGTGCGCAGGGCGTCGCCCTTGCCGCGGCCGCTCTGGACCAGGACGCGGATCTCGGGATAGGCGCGCGCGGGCGGCCTCGATCGTGTCGTCCTCGGAGTTGCCGTCGACGAGGATCACCTCGTGCAGGCCCTCGGGCAGTTGTTTCAGCACGAGGCCGATGTTCTTCTCCTCGTTCATCGCCGGCACGACGACGCTGACCTGGGTCTTGCGGTGCTGCGGCGGTCGGGGCCGGCGTAGGGGGTGGCGTCGCGGGCGGCAAGCGCCTCGACCTCGATCAGCGGCACGCCGCCGACCCGGCTCGGCGTTGCCGAGGGCGCCTCGAGCAGGTCGAGCGGTCGCGGCAGCAGGCTGACCGGCACGCCGATCGACTTGAAGGCGCGGACCAGGTCGAGCAGGCTCTCGTCGTCGGCGTGCTGGGAGCCGATCACGACGCGGTCGGCGCGGTAGCGGTCGACGATCTCCAGCGCGGCGACGCGGTCGGCCGGGTTGGAGCGGTCCTCGAAGGGGGCGACGGTGCAGACGACGCTGGCGTATTTGCGCAGTGGCGCGATAGGCCTTGAGTCGTTCCGCGGTCGCCTCGTCGCCGACCAGGACCCAGCGCTCGACCCGGTCGAGGCGTCCCAGCAGCGGCGCGCTGAGCGCCCGGCCGGCGGTGTCGAGCACGGCGAAGGTGACCCAGAGGGCGAGCTGGGCGCCGCCGCGAGCGGGGTCAGCAGCGAGGCGGACCAGGCGAAGACGGCGGCCATCAGCAGCCGGATCACCGGCCAGGCCATTCCGTCCTCGCTGCCGAGTCCGCCGCTTGACGGCGTTGGCGCCGTAGACGCCGAGAACGCCGTTGACGACGATGAAGCAGCAGCGGCGCGACGGGCAGCGCCGGGAAGACGGCGGCGCCGGCGACGACGGCGACGATCGCAAGCGCGACCGAGGAGGAGATCAGGTCGACGACGGGCGGCAGCCACCAGCCGAGGCTGCGCCTGGCGCGGGGCAGGCTGCCCAGCGTGGGGCGGTCCTGAACCAGGGCGCCGCGGCGGGGCTCGGTGGAGGGAAAGGTGCGGTCGAGGGGGAGGTCGGTCGAGCTGTGCATGGGAGGGGGGAGTGCCTTTTGGTGGTGTTTAGTGAACGATTTCGCATCTTTTTGAGAGCGCCGATTCCTGTTCCTCCCCCTATCGGCAGCCGCCCGCGATCACGTTAGCGGTTCACGAAATTGCGCGGGAACTTGCTTTACCTGGAAATACGTGCAGCGGTTCACTAAAAGGAACGGTGAATCGGGCAATCAGTCAGGTCTTACTACTTTTGAGCGGTCTAGAAGCCGTATGTCTCGGCCAGCTCGGGATCCTTGGCGGCCAGCATCTCGGCCAGCTCGACCATCACCTTGCACTGCTTCCAGGTGGCGTCGTCCTGCATCTTGCCGTCGATCATGTGGACGCCGCGCCCGTCGGGGATCGCCTCCAGCACCTTCTTGGCGAACTTGACCTCCTCGGGGGAGGGCTGAAGACCTTCTTGGCGATGTCGATCTGCACCGGGTGCAGCGACCAGGCGCCGACGCAGCCCATCAGGAAGGCGGCGCGGAACTGGGTCTCGCAGCCGGCCGTGTCCTTGATGTCGCCGAAGGGTCCGTAGAAGGGCAGGATCCCGGTCGCGGCGCAGGCATCGACCATGCGGGCGATCGAGTAGTGCCAGAGGTCCTGCTGGGCGCTGACCCGGTCGGCCTCGGGGTTCTCGGGATCGGCTGGGTCCTCCATCACCCGGTAGCCGGGGTGGCCGCCGCCGACGCGGGTCGTCTTCATCCGCCGCGAGGCGGCGAGGTCGGCGGGGCCGAAGCTCATCCCCTGCATGCGCGGGCTGGCGGCGGCGATCTCCTCGAGGTTGACGACGCCCTGGGCCGTCTCGAGGATCGCGTGGATCAGGATCGGCCGGTCGAGCCCGGCCTTGGCCTCGAGCTGGGCGAGCAGGCGGTCCACGTAGTGGATGTCCCAGGCGCCCTCGACCTTGGGCACCATCACGACCTCGAGCTGGTCGCCGATCTCGGTGACCAGGGTGGTGAGGTCGTCGAGCACCCAGGGGCTCTCCAGCGAGTTGACCCGGGTCCAGAGCGCGGTCTGGCCGAAGTCGGACTCCTTGGCGGCCTGCACCAGGCCCGCGCGGGCGGCCTCCTTGCGGTCGACCGGGATCGCGTCCTCGAGGTTGCCGAGCAGGATGTCGGTCTTCTCTGCGATGCGCAGCCGCCTTTGCGACCATCTTCTCGTTGGAGAAGTCGAGGAAGTGGATCATCCGCGAGGGCTTGACGGGGATCTCGCGCAGCGGCTCGGGGGCGCCGATCGCCTGCGGCTGGAAGAAGTCTCTGGGGTTTCTCACGCTGCTCCTCGGGTTCGGTTCGCTCAGTCGCGGCGAAATCTAATCGAACTGCTCGTTCGGGGGGCAGAGGAATTCAGCCCCCGGCCGACGTACCTTGGGTAGATGGACGTCAGCGAGCGCGACAGCACGCAGGACTGGCTGCTGCCCGAGCATGCCGCGCCCGCCGCTGCTCGAGCGAGCTGGAGCGTTCGAATCGACGAGGCGCTGGCGACCGCGCGTGCCTCCGAGGCCGCCGTGATGACGGTCGGCGCCGCTGCGCTCGACGCCGCCGAGCAGGCCCGCCGGGCGGCCGAGCTGGCCGAGCGGGCCAGCATCGCCGCGCTCGGTGCGCAGGAACGGGTGGCGTCCGCTCACGGCTTCGTCCGTGGCCCGAGGACGAGAGCCTGCGTGGCTTCAGCGAGCGGGCAGACCGGCTGGTGGCGCGGCTGCGAGAGCTGGAGCGCCCTCCCGCTCGGGTGTCGCCAGCCAGCGACGCCGCAAACCCGCCGCGATCCGTGCGCTGATCCCGCCGCCGTAGGGGAGCTCCATCCCGTCGACCGACCGGACCGGCTCGACGCCCCGCACCGAGCCGGTTAAGAACACCTCTTCGGCGCGGGTCAGATCGTCGAGCGTCAGCTCCTCCTCGCGCACCTCGATGCCCTCCTCGAGGGCGACCTCGATCGCCCGCCGACGAGTTACTCCGGGAAGGATGCGTCCGTCCGTGGGGGGAGTGCTCAGCGCACCGCCGTCTACGACGAAGAGGTTTCCTTTCGCCGCCTCGAGTACCGCGCCGTCGCTGTCCAAGAGCAGCGGAATCGCGGAGGCTTCCATCTCGGCGCGCTCGAGCAGATCGCGATCGGCCCACTTGTGGGCACCGAGCCCCCCGGCGACGACGACGCTGCGCAGCGTCACCCCCTGCTGCCAGGACGGGAAGACGGCGCTGCTCTCGATCTCTGCCGTTGAGATCGCGGTCTCCAGCCGCCGGTCTCGCGCTGGCGTTGCGGTAGCCCGCAGCCGCCCGTGGTCGATGCCTCGGGCGCGGGCCAGGATCGATGCTCTGGTCGCTGCCGGCAAGTCGAGGTCGTAGAGGAGATCGAGGCTGGCTCGGAGTCGCTCCAGGTGAGCGTCCAGCTCGACCGGGTCGCCGCCAAGGACGAGCATCGTCTCGAAGACGCCGCGGTCCGGGTTGGGATAGGGGGCGGGCATCTGGGGCTATTTTGACGCTATGCAGCTTCATGCAAGGCGTATCGACCTGTCCTACGAGGCGGAGCGAGCCTTCGTCGACCTCTATGGGTCCAGTCCATACGCCTTCTGGCTGGACAGCAGCGCCGCCGGAGAGCGCGGTCGTTTCTCCTTCATCGGCGACAGCGAGGGCCCCCTCGCGACGGTCGTCACCTATGACGTTGGCGCCGGCCAGGTTCGCGTCGACCGGCACGGTGAGGTCGAGGTCCTCGGCGAATCGATCTTCGATTACCTCGGCCGCGAGCAGCGGCGGATGCGCCATCTCTCCGAGGGGCTGCCGTTCGACTTCGATTGCGGTTTTGCCGGTTATTTCGGCTACGAGTTGAAGGCCGACTGCGACGGCGACGCCACCCATGAGGCAGCGACGCCCGATGCAGCCTTCGTCTTCGCCGACCGCCTGGTCGTCTTCGATCACGAGCAGGGCCACACCTATCTCCTCTGCCTCGCCGAGGCGGACGGAGAGCAGGAGTCGAAGAGGTGGATGGAGCAGACCCAGGGGCGCCTCGCCGCCTTGCCTCCTCTCGCCGAGCCGGAGCCGGTGGGGGCCGGCGAACCGCTCGAGCGATCCCTGCGCTGCTCTCGCGAGCGCTACCTCGAGCAGATCGCGGCCTGCAAGCGCCGTCTGTTTGCTGGGGAGACCTATGAGGTCTGCCTGACCAACGAGGTCATCGGCGGGATCGCCTCCGACCCACTGGAGCTGTACCGGAGGCTGCGCCGGGTCAACCCGGCGCCGTTCGCGGCCTTCTTACGTTTCGGCGCGCTCTCGGTGCTGAGCTCGTCGCCCGAGCGCTTCCTCGCCATCGGCCGCGATCGCTGGGTCGAGGCGAGGCCGATCAAGGGAACCAGCCGTCGCGGCGAGACCGCCGCGGAGGACATCCGCCTCGCGGCTCGGCTGAGTGGGGACGAGAAGAGCCGGGCCGAGAACGTGACGATCGTCGATCTGCTGCGTAACGACCTCGGCATCGTCTGCGAGATCGGCAGCGTGCAGGTGCCTGCGGTGGGCAAAGTCGAGAGCTACGAGACGGTGCACCAGCTGGTCTCCATCGTGCGCGGCCGCTTGCGCGAAGACGTCGAAGCGGCCGCTTGCGTCCGCGCCTGCTTTCCGCCTGGATCGATGACAGGGGCTCCGAAGAAGCGGACGATGGAGATCATCGACGAGCTCGAGGGCGAGGCGAGGGGCGTTTACTCGGGGGCGATCGGATACCTCGGGCTGGGTGGCGGCTGCGACCTCAGCGTCACGATCAGGACGATCGTCGTCGATGACGATTCGACCAGTGTCGGCGCCGGTGGGGCGATAGTGGTTGATTCCGACCCGGAGGAAGAGTTCGAGGAGATGCTGCTGAAGGCGGAGGCTCCGCTCGCTGCCTTCGACTGCCTGGGAGCCATCACTTCTCGGGAAATACTTGAGCGATAACGCTTAGCGTGGACAAGTGTTTGAGTCAAGGCTGAAAAAGAGCCAGGTGTGCAAAGCCGTTACCCCGGTGATTCGCCTCCGATTTCCCCCTGAGGCGTCCCAGCCCAGAAGTGGCTCAACTGTAAGGAGATTCACCGGAAATGACTGCTCAATTCGCATCCTCCCGCTGGCGGTACCTGGCATTCGCATTCGCGATGTGCCTGGTCTTCGCCGGCCTGTCGGCTGTCTCGACGTCCGCCCAGGCGGCGCAGACGGGAACTCTCAGCTCGATGAACCTCTGCGTCAAGAAGAGCGGTCTCGGCAAGGGCACGATCCGCCTCGTCTCCGCAAAAGCGCGCTGCAACAACACCGAGCGCGGCCTCCTCGTCCTGACCGGCTCGAGCACGCAGGGCGTGCTTGGCATCGAAGCCGGCAGTGGCGCGACCGGTGCCACTGGCGCGACTGGCGCCCAGGGTGAAAAAGGCGCCGCGGGTGACAAAGGCCTCGCAGGTGAGCAAGGGCCGGTTGGCCCCCAAGGCCCCCAGGGCGATCCGGGCCCGCAGGGCGACCCCGGACCTCAGGGTAGCCCGGGCCAGCAAGGCCCACTGGGCCCGCAGGGTGAGAAAGGCGAGAAAGGCGAGGCAGGTGTCGCTGGACCCGCCGGCCCGCAGGGTGAGAAAGGCGAGCAAGGTGCTGCCGGCCCGCAAGGTGAGAAAGGCGAGCAAGGTGCAACTGGTCCTCAGGGCGAGAAAGGCGAGCAGGGTGTCGCTGGACCCCAGGGCGAGAAAGGTGAGGTAGGTCCCGCCGGCCCGCAAGGCGAGAAAGGCGAGACTGGCGCCGCCGGCCCGCAGGGTGAGAAAGGCGAGAAAGGCGAGGCAGGTGTCGCTGGACCCGCCGGCCCGCAGGGTGAGAAAGGCGAGCAAGGTGCCGCTGGCCCGCAAGGTGAGAAAGGCGAGCAGGGTGTCGCTGGACCCGCCGGCCCGCAAGGCGAGAAAGGCGAGCAGGGTGCCGCTGGCCCGCAAGGTGAGAAAGGCGAGGCAGGTGTCGCTGGACCCGCCGGCCCGCAAGGCGAGAAAGGCGAGCAAGGTGCTGCCGGCCCGCAAGGTGAGAAAGGCGAGGCAGGCCCGGCAGGTCCCGCTGGCCCGGTAGGCCCGCAGGGCGAGAAAGGCGAGAAAGGCGAGACTGGCGCCGCCGGCCCGCAAGGTGAGAAAGGCGAGCAAGGTGCAACTGGTCCCCAGGGCGAGAAAGGCGAGCAGGGTGTCGCTGGACCCCAGGGCGAGAAAGGTGAGGTAGGTCCCGCCGGCCCGCAAGGCGAGAAAGGCGAGACTGGCGCCGCCGGCCCGCAGGGTGAGAAAGGCGAGCAGGGTGCTGCTGGCCCCGCAGGTCCCGCTGGCCCGGCAGGCCCCCAGGGCGAGAAAGGCGCGCAGGGTGCTGTTGGCCCCGCAGGCCCGCAAGGCGAGAAAGGTGCCGTTGGACCTCAGGGCCCACAGGGTGAAAAAGGCGCGACCGGGGCCACCGGCCCAGCCGGTGTCACCAGCGCGACCGTTGTGACGGCGACCGCTTCGAACGGCTCAGCCGCCACAGCTGTGTGTACAGGTACGGACATCGCCATCGGTGGTGGCGGCAACACGAACGAGACCGATGAACATGACGATGACCTGACCCTCTCGGCTCCGGTTTCGGGCACGCTCAGTGCCGGAAGCAGGCCGCTCGCCACATCCGGGCAGACGCCGACGGGATGGCGCGCTCAGTATCCGGATGCGTCTGAGGGTGGAGGAGGCGCCACAGTTACTGCCTACGCGATCTGTGTGCCAACGAAATAGGCAAGAGTTGTTGCTGGACCTCTGAGGAACCTGAACGGCGGCGGGGCGAGAGCCTCGCCGCCGTTTCTCGTTTTGACCGGCTCTGAGACTCAGCCGGCGTCGACGATCTGACCCGAGTTGACCAACTGCAGCGCCCGTTTGGCGTCGGGGTCGAAGACCTCGATTTCGACATCGACTCCCGGATAGGCCAGATAGACGCTCTGGGGCTGGTCGCGGCTGAAGTAGACCGTGGCGCCGCCTGGGGCCTCGCTGAGCACCCCGCCGGGTTCGTTGCCCCGTTGCCGTAGTGCCGCCACCGCTTCCACATTGGTGTAGGTGCCGACGGTGAGAAAGTCGGGTTTCGGGTCGCCGGCCTCCGCTCCACCCGTCAGGTAGCGCACGTAGGTGCGGTCCTCGTCAGGTTGGCTCAGCTCCAGCTCGGCGCCCTCTTGCTCGCCAGCCCAGTAGACCGGTGTCTCCTGCTCGGCGGCGGTGTCGCGCAGCGAGTCGACGCTGACGATCTCCGCTCCGCTCGAGCTGCTCGTCGAATCGTCACCGTCGTCGCGCAGCACCACCCAGAGGATCAGCCCGACCGTGAGCAGCGCGGCCACCACGAGGCGCAGGCGAAGGTTGCTGTCTTTTTTCGCGCTGCCTGCGTTCCCTTGCTCCATCCTTGCCTTTCCCTAGTGGTCGCGAGCGGCCTGTCGCCGGTCTCTACGCCTGAGTCGTCGGCAGGTCGCAGTGGGAGCCGAAGTGTTGGGTCCAGACGTGCGCTTCGGCCTGGCCACCGAGGTGCCGACCTCGACGCCGATGCCGATCTGGCTGTAGCCGCCGAGGATGTTGCGGCGGTGGAGGGGGGAGCGCATCCAGGCGCGGAAGATGGCGCGCACCGTGCCCTCCTCACCGACGCCCCAGGCGAGGTTCTCGCCCGCCCGCCAGCAGCTGGCGGCGATGTAGCCCGTCTCCCTCATCCAGTAGGTGAACTCACGGCCGCAGGCGAAGTGGCTGAAGCTGTCGCAGCGCAGGATGTCGAGCGTCTTCTCGCGCGCCGAGGATCGAGGGCTTCGGCGTCGGAGAGCCCTGCCAGCCCGGCCTGGCGACGGGCGAAGTCGGTCATGCAGCGCATCGTCTCTTCCTGGGCCGGGGCGGAGGCCGAAAGGCTGCTCTGGCCGGGACAGGCGGCAAGCGGGGCGATAAGCGGACTGGCTGGCAGAGGTCGCTCGGGCTGCGCCATCGTGCGCTGGCCGTGGAGGCCGACCGTCGCGAAGGCAGCCGGAGCCACCACCAGGGCGAGCAGCGAAGCGATGGCGAGGAAGAGCGAGAACGTGCGCGTCACGCCTCCTCTGTCGCCAACCTCCTCCACGGTCTCGTGGGCCAGCGTACGGACCTGGACGGATATATGACTCGCAGGTTGAAATTCGTATGAAGGGCGCCGGTATCGAGGCCGGCGATAATCTTGCCTCCCGTCCCCGAACCGAGAGCAGGAGCCATGGCCGTAGACACCGCCGCCTACCGTGAGCAGACCGACGAGCAGCAGGCGATCACCGAGATGGTGCGCCAGTTCGCCGACGAGCAGATCATCCCCAACGCCGAGCACTTCGACCACGAGGACTCCTTCCCGGAGCCGATCGTCGAGCAGATGAAGGAGCTTGGCCTCTTCGGGGTGACGATCCCCGAGGAGTACGGCGGCATGGGGCTCGACCTGACCACCTACGCGATGATCGTCGAAGAGCTTTCGCGCGGCTGGATCTCGATCTCCGGCGTCGTCAACACCCACTTCATCGGCTCCTACCTCTTGATGAAGTTCGGCACCGACGAGCAGAAGGACTACTTCCTGCCGAAGATGGCGACCGGCGAGATCCGCGCCGCCTTCTCGCTCTCCGAGCCCGAGGTCGGCTCCGACGTGCAGGGCATCAAGTCCACCGCCAAGAAGGGCGAGGACGGCAAGTGGGAGCTCAACGGCCAGAAGATGTGGGTCACCAACGGCCTCGGCTCCAGCGTCGTCTTCGTGCTGATGAAGACCGACCCGAAGGCCGAGCCGGCCTACAAGGGGATGACCTGCTTCATCACCGAGAAGAAGCCCTGGGAGGAAATCGGCGAGGGCGACTTCAAGGGCCTCAACGTGCCGCCCAAGATCAAGAAGATGGGCTACAAGGGCGTCGAGTCGACCGAGCTCGTCTACGACGGCTACCGCTGCCCGCCCGAGCGCGTGCTCGGCGGCGAGGAGGCCGGGGTCGGCGAGGGCTTCGTGCAGATGATGGACGCGCTCGAGGTCGGCCGCGTCAACGTCGCCGCCCGCGGCGTCGGCATCGCCCAGCGCGCCCTCGAGCTCGCCCTGCGCTACAGCCAGGAGCGCAAGACCTTCGGCAAGCCGATCGCCCAGCACCAGGCGATCCAGTTCAAGCTCGCCGACATGGCGACCAAGATCGAGGCCGCCCGCCTCGTCACCCGCAAGGCGGCGCGGATGAAGGACGCCGGCGCGCGCTCCGACCTCGAGGCCGGCATGGCGAAGCTGCTCGCTTCGGAGACCGGCAAGGAGTGCGTCGAGGAGTGCTTCCGCATCCACGGCGGCTACGGCTACTCGAAGGAGTACGAGATCGAGCGCCTCTACCGCGACGCACCGCTGCTGCTGATCGGCGAGGGCACCTCGGAGATCCAGCGCATGGTGATCGGCAAGAAGCTGCTGCAGCGCCACAAGATCTAGAGTCGATCCGGCAGGGTTCCGCTTAACTTTTCCGCAAGTGAGTAGGGCGGCTCTCCTGGAGGGGTAACAGGCGGAAAAGTACAAGACGCTCCACCCCTGCCGGGATCGACCCAGGCACTTGTTTCGCTTTGGTCGGCACCGCCACCGGGCCCGCGGTTGCCGCAGCCGAGCACCTTCAGCACGACCCGCCCCGGCGCGATCTCGTGACCTTTCTGGAACCCCCAACTGGCGTATCTGCTCACGCGCCAAGGGTAGGCGCTTGACCGCGTCGGCTAGCATCGGCGCTCGATGGCAGGCGATACGAAAGCACTGATCGAGACCGCGGTCAAGCGCTTCCAGGCCGAGGTGCCGGCGCTGCAGAAGCTGAAGCTCGTCTTCGGCCTCGAACTGAAGGCCAAGCACGACATCCAGCTCTACCGGGTCGAGCTGCCCGGCCCGGTGATCAAGAAGGACCTCTCCCAGGACGAGCGGGTGCTGGTCCAGATCGACCGGCCGCAGTTCAACGAGCTGGCCGAGAACGGCACGGTGAAGAGCTACCGCAAGGCGTATGAGACCGGCCACATCAAGGCCACCGGCGACTCCAACGTGAAGAAGCTGATCGCCCAGGTCGTCGAACGCCACGAGGAACGCACGCGGCTGAAAAAGGCCCACTGAGCGTCGCCGCCTCGATTTGCCGTGCGCGGATAGCATCCCGCGCCGTCCAAACCCAGAGGAGATCACCGAGACGATGAGCGAGCAGACTTACGAGCTGACCACCGACCAGGCCGAGCGCGAGGCTTCCGGCGCGCACGCCTACGGCCGCTACCTCGAGGAGTTCGAGGTCGGCGCCGTCTACAAGCACTGGCCGGCGAAGACCGTGACCGAGTCAGACGACCACCTCTTCTGCCTGATCACGATGAACCACCACCCGCTGCACCTCAACGACATCTACGCGGCGGGCTCCCAGCAGGGCAAAAACGTCGTCGTCGGCCCGCTCGTCTACTCGCTCGCCCTCGGCATGTCGGTCTCCGACGTCTCCGGCAAGGCGATCGCCAACCTGGCGACCGAGGACCTCAGCCACCCCAACCCGGTCTTCCACGGCGACACGCTCTTCTGCGAGACCGAGGTGCTCGAGGTCAAGCCCTCCAAGTCGAAGCCCGACCGCGGCGTGGTCAAGGTCCACACCCGCGTCCTCAACCAGGACGGCGTCCTGGTCGCCGAGTTCAAGCGCCTGGTCCTGGTGCCGCGCAAGAACCCCGGCGCCTAGTCGTCCCAACCCCGCGGTGCATCAAATCTGCCTCCTTGTGAGGGGTGGAATTGATGCACCAAGCCCTTATCGGGCTGGATGCTCGATCGAGAGGCGACTAACGCGATTCGCAGGTTGGCTGAAGTCCAGCACGGCGTTGTCGCACGTCAGCAGCTTTTGGAGCAAGGCCTGGGGCGGCAGCTGATAGATGCCCGCTTGGCTAGCGGGCTGTCTGGTGGCGGTTCACGAGGGGGTCTTCGCGGTTGGGCACAGCCGCCTCAGTCGGCGAGGGGAAGTGGCTCGCCGCCGTCCTCGCCACCGGGTCTGGTGCCGTGCTCTCGCACGGAAGCGCAGCGCAGCTCTGGGGGATTGGCGAGGGGTCGAGGCGCCCTGAGGTCACGAGGCGTTCCGGAGGGACGACTCGCGCGACGATATGGATCCACCAGACTCGGTCCCTGCCGGAAGATCACGTGAAGCTGAAGGCGGGCGTTCCCGTCACATCGGTAGAGCGAACCGTTCTCGACTTGGCCGCACGTACACGAAGGCGACCGCTCGAGCGGATGCTTGCCGATGCGAGTCGTGCGGGAATCCTCAAATGGCCACGGCTATGGCAGGTCATCGAGTGGGGCGTCGGCAGAAAGGGACGCGGTCTGCTTCGGCAGGTGGCGAGAGACCTGGATCCCCATAGTCACGCAGCTCGCTCGCCGCTTGAGGTGGACTTCCTGGCCCTTTGCAGAAGGGCTGGATTGCCATCACCCGAGGTCAACGTCTTCGTCGAAGGGCATCTCGTCGACTTTCTTTGGCTCTCGGCTCGCCTTGTGGTCGAAACCGACGGCTATGCCTTTCACAGCGATCGGGGGGCGTTCGAGCGCGATCGCCGACGTGACCTCGATCTCGCGGCTGCTGGCTACGAGGTGAGCCGGTCTCACCTACCAGATGGTCAGGCATGAGCCTGATCGGTGTATCGATGTCGTTCGCTCAGCCCTAGACCGCCGTGGTGCATCAAATCTGCCCTCTCGAGAGAAGGCAGATTTGATGCACCACGTTAGTGGGCCTCGTCGGAGGCGTGGGCCGGGGGGCGGGACTCCTCGGCCAGGGAGGTGATCTCTAGTAGGCCTTGGGCGGCTGCCTCGAGCACGTCGGTGGCCTCTTCGGCGGAGCGGGCGTAGAGCTCGACCAGCATGTGGACGACGATCTGCTCCTCGTCGTGCTTGTGGAAGCGCACGTGGGCGAAGAACTCGCGCACGCCGGCGTCGCCGAAGGCGGCGTAGGTGAGGAACTCGGCGGCTTCCGGGCCCGAGCAGGTCTCGACCCGGTCCTGGTCGACCCTGACCGTGCAGGAGGCGACCCAAGGGGTGCCGGCGACCATCCGCTCCCAGCGATCCTCGATCGGGACCACGTGGTTGTCCTGGAAGGTGAGGTGGGGCTGGTCGTGCATGCAGTCGACGCACTGGACGAGCGCCTCCTGCACCTCGTCGATGCCCTCGGCGAGGATGCCGCTGCCGGGATCGACCCGGCGGATCGCGTCGTAGTGGATCTGGATCTCGAGGTTCTGGGACCAGCAGCGGTAGCAGCGCAGCCAGGCCGAGCGATCCCCGTTGAACTCGCTCATCGCCTCATTGTCGCGCGTCCGCCCGCGCGGCGCTATAGCCGATCGTTCAAGTCGCGCAAGATGGGTCTGCGACTGGGTCCTCAGGCGGCGGCAGGCGTGCCCGAGCGCTTGGCGACGAGATCGACGATCTCGCCCATGATCTTGTTGATGTCGAAGTCCTTCGGCGTGTAGACGCCGGCGACGCCGGCCTCGCGCAGGCGCTCGGCGTCGGCCGGCGGGATGATGCCGCCGACGACGACCGGCACGTTGACGCCCTCCTCGCGCAAGCGGCGCACGACCTCGGGCACCAGCTCGAGGTGGGAGCCGGAGAGGATCGAGAGGCCGACCACGTCGACGTCCTCCTGCAGGGCGGACTCGGCGATCTCCTCGGGCGTGAGGCGGATCCCCTGGTAGATCACCTCCATGCCCGCGTCGCGGGCGCGCAGGGCGATCTGCTCGGAGCCGTTGGAGTGGCCGTCGAGCCCCGGCTTGCCGACCAGGATCTTGATCCGGTGGCCGATCTGCTCGGAGACCTCGTCGACCCGCTGGCGGATCTGGGCGAGCTGCTCGCGGTCGGCCGGCGGGGCGGCGCCGCTGACCCCGGTCGGGCCGCGGTAGGCGCCGAAGGCCTCGCGCAGCACTCCGGCCCACTCGCCGGTGGTGGCGCCGGCTTTGGCGGCGGCGATCGTCGCCGGCATGATGTTCTGGCCGTCGTCGGCCGCGACCCGCGCCAGCTCCTCGAGCGCCGCCCGCACGGCATCGCTCGTCACGCTCGGCCTTCCACTGCTCCAGCGCCTCGATCCGCTCGCGCTCGACCTCGGGGTCGGGGGTGAGGATGCCGCCGTCGGCGCCGGCCGTCAGCGGCGAGTCCTCGGTCTCGGTGAAGCTGTTCTGGCCGATCACCTTCTGCTCGCCGCGCTCGATCCGGCCACCCGCTCGCGGTGGGACTCGACCAGGCGGGCCTTCATGTAGGGGACGGCGGCGACGGCGCCACCGTGCTCCTCGACCACCGCCATCTCGGCGCGGGCGCCCTCGGTCAGCTCCTCGACCAGGCCGTCCATCACCATCGAGCCCTCGAAGATGTCGGGGTACTCGAGCAGGTCGGTCTCGTTGGCCAGCACCTGCTGGATGCGCAGGCTCCACTGCTGGTCCCAGGGGCGGGGGAGGCCCATCGCCTCGTTCCAGGCCGGCAGCTGGATCGCGCGGGCGCGGGCGTCGCGGCTGAGGGTCACGGCGAGCGCCTCGAGCACGATGCGCTGGATGTTGTTCTCCGGCTGGGCCTCGGTCAGGCCGAGGCTGTTGACCTGGACGCCGTAGCGGAAGCGCAGCATCTTCTCGTCGGTGACGCCGTAGCGCTCGCGGCCGATCTCGTTCCAGAGCCGGCCCATCGTGCGCAGCTTGGCGATCTCCTCGATCAGCCTGATGCCGGCGTTGACGAAGAAGGAGATGCGGCCGAAGACCTTGGGGAAGTCCTCCTCGGCGACCTGGCCGCGGGCCTTGACCTCGTCGAGCACGGCGATCCCGGTGGAGAGCGCGTAGGCGATCTCCTGCACCGGCGTCGCGCCGGCCTCCTGCAGGTGATAGCTGCAGATGTTGGTCGGGTTCCAGCTCGGCACCTCGTTGACGGTGAAGGCGACCATGTCGGCGATCAGCCGCATCGAGGGCTCGGGCGGGAAGGCGTAGGTGCCGCGCGAGAGGTACTCCTTGATGATGTCGTTCTGGGTCGTGCCGTTGAGCTGGGCGCGCTGCGACGCCGTTCTCCTCGGCGACGGTGACGTAGAGGCCGAGCAGCCAGGCGGCGGTCGCGTTGATCGTCATCGAGGTGTTCATCTCGTCGAGCGGGATCCCGTCGAGCAGCTGGTGCATGTCGCCGCGGTGGGCGACCGAGACGCCGACCTTGCCGACCTCGCCGCGGGCGAGGATGTGGTCCGGGTCATAGCCGGTCTGGGTGGGCAGGTCGAAGGCGACGGAGAGGCCGGTCTGGCCCTTGGCCAGGTTGCCCCGGTAGAGCTCGTTGGAGCGCCGGGCGTCGGAGTGCCCGGCGTAGGTGCGCATCACCCAGGGCCGGTCGCGCTCGGGAAGACGGTGCTCGACTCACGCTCACAATGATATTTGGGTCCGCTCGAAATCCGCCGTTCATCGGCCTCGCGGGCCGCATCTTTCCCGCTTGGCTGTGTTTAGGCTGGACCCGTGAAGACACTGCGCATCGCCGCATTCCTCGCCCTGTTCGCCACCACGTTGGCCCTCGTGCCGAGCGCCGGAGCCGCCCTGGTCGGCATCTACCGCAACGGCATGGAGAGCAAAGGGCAGCTCGGCCAGATCGTCAAGCTCTCCGGCGACCGCTGCGCGCGCGGCGGCACCGAGCACGCTTTCCTGATCACCGTCGGCAAGCAGACCAAGGAGTGCGCGTACCGCACGCCGTGCTTCGGCCGCGACCTCGAGATCGCCGCCACCGAGCGCCTGCTGGGCAAGACCCCGAAGCCGGTGCAGCGCAGCGCCTACCTGGCGGTCGAGCTGCGCTCCGGTGCCGGCGCCCGCTACCAGCTCGCGGTCTACCCGACGCAGGCCAAGGCGCAACTGCGCAAGATCTTCGAAGACGGCACGATCGAGTACCTGCACATCGAGAAGGACGTGGCGGCGATCGGCGGCGTCGACAAAGCCAACCAGCTGCGCCTCAGCGCCTTCAACGTGACCGAGGGCGAGGACAAGGGCAACTGCCGCATCCTTGCCTCGGTCGGTGGCGAACCCGTCGCCGATGTGGTCGACGAAGGGGCCGGCAGCCTCACCGGCCGCGCCTCCGGCTTCTCGGTCGGCTCGGCGAAGCCGGCAAAGGGCGCCCAGGCCAGCGTCGACGATGTCGTCATTCGCGTGCCAAGCCCCTTTTAGCGCTCCTTCGGGACCCAGCTCGCCAGGCGGTAGATGTGTTCGACCGCGCCGCGCCGCTGCTGGGTGTCGGCCAGCTCGATGCATTCCAGCTCGCGCAGCACACGCACGTGGTAGGCGACCGTGCGAACATCGAGGCCCAGCCGCTCGGAGATCGCTTTCGGGCTGGCCACTCCTTCGGCGATCAGGTTCAAGGCCTGGGCTCGCAGTGAGTTGGTGAGTGCCTTGGCGAGACGCTGATCGATCGAGACTGGGCGCGGTGCCACGGTCCGTGCCTTCCGAGCGGATTTGCGGGGTCGAGTGGGAGTTTACGGCATAACTATTTGAGTAGTTAAGTACATTTATAAATCGCACAATGTACGCCCCGATCTCCCGGGCGGGCGAACTTCCGCATAATGCGAGGCGATGTCGACGACGACGGTGGAGAGGCCGCGGGCGGGGGGGCCGGATTCTGGGCTGGGCGGAGACTGGCGCGTGATCGTGCGCAACGACAGCCACAACACCTTCGACCACGTCGCCGAGACGCTCGCTCGGGTCCTGCCGGGGGTAAGCCTCGACCGCGGGCACCAGCTCGCCCAGAGCATCCACAACGACGGCCAGGCGATCGTCTGGAGCGGCCCGCGCGAGCCGGCCGAGCACTTCTGGGCGCAGCTCAACTCTGCCGGCCTGACGATGGCCCCGCTCGAGCGCTCCTAGCGGCGCTTACTCGGCGACCAGCAGGGTGTGCCAGGTGGGCAGCAGCGGCAGGTCGTAGAGGTCGATCACCGTGGCGCGCGCCTTCTCGATCTCCTCTGAGAACCAGTAGCGCTCGAAGTCGGTGCGGCTCTCCCAGAGCGACGACTGGCGAATCGCCAGCGGGTCGTCGGTCGAGCGGGTCAGCGACCAGCTCTTGGCGCCAAAGGCAGGCATGCGGGCGGCAGCCGGTTCCCAGAGGTCGAGGAAGCGATCTGCCCGGAAGGGGGCGATGTGCCAGTCGAGCACGCAAACCTCGGTCATCAGGCACCCACCTCCGCGCGGATCGCCCCGGGCCCCGCCTCGGTCTTGCCCTCGTCCTCGGACTCGGCTCCGACGAGGATCGAGATCTTGCCGAGGTGCTTGTTTTCGTGCAGCAGCTGGTGGGCCTCGGCGACACCGTCGAAGCCCATCG
>CAWEBZ010000008.1:0-43978 GCA_963807425.1 uncultured Solirubrobacterales bacterium | reverse complement strand
ATCCGGTTTTCCGCTAGTTGCGGCTCAGCCGGCGGGCTCGGAAGGGGCGCCGTGCTGCACGAAGTCCTGGGACCGGACCAGGGCGAAGCCGAGTGCGGCACCGACGAAGGAGAGGATCGCGGCGATCAGGATGATCTCGTTGAAGCCGCTGACGAAGGCGACGTCGGCGGCGTGCACGGCTTTGGCGTGGATCGCCGGTGGCAGCGGCAGCTCGGCGACGGCGCGCGAGCCGCCCGAGGCGACCACTTCGCCGAGGCCTGCCGGCGCGTGCGGCAGTAGCTCGGCGAGCTTCGAGTCGACCCGCGACTGGAAGACGGCGCCGAGCCCGGCGACGCCGGTGGCGATCCCGACCTGGCGAAAGGTCGTGTTGATCCCCGACCCCATGCCGGATTTCTCCACCGGGACGACGGCGATCGCCGCCTGGCCGATGCCGGGATTGGTGATGCCGATGCCGACGCCGGCGGCGAGGAAGCCGGCCAGCAGCGTCGTCCAGCCGGAGTCGGGCGAGATGCCGTGCATCAGCAGCAGGCCGACGCCGACCACGGCGAGCCCGGTGCCGAGCAGGACGCGGATCGGGATCTTGTTGGAGAGCGCGCCGGAGATCGGGGCGACGACGAAGCCGAGCACGGTCAGCGGCAGGAAGCGCAGCCCGGCCTCCAGCGGCGAGTAGTCGAGCACGCCCTGCATGTAGATGGTCAGGTAGAGGAACATCGCGAACATCCCGGCCGAGAGCCCGAAGGCGACCGCCGACACCCCGTTGAAGGCGGGTTTGCGGAAGAGGGTCAGGTCGAGCATCGGGTGGGCGCTGCGGCGCTCGATCGCGACGAACGCCGCCAGCAGCGCCGCGGCCCCGAACAGGCAGGCGAGGATCAGCGGGCTGCCCCAGCCCTCGGGGTTGCCGCGGATCAGGCCGAAGATCAGCAGGAAGAGAGCAAGCGAGAAGGTGATCAGCCCGGGTACGTCGACCGGTTCGGGTTCCTTGGCGAAGACGTTGACGATCTTGCGCTCGGTCAGCACCATCGCCCGATCCCGATCGGGACGTTGAGGAAGAAGATCCACTCCCAGCCGAGGGTCTCGGTGACGACGCCGCCGACCAGCGGCCCGACCGCGACGGCACCGCCGACCACGGCGCCCCAGACCCCGAACGCCGTCGCCCGGTCCTTGCCGTGGAACTCCTGGCCGATCAGGGCCAGCGAGGTGGCGAACATCCCCGCCCCGCCGACGCCCTGCAGGCCGCGCGCCAGGTTGAGCAGGGTCGGGTCCTCGGCGATGCCGCAGAGGAACGAGGCGAAGGTGAAGATCCCGAAGCCGATCGTGAAGACACGGCGCCGTCCCAGCCGGTCGCCGAGCGAGCCAGCGGTGAGCAGGAAGGCGGCGAGGGTGAGCGAGTAGGCGTCGACGACCCACTGCAGGCTGGAGAGGCTGGCGTTGAGTTCGCGCTGGATGTCCGGCAGCGCGACGTTGACGACGGTGACGTCGAGCAACAGCATGAACGTGGCGATCGAGACCAGGACCAGGGTCCACCATTTCCGCTCCATGGCGGCAACCCTGAAGAACGGTCCCGCTCGGCCCGCGGGCCTCAGACGGCCAAGTGGCCGAACTTCTCCCGGATCCGCTGGTAGAAGCTGGTCCCGGGCAACTGCGCCAAACGGCCGACTCCCTCGGTGAAGCGGACCTCCAGCGCCTCCCCGGCCGGCAGATCCGTGAGGTGGGTGCCGTCGACCGCGACTTCGACCGGCTCGCGGCCGGCGGCGTTGCCGACGTGGAGGACGTCGCCGGGGGCGACGACGAGGGCGCGGGCGGTGAGCGAGTGGGGAGAGATGTAGCTGACCGCATAGCCCTTGACCCCCCAGGCCAGGATCGGACCCTGGTTGGCGAGGTTGTAGCCGGTCGAGCCGACCGGCGTGGCGGCGACGAGGCCGTCGCAGCGCACGTGCCCGACCTCCTCGCCGGAGAGCCGGTAGCTCAGCTCGGCGACGCGGTCGTGCGGGCGCCGGGTCAGGGTGATGTCGTTGAGGCCGATGCCGGAGGCGCCCCCGAGCGTGACCTCGAGCCCGGGCAGCTCGACCGTCTCGACCTCGCCGGCCAGCGCCCGCCGGATCCCCACCTCGGCTTCGTCGCGCTCGACCGCGGCGAGGAAGCCGACGGTGCCGAAGTTGATCCCGAAGACCGGGACGCCGCTGCCGGCGAAGCGGCGCAGCGCGTGCAGGATCGAGCCGTCCCCGCCCAGCACCAGGCAGAGGTCGGGACGCAGCTCGGCCTCGGCGACCTCGACGCCCGCGGCGGCGTCGCCGTGCTTGGCGAGCTCGTCCACGGTGGCGACCAGGCGCCAGCCGGCCTCGTTGGCGACGCCCACCGCGATCGCCACCGCTTCGGTGGCGGCGGGGGGATGCGAGTGGGTGATCAGGGCGGCGGTGCTCACTCGTCCGCCTCCACGGCGGTGCGAACCGCCGCATCGAGGTCCGCTACCGGGGGCCCGTCTCCCCGCACCAGACGAAGGTCTCGCGGTTGCCCTTGGGTCCGGGCAGGCCCGAGGAGGCGATTCCGCGCACCGGCAGGCCGAGCTCCGCGGCGGCCTCGGCGACGAGGAGGATCGCCTCGCGGCGGTCCCCGAGGTCGCGGACGACGCCGCGACCGACCCGCTTGCGGCCCAGCTCGAACTGCGGCTTGACCATCGCCAGCGCCTCGCCGGCGGGCGCCAGGCAGCGCGCCACCGCCGGCAGCACCTTGGTCAGCGAGATGAAGGAGACGTCGACCGTGACCAGCGACGGCGCGAAGGGCAGGTCCGAGGGCAGCATCTCGCGGCCGTTGAGGCGCTCGATCACGATCACCCGCGGATCCTCGCGCAGGCGCACGTCGATCTGCCCATAGGCGACGTCGACCGCGGCCACGCGGCTGGCACCGCGCTGGAGCAGGCAGTCGGTGAAGCCGCCGGTGGAGGCGCCGACGTCGGCGCACTCGCGCCCGGCGACGTCGATCGCGAGCGCCTCCAGCGCGTTCTCCAGCTTGATGCCGCCGCGCGAGGCGTAGCGCCGGCCCTCGTCGACGATCAGCATCGCCTCCGGCTCGACCAGCTGACTGGGCCGCAGGGCGACCGGTCCGTCCTGACCGACGCGCACTTCCCCGGCCCGCACGGCGCCCGCCGCCGCGGTGCGTGACGGGAACAGGCCACGCTCGGCCAAAACCGCGTCTATCCGGGACTTCTTCATGCCCGGAACGCTACAACGGACCCCCAAATGAGCCGTTTACAAGCCGTTTACTGGCCCCTTAGGCGGGTATGCGACCGTGCATCGAGAGGCCAGTAAGACCGGTCAAATGTCTCTGTGATCGGCCTCACACACAAATCGCACGTATGTTCGTACGCTGTTCAAGGATTCAAGTGGAGATGCCGACGTAAGGAGCAGCACCAAAACTTTTAGGTCGAGCCCCGCGCCGATATATGGCCCCATTGCTTCCCACAATGGCGCCCTCGGCACAAACCGGGCTCACCCACCTCCCACAGATCCACATATATAGAGATAAATATCTCTCCTCCCTGTAGTAACCCCAGAAGCGCCCCTCCTCCCCGGAGGGGCGTTTTCTGTTGTATCGGCTCTACAGAGCCAAATTAGGCTACCGGCAAGTTGGCTGGAAGAACCGTCTTCGGCCGCTGCGCGCCAGTAAATGCGCCAGTCAGCCAGGACTCAGCCAGTTGGCAAGCGCTCATCTGCGGCCAGATAGGCATCCATCCGCGCCCGCACATCGTCATAGCTGCCAGGCAGCAGGTGCCCATAGACATCGAAGGTCGTCTGGATCTTCGAGTGCCCCATGACCTCCTGAATCGCCTTCGGATTCGCTCCGGTGTCGATCAGGATCGAGGCGAACGTGTGGCGGCACTCGTGCATGGTCAGGAGCGTCAGGAGATCCGCAGTCCGACCCTCCTCTTCAACTGCTTTCCGCTCGGCCAGGTTGTGGGCCTTCCAAGCACGCTTCGCGCGCTTATCAACGGTCGAGGCATAAAAAACTTGATCAGCCGACCGCCCGAAGATGCGATCACCCCCACTCCTGCCGGTCCTCAGAATCTGCTCGTCAAGGAAGTCTCGGAGGATGGCGAGGACGGGAATCGTCCGTCTTCCCGCAGCCGACTTCGGCTCAATCTCTCCCTCGACCTGATCCCAGCCCTTGCGAACGTGGATCAGGCTCGCACCCAGATCAATGTCCTTGCAGCGCAAAGCTTGTAGCTCTCCTCGGCGCAGACCCGCATAAAAGGCCGTTGCCCATACGGCGCGATCCTCGACCGGCACCACCCGCAGAATCGCGGACGCCTCGGCAGGAGAGACGATCCGGCGTGGGCGCTTGGATTCTCCTGCCGGCAGGTCGATGCCCTCGGTCGGATTGTGGCCAAGTTCCTCTTCCCTCACGGCCCGCGTAAAGAACGCCTGCAACGGATTGAGGACGTTGCTCGCGCTATGCGGGGCCATCTTGGCGAGCAGGCCATCGGCATATGCCTGGATGTCTGACCGCCGAACGTCGGGTGGCCGCAGCATCCCTAGTTCGGAGTCGCGAAGATGCAATCGAGTCGCGCGCTCATAGGATCGGATCGTGTTCGGCTTGTAGCTCTCTCGGCCCTTGGGCCGAATCGTGCCGTCTTCCATTCCGGCCACAAACTCGACAAGAGCTTCGTAAAGCGTCCGCTTGTCGTAGGACACAGGCCGAAGTCCGCCCTTGCCCGCCGCCGATAATGCTTCGGCTCGCCAAGATCTTGCTTCGCTTTCCCGGCCAAAGGTCTTTCGCACCTTGCGTTTCTCTCGGGGTAGATAAACCCATGCCTCGAATCCGCCATCACAACGACAGCGCTTGCCATCAAGAGCAGGGCATTTGCGGGAGTGTCGCTTGACGATCCCCTCAGCCATCGCTCCTCCTCGCCATCACCTTGCATGGATTGGAGTCGCTGCCAGCGTCGCCATCCATAGGATTCTTCACAGCCATCAGGAGTCCACTCTCCTTGTGGTCAGGCCCTCGATTGGCGTTGACGCGCCGACCGGGGGCCGCTTTGTCACTACCCAAATTACCGCCAAGATCGGACGAGGGGAAGAGGTCAGGACTCACCGAATGACCTCCTCGGCCACCGGCCGACCAGCCGATTCCGCGACCCAGCGTTCTAGCTCGGCGACCGGCACCAGGCGCTTGCGGCCACGGCGAATCAGGCGCAGTTCTGGCGCAACATTCTCATCGAAGAAGTCTGGGCCTACGCCGATGGCGGCGGCTGCCTCGGAAGGCGTCAAGGCGATGCGAGGAATAGAGGTGGCGAGCTTCCGTGCCATCAGCTACCTGGCACCCCCTTGACGACGGCGACCTTCCTCCCGGTGCCGGTCGCCTTCACCGCCCGCTCAACCGTGCGGTGGGTTAGACCCGGCGCGCAGACGTAGTGGACCTCCTTAACGCAGCTCGCGCGGCGCCAAGCGCGGACGATTTCTTCCAGACGTCGGGGCGTCTTCGGGGTTAGCTCGACCTCAATCGCGATGGTGCCAGGGTCGGCAAGGACAGCAAGGTCGGCGCGGTGCATTCGCGGCTTCCCGTTGGGGAGGTGTCCGACTTCTGCGCTGGCGATTGGCCTTTCTTCGATCTTCTCCGCGAAGGCGATCTCGCGCTCGGTGAGGAGGCGCTCGTGGCCGAAGTGCTCGCCGAGAAACTGAGCAGCGGAAGCGCATCGAATGAAGTGGACAACTGCCGAAGGGGAGACAGCAGCGAAGGGAAGCCCAAGGCCGGCGTAGCGCAAGCCCTCGCGGGTCGCCCGCAAGACAGCCGGCTCCGAGCGCAGAAGATCAAGACGTTCAAGTAGGCCGGCCTCGGCACAAGCGGCGACACGACGATAGGCAGCCGTCCTCCCAACCCCCATCGCCTTCATCACCTGCTCGATCGTGACCACTCCGTGCCGGCCCACGTAGCGCACCAACTCCTGGTCCCGAGTGCGCCCGCTCTCGGCTTCGTGATCTTCGATCAACCTCTCTGCGATGGCGTTTTCCATCCGCCCCTAAGACGATGCCCATCGCCATTTCGCCCCTGTCGTCGTTTCGCTGCCTATCCGCTCCCGCTCCCCCGCCTGCCTCCCAATCCCCCTCCTCCGGTCCCGGACCACCTGCAATCCACCTCCGCGCCGCTTACCTGTCCCTTGTGCCCCTGAGAGGTCGACCAAACGCATTTACGCCACATGGCTGTTTTGTGGCTCACATCGTGAATGTGTTTGGTCGACCTCTCAGGGGCACAAACTCTGGCTCTGGAAAGCGGCGCGGAGGTGGATTGCCCGTCCATAGATCGTCCACACCTCTGTCCACCCTCGATCAGGGTCTTGGAGGGCGGCTCTCCTGCTGGCAGCCACCCCAATAAGCCAAGGCTTTCGCCATGAGAGTCCGGCTAGTCAGCGCGCCCACCCTCTAGAACTCGCCAGATAGAGCGATACAAACCGCCTTTTGGCCCAATCGCTGCGCTCCAAGCATCCTCCCCCAGTCCAGCCAGGTCGCGACGCACATGCGCAATAGACGCCCCGGACTGAACGCTGGCAATGTGCGCAGAAAGAGGAGTAGCTGCCTGCCTTGGCACCCCGAGCAGGCGCATTGCGATAGCTGGATCGCTGTTGACTCCGTAGAACACTCGCGAGGGAAGGTTCTTGACCTCCTGTGCCTCTAGCTCGGTCATGTTCTTGAGCTCGTCTCCCAGCGTCAGGCTTTGGAAAGCTGAAAGCCCCCAAGACACCGTGGGAGCCAACTTTCCATAGATGGCTTTGCAGCAATCCGTCATTGCCGTTTCGGGGCCACCTTTCGATTTCGTGAAGTACTCCTCCGCGATCTCAGTGAGCTTGCGCCCCTGAACCCAATCACTGGTGACTTCGGCCAGCAGTGATCCACTGAGCTCAGTGCCACCCGGTACGAAATCCAGATTTGCTCGCAACTCAGGGACCTGCAAAATGAGCCCCATCAGCTTTCTTAAATCCTCGTTCGCGCCGCTGAAAAGACTCCGGCTGTCCCACATGTCTGCCTGAAGCCCTGCCTCCCCTATCCGAGCAAGGGTTGCATTGACGCTCTCCCACGAAAAGCCGGTCGCATCAACGAGTCGCAATGGCTTTCCGGCGAGACCCTCGGCATAAATGTCAACTGCCCCCAGCAGGCTTTCCGCAAGCTCCGGCGAGCGCGAACGCAGCTGCTGATAGCCGAGAGCCCCCCTGAGAACCTGCTCCACCTCGGCTGCGAACAGCGTCGGATCACCGATCTGCCGATAGCTGTGCGCAAGGTATTGGAGGAAGTTCGACCACTCTGGCTCAAAGGACAGCCTGCTCAGATCCCCTTCCGATATTGCTACTTGGGCAGCGATAGCCATCTTCACAAGCGTGGAATCAAATCCAGCCACCTGCCTCTTCACGAAGTCCCGGAGAACTTGCGCTTTGTCCTCATCCTTTGCGGCAAGCGCAACTATCCCCAGGTCGGCCTGCCCAATCCTTCCCGTGCGGCCAGCGACGTTCCAGAAGTCCTCTGGAGGCATGTCCTGCCCATAGGGATACTGGTGGCTGGCAAGCACGACCGAGGCAACAGGGAAGTTCACGCCCTGGGCGATAGTCGTCGTCGCCGCAAGAAACTTCAGCTCGTTTTCTTCGAGCAGCCACTCCTGTAGAACGCGTGCGTCCTCTGAAATACCGGCGTGATGGACTCCAATGCCACGCGCTAAGTACGCGACAAGAGGAAAGTCTGCACCTAATTCCTCGGCCAGAAAGTCTCTAACCAACTCGATGTCAGGGGACACCCCGCCGTCATCCCCCCCAGCCTGTCCCTCATAAAGGGTCTTTGCGATGCTCCAGGCATGATTGGGCTGTTGGGCGAGGATGATTGATGGCCCACGCTCCTTGAGCAACTCCGCGGTCGCCGCCGCAATTCTCGTCGGGCTTCCGTTGACAGATGACCAACTCAAGCCAAGCGGTCTATCGGTTGGGAGATCAAACTTATCGTCGGACACTAGGGTTCGATGAGTCGTGTGGACGGACTCCAAGTCCATCGAAAAGGTCCCGCGACTCTCGCCTTTGTGCGGAGCGCTAAGCATGATCGCGCGGTCATTCGGAACCCACTCGACGGCGAGCTGGATCTCGTCGTGACTTTCGGGTGCGAGCCATCGACCCAGAACCTCGGCGTCCTCCATGAAGGGGGTGAGCAACAGGAACTGCGCGTAGCGGCACTCTCTGTTAATGGTGGCCAGCAAAAGCTCCAGCCGCAGACCCCTGGCGTCCTTGCGCAAATTGTGAGCCTCATCTACCACGACCAGCGTTAGGGGCCTGCCGATCTCCTCTTCCCAGCCACCACGAATCAAAAGATCCAACTTCTCGGGCGTGGTAACGAGCACCCTGAACTGAGAGTCACCCTCACGATCCGTGAGAAGGCTGGTCTCAAGGCTGTCGATCTCAAGAGCCGGACTGACTCTCTCAACTGAAATGCCGAGTGGCGAGAAGTCCTCGCGCAGCCTTCGGGTGATCTGATTTACCAAGGTCCGAGTCGGAGCGAGATATGCGACCCACCCACGCTCTCGTTCAAACTGATTTAGGGCCTGAAGTATTCGGAACTGCGCGATCAGCGTCTTCCCACTCGACGTGGGCAGACTCACAACAACCGACCGAGTCGCGCTTCCGAGAACTCCTCGCTCTCGTAACGCATGCCTCTGTGGGGGCAGGACTTCAAAGAGGGGTCGATGTCGCCCCCTCTCGACCACTGACTCAACGAAATCGGTCACTCGACTATTGACCGCCCGAGTTACAGTCCAGATGCTGTTCTCAATCAGTCGATACGCACTCGCCCTGACGAGCTGCAGCAAAACTTCTAGCTCGACAAGCTCCCCTCGCTTGCAGCCATTTATGGCTCGGTCAAACTGGCTGTCAAGCTGCTCGCGCACGTCGTAGCGGCGCGCGATCCCACCCGTCGTTGAAAATTCTACGAGAAGCTCAGCCGCGTGAGCGAGGTGGTAGAGGGTGACCAATTCCCAGGCCCGGGCACGAGCCTCGGGCATCTCCACGGTCAGATATTGAGTCTCGAACTCTTGCTGAGCCTCCCTCAATCCATCAATGGAGGCCTTCGCTGCATCAAAGTCCTCCCATCCCGCCTTACGAATCACGCGTAGCCAGGCGTTCCAGATAGCTGCTTGAGTTCGTTCGCCCCAGTCCCCCTGAGTCGGTTCATCTGGCAGGGCATGAGCCGAGAGGAGTCGAGCAGCATCAGCTTGTCTATCCGCCAGCAAACCTAAACATCCCAGCCTGACCAAGAACCGGCTGGCGTCTGGAGCGGCTCTGGGCGGTGACAGCACTCTGAGCAATTGAAATGCCTGCTCTGCCGTTTCGCGGACAGATCCACCGTCACCATCCTCATCACTTAGGGCATCGAACAGAGCCAGCTCCCAAGCCTGCTGTGCGAAGCTCACTGAGCGCTCATCAAAGGGCTCACTCATTACCTCAAGGGCATCTGCGATTCGAACTCGGATCGCATCGGCTGATGCCTGTTCGGATGCCTCTGCAGGGATGGCCTCTTGAACCCAGTTAAGCGGCATGGTCGTCCTTGACCTGGGTCAGTCCAGGCCACTCGTCGATGGGGCACGGCAAGTGCCAAGCAGTTAGCTCGTAAGCAGTGGGTGCCTCAGCCTCCCCCAGGGTTTTTCCCCTTGCTTCCAGGTCGAGCACGTGCGGCTGCGTGTCGCGCATTAGAAACCCGAACAAAACGAAATCGCGGGCGCCCGAATTCATGAACCGGGCCACGGCGCTCTCGTACTGAGGCCAGAAGTCGGTCCCCTTGCAGCGAGCATGGAGCCATTTAAGAATCGTGCCCTGCAACTCAGGATTGTCCTCAAAGCGTTGGAGCTGGTGAGCCATGCCGCTGCGACCCGACATGACCCCTGGCGGGGTGTCGGCATCGGCGGAGGTCTTCACCTCCCCTATCGCCAGGGCAGCATCGGTTCCCCCCAGCGAAGCGAGGCCAACTAAGTCCGCGCCAGCCAGCGATGCCTTCGGGGTGAGCTTGTCGCGCTCCTTATTCCACGGCCAAACTACCCCTCGATATTCCTCAAGCAGAGCCTCGGCAAGAGCCTCTCCGACCTCCCAGGGCTGCCGGTCTTGCCTCTCGGCGGAGAGCACCGCTTCAACAGTCTCAATCCCAAGCCCGGTGCCGGCCAAGCCAGCGACCTCAACAGCAAAAGATTCTGCTTCCTCCGTATCACGCAGACGGTCTCTGACGGGGCCCTTGAGATAGGCCCTGAAGTCCGGGTCGTCGGTAATCGAACGCCCTTTCCAGGTGGCCTGACCTGACTTCCCTTCGTAGTGATCGGTGATCGTGCATGGCGTCATTGCGTGCAGCTCCAAGCTGAAATGCATGGGAACCCCGGCTGGGGCCAAAAGGGCTCGATCCAAGATAGGAACGGTCTCGGACTCAATCACGTCGCGAAATAGCCCGTAATTCCGGCTTCGCCGCAAGATTTGGGTCGCCGCAAGATCTTGTCGAGCTCGCGGCGAACGCAAGCCACAGCCCTCAGTCACGTAATCCGCAATCCCTGCGATGACGCAAAGGATTTTCCACAATCGTCCTCAAGATTTTGGTGCGCATCGCTCGCCCCTTATGTCCAGTGAGTTCATCGATTGGGCTTTCCACCGGCAAGACGATGGAGATCGGCAATTCGCCCCTAAACGCACAGATCGCCGTGGCCAGCACGACTAGAGCGCCGCCCGGCCCTCGGTGATGCAGCGGTTGACCTTCGTGTAGGTCCATCTGCGAAGCCGGCTGATCTCCCGGTAGGAGAAGCCGGCCCCGAGGAGCCCTAGGCCGGTGCGTTGATCGGGCTTCAGGTCGGCGAGTCGTCGACGAGCTTCGTCGCGCTCCGCGATCCGCTCCTCGAGGTCGGCGCTGCGCGACGGGAGCGACTCCATGACGAAGCCGAAATCCTCGCCGCCGCGCTCGGCCTCCTGGCCGGCGCGGCGGTCCAGGTGAGCGTCGCGGCGCTTGCGCCAGCACTCGCGCTTCATCGTCAGCGTCAACCAGGCCAGTGGCGGCGCACCCCGGCCAGGGTCGTAGGCCCTGACGAAGGCGGCGAACGCCTCCTGCATCGCCTCCTCGGCGTCAGCCCTGCTCGTGGCATGACGGCAGGCAATGGTGAGCAAGTAGCCCCGGCGCTCTCGATAGAGCTCGGCGGCAAGCTCTGCGACCTCATGCTGCCTTCCTTCCTCTGCGTACATCGGAATCTCCTCTCGCTGGTTTGCGAGAGGCGCACGCCAGGCATCCGCCAAAGGCGCCCCGGAACCCGCGCCCCGAAACCCGTTCCTATGCGCGGGGCAAAGCAGCACCGGCGTAGCCGGGGCTTGAAGGGGCGTCTGCGGATGCCAGCATCAAAAGCAAGCCAGCGAGAGGAGAGGACGCAGAGAAGGAAGGCAGCTAATGCCGAGCCAGAGGCTCATCAATACCACACAAACCTAAAGAAATTCGCGTAATCGAGAAATGCTTGATTTCCCACCGATTTCGGGATCTTGTGCTAGCGGGCCTTGCTCCTCGCTGGCTTTCACACCCGCCCGATGCTGACGCGCCCCCCGACTGACGCGCGCCGGGGACCACGCCTGTGGCCTGCGACACCGGGCGGGTGTGAAAGCCAGCGAGAAACGACGAGACGCCGCACCCCATGCCCACCCTGCTGGGTGAGTGGGCATGGGTCGCTCGGCTTGTTCCTGGCAAGGCCAGCTACTCGTCCCCGAGGATCTCGTTGAAACGCAAGGCCGAGCGGGTCGGCAGCACCAGCGCTTCGCAGCGAAAGAGCAATCCGGCCGCGACGAGATCGCGCACCGCTCGTTCGACCCGTTCGCGCTCCTGAAAATCGCTCGACCCCGCCGTGACCTCCAGCACCAGTTCTTCCAGCCGCAGATGGGTCGGGTAGTTCGTAAGCACCGCGATCAAGGCGACGCCCTGATCGCGGGTGTCTTGCACCGCTGGGGACCAAGCGGGATCCTTCTCGTCCGCACCACTACGCTTGACGTGCATGGGAGCTAAGACCTCCTGTGCCGCGCCGCCCGGACTGTTTACGCAGTTGCGGGCGGCATTTTTTGTCTGACGGACGAGACGCTACCACAATCTTGGATATATCCAAGATTACGAAGATAAGCTCTCCAGACCGGAAAGGCCGCGATCACCGCGTGAACTAAATGGGACCAGCCTCAAACCAAGCCCAACCCGCCTTCGGCAAGGCGGTTCGCCAGCTACGCGAGAACCGCGGCATCACCCAGGAGATCGCGGCGGAGAAGGCCGACCTGAGCCTTCATACCTGGGGCGTGATCGAGCGCGGAGAAGGAAACCCGGCCTATGAGACGGTCAAGCGCATCGCTGCCGCGCTTGGCATTTCGCTGGCCGAGTTGGTCAGGGTCGCGGAGAGGTTCGAGGGCAATTGACAACCTCCAAGCGCTGGTGGTCAGTCAAACTCCGATTGCCAGATGGCGACCTTCGCGAATTACTTGCACTAAGGGCGCCGGACTTTGCCCCAGGCGCAAGACATATCCAGTTTGGGGGCTCTGTTGACGACCCCGAGATCGACCCGCCGAGCATCACCTTTGAGCTAGAGGCAACAGGCTTCGATGATGCGGAAGAAAAGGCGAAAGGGGCTGTCCATAGAATGCGGCGAGCCGCTCGTCTGCCCGACGCTTCTCATGCAGTCGTCTGGCTTGCCCCATTGGGCGACGACGACGCAAGTAGCCAATACCTTGAGCAGGCGAAGGAATTGGTTCTTGAGGAGCGATATGGCCTTGCCGTCGTTGCGGCCCAGATTCATTTTGAGGCCCAGCTAACTGCTCTGCTCCGAGAGGCTGCCGGCGACCAGCCGTTGCGCTGGATTGCCAGGCTTCTCAAGGACAAGAGGATCGCCGAACTCAAAAGGGAGGTGTCCTTCGCAACCGTTGAGGTGCTGCTTGGAGTAGACGTCACCCAGACTGCGGAGTGGAGCAGATTCCGAGACCACGTTGAGCGGCGCAACGATGTGATTCACAAAGGTCAGACGGTTGATAAGCACCACGCGGAGGAGTCCATCCGCGTGGTGCAGCAGCTTTGGGCTCGCTTGGCCGAGACAGCGCGGAAGCAGCGAGAAGGGCCTCCGAACCCGTAGACGCGGCGTGTGGGCTTCAGATGACCTGCGGAGGATGACCCCAACCGGCCTCGCCGGTGGCAATCGCCCCTAATTGCCTGCCCGCAATCTCGTTGGCGGCGTCGAGAATTTGGCCGACACGCTCGGCGGCAGTTGCCATCTCCATTGAATCGTCCACCTTAAGCGCAAGATCGCCGGATTCTGCCGCGTTCTCCACTACCTCAGCATCAGCTAACTCAAGCTGCCGTAGGGCCGCGAGAAGATCGCTGCGATTCTCGGGTGGCACCCCTATGAACAAGAGTGGCATCGATTCAAGAGTAGGCCTCGGCGAGGGCGGCGTCAACTCGAAGGCAACGCTGACTCAGATGATGGTCAAGTCAGCCTCTAGTGAGATTGGATAAAGCTGACCTACGACGTGGAGCCGGAGCGAATCATGTCCATGAACTTGAGCAGTACGGACAGGTTCTCATCACTCACCTTCACGTCTTCGCCCTTGTGGTCTTCGCCGGGGTCGCCGACGAACATGCGCTCGATGAACTCTTTGCGGACTTCTTTTTTCTCTGGGTCAGGCAGCGGCTCGGAGAACGGTTTGAAGGCAACCATCTGCATGTAGAGGCGTCGAGCGCGCTGCTCGCGACGGCGATGCTGGCCGGACTGTCCTGCCGCATAGCCAGCGATGCCGAGCAGGAGCGTGACTGCCGTAATTTTGGCAACAATCGTTGAGGCACCGTTGCCTATCTCGGCCACGGCAAGCCCTACTGCCGCGAGTGCCACAATGACGGCAATAAAGCCGCCGAGGAACGCGAAGAAGCGCCACTGGTCGGCCTGTTCCCTCTGTTCCTCGGCCTCCGCCTTGAAAGCGCCAGCGGTGCTTGACGTGGCCTCGGTGTCAACCATGTCAATGGCCTCTTGCTTCTTCTCCTCAAGGAAGCCAATGATCTCTCTGGTGCGGTTATCAAGGTCGGCTATTACCGCGTCGGCGCGCTTCTCCTCGTTGCCGATGGATTGAGCAGATGCGTCTTTGCTCTCCTGAATGGCCTGCTCGGCCTGAGCAGCAATCTCTTTCTGGATTTCCTCGAAGCGGGTATTGCGGGTTTTCTCCTCCGAGTTGAACTGCTCGGCAAAGCTGTCAATCGATCCCTGCACTTTGCCTCGCTCGGCCTCGGCCTCCTCTTTGAGCGTGTTCAGCTGGCCTTGCAGTTCGTTGACGCGTTCGTCGGAAGTCATCTTCACCGACTCCGTTGCCTGCTCGGCCTCCTGTCGCAGCGCGTCTAGCTTCCCCTGCAAGTCGCTGGCCTGCTGCTGCAACTGGCGGGTCTTCTCCGTTGCCGCCTCGCCAAGCTCGGCAGCTGCCTTTTTCTGATTGGTCTTCGCCCAAACCCCGATAGCTGGTGCTAGCTGGATGGCCGAGCTGAGCAAGCTTTCCGCTCCACTCTGGACGTTGGGAATCTGCTGTTCAAATTCTTGGTTCTCTTTGAGCGAGGTCAAGAAAGAACTGACCTGTTGAACCTGACCGTCCAGGTTGTCGAGCATCTGCATCGTCACCAGGGCAGGAGCGGCACTTCCTAAGAGCGCGCCGATGTATTCGAGGACAGCTTCGAGGCGAGGCAGCGCGGCCTGCGGATCGTGTTCTCTCGCCTTCTCCAAGACATCCTCGGGGAGATCCGCGACCTCCTGCCGTAGGCGCTTCAGGTTCTCGTGAACCGGATGTTCGGTGAAGGCAATGCTGTACTGAGGTGGCGATTTGGCCATAGAGGTCGAATATTAAGAGTCGCTCCGGCGCGAGCGACAGCGGAAATCAAATCGCTTTCACTAAAGCAGCTTCTTCCAAGGGAATGCTAGGTCCAGCACTTCTTCAGCCTTCACAAGGGCTTTGGTAGCCGTTTCCTCGTCTGGCTCGCGGCCCTCATGGATGGCTTTGTTCCGTGGCTCAGCGATCTCTTGCTGAATTCTGTCCGGAAGCTTCCGGCCTTGCTTATTTAGGAAATCAACCAGGCGGCCAATCTGCTGAGCCTTTTCTCTGACGTATTCCCCCACTGTCGGATCGCTGTCAAAGAGCACATCGTCCCGGAGCTTGGTCAGCGCAATCTCTGCTGCCGTGGCTGCATCAAGCACAGACCGGCGATAGCGCATAGCACCTAGCTCGCGGCGCGCATCACGTAGGAACAGGTGCGCCTCTGGAGGCTTTGCGCCACTGCTCGCCGCATTCAGCAACTTTCCCCATTGCCAGGGACTAATCGCGAGCGAGAGTTCCTCGAAATTGAAGGTGAGTATGTGCCTGCCTTTGAGGAGTTCTCCGCCCCCCTTGCGTCTATCGATCCAGACATACGCACGGTGTCCCCATTTGTCCTCTTTGATCCTTTCCTGGCGAAGATCGGTGCGAATAACTACGTCGATCCAAGTCTCCAGTGCTTGGACCCAGCTTTCCGCTGCGCTGTGCAGGCTCCGCGCTTCGCGCAGCGTAAGGCGGCCTTTGGGAATAACCAGAAGCCGCGTGGCTGATAGCTGCCGTTCGCTCCCCCATCCATTGACTTCACCGAATGGCCATCTTGGATTGTCCTCTGATTTTTTTTCTGCAAAAGATCCAACCCAGTCCAATAGCGCGCGTGAATGAAGCACGGTCTCGTTGCCGGACTCACTGAAGTCAGGCAGCACAACGTGGACAGCGACGCCGCCTATCGTCGCCGGCTTGAGCAGCCCAAGGAACTCCGAGCCAAGAAAAAGTGGAGCCGGTAAATCAACGACCGCCTCAACACGATATTTCCTTGCTCTCCGCGCCAAGGTCAGAAGTATGAAGACGTGGCTGGCACAAGATCCGAAAGCCCGTCCCTAAGTTCCTACCGATGTGTAGAACGTCACGGCGGGGAACGGGTCACGCTAGAACCTAATCTGACCTAGTGGTCGCCTCACGATCAAGTGGCTCGGCGTCCGAGGCACATGTGCCTGCTAGCTGGCTGCGTGCGCTGGCTCGCGCACCCGTGCGCCGCTCGATCCGCACGCCTGAACAACATCGAACCCGCAGATCAGGCAGACGAAGAGGTGCGCTCCTCAAGCCAGCTAGCGATTTCGTTGGGGGTCGCTTCGCCGGCTGCGATTCGCTCCACCATCGGCACGTCGGTGTCGGGGTCTTCCCCTGCGAAGGGTCGCCCGTTGGCTTCCATGAATAGCCACACCGATAGGAAGGCAGCGCGCTTGTTGCCGTCAGGCAATGGGTGGTTGCGCGCCAAGTGCTCTACCAAGACGGCAGCCTTTTCGATCAAGGTCGGGTAGGCGTCTTGGTCGCCGAACCCTGCGCTCGGCGTGGAGAGAGCGGAGTCAGCGAGGGCGATTCTTGGCAGACGCGCAATCTCCTCTGCACTCGTCCCAAGTAAATCCGCAGCGATTTCGCAGTAATCGCCCAGCTCCAGATAGAGCGTCAACGTCTACTTCGCGAGTCGGCGCAGCGTCTCGCGATTGGCCTTGATCGCGGCTTTAATCCTCTCGCTTCGCTCCTTGGCGCTACCCGGAAGCCCAAAGCGGGGCTTGCCCTTCTTGGTTGGTGCGGCAGTTGGAGCGTGAGGTTTCATCGCTTGGACATTGTTGCAGGCTCGTCGGGTATCGGACGGGCAATCTCGGTGATGAAATGAGCCCCACTATCCCCGGCTCTACATAGATGCGCCAGGGCAAGATATGACGCCCTGCGCGCCAGTTGCGCGCCAGTCAGCCACCATTTCAGCCGGAAACAATCGGACACAACCGGAGTGAATTCCGCATTCCAATGCGAAATCTCACTTCACGAGCGGCTAGTTCCACTTCTCTCCTCCCTGTAGTAACCCCAGAAGCGCCCCTCCTCCCCGGAGGGGCGTTTTCTGTTGTGGGGAGCTCTAGCGAGCCAAAAAGAGCCGATCTACTTTGTTTAAGAAAAACGGCCTCCGGATCGCTCCAAAGGCCGCGGTGCCACAGTTAGGCGGCGTTCGTGCGGCGAGGGACCTGTAGCGAGGTCAGTTCGACCCCGAAGCAGCTAGCGGTTTAGGGGCGCCTGTTCGTGCCGATATTTGGCGCCTGCGAGCACAAGGGCAAAGACGCTCAACACAAGACCGCCCGGACCCAGTCTTCCGCTGACCAGGGACACCACGAGGGAGACCGCCACTGCGAGCAGCGCGCAGGCCGCCTGGATTCTCCAGTCGGACCCGAGCTTGTGGAAGACGGTGCGCGCCATCTAGGGACGGAGGATAACTCGCCAATTTGACCGCATGATCAGGCGCATCTATCGCGCAAGGGCGCTTAGGTTCAAGCTGATCCACCAACCGAGGGGCCGTCAGGCCGGAAGCTCGCTCCGGTCCTTTTCGACCGGCCCAAGCGACACAACGTCGTCGTCAAAGACCGCGTTGATCTCGATGTGCCCGCCCAAGGCGTCCACGTAGTCCGCGAGCGTGCTCAGATAGAGATTGTCGCTCCGCTCGATCCGCGAGACGTTCGCCTGGGTCATCCCCAGCAGATCGGCAAGCTGCGCCTGCGTCTGCCCGCGCTGTTTGCGTAGTTCGTTCAGCCGGACAGCCGCAATGATCGCCCGTTTGCGAGCGTCGATCTCCCCTGCGGCGCCGGGACGCTTACGTACTTCGTCGCTTAGGTCGCTGAATGCTTTGCCTTGACTTGCCATGTGCCTGTTTCTCCTTTGCCGTGCCTTGGAGATGCTCGTCATAGATTCGATCCGCCTGCGGGACCATTCCCTTGTAAAGCGCTTCGTCTTCCCCGCCTTGTCTCCCCCGATAAGCAGGATCGCTACTCGCCTGGGATCGAAAGCGAAGAAAATGCGCATCGTCTGCGTGACTCGCAACTCCTTCATGTTGGAGTGCCGGGAGCCCTCTACCGAGTCGACCAACGGCCTGCCGGCAGACGGCCCAAGCTCCTGCAAAGCCTCAACCGAGGCCACAACCTTGCGTTGCTCGGGGTCGGCCAGCGTCTGCCACCAGCTGTCGAACTCGTCGGTTCTCTCGGCGCCCCAACTCACCGGACTAATATAACGTAAACATTATACAAGTCAAACGTTGTTGTCAGCGGTAAGAATAGTGGCGATTTTGGCCAATCAGCTCGTCCGGGTCTCGTCTGCTTGTCCTGGTCGGGCTCTGAGTCGTTCGGAACGCACGAGCCGGGGAGGCTGGAAGCAAAATGGCGAAAGCGAGGTACCCGTGAAATCGCCGGCCCTACGAACCCCGCCCGGCGTGGGGAGTTTCGCCAATCTCTCCTAGTAGTCAGCGGCGCCGTGCTCCTCGATCAGCACCGTCGCACTGGACTCGAGGAATACTCCGATGCGCTCGACCACCTCGCCAAGGTTGCGCAGATTGATCTGCTTGAACTCAACCGGGAGGGACATCTCTCCCGTCGGGGTCGTCGCATAGCGGAACGCATAGGAGCCTCTGTCAACCGCGTCGAACTGCCGAAGGCTGTCTTCGACGGCATCCAGGTCACCGGAGGCGTCGGGCCACCGTCGCGTGAACAGGACTCGTAACGGCTCCCAGAGGACCAGCAGGGAGTGCCCAATGGGAGCCGCCGCATCAATGCTGTAGTACGTGCGAGCGTCCGCCAGCATGCCCTTCAAGAGAAGCTCGAGGTACTGGCGGTAGCAGAACACGATGGGGAAGACGAGGGTGTCGGCGTCGATCTCGTGCCGCGCAACGTGTTCGACCAAGGCGTCTCCCGCCGCTTTGTAGCCGATGGTGTAGCTATCGCCGCGAAAAGCGCCGATGTGGGCGTTCAGCCAGACGTCCTCGGCCGGAGCGAACAGCTCATCGTCTGCGCGTGGCCACGGAAGCTCGACCTCGTCCCCGAAATTAGGCAGCTCGCGCAATGGAATCGCCCTCAGCCGCGGCTGGGTCGAGCTTTGTGCATTTGTCGGGGCGTGGGGTCATCGGCCCGACATGCTTGCAGGCACTCGCCTCCGGAGAGGCACCTTCCGCCGCGCCAGCGATAATCCCCGCATGACGCGTCGGTGGGGGCTGATCGCAACGGGGGTGGCGTCGTTGGCGCTGCTCTTGGCGATGTCGCCTGCCGAGAATCGGATGAAGGACGGCGGCGGGCCGGGGATGGTGCCCTTTGAGCTGACGGGTGGGCAGGACCGGGCCGACGAGATCCTCGCCGAATGGGGAGAGGACGGCCGGGACGCGGCGCGTGAGTCGCTCTGGATCGACTTCGGCTTCCTGCTGGCCTACGGGACCTTCCTCACGCTTGCCCTCGCCGCTACCCGTGACCTCTCCAGGAGGCGAGGCTGGCCGCGCCTGGCCGCGATCGGCGCGGTCGTCGTCTCCTTCGGCGCCCTCGGCGCCGCCTGCGATGCGGTCGAGAACGTCTGCCTGCTGTTGACCCTCGGCGGCGCCGGCGCCGCCTTCCCCCTCCTGGCGACGATCTTCGCCACCTGCAAGTTCATCCTCCTGGCGGTGGCGATCGCCTACCTGCTGGTTGGGCTGGCGATGCGGTTGCGCGGCCCCGGCCCGACCGCGCAACCGTCCTAAATTCGCCTCAGCCAGCCTGCCCCGCCAGCAGCTCGTCGAGCCGGGCGTAGGTCTCGTTCATGCCGCTCTCCATCCCGGACTCGAGGAAGCCGTCGCGCTCCTCCTTGGTGTGGAAGACCGAGGTGGAGACGATCCTGGTGCGATCGCCGAGGTCCTCGAAGGTCGCCGTCTCGACCGATACGTAGCCGGGCATGCCGTCCCATTCGAACGTCTGCACGATCCGCTCGGGCGCGGTGACCTCGCGGTAGATGCCGCGGAAGACGGTTTCGCTGCCGTCCTCGTCGCGCATCACGAATCGCCATGCCCCGCCGGTCCTGGCGTCCATCTCCTCGACCACAGTGGTGGTGTTCCGCGGCCCCCACCACTGCGGGATCAACTCGGGGTCCGTGTGGGCCGCGAAGACCCGATCGCGGGGCGCGTCGAACACGCGCTCGATGTGGATCTCCCGCTCGGCGGGGGTCGTGACCACTGATTTTCCTGCGACGTCCAGCTCGCTCATGATGCATCTCCTTTTGTCCGCTCTAGTAGCTCTTCGAGCCGATCGAACCGCTCCTCCACCATCGCCCGGTAGGAATCCATCCACGCCTGCAGGTCCTCGAGGCGCTTCGGCCCGAGGCTGCAGCGGCGCGTCCTCCCCACCTTCTCGGTGCTGACCAGCCCGGCGTCCTCGAGCACCCGGAGGTGCTTCTTCATTCCGGTCAGGGACATGCCCGCGGGGCCCGCGAGCTCGCTGACGCTGGCGCTGCCGTGACTGCCCAGCCGCTCGACTACGCCGCGGCGAGTCGGGTCGGCCAGGGCGGCGAGAGTTCGATCTATCGTTTGATACTGAACCATTAAGTTCAGTATAGCAGCCGTTCGCATCCGGGGGTTCCATTTCCACGAAATACGTGGACTGCGAACCGCGGCGGTCGGCTACCCTGGCCGCGTGAGCGAGGTGCTGCGAGACGTCCTCGGCCCGGGCATGAGGGTCGTGTTCTGCGGAACCGCGCCCGGCAAGGCCTCGGCCAAGGCGCGCGCCTACTACGCCGGGCCCGGCAACGCCTTCTGGCAGGCGCTCCACCTGACCGGACTGACCCCGCGCGAGCTGGTGCCGGCCGAGTTCGAGGAGCTGCCCGAGTATGGGATCGGGCTGACCGACATCTGCAAGGTCTCCTACGGCTCCGACGCGGAAGTGGGGACGGTCGAGTTCGACGTCGCCGGGCTGCAGGAGAGGGTCGCGGCCGCCGAACCGGCCAACCTCGCCTTCAACGGCAAGAATGCCGCCCGGGGCGCGCTCGAACGAGATGTGGGTTTCGGGCTGCAGCCGGAGCGGATCGGCGGCGCCGAGGTCTGGGTGCTGCCGTCGACCTCGGGGGCGGCGCGCAGGTTCTGGAGCATCGACCCCTGGCGCGAGCTGGCGGAGGCCTGCGGGTAGAAGCCGGAAAGGTTGGGTCGGGCGCCCCAGTCAATCGCGCCCGACCCGAACCAACATGAAGGGAGAAGGGGTAGCAAAGCTCTTCTCCTGAGACGACCTTAGCGATTCGCGTTTGGGGCGATAAAAGTGTCCGGTGGGATCTTTTCATGCGTTTGTTACGATATATCGCGTTAGATACCGATAGAAAGGTCTTTTTGATGCACCACAGACACGAATCACGGCATTCAGGCCATCGCGGCCGGCCCGAGTTCGCCCGCAGTCGCGGCCCCCGTTACGGCCGCGGAAGAGGCGGGCCGCGAGCTCGCCGCGGTGACGTCAAAGCCGCGGTCCTGGCCCTGCTGGCAGAGCGGCCGATGCATGGCTACGAGATGATCAAGGAGATCGAGGAGCGCGCGCAAGGGGCATGGACCCCGAGCGCCGGCTCGATCTACCCGACGTTGCAGATGCTCGAGGACGCGGAGCTGATCCGGGGCGAGGAGAGCGGCGGCAAGCGCCGCTTCACGCTGACCGAGACCGGCATCGCCGAGCAGGAGGAGAAAGCCGGAGAGGAGGCGCCCTGGGACGCGGTGCGCGCCGAGGCCGCCCCGGAGTCGATCCACCTCCGCGACTCCGTCCACAAGCTCCACCACTCGATCGGCCAGGTCTTCCACGCCGCCGACGACGGGCAGCAGAAGCGGGTCCGCGAGCTGCTCGACGAGACCCGCCGCAAGATCTACGCGATCCTCGCCGAGGAGAGCTGAGCCTTTCGCGTGGCGGCTCCGTGCGCGCCACGCGAAACCGGCCGCGCTAGCGGCCGGTCGCCTGAAGGTCCATCCCCCAACGGACCCACATATACAGAGAGTCTCTCCTCCCTTGGCGATCCCCAGAAGCGCGAGCCTGACAACCCTTGCTCCGTCAACCATCACCGGAGAGACTCGGGCAATCTATTCGATTGAGACGATTGAATCAATCGTCAAAATTGATGACGGTCCGAATCGGCTCTCTTAGGTCAGAACCGGCTGTGCGGAGGGGGTCGCCGCCAGCACCCGCTCCGCCACGGCCTCGCCGGTGAGACCGGCCTCGGCGCGCAGCAGCGCCGGCTTGCCGTGGGTGACGTAGCGGTCGGGCAGGCCGACGCGCAGGATCCGTGCCCTCTCCCCCGGCCCCTCGGCGAAAGCGTCCTCGAGGTGCTCCAGCACCGCCGAGCCGAAGCCGCCGGGGAGCACGTTCTCCTCGATCGTCACCACGAGGTCGTGCTCGCGGGCCAGGCGCTCGACCAGCTTGGCGTCGATCGGCTTGGCGAAGCGGGCGTCGGCGACGGTCACCTGGAGGCCATGGCCGGCAAGGATCGCCGCGGCCTCCTGGGCGACCGCGACGCCGTAGCCGTAGCCGAGCAATGCCACCCGTTCGCCCTCGGCCAGGATCTCGCCGCTGCCGATCGGGATCAGCTGGGGCTGCGCCGGCAGCTCCACGCCCTCCCCCGCTCCGCGCGGGTAGCGCAGCGCCGCCGGGCCGTCGTGGGCGATGGCGGTGTGGAGCATGTGGACCAGCATCGCCTCGTCGCGCGGCGCCATCACCACCACGTGCGGGATCGGCCGGAAGTAGGAGACGTCGAAGGCGCCGTGGTGGGTGGGGCCGTCGTCGCCGACCAGGCCCGCCCGGTCCATCGCGAAGGTCACGTCCAGCCCCTGCAGGCAGACGTCGTGGATGATCTGGTCGTAGGCGCGCTGGAGGAAGGTCGAGTAGATCGCGCAGACCGGCTTGGCTCCCTGCAGCGCCAGCCCCGAGGCGAGCAGGACGGCGTTCTGCTCGGCGATGCCGACGTCGTAGTACTGCTCGGGACGCTCGTCGGCGAGCTTCTGCAGGCCGGTCCCCCCCGCCATCGCCGCGGTTATCCCGATCACCCGCCCGTCGGCCTCGGCCTCGGCGACCATCGCGTCGGCGAAGACCTGGGTGTACTGCGGCGGCGCCCCCGCGGCCGGCGGCTTCTCCAGCATCTCCGGCGCGATCGCGTCCGGCGCGTCGGTTTCCGTCACCGGCACGGGCCGATGGGCCGCCGCCGTCGGCGATTTGGACGCCTGCGGCCCGTCGGCCCCCGCCGGCTTGCCGTTGACGATCGAGTTGGGCTTGGCGGCGTGCCATTTCTCCATCGAGGCGAGGCCGCCCTCCTCGGCCGCGGCGAATCCCTTGCCCTTGACCGTGTGGATGTGAACGACGACGGGACGGTCGGCTTCGAAGGCCTCGGTCAGCGCCTCGCGCAGGGCGTGCACGTCGTGGCCGTCGATGACGCCCATGTAGGCGATGTCGAGCTCCTCGAAGAAGAGCCCCGGCGCCCAGTAGGCCTTGATCGCCGACTTGATCTCCGGGCCGAGGCGCTCGATCCGCCGGCCGAGGCCAAGCGGCAGCTTGGTCAGCCGGTCCTCGACCTCCTCGCGGGCATGGAAGAGGCGCGGGTTGAGGCGGATCCGGTTGAAATAGCGGGAGAGGGCACCGACGTTGGGGGAGATCGACATGCCGTTGTCGTTGAGGACGATCACGAACGGGGTCTGCAGGCCGCCGGCCGCCAGCATCGCCTCGTAGGCGACGCCGCCGGTGAGGGCGCCGTCGCCGATCACGGCGGCGACACGGCCGTCCTCGCCGATGCCCTTGCGCATCGCCTCCTTCAGGCCGACCGCGTAGCCGATCGAGGTCGAGGCGTGGCCGGCTCCCATGATGTCGTGCTCGGACTCCTCGATCGAGCAGAACGGGGCCAGCCCCTCGTACTGGCGGATCGTCGGCAGCTGGTCGCGGCGCCCGGTGAGGATCTTGTGCGGGTAGGACTGGTGGCCGACGTCCCAGAGGACCTTGTCGCGCGGCGATTCGAGCAGGCTGTGGAGGGCGACGGCGAGCTCGCAGGTGCCGAGGTTGGCGCCGAAGTGGCCGCCGATCTCGCCGATCGTGTCGATGATGTAGGTCCGCATCTCCTGCGCGACCTGCTGCAGCTGCTCGTCGTCGAGCTCGTGCAGGTCGGCGGGGCCGTCGATTCCGGCCAGCAGCGCCTCGGTGTTGTCGTCTTCGATGCCCTGGGTGGGGGGCTTTTCGCTCATTCGTTCCTCGTGAAGATGTAGTCGGTGACGCGCCTCAGGTCCTCCGTCTCGCCCGCTGCTTCAGCCAGGGCGGCGGTCGCCTTGGCGTGGGACTCGGCGGCCAGCTCGCGGGCCCGGTCGAGCCCGAAGAGGCTGACGTAGGTGAGTTTGCCATGTCGCTCGTCGCTTCCATGTGGCTTGCCGAGCTGCTCGTCGCTCTCGGTGACGTCGAGGATGTCGTCGACGATCTGGAAGAGGACACCCAGCTCACCGGCAAAACGGCGATAGGCAATTGTCTCAGGTTCGCTCAGCCCCTCGAGGATCAGCACCACGCCGACGCTGGCGGCGATCAGGCGGCCCGTCTTCAAGGCATGCAGGGCGCGCAGGCCCTCGGCGCCGTCCTCGGCTCCCTTGACGTCGACGTACTGGCCGCCGACCATGCCGTCGACGCCCGTCGCCCCGGCCAGCTCGGCCAGCGCCGCCAGCACCCGCGCCGGCTCGCCAGGCTGGCCACAGAAGAGGCGCACGGCCTCGGCGAAGAGGCCGTCGCCGGCGAGGATCGCCACGTCCTCGCCGAACTTGACGTGGGAGGTCGGCAGGCCGCGACGCAGCTCGTCGTCGTCCATCGCCGGCAGGTCGTCGTGGATCAGCGAGTAGGTGTGGATCAGCTCCAGCGCCGAGGCGACCGGGAGAAAGCCCGCGGGGTCGGCGCCGAGGGCACGGGCGGTGGCGAGGGCGAGCACCGGCCGCACCCGCTTGCCGCCCGCCAGCAGCGAGTAGCGCATCGCCTGCTCGAGGCCGGCGGTGGGCTCGGAGACGGAGAAGCTCAGCCGTTCCAGCGCCACCTCGACCATGTCGCGCAGATCGTCCGGGTAGCTCACGTTTTCCGTGGTTCCTTATCGACGCATCGTGGATAAGGAACCGCGGAAGTGGGCGGCGATCACCCGGCGCTCGCCTCGGCCGCTTCGCGCGCCCGGCGGTTGGCCTCCTCGACCGCCTCGGCGGAAAGGTCGGCCGCTTCGGCGGCGAGCTCGGCGGCCCGCTCGTCGCCTAGCTGGGCATCCTCGCCGAGCTCGGTCGAGATCTGGCGCAGGCGCTCGGCGATCTCGCGCAGGCGGCCGCTCACTTGGCCGGCTCCCGCTCGCGCACGATGGCGCCGAGGATGCCGTTGATGAACTTCGGCGCGTCGGCGCCGCAGTACTCCTTGGCGATCTCGACCGCCTCGTCGATCGCGACCTCGACCGGGGTGTCCCCCTCTTCGATCTCATACAGCGCCACCCGCATCACGTTGAGGTCCAGCGGCGCGATCCGGTCGACCGTCCAGCCCTTGGCGTATTCGGCGATCGTCTCGTCGAGCTCTTCGCGCTCGGCGTCGACGCCCTCGGCCAGCTCGCGGGTGAGCGGTTTCGAATCGGCGATCAGCTCGGCCAGCGGACGGCCGGTCACGTCCCGCTGGTAGCTGGCGAAGACGGCGTCGCGGCGTTGGTCGGATCGGCGCATCGGTTCATTCTCCCGGTTTTCGCCGGCGGCTAGCGGAGGATCTCGACCAGGAGGACCCAGGCGTTGACGATCGCGCCCGTGAGCGCGAAAAGAATGCCCCCAGCGATCCAGTACAGGCCGCCGCCAGCCTCGGCGAGGATGCTGACTGCGCCGATCAGCATCGGCAGAGTGCCGGCGATCCGCACCGACCAGCGGCCCCAGAGCCAGGCGGGCGGCCTTGCCGTCGTGGCGCTGTGGATCGTCGGCAGTCGGGCGATCGCGGTGCCGATGGCCACGCTGACGAGCAGCAGCTCAAGGCCGAGCGCGGCTCTGGCCCGGGATCAGCCCGACCACCGAGACCAGCAGCACGCCAAGCAGCAGCAGGACCGTCTCCAGCGCCCGCTCGGGCAGGCCGCTGAACTTGAGGATGCGCTCGATGTTGATCGAGACGGCGACGAAGACGAGGCCGGCCAGCGCCGCGGAGGCGCCGGCGGTGGCGACGAAGAGGTCGCTCCAGTCGCTCGGGTCGTAGGCGATCACGCGCCGCTCATCGTAGGCGCAGTCGAGGTCGGCGGCGAGGCCCTAGGCGCGGGAGATGTATTCGCCGGTGCGGGTGTCGACCCGGATCGTCTCGCCCTCGTCGATGAAGAGCGGGACCTGGACGACCACCCCGGACTCCAGCGTCGCCGGCTTGTTGCCGCCGCCGGAGGCCGTGTCGCCCTTGAGGCCGGGATCGGTCTGGGTCACCTTCATCTCGATCGCGCCGCCGACCTGGACGTCGCTGGGCTGCTCGTCGACGAAGAGGATCTCGACCTCGGCGTTCGGCAGCACCCACTGCATCGAGTCGCCGAGCGCGTCGGTGGGGATTTCGATCTGCTCGTAGTCGCGGCTGTCCATGAAGACCGCCGCCTCGCCCGAGTCGTAGAGGTATTGCATCTTCTTCGATTCAGTGCGGACGGGCCGGAACTTCTCCCCCGCTCGGAAGGTTTTGTCAATCACCGAGCCGTCCTCGATGCGGCGCAGTTTGGTCCGCACGAAGGCGCCGCCCTTGCCCGGCTTGACGTGCTGGAATTCGATGATCTTCCAGATCTTGCCGTCGATCTCGATATGGGTCCCGTTCTTGAACTGATTAGTGCTGATCATCGGCGCGGATCATGCCAAGAATGGGGAGACCTCGCGCTATCGGCTGCGATTCACGATGCCGTCGACGCCCCCGAATCAAACCGATGCAACGCCCGCTGCATCTTCTCTGGGCCGTAGAAACGGCGCGCCCACCACGACGAAGGACGAGCGAGCCTGCAGGCAGCAACCACCCAAACCATGCCCAGGAGAAGGAAGCCAAGGAAGAACGCCGCCCGCTGCCCCTTGCTCCAGGTGATTCCAGCGGGAATTCCCACCACGACAACCAGGATGCTCAGGGCAAGCAGGCGTTCGGTCATGGCCTATCTCTCGGGATCGCATAGGGGGCCAGATAGTCCCTACTCCGAAGACTCGGGCAATGGCCTGGCCTCTGTGTGGCTGATGCACTGCTTGACATCGCGAAGCTCGCGATCATGGAAAGTGCCCTCACTAGAGTTAGCGATCGCATTCGAATCCCGCAGACCGAGCGATCACTCGTCCCAGCGAGTCGTAAGCCTCGTACTGCTGAAGACAATACGGTCCGGGAATCGCGATTGCCGCAAAGCGAAACCGGCGAACTTGAGCCCGTTTTGCCTGTTGCTCGCTGAGTAGCTTGAGTGGTATTAGTCGAGGTTTGAACCCCCTCAGCCAGAGCCTGGCCTGTAAAGCGCTCGACCGGAACCCAAGCCCAAGAACGGTTCGCTCGGCCGACCCCGCTCCGATCGAATTGGCTACCACTATCGGCGAAGACACCGACCCACAAAGTGATAATTGACTCCCACCACCCCCACCAGACTCTGCGGCGGCCACCAAGCACGGCCGCTGACCCCCGCGCTTGCCCGAGCTACGGTGTACCGCCAATGCCCATGAAAATGCACCCAGAGATCCTTTCTCAATACCCACCTGCCCATGATGAGATCGTGAAGCAACGGCATCGTCAATAGAAAACACCATAACGCCTGCCACGCACACCACAAGTGCTACAACGGCTAACGCTTTCATGGCGGTCACACTAGCCAAATCTAGTCTCTGTTCACTGTCCGATCCTTTATTTGCAATGCGGGCAATTTCCCAAGATCTGCCGCCTTCCCCCCTTCTCATCCCCGGTCCGGAATGACCGCCGCCAAGATCGCCGGCACCCAGGGCAGCGCCATGAAGCTCGGGGAGGTTGAGTAGAAGTGCTGCATGGAGCCGCGAGCGGGCCTCGTGGCCCTGAGCGTGATCGCGCCCGAGAGGGCGAGGATGCGGACGTGGTAGCTGACGTTTGAGAGCGGCACGCACAGCTCCTGGGAGATCTCGCGTGGGCTTATGCCGGAGTTCGAGGGCCGCTGGATCATCACGCCCAGGATCTGCTGGCGCAGCGGGTGGGCGAGCGCTCGGATCTTTGCCGTTTCGCTTGTATCGGGCTTGGTTTTTGCCATCGGACTCCTCCTTGGTTCGAGTTTTGATCAGGCTTCCTCGGGAGGAGCGACTGACCCCGAGTGGATTTCGGTGGCTACGACACTGCCCTCGCCACGCAGCTGGCCGGTGAGGAAGATCGATTCGCCGGCTCTTAGATCGCTGTGACAGCGGCGGGCGACGTGGGTGGGGACTTCGACCTCGCAGTTGGTGAGTTCGACTCGATCGCAGGTGATGCTCGTGCCGGGGGCGGGAAAGGCGACCACGAGGAAGGTCGCCGGCTCGCCATCGGCACCGTCATGGCTCTGGGGCTCAGAGACGAGGACCCCGCTCAGAAATAGGCGGTTGAGAAGGAGACGAGGATCCTGGGCTTGCAGCAAGCGTCTGTGGCGTGCATTCGCCGTAGCCGGACGCCTCCGGCGGGATTGACGAAGGCGTGCGATCAGGCTCATCGATGCCTCCCGCCGCTTCTACCGGTTGCCCGCTGGCGAGTGTTCGAGACCCGCCAAGACGGCCTCACATGCCTCGGCCACGAGGCGGTTTCGCTCTTTCAGCTGGCTGGTCTCGATCCACTCCGCTTCCAAGTTGGTCGTATGAGCATCGGCCAGCTCGCGCAGCCTCGGCAGGGCTCTGCGTAAGACCTCGGCGGGGGCGGTCAACTCGACGGGCTCCCCGCTACCGTCTCCGAGGCCGAGGTCGTCGAGCAATAGCCGCAACTCGTCGCAGTACTCGCGGCCCAGGCGCTCGGCGCCTTGGTAGTTCTGGGCTTGAATCGCCACTTCGATGTCGCCGATCCCACTGAGGCGATCGAGGATCTGGTCATAGAGGGCGTCCCGCTGGGCGGCGGTGATGGTGGGGGTCATTGGGGGGCGCGAAGACAGAGGCAATCCATGTCAATTGAGTAGTGAAGCTTTCAGAAGCAACTAACGCCGTCAAATAAGGATTTGCTCGCTATTTAGCAACCCCTGGTGTTGGCCGGTGGCGTAGGTGACATGCGCTCGCGCTGAAAGCCAGAGGACGCAACGATGATGGACTGCGCCTCCTCACCTGAATTAGTACGACGGTTCGCAGATTCAGCCTCAATCTCCTGCGCCCGCTTCCAGGAGCGTTCCTGCTCGTCGGCGAGGTCTTGGCGGCCCTGCTCGTCAACGTTGAACCATCGCCACGACAACCACAGGCGAGAGTCAGTCGCCATCTTTCCTGCCCAAAAAGCTGACATCACCTCAGCCATCAGACATTGAAGAGTGAGACCGATAGTCACCTGCCGTTCCTCAGGAGACATAGCTGCGATTTCGTCATCGGAGTAGAACGGCATCTCAACCGCACGATAATAGTGCTGGGTGGTATTTCTGACCCTCTCGGTTTTGGCGAGTTCGATGGACCCAGCGTCCAATAGTTCCTTTATGTGGTGAGAAACGTTAGGGGTTCGCTCTCCAATAATTGCGGCGATCTCATCTGGGGTGAAAACGCCTTCATTAAGGATCGTCAACACGTAAACACGAGTGCGATGTCCTACCGCGTAGGCAAGCCGTTCCTCGACGCTCTTTCCGCTCTGTCCTCGTTGGGCTTCTTTGGCACTGATCCTCACCGCGGTTCCCCTTTTAGGTCGATTAGTTTTAGCTACTCAGTAGAAGCCGAGCATACGGACTTCCTAAGAATGTAATGCTGGCTATTAAGTCTTTGCTTGATAGTCGAAGTTTCCTTAGCATCTGCCTTCCTCCTGGCGGCTCACGCCGGGCTGATTCATGGGAGGGGGTGGGTATCGATGAAGATCGCCAACGTGGCGCACGTCTTTTCGAGCGTGCATGTCGTAAAGAACGCCTAGTAGACATAGCTGAGCGGGGCCGGCCTGCGGCTCACCCGATGGAGCGATCTAGGTCGGCCCCTTACCTATTACCAGTAATCAAAGATATTTGGATATTGTCAGCGATATGTAAAGTTTTACATGGAGGTCTCGGCCCTCAGCGGCGACGATCCCGTCCGTGGGCAACCTCGGCAAGAACCTGCGGGCGGCCCGCACGAAGCTTGGGCTCACCCAGGAAGAAGTCGCCGAGCGCAGTGGTGTCCAGGCCGGTGAGGTGAGCCGGATCGAGCGCGGGCAGCGCGATCCGCAGGTATCGACGCTGGAACGGCTGGCGGCCGCGGTCGAGGTCGCGCCCGGTCGGCTCCTTGATTAGGGAGCAATGGATCTCACGCTTTGCGTGGCCGTGGCGTTGATTGACCATGGAGCGTGAGGATCTTGAGTTCGACTCGCACGGCGACAGATGCGCCGCTTGGCTGTACCCGGCGACCGGCGACGGGGGCACGGCGCCGGCGATCGTCATGGCCCACGGGCTCTCGGGGACCCGGCGGGACGGGCTGGGTCCGTTCGCGGAGCGTTTCGCAGCGATCGGCGTCACGGCACTTCTCTTCGACCATCGTGGCTTCGGCGACAGTGGCGGCGAGGCGGACCTGTTCGAGCCGGCCCGCCAGCTCGAGGACTGGCGGGCGGCGATCGCGTTCGCGCGCTCGCTGCCCGGAGTCGACCCGGAGCGGGTGGCGACGTTCGGGTCCTCGATGGGTGGCGGCAACGCGCTCGCGGCGGCGGCGGACGACCCGCGCGTGGCGGCGGCGATAAGCCAGGTGCCGTTCATCGACATGCTGCGGCAGGCGCACCGCTCCTCCCCCCTCGTCAGCGCCCGGATGCTGCTCGCCGCGCTGCGGGGGCAGTATCTGCCTGCGGTCGGGGAGCCGCACGAGGCGGCCTTCATCAACGCTCCCGGCGGTGAGGTGGGCTGGCGCCACGTCGTCGCGATCGGCGAGGACTCGCGCTGGCGCAACCGCGTCTCCTCGCGCTGGCTGCTCGGCGCTCCCTTCCGTCCCGCCCGTTTTGCCGCCAAGCTCCACTGCCCCTGGCTGCTCTGCGTCGGCGATGCCGACCGGGTGGCGCGGCCGGGGCCGGCGATCGCGGCCGCCCGGCGGGCACCGCTCGGCGAGCTGCGGGTCTATCCCGGCGTCGACCACTTCGACATCTACGACGGGCCCGCGCACGAGGCGGTCCTCGCCGACGAGGTCGCCTTCCTGCGCCGGCACCTGCTTGCCGGCTAGGTCGAGGGGGCGAGGCGGAGAACGGCCTGGTCTGGGTCGCGGAAGACCTCGCCGCGCACGAAGCGGCCGTCGACGACGTCCCAGACCCAGGCCACCGGCATGTCGCGGATGCCGAGCTCGCGGCTGCGTACGTAGACCCGGCCCCGGACCAGCAGCGAGCCGGCCCGGCGCTCGACGACCTTGGGGGTTATCTGCAGGTCTTCCCACGCCTGTTCGACGTCGCTCAGGTACTCCCGCAGGCCCTCCGGACCGATATAGGGGGCGGTACGGCCGACCGCCGCCGCCGTGCCGACCGGGAAGAAGTCCATGGAGTCGTCGCAGAGCTCGGTGATCGTCGCCACCCGCCGGTGGTTGAAGGCGTCGAAGAGGCGTTCGACCAGCTCGCGATCCTGCTCGGGAGCGAGCTCGGCCTTGGCCGCGGTCGGGCCGATGGCCAGGATCGCCGCGTCGTCGTCGAGGTCGCCGGCGGTGAAGTCGTAGAGCGCCCCCTCGAGCTTCTGGGTGGCGAGCGCGGGGCTGACCACCCCCGCCAGCTCCGCCCGCAGCCGGTCCTCGCCGAAACGACCGGTGGCGCCGAGCGCCTCGGTGACGCCGTCGGTGACGACCACCAGCTGCTGCCCCTGGGCGACGTGCACGTGCTCGACCCTCCAGCTGGCGTCCTCGAAGGCGCCGAGCACGGGGGCCGGGCCGGTCGCCTCGACCATCGAGTCGCCGTCGATCAGCAACGGCGGCGAGTGGCCGGCGATGGCAATGCGGACGGGCTGGGAGGGATCTTCGTCGATCGCCATGAGGGCGGCGCTGCAGAGCGCCGACCCCGGGCGGGCGAGCAGTTCGCGGTTCAGGGTCTCGAGGGCGACGACGGGATCGCCGGTGAGGGTGCCAGCCGTACGCAGGGTGTAGCGGGCGTTGGCCGTGACCGAGGCGGCCTGCGCACCGCGGCCGGTGACGTCGCCGATGACCACCATCCAGCCGCCGGCGATGCGAAAGGCGTCGTAGAAGTCGCCGCCGATCTCGTTCTCCGCGCCCGCCGGCCTGTACATCGCCGCGACCGACCAGCCGGGAATGTGCGGCAGTGGCGGCGGCAGCAGCCCGCGCTGCAGGGTTTCGGCGATCTCGGACCGTTCGCGCTCGCTGCGCTCGAGGTCGGAGAAGAGGCCGGCGTTGTCGAGCGCCAGCGCCACCCGCCCGGCGAGCACCCCCGCGAAGTGGGCGTCGTCATGACGGAAGCGGCGGCCGGAGTGGCTGACCCCGACCGAAAGCACCCCGGTCGGGCGCCCCCGCGCCCGCAGCTCGACGGTGACGAAGGAGCGAACTTCCATCGAGAGCAGGAACCGCAGGTCCTCCTCGCTCTCGGCGAACTCGCGCAGGTCCGCTTCGGCGACGCGCTCGAACAGGTTCGGTTCCTGCCGGGCCACCGAGGCGGAGGCGGCCATGCGCTCCTGCAGGGCGGGCTTGCGCTCGGCGAGGCCCTTTTCGATCGCCGCCGCCTCTGGGCCGTCGACCCGGACCGTGGCGCGGCGGATCCGTTCCTCCTCGATCACGTCGATCATGCAGAAGTCGCCGAACTCGGGCACGAGGATGGCGGCGATCGCCTCCAGCGTCTCCTCCAGCGAGCGCCCACCGTCGGCAACGCGGGCGATGTCGTCGAGGATCTGGAAGCGGCGACTGACCCGCCGCGAGCGCGCCTCGACGATCGCCACCAGGGCGGCCATCGCCGCCAGCGCGAGCACCACAGCTCCTATCGCGATCCCGATCGTCATCGCCCTCTCCCCCAGCCCTCAAAGAGAGAAGAGCGTAGCGTCAAGCGGGAGGGTCGTCGCCGCCGGTGCTGGTCGTCAGATTCGCCGCGCTGCCGCCGGTGAGGACGCGCCGGACCAGACTCGGGGCAAGGATGCGAGCGACGGCGGCGAGGGCGTAGGGGCGCGGGACGTACCGCTCCGCCTTCCCCCCCGGGCCGGCCTCGTAGATCGCCTCCGCGACTTTCTCGGGCTTGGAGACGACCCAGCGGGTGAGCGCTTTCTCGCGCAGCTCGGTGGCCGGGAAGCCCTCGGTGGCGACGAAGCCGGGTAGGACCATGCCGACGTGGACGCCGTGTGGCAGCTCCTCGGCGTAGAGCGAGTCGGTCCAGCCGATCAGGGCGAACTTGCTGGCGGAGTAGGCACCGGTGCGGGCGCGGGAGATGCGGCCGGCGGTGCTGGCGACGTTGACGATCGCGCTCGGGGCGGAGGCCCGTAGCAGCGGCAGCAAGGCCTCGGTGAGGCGGACGACGGCGTCGAAGTTGAGCTCCATGTGGCGCTGGACGTGGGCGTAGCCGGTCTCGGCGAAGTTGCCGCGCCAGGCGGCGCCGGCGTTGTTGACGAGGAGATCGAGACGGCCCTCGTGGCTTGCCTCGACGTGGGCGCGGACCCGCTCGGGCGCGTCGGCGCCGGTGAGGTCGACCGCGAGGTGGCTCGCCCGGCACGGCAGCGAGGCGGCGAGCTCCTCCAGCAGCTCGCCGCGGCGAGCCACCAGGACCAGCTCGGTCCCCGGCTCGCGCGCCAGCCGGATCGCCGTCGCCCGGCCGATCCCCGTCGATGCCCCGGTCACCACTGCGACGCTCATCGCCGCAGAATATTCGACCGCCCACCCCCGTGTCTGAGCTTGCCGCCTGTATATGGCGGGCAAACTCAGACACCCCCCGTTTGCGAGTTGCAAGGATGCCCGCATGCCTGGCTCCTCCGACTCGCGCGGCTCACGCTTTGCGGCGACGCGGCGCGAGGGCGAGCGGGTGACGCCGCTGGAGCTCTTCTTCGACCTCGTCTTCGTGCTCGCGATCACCCAGTGCACGGCGCTGATGGCCCACCACCCCTCCTGGTCTGGCCTGGTGCAGGGATTGCTGGTGCTGGGAATCCTCTGGTGGGGCTGGGTCGGCTACTCCTGGCTGACCAGCGTCATCGACCCCGAGGAGGGTGCGGTGCGGCTGGTCATGTTCGGAGCGATGGCGGCGCTGCTGATCGTCGCCCTCTGCGTCCCCGAAGCCTTCGGCCACCTCGGCCTCACCTTCGCCCTCGCCTTCGGCGTCTTCCGCGTCGCCCACATCGCCCTCTTCATGCTGGCCAGCCCCGACGACGACGCCCTGCGCCACTCCGTTCTCGGCCTCGCGGCCAGCACCGCGATCGCGGTCGTCCTGCTCACCTCCGCCTCGCTCTTCGACGGCCTCCCCCAGGCCGCGCTCTGGGCGCTGGCGATCTTCCTCGACATGGCCGGGCCCTACTTCTTCGGCTCCGACGGCTGGAAGCTCGTCCCCGGCCACTTCGCCGAGCGCCACGGCCTGATCGTGATCATCGCCCTCGGCGAGTCGATCGTCGCGATCGGGGTCGGCGCCGCCGGCGCCCTCGACCTGGAGATCGGGATCGTCGCGGTGCTGGGGGTGGCGCTGGCCGCGGCGCTGTGGTGGGTCTACTTCGACGTCGTCGCCCTGGTCTCGGCCCGTCGCCTGGGCGAAGCCGAGGTCGGCAAGACCCAGAACGAGCTCGCCCGCGACTCCTACTCCTACATCCACCTGGCGCTGGTCGCCGGGATCGTCCTCGTCGCCCTCGGCCTCAAGACCTCGATCGCCCACGCCGGCGACCACCTCCACGCCGTCCCCGCCTTCGCCCTCCTGGGCGGGGTGGCGCTCTACCTGCTGGGCCTGGTCGCCTTCCGCTACCGCCAGGCCCGCACCGTCAACCGCCGCCGCCTGGGGCTGGCGATCGTGCTCCTGATCCTGGTTCCGGTCGCCACCGCGGTGCCGGCGCTGATCGCCCTGGCGGTCGTCGACGTGTTGATCTGGACGATGATCGCCTACGAGCACCGCAGCTACGGCGAGGGGCGCGATCGGCTGCGCCACGAAGCCGCCGCCGCCCACGGGTGAGCCGCGAGCGCGACCTCACTACGGACACGCGTTCGCTTTCGGCATACTGCACGACCTTGAGTCAGACTCCTTCACTACTCGACAATCTCCTGCGGGCCGGCGCGCCCTCGGGCTACGAGGGCCCGGCGGCCACCGTCTGGCGCGAGGCTGCCTCCTTCGCCACGCTCAGCAGCGACGGCCTCGGCTCCTCGATCGCCCAGGTCGGCGACGCCGCGCCGCTGCTCGCCGTGGTCGGCCATATCGACGAGATCGGCCTGATCGTCACCCACATCGACGAGAAGGGCTTCCTCTGGTTCGCCCCGATCGGCGGCTGGGACCCGCAGATCCTGGTCGGCCAGCGGGTCGAGATCCGCGGCAAGGACGGCCCCGTCCTGGGCGTCGTCGGCCGCAAGCCCATCCACCTACTCGAGGCCGACCAGCGCAAGAAGGTGGTCGAGCTGAAAGGCCTCCACATCGACGTCGGCGCCGCCGACCGCGACGAGGCAGCGGCGGCGATCCGGGTCGGCGACCCGGTCGTGATCGCGGCCGAGCCGCTGCCGGTGATGGGCGAGCGCCTCGTCTCGCGGGCGATGGACAACCGGCTCGGCGCCTACGTGGCGCTGGAGAGTCTGCGGCGCGCGCACGAGCGCGAGAGCGTCGCCGGATCCTTCGCCGCCGTCGCCGCCGTGCAGGAGGAGATCGGCCTCTTCGGCGCCCGCACCGCCGCCTTCGAGGTTCGCCCCGACCTGGCGATCGCGGTCGACGTCACCCACGCCACCGACGCCCCGGGCGTCGACGAGAAGGAGCTCGGCAGCAGCCCGCTCGGCTCCGGCCCGGTTATCGGCCGCGGCTCCACCCTCTCCCCCAAGGTCTTCGAGCTGCTGGTCGAGACCGCCGAGGCGGAGGGCATCGACCACTCGATCAGCGCCAGCGGCCGCGGCACCAGCACCGACGCCGACGTGCTGCAGATCTCCCGCGCCGGCATCCCCACCGGGCTCGTCTCGATCCCCCTTCGCTACATGCACTCGCCGGTCGAGATGGTCGACCTGGGCGACGTCGAGGCGACCGTGGAGCTACTGGCGGCCTTCGCCGGCCGCCTGACCGCGGACGTCGACCTCAGCCGCTGAGGTCCTAGCCGACGATCTGCAGCTCTTTGGGCAGGCCGCTGAGGTTGCGGTAGCCGTCCTCGGTGACGACGACGAGGTCCTCGATCCGCACCCCGAGCTCGCCCGGCAGGTAGATGCCGGGCTCGACCGTGACGACTTCGTTCGGGGCCAGGACGTCGTCGGAGCGCAGCGAGAGCCGCGGCCCCTCGTGGACCTCGAGGCCGACCCCGTGGCCGAGCCCGTGGCCGAAGCGCTCGCCGTGGCCGGCGGCCTCGATCACCTCGCGGGCGACCGTGTCGACGTCTTCGCCGTCGACGCCGGCGGCGATCGCCTCCAGCGCCAGTCGCTGCGCCTCCAGCACCGTCTCGTAGACCTCGCGAGCCGCCTCGCCCGGGCTCGCCGGTGGCGAAGGTGCGGGTGCCGTCGGAGCAGTAGCCGTCGAGCTTCGCGCCCATGTCGAAGACGACCAGCTCGCCCCGGCCGATCTCGCGCTCGCCCGGCTCGGCGTGCGGCAGGGCGCCGTTGGGGCCGGCGGCGACGATCGCCGGGAAGGACGGGTCGCCGCCGAGCTCGCGGATCCGCGCTTCGGCGGCGCGGGCGACCTCGCGCTCGCTGCGCCCGGCGAGGCCGCGCTCCAGCGCTCCAGCGCCAGACCTCGTCGGCGAGCTCCGAGGCGGCGGCGATCGCCGCCAGCTCCGCCTCGTCCTTGACCCGCCGCAGCTGCTCGACCGCGCCGCCGGCCGCGACCATCTCGACGCCCTCGGCGAGTTTCTCCCTCAGTTTCTCCAGCAGCCGGACCGACATGTGGTCGTCCTCGAAGCCGACCCGGCCCTCGAGCCGCTCGGCGATCCCGCTCCAGCCAGTCGTCGGCGATCGTCATCGTCTCCCAGCCCTCGACCTCGGCCGCGGCGCGCTCGGTGTAGCGGAAGTCGGTGAGGAAGAGGCGGATCCCCGGCCCGCAGACGCAGGCGCCGTTGGTGCCGGTGAAGCCGGTCAGGTAGCGGACGTTGGTCAGGTCGGTGACCAGCATCCGGTCGAGCTCGCGCTCGGCCAGGAGCGCGCTCGAGGCGGTCGCCGCGGCCGCGCATCAGCCGGCTGGCGCCGAGCTCGCGGGCCAGCAGCTCGAGCGCCTCGCGGTAGCCGTCCGGCCCCTTGCCGGAGATCTTCGCCAGCACCAGCCCGTCGAAGACCGAGAGCCTGCGCCAGTCGTCGCGGTCCTCGACGTCGGAGAGGTGGACCTCGACCGCGGGCAGGCCGGTCAGCTCGAGCGCGTCGGCGATCGCGCGGCTGTAGTGGGTCCAGGCGCCGGCGTTGACGATCGCGGCGTCGGCGAGGTCGGGCAGGCGGTGCAGGTATTCGACGAACTCGCCCTCGGAGTTGGTCTGGAAGAAGATCGGTTCGAGGCCGAGCTCGTGCGCCCAGTCCGCGATCCGCTGCTCCAGCTCGCTGCAGCGAGAGGCCGCCGTAGATCTCCGGGTCGCGCCGCTCGAGGACGTCGAAGTTGACCCCGTGCAGGACGGCGACGCGGTTGCGGGCGGTGGTCATCTGTAGCAGCTCCTCCACGGCGCCGCGGACCCTAGCCGGGTCGACGCAGCTGCCCCGCGCGGGGCTCGCCCGGCTCGGAGAGGAGGACGAAGCCGACGCCGGCCGCGGTGCGCTTCTTGTCGCGCTGCAGGGCGTCGAGGATCGGCGTCGAGCGTCGATCGCCGGGTCGAGCGCGACCGGCAGCTCGTGGCGGCGCGAGGATCCCCTCGACCTCGTCGCGCAGGTCGGGCGCGTCGGAGAGGCGCAGCGCCGCCAGCAGGCCGAGCCCGACCGCCTCGCCGTGGCGGTAGCGCGCGTAGCCGCTGGCCGCCTCGATCGCGTGGCCGACGGTGTGGCCGAGGTTGAGGACGTGGCGCAGGCCGCGCGTCGCGCTCGTCGGCGGCGACGACCTCGCACTTGTAGCGGGCGCAGGCGAAGACGACGTCGTCGAGCTCGCCGGGTCGAGCGCCTCGATCGCCCGCACCCGCTCCCAGAGCGCGCCGCCGGCCAGCAGCCCGGTCTTCAGCACCTCGACGAAGCCGGCGGCGAGCTCCTCCGCGCGGCAGCGTCGCCAGCGTCGCGGTGTCGGCGATCACCGCCGCCGGCAGGTGGTAGGCGCCGGCGTAGTTCTTGCCCTCGGGCAGGTCGACCCCGGTCTTGCCGCCGTAGGCGGAGTCGACCTGGGCGACGAGCGTGGTCGGCACCTGCACCACCGGGACGCCGCGCTGGTAGAGGTGGGCGCAGAAGCCGGCGAGGTCGCCGACGACCCCGCCGCCGAGGGCGACCACGTGGTCTTCGCGGGTCATCCCCGCGCGCGGCCAGCTCGCGCAGCGACGTCGCTCGGCCTGCGGCCATCGTCTTCGCCGCCTCGCCGGGCTCGACCTCGACGCGTGGCCGGCCAGCGGCTCGAGGCGCTCGGCGTAGAGCGGCCCGACGTCGCGTGTCGGTGACGCAGAAGCGCGCGGCCCGTCCAGCGGCCACCAGTCCGGACTCCGAGCAGGCCCGCGGCCGACGAACACCGGGTACTCGCCGGAGGCGCTCGCCGCCCAGAGCAGCCTGCGTCCCCGCGGGCATCTCGCGCCAGCGCCTGGATCGCCGGCAGGGCGCGCGCGACCGACGCCGCGGTCGGCCATCGGCACCACCGCGTCGGCCAGCTCCTCGTAGAGCGGCAGGCGCTCGGCCAGCAGCCGCTCGACGTCCTCTTCGCTGGTCGCCAGCGGGCCGGTCGCTGCCGGCGATCCGCCGCCAGGCCTCGCGCGGCGTCGACCTCGCAGCCAGACGACGGTGTGGCGGTCGAGCGCCGCGCGCACCCGCTCGGAGAGGACGCTGCCGCCGCCGAGCGCGATCGCGCCGCCGTCGGCCCGCTCCAGCAGCTCGCCGACGACCTCGGCCTCGCGCGCGCGGAAGGCCTCCTCGCCGTCGCTGCTCGAAGGCCTCGGCGATCGGCTTGCCGAGCTCCGCTTCCATCAGCTCGTCGATCTCGGTCGTCTCCAGCCCGGCCGTGCGGGCGGCGGCGAGCGCGGTGCTCTTGCCGGCCCCCATGAAGCCGATGAAGACGATCGCCGGCCTGCTCACCGGCTCAGCCCCGGAAGTCGATGCGCTGCTTGTAGGCGTCGAGCGCGGCGAGGACGTCGTCGATGTGGTCGCCGCCGAACTTCTCGCGGTAGCAGCGCGGCCAGGGTCAGCGCCGACCATCGCCTCGGCGACGACGGCGGCGGCGGGGACGACGGTCGAGTCGGTCCGCTCGCGCAGCGCCTGCGCCGGCTGCTTGGTCTCGGTGTCGACCGAGCGCAGCGGCTTGGTCAGGGTCGAGATCGGCTTGATCGCCGCCCGCACCGAGAGCGGCTGGCCGTTGGTCATCCCGCCCTCGAGGCCGCCGGCGTGGTTGGTCTCGCGGAAGTAGCCGTGCTCCTCGGACCAGAAGATCTCGTCGTGGGCCTCGGAGCCGGGGCGGCCGGCGACGTCCCAGGCTTCGCCGATCGCGACGCCCTTGACCGACTGGATCGAGGCGACGGCGCCGGCGAGGCGGCCGTCGAGGCGGTCTTCCCAGGAGATGTGGGAGCCGAGCCCCGGGACGAGCCCGAAGACGCGCACCTCGAAGCTGCCGCCGAGGCTCTCGTTGGCCTTGCGCAGGCGGTTGATCTCCTCGACCATCGCCTTGCTGGCCTCGGGGTCGAGGCAGCGGACCGGGTCCTCGTCGACGCCGGCGAAGTCCGCCGGCGTCAGGTCGGGGCGCTCGGCGGCCCGGACCGAGGCGATCTGGATGACGTGGCTGTGGACCTCGACCCCGAGCGCGGTGAGGAAGCCGCGGGCGAGCGTGCCGGCGGCGACGCGAGCGGCGGTCTCGCGGGCGCTGGCGCGCTCGAGGACGTTGCGGATGTCGGAGTGGCCGTATTTCTGGGCGCCGACGAGGTCGGCGTGGCCGGGGCGCGGCAGGTGGACCTCGTCGGGCTCGAACCCCTCGACCGGCCAGGGGTTCATCCGCTCCTCCCAGTTGGCGTAGTCGCGGTTGGCGACGAGGACGGCGATCGGGCTGCCGAGGGTGCGCCCGTGGCGGACTCCGGAGCGGACCTCGACGCGTGTCGGTCTCGATCTTCATCCGGCCGCCGCGGCCGTGGCCGAGCTGGCGCCGCGCCATGTCGCGGTCGAGCGCCTCGCGGTCGAGCTCGAGCCCGGCCGGCATGCCCTCGACGATCGCCACGAGCCCCGGCCCGTGCGACTCGCCCGCGGTGGTGAATCGGAAGCTGGTCATCGCGCCAAGGCTATAGGCGTCGACGATTGCTGAGTTAGGCCGGCTATGGGCCTGCCAACTCAGCAATCGACGCTCAGGCGCGGGCGGCGGCCCGCATCGCGTCGAGCGGGGGCTCGCGGCCGGTCCAGATCTCGAGCGAGAGGGCGCCCTGCTGGACGAGGATCTCGAGGCCGTCGACCGCGGCGGCGCCCGCCGTCTTCGGCCGCGGCCAGCAACAGCGAGCGGCCGCTCCCCGTAGACCATGTCGACGACGGTCTGCGGCGAGGAGAAGCGGGCCGGGGCCAGCGGCAGGTGCGAACGGATCCTCGCCGCCGAGCCCAGCGGCGCTGGTGTTGACGATCAGCTCGTACTCGTCCTGGGCGGGGTCGGCGACCGGGGTCCCGCCCAGCTCGGCGCAGAGCGCCGCCGCCCGCTCCGGGGTGCGGTTCCAGACCGCGACCGCGGCGCCTTCGCGGGCGAGCGCCCAGACGACGGCGCGGGCGGCGCCGCCGGCGCCCAGCACCAGCGCCCGCCGATCCCGGGGCGAGCCCGGCAGCGCCGTCAGGAAGCCCTCGGCGTCGGTGTTGTGAGCCTGGACTCCCCCACCGCTGAAGACGAGGGTGTTGGCGGCGCCGATCTCCCGCGCCACCGCGCTCGGCGTGTCGGCCGCGGCCAGGGCCGCCTGCTTGTGGGGGACGGTGACGTTGGCCCCGGCATATCCGTCCGCCGCCAGCGCCCGCACCCTCTCCGCGAACTCATCCGGGGCAACGTCCATCGCCTCGTAGCTCCACTCCTCCCCCAGCCCGAGCGCGGCCAGCGCCGCGTTCTGCATCGCCGGCGAGCGCGAGTGGGCAACCGGGTGGCCGAGGACCGCGAGGCGCGGCATCCCTACTCCCCGCAGGTGCTCGGCTCGTTGCCGCCGTTGGCTTCGCGGGCGGCGTTGTACTTGGCGACGTTCGCTTCGAATTCGGCTTCGGTCTTGGCGAAGGCGAGTTCGTTGCACGTGTTCGGCTTGTTCACGTAGAAGAGATAGCCGGACTTGGCCGGGTGGGCGGCCGCCTCGATCGCGTCAATCCCGGGGCTGTTGATCGGGCCCGGTGGCAGCCCGGCGTTGGTGCGGGTGTTGTAGGGGGAGTCCACCGCCAGCTCCGATTCGGTCAGCGGCTGTTCGTAGTTCCCGGTGGCGAAACGGATCGTCGCGTCGATCCCCAGCGGCATCCCTTCGTGCAGGCGGTTGTAGACGACCGAGGCGACGAGCTTGCGCTGGCTGGGGATGCCCGCCTCGTCCTCGATCAGCGAGGCGATGATGAGGACGTCGAAGACGGTCAGGTTCTTCGACTTGGCGTACTTCATGTCGACGCCCTCGATCCGCCGCTTGAAGTCCTGCAGCTGCAGCTGGACCAGGTCGGCGGCGGGTGCGCCCGGCTTCAGCTCGAAGGTGTCGGGAAAGAGGAAGCCCTCGAGGTCCTTGGCGCCCTTGCCGCCGTACTTGGCAGGGTTCAGGTACTTCGAGCGAACCGTCTCCTTCGTGTAGTCGCCAGCGAGGCCGTCTTCGGAGACCAGCTGGGCCGCCTGGGCGCGGCTGTATCCCTCGGGGATGGTGACGCTGGTGACGCGCTTGATCGGCGGCTTGGAGAGGGCGTCGAGGGCGGCGCTGTAGCTCATGCCCTCGGCGAGGGTGTAGTGCCCGGGGTAGAGCTCGGAGCGCTTGCCCTCGAGCGTGGCCCGGATCTGGAAGAGGGTCGAGCTGTCCACGACCCCCTTGTCGCCCAGCAGGTCGCCGACTTCGCTGACGCTGGCGCCCTTCGGAATGCTGACCTCGACCTGCCCGGAGCCGTCGCCGTGGAAGGGCTGGAAGAGGGCGAAGAGGAACCAGAGCACGAGCACCGCGACGATCGCGCCGACGAGGCGGAAGGGGTGGCGGCCGACGGCGGCGAAGATGCCCCCGCTCGAGCCGCCGCCGCGACGCCCCTTTGGCGCGACGACCGGCGGCGGCGCCTTGACGGGCTCCCCGGCGAACGGCTCCTCCTCCAGCGGCGGCTCGTCGTCCCAGAACTCCTGCTCGGACGAGCGCGGCGCCAGCGGCGGCTCAGGGGTCGGCGCCGACGTGGGTCGCGACCGCGGCGCGGGGTCGGGCCGTGGCGCGGGCGCGGGGTCGGGCCGTGGCTCGGGCGCCGGCCGTGGCCTGGGCTCGGGATCGGGCGCTGACTCCGAGACGGGGCTGGCCGCGGGGCCAGGCGTCGAGTCGGGCGGCGATTCCGGCGCGGGGGCCGCTGGGGTCCCGGGCGCAGCAGAGGGCGCGGGATCGGCCGGCGAAGACCGCTCGGGTGCAGTCGGCTCGGGTGCAGTCGACTGGGGTGGTGCCGGCGCGGGCGCTGGGGCGTTCTTCCTGCCGCGCCTGGACTCCTTCTTGCCGGGCTTCGCTTCGCGCTTGCGGCGCTTCTCCTCGCGTTCGAGCCGGCGCTGCTCGCGCTCGCGCGCGGCGGGGTCCTCGGGATTGGCGAAGGGGTCCTCAGGCATCCAGTCCTCAGTCATCGGCGCGCTCCTCGATCGCGGCCTGGCCGGCGAGGTAGGCCTGCAGCAGGTGGGCGGCGGCGATCGAGTCGCGCGGAGCCGTCGCCCCGGCCCGGCGCGAGGCATCCGCCATCTTCGTCGTCAGGCGCTCGTCGTAGGTCTCGACCGGGACCGAGAGGATCGCCTCCAGTTCGGTGCAGAAGCTGCGGACCAGACCCGCCTGGCTGCCTTCCTCGCCGCTGAGATGCAGCGGCAGCCCGACGACGACCAGCTCCACCCCGTGCTCGGCGACCAGCTCGGCGACGACGCGCGCCTCGGGCGGGTCGATCACCGGCAGCGGCGTCGCCAGGGTGCCGCTGGGGTCGGAGAGCGCGCAGCCGATGCGCACGGTGCCGTGGTCGAGGGCGAGAACGCGCACGCTCAGGCGAGCTCCCGCTCGATGGCCGCCCGCGCCGTTGCCAGGGCCTCGTCGAGCTTGGCCGGGTCCTTGCCGCCGGCCTGGGCCATGTCGTCGCGACCGCCGCCGCCGCCGCCCACGACCGCCGCCGCCTGGCGGACCAGGGTCGCGGCCGAGAGCCCGCGGCCGACCGCGTCGGCGGAGACCAGGGCGACCAGCGCCACCTTGTCGCCCTCGCCGCCGCCGAGCAGCAGCGCCGAGGCACCGCCAAGCATCGACTGGACCCGGTTGCCGAGCTCCAGCAGCTCCTTCTGGCCAGGCAGCTCCGCCGCCGCGACGACGACCTGGACGCCGTCGACCTCGACGGCCACGGCCGCCAGCCGCTTCGCCTCCTCGCCCAGCAGCTGGCGCTGGGCCTGCTCGGCGCCGGCGCCGGCCTCGCGCAGCTGCGCGGCCGCTCGGCGCGCCCCGCCCAGCGGGTCCTGGGCGTTGCCGAGCAGCTCGCCGGCCTCGCGCAGCTCCGCCTCGCGCTGGCGGAACCAGTCGATCGCGGCGGGGCCGGTGATCGCCTCGATCCGGCGCACGTTGGCGGCACTGAGCCCTCCGCGGAGATCTTGAAGATGCCGACCTCGGCCGTGTTGGCGACGTGGGTGCCGCCGCAGAGCTCGCGCGAGACCCCGTCGACCTCGACCACCC
>CAWEBZ010000007.1:0-24079 GCA_963807425.1 uncultured Solirubrobacterales bacterium | reverse complement strand
CAGCAGCAGGTGCTCGACACGATGCAGGCCGAGACCGGCAAGGTGCGCGCCGACGCGTCCGATCGAGCCGATCTACGTCGCCGACCTGATCAACTTCTACGGCACCAAGGCGGAGAAGTTCATCAGCGACGAAACCGTCCGTCCCCACTCGCCGACTGGTGGCTTCGAAGAAGTTGTTGATCCGCTACCGGCCACATCCGGTCGTCGGTGTGATCTCCCCCTGGAACTTCCCGCTCGAGCGATGGGGCTCGGCGACTCGATCCCCGCTCTGCAAGCCGGTGCCGCCGTCGTAGTCAAGCCCTCCGAGTTCACCCCTCTGAGCCTGATCGAAGTGGTCAAGGCTTGGAAGGAGGAGATCGGCGCACCGGATGTCTTCGACTGCGTGCACGGAACCGGCGAGGCGGGCGGCGCCCTGATCGACAACGTCGACTACATCCAGTTCACGGGCTCCGACCGAACGGGTCGGAAGGTGATGGCACGAGCGGCGGAGACGCTGACCCCGGTCAGCCTCGACTTCGGCGGCAAGGACCCGATGATCGTGCTCTCCGATGCCGACGTAGACCGCGCCGCCAACGCCGCGGCCTGGGGCGGCATGGTGAACTCCGGCCAGCTCTGCATCTGGGTCGAGGACCCGGTCTTCGGGTCGAGGAGCCCGTATACGACGAGTTCATCGCCAAGCTGACCAAGGGGAGGTCAGCAGCCTCCGTCAGGGAGCTGACGGCCGCAAGCCCCGAGAAGGACATCGGTGCAATGACCTCGCCCAACCAGTCCGCCGTGGTCGAGGACCACGTCAATGACGCGCTCGCAAACGGTGCCAAGGCACTTACCGGAGGCAAGAAAGCAGAGCAGGACCGGTAGACTGATTCGAGACCACGGTCCTGGTTGACGTCGATCACTCGATGAAAGTGATGCGCGATGAGACGTTCGGCCCCGTTGTCGGAGTGATGAAGGTGCGCGACTTCCGAGCATGCACTCGAGCTCGCCAACGACAGCCGTTACGGACTGGCCGCCTCGGTCTTCGGTGAGAAGAGACCGGGCCGAGACGGTCGCTCGCCGCGTCGAGGCGGGGTCCGTGAACGTCAACGATGTGATCATCAACATGGCAGCGATGGGGGTTCCCGATGGGCGGCTGGAAGGAGTCGGGCATCGGCTACCGCCACGGAGAGCCGGGAATCAAGAAGTACTGCCGCATCGAATCGACCGTGGTCACCCGCTTCGCCGGTAAGCGCGAACCGAGCTGGTACCCGTACAACGAAGGCTCGTCGGGGTCTTATCAACCGGATTTCGCAGGCGGTCAACGCCCGCGATCTGAAGCGCCGTCTCGGCCTGCGCGGCTGACCTGAATCCAGGGCGATGAGGGTCCGGGCACCCTCTCCCCGGAGACCGTCGCGCAGCAGGTCGCCTGAAGCAATTTGCAGCGCATGGCCATGAGCCTCCGGGAGAGGGTGCCGGAACCCGGTAGCCTCTTCAGGTCATGGCTGAACGTGACTACATAGCCGCACGGGAGCGCGTCGTTGTCTTCGACGGCGGCATGGGCGCGACCCTGGAGCAGTTCGAGCTTACCCAGGAGGACTACGGCGGCCTCGAGGGCAAGTGCCACGAGGCGCTCGTGCTCAACCGCCCGGACGTGATCGAGGGCGTTCACAGCTCGATGCTCGAAGCCGGCGCCGAGGTCGTCGAGACCGACACCTTCCAGGGCTCGCGGCTGAAGCTCGACGAGTGGGGCCTGGGCGAGCACACGCTCGAGATCAACACGAAGGCGGCGCAGATCGCGCGCAAGGCGGCGGGCGAGGACCGCTTCGTCGCCGGCTCGATCGGCCCGACCGGCTTCCTGCCGGCTTCGACCGACCCGACCCTGGGCGACATCTCCTTCGCCAAGCTGGTTGAGGTCTTTGCCGAGCAGGCGCGCGGCCTGGTCGAGGGCGGCGCCGACCTGATCATCATCGAGACCGCGCAGGACATCCTCGAGGTGAAGGCGGCGATCTTCGGCGCCCGCGAGGCCTTTGCCGCGACCGGCCGCACCCTGCCGATCCAGACCAGCGTCTCGCTGCTGCCGAACGGCGGCAAGATGCTGCTCGGCACCGACATCCAGGCGGTGCTGACGACGCTGACCGCGCTCGACGTCGACGTGATCGGGCTCAACTGCTCGACCGGCCCGGAGGACATGCGCGACGCGATCCGCTTCCTGGGCGAGCACAGCCCGCTGCCCGTCCACTGCATCCCCAACGCTGGCCTGCCGCTGCAGGGACCCGACGGCGAGACGATCTTCCCCGAAGAGCCCGAGCCCCTGGCGGCGACGCTGGGTGAGTTCGTCGAGCGCTATGGCGTCGCATCGTCGGCGGCTGCTGCGGGACGACGCCGGAGCACATCCGGGCGATCCGGCACGAGTCGGCGACGCAGAGCCCAGCGCACGACCCGCCCCCGGGCAGATCGAGGTGTCCTCGATGATGACCTCCACCCCGCTCGTGCAGGAACCGCGTCCGACCCTGGTCGGTGAGCGGGTCAACTCGCAGGGCTCGCGCAAGGCTAAGGACTGCTCCTCGCTGACGACTACGACGGATAGTCGAGGTCGCCGAGACCAGGTCGAAGGCGGCCCACGTCCTGGACGTCTGCGTCGCGCTGACCGAGCGAGGACGAGGACGAGCAGATGGCGCCGTCGTGAAGCGGATCTCGCTGACCCAGCCGTCGCCGATTCAGTCGACTCGACCGAGCCGGAGGTTATCGAGGCTGCGCTGGAGCAGATTCCCGGCCGGGCGATCGTCAACTCGATCAACCTCGAGGCTGGCCGGACAAGGCCGACGCAGTCGTGCCGCTCGCGAAGGCGCATGGCGCAGCGCTGATCGCGCTCACGATCGACGAGGTCGGGATGGCGAAGACGGCCGAGCGCAAGGTCGAGATCGCCGAACGGCTTCGCGACATCGCCTGTGGTGAGCACGGCCTCGACCCCGAGGCGCTGATCTTCGACGCGCTCACGTTCACCCTGACCACGGGCGACGACGAGTGGAAGCCCTCGGCGGTGGAGACGATCGAGGGGATCCGCCGGATCAAGGCGGAGATACCGGGCGTGAAGACCTCGCTCGGCGTCTCCAACGTCTCCTTCGGGGTCTCGCCACGACCACGAGCCGTGCTCAACTCGGTCTTCCTCCACCACTGCGTCGAGGCTGGGCTCGACCTGGCGATGGTCAACCCGAACCACATCACCCCGTACAGCGAGATCCCCGAGGAGGAGCGCGAGCTGACCGACGACCTCGTCTTCAACCGGCGTGAGGACGCGCTCCAGCGCTTCATCGGCCACTTCGAGTCGAAGGGCGAAGATGCGGAGGACGAGAAGAGCCGACCCGACCGCGGGCATGGCGCCCGAGGAGGCCCTGCACTGGCACATCCTGCGCCGCAAAAAGGAAGGAGTCGAGGAGGATCGACCGCTCGGTCGAGAAGATCGGCGCCGTCCGACCCTGAACGAGGTGCTGCTGCCGGCGATGAAAGAGGTCGGCGACAAGTTCGGCGCGGGCGAACTCATCCTGCCCTTCGTCCTTCAGTCGGCCGAAGTGATGAAGAGAGCCGTGGAGCAGCTGGAGAACTACCTCGACCGGATCGAAGGCCACACCAAGGGCAAGGTGGTGATCGCAACCGTGTTCGGCGACGTGCACGACATCGGCAAGTCGCTGGTCAACACGATCCTCACCAACAACGGCTACACGGTGATCGACCTCGGCAAGCAGGTCCCGGTCGACACGATCATCGAGGCCGCGGTCGAGAACGAGGCCGACGCGATCGGCCTCTCCGCCCTGCTCGTCTCGACTTCGAAGCAGATGCCGACCTGCGTCCAGGAGCTGCACCAGCGCGGGCTCGAGTTCCCGGTGCTGATCGGCGGCGCGGCGATCAACCGCGACTTCGGCCGCCGCACCCTCTACCCGAAGGGAAGAGTCCGACGAGGTCTACGAGCCCGGTGTCTTCTACTGCAAGGACGCCTTCCAGGGGCTCGACACGATGGACGCTCTCGTCGACGAGCCGGCCCGCGCGGCGCTGGTCCAACGGATCCATGCCGAGGCCAAGCAGCTGCGCGAGACACCGGCTGTGGTCGACGATGGGCCGTCGACCAGTGACGACAGCACCCGCTCGAGGACTCGCACCGACGTTCCGATTCCGGAGCCGCCCTTCTGGGGCGTGCGCGAGGCCGAGATCGACCTCGACGACGTCTTCCCCTATCTCGACCGACACGTCCTCTTCAAGCTGCACTGGGGCGGTCGCGGCGTCAAGGGCGAGGCCTGGCGGGAACTGGTCGAGGGCAGCGACGAGGAGGAGGGCTTCGCGCCGCGCCTGGAGCGGATGTGGCGAGAGCAGGACTACCTGCGACCGCGAGCCAGGCTGGGTTACTTCCCCTGCGCCTCAGACGGCAACGAGTTGCTGGTCTTCGACCCCGAGGACCCCGAGCGCGAGGTAGAGCGCCTGGTCTTCCCGCGCCAGCCCAAGCACGACCGCATCTGCCTCAGCGATTTCTTCCGGCCGCTCGCCTCGGGCGAACGCGATGTCGTCGCCCTGCAGGGCGTGACCGTGGGCCCCGAGGTGACCGACCTGATCGAACGCCTCGAGCGAGAAGGAGAGTTCGCCGAACAGCTCTATGTCCACGGGCTCGGCGTCCAGTCAGCCGAGGGCCTGGCCGAGTGGCTGCACTCCGAGGTGCGACGCGAGCTCGGCATCGCACTCGACCAGGGTCGTCGCTACTCCTGGGGCTACCCCGCTTGCCCAGACCAGTCCGAGCACGAGAAGGTCTGGCGGTTGCTCGACCTCGAAGAGATCGGCATGACGCTCTCCGGTGGCTACGCCGTGATGCCCGAGCAATCCACCGTTGCGATCGTCGCCCATCACCCCCAGGCTGTGTATTTCGGGATGAAATCCGGCTTCATCCCCGATGACAAGGCACCTGATGAGCTCATCGCAGGCACCGAGCGGGGAGGTGTTTTGACTGCATGACAAGTACGCAAAGTGGGCAAAAACTTCCCTACAAGCTGGAAACATCGCAATATGCGCTCTATGATCGTTTTGCTCGTTTGGGGTAACCCTGCGGGCATTTGAGTTACGGTTAGCGCCGGGGTTCTTCTCACTGGGACCCCGGCGCGACATCTGCCTCGAGTCCTAGCGTCGCCCGCTGTTGTCCCAGGTTGGGCTACCTCAGCCTGCCGCGGGCGGGGCGGGGCCAAAGCCCCGCCCCCACAACCCGCCGCTCGCCCCCTTGCTGACGTGTAGGGGGTCGACTTTGCACGGCTGCACGCAGTCAGATCCCTTTACGAGATCGAACCGGGCCACCAACCGTTGAGTTTTTGGGCAAGCCCGACGCCGAACATGCACCGTTAGGCGTATCCCTGCCCTGGATGCACTTGATAACAGGCCCCCGGGCTTTCGGTCAAGAGGTTTATAACACTCAAGATTACGAAGATGGATTCGTGCGCCTTGGGCTTAGGTTCTTGCCTGCAAATCCCAGCAAGACAGATCGCCACGTGCGCGATTTGGCGCAACAGCCCAAAGGGCCCGCCTTACCTCATACCTAACACACTTCTAATACAAAAGGGTGTAATCCGCCAAACCGATTTATTCGGTTGAGTACTAGTCGCGCGCTCATCCCGATGTCAGAGGAAAGAGGGCGTGGTGCAGCCCCGCGACCAGACCACGAACGAGGTCGGGGTTCTCGCCACCGATCCGCAGCCGATCCAGCCGACAGTCGATCAGCGCATCGAGCCAGGCTCCGACAGTGCCGAGCGCCCAAGTACGGGGCTCTCGCTCGAGCCGAGAGACACACGATGTGACCTTGCCGCCCTCGACCACCACCCGCACACCAGCCAAGCGGCGCTCGCCCTTGCCAGGGTCGGCCGTGCCGGTGTCAACACCCAGCAGACACGGCCCACCCGCGCCCTCACCCAGGGAGACCAGCGGAACGGCGAGCAGGAAGGCCGCCTCGATATCGATACGGGTCAGTGAATCCGATTCTGCCGACATGTACTTACACTCACATCGGCCCGCGACCGCCAGCGGTGCGACCGCCTGCCGCACCCAGTCTGTGACGACGTATGACGTGCTGTTCCCGCTCCCAGCCAACCGTTCGACCTGTCGGGCTGCACGCATCGCGGAGAGGCGACGCTCGACAGCAGGGTAACTGAGCCCGCCGATCAAGCTGGCAAGCTCGGTCAGCGAAAGCGGGCGCGCGGCTAGAGCCCGCAGCATCGTCGATCCCCAGCCGCCGATCAGCGCCCTCAAGGCTCCCTTTGCCGGCTCGCTGCCAAGCGCAATTGGTCCTTGGGGAGCTTGTAAGAGCCAGGCTTCGACGACCTCGGCGACGGAGAGGACCTCCCTTCCCATCTCGGTCAGCTCATTCTCCACTGTGTAAGGCATGCCACTGAGCACGTGCCTGGAAAGCGCACCGATCCCGCGCAGATTGCCGACATGCCCGCGCAACGTCGTCTGCGCAGCGCCTCCGAGGCGCTCCCGCAACTCCGGCAGCCGCAGCGGCCCATCGGCATGAGCACGGAGGATCGGCACGTTCAATGGAGCCGCGAACAGTGAGAGAACTAAGCCCCCCGCCCGAAATCGACCCGTGGTTGCTGTGCCTTCGGCTTGCATCCAGTTTTATTTTGGTATGGAATAGTTTGTTTACTGGTACGCCGTCAGCGCAACGCACCCTATCCCAAAGGAAAGATGCCGTCAGCCAGGTGAGTCTTTGAGCTAGACGGTCTTGCGGGCGCCAGCCCCACTCGCCCGGGGCTTGGGCTCGAGGTGCACAGGCGTGGAGGAAAGGGCTTGGACGCGAAGGTCACTCCAGGTGAGGCCTTCCCGGACCAGAGCCGGGAGACCGAGGGCCACCGCGGTGGCAATCTCAACCGCCTGCAGGATCACGCCGTAGGCGAACGCATCAGCGGTTCCGATCCCGAATCCGGTGTGGAGGACGCTGATCACGGCAAGCTGGAATACGCCGATGTTTGAGGGAGTGACGGGAACGACCGCAGTGACGTTGACCGCGAAGAGGACAGCGGCAGCGGCGCCGATTCCCGCCTGATCGTTCAGCCCGAGGGCGACAAGCAGCGCCCAGCAGGCGGCAAGCTGAATCGCCCAGGCGCCGAGCTGTGCGCCTGCAGCGGCGGCGCCCTGCCGGGGACTGCGGAAGACGGTCAAGCCCGTGCGCACCTGGAGCATCCCCCGGTGCGCTGCCGAGCCGATCCGTGCCAGGCGGCCGTTGCCGTTGCGGCGCATCAGCGGCGGCGCCAACAAGACGACGAGGAGCAGGGCGAGCGGCACGAGGCTGAAGGCGAAGATCTTCTGGGTGCCGGAGTGGAAGAGGTCCGTGGAAGAAACGATGATCACGCCGAGCAGGGCGAGCGCGACTATGTTGAGCATCGTCTGGGAGACGAGCGTGCCGAGCAGCACCGGGAAGGTCTCACGCATGCGCCCGATGCGCCTGGCCAGCGACAACGCCCGGGCCGGCTCGCCGAGACGAGCGGGAAGCGTTGCCGACATCAGCACCCCGATCATCGTCGCCGAGGTGACGTCGCGGCGGCGAACCGGCCGGTTGGGCAGCGCCGCTCGCACGATCCAGTACCAAGAAGCGGCACGAAAGAAGAGTGAGAGGGCCATCAGCGCACAGGCGATCAGCACCCAGGTGGCATCGGAGCGAACGATGCTGGAGACGACTTTGTCGACGCCGATCTTCTGCGCCGCAAGTGCCGTCAGCGCCACGCCAACCGCTCCAGCGACGCCAAGGCCGAGGTGGCGAGCGATCCTGCGCCGCTTGGTGCCGTCACTGGCCAGCGGCGGATCGAGCGAAGGCAGTCTCTGCGCCGGGCGTGGTGGCAAGCCGTCGGCGGGCCGCACGCCAGTCCAGTGAGCTGCCCGCCCAATGGCTCCAGCCGGGGCGGGGGCGTCGATCGCCTGCTCATAGACGTCCGTCACCTGATCAGCGATCCGCGGCCAGGCATAGCGCTCGGCACTTTGCCGTGCCGCCGCTCCCATCGCCGCCAGCCGCTCTGGCTCGAGGTGGGCGCGTTGCAGCTCTTCGGCCAAGCGCTGTGGATCGGCCGGGGGGACCAGCACGCCGTCGACGCCGTCGGTGACGACGTCGCTGTAGCCCGCGATCGCCGAGGCGATCGCGGGCGTCCCGGCGGCAAATGCCTCGGTCAGGACCATGCCGAAGCTCTCCCCGAGAGCGAGGGGGCGCAGAGAACGTCGGCCTCGTGCAGCGAGCGCCACAGCGCATCGCCCGAGACCCGTCCAAGCACGTCGATCGAGCGCATCATCTCGGGGTCGGCCAGGTAGCGCATCACGTCCTCCCGCTCGGCCCCGATCACCGTCAACCGGCTCGGCACGTGCTCGATCAGGGCACCGAACGCACTGAGCAGGACTGGCAGGCCCTTGCGCTCCTCCGGCCGTCCGATGAAGAGGACCCGCAACTCGCCGCCGGCAGGCTTCGGCCCGCTGGGCGCGGCAGCAACGTCGACGCCGTTGGGGACGATCTCGTAGTGGCCGCCGTACCAGCGGCGGCCGGTCCACGCCGCCGCCTCGGAGACGGCGATCCGAGCCGAGAGCCGGTTGAGGACACGCCTGGCCCCAACCGCATTGGCGATGTGGTTGGGGATCGCCTTGGTCGAGTAAGCGTGAAAGGTGCCGACAGCTGGAACGCGAGCGCCGAGAGCGGCATTCCAGCCGACCAGGGGAACGATCGGCTCGTGAATGTGGACTACGTCGTAGTCGTCCTGACGGAGCGCCCTGCGAGGGGCGAGCACGCCACCAGCTGGGAACGGAGCGAGATTGGAGACGGCACCGTTGGCGGAGAAGCCGGCGGAGCGGCCGAGCGGGATCAGGTAATCCGGAGCCTCACGCCGTTCGGGATCGGCACGGTGCAGCACCCGACTCCAACGGTCGGGCGGATCGAATGGGGCGAGCACGCGGACGTGATGGCCACGGCCAAGGAACTCCTCGGCAAGTGCCTCAACGTGCCGGTTCACGCCGCCCTGGTAGCTCCAGGAATATGGCGAGACGAGTGCAATCCGCACGAACCGTTAAGGGTAGTCGATTGCTCAGAGGGGACCCTCGCGTGCCCCTTCCGCCCAGGCAAAGCCGACGAAGACGAGCAGATAGGCCACACCTATCTCGAGCAGCAGGGCACCGGAATCGTTGGCGAGCGTGCCGATGGCGGTCGCGGCCAGCGCACCGAGAAGGCCAGCGCGCATCGCCGGGAAGCCGTCGAGCCAGGCGCGAAGGCGCTCTCGCCGTGCCACCGCGAGGGCAGCGATGGCGACGATCAGCGGCAGGAAGGCGAGCACGATTGGCCGGCTGAAGCTGCGGGCAGATAGCTGGAGCCGGCGCTGGGCGACCTCGCCGACGTCGCCCAGGCCACCGGCGTCGAGCACGGAGCGAGTCAGATGCGCGTTGGCTCCCGAGACCAGGTCGACGAAAGCGATAAAGGCCAGCGCCACGAACGGGATCGCGGCGACGAGCAGGGCGGCACGCCGCCGGCGTGCCGCGATCGCGGCGGCGGCAACGGCGGCGGCAAGCGGCAGGACGATCGCGGCGCCGACGTCGGCGCCAAAGCGCCCGGCGGCGAAGACGAAAGCGGAGGTGAACCCGGTTACTAGGAACGCCCCGGCACAGCGCTGGGGGGAGAGCCGCGGCGCATAGCCGGCCAGCAGCGCCCCTGTGCCGGCGACGACAAGAACCGCCAACAGCGCCTCGAGCTCGTTGCCGATCCCGTAAAAGCGAACGCCGAGCCCAGGGTTCGGGCCCAGCAGTGAGAGCGAGGTAAGCGGTGAGCCGGCGATGACGTCAATCGCGTAGACGAACACGACAAGGGCGGAGGCAGCCGCAAGTGCCCGGTAGCCGCCAAGCGCCGCCAGCGTGAGGCCCGCGAGCACCGGCGCCCCGGCCATAACCAGCAGCTGTTCGGCGACCTGGCTCGGCTCCAGCGCCGCACCGAGCAACAGCACCAGGGGCAGGTAGACCACGCTCAAGCCAGCGATCCGAATCCCGTTGCGGACCGCGCCTCCACGCGTGATCGCCATCACCGCCCCGAACAGCACCAGCCAGACGAGCAGGCTGACCCCGATCACCGGGCCACGCCTCTCGGAGATCACGGACATCCGCTCTCCCAACGAGACCGTCCTGGCCACGTCGATCGCCCCCTCCGAGCGGATCGGCTGCCCCGACATCTGAGACGGAACGGCGACCCTAAGCCGCGCCAAGATCGTCGGCGCGATATCGCTCGAGAGCACGTACCCGTCCAGCCGGGTGCTGTCCGAGGTCAAATCCCCATCGAACCCCCGCCCGGCGATCCCAATAGCCAAGGCCTCGTTCTTCGCCGGCGGAGCCCGCTCGATCGCAATCACCAAATCGTCCCCCCGCAGCCCTCCCACCAGGCCCGGGAGCTGCCCCAAGCTCAGCCCTCGAACCTCACACCCCTCTCCCGCCCTGTGCAAAGTCGCCGCCAGCAACCCTGGCTCAACGTCCGCCGGAGCCGATTCCGCCCGCTCGACCACCGCCCGCGAGTAAGGAGACCCACAAATCCCACCCCCAACCCTCTGCGGCAGATCCGAGTCATAGAGCGAATCGAAAACCCGATTCCCCTGCGAGATATCCAAATACGTCTGCGCCGCCGGCACGCTCCCCAGCCCAGCACTAAGCAATCCCGGCGAGATGCCTTGAACCCTCACAAGCTCCTCGATACCGGTCCCTTGAGGCAGGAGAGCTACGACCACGCGTGTGCGCGGGGGTCGGGTGGGGGGCGAAACGTCTTGTACTTTTTCGGCAGGCGGCTCACTGCCAGCAGCAATGTCTCCGCCGAAAAAGTTAAGTGGAGCCCCCCACCCGACCCCCGCCCAAACCACCATAGAGACGGCTATCGTGACCCCAATGGCCGACCGCACTTTCGCCAAGTTCACCTTTTTCAAGATCGATCCCGCCTGGCGCCGTCGCGACGCCGACCTCCGAGCCACCGACAAGCAAGAGTTCCTCGCCGCCTGCGAGGACTTCGCCCTGGACCGCTCGCTGCGCGCCTACTCAACCATAGGCACGCGCGGTGACGTCGACCTCCTGCTGCTCAGCCAGAGCCCCAACCTCGACGATCTGCACACCTTCCACGTCGTGCTCGGCCAGAGCGGCCTGGCGAAGTGGGCCGAGACCCCTTACTCCTTCCTCTCGATGACCAAGCGCTCGCCCTACTCCGAGGAGCAGGCGCGACCCGAGATCTGCGTCTCCGAGCGCAAGTACCTCTTCCTCTACCCGATGGTCAAGCAGCGTCGCTGGTACGGGCTACCGGCGGAGGAGCGGGGACGGATCATGAAAAGCCACATCGAGGTCGGCCGCCGCTACCCCGAGATCACGATCAACACCTCCTACTCCTTCGGCCTCGACGACCAGGAGTTCGTCGTCGCCTTCGAGGGGGACGACCCCGGCATGTTCCTCGACCTCGTACAAGAGCTGCGCCCGACTGAGTCGAGCGCCTACACCGAGCGCGAGACTCCAATCTTCACCTGCGTCGCACTCTCGACCCGCAAGGCCCTCGACGCGCTGGATGGAACCGCAGCCGCCGTTTCTCCGGAGACCCTCGCCACTGGATGAGCGTCGAGGCCCTCAGCTACGCGATCGACGATCAGGACCACCTGATCAGGGTCGACGAGGGGTACTACCGCTTTGCCGAGGAAAACGGCTGGAAGGAGGCCGGCACCAGCCTCGGCCGCTCGCTCTGGGACTACGTCTCCGGGCGAGGACCTGAGGAAGCTGCAGAAACTGCTGCTGCGGCGCATTCGCGACGAGGTTGGAGACGTCGAGCTGCCCTTCCGCTGCGATGGCCCCGACGTCCGCCGCGAGATGAACATCAGGATCGTCGCCCGCCCCGGCGGCCGGGTGGTCCTGTTCTCCGCCCGCCTTCGCTCCGAGGAGCCTCGCGAGGCGCCGATGCCGCTGCTCGACCCCGACACCCCGCGCAACGACGAGACGCTGGAGATGTGCGGTTGGTGCGACCGCTTCGAGGTCGACGGCGAATGGGTCGAGGTCGAGGAGGCCGCGAGGCGGCTGGAGCTGTTCAACCGACCGGAGCTGCCAGCGATCAGCCACGGGATCTGCCCGGACTGCAACCAGATGTTGCTGGCCGCGTAGGCGCGACGCGCGCCGTTCCCTATCCTTTCGCGCTCTCCATAGACCCCATACTGATCACCAAGCAGAGGCCATGACCCAGATCGGAACCCCCGAGAACCCACTTCGCGTCGCCATCGTCGGCGCCGGCCCTTCCGGCTTCTATGCCGCCGAGCACATCCTCAAAGACGAGGCGACGCATGCCCAGGTCGACCTCTTCGACCGCCTCCCCACCCCCTTCGGCCTCGTCCGCGGCGGCGTCGCCCCCGACCACCCGAAGATCAAGTCGGTGATCCGGGTTTACGAAAAAACGGCCGCGCGAGAGGGCTTCCGCTTCTTCGGCAACGTCAAGGTCGGTCACGACATCGAGGTCGAGGATCTCGAGCGGCACTACCACGCGATCCTCTTCACGGTCGGTTGCGAGACCGACCGCCAGCTCGGCATTCCGGGCGAAGAGCTGCCGGGGAGCCATGCCGCCACCGCCTTCGTCGGCTGGTACAACGCCCATCCCGACTACTGCGAGAAGAACTTCGACCTCTCCTGCGAGCGGGCGGTGGTGATCGGCAACGGCAACGTGGCGATGGACGTCGCCAGGATGCTGGCGCTGACCGACCACGAGCTGCGCCAGACCGACACCGCCGACCACGCGATCGAGATGCTCGACGCAAGCCGGATCCGCGAGATCGTCGTGCTCGGCCGTCGCGGCCCGGTCCAGGCAGCCTTCACCAATCCGGAGATCAAGGAGCTTGGTGAGATGGAGGATGCCGATGTGATCGTCGACCCCGCCGAGGTGGAGCTCGATCCGGCCAGCCAGGCCTTCCTCGAGTCCGACGAGGTCGACAAGACGACCCGCGTCAACGTCGAGACCCTGCGCGAGTTCTCCCAGCGCCAGCCCGAGGGCAAGCGCCAGCGGATCGTGCTCCGCTTCCTCTCTTCGCCGGTCGAGATCCTCGGCGACGGCAAGGTCGAGAAGATCGTGATCGGCCGCAACGAACTGGTCGAGGAAGGCGGCACGCTGCGCGCCAAGGACAGTGGCGAGCGCGAGGAGCTTGAGTGCGGCCTGGTGCTGCGCTCGGTCGGCTACACCGGTATCCCGATCGAGGGCGTTCCCTTCGACGAGAAGCGCGGCCTGATCCTCAACGAGGGCGGGCGCGTGCTCGACTCCCACGACTCCGGACACAAGGTCGGCCACTACACCGCCGGCTGGATCAAGCGCGGGCCCTCCGGCGTGATCGGCACCAACAAGAAGGACGCGCTGGAGACCGTTCAGCACCTGCTTGCCGACGTCGAGGCCCAGACGCTGCTCGCCCCCGAGAGCCCCGACCCGGCGGCGATCGAGGCTCTGCTCGCCGAGCGCGGCACCCGCTTCGTCAGCTTCGAGGACTGGCAGGCGATCGACCAGGCCGAGGTCGGCCGCGGCGAGCCCCACGGTCGCCCCCGGGTCAAGTTCGTCCGGGTCGAGGAGATGCTCGAGACCCTCGGCGAGCGCGTCTCGGGCTAAGGCAAAGGCGAACGGCGGGCCAGTCGGGCTCAGAGCTGGGTGGCGACCAGACCGAGCACGGCTGCCATCAGGCCTATGAAGGCGGCGATCAGGCTGCCGCCGACCTGGATGATGACTCGCTGCAGGGAGTCGATTCGGACCGAGAGGTCGCTGACCCGACCGTTGAGGTCATCTAGGCGCGAGTCCGTCCACGTGGATCTCATCGACTCCATGCTCCGATGCTAGTTGGATAGGTCTGACTTGGGACACGCAGATTGTAACTTCTTGTCTACATGCTTCAGTTTGAAGACCCACGTCGTGACAGCATCCATACAATCGCCCAGATGGCAGACCTGCGCGAGATCGAGGCGATGATCGAGGCGGCGCTCCCGGGCGCCGAGGTCGAGGTCGCCGATGAGACCGGCGGCGGCGACCACCTGCGGGCGACCGTCACCGCCCCCCAGTTCGCCGGCCTCTCGCGGATCGACCAGCACCGCCTGGTCAAGGCCGCGGTCAAGGACCGATTCGACGACGGCACGATCCACGCCCTCTCGGTCAAGACCCAAGTGCCGGGATAGCTACTCTGTGTCCGTGGCCGACGCAGAGCTGAAGCAGAAGGTCGAGGAGCTGATCGCCGCCAACCCGGTGCTGCTCTTCATGAAGGGCACGCCGGAAACGCCGCGCTGCGGCTTCTCGATGCGGGTCATCCAGGTGCTCGACACGATGGACGTCGAGTACGGGGCGATCGACGTGCTGCCGGCCCTGCAGCCGCTGCGCGAAGTCACCACCGAGATCTCCGACTGGCAGACCTTCCCCCAGCTCTACGTCAACGGCGAGCTGCTCGGCGGCGCCGACATCGTCGAGGAGATGTTCGAGTCCGGCGAGCTGGCTGAGGCCTTGGGGGTCGAGCAGCCGGAGGCTGTTGCGAGCTCACCGGCACAGCCACCCCCACAGTCGCCGCCGCTGCAAATCGAATAGCAGCCGTGGGCTAGACCGCAGCTGTTTCCGGTGCGTCCTCTTTCACCTGGAAAGAGGACCCGCAACCGCAGGCCGCAACCACGTTGGGGTTGTTGACCTGGAAGCCGGCGCCCTGCAGCCCTTCGACGTAGTCGACCTCGGAACCGAAGACGAACTGCATGCTGACCTTGTCGACGAGCACCGAGACGCCGTCGACCTCGAAGATGTGGTCGTCGTCCTTGGCCTTGTCGAAGGCAAGGGCGTATTGAAATCCTGAGCAGCCGCCACCGCGAACGGCAACGCGAAGTGCCTGACCCTCAGAGCCCTCCTGGGAACCGAGCAGCTCGGCGATCTTCTCGGCCGCCTTGTCGGTGAGGGCGATTGCCGCTTGGGGGGTCTCGGTCACTTCACAAAGTGTAGCGATAGCCCCGTCACCCACTCTGAAAGACTCTGTGCCTTGACCTCGAGCGCCCCAACTGCGGTGGTGTGCGACACGACGGCCTACCTCCCGACGGAGCTGGTCGAAGAGCGCGGCATCGAGAGGATCAGCCTCTACGTCTCGGTCGACGACCACCAGGAGAGGGAGGTCGAGATCTCCGACTACGCCGGCTTCTACGAGCGCCTGCGTGCCTCTGAGGGCGGCGCGACCACCTCACAGCCCTCGATCGGCGATTTCGTCTCCGTCTACGAACCTCTGCTCGAAGCCGGCAAGGAGATCGTCTCAATCCATATCTCCGCCGAGATCTCGGGAACCTTCGAGGCCGCGAACCAGGCGCGCGAGCGGCTGATCGCCGAGGACAAGGGCGGCGAGCGTATCCACGTCTTCGACTCCCGCTCCGCCTGCGGCGGGATGGGCTTCTCGGTGCTCGCAGCCTCCGCTGCCGCAGCCGCGGGCGGCGACGGCGCCGCGGTCCTCGCCCGTGCCGAGCAGGCGCGTGAGGAGCTGAAGATGTGGTTCGCGATCGACACCCTCGAGTACCTTCGCCGCGGCGGCCGGATCGGCGGCGCCCGGGCTTGGATCGGGTCGGCACTGAAGATCAAGCCGATCCTCACTCTCGAGGAGGAGATCACGCCAGTCGAGCGGGTGCGGACCCGGGCGCGCTCGATCGAGCGGCTGCGCGACTACGCCCGCAAGCGCCACGAGTCGGGGCTCGACGCCTGGGTGATCCAGCACATCCAGGACGAGGAGACCGCAAACGCCCTCGCCGACGATTGCCGCGAGATCTTCGGCTGCGAGCCGGTCTACATCTCCGAGATCGGTCCCGTGATCGGCGCCCATGTCGGTCCCGGACTGATCGGCGTAGGCAGCGTCTCGAACGCAGTGCTGAGCTGAGCCGCCGCTAGCGGCGGCGGCGAAGCGCCATCAGGCCACCGATAGCGAACCCGGCCACTGCCGCACCGACGATCAGCTGCGAGCGGTGCTCGCGGACTTGGCGGCGCCAGTCGGTCAGCTCGGTGACCCGCCCTCGCAGGGCTTCGACCGAGCGGCCGAAGTCTTGACGTTGGGCGTCGATGTCGCGACGAATTTGAGCGGCGGAGCGCCCGGGGACGCCAACCGTCGAGGGACGAATGGGTTCGGGATGCGTGCTCATTTCTCAGCCTCCCCTTCCAGCATCGTCTTGGTCAGCTTCGCCTCTTCGATCGCCTGCTCGGGCACCGGCGGAGCGCCGGCCTGAACTGAGCGGTAGGCAAAGAAGCCGGCGCCGGCGGCAATCAAGAGGAAAAGTGCCGCCTCGACGAAGAATCCCGGCCAGGCGTTGCCATCGAAGACCTCTTCGGCAAGTAGCCAGGCAAAACCCTCCATCACCAGGATCAAGGCCAGGAAGGCGAAGATTCCGGCGGCGAGGCCGACGACAGAGCCGCGTAGGAGCTTGCCGACTTTCTCGGAGATCTCCGCCTTGGCGAGCTCGATCTCCTCGCGGACCAGCGAGCTGGCCTTTTCGCTGACCTCGAATACGAGCTCACCAACCGAACGGTCGGCCGGCTCGCGAGGCGGTGTAGGTGTACCGGTGGGGTCGGGCATGGCTACTCCGGAGGGTCTTCGTCGAACAATCTCCGGAAGACGATGGCTGCAACTCGTGTCGCGACGATACTGGCCAGAGCGCCACTGGCAGCGAGCAGACCGCTCCAGGCAAGTCGCTTCGCTGATCTCGTTGTCCATCGCGCCGACCTTACCTATCGTGGCTCGAGACCGTCGCAGATCGTCGCCACGACAAGAGTCTTTGCCTGGTCGAAGTCGGTGTCGGAAGCCGGGATCACGTCGAAGATCCAGCCGGAGAGCAGCTGCTCGATCGCACCGTAAAAGGACATCGAGGCGAAGGTGGGGTCGATGTCGCGACGGAAGGTGCCTATCTCCTGACCGTCAGCGACGATCTTGGCGATCGAGTCATAGGCACGGCGGATCTCCGGCAGGTGGGTGCGTCCGAACGAGTTCGCCGCCCGGGTCACCTCGACGATGATCACCTTCATCAGCTCCGGGTCGTGACGGTAAGAGTCGATGATGAAGGCCGCAACCGCGCCCAGCTTTTCGCGCGGCGTCGCCCCGCTGCTGTCGGTCTCCTCGATTGCCGCTAGCAGTAGCGACCAACGCTCGCTGAAGAGCTCGTTCAGCACCTCGTCCTTGGACTTGAAGTAGTGGTAGACGAGGCCGTAGGCGACGCCGGCCTCATCGGCGATGTCCGAGACTCGGGTCGAGTGGAAGCCCTGGCGAGCGAAGACGCGGATCGCCGCATCGAGGATCTGCCGGCGCTTGTCGATCGGCGGTGCTTTCGAAGCCATCAGGCGTGAGCCTCCAGGAGCTGGGGCCAGACGTAGGCGCGGGGGCGGCGGTTGGCGAGCGAAGGCAATGACTCGCGCACACGGTCCTGCTCGCCGAAGTCGAGGTCCGCGGCCACGAAGCACTCCCCGTCGGGGGCCGCAACGAGGATCTTTCCCCAGGGATCGATGATCGCCGAGTGCCCGTGCGAGTGGAAATGCGGAGGCGCCTCGCCGACCTGGTTCGGAGCGAGGACGAAGACTTGGTTCTCGATCGCGCGCGCCCGCAGCAGCACCTCCCAGTGGTCGCGTCCGGTGGCATCGGTGAAAGCCGAAGGGACGGTGACCAGCCGCGCGCCGCGCACGGCGAGGATCCGGTACAGCTCCGGGAAGCGCAGGTCGTAACAGACGCTGAGACCGGTGGTCACCTCGCCGAGCGCGGTGGTGACGATCTCGGTTCCTGGCTCCTCGTAGGCAGACTCGCGATATGCGACCCCACCGACGTCGACGTCGAACATGTGGATCTTGCGATAGACCGCTAGGTCCTCACCACCGGGCCCGATCAGGACCGAGGTGTTGAATGCCTTGTCCTCGCCCTGCTCGGAAATGCTGCCGGCGAGTAGGTGGATGCCGAGCTCACGAGCCCAGCCACGGGCCGCGGTGAGGGCCGGGCCGCTGAGTGGCTCGGCGCCGGCGAGCAGATCCTCACCGCCGGCGAGCAGATTCCACTTCTCCGGCAGCGCAACCAGCTCGGCCCCGTCAGCCGCCGCGGCGCGGACCAGCCGCTCGGCCGATTCGAGGTTCCGAGCCTTGTCGTGAGTTGAGTTGAGCTGTACGACCGCTGCGCGCAAAGGTCCCCTCTTGGTCCTGGTTGACTGACCAGTCAATCGGCTAGCCAGTATAGGAGCGCAGAGTGGGTGCCTGGGTCTAGATGCCCATGATGCGAGCGACGATGCGGTCGAAGACGCGGGTCGGGATGACGTGGGTCAAGCGCGCCTGCACCTTCGCGTCGAGGCCGACCAGATAGCGAGTGCGAGGACGCTCAGCGCTCAGCGCGTGGGCGATCGACTCCGCGACCTTAGCTGGGGGAATGCCCCGTTCTGCGGTCTGCTTGATCGTCTTGCGGTATCCGGCGATCGCCTTGCCGTAGAGCTCTTCCCTGGCGGGAGCGCGATCGGCCATCTCGTCGGCCTCGCGTTCGCCGCGATCCCATATCGGGGTGTCGATCGAGCCGGGCTCGACGATCGAGACCGAGATTCCCCATGGACGCAGCTCCTGACGGAATACGTCCCCCACCGCCTCGATCGCGAACTTCGCGGCGTGGTAGGCGCCGGTGAGGGGAAAGGCGACCCGGCCGCCGATCGAGCTGATGAAGACGATCCGGCCGCGGGCTCGGCGAATCAGCGGCAGCATCGCCTGCGTCACCGCCACCTGGCCCGTCAGGTTGACCTCGATCTGGCGACGAAAGTCCTCGATCGGCATCGTCTCGAGCGGGCTGGGAATCGCAACGCCCGCGTTGTTGACGAGGCCGTCCAGCCCGGCCCCTTCCAGATCCACTCCGATCCGCTCGGCGGCAGCGGCGATCGCCTCGCTGTCGGTGACGTCGAGCATCAGCGGCGTCAAGCGCTCCGAGCCGGCCTGTCGCAAGGACTCCGCGTCCTCCTCCTTGCGCACGCCGGCGAACACCCGCCAGCCGTCGGCGTCGAGTCGCAGGGCGGCTGCCCTGCCGATTCCCGTCGATGCTCCGGTGACCAGTGCCGATCGCACGCAGCCAGGCTACCGCCGGCCCGGGAAACCGGCTTCCGTACCCTTGAAGCGATGCCGGAGATCCGCCAGGACGATGCCGAGCGCAAGCAGGTGACGGTCCTCTTCGCCGACGTGATGGGTTCGATGGACCTGGCGGAGCAGCAGGACCCGGAGGAGTGGCGCAAGATCATGCAGCGCTTCTTCTCGATCCTTGCCGCGGCGGTGGAGCGATTCGAGGGCACGGTGGACAAGTTCACCGGCGACGGGATCATGGCGATCTTCGGTGCTCCGATCGCCCACGAGGACCACGCGCGGCGAGCCTGTTACGCGGCCCTGCAGATGCTCGACGACGTCGCCGAGTACGCGGCCGAGCTGCGCCGCGCCGAGGGCCTCAACTTCTCCACCCGGATCGGGATCAACTCCGGCGAGGTGGTGGCCGGGGCGATCGGCGCCGGCGGTGAGGGCGAGTACACCGCGATCGGCCACACGGTCGGCCTCGCGCAGCGCATGGAGGCTCTTGCCGAGCCGGGCAGCGCCTACCTGACCGAGCACGCCGCAGCGCTTGCCTCCGGCTTCCTCGAGCTGAAGGATCTCGGCGAGTTCGAGATCAAGGGGGCGAGCCAGCCGGTCGAGGTGTTCGAGCTGGCCGGAGTAGGCGCGGCCCGGTCGCGACTCGATCTCTCCCGCGAGCGCGGCTTCTCACGTTTCGTCGGCCGCGACGAGGAGATGGCCGCGCTGGAGGAGGCGCTGGCACGGGCCAGCTCCGGCGAAGGCGCCATGGTCGGGATCTCGGCCGAGCCCGGCGTCGGCAAGAGCCGCCTCACCTACGAGTTCACCGAGCGCTGTCGTGCACGAGGGATCGAGGTCTTCGAGGCCCAGGCGCAATCGCACGGGCAGTCGATCCCGTTCATGCCCCTCTTGCAGATGCTCCGCGCCTATTTCGGCATCGGCGATCGCGAAGTGGAGCGGCACACTCGCGAGAAGATCGCCGGCCGGGCCCTCCTGCTCGACCCCGACATCGTCGAGGAGCTGCCGCTCGTCTTCGACTTCCTCGGCGTGCCGGACCCCGGCCGTCCGGTTGCGCAGATGAGCCCCGAGGCGCGGGCGCGGGCGCTGGGCGGTGTGGTCTGCCGCCTGATCAACGCCCCAGCCCGAAACCACACGGTTGTGCTCGTGGTTGAGGATCTGCACTGGATGGACGAGGGCAGCAACGCGATGCTGGCCGAGATGGTCGCCTCGGTCGCCGGAACGAGCACCCTCGCCGTGGTCAACTTCCGCCCCGAGTACTCACGCGGCTGGGACAGCGCGCCGATCTATCGCGAGCTCTCCCTGGAGCCGCTGGGGCAGAGGGACACGCTGGAGCTGTTGCGAGACATCGCCGGCGACGATCCCTCGCTGGACGGGCTCGAGGAGCCGATCCACGAGCGCACCGCCGGCAACCCGTTCTTCATCGAGGAGATCGTGCGAGAGCTGATCGAGGCGGGCCACTTCGAGGGCGAGCGAGGCGCCTATCGACTGGTGCGACCGGTCGAGGAGGCGGGTGTGCCGGCGACGGTGCAGACCGTCCTCGCCGCCCGCATCGACCGCCTCTCCCCCGACGCCAAGCAGCTGCTTCAGGTCGCCTCCGTGGTTGGCAAGGAGCTCGGCGCGCGAGCACTGGGCCTCACCGCCGAACTGAGCGAGGAGGAGCTGGACCCCGCGCTCTGCGAGCTGGTCGATGGCGGCTTTCTCTACGAAGCGGAGCTCTACCCGGAAAGGGTGCTCGCCTTCCGCCACCCGCTCACCCGCGAGGTCGCCTACGGGACTCAGCTCGCGGAGCGGCGCGGCGCCACCCACGCGGCGGCCGCACGGGCGATGATCGAGCTGGAGCCGGAGCGGCTCGACGAGCTGGCCGCGCTCGTGTCCCATCACTTCGAGGTCGGCGGCGAGGCCCGCGAAGCGGCACGCTGGGCCGCTCGCGCCGCCTACTGGGCGGGCAGCAGCCAGCCGATGGAGTCGCAGCGGCTCTGGCGCAAGACAATGGAGCTGGTCGACGGGCTGGAGCAGAACGAGGAGACCGCTGCCCTGGCGGTCTCCTCCCGCCTGCTCCAGCTGCAGTACGCATGGCGGCTGGGCATGGGCGAGGAGGAGGAAACGCGGCTGGCCAGTGAGGCGGAGCAGATCGCGAAACGGACCGGAGACCTCCACTCGCTGGCGATGCTGCGGCTGGCGACGGCTGCGCGTCCCGGCATGCGCCACGAGGCGAAGGCATGGCTCGCCGCGGTCGAGGAGACCAACCGGCTCGCCGACGAATCGGGCGACCTGCACCTGCGCGTGGCGATGCGGGCCGCCTGCTCCTACGCCTTCCTCTGTGTCGGCGACTTCGACGGCTTCGCGCGCCAGCTCGACCAGGTGCTCGAGCTGGCCGGCGGCGATCACAGCGTTGGCGCCGGCATCGTCATCGGCAGCCCGATCGCCTGGGCGACGATGGGCAAGGGCCTGGCGGAACGCGAGCGCGGGCGCCTGGACGAGGCGGAACGACTGTTCGAGGAGGGGCTGCGGATCGCCAGCGAGGACGGGGACCCTGAGACGATGAGCTGGACCCGCAGCAACCTCTCCCTGATGCTGGCGATGCGTGAGGAACCCGAGGCGGCGCTCAGCATGGCGCGGCGCAACTGCGAAGAACCGAGCGGCTGGGGGACGTGTTCTCGCGCAGCCTGGCACTGGCCAACCTTGGTGCCTGCCAGCTCGCTGCCGAGGAACCCGAGGCGGCGCTCGACTCGTTGGAGACAGCCGAGCGCCTCTACCGCGAGGCGATGGGCAACGGCGGTGAGATGGAGGCCTGGCGGGCGGCGCTCCGAGCCCAGGCGCTGGCCGGTGTCGGCCGAGCCGGGGAGGCGATCGACCTCGCCACCGAAGCGAGCCAGATCGCCAGTGAGCGCGGCATGCTCTGGTCGCTGCCGCTGGCGATCCTCGCGGTGGCGCGAGCACGCGTTGCGGCCGGCGAGACCAACCTCAGCGACGTACTCGACGAAGCCGCCGCGGTCGCCGAGCAAACCGGAGCGGTGACCACGCTCGCGGCGATCGAAGAAGAACGCGAGAGCCTCGCGGCAGGCCATCCAGGATAGAATTTCTTACTAAAATTTCCTTGATCATTTAGCCGCTGCCAGCCATCATCGCTGGATCTCGTCCCGAGTCCCTCGGGAAACACAGACAAAGGAGACCCAGTGAGACTCAGCAAGCCGCTTGGCCTGGCGACGATTGCGGCCGTCACCGCAATGGCGCTCGTCGGCGTCACCTCAGCCTCAGCGGAACCCACCGCCCTGTGTAAAAAAAACGAAGAACCCTGTGCCGCGGAAAACATTTACATGGGTCATTTCGCCGCACTGGCCGAAGGCCCGAAACTATTAACCAGCAAAGGAACAATCACCTGCAAAAAAGCTCGGTTCTTAGGCTTTGCCTTAGGGTTAGGTAACCCCCTGGCAATCCACCTCGAAGTCTTTGACTTCGTGGAAGATTGCTTAACCGGCGAAGAAGAAGGCTGCGCCTTTCAGACGGTCGAACTAGGCTTAGCCTTACTCTTAAGGACAGCGTCCAACTTAGGCACTCTCACTATAGAGAATACGAAAGTGTTAGTGATATGCCCCGGCGCAATGATCCATTGCCTCTACGGTGCGGAACCCGTGTTCGATTTCTTAGGCTCGCCCAATGGCGGAGCATTAGCCACAATTCACGTGAACGAAGTTCTCTGGGAACACGGCGAAGGCCTCTTCTGCCCAGAAGGCGAATCGAAACTGGACGCCTTATACAGCGTTCTGTTACCTGACCCGATCGCCATTACAACGTAAAGACAAAGGTGGCAAGAGCGGCCGCCCCGAGGGCGGCCGCTCCCAAGCAATGGATGGAACTTGATCCGGCTGGGGCCAATTACTAAATTTTACTTGACTTTCTTCTTTCCGCTGAGCTAGTTTGCAAACGCCATGGGGCGAACCCCCTGGCCCCAAACCCAGTCCCAGGAAAACAGGAGGGTGAGGCGCTATGCGACTTTCCAGAACGCTGATCGTGATCTCCGTTGCCCTTGCGCTCAACCTGGTCGGTGTTGGGACCGCGCAAGCCTACGAATGGACGATCGAAGGAGAGCCGCTCCCCAGCCTGGGGCTCGGCAGCGAAACCACGTCCAGCTCAGGTGGCGCCTTCGAACTGGCTGTGCCCAATCTCAAACTGACGATCAAATGCACGGCGCAGAGCGGCACCGGTGAAGTGAGCGGAGAAGCCAAAGGAAGCGCTTCGTTGTCGTTCAGTGGCTGCGTCGTCAGCGGGGCTGAAAAAGCCTGCACGGTGAAGAGCCCGGGAAAAAGCACCGGCGTTCTCGCGGCGACGGCAGCGACGAAATTCCTCCGCAAAGGCTTCGAAAGCGGCGAAAAGTTCTACGACGAAGTCGCACTCTTCATGGTTGTCGAAATCACCGGCAAAGAATGCGTCTTCCCGGAAAAAACGGAAGTCTTCGGCACGACCGCGCGAGAAGTCCCCAAAATGGGCGAAGAGGTGACGAAACGCACGGGGAAATTCTCGAAAGCGATCGCGGAAGAATCCGGAGTCTCGGGCCTCTCCTTTGGCAAAAATGCAGCCTATCTCACCGGCGAAAGCACGGAGCAGCTCAACGGCGGTCATACCGGCGCGCCGATCGGAGTAAACGCGGTAACCGTGCTGCCGGTCCCGGTGGCCTTCACCGGACCAACCACGACCAAAAAAGTGAAAATCTTCAACACCAGCACGGTGACGATCAAACTCACCGAATTCGGCTTGACCGGCCCGTACGGACTCGCCGATCCCAACGGCTGCTTGAACAGTCAGGTGCCTACCACCCCCTTCGCAAACTTCTGCGAGGTGACACTCACCTGCAACCAGGCTCAGCCCGGTACGTTCTTCGTCAAATGGCAGGTTGTCCCCCCCGGTGGCGCAACGGGCAAAGTCACCGTTGCGATGACCTGCTGAGCCGAGCGACCCGCTGGTCCAACTGGAGGCTTCAGCCGCGACTGGCGCGATGGCGCTCGA
>CAWEBZ010000006.1:0-344790 GCA_963807425.1 uncultured Solirubrobacterales bacterium | reverse complement strand
GGCCCAAGCGCGGGCGTGGACGATCGCGTCGTAGGCGAGCTTGATCCGCTCCCAGCGCGTGTCGCGGTCCATCGCGTAGTAGCGCCCGCTGACCGTCGCCACCCGGCCGGCGTGGCGCAACCAGCGCTCCAGCTCGGCCGATGTATTCGCGGCCGCCGTGCGGCAGCGTGTCGCGGCCGTCGGTGAAGGCGTGGAAGACGACATCGGTGACTCCCTCGTGGGAGGCGAGCTCGATCGTCGCCTCGATGTGCTCCCAGCCGGAGTGGACGCCGCCGTCGGAGACCAGGCCGAGCAGGTGCAGGCGCCCACGCGGGCTGTGGCGGGCGCGCTCGCAGGCCGTGAGCAGCGCCTTGTTTTCAAAGAAGCTGCCGTCGGCGATCGCGTCGTCGATCCGCGCCAGATCCTGCTTGACGATCGCTCCCGCGCCGAGGTTGAGGTGGCCCACCTCCGAGTTGCCCATCTGCCCCTCCGGCAGACCAACGTCTTCGCCCTGGGCGGAGAGCTGGGTGCGGGGAAACTCATCCCAGAGCCGGTCGAAGACAGGCGTCTCGGCGAGCGAGATCGCGTTGCCGGGACCGGGCTCGGCCAGGCCCCAGCCGTCGAGGATGACCAGCGCCAGCGACGGGACCGTCGCCGTCAACCGGCCGCCTTCACTATTGCTGCGAAATCACCTGCGTCGAGGCTCGCGCCGCCGACCAAGGCCCCGTCGATGTCGGGCTGGGACATCAGCTCGGCGGCATTGCCCGGCTTGACCGAGCCGCCGTAGAGGATCCGCACCTCGTCGGCTGCGCCGCCGCGCTCGCGCAGCACGTCGCGAATGAAGGCGATCGTCTCCTGCGCCTGCTCGGGGGTCGCGGTGCGGCCTGTGCCGATCGCCCAGATCGGCTCGTAGGCGACCACCACCTGACTCAGCTTGCCGCCGCCCAGGGCGGCGAGATCGGCCTGCAGCTGGCGCTCCAGCACCGCCTCGGTCTGGCCGCCGTCGCGCGCCTCCTCGGTCTCGCCGATGCAGAGGATCGGCTCGAGGCCGGCAGCGAGCGCCGCCGGGACCTTGCGCGCCAGCGCCTCGTCGGTCTCGCCGAAGAGCTGGCGGCGCTCGGAGTGACCGAGGACGACTGCCTCGACGTCGAGCTCGACGAGCATCGCTGCCGATACTTCGCCGGTGAATGCACCCGAGTCCTCCTCGTGCATGTTCTGTGCGGCAACCTTGACCGCGGTGCCGTATCGGCGCTCGACCACCGCGCTCAGAGCGGTGAACGGCGGGCAGATCACCACGTCGCTCTGCGTTGCCGCAATCTGCGGCAAGAGCGCATCGACGAACTCCGCCGCCTCGGCGACGGTCTTGTGCATCTTCCAGTTGGCCGCGATGTACGGGGTTCGATCAGGCATCGATCAGCGCCTCCACTCCGGGCAGCTTCTTTCCCTCAAGTAGCTCCAACGATGCTCCTCCTCCGGTCGAGAGCCAGTCCACCTTCTCACCAAGCCCGAACTGCTGCAGCGCCGCAACCGAGTCGCCGCCGCCGACCACGGTGGTGCCGGGCGCCGCGGCGACGGCCTCGGCGACGGCGCGGGTGCCGGCGGCAAAGGGAGGCAGCTCGAAGGCGCCCATCGGTCCGTTCCACAAGACTGTGCCCGCGGCGGAGATCGCCTCGGCGTAGGCCTGCGCGGTGCGCGGGCCTACGTCGAGCCCCATCCAGCCGCCGGGCACCTCGACACCGTCGCTCTCGCGTGGCTCGGCGTCGGCATCGAAGCGCTCGCCCAGGACCAGGTCGACCGGCAGCCGCAGCTCGCAGTCGCTGCTCTCCGCCTGCTCCAGCGCCTGCTTTGCCAGCTGCACACCCTCCTCCTCGACCAGCGAGTTGCCGGTGGCAATCCCCTGGGCACGGAAGAAGCTGAAGCACATCGCACCGCCGATCAGGATCTCGTCGGCGATCTCGAGGAAGCGATCGATCACCCCGACCTTGTCGGTGACCTTGGCGCCGCCGAGGACGACGACCAGCGGACGCCGCGGAGACTCGACGACCCGGGTCAGTTCCGTCACCTCGCGCTCCAGCAGCAGTCCGGCGTAGCCCGGAAGCCGATCCGCGACTCCGGCGGTGCTGGCGTGGGCACGGTGAGCGGCGCCGAAAGCATCGTTGACGTAGAGATCGGCCAGCTCGGAGAGGGCACCGGCGAGCGCCGGGTCGTTCTCGGTCTCGCCGGTCTCGAAGCGGACGTTCTCCAGCAGCAACATTTCGCCGGGACCAAGGCCCTTGGCCATCGTCTCGACGTCGCCGCCGACGACGGCCGAAGCCTGGTGGACCTTCGTCCCCAGCAGCTCGGCAAGCCGCTCGCCCACCGGCCGCATCGAGAGCTCCGGGTCGACCTTGCCCTTGGGACGGCCGAGGTGGGAGACCAGGACCAGCGCCGCTCCCCGTTCGCGCAGCAGCTCGATCGTCGGAAGGGCGGCGCGGATGCGCGTGTCGTCCGCGACCTTGCCACCGTCGAGCGGGACGTTGAAGTCCACCCGAACCAGTACCCGCCTGCCCGCCACCTCGGCGTCGCGGACGCTCTTCTTGGAGAAACTCACGACTCCGACCCGGCGCGGATCAGAGGACCTTGCCGACCAGCTCGACGCAGCGGTTGGAGTAGCCCCACTCGTTGTCGTACCACGAGACCACCTTGACCATGCGACCGTCGCCGATCGTCATCGTCTGGCCGGCATCGAAGATCGATGAGTGAGGGTCCTGGACGATGTCGGTGGAGACGATCGGGTCCTCGGTGTAGGAGAGGATGCCCTTCATCGGTCCCTCGGCCACCGCCTTGACCGCGGCGTTGACCTGCTCGACGGTGACCGGCTCCGGCGTGGAGAAGACGAGGTCGACCACCGAGCCGGTCGCCACCGGCGCCCGCATCGCGATGCCGTTCAGCTTGCCGTTCAGCTCCGGCAGGACCAGGCCGACTGCCTTGGCGGCGCCGGTCGTGGTCGGGATCAGGTTGAGCGCCGCCGCCCGCGCCCGGCGCAGGTCCTTGTGCGGCATGTCCTGGAGGCGCTGGTCGGCGGTATAGGCGTGGATCGTCGTCATCAGACCCTGCTCGATCCCGAACTCGTCGTTCAGCGCCTTGGCCACCGGCGCCAGGCAGTTGGTCGTGCAGGAGGCGTTGGAGATGATCTCGTGCTTGTCCTTGTCGTAGTCGCGGTCGAAGTTGACCCCGAGCGCAACGGTCACGTCCGGCTCCTTGGCCGGAGCGGAGATGATCACCTTCTTCGCACCGGCGGAGAGGTGCTTGGCAGCGTCGTCGCGGGCGGTGAAGAAGCCGGTCGACTCGATCACCACGTCGGCGCCGAGATCGCTCCAGGGCAGCGCCGCCGGATCGCGCTCGGAGAGGACCTTGATCGGCGTCCCGTCGACGATGATCGCGTCGCCGTCGACGGCGACCTCGCCCGGGAAGCGGCCCAGGATCGAGTCGTACTTGAGCAGGTGGGCAAGCGTGCCCGGGTCGGTGAGGTCGTTGACGGCGACGAACTCCAGGTCTGCCCCGGCAGCGTGCGCCGCCCGAAAGACGTTGCGCCCGATCCGCCCGAAGCCGTTGATACCGACCTTCACAGCCATTGAGTCAAGCCTCCTGGAGTCGTGGTGGAGATATCTCGATGTTATGGACCGGCGAGTCTCGCCAGCCGTCAGTCGGACCCGATCGTGATCTCGATCTCATACCCGTCCGGGTCCTTGAGAAAGCCCGAGTAGGAGCCGGAGCCGTAAGAGCGTCTCTCCCCCGGCTCGGCGACGCTGAGGCCACCCGCTCCCATGCCACCTTCCCAGGCCGCCTTGACGGCGACGATTCCCAGGCCGGAGAAGCTGACCAGTCCGAAACCCGCCTGCGGCTCGTGATGAGCGGCGATGAAGAAGACGGGTTTGGCGATGCCCCAACCGATCGTCTTGTCCTCCTCGAAATGGCGCCGCCAGCCCAGGGGCGCGAGCAGCGCGTCGTAGAAGGAGGCGCTTCGCTCGAGGTCCGAGACCTCCAGAAGAACGTGGTGAAGCATCAGAAGCGGGAGGCTATACGGGCGGGCGGATCAGCCGCCGCGTGGGGTCCAGCGGAAGAAGCGGATCGCGAGGAGGAGGCCGGCCACACCCCAGATCGCGACCACGGCGAGATCGCCCCAGTTGAGGCCGCTGCCGCCCCCGGCAGGGATGTAGGCGTCGAAGAAGGCCTGGAAGAAATCGCGCACGGGAAAGTGGTTGGCGAAGTTGATCACCCCGTCGGGAAGCTCATCGTCGGGAATGAAGATGCCGGAGAGGAAGTAGAGCGGCAGCAGCAGCGCGTTGACGATCGGCGCGGCCGCGTCCTGGGAGGGAATCGCGGCCGTCAGCGCGATGCCAAGGCAGCAGAAAGCCGCGGCGCCGACGACGAGGACGACGACGAGCTCCGGCAGCTGCCCCCAGGGGATCGCGACGCCGTAGAGCAGGCGGCCGAGCACAGCGATCAGCACCAGCATCATCAGCGCGACGACGATCGAGTTGCCGATCCGGCCGGCGATGAAGACCCAGGCGGGCATCGGCGTGCCGCGACCGCGCTTCAGCCGCCCGTCCTCGCGGGCGATGACGAGCGTCATCGCCAGGTTCTGCATCGTCGCCGAGATCACCGAGAGGGTGATGATCGCCGGCACGTAATAGGAGGTGGTCTCGATCCCGCCACGGACGTCGATCGTCTGGCCGCCGAACACAGTGGCGAAGATCAGCAGCAGGATGACCGGGAACCCGACCGTGAAGAAGACCGCGGCCGGGTTGCGCCAGAAGGCCTTCTGGTCGTAGCGGAACTGATGCGCGACGAGACCGAGGCCGGTCACTCGGTCAGCTCCAGGTAGATGTCCTCCAGCGTCGGCCGGGTCACCTCGAGGCCCTCGAGCTCGATGCCACGCTCCAGGGCCCAGCCGGTCAGCTCGTTCAAGAGCCCGACCGGGCTCGTCGTGCCGAGCACGATCTCGCCGTCCCCCCCGGGCGCCCCCCCTCCCGGCACATCACCGGCGGCGACTCCCGCCGGCAGCCGGAAGCTGATCGTCGCCGGCTGATTCTCACGATCGCCGAGGTCCTCCGGGGTGCCGGCAGCGACGATCTCGCCGCCGGCGATGATCGTCACCCGATCGGCGAGGCGCTGCGCCTCGTCCATGTAGTGGGTGGTGAGGAAGACCGTCTTGCCGAGATCACGCAGGCCGGCGATCACGTCCCAGGCCTGGCGCCGCGCCGAGGGGTCGAAGCCGGTGGTCGGCTCGTCGAGGAAGAGCAGCTCTGGGTCGCCGATCAGCGCCATGCCGACGTCGAGGCGGCGCTGTTGCCCGCCGGATAGGCCGCTGGCGCGCGCATCCGCCTTGTCCCCGAGCCCGATCAGCTCGATCACCTCGTCGACCGGCCGTGGCGCGGCGTAGTAGCCGGCGAAGAGGCCGAGTGACTCGCGCACGGTCAGGTAGGGATCGAGACGGCAGCTCTGCAGCACGATCCCGATCCGCTCGCGCCAGGCGCGACCGGCGCTCTGCGGATCCTCGCCGAGCACGGTGACCTCGCCGCCGCTGGGCTTGCGGTAGCCCTCGAGGATCTCCACCGTGGTCGTCTTGCCGGCGCCGTTGGGCCCGAGGAAGGCGAAGACCTCCCCCCTCTGCACGTCGAGGTCGACCCCGCGCACGGCCTCGAACTCGCCATAGCTCTTGCGCAGGCCGCGGATGGAAATGACGGGATCGGGCAAAGCCGACCCGATTCTATGGAGACGACGCCTGAGTCCGTCAGTCGAGTTCGGCGTCGCGGTGCTTGACCCGAATGACGACGTCGTCGCGGCTCTCGAGGTCACGGCGAATACGGTCGGCGACGGTGATCGAGCGGTGGCGGCCGCCGGTGCAGCCGACGGCAATCGTCAGGTGGCTCTTGCCCTCGGCCACGTAGGCGGGGACGAGGAACTCCAGCAAAGGCAGCAGGCGGCCGTAGAACTCACCGGCCTGGGTCCCGGACTCGACGTACTCGCGGACCTCGAGGTCGAGTCCGGTCAACGGGCGCAGCGTGTCGACGTAGTGGGGATTGGGCAGGAAGCGGACATCGAGGGTGAGGTCGGCATCGCGCGGCGGCCCGTTCTTGAAGCCGAAGGTGAGCAGGGTGAGCGCCAGCCTGCCGCTTTCGTCCTGCCCGAGCATTTCCTCGGCGATACGGCGGCGCAGCATGCCGCCGGTCAGGTCGCTGGTGTCCATCACCACGTCGGCGCGCTCGCGCAGCGGCGCCAGCAGCTCGCGCTCGGCCCGGATCCCGTCGACGATCCGCCCTTCCGGTGCCATCGGGTGGCGCCGGCGCGTCTCCTTGTAGCGGTCTACCAGCGTCTCCTCGTCGGCCTCGAGGAAGAGCAGCTTCGGTTTCAGCCCGTCGGTGTCGAGGTCGTCCAGGACCTGGACCAGATCGTCGAAGTAGTCGCCACCGCGCACGTCGGAGACGACCGCGGCGCGCTCGACGCCGCTGCCCTCGTGGCGGAAGAGCTCGCCGAGGCTGCCGATCATCCGTGGCGGCAGGTTGTCGACGCAGAAGTAGCCGCCGTCCTCGAAGGCGGCGATCGCCTCCGACTTGCCGGCGCCGGAGTGACCGGTGATCACGACCAGGGTCACCTCGCGGTCGGGCGCCTCACCATCCTGGTGCTGAGTATCTGCCACTGCTTCCTCTGCCATCGCCGTCAACCCGTCCTGTTGAGCTGCTCGTGGATCTCACGGGCTACTTTGCCAGGCACGCCGGGCACTGCCTCCAGCTCCTCGCGGCTCGCGGCCAGAAACCGCTCCGGGGAGCCGAAGTGCTGGAGCAGCGCCCGCTTGCGGACCGGCCCGACGCCCTTCAGCTCGTCGAGCACGGAGCCGGTCATCGCGCGGTCACGGCGGCCCCGATGGTGGTCGATCGCGAAGCGGTGCGCCTCGTCGCGGACCCGCTGCAGCAACTTCGAGGCCTCCGAGCTCGCGGGCAGGTCGATCGGCGCCGAGCGTCCCGGCACGTAGACCTCCTCGAGTCGCTTGGCGAGGCCGACCACGGTGACACCGCGTTCGGTGAAGGGACGCAACGCCCGCATCCCCGCCCCGAGCTGCCCCTTGCCGCCGTCGATCACGATCAGCGAGGGCAGGGAGGCGAAGCTTTCGTCGCGTTTGCCGTCGTGCGGGGAGAGGTCGACCTGCTCGAGGTAGCGGTTCATCCGCCGGCCGAGGACCTCCTCCATCGCGGCGAAGTCGTCCGGGCCGTTGCGTGGACGACCGTTCTCACCCCGCACCCTGAAGCGCCGGTAGTCAGCCTTCTTCGTCGCCCCGCCCTCGAAGACGACCATCGAGGCGACGGTGTGGTCGCCACCGAGGTTGGAGATGTCGAAGCCCTCGATCCGCACCGGCAGCTCCTGCATGCCCAGCGCCTCGCGCAGGTCGGCGAGCGACTCGACCCGGCGCTGGCGGCGGTGCTCGCGGCGCAGCCGGTCCTGGTCGAGGGCGAGGCGGGCGTTGCGCTCGGCGAGCTCGCGCAACCGACGCTTGTCGCCGCGTTCGGCGACCCGCACCTCGACCGCGCTGCCGCGCTGCTCACTCAACGCGGTCGCGAGCAGCGCGACGCGCTCACGCAGATAGGGGCCGACGATGATCGTGCGCGGCATCGCCGGAGAGGCCGAGTAGTACTGGCCGATGAACTCCTCGGCGACCTCGGCCAGCTCACGCTCGGCCTGGTTGTCGAGGTAGAAGCTCTGCCGCTCGGCGAGGATGCCGTCGCGCACCTGGAAGACCTGCGCGTTGGCGTCGGCCCCCTCAGCGGCGACGCCGATCAGGTCGGCGGTGCCGACCGAGCCACCGGCGACGCGCTGGCGCTCGAACAGGGACTGGATCGCCTTGAGGCGGTCGCGGTGCAGGGCGGCACGCTCGAACTCCCGTGCGGCTGCCGCCTCCCCCATTTTGGCCAGCTCGTCGGCCTCGACCTGGCGGTAGCGGCCGGAGAGGAAGTCGACGATCGCGTCGATGTTGCGGCGGTACTCCTCGCGGCTGACGTAGCCGACGCAGGGCGCCCCACAGCGCTTGATGTAGTAGTCGAGGCAGGGGCTGCCGGAGCGACGGCCAGGCTCAGCCCCCTCGCAGGTACGGAACTGGAACAGCTTGCCGAGCAGGTCGAGTGTCTCGCGCACCCGCTTGGCGCTGGAGAAGGGCCCGAAGTAGGCACGCCCGGCGCGGTGTTTCTCGCGGGTGAAGTAGACCCGGGGGTAATCCTCGTCGAGGCTGACGCAGACGTAGGGGTAGGACTTGTCGTCGCGCAGGCGGATGTTGAAGCGCGGCCGGTGGCGCTTGATGAAGCTCTGCTCAGCAAGCAGCGCCTCGGCCTCGGTCGAGGTGACGAGGCACTCGATCCGCTCGACCCGCGAGGTGAGGCGGGGCTCGCCGCCGGAGAAGTGCGAGGCGATGCGCTTGCGGATCGAGCGGGCCTTGCCGACGTAGAGGATCTCGCCGTCCTCGCCGTGGAAGAGGTAGACGCCGGGGGAATCGGGCAGCTCGCGTCGCTGCTGTGCGATTCGCTCCTCGCGGGAGAGCGCGTCGTTGTCACCCCGGTCTGGCACAGACCAAAGGGTAGGCTCCTGGCCACCCGGCCAAACTTCACGTCACACGGAGAGCGAGATGACCACCGAGACCCTGAGCGACAGTCCGCCTGAGCTGAACACACTGAGCATCGAGATCGACGGCGAGATCGGCACCCTCACCCTCGACCGGCCCGACGCCTTCAACGCGATGAGCCCGGAGATGATTGGCGAGATGACCGTGGCCTTCGCCTGGCTCGCGGACCGGGCGCCGCTGCGGGCATTGATCGTCACCGGAGCGGGCAAGGCGTTCTGCGCCGGGGGCGACGTCACCTGGTTCCAGAAAGGGGTCGAGACGGAGGAGATCGACCTCCCGTCCGAAGTGCGCCGCGGCGCCGAGGCTCTGCATGCGGCGATCGTCGACCTGCGACGGATCCCTTACCCGGTGATCGCCGCGGTCAACGGCCCCGCCGCCGGGGCGGGCTTCTCGCTGGCACTTGCCTGCGACATCCGGATCGCCTCCGAGGCAGCCTTCTTCGCCTGCGCCTACGGCCGCATCGGCGCCTCCCCGGACGGCGGCATGACCTACTTCCTGCCGCGGGTCGTCGGACCCAGCCGGGCGCTGGAAATCCTCCTCAACGATCCCGACATGAAGGCCGAGAGCGCCCTGGCCGAGGGCCTCGTCTCCGAGGTGGTCGCGCCAGACGAGCTGATGGAGAGGGCTCGGGCAAAGGCCGAGAAGCTGGCCGCCAAGGCTCCCCACTACGTGCGGATGGCAAAGATCCTCTGCGGCCAGAGCATCGAGAACAGCCTCACCGAGCACCTGCAGCTGGAGCGCCACGGAATCGCCGACAGCATGGCGACCGAGGACCTGCGGATTGGGGTCGAGGCCTTCTTCGGCGGCGGCGGAAAGGCCGAGTTCACGGGCCGATGAACGACGCTTGCGGATCGTCCGTATCCAGTTACAGTCCCTCCAAGCCCCTCTTCTCTCCAGGAAAGGATCCCCCACATGAAGAAGGTCACCGCCCTGTTCGTCCTCGCCCTTGCCTCACTCGCCCTGGTCGCCTGCGGCGGCGATGACTCGGACACGACCACGTCGGCCACGACCGGGGCCGAAACCACCACTGAAGCGGAAACCGGAGGGGCGGCCGGAGGTGGCAACGAAGGCGGCGGCAGCGGCTCGGCCGTCAAGTTCGTCGCCGACCCCAGCGGTGATCTCGCCTACACGACCACCGAGGCTTCGGCCAAAGCCGGCGAGGTGACGATCGACTTCGACAACCCGCAGACACTTACCCACGACGTTGCGATCGAAGACGCAAACGGCAAAGAGGTCGGCGCGACCGAACTGATCACCGACAGCTCGACCTCAACCACAGTCGAGCTGAAACCCGGCGCCTACACCTTCTTCTGCTCGGTGCCGGGCCACCGCGAAGGCGGTATGGAAGGCACCCTCACCGTCAAATAGGCGGGTACCCTTGGCGCCCGTCAGCCGGCGGGCGCCATCGCCGTCAGCTCGAACACCCCCAGTCGCCGACTGGTGCTCAAACCGCGAGGAGTCCATCGGCTAGCCGCCGTGAAAGCAAATTGGCCGCTTCTTTGGGATCTCTTCCATCCACGTCGATGACGTTCCGCTCGAGTCCGCCTAGGTCCTCAAAGCTTCGCCAAAGCTGCTCGATGGCGCCCGAATCGATAGGCGGCGCGCCTTCCCGAGCCTGCACTCGCTCCATACAGACCGGCAGGGGAGCTCGGAGCACCGCGTAGGCAACCGGGTATCCAGCCGCGTTCAAAGCGCTCCTCAGCGGCTCCAAGAACCATGCGGGAATGACGATTCCGTCGACGATGGTGAAATAGCCGGCGGCCGCGTAGCCACTCGCTGCGCTGGCGACGACCTGCATGACGATCTCGTTCTGCGCATGCGACTCGGGCTTCCATGGCTCTACATACCCCGAGCGGATGAAGCGGAAGAAAGCATCCGCTTCAAGATGAACGGCCTGCTCGGCACGCGCAGCAAGGATCCCGGCCGACGTGGTCTTCCCGACCCCGGGGGGCCCAGTGACTATGAGGATGGGCTTAACGGACGATGACATGACGCAGCCGAGCCTACCCCTGCCTCACCCAGTGCAATCGACTGCTTCAGCTGTTTGACCCCCGGGTGTGTCCCGGTCTGCCGAGGGGTTTCTGGTAGTCACCAGGCTATGGCGAGGGTCGCGACAGGAACCAAGGGGGCGTTGCGCTCGATCCTCACCAGCCCCATGGTGTGGATCTGGGTCGGAGTCTGGGTCGCAACCCGCGGACTCATGGTCAGCGACGTCGGCTTTTGGCATGACGCTGGGCCGCGGCTGCAGGACGTCAACAACTATGAGGTCTGGTCGCACTATCTGACTGCGAACCATGCGATTCCGGACGGGGAATCGTGGCAGTACCCGCCCGGCGCAGCCTTCCTGATGCTCTTGCCTCGCCTCGGCCCCGGGACCTACGGCGAGTCTTTCGTGGGCTTGATGTTGCTCGTCGACCTCGCCGGCCTTGGCCTGCTGGCGCTGCTCGGCCGGCGCTCGGGCAACTACACCGGCGTATGGGTATGGCTGCTGGGCATGCCCCTGCTGGGCACCTTCGCGGTCCTCCGCTTCGACCTCGTCCCCGCGGTGCTCGGGGTTGCGGCGCTCGTCGTCATTCACCGCCGCCCCAACTGGTTCGGCGCTCTGGCGGGGCTGGGGGCGTCGATCAAGGTCTGGCCGATAGTGCTGCTCTTCGGCGAGTGGGACCGGCGCCGGCTCGTTCACGCCGTTGCGGCAGCCCTCGGCACGATCGCACTCGTGGTCGTAATCTCGACGCTTGCCTTCGGCGATTCCACCTCCTTCCTGAGCGAGCAGAACGGTCGCGGGCTCCAGGAGGAAGCGGTGGCAGCCGTGCCATGGCACGTGGAGGCGATAGTCACGGGAGAGGCTCCGAGCAGGGAGATCCGCTACGGGGCATGGGAGATCGCCGCCCCCGGCGCGGACGTCCTTGCCAGCCTGCTCAAGTGGCTGACCGTTGCGGCCCTAGGTGCCGCGGCAGCATGGTGGTGGTACCGGGCCAAAGCGATCCGCGGCGGCCGAATCGACCTTGCCGACGCAACGGTGAGCCGGGACTTCGTCTTCACCATCGTCCTGCTCCTCGTCGTCACCAGCCGGGTGCTCAGTCCGCAATTCATGGTCTGGCTCCTGGGCTTGGCAGCGGTGGTCCTTACGGCGGGAAGCGCCCGGCTCGCACGACCGGCCTGGCTGGTGCTTGGGGCGACGATCCTCAGCACCAGCCTCTTCAAGTCGCCAGAGAACATCGTGATCCGAGACCTGGCGTTGCTGGTCGCCACCGTCGATGCATCGATCGCCATGATCGGCGCGCTGCGGAAGCCACCAGCGCCTGCAGATCTCGCTGGACCTGAGCCCAGTGCCACTCAGGCCAAGCAGAGTGCCACCGAGCCGGTTAGGCAGCGGGCGCCATAGCGCGGGTGACGCTGTCGTCCACGAAGCACGGCTTCTCGTTGCCCTCGACCCCGAGGGTGAAGCGGGTCCCTAGATGTTTCGCACCCTTCGGCCGATGTCAGTGTCCTGTGGGTAGCCCGCGGCATCCCAGAAGGAACCGGCCACCTCATCGCCGTACGCAACGAGCGCCGTAACGCGGCGCACGCCACAGCCGCGAAAGTAGTCCTCGGCGGCCTGGGTGAGCTGCAGTCCGACGCCCTGGCGCCGGTACGCATCGTCAACGGCAAGCCGGTAGATGTTCCCTCGCCAGCCGTCCCAAGCGGCGATCACCGCGCCTACAACCTGCTCAGCATCCTCCGCGACGAGCAGAGCCGCCGGAGATCCATCTACCAACCGCTCGACGTCCTCGCGATGATCCGGTGTGCTGGCATGCCCGCTCCGCGCCAGCGCCCATAGGTCCAGCACGGCACTTACATCGTCGTGACGACAGCGACGTACGGTGATCTTCTCCCCCGTCAAGCGCGCGAGTGTAGCTGCCCTCGAACTGCCCCAGGAGGGGCTCGGCCGGCCGGGTTCAGCCGGCAGGCGCCATCACGCGGGTGACAGAGTCGCCCACGAAGCACGGCTTCTCGTTGCCCTCGACCTCGAGGGTGAAGCGGGTCACTACCTCCCACCAGCCGTCGCCCTTCTCGTCGATCGAGACGACCTCGGCGCGACCGCGGACCCTGGCATCGACCGGTACCGGGGCCGGAAAGCGGATCTTGTTCCAGCCGTAGTTGACACCCAGGGCGAAGCCGCTGGAGGAGATCATCTCCTTGCGGAAGCCGTCCACCAGCGAAAGGGTCAGGTTGCCGTGGGCGATCGTCGTCCCGAATGGGCTCTCGGTCTTCGCCCGCTCGACGTCGACGTGAATCCACTGATCGTCGCCGGAGAGCTCGGCAAAGGTGTTGATGTCCTCCTGGGTGACGGTGCGCCACTCGCTCGGGCCGATCTCCTGCCCGAGCAGCGACTGCATCCCCTCGACGCCCTCCACCTCAACTGGTCCCATCGCTTGGGCAGTCTAGACACCCAGCGCCCTTCGCGTTACGTCCGGAGACCGCGGCACAGTGGCATCGTGAAGCTTGCATCCCTCAATGGCGACGTCCTTGACGCGACGTTCTCGGTCGAGCCGATGGCCAGTGGGAAGAAGCTCGTTTTCGAGTCACGCGGCCCAAACCGCAACCTCGACTACACCGAGGGCATGCATACGCTCCTGGAGCGGCTGAGCGCCCTCGACACGGTCCTCGTCGATGCCTACCTCGACACCAGAGAGACCCAGAGGCAGAAGCTGACCCAAGCCCAGCGGCGACTCGACCTGCCCGACGGCGCGACCTACCCCCACCCCCTCGGCCGCACCGCCGTCGACGCGCTGGTCTCCACCCTCAAGAGCTCGCAGCGCCGTATCGGACAGCCGGCCGGAGCAACCGGTGGCAATGACACCCGCCGGGTGGTGATGAAGGTTCGGCCCGGGCCAGTGCCCCTGCCGGCGTTTCTAGAGGCGGTGCTCGCCGGCAGCAGCCCTCGTGCGGGCGTTGTATATGTGCCCGGGACCAGGCAGGGCTCAAGTAATCTGGCGACCGGACTGGACCGGGAAGTCTGGGGTCTGAGCAGAACGTCGATGCAACGCTCCACGTACCTGCGCGACTTCCGCCTGCTCCGCGAGGGCGACACGCTCTTCCTCGGCCACCGAGGTCCAAGCCCGCGGGTAGCAGCGGGCGGCTGGGCCGGTGAGCAGGTGGAGGTTGGCCATCTGGGCCTCATCACCGGCATCGAGGAGAACGCGAGGGGCAGGGTATGGCCGGACGGGCGTTACCCGTACCGGCTCCATGTCAACGTCCTCGGCGAGTGCAGGGACTTCGGTGCCGCCAACGTAGGCAAGGAGGTGATGGACGCACTGCGGCTCTCTGCGAACCAGCAGGGACGTGTGATCGTGCTGCCGCTGGGGGACCTCGTGCTCGCGGGCGGGGCCGACAGGGTTGGCGTGCCGCTCGACTTGGATGGCCCGCTGGACAGGCTGGTGGCGAGGGCTCATCGAAGGGAGCAGTCGATGCTTCGCAAGCAGCGCCTGGGAGGGCTGTCGTCGGCTGAGTGCGACCTCTGTGGACGGAGCTTCCCCATCCGTTTCCTGAGGATGGCGCACATCAAGAAAAGGTCCCAATGCAGTGACACGGAGAAGCTCGACCCGAACGTCGTGATGACGGCGTGCATCGAGTGCGACGCCCTGTTTGAGGCGGGAGAGATCGTGGTCGATGCCGCAGGCGTCATCCAAGCCGCTGGGCGCATCGACGCGACGACGGACCTGAAGAGGCTCCTGAAGGCGAGAACCGGATCGAAGTGCACCGCCTTCTCAAAGAGCACCCGCACGTACTTCGAATTCCATCGCGCGAGCTTCGGCTGAGCTCAGGCAACCAGCCGTACCTCGAAGCTCGGTGCCGCGAGAGCGCCGGCGCCGCCGAGGAGGGCGAGGATGCGGCTGACGTAGGCCTGGGTCTCGGGGTAAGCGGGGATGCAGTTGCACGGTTCGACTGCGCCAGGGCCGGCGTTGTAGGCGGCGAGGGCGAGGGTTGGGGAACCGAACTGGCGGAGCAGGTCGGACATCAGGTGGGCTTGGGCGTCGATCGCTTCCTCGGGGTCGAAGGGATCGGCGAGGCCGTAGGCGGCGGCCGTGGCGGGCATGAACTGCGCGATGCCCTGCGCCCCGGCCGGCGAGCCCGCGTAGGGGTTGAAGTTCGACTCCGCCATCAGCTGCGCGGCGAGCAGGGCAGCAGAGACGTTCCAGCGGCTCGCGGCACGGAGCAGAGGAGCGCGGTAGCGAGCTGGAACGAACGACGGCAGCCCACTGGCGCCCGAAACGAGACCGTCTCCCCCGTTTTTGCCGACGGCATTTCCGGCCTCCGAGCAGGGAGGTGGGCTCGTGGCCAGGCCGAAATGCCAAGGCTCCCACGAGTAGCGCTGCTCGAAGCCGAAACGGCTCGCGTTCGCGGCCAGCCAGCCGTAGGCCGCGTCGGGCCCGAGGTCGAGCTCGGTCGCACAACGGTGCAGCGACTGGCCTGGCGGTGCCACCCAGCGCGGGTCGGGATGCGCGGCGAAGAGTGCCGCCTGTTCGGCGTCGGAACGGAAGCCGGAGACGACGATGAGCGCGATCCCATCTGCCGTCGCGGCGGCGGCCATGCGATCGAACGCAGCGGCCGTGTCTGGCCTCATCCCCTCGCCCTGGCGATGGACGAGCGGCCCGCTGTAACCACCGCCGCTCGCCTTCGTCGTCGGCCCGCCGCTGCCGGCCGCCGAGGCGCCGGCTTCGGCAATCGCGTTTGCCTCAACGGGTGTCTCTTCGTCGCCAAGGTCGACGTGGGCGGTGACTGACACCTTCACCCGTACCGGCGCGAACGAGCTCAGATCGGGAAAGGAGACCCCCAGGCGAGCGGCCGAGACGCCGTTCTCCCTCGCCGCCTCGAAGGCGGCATCCCGGGCTCGCGCGAGGTAGGTGCCCTTCTCGATATGCCGTGGATTCGGCTGCCCATCGGAAAGAACCGCTGGCGACAGCAAACGGGGTAGGTCGTCTCGCATCGAGCGCGCGGCCGAGATCGCCGCGAGGTCCGCTGCCCGCTGCGCCCGACCCTTCCCAGTAACCGCTCCGGCGATCGCGACGAGGGCGAGCGCGGCCGCGATCAGCACGAACGCGCCGCCAACCGCCAGCGGCAGCGCCTGCCCCCTCTCCCTGTCCACGCCCATGCGCGGACCCTGCCGCCGCGCGCCGCGCGTGTGGCGCGCTCAATCGAACGATTCAGTGCCGGTGGCTCAGCGAGCCCGGATGGCTGCGATCGTCTCGCGCAGGGTCTCGCGAGCGTCGTAGTGCGGCATCCAGTGCAGCTTTCTGCGGACTCTTGCCGTATCCATCAGCACGGGACGGCGAACAGCCTCGATCCAAGCGGCCTCGTCTGGCAGGAACGGCATCAGCGCCACCGCCTCTGCCGCCGCGCCGACGGCGAGCTGAGGCGCCGGCACCGCGTGCCAGCCGAGCTCGCGGGCGACGTCGGAGATGGTCAGCTCGCCGGGGCCGGCGAGGTTGTAGACACCGGGGTCGCCGTGGCCAAGGACGGCCGCGCAGAGGGCGGCCGCGACGTCATCGTGATGGACGAGCTGGAAGGGCACACCGGGATCCGGTAGGACGGGCCGCAGCTCCGGAACCTTGCCGAGCGCCCAGCGCAGCGGCCCCGGTATCCGCTGCCCGAGCGCGAGCAGCGGGATCAGGTCGAGCAGCATCGTCGCTTCCGGGCCGGCGACGATGCAGGGGCGGAAGACGTAGGTGTCGGTGGCGGACCCGTCGAGCGCCTCGGTCAGCTCCTCCTCGACCGCGGCCTTGTGGGCCGAGTAGGGATGGCGGGGGGCACCCTGCAACGGCTCGTCCTCGTCGATCAGGTCGGGCATGCCGCGGCGAAAGCCGTAGGCCGCCACCGAAGAGGTGTAGACGAGCCGCCTGGTACCCGCTGCTGCCGCCGCCTCGAAGACGTTGCGCGAGCCGATCAGGTTGACGTCGCGGCTGTCGCTGTCGCCGGCGACGATGACGAAGGCGAGGTGGACGACGACATCGGCGCCATCGACCAGGCCCTCGACCGCCTCGCGATCGAGGACGTCGCCGCGCCGGTACTCGGTCTTCTCCCAGCCCTGACCCGCGAGGTCGAAGGGACGGCGCGCCATGCCGATCACGCGCTCCACCTCCGGCACTCGCTCGAGAGCCGAGATGAACGACTTGCCGATCTCCCCTGTCGGACCCGTGACTGCGACGGTCAGCATCGCGTGATTCTCGCGAAACGCGCGGCCCGGCGCCGGGCAGGACCACCCACGAGGCGTCAGGCGCTGACGTCGACGATCTGGATCAACTTCTCGAGTCCGCGGAGGTCGTTCGCGTTGAGGGTGTAGAGGGGTAGGTCGTAGGCCAGGGCTGTAGCGGCGATCATCAAATCCACAGCTCGAGAGCCCCGTGCCTTTCGGCTAGCGGAGACGACCGCCACATAGACCGGCCCGTAGGCCCGAGCGCAGGCGGAATCGAAGGGCACGGCGTCGACACCGGTCTCAAAGCGCTGAAGACGATGTTGGCGGCGCGCGCGCTCCAGCTCATCGGCGACCGCATGAGGGCCGGAGGTCAGCTCGGCGAGCGTCAGGGACGAGATCGAGACCTTGGCCGGCAGTCGGGCGGGATCGACTTCGTCGATACCGATCACCACGGATGTGTCGATGAGCCCGCGCCCCTGCTGGGGCTCAACCACGCGGTGTGGGGTCCTGATCGGCGTAAGCGTCGATGTCTTCTCGGAACTTCTCGTAGTCGATGTGCGGAGCACCCTCGAAGGCCGCAAGGAAGACGTCCCTTGGGACGAACTGTCGGGGCTTGTAGGGACGCAGCTCACCGACCGGCTTCCCGTTGCGGGTGACGATGAAGTCCTCCCCCTCGTCGAGGGCTCGCATGATCTCGCCGCTGTTGTTGCGAAGTTCGCGCTGGGTCAGCTTTCGGGTCATCGAGTGAATCGTAGCACCTGTGCTCCGGCGCATTCTCGCTCACCAGCAACCGCTCGAGCAGACGCGGGGGCAAGCCGCCCGCGGTCAGACCGGGTAGCACGCCGAACAGAGCGCGGCGTGCCTGGATCCAGGCGAGAGGATGCTTGAGGACCACCACGCGAAGCCCCCGCTCGATCAGGTCGCCGGCCGCGAGGGCGGTGAGGGCGCGGTCGGTGCCGAGGTCGGCACGGAGCAGCACCCCCGAGGGATCGAGGCCGGGCTCGGCCAACGCATCCTGGAATAGGGCTGGCGGCAGGTGGACGACAGCAACCGACTCGCGGACGAGGGGAAGCGCGGCGGGTATCGACTCGAACGCAGTCGGGTCGCCGGGAAGAGCGAGGTGACAGGTCTGCCCGCGCGAGGCCGCGCGTATCTCCGGCAGGTGAGCGGCGAGTCGCTCCTCCAGCTTGCGGGCACCGGTGGAGGCGACCAGGGTCGGTCGTGGCACCCGACCGCCGACGTCGATCAGGAGGCCGGGCCGATCCGCATCCGAGCCGGCGCAGACGAGCGCCGCGGACGCCGCCCTGGAGCCGCCCGCCGCACCGACGGCGGCCGCCAGGATCACGCGCCCGTTCAACGTCCCGCCGCCTTGGCAAAGGCGGAGCTCGTCACGGTGAGCCGGTCGGCGATGACCGGGAGCGGCGAAGGCGGATTGAGCCTCACCGTGACCCGCCCACCCTCGACCGCGACGGCGACGTCATCCTCCGCCCAGCCGGGAAGGGACTCGCGCACCGCATCCGCTGCCGGGCGTCCCGAGGCCAAGGCCAGGGCTCCCGCCTCAGCGGCGCCATCGGCGAGGGTCAGGGCGTAGCCAGCGGCAAGAAGCTGGAGCGCAACGAGCCCGGCGAGGAACAGCGCCGGCAGGGTGGCGACGAGCTCGACCGAGGCCTGCCCACCCTCCCTAACCATCCTCGGACTCCAGCCCCGCCTTCGCGCCGACGGTCAGACGCGGGAGCCCGGGCAGAAGATGCGGGACCGGCACCCGGACCGAGACCGCGCCGGAGTCCCCCACCTCTGCCCCGGAGCGCAGCGACGGCGGCAGCGCCCGCCGCGCCGCCGCCGTCGCATCTCTTCCGACCAGCGCTGCGCGAGCGCCGGCCCGCGCGGCCACGCCCGCCGACCACAGGGCCTGGCCAGCGAGGCCGATTTGCGCCATCGCCAGAACCGCCAGCAGCAGGAACGGGACCGCGGCGACCAGCTCGACCGAGGCGGTCCCCTCCTCTCCATGGCGCTCGCTGATGGCTGCCTGGCGCGACACCCGGCGACCGTCCCAGCCCGAGACGCGCGCGTGGCACGCTCAAACGAACGATTCAGTCACAGAGGTGGTTCGTGAATCAGTAGCTGTTGGCCTCAACCCAGATCCGCCAGATCGCGGCGACCGAAGCGCCGAGCAGGAGGATCCAGACGAGGGTGCCGCCACCGGTCGAGAAGAGCTCATCGCTGCCGGCAATCAGCAGGGCGATCATCCCCAGCGCTCCGTAGAGAATCCCCCGGCGTGCGTCGGTAAGCGTCGCCAGGGTGAGCTGGTTCTGGCGGCTGAGGACGAAGAGCATCCAGGCGATCCCGGCGAGGAACCCCATCGTGATCGCGGTGAGGATCGCTTCGGCGACGTTGCCGCCCGCCGGCGCAAAGGCAACCGCCAGGGCCAGCAGCATGATGATCGCGACGTTGCGCAAGGTGCGCATAGAGAAATTGTACGGCGGCTACTTGGTCATGACGATGATTCCGAAGACGACGCTGGCAAACGTGACCGCCAGCGCCAGCGCTGCCAGGACCGCCGCCGCGCCGGCCGCCAGAGGGCGTTCGTTGCGGCTCAGGTCGGCGAAGCGGGCGACTCCCCAGATCGCGACCGAAAAGGTAACCGTCACCCCCACCCCGGCGACCATCGAGGCGATCACCGTCTGCACCATCTCCTTGGTTTCGACCACGACCGCGACCATGGTCAACCCGCCGGAACCGGCGCGCCGCGCTGCGAGCGCCGGGCGAAGGCGACGCCGATCAGCGACAGCGCCAACAGCGTCACCAGCACCGGCCCTGTCGCCCCGTCGCCGAAGATCGCGGTGATTCCATAGGTGCCGGCCCCGATCGCCGCGGCCGCTGGCAGGGTGAGCAGCCAGGCGACGATGATGTTGCCGGCGACTCCCCAGCGCACCGCCGAGAGCCGCTTGGCCGCACCAGAGCCCATTACGCCCCCGTTGATCACATGAGTGGTCGAGAGCGGAAAGCCGAAGTGCGTCGAGGCGAGGATCACGGCGGAGCCGGCCCCCTGCGCCGAGAAGCCCTGCGCCGCGTCCATCTTGATGATCCGGGTGCCGGTGGTGCGGATGATCCGCCAGCCGCCGCTGTAGGTGCCGAGGGCAATCGCCGCCGCCGCCGAGGCGATGACCCAGAACGGTGGATCAGCGTCGGCGCCCAGGGAGCCGTTGGCGATCAGGGCGAGCGTGATCACCCCCATCGTCTTCTGGGCGTCGTTGGTCCCATGCGCAAGGGCCAGTAGGCCGCCGGAGACGATCTGCCCGTAGCGGAAGCCGCGCGTCACGGTTCCCGGCCGCTGCCGGCCGACGATGCGGTAGATCAACGCGATCGCCAGCCCGGCGGTGACGAAGGCGAGGATCGGCGCGACCACCGCCGGCACCAGCACCTTTCCCACGAGGCCGTCGGCCAGCACGGCGTCGAAGCCAGCTGCCGCCACGGCAGAACCGACGACGCCTCCGATCAGCGCGTGCGACGAGCTCGACGGCAGGCCGAAGTACCAGGTGATCAGGTTCCAGGCGATCGCCCCGATTAGGCCGGCGAAGACGATCGTCGGGGTGATCACTTCCGCGTTGACGACGTCGTTGGCGACCGTGGCCGCCACCGAGATCGAGATGAAGGCGCCGGCGAAGTTGAGCAGGGCTGCCATCCCGATCGCCACTTGCGGCCGCGCCGCCCCGGTCGAGATCGAGGTGGCAACGACGTTCGCTGTGTCGTGGAAGCCGTTGGTGAAGTCGAAGGCAAGCGCCGTGCAGACGACGATGACGAGGATTACGTCGGAACTCACGAGTTCTTGATGACGATGCCCTCAATGATTTGAGCGGCGGTCTCGGTCGCGTCGATCGCGTTCTCGAGCACGGCGAACATGTCCTTCCAGCGGATCACGACCATCGGGTCGATGCCGTTGGAGAAGAGTGAGGCGACGGCGTCACGGGAGATCCTGTCGCCATCGTTCTCGAGCCGGTGGATCTCGATCCAGTATTTGTCGAGGCCCTTGAACTCGCGCAGGTGCTTCAGCCCTTCGGCGAGCTGTTCGCAGGCCTGAACCAGGACCTTGGTCAGCGCCTGCGCCTGCGCCATCGGCGCCTCGATCTTGTAGAGGCCGAGCAGGTCGGCGGCTTCCTCGGTGTAGTCGACGATGTCGTCCATCTGCGTCGCCAACCCGTAGATGTCCTCGCGATCGATCGGCGTGACGAAGGTCGAGTTGAGCCGTTTGATGATGTCGTGGGTGATCCGGTCGCCCTCCTGCTCGGCATCGAGGATCTCCCGCGAGAGCCCGCTGTCGTCTGGCCAGGAGCCCATCATCCGGTCGAGCAGGCCGGCAGCGTGAACTGTGTTCTGGCCCGCCTCGTTGAAGAGGTCGAAGAAGGTGCTGTCGCGGGGCAGGAGGGAAAGACGCGCCACCGGGCAATCCTATTGATCGCGCCGGGCGCGGCTCCGCTCAGCTCGCGCTCGCCGCGAGCTGCTCCGCGGCCCGTGCCGCGTGGCGCTCACGCAGCTCCTCCTGCATGCTGCGGCGCTCGCCCTCGGGCACCGCGAGCCGGGTCCAGACGCCGTCCGAGTCGAGCTCCCAGGCGTTCGCGTTCTCGGCGAAGCAGCGCTCCAGTACGTCGAGGAGCTCGGCTCGTAGGCCTGGATCCTCGACCGGCGCCACCAGCTCGACCCGGCTCTCGAGGTTGCGTGGCATCAGGTCGGCGGAGCCCATCAGCACCCGTGTCTCCTCGCCGCGCTGGAAGGCATATACGCGCGAGTGCTCGAGGAAGCGGCCGACGATCGAGACGACCCGGATGTTCTCCGAGACCCCCGGCACCCCGGGTCGCAGGCAGCAGATGCCGCGCACGTTGAGATCGACCCGCACGCCGGCGCGCGACGCCTCATACAGCGCTCGGATGCAGGCCGCGTCCACCAGCGAGTTCATCTTCAGCGCGATCCGCGCCTCTTCGCCGGCGCGGTGCGCCTCCACGGTCGCCTCGATCTCCTCGACGATGCGGTCCGCATCGTCGTCGGCGAAACCAGCACTTTGCGGTACTCGGCAGGGCGCCCGTAGCCGGTGAGGAAGTTGAACATCTCGGCGACGTCGGCGCCGATCTCGGGGTCCGCGGTGAAGAGACCGAAGTCGGTGTAGAGGCGGGCCGTCTTCGGGTGGTAGTTGCCGGTGCCGATATGGACGTACTCGCGCACCCGCTCGCCCTCGCGGCGGGCGACGACGATCGCCTTGACGTGGGTCTTCAGCCCGGGGATGCCGTAGACGACGTGCACGCCCGACTCCTCCATCGACTTCGCCCAGTGGATGTTGGCCTCCTCGTCGAAACGAGCCTTCAGCTCGACCATGCAGACCGCCTGCTTGCCGCGTTCGGAGGCACGGATCAAGGAGGGGACGAGAGGCGAGTCGTCGCTGGTCCGGTAGACCGTCTGCTTGATCGCCAGCACGTCGGGGTCGGCGACCGCCTGCTCGACGAAGCGCTCGACCGAGGCGAAGGAGTCATAGGGATGGTGGACGAGGATGTCGTCGTGGCGGATCGCGGCGAAGATGTCGACCGGTTCGTCGTCCTCCCCCTGCAGGCGCGGCTGAGTCACCGGGGTCCAGGGCGGGTAGCGCAACTCGGCGTGGCCAGGCACGTCAGCAATGTCGGTGAGGTCGGCGAGGTCGATCAGCCCGTCGACGTCGTAGACCTCTCGCTCCTCCAGCCGCAGTGCCTCGATCAGCTGCTGGCGCAGCTTCGGGTTCATCCCCGCCGCAATCTCGAGGCGTACGACCTCGCCGAAGCGGCGGCGGCGGATCTCGTCCTGTACCGCCTGCAGCAGGTCGTCGGCCTCGTCGGAGACGGTGAAGTCGGCGTCGCGGGTGACCCGGAAGTAGCCGTGGTCGACCACCTCGGTGCCGGGGAAGAGCACATCGAGGTTGGCAGCGATCACCTCCTCGAGCGGGACGAATGCCTTGCCGTCGTCGCCGACCGGAAGGAAGCGACGAAGCAGCTCCTTCGGCACCTTGACCCGAGCGATGATCTCCGTGCCGCTCTCGGGGTCGCGCAGCAGCACGCCGAGGCTGAGCGAGAGGTTGGAGATGTAGGGGAAGGGGCGGCCGAGGCCAATCACCAGCGGCGTCAGCGCCGGGAAGACCTGCTCGTGGAAGCGAGCGTCGATTTCGCGGCGCTCGGCCTCCGTCGCCGAGTCGAGCGAGACGATGCGTATCCCGTGCTGCTCGAGCTCGGGGCGAAGGCGGCCGTTGAAGCACCTGTGCAGGCGCTGGTCCAGCTCCAGCACCCGAGCCTGGATCGCGTCGATTTGCTCGCCGGGAGGGAGGCCGTCGGGGCCGCGCGCGTCGATCCCGGCATCAATCTGGTCGAACAGCCCGGCGACGCGAACCATGAAGAACTCGTCGAGGTTGTTGGCATAGATCGCGCAGAACCTGACCTGCTCCAGCAGCGGTACCTCGGGGTCTTCGGCCAGCTCCAGCACCCGCTGGTTGAAGTCGAGCCAGGAGAGCTCGCGATTGAAATAGAGAGCGGGATCGTCGATCGGCTCATCGTACTGACGCGACAGCGGCGTCCCGCCTGGCTCAGGCGGCGCGGGCAGGGGCTTGCTCGGTGGCTGGAGACGAGACACCAAGGGCGCGGCGGTAGCCGGCCGCGAGCTGCTCCAGCGCCCGCTCCCAGGAGCGGCCGCGAGCCGAGCGGATGGCAGAGGCGCCGAGGTGGCGGCGCAACAGCGGCGAGGCAGCGAGTTGCAGGACCGTGCCGGCGAGATGGTCCGGGTCCGGCCGGCAGAGCATCCCCGTGTGGCGGTTCTCGATCAGTGAAGTGGGCCCGCCCTCGGCCACCGCGATCACTGGCAGCCCGCTGGCGCCGGCCTCGAGCACGACCTGGCCGTAGGTGTCGGTGGTGGAGCAGAAGAGGAAAAGGTCGGCGCTGGCGTAGACCCGAGCCAGCTCCTCGCCCTCCAGCCAACCGAGGAAGGTGGCGTGCTCGCCGAGGCGCGCACGCAGCTCGCCCTCCTCGGGGCCGCCGCCGGCGAGCAGCAAGTGCAAGCGCGGATCGACCCGGCGGGCTCGTAGGAAGCTCTCGGCGAGCAGGTCGACTCCCTTCTCGCGGGTGAGACGGCCGGCGTAGAGAACCTTCACCTCGCCCGGATAGGCGTCGCGGACGGCCTTGCCGGGATCGAAGCGGGAGAGGTCGACACCGCGCTCCCAGCGGCCCAGCCGAGACGGATCGACGCCCAATCCGATCAGGGAGCGATCGGCCGCCGGACTCGGCGAGAGGACGAGCGAGGGCGCGCCGTAAAAGGCGCCCAGCGCGGCTCGCGCCGCCGCCTCCAGCCCGCCGTCGCCGCTGCGCAGGCCGGCGTAGGCGGCAAGCTCGGTGTGGTAGCTGCCGATCAGCGGCATCCCAGTCACCCGGTTGAGCAGGGTCGCGGCGATTCCGACTGGCCCCGGAGCGGTGACGTGGACCGCGTCATAGCGGCCCTCGGCGAGCGTCTCGACCAGATCGGGTAGGCCCGGCACTCCCAGCTTCATCCCTTCGTAGAAGGGCACCTCCAGCTCGGCAGCCGCCGGCAGTCGGCGGTCGACCCCGGCGTCGGTGCCGACCACGTCGACCTCGATCCCCGGCACCCCCCGCTCGCGGATCTGGGCAATCGTCGCGGTGACCCCGTGCATCAAGTCGATCCCGTCAGCGATCAGCGCGACCCGCGGTCGCTCTCCGACGCGTGCCGCAAGCTTTGCCTTCTCGGTGCCGAGGAAGGCGGTCGCGGGGGCGTACGGGACCGCCGGGACGACCGCCTCGAACAGACCCCCGAGCGCCGACAGCGCATCGCCGCGAGCGGCGGCTGCGGCGCCATGCTCGACCGCGTCGCGCAGGCGGCGGTCGTGGATGCGGCGGGCGCGCCGGTAGAGATCGGCGTGTGAGAAGTCGTCGGCCTGGAGGTAGGTGAGCAGGTCGCGCCCCCTCAGGTCCAGCCCGATCGAGCTCAGCCATGCCTCGAGCAGTGCGCGGGCGTCGTCGGGACCAATGTCGGTGGCGACCTTGCCCTCGCGGGCGGCACCCTCGCTGAGCGCCCGCTGGGCGATCTTCAGCACCGTCGAGGGATCGGGCGCAGCGTCGCCGCCGTCTTGACCGTCGAGGGCGAGGGCGCGGGTGGCGAGCGCCATCGCCGCGTGCGCCCACTTGGCGGCGCTGCCCTGCTCCCCGCCCGCGGCGGCGTCGCCGCGACGCAAGCGGAGGAGAAACTCTTCCGGCGTGGATGCGACCGATACCTCGGTGAAGGTACGGCCGATGTCCACGCCGGCGTGATCGTCGGAACCGCCGATGCCGGTGCCGCCGTGGGTCTCGATGTAGATCGCGGCGGGCATGTTCAGCTCCGCGGCACGCGACCCGTTGCGCACCTCCCAAGCCGGAAAGAGGTCGGCGAGGAGGCGGCGGTGGCGCGGCGTCAGCGGTGCGTCGACGTTGTAGAAGGGATGCGCGAGCGCGCAGGCGATCTCGTTCTGGTCAAGGTAGGCGGCGCAGGCGAGGAGGTCGCCGGAATGTGCCTGCAGCCACTCGTGGTCCCCGGGAGTGATCCCGTAGCAAAGGACGTGAACCGCCTGGGGCTCGCCGGCAAAGCGGGCGGTCAGCTCCTCGGAGACGAAGCAGTCGGGACGGTCGGCCAACTCGAGGCAACCGTCGATTGTGTCGTGATCGGTGATCGTGACGAAGTTCATTCCCCGCCGCTTGGCAAGCTCGTAGACCTCCTCCGGAGGCGTCGCGCACTCGGGCAGCCCGAGCGAGCGCTGGACCCCGAGCCGCGAGAGCTGCGAGGCGGTGGAATGGCAGTGCATGTCTACTCGGGAAGTCATCGGCGTCTCCCTGCTCTAGTCGTTTCTGTCACCTCCAGAGTTCGCCATTAGCAGGGAAAACTTGTGAACGGATGGAGAACCACCCGTGAACGTTCCGTAATGGCCCAGTTCGGTGAGTTCGCGTTTTGTCTCCCTATGGGACGACAAAACACGAACTCACCGTTGATGCGGGCGGGCCTAGAGAGCCCGCTCGAGCGTGGCCCAGGTGCCCTTGCTCGCCTCCGCCTGCCAGAGCTCGACGAAGCGCTGGAAGAGATGCTCGCGGCGAGCTCGCAGCACCCCGGTCGAGGGACTCGATCCCTTCCACTCGAATCAGCATCAGGTCGCAGTCATGGAGGTCGCCCAGCACCGACTGCAGTTCCTTGGCCGCCCGGCGAGCGTCTGCCGCCTCCTCACCAAGGCAGGGACCGACGATCTCGAGCACGTAGCGCAGTCGCTTCGCCGCGATCCGCATGTCGTGCTGGGTGGTGTCGGCGCCCGGAGCGAGCGCCGCGGCTGCGAAGCCACGCAGCTCGTCCAGCCGGGTACGCACGATGCGCGTGGCGTTCGCACGCAGCGGCCCGGCGGGCTCCAGCCCCTTCACCTTGCGGGCCTTCACGATTCCACCCCCTCGACCAGCCTGGCGAGACGGCGGCGCAGCTTCTTCAGCCGCTCGGCCGAGACGAACGGGGCGAGCTCGTCATTGGCCTGTCGCTGCTTTGCCCGCAGGTCGCTCGATCAGGCTCGCCAGAGCCTCCCGGTCGGCCTCCGCGGTCTCGTCAGCGAGACCCTCGAGCAGCTCGATCTCCACGTCGAGATCGCGGCGCTCACCGAGCGCATCGGCCAGCCGCTTGACCCGCTTCAGCGCCTTGCGCCAGCGCTTGGCCGGGAAGCACGGCTCGAAGACCTCGAGCGCCGCCCGCAGACGGCGCGTCGCGACGCGCATGTCGTGCACCGGCTCTACGTCACTGAGGTCGAGCACGCCATCGCTGAGTGCTCGAAGACCTCCTCCGCGCGAACCTCGACCACGCGCGCCGCCGCGCGTGCAAACGGCTCCTCGCAGTCGAGCTCGACCTTGCGCGCGCGGGCCACAGTGTGAGGCTAACGCCGCCCAGCAGGGACGTGCCGCACGTTAGGCACCCATAGGGGCATATAACCGACGGCACGTCCCGCCGGGGCTATGCGGCGAGGCGGACTGGGGAGCCGTTGGCGCTGCCGTTGAGGAGGTCGAGGATGACCCCCTCGCGCAGGCCGCCCTTGCCGATCTGCAGCGGCTGCCCGAGCAGCTCGGAGACCTTCTCCAGCAGCAGCACCCCGGTGGCGAGGATGCGCACCCGTTCGGGGTCGAGCTCGAAGCGCCGGGCGACGTCAGCCGCGGGATCGCCGCAAAGGACCCGAACCGCTCGCTCCAGGGTCTCGTACTCGAGCACGGCGCCGACCAGGCGCCGCAGCGAGGTGGCGCTGCCGCCGACGGCGACCGCCTGGGCGGGGCGATCGATCTCGACCCCGTCGAAGATGTCGTCGATCCGGTCGCGGACCTTGCGGATCTCGGCCGCCGAGGGCGGATCGGAGGCAAGCAGCTCGTCCGCCAGCACACCGGACCCGACCCGCCAGGAGCGGACCTCCTCGGCGCCGCCGGGAACGGTGCCGAGAATCACCTCGGTCGAGCCGCCGCCGACGTCGACGACGCCGACCTTGCCGGCGGCAGGGTGCCCAAGCGTCTTGGTCGCGCCGATGAAGGAAAGCCGACCCTCCTCCTCGTCGCTGAGGATGTCGACCGGAACCCCGGCCGCCTCGCCAATTTCCGCGGCGACCTCTTCGCCGTTGGAAGCCTCACGCACCGCCGCTGTCGCGACGGCCCGAATCTCCTCGGCTCCCAGCTCGCGAGCGAGCCTGACCTGGGTTGCGACGACCTCGCAGACCTCATCGACCTTTCCGGCCAGGATCGCGCCGTCTCCGTCCAAGGCCTTGTTGATCCTGGTGTAGGCCCGCTGCTCCATCACCTTCTTCAGCTGACCGTCGACGGGCTCCGCCACGAGCACGCGTGTCGTATTCGAGCCGATATCTATGGCGGCACAGAGCATCCCGGGGACTCTTGCCCAATATTCCCAGACGCCGCGGATCTCAATCGCTACTGCGCGGGATGCGAGGCGTCCTCGAACTCCCGGAAGAGCCCGGTGACGACGAAGGCGACCTGCTCGCCGATGTCCACCGCGTTGTCGCCGATCCGCTCGATCGCCCGCGCCGCGAGCAGCATCGTCATCGCCCATTCGCGCCTGTCGGCGTCGTCGCCGATCTCCAGCGCCAGCCGGAAGCAGTCGCGGTTGAGGTTGTCGACGACGTCGTCCTGAATGACCAGGTCGCGCGCCAGTTCCACGTCGCGGTCGGCGAAGGAGCGCTTGGCCTGACCGATCAGAGTGCGGGCCTGTCTGCCCATGGTCAGGATCATCTTCACCATCTCCTCGTCGGCCGGCGGCTCGTTGCCGGACAGCGGGATCATCTTGCAGATGTTCACGCACTGATCGCCCATCCGCTCGACGTTCTTCAGCACGTGCAAGAGCGCCGAGATCAATCGCAGGTCGGTCGCCACCGGCGACTGGGTGGCTAGCAGGGTGATCAGAGCCTGGTGCACCTCCAGATAGCGGCCGTCGATGCGGTCATCGTCCATGACCACCAGCTGCGCCAGCTCGACGTCCTGGTGCTCGATCGCCTCCAGGGTTCGCTCCAGCGCCGAGTTGACGAGGTCGAGCCCACCCAGCGCGCTCACCTCCAGCCGCTCCAGGTCCTCCTGGTACTGGACTCGAACCCCTTCCGGCATCGCCGCGCTCAGCCGACCTTCCCGGAGACGTAGTCCTCGGTCCGCTTGTCGGTGGGGTTGGTGAAGATCTTCTCGGTCTCGTCGTACTCGACCAGGCGGCCCCAGCGATTCTGCTCATCAGCGTCCAGCTCGACCATGAGGAAGGCCGTGCGGTCGGAGACGCGCGCGGCCTGCTGCATGTTGTGGGTGACGATGACGATCGAGAACTCCTCCTTCAGCTCGACCATCAGGTCCTCGATCTTGCCGGTGGAAATCGGATCCAGCGCCGAGCAAGGCTCGTCCATCAGGATCACGTCCGGTTTGACGGCGATGCAGCGAGCGATGCAAAGGCGCTGCTGCTGGCCGCCGGAGAGGCCGAAGGCGTTGTCGTCGAGCCGGTCCTTGACCTCCTCCCAAAGGGCCGCCCCACGCAGGGCGTGCTCGACCGTGGCGTCGAGGTTCGCCTTTTCGCCGAGGATGCGCGGCCCAAAGGCGACGTTGTCGTAGATCGACTTCGGGAACGGGTTCGGCTTCTGGAAGACCATGCCGATCAGCTTGCGGACCTGGACCGGGTCGACGGCCGGCCCGTAGAGATCCTCGCCGTGATAAAGCAGCTCGCCGCGAACTTCCGCCGCCGGGATCAGGTCGTTCATCCGGTTGAGGCAACGCAGCAGCGTGCTCTTGCCGCAGCCCGAGGGGCCGATTAGGGCCGTGACGTCGTTGCGGTGGATGTCCATCGAGATGCTCTTGACCGCAGTGGTGCCGCTATAGAGCACGTCGATGCCCTTCAGCTCGAAGACCTTTTCCCTACCTCCAAGGCCGCGCCCGCTCTGAAACTCCTCCGGGCGCACGGCGATCGCCGCCCGCTCGGCCGCGGCTTCGCGTGCTTCGCGGCCCGTCTCAGCTCTGCTCTCGTCCATCATCATCCGCTTGCTCACAGTAGATCACCTACCACCTCTGCTCGTAACGATTTCGTAGCCAGATCGCGAAGGAGTTCATCGCCAGCAGAACCATCAGCATCACGATGATTCCAGCGGCGGCCAGCGCCTGGAACTCGTCTTGGGGTTGGACCGCGTAGTTGAAGATCTGCACCGGCAGCGCCGAGTAACCGTCCGAGAACGGGGTTGGGTCGAAGGTGACGAAGACCGTCGCGCCGACGAGGAGCAGCGGTGCGGTCTCCCCCAGCGCCCGCGAGACGGCGAGGATGACGCCGGTGGAGATGCCGGGAATCGAAGCAGGCAGGATCTGGCTGCGGACCGTCTGCCACTTGGTCGCGCCGAGCGCCAGCGAGCCCTGGCGGATCGAGTCGGGGACCGCACGGATCGCCTCGCGAGCGGCGATGATCACCATCGGCAGGACGAGCAGGGCGAGAGTGAGCGAGCCGGCGGCGAGGATGAAGCCGAGATCGAGCGGGCCGCGGACGATGAAGGCCAGCCCGAGGATGCCGTAGATGATCGAGGGAACCGCCGCCAGGTTCTGGATGTTGACCTCGATCATGCGGTTCCACCAACGGGTCTTGTCGGCGTACTCCTCGAGGTAGAGAGCCGCGCCGATCCCGACCGGGACGACGAAGAGGATCACGCCGGCGATCAGCTCCAGCGAGCCGATGATCGCCGGCCGGAAGCCGGCTTTCTCCGGGAAGATCTGCGACGGCGGGTTGGTGAAGAGATCGAGGCTGAATGCCGGAGCGCCCTTGACGAAGGCCTGGATCAGCAACGCGAACAGGCCGGCGAGGGCGATCAGGACCGCCAGCAGCAGCAGGCCGGCGAAGGCGGCGTTGCGGAGCACGTCGCCGCGCGGCTGGTCGCGCAGCATCGCCTCGGTGGTGGCCCGAGCTCCGGCGATCGCCAGGCGGTTGCGCGGGGCGGCCGCTCCCGGCTCGGGCGTCACTCGTAGACCTCGCGGTACTTGCGCACCAGCCTGATGCTGAGCAGGTTCATCACCAAGGTCATCGCGAAGAGCACCGTGCCGACCGCGAACACCGACTTGTAGTCGAGCGAGCCGGTCGAGATGTCGCCGGTCGCGGTGACGCCGATGTAGGCGGTCATCGTCTGGATCGGTTCGACCGGGTTGAGAGAGAAGTTGGGCGTGGAGCCGGCGGCGAGGAGGACGATCATCGTCTCGCCGAGGGCGCGCGAGATCGCCAGCACGATCGAGGCGACGATGCCGGATAGCGCCGCCGGGAAGACCACCCGCGTCGCCACCTTCATCTTCGTCGCCCCCATCGCGTAGGCGCCTTCTCGGAGGCCGTTCGGCACCGCCGACATCGCGTCCTCGGAGATCGAAGCGATGATCGGCACGATCATCAGACCGATGCCGAGACCGCCGGCGAGCGCCAGGAACGGCTTGCCGACGGCACCGCCGAGGAACTCGCCGGGCCAGAGCGGCTGGATCACCTCCGGCAGGATGAAGGTGACCGCGAAGAAGCCGATCGCCACCGTGGGAATGCCGGCGAGGATCTCCAGCACCGGCTTTACCGTCTTGCGCACGCGGGGAGGCGCGTACTCGCTGAGGTAGACCGCGGCCCCCAGCCCGATCGGGATCGCGAAGAGCATCGCCCAGAGGGTCACGTTGAGCGTGCCGGCGACGATCGCCAGCACGCCGAAGCTGGGCGGCTCGAACTGCGGGGTCCAATCGATGCCGAAGAGAAACTCGTCGGCCGGGACAATCTCGAAGAAGCCGATCGTCGGTCCGATCAGGGAGACGACGATCGCCGTCGTGGTGACGACGGAGAGGATGCCGCAAGCGGCGAGAAGGCCATGAATGACCTTCTCGCCGTAGCGCGGACTTGTGGCCTGAAGCCGGGACAAGCGCTGCTCTCAGGTTCCGGCTTTTTCGGCGGCGGCCTTGGATGCCGCCAGCTGCTCTTCGGTCAGCGGGATGAAGCCGACCGATTCGGCGACCTGGTTGACGTTGTCGAGGTAGTAGTTGACGAACGCCTCCACCTCGGGCTTTTTCAGGGCTTCGCTGCTGGGGTAGATCAGGAGCGGCCGGCTGAGCGGAACGTAGCTGCCGTCCTGAGCCGTTTCGGCCGAGGGTGCGACGCAGCCTTTGCCGCCGTCGACTTCGAGCGCCTTGAGGGCGTCTTCGTTCTCCTGGTAGAAGGAGTAGCCGAAGTAGCCCATGCCGCCGGGCGCGCCCTCGACGCCGGTAACCGTGGCGTTGTCGTTCTCGCCGACGTTGTTGTAGTCCTTGCGCGAGGCACCCTCCTCACCGTTGATTTCCTCGGTGAAGTAGTCGAAGGTGCCGGAGTCGGTGCCCGGTCCAAAGAGCGCCAGGTCCTCGTCGTAGTCCTCTTTCAGGCCGGGGATCTCATTCCAGTTTGAGAGATCGGAGTCCGGGCCCCAGACGGCGTTGAGCTGATCGACCGTGAGGCAGTTGACCGGGTTCTCGGGATTGACGACGAGCGTGAGCGCGTCGGTCGCGACCCGAACCTCCTCGAAGCCGACCCCGTTCTTCTTGCAGGCATCGATCTCTTCGGGCTCGATCGGACGCGAGGCGTCGGAGATCGCGGTCTCGCCCTCGCAGAACTTTTCGAAGCCGCCGCCGGTGCCTGAGGTTCCGACCGTCACCTTGACGCCGGAGTTTTCAGCTTCGAATTCCTCGGCTACCGCTGCGGTCAACGGGGCAACCGTGCTCGACCCGTCGATCCGGATCGAGCCCGACAGATCGCCGCCTCCGCTGGCGCTCGACGAGTCGTCGTCGCTTCCACATGCCGTCACGCCGACTGCCAGGACGGCAGCGGAGGCAACGGCGACAAGCCACTTAGAGCTAGGCACAAGGTCTCCTTTTGGTCGATTCAACTTCTGTCCGCCGGCCCAGAAGGACCGACCCTCGGCGCCACACTCTCAGCGGCCTCCGGGCAGCTTGTTACCTGCCTGTATCGGGGATGTGAAAAAGATGTAAAAGAATCGGCTTGAGGTCGCAGAGCGCGGCATCAGCCGTCCGGCGAGAAGCGGTAGCCGATCCCGTTGTGGGTGTGGATCAGGCACAGCTCCGGCAGCGCATCGCCGAGCTTGGAGCGAAGGCGGCTGACGTAGACGTCGACCGAGCGGTCGTCGTGGCGCGGCTGGCGCCCCCAGACCTCGGCATAGAGCTCGTCGCGGGTCATGATCCGCTGCGGGTGGGCCGCGAGCGTGGTCAGCAGCTGCAGCTCGCGCTTGGTCAGGCTGAGCGGCCGTCCGTCGACCAGGGCGGCGTTCTCGTCAGGGCGGATCTCCAGCGCCATGACAAACGAGGATGGCCGCCGTTGGCGGCTGCTCGGTTACGCGGCAGTAAAGCTGCTGTGAACGACTTGTGAATCCGCAGCCGCTTTCACATCCACCGTCTCCGCGAGAGGGATGTCCCGTTTGCCGCCGACCGGCTCCGGATCGAAGCGGTAGCCGACCCCGAAGTGGGTGTGGATGTAGCGCCAGCCCGGGGAGCGTTTCTCGAGCTTCTGGCGCAGCTTGCGGATGAAGACGTCGACCGAGCGGTCGCCGTGGGCCATCGCGTATCCCCAGACCCGCTGGTAGATCGCCTCGCGCTCGAGCACCTGGCCTTCGGCCTCGGCGAGGAGCTGCAGCAGCTCGAACTCGCGGCGGGTCAGGTCGAGGCTCTCGCTGCTGACGAAAGCCTGGAACTGGTCAGCACGGATCTCCATCTCACCGGCGACGAGCGGTCCCGCCTCCTCGTGAGAGCGACTGCGGCGGCGGCGGCGCGAGACGGCCTCGATCCGCGCCATCACCTCCTCGGGATGACACGGCTTGGCGATCCAGTCGTCGACCCCGAGGCGGAGGCCTCGCACCCGCTGGGCCACCGTCGAGCGGCCAGTGCAGACGATGACGCCGAGATCGGGCAGCATGCCGCAGACCCGCTCGAGGTAGGCCCAGCCTTCGTCGCCGAGCACAGCCGGATCGAGCAGCAGCGCGTTCAGCTTCATCGCGACCAGCTCCTCCGGCGGGATCGCGCTGCTCAGCACCCGCTGCTGCCAGCCGGCAGCGTCGGTGCGCTTCGACAGCACGGTGACGAAGCCGCTGTCGTCGTCGATTACCGCGAGCCTGATGGTCTGCTGTGGATTCAAGGGACTGGCGCCGCTGGCGGGGGAAATGGGTGCCTTGCCTACCGAGACAACGCAATTGTATGCATCGACAACGATGGTGCCGTAGTCAAAATCCCTGCGTTCACAGGATTTTCACAGCTCAAAACACCCTAATTGCGGAAACGACCCCGGATTCGCGCAAAACCCGACCTCGAAAAAGAGCGAACGGCCCGGGGCAGTGGGCCGTTCGCGGTGACGAGAGAGGAGTCTCGTGAGGGCACAGTCTGGCGCCGGTTCGGCTCCCGCGGGTGAACATTCGGAGAAGCTTCACGGCACGGCCCCGGTTCTCCATGAAGAATGTCTGCCGTGCTCGATTGGCGGGGGTTCTAAGTGGCCTGGTGGGAAGCGATCTTGCTCGGCGCGGTCGAGGGGTTCACCGAGTTCCTGCCCGTCTCCAGCACCGGGCACCTGACGATCCTCGAGAGCGTTCTCGGCCACTCGATCGACGACCCCGACATCACCGCCTTCACGGCGATCATCCAGGTCGGTGCCGTCGCCGCGACGGTCTTTTTCCTCCGCCGCGATATCGCCCGCATCGTGCGAGCCTGGCTGCGCGGGCTGACGAAGCCGGCCGAGCGCGGTGACCGCGACTACCGCTTCGGCTGGGCGGTGATCCTCGGCTCGCTGCCGATCGCCGTCGTCGGCCTCGCCTTCAAGGACGAGATCGAGACGACCCTGCGTAGCCTTTGGTTCGTCGCCGGGGCACTGATCCTCTGGAGCGGGGTGATGTGGTTCGCCGACAGCCGCGCGACCCTGGAGCGCCACGAGGACGAAGTCACCTGGCGCGACACGCTGATCATCGGCATCGTCCAGTGCCTGGCACTGATCCCCGGCGTCTCGCGCTCGGGGGCGACGATGTCAGCCGGCCTCCTGCGGGGACTCGACCGGGTGGCGGTGACCCGCCTCGCCTTCTTCCTCTCGATCCCGGCGCTGACCGGCGCGGGCATCCTGCAGACGATCGACGAGTTCGACCGCATCTCCAGCGGCGTCGGCTGGGGACCGACCCTCCTCGCCACTGCGGTCAGCTTCGTCGTCGCGCTCGCCGCGGTCTCCTGGCTGCTGCGCTACATCGCCCGTCACACCTACTCGGTCTTCATCGTCTACCGCGTCGCCCTGGGCACCCTGGTCCTCGTCCTGCTCACGACCGGGGCCCTTTCGCCGACCTGAGCTGCCGCACAGCAGCGAGGAGAGGTATCGGCTGGTTGCGCTAGATTCCCCAGCGTGAAGGTCATCTCGCGCCGCAGCCGAATCGCGTTGGTCGTTTGCGCGGCGCTGCTCTCGATGCTGGTCGCCGCACCGGCGGCGCTGGCCGAGAACGGCGTCGGCCTTGCCGGCCCGACGACGGACAAGACCGTCACCTTCTTCTGCTTCGGCGTAATCGCCTTCTTCGCGATCTTGGTGATCGTGATGTCGCTGATCCAAAGCAGACTGGAGAAGCGCAAGGAAATGCGCCGCTACGACCTAGATCGCTTCGGCTGAGCCTCAGTCGAGCCGAAAGCCACTGAGCAGCCGCTTCTCGCTCTCGCCCTCGATCTTCGCGACGACCTCGATCTTGCCCTCCAGGGGCGTGCCGCGGATCTTCGTCGCCAGCAGGTCGTCGACCTGAAAGATGCCGGCCGAGTTGTTGAGCTCGATCTCGATCCTCACCGGGCGCTCCTCGCCCGCCTCGATCCGCACCTCGTCGATCGCCGCAGCGGAGATCGAGTGGATCCCCTCCTGACCCGCTTCTAGCGGCAGCCGGGTCCGCCCCTGCGCCATGTCGAGCGCGTCGGCGACCCTCACGACCCCTGCCTCGAGCGTGTAGGGCTCGCCGCGGCGGCGGTGGCCGATGATCGCGTGCAGGATCTCGGCGGCGACGATCGTCCGCTCGGGCTGGCGATAGGAGTCCGCGAGCAGGCGTTCGAGTGCACCACTGGCGAGGAAGAGGCTGTAGGCCTCGTGGTCGGCTCGATGGATCGACATGCCGACGTCGTGCAGCAGAGCGCCGCCGGCGACGACGACCTCGGCGTCCCGCGCTGACATCCCGTGGTCGGCGACGACGGCCGGCTCGACGCCGGCCTTGACCAGCAGGCGCAACAGCCGCAGGGCGATGTTGAGGACGATCTGGGTGTGGACCCAGGAGTGGTCGGACATCCCCAGCCGCTCGGCGTGGATTTGTGCCATGTACCACCAGGCGCGCACCTGCTCGTCCTCGTTCACCGCCTCGAGGAAGCCCTCCAGCTTGCGGTTGCCGCGGGTGGGCGCACGAACTTTCGCCTCAGCAATTGCCTCGCGAGGGGGCTTACGAGTCGGTCCCTTCGGATCCGGAGTAGGGACTGCCTCGCTCATGGCCCGGATCGTAGGGGAGGCACCGGGCACCACTCCCCGCTCAACTTTTTCGGTGGGACCGCAGCGGCTGGCCGCAATTGGAATGCCGAAAAAGTACAAGCCGCGGGGAGCGGCACCCGGTGCCTCTCTAAGAGTTCAGCCGCAGACGGGCCAAGGGCTGGAGCCGGACTGGGCGTAGAGAAGAGCTGCACGGTAATCCTGCTCTTGCTCGGGAGCTTCCGCGGGATCGCCGCTGCCGCCGACCGAGGCCCAGGTTTCGAAGGAGAACTGGTACTTGCCGCGGTAGCTGCCGTCCGAGGAGACGACGGTTGGATCGCCGCCAGACTCGCAGACCGCGATCGCGTCGAGGGTGGACTGCGAGACGCCTTCTGGAAGCGATGCGTAGAGCTCGCGGCGTTCGCGGCGAAGCCTGGCGCGGCGGGCTTGCTCGATCCGGGCGACCGTTACCCGGATCGTTTTGCGGAAGCTCGCGACCGGCCGATGCAGAACGGAGATCTTGGCCGGCTTCGCGTCCGCCAGGCCGATCCTGGCCGGCGGGGAGTCGTCGCCCGTCGCGGCGAGAGCCGCCGCCGGGAAGGCGATACAGGCGATGAGGACAGGGACGATATATGTGCGTTTTGTGAGCACGACGCGGAACCGTGGCGAGGTTCGCGTCGCCACAAGGTGACCGGCGTCACATATCGCCGTGCGAAAGAGCCGATCGCTACGAGCTCAGGCACGAATCTCCTGCTGACGAGCAGAGGTGAATTGCATCTTGCGCCGCTGGACGGCGCTCAGACGGCCTTGGCGCTGAGCATCGCCAAGCTGGGCAGCGTGCGGAAGGTGTCCTTGTGGGCGGAGCCGAAGCCCGATTCCGCGAGCCAGGCCGAGACCTGCTCAGTCGTATAGGTGTCGGCGCCGGAGGTGAGGTGGAAGAAGAGGCCGAGGATCGAGCCGGAGTTCGGTTTCTGACCCTCGGGGCGGTCGTAGAGCTCGAGGATGCAGAGCGGTGCGCCCGGGCGCAGGACCGCGCGGATGCGGGCGAACAGCTCACGGGCCTGCTCAGGAGTCAGGTGGTGGACGATGTTGAAGCAGAGGGCGCCGTCATGAAGGCCGCCGAGATCCGCCTCGAACATGTCGCCCTCGACGTGCTGGACGCGGTCGACCATCCCCGCCCCGGAGACGATCTCGCGGCCGATGCGGGCGCTGCCGGGAAGGTCGACGATCGTCGCCTTCAAGCCGGGGTGGCGGCGGCAGAGCGCCATCGAGAACTCGCCATGCGCGCCGGCGACGTCGAGCAGCGAGTGGGCGTTGGCGGGCAGCGGCACGGCCTTCGCCACCTCGTCGCTGGAGAGGCGGGCGATCTGGTACTGGCCGCGGATGTAGGAACCCCAGTAGGGATCGTCGGCCGGCCTGTCATGCAGCTCGGCATGGCGACCATCGCGGACCAGGTCCTCGAGGCCCTGCCACCACTGCCAGTATTCGCCGGTGTCGGCGAGGAAGTCGCCGACGTAGTGATCGGAGTTGGGATCGAGCCAGCGCCGCGCCCGGGTGGTCATCTCATAGCGGCCGTCGGCGCGCAGCTCGATATGCCCGAGTGAGGCGATCACGTCGAGGACCAGCTCGGTCCCCTGCGGTTTCAGACCGAGGTGTTCGGCGAGCTCGGTCGGCTCGCGCGGTCCCTCCGCCAGCGCCTCGAGCATCCCGGTGCGCTGGGCGACCTGCAGCGAACGGGCAACCGGCATCCCGAACATCGCCTCGCCGATCGGCGTCGGCACCTGGTTGAAGAGCAGGCCGATCCGCTCGATCAGCCCGTCGGGCGCAGCCGTGATCCGCATCGTGCATGCAGACTAGACAAACAGCGGCATGATTCCCGCATCGCCGAGACCCCGACAACGCGGCTGCTGCTCGCCTGCCCGGACCGGCCGGGACTGATCGCCGCGGTCAGCGGCTTCCTCGCCGACGCCGGCCTCAACATCCTCGATGCGGACCAGCACTCGAGCGACGAGGGTCGCTTCTTCATGCGGATGGCGTTCGACGCCGTCCCCGCGGAGCGGCGCGACGAGATCCAAACTCGCTTCGCGGCAGAGATCGCGGCGCCGTTCGAGATGGAGCACCGCTTCGCCGAGTCGAGTGAGCGCAAGCGGATCGCGATCATGGTCTCGCGCGAAGACCACTGCCTCTCCGACCTGCTCTGGCGCTGGCGCAGCGACGAGCTCGGTGCCGACGTCGTCGCCGTGATCTCCAACCACCCCGACCACGCCGGCCAGGTCGAGTCGCTCGGGCTCCCTTTCCATCACGTGCCGGTCGAGCGCAGCGAGAGCGAGGCGGCAGAGGAGCAAGTGCTGAAGCTGCTCGAGGGCATCGACCTGCTCGTCCTCGCCCGCTACATGCAGATCCTCTCGGGTGAGTTCCTGCGCCGGCTGGGCGCGCCCGCGATCAACATCCACCACAGCTTCCTGCCCGCCTTCGTCGGTGCCGACCCCTACCGCCGCGCCCACGAGCGCGGGGTCAAGCTGATCGGCGCGACCGCCCACTACGTCACCGAGGAGCTCGACGCCGGGCCGATCATCGACCAGGACGTGACCCGGGTCAGCCACCGCGACGAGGTCGGCGACCTGATGCAGATCGGGCGTGACGTCGAGCGCCTCGTCCTCTCCCGCGCGGTCAAGGCCCACCTCGACGACCGCGTCCTTCTCGACGGCGACCGCACGATCGTCTTCTGATGTCATTGGCTGGCTGGCCAGTTTTGTCGTAAGGTCCCGGTAGATGGAGCAGGCAACGATCCCCCGGCCCCGGTCTCGCAGCGCCGCGGCCCTCTCTCGCCCGCCCGGCTCGAAGGCCCCGGCAGTGGTCCAGGCGCTGCGCTACGTACGCGACCCGCTTGGCTTCCTGATCGCCGCCCAGCGGCGTTACGGCGACATCTTCACGATCTCCTTCCCCTACTTCGGCCGCGCCGTCTACGTCGCCAGCCCGGAGCTGGTCAAAGCGATGTTCACCGGCTCCCCCGCCCAGTTCCACGCCGGCGAGGCGAACGCGACGGTGCTGGAGCCGGCGCTGGGGCCGAACTCGGTGCTGACCCTCGACGACGCCCCGCACATGCAGCAGCGCAAGCTGCTGCTGCCGCCCTTCCATGGCGAGCAGATCCGCCACTACGGCGAGCTGATGCGCGAGATCACGCTGCGGGAGATGGAGAGCTGGCCGGTCGGCGAGCCATTCGCGCTGCGCCCCCACACCCAGCGGATCACCCTGGCGGTGATCATGCGGGCCGTCTTCGGCGTCCACGACGAGGACCGGCTGATCCGCTTCGAGCGGCTGATCGACGAGTTCTCCAAGCGAGTCAACCTGATCACCGCCTTCCCGGCGCTGCGCCGCGACCTCGGCCGCTGGAGCCCCTGGACCCGCTTCCTGCGCGCCCGCGAGGCACTCGACGAGTTCATCTACGAGGAGATCTCGATCCGCCGCGCCGAGAGCGAAGCGAGCGACGAGGAGCGCGACGACGTGCTCTCGCTGCTGCTGCAGGCTCGCCACGATGACGGCAGCTCGATGAGCGACGAGGAGCTGCGCGACGAGCTGGTCACCGTTCTGGGGGCCGGGCACGAGACGACCGCGACGGGCTTGGCCTGGGCGATGGAGAGGCTGCTGCGCACACCGCGGGTGCTGGAAAAGCTGCGCGAGTCGATCGCCGCCGGCGAGGACGACTACCTCGACGCGACCGTGAAGGAGACGCTGCGGGCGCGACCGGTGATCCTCGATGTCGCGCGCAAGCTGACCGCCCCGGCCGAGATCGGCGGCTACCGGCTCGAGGCCGGGACGTTCGTGATGGCGGCGATCGCCGGCCTGCACTACCGCGAGGACCTCTTCCCGCAGCCGCGGGAGTTCCGGCCGGAGCGCTTCCTCGAGGGCAAGGCGGACAACTACGCCTGGATCCCGTTCGGCGGCGGCGTGCGGCGCTGCATCGGCGCCTCCTTCGCCGAATATGAGATGCGGGTCATCCTGCGGACGATCCTCGAGCGGGCCGACCTCAGCGCTCCCGACCCAGAGCCCGAGCGAGTCAAGGTCCGCAACATCACCCTCGCCCCCGGCAAGGGCACCAGGGTCAGCCTGGATCGCCCCCTGCGCTGACCGCGCGCTCGGCCTCTTCCCACCGCTCGTAGAGCTCGGCGAGCTTGCGCTTCGCGGCCTCGTGCCGCTCGCCAGCCTTCTCGGCCTTGCCCGGGGTCGACCAGGCAGCCGGATCGGCCAGCTCCTCCTCGAGACCGCGAAGCTCCGCCTCGGCGGCCTCGATCCGCTCCGCCAGGCGAGTGGCCTTGCGAGCCGCGGTCTTCGCCGATCCGCCCGAGCGGCGCTGTTTGCCGCCATTGTTCTTCGCCCGCTTGGCGCTGGCCTTAGCCGCCGACGCGGCAGCTCCGCGTTCGTCGCGCTCGCGCTGGTAAGCCGCCCATCCGCTCGGATGACTGGTCAGCTCGCCGTCCTCGCAGACCAGGGTGCGGCTGCCGACCGCCTCGAGCAGGGCCCGGTCGTGGGAGACGAGGACCACCGCCCCCTCGAAGGCGCCGAGCGCGTCCTCGAGCGCCTCACGGCTCTCGACGTCGAGGTGATTGGTCGGCTCGTCGAGGATCAGGACGTTGGCGCCGGAGGCGACGAGGATCGCCAGCGAGAGGCGGCGCTGCTCACCGCCGGAGATGTCGTCCAGCGACTTCTCCACGTCGGCGCCGGAGAAGAGGAAGCCGCCGAGCAGCTTGCGCGCCTTCGGGCCGGCGAGGCCGGTCTGCCGCTGTGCGGCCTCGAGCACGGTCCCCTCCCCCGCCGCCGTCTCCGCGTGCTGGGAGAGATAGCCGACCTTGACGTTGTGGCCGGTCCGGATCGAGCCGGATGCCGGCTCCCGGCGCCCCGCCAGCGTCTCGATCAACGTCGTCTTGCCGGCGCCGTTGGGCCCGACCAGGACGACGTGCTCGCCCCGCTCGACTTCGAGGTCGGCCTCGGAGAGCAGGGTGCGGCCCGGCACCTCGATCGTCGCCTTGACCGCTTTCAGCACGACCTGACCCGGCCGCTCCGGCGTGACGAAGGAGAAGCGCAGGTTGCGACGGTCGCGCTGTTCGGCCTTGACCCCGTCGCGCTTGATCCGGTCGATCTGCTTCAGCCGCGACTGCGCCTGTTTCGCCTTCGTCGCCTTATAGCGGAAGCGCTCGACGAAGCGCTCCATCCGCTCGATCTCCGCCTGCTGGCGCTCGATCGCCTTGCCGCGGGCGATCTCGCGAGCCGCCTGTTCCTTGCGCCAGGCGTGCCAGGGGCCGGCGAAGAAGCGGCCGCGCTGAGCCTCCAGCTCCAGCACCGAGGTGCCGACCGCCTCCAGGAACCAGCGGTCGTGGGCGACGAGGACGACGGCGGCATCGAGCTCGCAGAGGTATTTCTCCAGCCACTCGAGCGAGGGGATGTCGAGATGGTTCGTGGGCTCGTCGAGCAGCAGCAGGTCGGGCCGGGTCGCCAGCGCCCGGGCGAGCGAGGCGCGGGTCAGCTCGCCGCCGGAGAAGGTCGAGAGGGGCCGCTTCGTCGCCTCCGTGCCAAAGCCGAGGCCGGTGAGAACGGCGAGAACGTCGTCGCGCCAGCGGTAGCCGCCGCCGGCTTCGAGCTGCTGCTGCGCGGACGCGTAGGCCCGCATCGTCTCCTCGTCGGCGTCTCCCGCCATCTCACCCTCGAGCCGCGCCAGCTCCGCCTCCGTCTCGAGCATGTCGGTGCGCCCAGAGAAGACGTACTCGCCGAGCGAGGTCGCCGGATTCCCGCGGCGGGCGCTGGTCGTGCAGCGCGACGCGGGCCCCTTTCTGGACGACGAGGCTGCCGGAATCCGGCGAGCGTTCTCCGGCGAGGATCCGCAGCAGCGTCGACTTGCCGACGCCGTTTCGCCCCGACAGCGTCATCCGCTCGCGTGGCTCGAGCTTGAAGGAGACGTCGGCGAAGAGCAGCTTGCCGCCGGCATGGACGTCGATGGTCGTCGCGGTCGCGATTGCCATGTCTCTGACACTACGTCGTCCCTCCCCTCGCGGGGCGTAACCTCCCGTCCGTGGAACGCGAGGAGCTGCGGGCAATCCAGACGCCACTGAAGGAGCGCTACCGGGACGAGCCGGATGCTGCTCGAGTGACGCTCTCGGCCAGCGGCGCGCTTGGCGAAGGCGTCTCCTGCTCGGTGCAGACCGGCCGCGCCCTTGCCGACGCGGGCCTGCACCCCGCGTCGGGCGGCGACGGCTCGCTGCTCTGCTCCGGCGACATGCTGCTCGAGGCGCTGGTCGCCTGCGCCGGGGTGACCTTGCGTGCGGTCGCGACCTCGCTGGGGATCTCGGTCGAGTCGGGACAGGTGCGCGCCGAGGGAGAGCTCGATTTCCGCGGGACGCTCGCCGTCGACCGGGACGCGCCGGTCGGCTTCTCCGCGATTCGCCTCTGCTTCGAGCTGGAGAGCGACGCCGACCCGGAGCAGCTCGAGACGCTGCTCAAGCTGACCGAGCGCTACTGCGTCGTCTTCCAGACCCTGTCCGCCTCGCCGGCGCTGTCGACCACCCTCGAGACCGCCTAGCGAGCAAGCAGATGCTCTGGCCCTCGACCGTGGCGAACTGGGGGTCGACCGCATCCGAGCGGGGTGATCGCTTTCCCTGCGATCGTTTGATCGACCCTCCGGACCATGCTTTGTTCCGCGCCGTCGACGTCGCCGCGCCCGCCGACATCACCTTCCGCTGGCTCTGCCAACTCCGCGCCGCCCCCTATAGCTACGACAAGCTCGACAACTTCGGGCGGCGCAGTCCCCAGACCCTGACGCCGGGACTCGAGCGGCTGGAGCGAGGCCAGCGCTTCCAGACGATCTTTCGCCTCACCGAGTTCGAGCCGGGGCGTTCGCTGACAATGCTCAGCAGTGGCCCGGTCTTCGGCCGGGTCGCCTGCACCTATCGCTCGGATCCTCACGGGGAGGGGCGATCGCGGATCCTGGTCAAGCTGCTCGTCGCCTACCCGCGCTGGCCGCACGGCCCGTTGCTGCGCCTACTCGGGCCTCCTGGAGACCTGGTGATGATGCGACGGCAGCTGCTCAACCTGAAGGGGCTGGCCGAGCGGCAGGCAGCGAGCGCCTAGACCGATGGCCGGCCCGCTGCGACACCTGGGAGGCCTCGCCAAGGCGCGGGCCATGAGGCGCTTCAGCGAACGCGACGACAGCCAGGCGCTGGCCGAGCTGGAGGCAAAGCCGCTCTCCCTCCCCGCCGGCCTCGAGCTCGAATGGCTCGGGGTCTCGGGCTACCGGATCAGCTACGAGGGCCAGACGCTGTTCGTCGATCCCTACCTCTCCCGGGTTCCGTTCGGCGATCTGCTGCGACGCCGGCCAACGCTGCCCGATCCGGCTGCCCTCGACCGCTTCGTCAATCCCTCCGGCAAGGTGGTCGGAGTTCTCGTCGGGCACACCCACTTCGACCACGCGGTCGACGCCCCGGAGATCGCCCGCCGCTTCGACTGCAGCGCCTTCGGCTCCGACTCGCTGGTCACGCTGATGGGCCTGCACGGGCTCGCCGACCGGGCGGTCGAGGTCGAGCCCTACTTGACCTACGAGCTGGGCCCTTTCGAGGTCAGCTTCACCCCCAGCGCCCACTCGAAGCTGTTGCTGGGGCTGGCCGTCCCCTACGACGGCGACCTCACCTGCGAGCACCTCGACGCGCTCTCGCCCTCCGCCTATCGCTGCGGCCAGGTCTGGGGGATCTCGATCAAGGTCGCCGGCCTCCGCTTCTACCACCAGGGCAGCGCCAACCTGATCGACGATCGCGATCCGCGAGCGCGAGGTCGACGTCTTCCTCGCCGGCGTCGCCGGCCGCAACTTCACCCGCGACTACTGGAAGCGAATCCTCCCCCGCCTCGACCCCGGCATCGTCGTCCCCACCCACTACGACAACTTCTTCCGCCCGCTCGGGCAGCAGATCGAGTTCGTCTCCAACGTCAAGCTCTCAGCGCTGCCAGACGAGATCGGCGCGATCAGCGCCGACGCCGAGATCGCCGCCCTCCCCCGCGCCGACGGCTAGGAGGGGCTAGCGAAGTGCTTGGCGGCGATCTGGTCGATCGTGCCCTTGGTCCTGATCGTGGTCAGACCGAGCGCGGCGCCGATCGCCTTCAGATCGAGCTCGGATTCGGACATCCCGCCGCGGGGCAGCCAGTAGAGCTCGCGGCCCTCGATCGCCAGTCGATCGTCCTCGCCGGCCAAGTCGAGAACCTCCTTCTGCTCCTTCTTGGCCGGTGGCGTGAGTAGAAGCGCCACCTGGAGCTTCCCCTTCGAAGCCGCGACGTGGGAGGAATCGAACGGCTCCTGGGCGGCGATCTCCCGCAGCTCGTCCGCCGTGCGCAAGAAGACCGGGACCTCGTAGCCGAGCGCCTCGCCCAGCCCGGCTTCGATCCGGGCGGTGAGGGCATCCGGGTCCCCGTCTTTCTCGACGCTGAAGATCACGTTGCCGCTGGCGCGGAAGGTGGCGACGTCCTCGAAGCCGAGCTTCTCGAACGGCAACCGCAGCTCGTCGTTCTTGATCCGGCGACCGCCGAGGTTCATCCCGCGCAGGAAGGCGACGTAGCGGTCCATGCCCGCACCCTACGAGCTCGGCCGAGCGGTGTCCTGCGACGATGGCCGATGGGCACGGACTACTCGGAGCTGCCCGCCGACCTGCCGGTTCCGCAAGACGATGGCGCGTCCGATCATCTGCTGGGGCTTGACGTGCCAGAGCTCAGCCTGAGATCCACCAGGAGCGAGATGGCAAACCTCGCCGAGCTCGCCCAGAATCTGCTCGTCGCCTACGTCTATCCGCGTACCGGTGTTCCTGGCCGACCCCTGCCGGCGGGCTGGGACGACATCCCCGGCGCCCGCGGCTGCACGCCGCAGAGCTGCGCCTTTCGCGACAGCCTCGCTGAGCTCTCCTCGCTCGGGGCCTCGGTGGTCGGGATCAGCGCGCAGGACCCCGCCGAGCAACGCGAGTTTGCCGAACGCGAGCACATTCCCTTCGCTTTGCTCAGCGACGCCGAGCTGACCCTGGCGACCAGCTGCGCCTGCCCACCTTCGAGGTCGAAGCGATGACCCTCTACCGGCGGCTCACCTTCGTCGCCGAAGCGGGCCGATCGTCAAGGTCTTCTACCCCGTCTTCCCGCCCGACCGCAACGCCGGCGAGGTGATCTCGTGGCTGCGCGACCGGGCGGCTTGATGGAGGCGGCCGGAATTGAACCGGCGTCCGTGGCCGTAGTGCGAAGGTCTCTACAGGTTTAGCCGGCGCTTGATTCTCGTCTCCCGGGGTCCGCGCCGGCGGGCACTGCGGGAGATAAAGCCCTCTGAAATTGTCCCCTGGCAGACGGGGCGATCCGCCTGGGTAAGCCCGCATTTGAAGCCGGCTGCCCTCTCCGCGGGCGGGAGAGGACCGACTCTCATCACCTAGGTTCTAGCTAGGCAGCGAGGGCGAACTCATGGTCCGCACGTATTGGTTGGTGCCGGGGTTTAACGAGGCCTCCGGCAACCTCGACCTGCAACCGTTCGCACGGATCGACCACGTCGAAGCCTGTCGCCCCCGTGCTATGTGGACATCGATTGTACGGTGTCGGGTAGGATACCGGATGAGCGAGCGGGAATTCGACGCGATCGTGCTCGGCGCCGGGGCGCCGGGCGAGGTCTGCGCCGGCCGGCTCGCCGACGGCGGGCATGTCGGTGGCGATCGTCGAGCAGCACCTGGTCGGCGGCGAGTGCTCCTACTACGCCTGCATGCCCTCGAAGGCGCTGCTGCGCCCCGCCGACCTGCTCGACGAGGCGCGCCGGGTGCCGGGCGTCGCCGAGGCGGTCACGCGGCGACCTCGACCCGCAGGCGGTCCTCGACCGCCGCGACGAGGTGATCCACGACCTCGACGACTCCGGCCAGCTGCCCTGGCTGGAAGAACACGGGATCGAGCTCTTCCGCGGCGAGGGAAAGCTCGACGGCGAGCGCCGGGTGCTGGTCGGCGACGACGTACTGACAGCGCGCCGGGTCGTCGTCGTCGCCACCGGCAGCGGCGCCGCGATGCCGCCGATCGAGGGGCTCGACTCGGTGCGAGCCTGGAACAACCGCGACGCGACGACCTCGAAGCAGGTGCCGGCGAGCATGGTCGTCCTCGGCGGCGGCCCGGTCGGCTCCGAGCTGGCGCAGGCCTGGTCGACGCCTCGGCACCGAGGTCACCCTGATCGAGGGCGCCGAGCAGCTGCTGCTCGCGCGAGGAGCCCTTCGCCGGCGAGCAGGTCGCCGACGGCGCTGCGCGAGAAGCACGGCGTCGACGTGCGCACCGGCGCGCTCGCCCAGCGGGTCAGGCCAGGCGGCGCCGGCGTCGATCGTCGAGCTGGACGACGGCAGCCGGGTCGGAGGCCGCCGAGCTGCTGGTCGCGGTCGGCCGCAAGCCGCGCAGCGCGGGCATCGGCCTCGAGTCGGTCGGGGTCGAGCCCGGCAAGGGCGGCTTCCTGGAGACCGACGACCGGCTGCGGGTCGGCGGCCGCGACTGGCTCTACGCGGTCGGCGACGTCAACGGCCGCGCCCTCTTCACCCACATGGGCAAGTACCAGGCCTGGGTCGCCGCCGAGAACGCGCTCGGGCGCGAGATCGAGGCGGTCGCCGAAGGCATCGGCTCACCCCGGGTCACCTTCACCGACCCCCAGGTCGCCGCCGTCGGCAAGACCCTCGCCCAGGCCAAGGAAGCCGGGATCGAGGCGACCGCCGTCGACGTCGCCACCGACGGCACCGCCGGCGCCAGCTTCCAGGGCAAGGGACACCGGCGGCACCTCGCGGATCGTCGTCGACGAGGCGCGCAAGACGATCGTCGGCGCCACCTTCACCGGCTTCGAGACCGCCGACTTCCTCCACGCCGCAACGGTCGCGATCGTCGGCGAGGTCCCCCTCGACCGGCTCCGCCACGCGGTCGCGGCCTACCCCACGCGCAGCGAGATCTGGCTCAAGCTGCTCGAGGCATACGGCCTCTAGCGACGCTCAGACGGTTGAGCGGCGCTTCAGGTCTTCCAGAACGTCCTGAGGGAAGCCGGGGACCTCGTCGAGGTCGTCGACCGAGCCGAAGCGGCCGAGCCGCTCGCGGTGGGCGAGCAGGCGGGTCGCCTGGGTGACCGAGAGATTCTCGGCGCGCAGCTGCTCGAAGGTGACCGAGTTGAGGTCGATCGTGCCGCCCGTCGCCTGCGCCGCGGGCGGCGGTGGCTGGGTGGGCGGCTGGCGGGTGCCGGAGGCTCGGGCGGTGGCGGCCGGAGGCGGGTGCGGCATCGGGTGGTCGGCGCGGGCCGGTGGCGGCTCAGGCGACGGGGGCGGGCGGCTGTGGTGGCGGCAGGCGGTGGCGGCTGGGCGTGCGGGCAGGTGGGCGGCGTCGGCTGGGGCTGCGGGCGGCGCACGGCAGCCTGCGCCCTGAACCGGCCTGGATCACCGCCTGCTCGGCTTCGACCGCGCGGCGCTCGGCCTCACGGGCCCGCTCCTCTGCCTGGGCGACGCTCTCGCGAATCTCCTGCAGGCGCCGCTCGCGCTCCTCCTCCTCGGACTTCAGCTTGGCGAGGCGCTCCGCCTCGGCGGCGCGGCGCTCGGCCTCCTTGGTCCGCTCTTCGATCTGGCGCAGGCGCTCCTGGGCCTCCGCCATCGCCCGCTCCTGCGCTTCGCGCTCCTGCTGCAGGCGGTGTTCGGCCGTCTGCAGCTCCGGGTTCGTCCCGGCAGCCTGCGGCGTGGCGGCGTTGGAGCGGGAGGCTGCGCTGAACCGGCGGAAGCGCCGCCATGCTCTGCGTCACCTGCGCCAGCCTGGGCCTGCGCGGCGCGCTGCTCGGCTTCGTGCTGCAGCCGCTCGGCCTCCGGATGCGACGGTCGGCCTCGGCCCGAATCCGCTCCTCCTCGCGCTGGATCTCCTCGACCTTGGCGTGAACCCGCTGTTCGGCGGCGGCCGGGTCGTCGTAGCCGAGCGGCGGCGCCCCTGGGCCGGGCGGCGGTGCGCCGACGACAGGCGACACGGGGGGCACGGCTGGTGCGCGGTGGCAGAGGCGGTGGAACCGGAACGGGCGGGACGGCGGCAGCCGGAGGGACCTGGGGCGGCAGCGGCGGCACTGGCGGCTGCGCGGCCTGGGCCGGCTGCCCACCCTGCTGAAGCTGTTCGCGCTCGTGGGCGGCACGCGCTTCGGCGAGCTGGCGCTCGGCCTTGGCCGCTTCCTTCTGCGCCCGCCTGCCCGGTGCGTCCGCCGGACGGCCTTGCCCGACTTCGCCCGCTTCGCGACACGCTCTTCCTTGCGTCGCTTCGCCTCGGCCTGGCGGCGTTTGCGGTGCTCGAGCCGGGCCGCGCGCTGTTGCTCGCGCGCCTGCTTGCGCTTCTCCTTCGCGTTCAGCGGCTGGCCGCCGGACGGCGCCGGTGGCGGCGGCCGCGGCCGGCGGTGCTCCCGGAGGCGACGTCGACGGGAAGCTCTGCGGTCGTGGGCGCTCGCGGCGGCTGTGCGCTTGCCGTGGCCGCTGCGGGCGGAATCGGAGCGGTGGGCGTCGCCACAGCCCCTCCTTCATTCTTCTTTTTATTGGTGCTGGCTTTGCTGCGGCGCTGGGTGACGCTGACCACCAGCAGGAGCAGCAGGATCGCGGCGACGAGGCCGGCGACGAAGTACTGGATGTTGTCGCTGACGAAATCGCCGGCTTTGCTCGGAAAGGAATCGGCATTGGCCTGAGCAGGGCCGATCAGGGCCACCGCGAGCGCCAACACCGGCAAAACCAGGGCAGAGCGGGAGCGCATGGCCCGAAGCTACCTCATCCGTGCCCTTGAATTCGCGCTCGACTTCGCGGCGCACGTCGCGGTCCGCGATCTGGCGCCGCCGGTCGCGCCCCTCCTTGCCCCGCGCCAGCGCCAGCTCGACCTTGGCCCGCGACCCCTTGAAGTAGATCCGTGGCGGGATCAGGGTCAGTCCTTTCTCCGCCGTCTTGCCGATCAGCCGTTCGATCTCGGCCTTGTGCAGCAGCAGCTTGCGCGGCCGCTCCGGCTCGTGGTTCTCGCGGCTGGCCGGCTCATAGGGCGGAATATGGAGGTTGCGCAGCCAAACCTCACCGCCTTCGACCACCGCGTAGGCGTCGGTCATCTGCGCCTTGCCGTTGCGCAGCGACTTCACCTCGGAGCCCTGCAGGACGATCCCCGCCTCCATTTTCTCGACCGCTTCGAATTTGTGGCGGGCGCGGCGGTTGGTGGCGACGTCGCCCGAGGCCGGCAGGCGCTGCTTCTTCTGCCTTCTTAGCCACCGGCAAGCTCCAGATCGGCCCGCCCGCGGGCGCTTCCACGCCGCTCACGCGGACGGATATCGGATCGCCGAGCCGCAGCGCCGTGCCCGACTCGCGCCCCGCCAGCGCCGTCTCGGTCTCGTTCAGCTCGAAGCGCTCCTCCCCCATCGTGCGGGCCGGGACGAAGCCCTCGTAGACGTCGCCCAGCTCGCCGCCGAAGCCGACGAAGGCGCCGGCCCGGATCGCCCCGGAGACCTCGCCCTCGAACTCCGCCTCGGCGCCGCGCTCGCGCCAGCTCGCGCTCGAGCAGGTAGGCGGCGCAGACGTCGTCGGCGTCGCGCTCGATCCGCGCCGACTCGCGCTCGCGCTCGCTGCAGTGCCAGGCGACCTCGCGCGCCTCCGCCGCGCGCGGCGCCGCCTCCCCCTCCCCCAGCGTCGCCAGCAGCGCCCGGTGGACGAGCAGGTCGGGGTAACGGCGGATCGGCGAGGTGAAGTGGCAGTAGGCGGGGCTGCCGAGCCCGGCGTGGCCGCTGTTGCGATCGCTGTATGAGGCCTGCATCAGGGAACGGAGCACGAGCGATGTATACGCCTCGCGGCCATGTCCGCGCCGCGCCGCCTCCTCGATCACCAGCCGGCTCGCCTCCGCCGCCACCTCCGCCGCCTGGCTCGGCGCCAGGCCCTGGCCCAGCGGCGGGGTCGGGACGCCGAGCGCGTGCAGCTGCTCGACCAGGCGCTCGACCCGGCCCGGGTCGGGCTGGGCATGGACCCGGTAGACGGCCGGCACCCGCTTGCGCTCCAGCAGCTGGGCCACCTGTTCGTTGGCGAGGATCATCAGCCGCTCGATCAGGCGATGCGACTCGGTCTGCGCAACCGAGCGGGCGCCGATCACGTTGCCGGCGGCGTCGAAGCGGAACTCGGGCTCGAAGGACTCGACGTCGAGGCTGGTCGCGCCACGCCGCTCCCCCAGCGCCGCGGCGGCCTCGCGGGCGACCGCCAGCGGCTCGGCGACGCCCTCGGGCGCGGTCGCCTTGCCGGCGAAGATCAGGTCGAGCTCGTCGTAGTCGAGGCGAGCCCGCGAGCGGATACGGCTGCGGTAGAAGCTGGCGGCGCGCGGGCTGCCCGTCCGGGCCGAGCTCGATCTCGGCGGTGACCGCCAGCCGCTCGACGCCCGGGGCCAGGCTGCAGGCCTCCTCGCTCAGCGCCCGCGGCAGCATCGGCTCGACCGCGCCGGGCACGTAGGTGCTGTTGGCGCGGCGACGCGCCTCGAGGTCGAGCGGCGAGCCGGGCTTGCACGTGGGCGGCGACGTCGGCGATGTGGACCCAGAGCCGCAGGCCGTCCTCCTCGCGCCGCGCCGAGACCGCGTCGTCGAAGTCGCGCGCCGTCGCCGGGTCGACGGTGAAGGTGGGCAGCTCGGTGAGGTCGCGGCGGCGGCCCGTCGCTGTCCTCGGCGGCATCGGCAGCACGACCGGCTTCGACCTCGAGCGAGGCCGGCGAAGCCGCGCCGGCCCAGTCGCTCGTCGAGCAGCGCCTCGACCGCCTCGCGGGCGTTCCTCGGCTCTGGCCCGCGCCCGGCCACGCGCGCCCGCTGGCGCTCCCGGTAGTAGCGCCAGTCGCGCTTGCTCACTGCCCTTCCGTGCCTTATCGCATGCAGCTACCTCGAGGGCTCGGTCGACAGCGCCTCGTCGCGTCGCGGTCGTCTGCGGCAGGTCGTGCGCCTCGCACGTCGGGGTGGATGCCGTGCTCTCGGCGAGGTTGACCCCGTCCGGGGTGAAGTACTCGCCGATCGTCAGCTTCAGCGCGCCGCCGTTGGAGAGGCCGACCTCCTGCTGGAAGACGCCCTTGCCGTAGGAGCGGGTGCCGACCACCTTGGCGCCGGCGTCGTCGGCCAGCGCCGCGGTGAGGATCTCCGCCGCCGAGGCGGTGTTGCGATCGATCAGGACGACGAGCGGCGGCGCCGGCAGGTTGTCGCCGACCGTCTTGTAGACGGCGTGGCCCTGGGTGCGCGAGTCGGTCGTGACCACGACTTCGTCCTCGGGCAGGAAGATGCTGGCGGTCAGCACCGCCTCCTCGAGCAGGCCGCCGCCGTTGCCGCGCAGGTCGAGCACGATCCCTTCCGCGCCCTTCCTGCTCGACCTTCTGCACCGCTTCGCGCAGCAGCGCGTGGACGCCTTCGCTGAAGGTGATCATGCCGCACGTAGCCGAGCTTGCGGCCGCCCACCGTCTTGACCTTGCTGCTGACGATCGGCAGCGAGATCTGGGCCCGCGTCGATTTCCAGCTCGCGGACCTTGCCGCCGGCGGAGTCCTGCACGCCGATCGTCACCTCGGTCCCTTCCGGGCCCTTGATCTTCTCGGTCGAGACCTCGCTGCTCTCGCCGGCGATCGAGTCGCCTTCGACCGAGACGATCAGGTCGCCGCACCTCGATGCCCGGCCTTCTCGGCCGGCGAGCCGGGAAGACGCGTGTCGACACGCAGGCCCTGCTTTCACTTCGGTGACGGTGAGGCCGATCCCGGAGAAGCGGCCGGAGATCGCTTCGTTGAAGCGCGCCAGCGCCTTCCGGTGAGAAGTAGTCGGAGAAGCGATCGTCGTGGCGCCGGCGCAGCTCGCGGACCATGCCCTGCAGCGAGGCGTTGGTCAGCTCGTCTCGAGCCGACCGCCCGGTAGTAGTTGTCCTCGATCAGTTCGGTCGCTTCGAGGTTGAGCCCGGCGGAGTCGTCGACGAAGCGGTCGCGGACGAATTCGGGCAGCTTGCCGGGTGGCCGCCGAGCCAGATCCCGGCGCAGAGCACGACGATCAGGGCAGCCACGAGGGCCACGATCCAGCCGCCCCTCACGCCGCGCTCAGACCTTGAGGAAGCGGCGCAGGGTGATGCCGGAGCCGATCGCGGAGACCAGCACCGCGGCGCCGAAGAGGATCGCGACCAGCGCCGGGAAGGAGAGGGTGCTGTTGTTCTGCGCCGCGAGGAAGGAGAAGGTGCTGCTCAGCGGGTCGACGATCGTGATCTTGCCCAGCCACAGGATCAGTATGGCTACCAGGCCACCCGCGAAGCCGACCACGACCCCCTCGATCATGAAGGGCCAGCGGATGAACCAGCGGGTCGCGCCGACCAGCCGCATCACCTCGACCTCGCGGCGGCGGGTGTAGATCGAGAGCCGGATCGTGTTGCCGACCAGCATCAGCGAGGCGACGATCAGCAGCGCCGTGATCACGGTCAGGACGATCTTCAGCGCGCTGGTCACCTGCTCGATCTGCTGGGACTCCTGCTGGCGGTCGAAGACGTCCTGGATGATCGGCGAGATCGGCTTCGGCTTGCCGTTCGGGCCCGGCGGCGTCACCGCAGCGCGCACGGCGTCGAGGTTGGCGGCGTCGTCGGCCTTGATCTGGAAGTTGGCCGGCAGCGGGTTGTCGTGGAGCTGGGCGAGCAGGTCTTCGCTCTTGCTCTTGCCGAGGTCCTCTTCGAGTTCCTTCAGCGCCGCGGCCTTGGTGATGAAGTGGACCGAGGAGACGTGCGGGATCGCCTCCAGCTTGCTTTCCAGCGCCGTTGATTTCGGCCTTGGTCGCGTCGTCGTAGAGCGCCACCCGGAACTCGAGGCTTTCGCGCACCTGGTCGCTCTTCGCCTGCGTCGTCTGGAAGACCGGGATCAGGACGCCGAGCAGGATCACGGTGGTGACCGTGGTGACGATCGCCGCCATGCTCGGCGCCGCGTTGCGGCGCAGCGCCCGGAATGCCTCCTGGATGAAGAAGAAGAGTCGTGACATCTAGAAGAGCGAGTCGTGGGAGTCGTGGCCGTTGGTCTGGCCCTCGGGGGCGACGCCCATCTCGGCCCGCATGCGCACGCCGAACTCGGTCGTCGACTCCTCGGTGTAGCCGCCGCTGACCTCGTCGCGGACGACGCGGCCCTCGTAGAGCTCGATCACGCGGCGCTGCATGTTGTCGACCATCTCGCGGTCGTGGGTGACGACGACGACCGTGGTGCCGGTCTTGTTGATCCGGTAGAGCAGCTGCATCACGCCGATCGAGGTGACCGGGTCGAGGTTGCCGCTGGGCTCGTCGGCGAGCAGCAGCGGCGGGTGGTTGACGAAGGCGCGGGCGATCGAGACGCGCTGCTGCTCGCCGCCGGAGAGCTGGTCGGGATAGCTGTGCAGCTTGGTCGAGAGGCCGACGAGGCGCAGCGTCTCCGGCACCTGGGTGCGGATCTGGGCACGGCTGGCGCCGATCACCTGCAGCGCGTAGGCGACGTTGTCGTAGACGGTGCGGTCGGGCAGCAGCTTGAAGTCCTGGAAGACGGTGCCGATGTTGCGCCGCAGCTGCGGGATCTTCTTCTCCGGCAGGGCGCCGATGTCGCGGCCGGCGATGCGGACCGAGCCCTCAGTGGCCGCCAGCTCGCGGATCAGCGTCTTGATCAGGGTCGACTTGCCACAGCCGGTCGGGCCGACGAGGAAGACGAACTCGCCGCGGTCGATCGCCAGCGAGACCCGGTCGAGCGCCATGTGGCCGCCGGGTAGACCTTGGTCACGTCGCGCAGCTCGATGATCGGCTTGCCTCCCGGCCGCCGGTTCGCTGCGGCTCCTCGCCGCCCGTCTTTCGCTTTCTCGCTCTGGCCATGCCCGCGGTCCCTTCTGCGAGTACAGGGTGACTCCTGCGCCCTGCCCGGCGCGCAACTCCCCGCCCATTTAAGATGAGCGACAGCCTAGCGAATTATTAGGAGATCCTCATATACGACCCGACTCCCTCACCCCTTCGCCTTGCAGCTGCGACTAAGGATCGAGACCAGCGTCGTGCCACCGGCGAAATCGAAGTGGTCCGGACCAAGGGGAAGACCACGCTGGGAAAGCCGGCGGGCGCGGGGCAGCCGGCACTCAGGTAGCTGCGCCGCTTACCGCGGTAGCTGAAGCGGCGCCTCAGCGTCATCCGCAGACCGGTGACGTAGCCCCAATCGCCGGTTGCCTGCGGTAGCGACGCTTCGAGGCGAGTGCCATAGGTGCCCTTGGACTCCCCCATCAGGAAGGACAGGACGGTAGGAGGTCGGCGCAGGCTGAGTGCCGTAGATATGCGCGAGGATCGCCGGCTTCCCCCCCAGGCGACCGTTGAAGGCGAGGACCTTGCCCTCCGAAGGGAAGGGCGACTGCTCGGGCAGCTTGACGTTAGCGGAGAAATGGCCTTCGCCGACTAGCGAGTTGCGACAGGCGGCGAGGGCGTTGGTGGTGGTCGAGGGCTGGATGTCGCCAAGACGACAGAGCGACAAGCCTCGAGGCGTGAAGTGGCCGTGACGGTTGATCTCGATCGCGATGCGGCGCAGCTGCGGCGGATCGCCGCCGTTGGTCGCGGCGATCCTGGCATCGACCGCGATCCCGACCGGAGCTGCTCCGCGGCGCGGCAGGGCGCGTGGGGTGAGCTTGCCGTCGAAGCTGACCCGCACCCCGCGGCGCTGGACGATCTCGGAGGCGGTGGCGCCCCCCGCATGGCTCGGGTTGGTTGCCGTCCCACGCGTGCTCACGACGGGGCCTTCGGGCGACCCATCGGGTGCCTCTCCGGGTGGCCCCACGGCGAGCGGGGTTGTGGAAAAAGGACCGTAGGCGAAAGCATTTGCTTTTTCGGTTTTGCCCGTGGTGACGAAGAGCCTGCCGTCGGCGGGATCGACGGCGAGCCCGGTGGGTTCGCCATGGACCGGCGCCCCCGGGAGCTTGCCGAGGAAGTCGCCTTCGTCATCAAACTCGTAGATCGCGGCTTGCGGTTCTTCGTATCCCGGTTTCAGGTTGTCGGCCACCAGCAGGTGGCCGTTGGTCGAATCGACGGTGACTCCCGCATCGACAAGAGAGACGAAGCGTTGCGGCGAGGTCTCAGAGCCGTCGATCACCTCAACTGGATCGAACAGATCGATCGCGGGTTCGTAGACCTTGATCGTGTTGTCCTGCGCGTCCGGGACGTAGATCCTTTCCCCCGCCGGGTCGACGGCCAGCCCATAGGCATCGCCGAGACTGCCAAGGCCGACCTGAAGGATCTGCGTACCCGTCGGTGCGTAGACGGCGACATAGGTGCGATCGTTGACGTAGACGTTGCCGCTTTCGTCGACGGCGACGCCAGTGGATTTACCCGCGTCGAACATCTGAACGGTGGGTGTCAGCCGTACCACCCGCTCGTGCCAGTCGTTGGCGAAGAGGGCGCCGGTGTTCGGGTCCACCGCGAGGCCGCAGGGCCCTTCGGGGGGGATGGCGGGTGGTACTCCAGGTGGGACGACGATCGGGATTTGCGAGATGTAGTGACCCGAGCCGGCAAAAATGTCCACCACATGGTGGTAGTAGTCGGAGACGTAGAGCTTGCCGCTCGGATCTACGGCGGCACCGCAGGCGCCTTCGATCTGTCCTTCCGGCGGCGGGAGCGATCCTTTGGTTATCAGCCACTCGATCGTGTTCCTGCCTTCTTCTTTCTGAACGAGCAGCTCTCTGAAAGCCTGGGCAGGAGCGGCTCCCCCCACGAGCATCAGGAGCAAGGCGGTGAACAGGAAGACAACGGTCGCCTTGGACCTCATCGTCTGGCTCCTTTCCTACAGCTCGGCTTCAGCCGCGGGTGGATGCGCCAGCCGCGGTTGCTGTGGCCAACAAATCGGGCTGTGGCAAACAGCGGCTTTGTGCAGAGGTTTTCCGCGTTGACCAATACGCCACGGCGGCCCGCCTTCAGCGTCAGCACGAACTTCGTCACCGGCGCGTCCGGGATCGTCGGGAAGGTGCCGCGTATCCCCCCTTTGAAGGAGTCGATCCGGCCGGCGACGTCGACCTCGATCCCCTGCCCGCGCAGGGCGAAGACGAGGTCGGGCAGGGTGTTGCTTGAAGAGCGAAGGTAGGCGGGCCCTTCCATCGGTGCCTCGAGCAGCGGGGTGAAGGCGCGAACGTGGCCATAGATCGATCCGGGCGGACAATCGTGAGCAGCGAACTGGGGCCTGGTGCAGATCGTGTCGATGTGGTCCTGGTCGAGGAAGAGGGCGTCGGGCAGGGTGACCTGCGAGGAGGCGATGTTGGCCTCGCCGGGCCTCGGCCGGACGACGACCCGCAGCGACGGATGGTCACCCCTCTTGGTGCCCCCCCTCGACCGCAACGAGATCCTCGGCTTGAAGTTGAGCGCGGAGCAGTTGGAGACCTGAAAGGGAGCGGTGGCGGTGGCCAGGGTGTCGTCGCTTTGATCGGCGAAGCGCTGGCCGGCACCGTTGAGGGCCGACGCCAGGGCGAAGCGAGCGCAGCTGGTCGGATTGAGCGTGAACCGGGGGCGGTCGAGGTAGACGCGAACGTCGCGCAGGTGGATCGGGATGCCGTCGATGATGTGGGGGATCGGATCGGTGCCGGTGGCATCGATCGAGGCCTGGGCGGTCTCGGGATCGATCCGGACCGCCGAGCGTACGATCACGACCCCCAGATCGAAGGGACCGACCAGGGCCGAGTTGACCGCGACCACGGAGAAGGAGGAGCCGCGGTAGGGACCGGCGAGGTAGAGGTTGCCGGGAGCGTAGGCGAGGACCGAGCCGACGCCGTAGCCCGAGTAGGTGCGGCCGATCAGGCTCGCCGCTGGACAGGAGGGACTGTCTCGCTCCTCCACCCCAGAGCGGCTCTGCGCCGCCGCGATCGCCGCATCGGAGCAGTAGGGGACGCCGGCGATGTTGCCGAGCAAGCCGGGAGGGAATTGGGCTGAGTAGGAGACGATCTCCTGCTCAGTGTTCTCCCTGCTGAGACGCAGGTAGAAGGGTGTGTAAGCACCTGCCTGCGAGTTCAACGTGCCGCCCTTCGCCTGCGGTGCGAAGGGAGCAAGACCTGACGGACAGGGCCCACCGCCCATCCCAGCGGTAATCGAGAGTGGCAGCGAAGCGTGTTTGACCAGGGTTGGATCGCGCCAGGGCGTGAGGTCGGCCTCGGTGGAGAAGGCGCCGCAGGCGGCGGGGGTGGCGAGCGGACTGCGCTGGCCTTCGCGGAAACGTATTCGGAGGACGAAATAGGGCAGCTGTGGCAGCTTGTCGAAGGTCGCGGTGAGCCGGCCGGTATCTGGATCCGCTTTCAGCTCTCCCGCCACCTTGACGAGGAAACCCCGCTCGATCGACTTGGCGACCAGGTAGACGGCGATCAGGCTGCCGAAGGGGTTCTGCTGGGGAGCAGCGAGGAAGATCGATCCTTCGATCGTCGGAGCGATGAGCGGGGTGCGCACGGAGAAGTCGCCGATCTTCGATTCGTTGGGACACCCCGCCCCGGGAGGCGAGGACGCGGTCTCGGCGGCGTACTGGGCCTGGGTGCAGACGCCGAGCCCGGAGCCGACCGAGGGATTGATCGTCACACCTTGGGGGAGGGTGACGACGGCCTTTCGCACCGGTGAGGAGGCCAGCTCTTTCGCGTCGGTGTAGCCGGAAGTATCGGCTTCGATGTCGAACTGGTAGCCGGAGGGCGAGCTGGCCCGAGGATCGCTGAGCTGGGCCACCGCTTTCGGTTTGAAGGGGACCGCCTCGCACCCTTTCAGCGGCACGCCTCCGACGGCTCGGGTCACCCGATTCGGCTCCTGCCAGGAGTCGGCGCTCGCGGCAAAGCCGATCGGAGTCACACAAGATGTAGGCAGGGTGAGGTAGGCGGACGGCCTGTTTTCGCTCAGGGCGGGGCGCCCCACCGAGCATTTGGCCCAACCGAAGGTCGGCTCCGCCTCGTTGAGGCAGTTGCCGCGCTGGGCGTCGTGGAGGATCGACCACGGGGAGCCCCAGATCGTCAGCGAGAGACCGGAGATGTCGACGAGCTGCGAGACGTTTTTCGTCGTCAGGGTGATCCCGTACTCGCCGTCGCCCTGGCGGATCGACGGAATCAGGACGATCGGGGCGCCGTAGGGGTTGAAGCCGAGCTGGGAGGGTGCCCCCGGTGGAGGCGTCAGGCTGAAGAGGCCGAAGGTGCGAGTCGTCCCGCCGCCGAAGGAGGAGCGCACGGTGGCGATCCCAACCTGGCTGCGATCCTGGCAGCTCTCCCCCGAGAGGCTTTCTTCGAACGGCGAAGAGCGGGGAGAGTGGAAGTCGGCCTGGGTGCAGACGGGCACCGCAAGCGGGTTTTCGAGCAGGCCCGGGGGCAGCTCGATGTTGAGGTTGCGCAGGTCTCCGGCGGTGAACGGCCCTCCGCCCTCGAGCTCGAAGTTGAAGTCGAACTTCATCGCCACCGGGTGCGAGCCCGCCTGGGTCGCGGTCTCGCCTCCCTCGGTATAGACGTGGGCATCGAACCCTTCCGTGCCCGGCAGGAAGTCGAAGGCTCGTGCGGTCGAGGGCAAGAGCAGCGCCGGCCCCAAGAGGACAGCCATAAGCACACCCGGAAGCCGACTCCTCACCGCTTCCACCCCTCTCTGGCCTTTGCGATTTTTCCATGCTTTTTGTGACGCTTTTTCCGATGACGTTTCTTTTTGTGTTTCTGTGGTTTCGGCCCGACGACCTGGAGAGGCGGATTGCCAGAGCTTGGAGCCAGCGTCCCGGGAGTGGGGTCGTCCGGAGGGGCAGGCAGACCCTGGCAGGCGTCAGCGATGCAGGGAATGGGTTTCGGCGCTTCGGGGAAGCCGCCGCCGACCCTGGCGTCATAGACGTCGATCGAACCGGGGTCGATCCCTGGCAGTAGAGACTCGCCGGTGAGGAAGAAGACATCTGAGCCATCGGCGCTCGCGTCGAGGAATCTCGTGTCTGCGCCCCTGCCACTGGATATCAGGCGGACGCAGCCCGGCGAGCGGTTGCAATCGCCCACTCCTTTCGCCTCCCACTCGTACACGTCCGGCTGCCCGTTGGTGTCATCTGCCGCCAGCACGTCCTCGGAGTCGAAGAAGACGCGGTTGCCGTTCGATGAGAGCACGCGAGGCCGGTAGCCGTGAGTGCTGCCGTTGACGAGGGCGCCGGGAATCGTCGCATCGCCGCGGGGGCGTTCCCCTGCGGGGTTGCAGGAGGCGCAGACGAGTGTCGGCGGCCCACCTGCGAGTGGCGACCCGTAGAGATAGAGCTCGGTTCGAGGCTGTCCAGTCTCCGCATCGAGGTTGTCGTAGCCGGTCAGTTCCGCTTGTGAGAGAAAGGCCAGATGGGCTCCGTCCGGACTGACGCGGGACGTGCCGGTGGCAGGCGGATAGTTGCTCGCCAGGGTGGCGTCGATGCCTGGTGCGACAGGCGTGGTCACGCCGCCATGCCATAGCCGCAGGCCGGTGGCGTCCTGGTAGTAGACATGGCTGCCATCGACCGAGGCACCAAGGACGCCCACCACCCCTCCCGCGGGGGTCAGGTCGGAGACGGTTTGGGTCGGCGCTTCGAACCTGTAGAGGTGGGCGCCTTTGGTGAAATAGGCGACGGCCCCATCTGCGCTGGCAACCTGAAAGGAGCCTTCGCCACCCAGTGCTTCGACCAGGTGAGTCTGCGTGCCTTCGCGCAGGTAGAGATCTCCTCCCAGCGTCCAGTAGATCCGCGAGCCGTCGCTCGAGATGGCCCCGTTCGGCGCGGCGATCTCGGCGCCCGGAGTCCCAACCGTGTCCCCGGGGAGCATGTTCAACGCTTCCAGCCCGCTCGAGGACCGGCGGTAGAGGTTGGGAGCGGCGGGGTCGCAGTGCCCCGGGCCGTCGGGGACCTCGGTGGCAGTGGCCGTCAACGCCGCGCAGCTGGAGAGCACCAGGTGGGCCAGATCGGGGCTGGCGGCGACGAAGGACACCTCCAGGGCCGCTGGCGAGACCGCGCTGTGTTCCACGTCGGCTTCGGTCAGCAGGGAGGAAAAGGATCCACTCCCGCCGTCGCGCAGGTAATAGGCCATGTAGCCGAGCGGAGCGCCACTGCCCGCCAGCGGCTGGTTCGGCGAGGGACAGGCTTCGAGCCCCCCGCGGCAGGCGAGCCCCCCGAAGAGGACGGCCCGGGTGAGATCGGCGGAGAAGAGCCGATACGGGGCTCCATCCGGCTCGTCGCCGTATGCGGCGGAGTCAAGAGGGGTCGAGATGTTCTCGGTGGTCCAACCGGAAGCGGTTCTGCGCGAGAGGTATTGGCTTGCCGGTGGAGCGCCCGGGGCGGCCCCGAACGCCGTGGCGGAGCCGTAGGTGACGACCGGGGCGCCGGAGGCGGCCTGGATGGCTCCGCCGCCGAAGATGGCTCCAGGGGCGGCTATCGCGTCGCCGCCCTTGTCCACGGGCGAGACCATCTCCCAGCCGCGGTTGTCAGGCAAACGGAATGTTTCCCCGACTTCCTCCGTGGTGAGGATGTGCTCGGGGCCGATGACCGTGTCCGCGGAGTTGGTTGCCACCGGGCGGTAGTGGTAAGCGGTGCCCGGGTCGAGAGCGTTGATGACCTGAGCCGGCGGGATCACCGACGTCGTGCCATCGCCCACCAACGATTTGCCACCAGGCGGCACGATGGTCGCATCGGCGAAGCCTTTGACCTGGTAGACGGCGTCAGCGACGTACTCGAACCTGTAGGTGGTCGAGAGGCCGTTGGGGTTGATCTTGAGACGCAGGTTGGCTGTCGATTCGGTGACACCGGTCACCCAGGACGCCTCTATTAGAGGAGGACCTGCAGCCCGTGCAGCGACAGGGCTGAAGAGGATCAGGGCCCAGAGCGAGAGGAAGGCAACCGCCAGAGCAACTGCATCATCCGAGAAGCGGCCAAGAACCGTTCCAGCAGATGTCGATGCCTTCCCTAGGCGCCCCAAATAGCCCTCTCTCCTTCCTCCCTGGCTCGGACCCATCCCGAGCTAGCGAGCACTTTAGGGTACCTCTAGGTACTTATCAAGATACGTGCTGGGCCTTCGAACCCAGGACTCTCTCGGCCGCGGAGACGACGTGCGCGGCATCGATCCCGGCCGCAGCCAGCAGCGCCTGTGGGGGGCCGCTGCCTGGACGCTCGGTGACGGCAAGACGCTCGAAGCGCGGGCTTGCCCCCGCGTCGGCGAGGGTGGTGGCGACGACCTCGCCGATCCCGCCCTCGGCCCAGTGGTCCTCGACGGTGACGATCGCGCCGGTCTCGTTCGCCGCCGTGACGATCGTCTCGGCATCGACCGGCTTGACCGAGTAGAGGTCGATCACCCGCGCCGAGACCCCCTTTGCGGCGAGCTGCTCGGCGGCTGCGAGGCATTCGTGGAGGGTGATGCCGGCCCCGATCAGCGTCACCGCGTCGTCGTCGCTGGAGCGCACGGTGCGGCTGCCGCCGATGCGGAACTCCTCGCCGGGCTCATACAGCGCCGGCAGCGCTTCGCGCGTGGTGCGCATGTAGCTGATGCCCCGGTGCTCGCGCATCGCGTCGAGCAGCTCCACGGTCTGGTTGGGGTCGGAGGGGTAGAGGACGACGCTGCCGAGCACGGCGCGCAGCGACGCGATGTCCTCCAGCGCCATCTGCGAGGGGCCGTCGGGCCCGATCGAGACGCCGACGTGGGATCCGCAGAGCTTCAGGTCGGCGGCGGAGATCGCTCCCATGCGGACGAAGTCATAGGCGCGGCTGAGGAAGGCGCCGAAGGAGGAGGCGAACGGCTTCCAGCCCCGCGCCTGCATGCCGATCGCCGAGGCGACCATCTGCTGCTCGGCGATGAACATCTCGAAGAAGCGGTCGGGGTGCTTGGCGGCGAAGCGTTCGGCGTAGGTTGAGTTGCCCACCTCGGCGTCGAGCGCGACGACTTTCTCGTCCAGCGAGCCGATCCAGGCGAGGGCGTCGCCGTAGGCGCCGCGGGTGGCGACCTTCTCGCCGACCTCGTATGTGGGCCGCTCGACCTCGGCGCGGGGAACCTCGAAGGGCTTGGGCTCGGGCGGCGACTGCACGCTGACGCTGAGCGAGCGGATGCCGCCCAGCTCCTCGATCGCCGCCTCCGGATCGGCCAGCGGCTTGCCGTGCTGGTTCTCCTTGTCCTCGACGGCGGCGACCCCGGAGCCCTTCTTCGTGCGGGCGAAGATCGCCGCGGGGAGATCGGATGCCAGGGCCTGGGCATAGGCCTCCTCGATCGCGGTGAGGTCGTGGCCGTCGATCTCCTGCACGTCCCAGCCGCAAGCCTTGACCCGCGCCGCCAGCGAAGAGGTGTCCCACCCGTGCATGGTCGGGCCGCGCTGGCCGAGCCTGTTGACGTCGACGATCGCGACCAGGTTGCTCAGCCGCGCATGGCCGGCGTGCTCGAAGGCCTCCCACATCGATCCCTCCGCCAGCTCGGAGTCGCCGCAGAGCACCCATACGCGCAGGTCAGAGGACTCCAGGCGCGAGGCCGCCATGGCGATGCCGACGGAGATCGGCAGGCCCTGACCGAGCGAGCCGGTGGCTACGTCGACCCAGGGGAGTTCCGGCGTCGGGTGCCCCTGCAGGCGCGAGCCGAACTCGCGGAAAGTCAGCAGCTCCTCGTCATCGATCGCCCCCGCCGCCTTGTAGAGCGCATATAGGAGGGGCGAGGCATGGCCCTTGGAGAAGACGAGGTGGTCGTTCGCCGGGTTCTCGGGAGCGGAGAAGTCGTAGCGGAGATGGCGCGCGAAGAGCACCGCCATCAGGTCGCCGGCCGACATCGAGGAGGTCGGATGGCCGGAGCCGGCGGCGGCGCTGGCGCGCACCGCGTCGACTCGAAGCTGCTGAGCAAGCTCGTGCATCGGCGGGACTTTATCCCGCGCTAACCGATCGCGACCATTCGCTCGATCGGGACCCGCGCCCGCTCGGCGATCTCGGCCGGAACGCTGACCTCGAAGCGCATCTCGCGCAGGCTGTCGCGCAGCTTCGGCAGCGTGATCATCTTCATGTACTTGCAGAAGGCCATCCGGTTGGCCTCGATCAGGTTGGCCCGGGGAGCGGCCTGCTGCAAGGGGTAGAGCATCCCGTTCTCAGTGGCGACGACGAAGCTGCCGTCCGGGTTCGCTTCGACGTGCTGCAGCATCCCCGAGGTCGAGAGCATGTGGACGCCGCCGGCGTCGATGTCGCCGGAGGCCACGTACTCCATCGCCTGCGTCGAGCAGCCGCACTCGGGGTGGATCAGGAACTCCGCCCCGGGGTTCTCGGCCCGGGTCTGGGCGATGTCGTCCGGTCTGATCCCTGCATGGACGTGGCACTCGCCGTCCCAGACGTGGAAGCGGGCGCGCCGCTCGGGGTCGTCGACCAGGCCGGTCTCGCGCTCGACGAAGGCACCCAGCCACATGTCGGGGCCGAAGAGGATCTCGGTGTCCGGGCCGTGCTCGGCCCAGATCTGCTCAACGACCTTGACCGCGTTGGAGGAGGTGCAGCAGTAGTCGGTCTCCGCCTTGACCTCGGCCGAGGTGTTGACGTACATGACGACGAGCGCACCTGGGTGCTCCGCCTTCCAGGCCCGCAGCTGGTCGGCGTCGATCGAGTCGGCGAGCGAGCAACCGGCGTCGAGGTCGGGGATCAGGACGGTCTTCCGCGGCGAGAGGATCGAGGCCGTCTCAGCCATGAAGTGGACCCCGCAGAAGGCGATCGCGTCCGCGTCGGTCTCCGCCGCCCGCCGCGAGAGGCCGAGCGAGTCGCCCATGTGGTCGGCGACGTCCTGGATCTCGGGCAGCTGGTAGTTGTGGGCGAGGATTACCGCGTTGCGCTCGGCGGCGAGCTCACGCACCTCAGCGCTCAAGGCACGGATCTCCTCCGGCGCGAGGTCGGGTGCCATCGTGGGTTGGATCGTGGGCAACTCCTGCATGGAGCCTTCCGTTTCCGATGTTCGCTGGCAGGGCAAAACCCGAAACCAGTCGAATGAACTGAGCCCAAGTCTACTCTCTCGACATGCCCGAGTTGCCAGAGGTCGAGATCGCAGCGCGGCGATTGAGCACGGCACTGTCCGGGGCTTCGGTCGAATCAGCCGTTGCGCCCGGCATGAACGTGATGAAGACCTTCGAGCCGCCGCTCGAAGAGCTGGCGGGGCGCACGCTGAGCGGCGTGCGGCGGGTCGGCAAGATGCCGGTGGTCGAGTTCGGCGACCTGGCGCTGCTGATCCACCTGATGTCGGCGGGAAGGCTGCGCCTGTTCGACAAACGCGCCTCGGCCAAAGACCGGGCCTCCCGGGTGCTGGTCCGACTCGAGGACGGCCGCGAGCTGCGCCTGCGCGAGTTTGGTACCAAGCAGCGAGCCTGGGCGAAGCTGCTGCCGACCGCTGCCGTCGAGGAAGACGAGGCCGTCGTCAGGCTCGGACCCGAAGCCTGGCCACCGCCGCCGCTCGACGCCTTCGCCGAGCTGATCGACCAGCCGCGTCACCTGCATCCCCTGCTTCGTCACCAAGGCGACATCGCCGGCATCGGCCGCTCCTGGGTCGACGAGATCCTCTGGGAAGCGCGGCTCTCGCCCTTCAGGAAGGGGTCGGAGTTGGCCCGAGAGGAGGTCGAGCGTCTCCATGCTGGCCTAACTGTGCTCGGCGCTGCGATCGACCACTACGAGGAGGTCGTCGGCGAGCAGGTGCCCGACAAGCTGCCGATGCCGCTACAGGTCCATAAGCGCGAGGGCGAGCCGTGCCCGCGCTGCGGCACGACGATCGAGGCGGTCTTCTTCTCCGAGCACCAGACCAACTACTGCCCGGCAGAGCAGACCGGCGGACGGGTGCTGAAGGATCGCCGCCTTTCGCGGCTGCTGAAGTGAGCCCCGCTAGGCGGGTTCGATCAGGAGGCTGAAGTCGAGCGTCGGAGCTGAGTGGGTGAGGGCGCCAACCGAGATCAGGTCGACTCCGGTCTCGGCGATCCCCCGCACCGTCTCCAGATTCACGCCGCCCGAAGCCTCAAGCGACGGCCCTCCGCCGGCATTGGAGTTTTCGTCGCGCAGCTTCACTGCCCCCCGCAGCATCTCCGGGTCCATGTTGTCGAGCAGCAGCAGGTCGGCACCGGTCCCAAGCGCGTAGGCGACCTCGTCGAGGTTGCGGCACTCGACCTCCACCGCGAGGTCGGGGTAGGCGCTGCGAGCCGAATGAACCGCCTTGGCGAGGCTGCCGGCAAGGGCGATGTGGTTCTCCTTGATCAGGATCGCGTCGTAGAGACCCATGCGGTGGTTGCGCCCCCCGCCGGCGACGACCGCCGCCTTCTCCAGCTCGCGCAGGCCTGGCGTCGTCTTGCGCGTGTCGAGGATCGCGGCACCGGTGCCGGACACCGCCTCGACGAAGCGGGCGGTCAGCGTCGCCACCCCGGAGAGATGGCCGAGGAAGTTGAGCGCGGTGCGCTCCGCCGCCAGCAGCGCCGCTGCGGGACCACTGGCGAGCGCGACCTCGGCCGGGACCTCCTGCCGCCACTGCCCCTCGACCACGAGGTTGTCGACGTCCTCGACCCCGCATTGCCGCATCGTCTCGGTGACCACGCCAAGCCCGAAGACAACGCCCGGCTGCTTCTGGACGATGCGAGCCCGCCCGCGAGCTCCCTCCGGCACGGTCGCCTTGGAGGTCACGTCCCCAACTCCGACATCCTCGGCCAGCGCTCGAGCCACGGCATCGTGGAGATCAGCCATCGGCGGACCCTAGCGTCGGCTGGAGAGAGACGGGTGCCCCTCCAGAGGAACTTGTGAGCCACCAAACCCTGGTCCCTTTTGACAAGTGCGGGCGCGGGTTCCGCCGGAGGGGTACCCGTCTCTCTCACACCTGACCCCTTCCGGGGCGTTTAATCCATGACTTGACCACCACCCTGCCCCCGTTCCAGACCCTGCTCGACGAGCACGCCGCCGTGGTGATGGCGGTGCTGCGCGGCGCGGTCGGTCGCGGCGACGCGGACGACTGTTTCCAGGAGACGTTCCTCGCGGCTCTGCGTGCCTATCCAAAACTGAAGGACGCCGGCAACCTGCGCGGCTGGCTGTTGACGATCGCCCATCGCAAGGCGATCGACCACCACCGCGCCAACGGGCGGCGGCCGGTTCCGGTGGCGGAAGTCGCCGAGGTCCCGGTCATCGACCCAGAACCCGATGGCGACATCTGGGGCGCGGTGAAGATGCTGCCGCCGAAGCAGCGCGCGGCGGTGGCGCTGCGCTTCGGCTCCGACCTCCCCCACGCCGAGATCGCCGCCGCCCTCGGCTGCTCTCCGGAGGCGGCCCGCCGCAGCCTCCACGAGGGAATAAAGCGACTTAGGAAGGAGCTGGCATGAAAGCAGCGCTACAAATTCTCACCGAGCGAGCTGGAACCGAGGGGCTGCTCGACGTCGCCTACACGACGACGGACTCGCCGTTCGGGCCACTGCTCCTGGCGACTACACCGAAGGGACTGGTCAAGGTGAGCCTGCCGGGCCACGACCCCGGCGAGGCGCTGGAGGAGCTCGCCACCCGGATCTCTCCCCGCGTGCTCGAGGCACCCGCCCAGCTCGACCGGGCCCGCCGCGAGCTCGACCTCTACTTCGAGGGCAAGCTGACCGAGTTCGACCTGCCGCTCGACTGGCAGCTCAGCAGGGACTTCCGCCGCAGGGCGCTGCGCGCGATCGACCGCATTCCCTATGGAAAGACACGCAGCTACACCCAGATCGCGCGCAGCGCCGGCAACGAGCGGGCAGTGCGCGCGGCCGGCACGGCCTGCGGCTCCAACCCAATCCCGATCGTCGTCCCCTGCCACCGCGTTCTGCGCAGCGGCGGCGCCCTCGGCGGATACGGCGGCGGGCTGCCGATGAAGGTGGCGCTGCTGAAGCTGGAGGGAGTCCTCTAGACCGAGACAGCGGCTGGCCCGAACAGCTCGCGGGCCCGCTCGATCACGACGTCCGACCGCTCCTCGGCGACGAAGTGTCCGCAGCCCTCAAGTATCTCGACGCTCATGTCGTCGGCATAGGGCTCGAACCCGGCCAGGATCTCGGGCCTAATCACCGGATCGGCCTCGCCGGCGAGGATGCGCGTCGGCACCGAGCTGCGCCGGGAGCGGTAGTGGCCTCGATAGAGGCGCGGCAACTCGAAGGCGAGAAAGCTGCGGTAGACGCGCGAGGAGGCCAGCGCGTGGTCCTGCGAGCGAAAGCTCAGCGCGAAGCAATCGAGCTCCTCCTTGGTCCAGTGCATATCCGGGTGCGAGCCTTCCCTTATCGCCAGCCTGACGAAGGCGGGGACGTGGCGGAGGATTCCAGCACCAAGACCCGGGCTGGCGAGAATGAACTGGTAGGCGATCCTCAGCAGAGACTGCGGTGAGGGATTGGGCGGCTGGAACCATGGATGCGTGACCCCCAGGGCGAGGTAGTGGCGGATGCGCTCGGGCGAATCGAGGCAGAGCAGGAAGCCGGCGTAGCCGCCCCAGTCGTGTCCGATTAGCTCGACCTGCTCCAGCCCTAGCTCGTCGAGCAGAGCTCGAGATGTCGTTGGCGAGCGTCTGGATCTCATAGCGCCCGGGCGGTGCCTCACTCCAGCCGAAGCCGCGCAGATCGGGGCAGATCACCCGGCGTTCCTCGGCCAGTGCCGGGATCACCTTGCGCCAGATCCACCAGTGCTGGGGCCAGCCGTGCAGCAGCACGACGGGTGGGCCCTCCCCCGCTTCGGCGACGTGCAGTCGCACCCCACCGACATCCACGTCGCGATGAGTGACGCCGTCGAGGGCTGGGGGCGCAGCGAGCATTGCCGGGAATCTACAAGGGGTGAAGCGATGCCCTCACCGCTCAGCGCTCAAGCCCACGCCGGTTTCGGCCGATCTAGCGCGGGATGTCATTGCGAATCCTCTCGATCGCGATCTGCCTCCTGGCGGCCCTGCTCGCTCAGCCGGCCGCCGCGCAGATCGATCCGATCTCCCTTCCCAAGCCTCTCGCCTCCGCGATCGAAGAAGACGACACGGCGGAAGTCAGCGATGAGGAATTCGAAGAGGACGAAGAATGGGGTGAAGAGGAAGAGGAGGAAGAGGAATTCGAAGAGGACGATCCCGGGGCGCTCGCTTCCGAGTGCGTGCTCAATACGGCGACGGCTCGCGTGGTTGCCTCGGCCCACCGCAACACGGTGCGTCTGTCGGTCCGCTACTCGTCCTCTGAACCGGCGAGGACGACGATCGATTACTGGCTCAAGGGCGGCGAGGGATCGCTCCAGCTCAGGGCAACGAAGCGCTACATCTCCAGGGAGGGACAGCTGAGCAGCTTCGAGCACCTCGGCGACCGTGCGATGGAGAAGGTGCGGGCAGCCAGGATCTTCATCGTCCACATCGACCCGGCGGCGACGCCCCCCTACTGCGACCGCTACTCCACCCTTCGCCTCACGGTCAAGCACCAAACGGGCGCGCAGACGAGCTGGTCGGAACCTCGGACCGGCACCCAGCCGCTCAGACGCTAGGCGCCAGCGTCAGCGTCAGCCACCCGGTCGCGGCCGCGAGGTGCGCGGGGTCGATCTGGTGGCCTATGTCGGACTCGTGGTACTCGACCTCCAGCCCTCCCGCCTCGAACAGCTCGCGAGCGCGATGGGCGAAACCGATCTCCATGATCGGATCGCGACGGCCGTGGGCGATGAAGGCGCGGGTCGTCTGCCGATCGTCGAGATGCGGCTCCCAGCCGTCGACGATCGGGACGAAGCCGCTGAAACCGAGAACCCCCGCGACCGCCGGGCGCTCGGCGCTGAAGGCCATCGCGTAGCTCATCACCGTCCCCATCGAGAAGCCGCCGAGCACCGTGCGCGCCGGCTCTATCCCGGTCTGCTCCCAGAGGCCGTCGTGAAGCTCAGCGAGCGCCTGACGGGCGGCGTGGAAGGTGTCGTGGTCCGGATAGCCGACCCGCGGCACCAGATACCAGTGGTAGCCCGGTGAGGCACCAAGCGTCAACGGCGCCCGCGGCGTGACCACATGCAACCGCCGCTCTGGGTCGAGGGCATCAGCGAGCCTCAACAAATCCCGCTCGTCCGTGCCCCTGCCGTGGTGAAGCACCAGCAAGCCCTCCGGCTCACCAGAAGCTGGCCGCTCCAAATAGGCAAGCGCCTCCATGCAGCGACCCTACCCTTGACCACTCCGGCGCGGCGGGTCCTGTCGCCGCAGGGGACCCCCCCACCCCCTCCGGTAGCTAAAGCTTCCTCGGGGGCGGGCCCCCCTACGACGCCACCCCCCGCGAGAGACGTCCCCGCTTGAGCAACGAAGCTTCAAGCGCAGGCTCCTCTCCGCGGGTGGCGTCGGGGTGGGGCGGACTCGCCGGACCGAAGGCTGCGGAGGGCGGGCTTCGTCCCTAGCTGCGAAGGGTCCCGGCGCCCGGAGCAGCGCGGAGGGCCGCCGAGGGTGCCCCACGCCGACGACAGGACCCGCGGCCGGAAGCGCCTGACCTAGTTAGCCGACGAAGCCGCTGTTTTGTTGAGGTAGTCGCGGATGAAGTCGTCGAGGTCGCCGTCGAGGACGCGCTGGGCGTCGCCGACCTCGTGGCCCGTGCGATGGTCCTTGACCCGCTGGTCCGGGTGGAGGAAGTAGCTGCGGATCTGCGAGCCCCAGGCGACGTCCTTGACCTCGCCGCGCACCTTGGCCAGTCTCTTCGGCCCGTTTGCGCTCCTCCAGCTCGATCAGCTTCGAGCGCAGGAACTGCATCGCGACGGCCTTGTTCTGGGTCTGCGAGCGCTCGTTCTGGCACTGGACGACGACACCGGTGGGAATGTGGGTGATCCGCACCGCCGAGTCGGTCTTGTTGACATGCTGCCCACCAGCACCAGAGGCGCGGTATGTGTCGATGCGCAGGTCGCTGTCGTCGATCTCGACCTCGACCCCCTCGTCGACAAGCGGGCCGACATCGAGCTGGGCGAAGCTGGTGTGGCGCCGGGCCGAGGAGTCGAAGGGTGAGATCCGCACCAGCCGGTGGACGCCTCGCTCGGCGGAGAAGAGGCCGTAGGCGTTCTCGCCGCGGGCGATAAAGGTGGCCGACTTCAGCCCCGCCTCCTCCCCCGGCGAGGCCTCCTTCATCTCGACCGCGAAGCCGCGGTTCTCGGCCCAGCGCAGGTACATGCGCAACAGCATCTCGGCCCAGTCCTGGGAGTCGGTGCCACCAGCCCCGGCGTGCACGGTGACGACGGCGTCGCCGGCGTCGTACTCGCCGCTGAACAGACGCGCCTCTTCCAATTCCGCCAGGTGGCGCTCGACGGTGATGAGCTGCGTGCCCAGCTCCGCCGCCATCTCCTCGTCTTCCGCCGCCATCTCGGCCAGCTCGCCGAGGTCGCTCGACCTCGTTCTCGAGCTCGCGGAAGGTCTTCAGCCTGCGTTGCGCCCGGGCATGGGCGGCAGAGGTGCGGGCGGCAGCCTCCTGCTCGTCCCAGAAGCCGGGGGCCTGCATCGCAGCCTCCAGCCGTTCGATCTCGGATTCGAGCGAAGCGGGGTCAAAGGTAGTCCGAGAGCAGGGACAACTGCTCGCGGACGTTGGCGAGGCGCGGGGCGACGGACTCTGTCGGCGTTGCGTCGGCCATGGCCGCAGCCTACTCGGCGGCGACGCCGTGTTCGAAGCCGCCGGCGCGCAGCGCCTCCGCCCGGTCCTCGAACGGCTTCCAGCTGCGGATCCGGTGGTCGTGCAGCTCGAAGAGCCAGGCCATCTCGTCCTCGCCTGCCGGCGAGCCGTCCTCTTCCCAGCGCCAGGTCCGCCTGATCAGCGCCACCGCCCGATCGGCGTCCTTATAGAGCTCCTCCAGCACGATGGTCTGCTGCACGCCCCCTGGCGGCCGCGTAGCCCACAGGCGCGCTGCATCTCTGCCCTTCCTCAGCCCCCGCATCGAGTGCAGCTCGACCTCCGGATCGAGCAGCTCAACGAAGCCATCGAGGTCGCGCTCGTTGAAAGCACGAATGAACTCGCGAACCGGATCGCTCATCGAGGGGCGCTAGGCGCCATGGCACTTCTTGTACTTCTTGCCGCTGCCACACCAACACGGGTCATTGCGGCCAATGTTGTCGTGCTCGTCCTTGACCACCGTCTCGACCACCCCGCCCCCGTCGTTGCCCGGCGCCTGTGTCGCGACCGCCCCTGCTGCTCCGGCCGGCCCGGCCGCGGCGACCTGCTGCAGGGCCGAGGGCTGGGCCTCGGCGGTGCCGCCGGAGTAGTCCAGCGCTGTCGGCTGAGTACCGCCGTTGGGCGCGAACGCCTCCTGCGCCTGAGCTGGATCGAGCTCCACCTCGACGTGGAAGATCAGCTTGCTGAACTCCTCCCAGATCGAGTGCATCAGCTCCTCGAACATGGCGAAGCCTTCGTTCTTATAGGCGACGAGAGGATCGATCTGGGCGAAGCCACGCAGGTGGATGCCCTCGCGCAGGTAATCCATGTCGAAGAGGTGCTCGCGCCAGCGGTTGTCGATCACCTGCAGCAGGATCGAGCGCTCCAGGTACCGCATCAACTCCTCGCCGAAGGTCTTCTCGCGCTCGTCATAAGCGCTCATCGCGTCGTCGTCGAGGGCGTCCTTGAGCTTCTCGCGGTCGACCTGCTCAGGGGACATCGAGCCGACATCGACGCTGAGCGGCCAGATCTGGCGCAGCTGCGTCTCCATCTCCTGCATATCCCATTCGTCGAGTTCGTCGCCAGGGGTGTACTCGTCGACCAGGCGCTCGATCACCCCCTCCATCTCGTCGCGCGCAACTTCGGACATGTCGCGTCCCTCGAGGATCTCGCGCCGATATTTGTAGACGATCCGGCGCTGCTCGTTCATCACGTCGTCGTACTCGAGCACCCGCTTGCGGATCAGGAAGTTCTGCTCCTCGACCTTCTTTTGAGCGTTCTCGACCGTTTTCGTCAGCATCTTCGCCTCGAGCGGCATCTCGCCGCCCTCGTCGTCGACAGGGCCGAGGCGGTCGAGGATCTTGTAGATGCGATCCCCGGCGAAGAGGCGAATTACGTCGTCTTCGGCGGAGAGGTAGAAGCGCGTCTCGCCGGGATCGCCCTGACGGCCCGAGCGGCCGCGCAGCTGGTTGTCGATGCGGCGGGACTCGTGGCGCTCGGTGCCGCAGATGAAGAGCCCTCCCAGCTCACGCACCTCCTCTGCCTCGGCGGTGCAGCGGGGCTCGAGCTCGGCAACCTTGGCCTCGAGCGCCTCCTCGAAGCCCCCTTCGCCCGGCGCGATCCCTTTCTTCTTCAGCTCGTGGACCGCCAGCTGCTCGGGATCGCCGCCGAGCTTGATGTCGACACCGCGGCCGGCCATGTTGGTCGCGATCATCACCGCGCCCTTGCGGCCGGCCTGGGCGATCCGCTCTCCCTCTCGCTCCGCGTGCTCGGGCTTTGCGTTCAGCACCGCGTGCTCGATGCCCTGCCGCTTCAGCTCGCCCGAGATCATCTCCGAGACCTCGACCGAGACCGTGCCGACCAGGATCGGCTGGCCCTTCTCGTGGCGGGCGACGATCTCTTCCAGCACGGCTTTCCACTTGCCGTCCTTGGTCTTGAAGATCTGGTCGTTCTGATCGGCCCGGACCATCGTCCGGTGGGTCGGGATCTCGACCACAGGGACTTTGTAGATCTTCATGAACTCGGTGGCCTCGGTGAGAGCCGTGCCGGTCATCCCGGAGAGCTTGTCGTAGAGCCGGAAGTAGTTCTGCAGGGTGATCGTGGCGAGGGTCTGGTTCTCCTCGCCGATCGCCACTCCCTCCTTCGCCTCGACCGCCTGGTGCAGACCCTCGGACCAGCGCCGGCCCTCCATGATGCGGCCGGTGAACTCGTCGATGATCATCACCTCGCCGTCGATCACGGCGTAGTCCTTGTCACGCTTGTAGAGCGACTCTGCCTTCAGCGCCTGGACCAGGTGGTTGACGAGGCTGCCGTGCTCGCCGAGATAGAGGTTGTCGACGCCGACGAAATCCTCGGCCCGTTTCACGCCGCGCTCGGTCGGGGCAACGGTCTTGTGCTTCTCGTCGAACTCGTAGTCGTGCTCGGCCTCAGAGGTGTCCTTCGATTCACCCATCGAGCGCAGCTTGTCTTTCACCTGGGCACCGACCATCTGTTTGGCCAGCCGGGCGAAGGTGTAATAGGTCTGCGCTGCCTGCTCGGGAGCGCCGGAGATGATCAGCGGCGTGCGCGCCTCGTCGATCAGGATGTTGTCGACCTCGTCGACGATCGCAAAGGGGTGACCGGGCTGCACGCACTGCTCGAGGCTCGGCGACATGTTGTCGCGCAGGTAGTCGAAGCCGAACTCGGAGTTGGTGCCGTAGACGACATCGCAGGCGTACTTTTTCTTCCGCGCCTCGTGATCGTCGCCCTCCTGGAGCGCGGCGACCGTGACCCCCAGCGCGTCGTAGATCGGCTTCATCCATTCGGCGTCGCGGCGGGCGAGGTAGTCGTTGACGGTGACGAGGTGGACGCTCTCGCCGGCGAGGGTGTTTAGGAAGACGGCGAGGGTCGCCGTCAGGGTCTTGCCCTCACCGGTCTTCATCTCGGCGATCGCTCCGTCGTGCAGCGCCATCCCTCCGACCAGCTGCACGTCGTAGTGGCGCTGGCCGATCGAGCGGCGGGACGCCTCGCGGGTCAGGGCGAAGGCCTCGGGCAGGAGATCATCGAGCGACTCGCCCTCCTTGGCGCGCTTGCGCAGATCATCTGCCTCCTCGCGCAGCTCGGAGTCGTCGAGCAGCTCCATCTCCGGCTCGATCCGGTTGATCGCCTCGGCGCGCTTCTCGAACGCCTTGAATTTGCGACCCTCCCCGACACGCAGAGCGCGCGTGACCATGTCCCTTGCAGCAGGCATTGCTCAAGGGTAGCGATGGGGGTCGGCTTAGGGCTCTAGGCGGTACGCCCCCGCATTCGCGCCACGGCACGGCGAGTCTGCGTGCGCTTGCGGCGCATCTCGCGGTGCTTCTTGACCTGACGGCGGATGTCCTCCGCCAGCTCGTGGATCGTGTGGGCTATCTCGGGCGAGGCCTCGCGGGCGCGCAACGTCACGCCCTTCAGGCGCAGGGTCGCCTCGGCCACATGGCTGTCCGCGATCGACGGATTGCGCTCCTCGTAGACCTCGACGTCGAGGGTCGCCAGCTCCGAGACCTGCCTGCCCACCCGGCGGAATCGCTTGATCACATGCTCTCGCAGCTCGTCCGTCACCTCGACGTTGCGCCCGCGTATCTCAATCCGCATGTTCGCCTCCTTGGGGTCTGTACCTCGATGCTACGCCCTCATACCCGACGGGTAAAGGTGATCGCAGCTACCCGGATCGCGCCGGCCCTACGCAGGGTGCGAGCGCAGGCGGAGAGGGTGGCGCCCGTGGTCAGGACGTCGTCGACGAGGAGAACGCTGCGCGGCACCTCGCCCTTGCTCTGGATGCGTGGAGGGTGACCGATGCGCTCGCTCCGCCGCCGGCCCAACTGGCGCCCACCGCCGTGCCGGACGAGGCACTCCCGGAGCGGCGCGCCGATGCGCTCCGCCAGGGCAGCGGCGATCTCGGCGGCGGGATCGAAGCCGCGACCGATCGATCGCAACGGCGCCGTTGGCACCGCAACCACGGTGCCGCTGAGCAGGCTTCCCGGGGCAAGCCACTGGATCCGGTCGGCGATCAGGTCGGCAACCGGCAGCAGACGGCGGAACTTCAGCGCCGCGACCAGGTCCCGGGCGACGCCCTCATGCGAAGCCGAGGACCAGGCGCGATCCAGCCCCGCCGCACCTTTGCCGACCAACGGCGTTGCGGCAGCGAGCCTGCGCCCGCAGCGAGTGCAGACGACGGCACCTGACCGGCAGGAGCGCCCGCAGGCCGCGCACAGGGAGGGAACGAGACCCTCGGCAACCACTTGCAGGAGCTTCATCCCCCAACCCTGCGGGGAGCCGGCGCGCGCGTGGCGCGCGGAAGGTCAAGTCTTCGTCAGGACTCTGCGACGCGACCGGCGATGCCGCCGACCGCGATCGCTCGCGGCGCCAGCTCTGTCCCAGCCAGCAGGATCGAGTCACGGATCCAGGCTCCGGCACCGATCCGGCAGCCGTCGCCGACGATCGCCGGACCCTGGATCCGCACCCCCTCGCCAACCTCGACCCCGGCGCCGACCAGCACCGGGCCCTCGACCTCGGCCCGGTCGAGCGGGCTCGCCGCGCGAATGCCATCGGCCACTTCAGGCGCCCCCGGCTCGACGCTCACGTGTCCGTGGAGGGCGTCGAGGTTGCCCGCCCGCAACTCGTCGAGATTGCCGATGTCGTTCCAGTAGGCGTCTATCTCGTGCGAGTAGAAGGAGACGTCGCCCTCCAGCAGCGCCGGGAAGACGTCCATGGCCCAATCGGCGAAGCCCGCAGGGTCGTCAGCGCCCGCCGCCTTGCTGGTCCCGGGCTCGGGAAAGAAGTCGAAGATCGAGGAGCGGAACATGTAGATCCCGCAGTTGGCTAGATCGGAGAGGGCTTCGGCCGGATCCGGCTTCTCCTGGAAGCCCTGGATGCGGCCGTCGGCGCCGGTGATCGCGACACCAAACTGGCTGGTGTCGCGAACCCGCTTCGTCGCCAGCGTCGCAACCCCGTCATGGGACTCGTGGAACTGGCGCATCGCGGCGAGATCGATGTCGGTCAGGGCGTCGCCGGAGATGACCAGGAAGGAGTCGCCGAGAAAATCGGCGGCGTTGCGGACGCCACCCGAAGTTCCCAGCAGCTGCTCCTCACGGCTGTAGGAGAGCTCGATGCCGAAGGCGGAGCCGTCGCCGAAGTGGTCCTCGATCGTCTCCGGGAACCAGTGCAGGTTGGCGATCGCCTCGTTGAAGCCATGGCGGGCGAGCAAACGCACGATGTGCTCCATCACCGGCCGGTTCAGCACCGGCACCATCGGCTTTGGCATCCCAAAGGTGATCGGCCGCAGCCTGGTGCCGAGGCCGGCTGCCAGGACCATGGCCCTCATCCGGCGGCACCTCCGAGCGCCGCCTTGAACCCCTCGATCGCCTCGACCGGCAGCGGGTCGACATTGCGCGCCTCGGCGATCTCGACCGAGACGAGGTCGCCGAGCATCGTCGCCCAGAGCAAGCGGGCGACACGGGTCTCCCCCACGGTCTCGACCCGAACCACCTCAGCACCGCTGGCGGCGATCGTCTCGGCGGTCAGCTCAAAGCGCCGGCGCTCGCGCGGATGCTGATCGGAATCCTCGAGCAGCACAGTTGAGAGCCTGGCGCCAGTCGCAGCAGCGCCGTCCCAGCCACAGAGCTCGTTGTGGTTTGCCTCGGGCAGCTCCGAGAAAGCCGCGGGCAGCTTCGCGTTCTCGTTGATCTGGGCCTTCCAGCGGCGGGCCACAGGCGCGGTGAGGTCGGCGCCGGTGACGACCGCCAGAGTGCCGTTCAGCTGGCTGGCGATCTCCGCCGCGCGAGCCCGAAGGTCGTCCGAGCGCTCCTCGAGGAAAGCCGCGGCGGCGTCGATCTCGGTGTTAATGCGCGGGGCGACGCCGGCAAGCGCCGCCACCTCCGCGACCACGGTAAGCATGTAGGCGACGGCAGCACGTGGCTGCAAGATCCCCGGCAGGCCGACCACGGGCAGGCCGGCCTCGCGTGCTTCCTCGACCAGCGTGCCACCGGTGCTGACGACGATGCGGCGGGCACCGAGCGCCTCGGCGGCGGCGAAGCAGGCAAGCGTCTCCTCGGTGTTGCCCGAGTAGCTGGAGCAGAGCGCGGTCCAGTCTGGCGTCGCCCAGCTCGGCAGCTCGTAGCCGCGGATGGTGACGAGGGGTCGCGTCAGCCTGTCGCCGAGCGCCGCCCCGGCAAGATCGCCGCCAATCGCCGAGCCCCCCATTCCGCAAACCATCAGCCCTGCGGCATCGGCCGGCTCAAGCCGCGCCGATTCGACCCGCCAGAGCGCGTCGCGCAGGTGGTCGGGAATGGCGAGGATGTCGTCGAGCATCGTCACGCTGGCACCCTTTCACTCTTGCCGACTACGGCGCCGTCGAGTGCCGCACCGGCCCCGACCTCGACCTCAGGCGAGAGGATCGAGCCGAGGACCCGCGCCCCCTCGGCGACCACGCAGCCGTCGAGCAGAACCGATTCGCGCACCTCCGCCCCCCCGCCAACCCGGCAGTTGCGACCCAATACGACCCGTGGCCCGATTTTTGCCCCCGGGTCCACCTCGGCCCCTTCGCCGACCAGCATCCCCGGCGCGGTCGGCTCAACCCGAGTCTCCACCCTCTGCTCGAGGATGTCCCAGCTTGCCTGCAGGTAGCGCTCCGGCGTCCCGATGTCCATCCAGTAGCCATCGAGCAGCAGGCCGTGAAGGCCGTCGCCGACCAGCCGGGGGAAGACGTCCCGCTCAATCGATACCTCGGCATCGGGGGGAATCAGGTCGAGGACCGAGCGCTCGAGCACGTACATGCCGGCGTTGATCTCGCCAGGCACCTGCTCGCCGGTCTTCTCGAGGAACTCGAGGACCTCGCCCTCCTTGCCGCTGCGAACCAGGCCATAGGCGGAGGAGTCGTCGACCGGGTGCAGGCCGAGCGTGGCCTGGGCTCCCCGCTGCTCGTGCGCGCGCAGCAGCGCGCTCAGGTCGAGGTCGGTGAGGACGTCGCCGTTGAGGGCGAGGAAGCGGTCGTCGAGATCGTCGCCCAGCTCGTCGGCGGCGAAGCGGATCGCGCCGGCGGTGCCGCGGCGCTCGGGCTCGACCACGTAGCGAATGGCGACGCCCGCCCGCTCCTCCTCGCCGGCGAGGGCCTCGCGCAGCACGTTCGGGAGGAAGCCGCAGGCGAGCACGACCTCGGTCACGCCGTGTCCCGCCAGCCACTCGATCATGTAGGCGAGGAAGGGGCGATCGACCAGGGTCAGCGCCGGCTTCGGCACCGACTCGGTCAGCGGCCGCAGCCGCGTGCCCTCGCCCCCGACCAGAACGATCGCCTGCATCTACTCGGTGGTCGCCGGGGAGACGGAGTTTGAAGTGGCCCTGCCGATGCCCTCGTAGTCGAAGCCTGCCGCGCGGAGCATTTCCGGGTCGAGGAAGTTGCGCCCGTCAACGACCAGCGGCCGCGCCATCCGCTCGGCGGCGACCGCCCAGTCGAGCTCGGCGAACTCGGCCCACTCGGTGACCAACACGGCCGCATCTGCCCCATCGAGGGCGTCGAGCGCGGAGGGAAGCAGCTCGACCGAGTCGAGCAGCGCCCGTGCCGGCTCGGTCGCGATCGGGTCGTAGGCGACAACCTCGGCGCCCTCTCCCTGCAGGCGAGCGGAGAGGACCAGGCTCGAGGCCTCTCGCATGTCGTCGGTGTCGGGCTTGAAGGCAAGCCCGAGCAGGGCGATCCGTTTGCCGAGCAGCGGCCCCAGGTGCTTCTGCAGCTTGCCGACGACCCGTCGCTTCTGCAGCTCGTTGACCTCGATCACCGCGTTGAGCAATTGGAAGTGGTAGCCGCTGTTCCCCGCCAGCATCTTCAGCGCGCTGACGTCCTTAGGGAAGCAGGAGCCTCCGTAGCCGATCCCGGCGCGCAGGAAGGAGGGGCCGATGCGCTGATCGAGGCCCATGCCGCGCGCCACTTCGGCGACGTCCGCGCCGACCTCCTCGCAGACGTTGGCGATCTCGTTGACGAAGGAGATCTTGGTCGCGAGGAAGGCGTTGGAGGCGAGCTTGATCATCTCGGCGCTTGCCACATCGGTGCGGACGATCTCGCCGCCGAGCGGCTCGTAGATCCGGGCCACCGCGTCGCCGGCGGCCTCGTCGCCGGGGTCGACACCGATCACGACCCGGTCGGGATGCATGAAGTCCGCCACCGCCGAGCCCTCCTTGAGGAACTCGGGACAGGAGACATACGGCACGCCGGGCACGTCGCGGCGGATCGAAGCGCCGGTCCCGGCCGGAACCGTGCTCTTCATCAGCAGTATGTGATCGCTGGAGTCGGGCAGCTCCTCGACCACCGAGCGAACCCGCGAAAGGTCGGCGTCGCCGGAGCGGGTCGGCGGGGTGTCGACGCAGACGAAGAGGATCCGGGCGCCCCCGAGCAGCTCGGGCATCTCGGTGGTGAAGTTAAGGCGCTCGGCATTGCGCGCCAGCAGCTCGTCGAGTCCGGGCTCGTGGATCGTCGTCTCGCCACGCGAGAGCGACTCGACCTTCTCGGCGAGGATGTCGCGGGCGATTACCGGGTGACCGAGCTCGGCAAAGCAAGCAGCGGTCACCAGACCGACCCACCCGACTCCGATAACGCCTATCGGCTCCTTGCCTGAACTCATCGCTGCAGCCCCCTCTTCGTCGGCTTCTTGTTCGGAATGACCACCTGCGCCGACCGTGCCATCCCGACCATCTGATCGTTGGTCAACGTTCGCAGGAGGCTGTTCGCCACCCAGTAGGTGTTGTCCCCCCGGTGCCAAGCGATCAGCTTGATCCGGTCGCCGTCGAGGAAGATCTCATACTCGCGGTCGCGGATCGTCTGGGTCGATGCTGGGGCCGCTGAGAATCGGCGGATCGCTCCAGCCACGGATCCCCTGCATCCCGAAGTAGTGGGTGCCGTCGGGCAGGTCCAGGGTGATGACCATCCGGTACGCGCCGTGACGCTCGTCGTCGGTGTCCTTGAAGTGGTAGACGCGCGGATCCTGGATATGCAGTTCGGGATTGCTTTCCTCATATCCGGCCCCGGGTGGCAGCCGGCCCGGGTAGAAGACCGGGAAGCCGTGGTTGACCTTGCGCGCCACGACCTTCGCCTCCGACTTTCCTGCTTCGCCCGCAGCCACCAGGCCATCGCTGCCGGGCGGCTTGGTCTTCAGCCGTTTCTTCTGCTGCTTCTTCTGCTTCTGCTTCGCCTTCTTGCCCTTCTTCTTCCCGTTCGACTGCGCTTCGCCCTCGTCCAGCGAGCCGCGCGGGCCGCCGCTTGCTTCGATGCCGAGGAACTTGTCAACCGCCCCCTGGATCAGTTCCGGCGAGGAGTAGACGAAGCTCGGCCCCAGTTCGGCCGGAAAGTCGACCTCGTTGATCGTCGCGTTGCGCGAGGCGATGAACAGCTGCATCACCTCGAGCATCGCCTTGGTGTCGCTGATGTCGGAGGTCGTGTATTCGGTGAAGACGTCGATCAGTTCGTTGCTGCCGAGGACGAGGTCCTTGATCGGCACCCGCTGGCGGGCGGCGCTGAGGAAGTCCTGCTGGCGGGCGGCCCGGACCAGGTCGGTGTCGGTATGCCGGAAGCGCACGTACTCGAGCGCGCGTTTGCCGCACATCAGCTGGTATCCGGGCTGCACGTTGATCTCGGCGTACTGTTCGGAGGATTCTGCGTTGGAGTGGTAGTAGCGGCGGTCGATGTCGACATAGACGCAGCCGATCGCGTAGACAGCGCGGACGAAGCCGAGGTAGTCGACGTTGACGACGTGGTTGATCGGCAGGCCGGTCAGTTCCTTGACCACCTGCAGGGTCAGCTTCGGCCCGCCGTAGGCGAAGGCGGAGGCGAACTTTTCGGTGCCCACCCCCGGGATCTCGACCTCGAGGTCGCGCGGGATCGACATCAGCGCGATCGCGTCGTTGTCGGGATCGAGGCGGAGCAGGATCGTCGTGTCCGAGCGGCCCGGGTCTTCCGGTTCGCTGGCCCGCTTGTCGGAGCCGATGATGAGGATGTTTTGCGGCTCGCCGCCCTGGGTTTCTGGCGAGGACGCGCTGGACTTTGTTCTTCAGCACGTTGTTGTGCGACAGCGCGTCGGCGATGCTGCCGATGTAGAGGAGGATGCTGGCCGCGGTCGCGGCGGCGACGGCGGTGACGATCACCAGCGAGCCGGCGGTGAAGCGCCACCAGTAGCGCTTCGGCTTAGGCGCCGGCTCGTGATCCCCCTCCGGCGGGGGCTTGCTCGAGACCGTCTCAGTCATCGGCGCTCACCCGTCGAGATGGTCGGGCAGTAGGCGCAGGAAGGTGTCGAGCGTCTGCCCATAGGTCTGCAGCGAGGAGATCGAGACCCACTCGTCCGGTCCGTGGTGGCCTTCTCCCAACGGTCCGAACTCGACCGCCGGCACCCCGACCCGCAGGAAGGAGACCGCGTCCGATGCACCGTCCCTGCCGACGCTCATCGGCTCGCCGTCGTGGTGGGTCGTGGTCGCCTCGCGCAGCGCCCGCACGAAGGCCAGCTCGCGGTCGACCACCGCCGGCGGCCGCGCGAACAGCGTCTCCACCTCGGCATTCTGGATTCCCCGCACCTGTTCGAGCACGGCGGCGGGGTCCTGGTCGGGCAGATAGCGGATGTCGACGTCGATCGCGCATCGGTCGGGCACCTTGTTGAGCGCATCGCCGCCCACGATCCGGCCGAGATTGATCGAGGGGCGGTCGAACAGCTCCGAGCTGTGCCGAGCGAACGGTAGCGACTCGATACTGCGGAAAACGTCGATCGCCCGCAATACGGCGTTATCGCCCAGCCAGGGCGTCGCCCCGTGGGCGGCGACGCCGCTGACCTGCACCCGCAGCGCCAGCACGCCCTTGGCCTCGACCCCGATGTGCAGATCGGTCGGCTCGCCGGTGATCGCGAAGTCGCCGATGAAGCCGCTGTCGACGAGTCGATCGCTGCCTCGCTCGGCTTCCTCCTCGGACTCCTCGTCGCCGACGATCCCCAGCCGCACCCGCACCTTGTCCTGGTCGCGCATCGCAGCCGTGGTCAGCAGCATCGCCGCCAACGCTCCCTTCATGTCATAGGCACCGCGCCCGTAGAGCCGGTCCCCCTCGACCCGCGGCTCGAACTGCCCCGGCCGCGCCGGCACCACGTCGATGTGCCCGTGCAGCACCACCGTCGGCGTATCCTCGGGCCCCACCTCCGCCTTGAGCACCGGCAGCCCGCGAACCTCATCCGCGGCCAGCCTCGATCCCACGCGCTTCCAACCAGCCTTCTACGAAGCCGGCGCATTCGAGCACCGCATCTGGCTCCGACGTCTCGTAACCGATCAGCCGCGAAGCAAGCGTAACCAGCTCCTCGCTCATCTCGAGGTCCTTCGATAGAGGCGATCCAGCGCCTCTTCGCCGGAATGTCGCCGAAGGCGGCGACATGCAATCTGATTATCGCGCGGCCGTAGGCCGCGCTCGAACTCCGTCGCTAAGCGCGAAGCGCGTGCGACATCAATTCCGCCGAAGAGGCGCTGGATCGCCTCACTCACCCCTCGGCAATAGCCAGGAATGCTTCCGCCCTGTCGCGGTCCTTCTGCGCGCGCGAGCGGGCGCCGCTGCCCTCCTCGGACTCTTTGAGCCGCTGCTCGGCGTCGGCGAGCTGCTCTTTCAGCGTCCCCGCATCGAGGTCCTCGGGAGCAATCGCCTCCTCGACCAGCAGCTTGGCCCGGTTGCCGAAGACCTGCAGCCAGCCGTGTGCCTGCGCGTAGCGCTTGGTCTCGGAGTCGCTTACGTGCAGGCGCAGCTCCGTCGGCTGCAGCGCCGCCAGCAGCGGCGCGTGGTTGGCGAGGATGCCGACCTCGCCGACCGCGGTGCGGGTCGAGACCTGGCGCACCTCGCCGCTGAAGACCTCCCCCTCCGGGGTGAGGACCTCGACCTCGAACGTGTTGTCTCGGCAGCCAAGCGAGCTCCCCTACGCGGCCGCGGCCGCTCCGGCATCCGCGGTCACCTGGTCGATCCCGCCCTTCATGTAGAAGGCGCCCTCGGAGAGGTCGTCGTGCTCGCCGTCGAGGATCTCGCGGAAGCCGCGCACCGTCTCCGCCACCGGCACGTACTCGCCGCTGCGGCCGGTGAACTGCTCGGCGACGAAGAACGGCTGCGAGAGGAAGCGCTCGATCTTGCGGGCGCGCGTGACCGTCTGCTTGTCCTCGTCGGAGAGCTCGTCGATGCCAAGGATGGCGATGATGTCCTGCAGCTCCTTGTAGCGCTGCAGCACCTCCTGGACCTCGGTCGCGGTGCGGTAGTGCTCCTCGCCGACGACGTCGGGCTTGAGGATCGTCGAGGTCGAGTCGAGCGGGTCGACCGCCGGGTAGATCCCCTTCTCCGAGATCGCCCGCGAGAGCGTCGTGGTCGCGTTGAGGTGGGCGAACACCGAGGCCGGCGCCGGATCGGTGAGGTCGTCGGCGGGGACGTAGATCGCCTGCACCGAGGTGACCGAGCCACGCTCGGTCGAGGTGATCCGCTCCTGCAGTTCCCCCATCTCGGTCTCCAGCGTCGGCTGGTAGCCGACCGCCGAGGGCATGCGCCCGAGCAGGGCCGAGACCTCGGAGCCCGCCTGGACGAAGCGGAAGATGTTGTCGATGAAGAGCAGCACGTCCTGGCCACCCTGCTCGCGGAAGTATTCGGCCATCGTCAGGCCGGAGAGAGCGACGCGCAGACGGGCGCCGGGCGGCTCGTTCATCTGGCCGAAGACGAGCATCGTCTTGTCGATGACGCCGGACTCCTTCATCTCGAGCCAGAGGTCGTTGCCCTCGCGCGAGCGCTCGCCGACGCCGCAGAAGGCCGAGAGGCCTTCGTGCTCTTCGCCGATCGAGCGGATCAGCTCCTGGATCAGCACGGTCTTGCCGACGCCGGCACCGCCGAAGAGGCCGACCTTGCCGCCCTTGGCGTAGGGCGCGAGCAGGTCGATCACCTTGATCCCGGTCTCGAGGATCTCCTGGGTCGGGGCGAGGTCGGAGGCCTCGGGGGCGGGCGGTGGATCGGCCAGCGCTCCTCGGTCTGCACCGGCTCGCCGAGGTCGATCGGCTCGCCGAGCAGGTTGAAGATCCGGCCCAGGGTCGCGTCGCCGACCGGGACCGAGATCGGGCCGCCGGTGTCGATCACCTTGTCGCCGCGCTGCAGGCCGTCGGTGGCGTCCATCGCCACCGTGCGCACCCGGTTGTCGCCGAGGTGCTGCTGCACCTCGCAGACCAGCTCGGTCGCCTCGCGGTCGTCGTCGCCGGCCATCTCGATCTTCACCGCCGAGTAGATCTCCGGCAGCTTCTCGGGGAAGACCGCGTCGACGACGACGCCGGTCACCTGCTCGACTCGCCCTACGTTTGCTCCGTTGCTCTCAGACATTGGTTCCTTTTCTCGTTTCTCAGTCTTTACCCAAGCGCCTCGGCGCCGGCGACGACCTCGAGGATCTCCTGGGTGATCTCGGCCTGCCTGACCCGGTTCATCTCCAGGGTCAGGTCGCCCATCATTTCCTCCGCGTTCTCAGCGGCACTGCGCATCGCGGTCATCCGCGCTCCAAGCTCGGAAGCGGCCGACTCGAGCAGCGCCCGGTAGACCGAGATGTTCACGTACTCGGGGATCAGCTGGCCGAGCAGCTCCTCGGCCTCGGGCTCGTACTCCCAGATCGAGTGGCTGTGCGCCTTCTCGATCTCGGTCTCCTCGCCCTCCTCTTCCTCCTCGGAGACTCCCTCGCCGATCACGTCGGCCTGCTGCAGGGGCAGCAGCGTCTGCCGCCAGACGTGCTGGGTCAGCGGTGAGACGTAGCGGTTGTAGACCAGCTCGACCCGGTCGAGCTCCTCCGTCGACATAGCTGGACGTCAGCTCCTCGCCGATCTCGCGCGCGTTGGCGAAGCCCGGCCGGTCGGTGAAGCCGATGTAGGAGGTGCGGGGATCCTCTTTGCGGAAGGTCAACGCCCCGACGCCCTTGCGCCCGACGGCGGAGAAGACGGCCTCCTTGCCCTGCTCGCGCAGCTCGCCCTTGAGGCGAAGGCCGTCGCGGATGATGTTGGTGTTGAAGGCGCCGGCAAGGCCGCGGTCGCCGGTGATCAGGACGACCCCGACGCGCTTCTCCTCCTCGCGCTCTTCCAGTACCGGCACGCGCGGGATCCCACCTGCCTGCTCGGCGGCACGCCGGGTGAGCTTGCGCATCCACTGGGCATAGGGGCGCAGCTGGTCGATCCGCTGCTCGGCACGGCGCAGCCGCGCCGCCGCGACCATCTCCATCGCGCGCGTGATCTTGTTGATGTTCTTGATCGACGCGATGCGATTCTTGACGTCCTTCTGAGTGGCCATGACCGCGTCCCCGGTTTAGGCGGGGGTCGCCTCCTTCTCAGTCTCGTCGGCCTCGGGCTCGGCGCTGCGGGCCGGCTTGGCCCTCTCGTCCTCGGACTTGATCCGGTCGGACTCGCCGGCCTCGATCGGGTCGCCGTGCTCGTCGAAGTCGGCGCCGAAATCGTCGACGAAGTCGCGGATCGCCGCGCCCAGCTCCTCCTCGTCGGCCTCCTCAAGCTTGCCGGTCTCGGCGATCCGACCAAGCAGCTCGGCCTTCTCGGAGTGCAAGCGGATACGCAGGTCGCGCAGGAACTCTCCTACCCGCTCAGTCTTGACCCGGTCCAGGAAGCCGCCGGTGCCGGAGTAGATCGCGGCGACCTGGTCAGCGACCCCGAGCGGCTCGCGCTCTTTCTGCTTCAGCAGCTCGACCAGCCGTTCGCCGCGGTTCAGCGTCTTCTGCGTCTCGGGATCGAGCTCGGAGCCGAACTGGGCGAACGCCTCCAGGTCGCGGTACTGAGAGAGGTCGAGGCGCAGCTTGCCGGCGACCTTCTTCATCGCCTTGGTCTGCGCGTTGCCGCCCACCCGCGAGACCGAGATGCCGACGTTGATCGCAGGGCGAACGCCGGAGTAGAAGAGGTCAGACTCGAGGAAGATCTGGCCGTCGGTGATCGAGATCACGTTGGTCGGGATGTAGGCCGAGACGTCCGAGGCCTGGGTCTCGATGATCGGCAGCGCCGTCAGCGAACCGCCGCCGAGATCGTCGTTCAGCTTCACCGCCCGCTCGAGCAGGCGCGAGTGCAGGTAGAAGACGTCGCCCGGGTAGGCCTCGCGACCCGGCGGACGCCGCAGCAGCAGCGACATCTGGCGGTAGGCGTAGGCGTGCTTGGTGAGGTCGTCGTAGACGCAGAGCGCGGCTTTGCCGTTGTAGAGGAAGTGCTCGCCCATCGCGCAGCCGGCGTAGGGGGCGATGAACTTGATCGGCGCCGCCTCGTCAGCGGGGGCGGCGACGATGATCGTGTTCTCCATCGCGCCGTTCTCCTCCAGCACCTGCTTGAGCTGGACGACGGTGGACATCTTCTGCCCGATCGCGACATAGATGCAGATCATGTCCTTGTCGCGGTTGTTGATGATCGTGTCGATCGCGATCGCCGTCTTGCCGGTCTGGCGGTCGCCGATGATCAGCTCTCGCTGACCGCGGCCGATCGGGATCATCCCGTCGATCGACATCAGCCCGGTCTGCACCGGTTCGGTGACCGGCTGGCGCTGGACCACGCCGGGCGCCTTGAACTCGGCCGGACGGGTCTGCGTCGTCGCCACCTCGCCCTTGTCGTCGAGCGGCCGGCCGAGCGGGTCGACCATGCGGCCGAGCAGCTCGTCGCCGACGGGGATCCTCAGCAGGTGGCCGGTGCGCTTGACCGTGTCGCCCTCGACGATCTTGTCCCACTCGCCGAAGAGCACGGCGCCGACGTTGTCGGACTCGAGGTTGAGGGCGAGGCCGGTGACGCCGTGTGGCAGATCCAGCATCTCCAGCGCCATGCAGTTATCGAGGCCGTGGATGCGGGCGATCCCGTCGGCGACCGAGAGCACCGTGCCGACCTCGGCGAGGTCGGCGCTGCTGGTGTCCAGTCCCTCGATCCGCTCGCGAAGAATCGATGCGATCTCGTCAGGCTTGATTTCCATAGGGGTGCTCTTGCCTCCTTACGCCGCCTGGGCGACGCTCTTTCGAAGTTTCTCCAAGCGACTGCGGATGCTCGCGTCGAGGACCTTGTTGCCGACCTGCAAGACGATGCCGCCGAGGATCTCGCCGTCGACGCGGCTGGCCAGCTCGACCTTCTGGCCGGTCTGGCGCTCGATCTCCTCGCCGACCTTCTCGACCACCGCCGGGTCCAGCTCGACCGCGCTGGTCACGGTTACGTCGATGCGCCGGTTCTCCTGCTTCCAGAGCTCCTCCAGCTGGCGGCGGATGCGGAAGATCTCCGGCATTCGCTGCTTCTCGATCAACAGCTCGAGGAAGTTGAGTAGCTCCGGATCGGCCTCGCTGACGGCGCGCTTCAGACCGGCGACCTTCTCCGCCGAGGAGAAGTAGGGGCTGAAGAAGAAGACCTGCAGCTCGCGGTTGCCATCGAGCGCGTCGACGAACTGGCTGAGCTCGTCGACGATCGCGTCGAGCTTGCCCTTCTTCTTGGCGACGTCGAACAACGCCTCGGCGTATACGCGAGCTGCCTCCTGCATCAGTTCCTCGACTCCTCCGCTCCCGAGAGGGCTGAGAAGTCGACCTCGCTGAGCGCCTCCTCGACCAGGCGACGCTGATCCTCCTCGGTGAGCGACTTGCGGGTGACCTTCTCGGTCGCCAGCACGGTGAGGTCGGCGACCTCCTTGCGGATCTGCTCGAGCGAGCGCCGCGTCTCGGCTTCGATGTCGCGGGTGGCGGCGGCAACCAGCTCCTCGCGCTTCTCTTTGCCGGCCGTGGCTGCCTCAGATTCGGCCGTCTCGGCAGCTTTGCGAGCACGAGCCATGATGTCGTCTGCCTGCTCACGCGCCTCGGTGAGACGCTTGCGGTACTCCTCGAGCAGCTCGTCGGACTCCTTGCGCTGGCGTTCCGCCGCCTCGATCGACTCGCTGATCGCCCTGGCGCGCTTGTCGAGCGCCTCCTGGATCTTCGGGAAGGCGACCTTGCTCAGCACCCACATCGTGAAAAGGAAGAGGACCAGCGTCCAGATCATCAGGCCGAGTCCGGGCGAGACCAGGAAGCTTCCCCCCTCTTCGGAGCCGTGCGCCGCCTCCTGAGCGAGGACGAGGAAGCCCGTTATGTCGGCAAAGAGCTCCACGCGATCCGCCTAGAGGAAGAAGGCGATCAGGCCGAAGATGAAGGTGTAGAAGGCAACCGCCTCGGTCAGCGCGAAGCCGAGCCAGCGGATGCTCTGAAGCTCGTCTTTCATCTCGGGCTGACGGGCGACCGACTCGATCTCCTTGCCGAAGATGATGCCAATGCCGATGCCGGCTCCAATCGAGCCGAGGCCGGCGCCGACGCCGAGGGCGATCGCCTTGCCGGCCGATTCGATCCCTTCATCGGAGATCGCGGCGACTACAGGGGACAGATCCATTGAGACAGCGCTCCTTTTCTAGTGACTTGCGGAGGTGGCTCCGCCGATGTAGATCGCGGTGAGGGTCGAGAAGATAAACGCCTGAAGCGTCGCGACCAGACCCACCTCGAAGATGAAGAATGCAAACGCCATCGGGAACGTCAACGCCCCGAGAGCGGCGATGCCGAGCAGCACGGCGAGCCCGCCGCCCATAAAGAGAAGCAGCAGGTGGCCGGCGAGGATGTTGGCGAAGAGACGCACTGAGAGCGAGATCAGCCGCACGAAGTGCGAGATCACCTCGATCAGGAAGATCGCCGCCTTGCCGACCGGGTTCATGTCCTCGAGGCCCGGCGGCAGCCAACTCGCCAGGTAGCGGAAGAAGCCCTTTGCCCGCACCCCTTCGACGTGGTAGGCGACCCAGACGACCAGGGTCAGCACCAGCGGAATAGAGATGTTGGCGGTCGCCGCGTAGATTGCGAAGGCGGGGATTTCGAGCCCGAAGATGCTGACCTGGTGCTCGGTGTTGGTCGGCAGCGGAATGAAGCCGATCATGTTCGAGAACCAGATCCAGAAGAAGAGCGCGGCGAGGAAGGGAAACCAGCGCGCCGCGGTCTTTGGATCGAGGTTGCCGCCGGTGATGTTGTTCTTGGTCAGGTCGTAGGCGACCTCGATCGCGGTCTGCACCCGGTTCGGTTTCTGCGCCATGCGGCGCGAGATCCAGACCATCGTGAAGATCGTCAGTGTGCTCGCGAGCACCAGGTAGAGGACGGCCTTGTTGATGCTGAGGTCAAGGCTGCCGAGGTGGAGTGAGATCCACGGTTCGAGTTTGAACTCGTTCTGGGGCTGGAACTCTTCGTTTTTGCCGTCGCTGCCGAAGATCAGCAGCATCAGGATCGCGATAGCGAAGTAGACGCCGAGCCCGATCAGGACCTTGGTCTTGGTTTTCACGCCTTGCCCGCCTCAGGTTCTTCGTCGAAGAGGTGGGCGATCCCCTGGGCTGCGAAGGAGACGGTGAAGAGGACGGCGACGAGAACCGCGGAGGCGAGACCGGCCTCGCGCTCGGCGAGACCGGCGAGCAACACCGCCGTGGCCATCAGCCAGACGCGGCCGAGGGTGGTGACACCAACCGTCGCCATCGCCCGCTGGCGTTTGCCGGCGCTGAGTTCCCTCGCCGCGCGGTGGGCGGCGAACACCTGGATGCCGCGCTGAGCCAGCCAGGCCGCCGCCCCGACGGCGTATCCGAGCATGGAAAACCCGCCGAGCAGGAAAACGGCGAGTGATGCGGCAAGGACCAGAAGGTCGACGTACTTGGGAGGAGACATAAAATGCGCCCGGCTCAGGGTTGAGCGGGCGGACTCGCGACTATATCCGAAAGGGCCCTCGATCCGCGTTGTAGAGCCAGTTCGTGAGGCTTGTTACAACCTGTTACTAACTCTCTGGATCGCCAGGGCCCACAGCCTCGAACTCGCCCGTTTCCGGGTCGATTACCGGAAAAGTGCCGGTCTCCAGCTCCTGCTCGACGGCGCGATCGACCTCCACCTCCGCCGGTAGCGGGCCGTCGGCGCGGGCGCCCGCCACCTGCCGCAACCGCACCCGGCGCAGCTTGAGGATCTCCAGCACCTCGACCAGGTAGACGCTCGCCGCCAGGGCAAGTACGCCGCAGAACGCCATCACCGCCGACCAGAAGACGTCGAAGTTGCCGTGGTCGTCGCTGTAGGGGACGAAGCGCAGCGCTAGCGCCAGGGCGGCCATGACCAGGGTCCAGCCATAGAGGTAGGCGAGGGTACGGCGCTGCGAGAAACCGATGTTCGCCATGCGGTGATGGAAATGCCAGCGGTCGGCCCGGTAGATCGGCCGCCGGTACTTGAGCCTCTTGGCGACGACGAAGCCGGTGTCGAGGATCGGCACCGTGAGGATGATCAGCGGCAGGAACAGCGCGATCACGGCGTTCGTCTTCAGCGCCCCCTGGACGGCGACTATTCCGAGCAGATAACCGAGCAGGTTGGAGCCGGTGTCGCCCATGAAGGTCCGCGCCGGGGGAAAGCCATGGCGCAGGAAGCCGAGCGATGCACCCGCCGTGAGCGCGGCCAGCACCCCGGCGGCGTTGCGGTCGAGCGAGAGGGCAATCGCCGCCAGGGCGAGGGCCGAGATCGTGCAGACGCCAGCGGCGAGACCGTCGACACCGTCGATCAGGTTGATCACGTTGATCACGGCGACGATGCCGAGCACGGTGCCGACGCCGCCGAGGTCGACCACGCCGCCGCCGGGAAGGGTCAGCAGATCGACCGAGCCCGGCTGCAGCGCGCCGAGGAAGGGGAAGGTGAAGCTCGTCACCTCGACCCCGGCGGCGACCGGCACGATCACCGCCGCCGTCTGGCCGAGCAGCTTCACCGCGGCATTGAGCTCGAGCATGTCGTCGAGGAAGCCGACGGCCGCGATCAGCAGGGCGCCACAGAGGATCGCCCGGGTCTCTCCGTCCCAGGGCAGGAAGACGAGGCCGGCGGCGAGCACCCCGGCGAGGATCGCCAGCCCGCCCAGGCGGGGCGTCGGCATTTCGTGCATCGAACGCTGGTTGGGCCGGTCGATCGCCCCCACACGCCGCGCCAGCAGGTCGGTGACCGGGACGAAGAGCAGCGCCACGATTCCGGCAAGGAGAAAGGCGAGAAGGGCGTCGAGGCTAGACGGCATAGCGATCGAACCAGAGTGTGAAGGCCATCAGCCCCCAGAGCTGGCGGCTGAGGTCTTCTCGCCCGCTGCAGTGGGCGTCGATCAGTGGTGCCACCGCTGCCGGGTCGAGGCAACCCTGCCGCTCCAGGGCCGCGGTCGAGAGCACTTCGCGGGCGAACGGCTCCAGGGGCCCGCGCAGCCAGGCGGCGAGCGGGATCGAGAACCCCTGCTTCGGAGCCCGCAGGATCTCGGCGGGGAGCAGCGGCGCCAAAGCGCGGCGCAGCAGCCGCTTCTTCGCCGTACCGCGAACCTTTAGCGGCGTCGCCAGGCCGAAGGCGAAATCGGCTACCCGCTGGTCGAGGAAAGGCACCCGCAGCTCCAGCGAGTGGGCCATGCTCGAGCGGTCGGTCTTGACCAGGAGGTCGTCGACGAGATAGATGCCGAGATCGACGTCCTGGAGACGCGCCAGCGGCTCGGCGCCCACGGTTTCCGCATAGCGCTCGCGGTACAGGTCGACCGGGTCCCAGCCGGAATCCACCCCCTGCAGGAGAGAGCCGCGCAGCTCGGTCGAGAAGATCTCCTTCCAGGCGTGGTGGCGCTCCAGCGGCGGCAGGTGGGCGGCGCGGACGAAGCGCTTCGCCTTGTAGTCGAAGCTGGCCTTTGCGTTGGAGCTGGGCAGGGCCTCGACAAGCGGGGAGGCGAGCCGGGCCAGCCAGCTCAGGCGCGGTGCCAGCTGATCGGCGACGTAGGTGTAGTAGCCGCCGAACAGCTCATCACCCCCCTCCCCTGACAGCGCCACCTTGACCTCACCGGCGGCGAGCTGGGAGACCAGGTAGGTCGGCACCGCCGAGGAATCGCCGAAAGGCTCGTCGAATGCCTCGACCAGCTTCGGCAGCAGCTCGACCGCATCCGGTTGCAGGACGAGCTCGTGGTGGTCGGTGCCGTAACGCTCGGCGACCAGGCGCGCCCGCGAGAGCTCGTCGAAGCTCGCCTCCTCGAAGCCGATCGAGAATGTCTTCACCCCCACCCCCGCCTCGCCGGCTGCCAGCGCCGTCAGGCCGGCCGAGTCGACGCCGCCGGAGAGCAGCACGCCGACCGGGACGTCGGCGACAAGATGCGCGCGGACCGAGTCCCGCATCGTCTCGCGCAGCTCGCCGGCGAGATCCTCTGCTGGGCCCCGGCGCACCCGCTCGGCGGCGACCGGGGCGGGCCGGGCATAGCGGCCCTCGGAAAGCTGTCCGCCCTGCCAGGCGAGGAAGGACCCAGGCTGCAGCTTGCGCGCCTCGGCAAAGATCGTCAGCGGCGCCGGGATCGAGTTGAAGGCGAGGTAGGCGGATACCGCACGGCGGTCGATCTCGCGCGAGAAGCCGGGGATCTCCAGCATCGCCTTCAGCTCGGAGGCGAAAGAGAGCGAGCCGTCGGCGAGCCGGTAGTAGAGCGGCTTGATCCCGAAGCGGTCACGGGCGAGCAGCAGCCGCTTCCGCGGCGCGTCCCAGAGCGCCAGCGCGAACATCCCGCGCAACCGCTCGAGAAAGGCGTCGCCGTGCTCCTCATAGAGATGGACCAGCACCTCGGTATCGGAGGCGGTGGAGAAGCGGTGGCCGCGACCCTCAAGCTCCCGGCGCAGCTCGCGGTAGTTGTAGATCTCGCCGTTCTGGACGACGACGACGCTGCCGTCCTCGTTGGCGATCGGCTGCCTGCCGCCGTCGAGGTCGATGATCGAGAGCCGGCGCGCGGCGAGGATCGCGCCCTCGCCCTCGTATAGGCCGTCGCTGTCGGGCCCGCGGTGGACGAGCCGCTGGTTCATTCGCGCTACGACCTCAGGCGCGGGAGGCGCACCCGACCCCGAAGCGGCCATGCCGCAGATGCCACACACAGGCGGCAGTCTGTCAGCCGCGCCGGGGCTCTAACCGGTAGAGAGGTTGGAAACGGCCGGCCCGCGGCCGACGACCTTCCTCAGCGTGGCGAAGAGCACCCGGAGGTAGAGGCCGACCGAGCGGTCGGCGATGTACTCCATGTCGTGGGCGAGCTTGTTTGCCCACGACTCCTCGCGGGTGACGCGGGTCTGGGCGAAGCCGGTGACGCCGGGGCGGACGACCAGCCGCTGCCAGTACTGCGGGATCTCCTCGCAGAGCTCGGTGAAGAAGGCCGGCCGGATCGGCCGCGGACCGACGATCGCCATATCGCCGCGCAGGACGTTCCAGAGCTGCGGCACCTCATCGAGGTGGGTGGCACGCAGCGCCCTGCCGACGCGCGTTACCTCGGCCTCGGTTCTGCGTGAGAGCTCCTCACCGAGGTAGGGACCCAGCCGGTCCTCGGCGTCCGGCGCAAGGGTGCGGAACTTGTACATGAGGAAGATCTGACCGGCCCGCCCGACGCGGGCGCCGTGGTAGAGCACCGGCCGGCCCGAGGTGAGCGCGATCGCAATCGCGACCAGCGCCAGCACGGGCGAGAGCACGACGAGGATCAGGGCGGCGATGACGACGTCGAGGCCGCGCAGGACGAGGTCGACCGGGCGCGGTTCTCCGTCGCCAGCGAGCGCGATGAAATGGTCGAGCGCGGCTCGGACCTCGTCCGCCTCGGCCAGGGGGTCAGCTTGCGATGTAGGTCTCCGCTGGATGAGCGCCTCCGACGGTACCGAGGATGGTCTCGACCAGCTGCGCTGGATCTCGCTTCGTCGGAGCGATCTCCTCGCTGCGCTTCTCGAGCTGGATCGCCCGCGGGTCGGTGAGCGGCCGCAGCCGGCCGGAGTGGATCAGCGCTTCGTCGACGCCGCCGAGCCGTCCGCCATACGTCGTGTAGACCGGCGTCCCGAGCGCCGCTGCCTCGCGGTTCATCGTGCCGCCGGCGGAGACGACCAGGTCGGCGAGGGCGACGAGGCTCTGGGCCTCGACCGCGGCCGGGGGAACGATCAGCGAGGGCAGCTCGAGGCTTTCGACCAGCTCGCGCTGGGCCGTCGTGCGCGGCAGCACGACCGCGTGCACGTCGCTGTCGCTGCCGAGCCGGGCGAGAACCTTGGGGAAGAGCGGGTTGGACTTGCGGTGGTAGAGAGAGACGTCGGGGGGCGGCCGCACGATCACGACCACGCGAGAGGTATCGACGCCGAGGCGCGGCAGAGCGTCACCGTCGGGCTCGAAGTCGAAGAGGTAGTACTCCTCCTTCAGGCCCGGGTAAGGGAAGAACTTCTCCGCGGTGACGCCGAAGCGGCGCAACCGCCCAAGCGGCACCGAGTCGGGGAACATCACCCGCTTGGCGAGTCGGCAGCCGATGCGGTGCTGGGTGACGGCGAACTCGTAGTCGTGCATGTTGGCCTCGGGGACGCCGAGCAGGCGGGCGGCGATCGCCAGGTCGTTGGAGCCGTGGGCCAGGGCGAGATCGAAAGAGCGGCCGCGCCCAAAGCGGATCATCGCCGCGCTGCGGGCGGCGAGCCGGTAGCCCTTGCGCAACCGCGAGGCGCCACCGTGGCTGCCGATCGGCGTGTGCTCGAGGTTGTGCAGGTCGAGCAGGGCCTGGGTCTGCGCGTAGTCGCGCGAGGTGATCTCTACCGAGTGTCCCTGGGCGCGCAGCCGCTCGATGATCGGCCGCAGCACCAGCACGTGCGCCGGCGCGCTCATGTCCACCCAAATGTTCAAGCCTTAGACCGCCGCGGCAGTGAGCTGGGGATACAGGGGGTAGCGCTCCATCAGGGCCTTGGTCCGCTCGGAGAGGGCGTCCTTCTCGAACTCGAAGTCGTCGGAGAGGGCGGTGGCGATGACGGCGGCGATCTCGGTCATGTCCTCCTCGACCATGCCGCGGGTGGTGAGAGCGGGGGTGCCGATGCGCAGACCCGAGGGGTTCATCGGCGGACGCTCATCGAAGGGAATCGCGTTGCGGTTGACGGTGATCCCGACCTGCTCCAGGCGGTCCTCGGCGGTCTTGCCGTCGAGGCCGGTGGGGGTCAGGTCGACGAGGACCAGATGGACGTCCGTGCCGCCGGTCAGCACCGGCACGCCGTTCGCTTCGAGGCCGGCCCCGAACGCCCGCGCGTTGGCGATCGTCTGCCGCTGACGGGCGCGGAAGGGCTCGCTTGCCGCGATCCGCAGCGCCACCGCCTTGGCCGCGATCGTGTGCATCAGCGGCCCGCCCTGCTGGCCCGGGAAGATCGCTTTGTCGATCGCTCTGGCGTGTTCGGAGCGGCAGAGGATCATGCCGCTGCGGGGGCCGCCGAGGGTCTTGTGGATGGTCGTCGTGACGACGTCGGCGTGCGGCACCGGGTTCGGGTGCTCGCCGGCGGCGACGAGGCCGGCGAAGTGGGCCATGTCGACCATCAGCTTGGCGCCGACCGAATCGGCGATCGAGCGGAAGGCGGCGAAGTCGAGCTGGCGCGTATAGGCGGACCAGCCGGCGACGATCAGCTTCGGCCTGTGCTCGGAGGCGAGGCGCTCCACCTCCTCCATGTCGACCCGCAGATCCTCGCGGCTGACGTGGTAGGCGACGACCTCGTAGAGCTTGCCGGAGACGTTCAGCTTCATCCCGTGGGTGAGGTGACCGCCGTGGTCGAGGGCCATCCCCATGATCGTGTCGCCGGGCTCGATCAGCCCCATGTAAGCGGCATTGTTGGCCTGGGCACCAGCGTGGGGCTGGACGTTGGCGTGCTCGGCGCCGAACAGCTCCTTTGCCCGGTCGATTGCCAGCTGCTCGGCAACGTCGACCTCCTCGCAGCCGCCGTAGTAGCGGCGCCCTGGATAGCCCTCGGCGTACTTGTTGGTCAGCACCGAGCCGACCGCGTCGAGCACCGCCTGCGGCACGAAGTTCTCCGAGGCGATCATCTCCAGCGTTCCCTGCTGACGCCTCAGCTCGCCGTCGAGGACCGCGGCGATCTCGGGATCGACCTCGTTCAGCGGGGCGGATTGGATGTTCTCTGGAAGCTCGCTCATCACTCCTTGCGACCTTACCAACGGCTCGGGATAGCCCCTCGCCTATCGCGGAGGGTCGGCCATCGCATAGAGCGCGATCGCCGGAGTGACGAGTGCGCCGAGGCAGACGGCAAAGGCGGTCTGGCAGACGACGAACTGCCCTCCGGTCAGCTCGGGGAAGCTCGAGACGAGGAGCGCCAGGATCAGAGGCGGGCCCAGGAAGGCCACCGCAAGGCCGCCGAATGCTGCCCCCCGGCGCAGGCTGGACGGGGGCAGCGCGGCGAGCCAGCGGTGAGCGGGGCGAAGCCGGCTCAGCGAGTCCAGCGATCCCAGCTCGACGTCTCGCCGCACCGCGGCCGTGGTCAGCAGGCAGGTGATCAGGGGCAGCAGGAAGAGCGTGCCGATGACGTTCCAGAAGGTGCTGGTCTCGGCGATCGGAACGCCCCACAGCGGCACCGTCTCCTGGCCCCTGACGCTGAGCCATGCGATCGCGGCGTTGACGAGCGCGTTGATCGCCGCCGTGAAGAGGAATGCTCTGGTGACGATCCAGCGCCGGTGCGGCGCCGGCAATTCTCTCCACACGGAAGCGATCCCCAAGGTCGGGCGACCCTACCGGCGGCCATGGATAGGCTGGGGCCGGTGAGATCCCGCCTCCTGCTGTGCGCTGCCAGCGCGCTCCTGGTGCTGGCCGCGATTCCCGCCGGCATCGCAGTCGCCGCCGAAAATCCCTGTGAAGGTCCCGGTGCGGGCGAGCTGCTCTGCCCCGACCTGCGGGTCGGCCCCGCGGCCGACCTCTATCTCGAGCGTGGCGGCGGTGGCTACGGCTACGGCGGCGGGGCACGCTTGCATGCCGGCAACGACATCCGCTCGCGCGGCCGCGGCCCGATGGAGCTGCGCGGGCTCCGCTACAAGCGCAACTGGATGCGGGCGAACCAGGCGATCTACAGGGTCGGCGGCGGCGTCAGCATCTTCCGCACCGAAGCGAAGCTCCACTTCTACAGCGTCGGCTACGAGTGGGGCGGCTCCTACTGGAAGGTCCACGACCCGCTCAGCATGGAGATCTGGAGCCTCGACCAGCAGCGCCAGCCACTGGAACAAGTACGCAAGGGCCCCAAGGTCTTCTACTGCTTCCGCGACCTCCTCCGCACGCGGGCGATGAAGCGCTCGCCGGGACATCGCGTCTACCCCGCTTGCAGCCAGGACCCTGGGCGCAAGCGGGTGAGGCTAGGCACTTCGGTTGGCTGGTCGGACATCTACCCCTCCGAATACGACCGCCAATGGGTCAACGTCAGCGGCCTGCGCGGCTGCTTCGCCTTCGTCATGCGGGTCGATCCCGAAAACCTGCTCTTCGAGGAAAACGAGCGCAACAACCGCTCGACCCGGATCGTCCGGCTTCCATATAGGGACGGGGCGCAGAACTGCTGAGTCCGGGCGGGCGGGGCTGGCGGGTGTGCCTCTGCGGGAATTGATGTCGCACGCGAGCTTCGCTCGCTTAGCGACGAACTAGGTGCGCGGCTCCGCCGCGCAGACACCGGATTGCATTTCCGCCGCTTCGCGACATTCCCGCAGAGGCCCACCCACCAGCCCCCGTCCGAAGCACACAAGCTCTAGAGGCCCACATCTGAGGCGCCGATCCCGGCCCGAGCTCCTTTGGAAGCTTGGAGACCCTGACACCGTTTCGCGGTTCTCAGCCTTCCCGAGAGCCTGCAGAGGAGGAGCCTGGTTGCCCTCCAGGCGAATGTCGCGAAGCGGCCTATGCAATCCGATTTGGGGCGCGGCGAAGCCGCGCTCAATCTCCGTCGCTAAGCGAGCGAAGCTCGCGTGCGACATCAATTCGACTAGAGGGCAACCAGGCTCCTCCCCACCGCTCGGGAAAGGCCGTCAGCCGCCGATCGGAGCCCGCGGGTTGGCGCCCCAGAAGACGACCGTACCCAGCATCCCGATGATGTGGACGAGGATGATGTTGACGACCATCGATTGCGCGGTCGCGGTGCCGACCCCGACCGGGCCGCCGGAGGCGGTGTAGCCGTAGTAGCAGCCGACCAGCACGATCGCCGTCGCCATCACCATGCCCTTGGTCAGGCTGAAGACGATGTCGAGCGGATCCTGGAACATCCAGAAGATCAGCAGGTAGCCGCCGGAGGAGACATCGCCCACCTGCTGGACCACGGCGATGTAGCTGGCGAGGTACATGACCCCGATCCCGATCAGGTAGAGGAACGGGATCGCGATCCAGGCGCCGAGCAGCCGGGTCGCGGCGAGGAAGGTGATCGGCGGGATCCCCATCACCTCGAGCGCGTCGATCTCGTCGGAGATCCGCATCGCCCCAAGCTCGGCGACTATCCCGGTGCCGACCTTGGCCGAGAGGATGTAGCCGAAGGCGTAGGGCAGGCCCTCGCGCAGATCGCAGTAGGCGGAGAAGAGACCGGCCAGCGACGGGGCGCCGATCGAACGGTTGAAGTAGGCCCCGATCACACCGCACTGGAGGCCGAGGATGAAGACGAAGACCCAGATGATCACCGCCGAGCCGAGGACCAGGATCCCGGCCTGACGCAGGCTCTCGCCGAAGAAGCGCAGGACGCGGCCGGAGAAGACGATGCCGGCGACGCGCGAGCCGAAGCCAACGACCTCGCCAAAGGCGTTGAGCCAGCCACGCGGGCCGTCGAGCCAGCCGATCATCGGATCTCCAGGCTCACCGGATCGACTGCAGTTCGGGATTGGAGGCGAGCAGGATCGTCGTGAAGCAGTAGAGGAAGAAGAAGACCCCGACGAAGGCGATCACCACCGCCTGGTTGACGGCACGACCGACTCCCTCCGGCCCACCCGACGCCGTCATTCCCTTGTAACAGCAGACGACGGCGATGATCCCGCCGAACAGCGTGCACATCAGCACCGACCCCCAGACGTCGGTGATCAGGGCGTTTGAGAAGAGGGTCGAGAAGAAGCCGCCGAGCGGCTGCTGGTAGAGGAGTGAGGCGGCGACGCCAGCGGTGAGGCCGAAGACGATCGCGAAGACGTCGAGCAGGGCCGTGACCACCATCAGGGCCAGGAAGCGCGGCACGACCAGGTTCTTGATCGGGTCGACGCCGAGCACCTGCAGGGCGTCGAGCTCCTCGCGGATCTTGCGCGCGCCGAGGTCGGCAGTGATCGCCGTGCCGGCGACGCCGCCGACGACGACCGCGGTGACAATCGGGCCGATGAAGCGAACCGCGGTGACGACGAAGAAGCCGCCGAGCCGGTCGAGGGCACCGAAGAGGTCGAGGACGCCGGCCGCCTGCAATCCCGGCCCGCCGAGGCAGAGGGCGAAGGTCGAGATCGTCATCGGGAACCACGAGAGCTTAAGCACGAAGAGGAACTGGCCGACCAGCTCCTCGCCGTAGGGATAGGGCGGGCGCACGGCGGAGATCACCGTCCTCACCGTGAGGATCACCATCGCCCCCACTTCATCCAGGACCGACTTGACGGGCAGGAAGGCCCGCGTCAGGACTTGGTCCGCCACCAGCTCATTGCCTTGCCAAGCGGCCCCCCGCTCGATTGAGTTGGCCCGTCGGACTCGCCAGCGCCGAGCAGCGCTTTCCGATGAGCACGGGCCTCGTCCTCTTGCCTGGCACGGAGCTCGGCGGCACGCTGTGCCTCCGAAAGCTGTGAGATAAGCGTGTCCCGGGTGCGCTCGAGCTCCTCCACGTTGGCGACGTGGGCCTCGGCTAGATGCCAGCCGGTCGGCATGTCCCCCGGCAGGTCACGCGTGTAGGAGGCGAGCTCGACCTCGAGCCTGGCGATCTGGCGGCGCAGCTCGTGGCGCACCTCGATCGCCTCGCCCTCCTCGGCCAAATCCGGGAGGTCGTCCCGCACCGGCGGCGGCGCCTCGTCCGCCCCCGGCATGCTCGCGCAGGCGGTCGCGACGATGATCAGGTCGCGTGGGCTGAGCCCAGCCTCCCGTGCCCGGAGCAGCGCGTCGCCGGCGATCTCCTCCAGCTCCGGCGCCGGCTCGATCCCCTCCGCGACGAAGGTCCCCCGCCCCTGGCGGCTGACGACCAGGTCAGCCTCCTCGAGGCTGGCATAGACGGCGCGGACCGTGTTGACGTTGACTCCCGCCCACTCGGCGAGGCGTCGAAAGCTCGGCAGCTTTTCGCCCGCCGCCAGCTGCCCCGTTGCAATTAGCGCCCGCAGGCGCCAGGAGAGTTGAATGCCGACAGGCAGCTCGGCGGCGGGGTCGGTTGAAAATGGTGTGGCTTCGCGCTCTGCGGCTCGCTGTGCCATCAAAGCACACAGTAGCACAGCCACTGTTCTAGCTCTCTATGGCAGTCGTTAAGGCTAAGAGTGGGTCAGGGCAGCCGCCAGATCGCCGGCCGAGAGACCGCCCTCGCGCAGGACGGTCCACTCACCACTGAGGTCGTAGGCGGTGAGGTCGACAACGGTCGAGGGAAGGCCGCCCAGCGCGCCGCCGTCGATCGCCAGGTCCACCCCTTCGAGAATCTCCGCCGGGACCTCGGCAAAGGCACTCGTCGCGGTCTCGCCGCTGCGGTTGGCCGAGGTCTGGAAGACCGGGCACATCGCTCCCTCCAGCGGCCCGCCAATCAGGCGGATCCCCAGCCGCCCGGGGTCCTCGCGACAGGCGAGCGGATAGCGCTGGTGCGGGTTGGCGACGACGAGTGTGACCGGGCCCGGGAGGAGAGCGCCGACGGCATCGCGGGTGCGCTCGTCCAGGCCATCGACCAGCTCCCGCATCGCCAGCGGCGAGAAGTAGAGGACAGCGGAGGGCTTGCCGTCGTCCCGGCCCTTGAGCCGGTAGACGCGTGCGATCGCCGCCGAGTCGAGCGGATCGCAGGCAAGGCCGTAGAGGCCGTCGGCGGGAAAGATGGCGACGCCGCCGACGGCGATGCACCGCTCCAGCCCACCCCGAGCCGCAGCCGACCCGTCCCGCTCGATCGAGATCACCTCGGTCAACGCTCCCCCCAGACGACTCGCTCGATCCCCGCCAGGTCAGGCCGAGTCTGGATCGAGTCGAAGCCGGCCCCGGCCAGCAACTCCGCGACGAGCCCCGCCTGGCCCTCGCCGACCTCGAGCGCGAGCGTCCCGGACCCGATCCGCGGAATCAGCTCCCGGATTGCATCGAGCCCATCGGCTCCTGAGAGCAGCGCCTCGCGCGGCTCCCACTGCGTCACCTCGGGCTGCAGCGCCGGCCAGTCCGCCGCCGCCACGTAGGGGAGGTTGGCGACGGTCAGATCGAACCGTCCGTCGGGGACGGATCCCTCGACGAAGCGAACGCGCTCGCGCAGGCCGAGAGCCTCGGCGTTGGCGCGGGCGACCTCGAGTGCCGCTGCTGAGGTGTCGCTGGCGGTCAGCTCGCACGCCGGCAGCTCGCCGGCGAGCGCCAGGGCGATCGCGCCCGATCCAGTGCCGATGTCGAGAACGGCGTCTGGTTGCAGCTCGAGCGCCAGTTCGACCAGCAGCTCGGTCTCCGGACGGGGGATCAGCACACGCCGATCGACGGCGAGCTCGAGATGGCGAAAGCCCTTGCGGCCGACGATGTAGGCAAGCGGCTCGCGTCGCAAACGTCGTCGCACCATCTCGCCGAAGCGCCGCGCTGCCGCTGGCGGGATCTCCGCCTCGGGGTTGGCGGCCAGATCAGCGCGATCCCAGCCGGTCGCCTCGGCGAGCAGCAGTTCGGCGTCGAAGCGCGGCTGCTCCACCCCCGCCGCCCGCAAGGCGTCGGTCGACGCCGTCAGCGCTTCACGCGTCACCCGACCGCCGCGGCCTCGAGGCGCTGTCGCTTCTCCTCCGCTTCCAGTGCCTCGGTGAACTCGGACAGCTCCCCGCCGAGAACGCCGTCGAGGTTGTGCGAGGTGTGCTTGATCCGGTGGTCGGTGACCCGTCCCTGGGGAAAGTTGTAGGTGCGCACCTTCTCGGAGCGCTCGCCGCTGCCCACCTGCGCCTTGCGCTCGGAGGCGATCTTCGCCTGCTGTTCGGCCAGCTCGCGCTCGTAGAGGCGTGCCCGCAGCACCCGCATCGCCCGCTCCTTGTTCTGCAGCTGGGACTTCTCGTCCTGCATCGAGACGACGATGCCACTGGGTTTGTGGGTGATCCTCACTGCCGAGTCGGTTGTGTTGACCGACTGCCCACCGGGCCCGGATGAGCGGTAGACGTCGATCTGCAGGTCGTTCTGATCGATCTTCACCTCGACCTCCTCGGCCTCCGGCAGCACCGCCACCGTCGCGGTCGAGGTGTGGATGCGGCCCTGGGACTCCGTCTCCGGCACGCGCTGCACCCGGTGGGTGCCACCCTCGTACTTGAAGACCGAGTAGGCGCCCTCGCCCTTGATCGCGAAGGTCACCTCCTTGAACCCGCCGACCTCCGCTGCCGACTGCGACAGCGCCTCGGTCGAGAAGCCGCGCTCCTCGGCGTAGCGGCTGAGCATCTTGTAGAGGTCGCCGGCGAAGAGCGCCGCCTCGTCCCCCCGGTCCCGGCCCGGATCTCCACCAGCACGTTCTTGGAGTCGTTGGGATCGCGCTCGACCATCGCCAGCCGGATCTCCTCTTCGAGGCCTTCGAGCCTCGCCGGTGCCTCTTCCACGACATTGCGCAGCTCCGGATCGTCGCCATCCTCGGCCAACAGCTCCCGCGCGCCTTCCAGATCGTCTTTCAGCGTCCGGAACTCGGCCGCCAGCTCGTGGGCGGGCTGCAGCTCGCGATACTCGCGCCCAACGTCGGCGTAGCGCTCGCGGTCGCCGATCACGGCGGGGTCGGCCATCTGGGCCTCGAGCTCGGAAAACCGAGCTTCGATCTGCTCGACCAGGGAATCGATCACGGCCTACAAACATAGACGTGCGATCAGCGTGTCATCGCGCCGCTTCGCCCTCCGGGATTTGCGCAGTTTCTTTGCCGGCATGGCTTTTCACCGTTTTACAGCTGTGCTATATATCTATCACAGCTTAAATACCACTGTGCTAGCTAGCCAGACCAATGATGCCTACCAACGTGAAAACAGCCGCCTCGCCTCCGTCTTCCCAACTGGCCTGCCTCTCCTTTCCCAAACTCCTCAGCTCAGGCGATCTCGAGGGCGCCACGGCGTGCTTCGCCAGAAAAGCCTGCCTCATCACCCCCGACGCAACGGCGATCTACAGCAGGGACCGGATCCGCCCCCTGCTCGCGCAGCTGATCGCTCGCAGGGTGCAGATCGAGGTCGAGGTCAGCAACGTCCTGCCCGCCGGAGATGTCGCCTTCGTGCGCGAGCGCTGGACGATCCGCACCGATGGCGTCGAAGGTTCGCTGTTCGAACAGACCACCTGCCCGGCGATGGTCCTCCATCAGATCGAGGGACGCTGGAAGCTGGCGATCGTCGCCCCCTGGGGACGGGGCAACGGGCTGGTCCCCTGAGCGCCGACTCAGAGGCCTAGCTCAAGCGACGATCTCGATCGGCGACTCTTCGGACTCGCCCGGTTTCTCCACCGCGAGTACCGCCTCGAGGGCCGCGATCGCCACCGCCAGCTGCTCTTCGTCGGGCTCCCGCGTGGTCAGGTTCTGCAGCATCAGGCCAGGCCACATCAGGCCCCGCACCCAGCGCTTGCGCCGGTTCCTGCCCGCCCACTTGATCACCTCGTAGGAGAGGCCGGCGATCAGCGGGATGCCGAGGATGCGCGAGGCCAACAGCCAGTACCAAGCCGGCAGGCCGATCGGGGCGAAGACGAAGATCGCCAGCACCATCACGATCAGCAGGAAGCTGGTGCCGCAGCGGGGGTGCAGGCGAGAGTAGAGCTTCGCCCGAGACGGGATCAGCTCGTCTTCGGCCTCGTAACAGGAGATCGTCTTGTGCTCGGCGCCGTGGTACTCGAAGACGCGGCGCAGATCGCGGAGGCGACTGATCGCGACGATGTAGCCGAGGAAGATCAGGGTCCGTAGCACGCCCTCAACCAGCCAGAAGAGCAGGGACGAGCCGAGCTGGTCCTTGATCAGGCTCGTCAGCCCAACCGGGATGACGAAAAAGAGTCCCACCGCGAACAGCAGCGAGAGGACGATCGTCAGGCCCCAGATCCAGCCCCCGATCTCAATCTTCTCCCCCTCCTCGTCCTCCTCCATCTGGGCGTTGGCGGAGATCCCCAGGGCCCGGAAGCCGATCTTCAGCGACTCACCGAGGGCAACCACCCCGCGGAGCACGGGTACCCGCCAAATGCGGTGGCGCTTCGCCCACGGCACCAGCCGCTCGGTGGTGATCTCAGTCGCGCCCTCGAGGTTGCGCACCGCGACGGCCCAGGTCGAGACGCCGCGCATCATCACCCCCTCGAGCACCGCCTGACCGCCGATCGGCGCGTCGCGCTTGGCGACCAGGGCGCCATCGGGCATGCGTAGCGGATCGGCCCCGTTGGAGGAGGCTCCTTTGGCTCCCGGTGAGCCCTCCTCTGGGCTCACGAGCTACTTCCCAGCCTTGGCGTGCTTGGCGGCACGGCGCTGGAAACGCTCGACTCGGCCACCGGTGTCGACCAGCTTCTGCTTGCCGGTGTAGAACGGGTGGCACTCGGAGCAGAGCTCGACATGGAGGTCGGAGCTGGTCGAGCGCGTGTAGAACTGGTTCCCGCAGGAGCAGTGCACGTTCGCAAGGGTGTATTCGGGGTGAATTCCTGCCTTCATCGCCACTCAGTCTAGATGAAGCGCGAAACCGGTCCGTTTAGGGGTTGGGGATTCGCGTTGGCCTGCCGATAGCTGATCAGTGGACACGAGTGAGCCGAGCATGGCCAACCACGGGCGCGCGCGCCTCCTCCGCCGCGCTCTCGCCGTCCTCCTCCTCGGCGGCACCACCGTAGTCGTCCTGCACGACTGGCTCGGGCTCGGCGGCAGCTTCGAGCTCGCGATCGGCAGCATCCTTTACGACGCCATCGTCGTCGGCGCCGGCATCGCCTGCCTGGTCAGGGCGGCTGCCTATGACCGCGAGCGCGCGGCCTGGCGCCTGATCGGCCTAGCGATCCTCTCCTGGGGCGCCGCTGAGGTCTACTGGACCGCCTTCATTGAAGACAACCCGTCGGCCCCCTACCCCTCCCTCGCCGACCTCGGCTATCTCGCCTTCTACCCGCTTGCCTACGCCGGCCTGGCGATGCTGGTCCGGGCCCGGGCGCACGAGATGAACTGGCGCCTCTGGATGGACGGGGCGATAGCCGCGCTTGGCACCGCTGCGCTGGGCGCTGCTTTCGTCTTCGACTTCGTCGCCGAGAAGGCGACTGGCTCGCCGCTGGAAGTGGCGACCACGCTCGCCTATCCGCTGGGCGACATCGCAATGGTCTCGGTGGTGGTCGGAGTCGTCGCGCTGACGGGCTGGCGCCCGAGGCGGACCTGGTCGCTGCTGCTCGCCGGCCTCGCGGCGCTGGTCGTCGCAGACATCGCCTTCACCCTGCAATCGACCGACGGGACGCTTCCGGGTGGGGACTGGATCGACCCGATCTACCTGCTCGCCGCCGTCTGCCTGGGGGCGACCGTCTGGCAACCAGCTGAGGCCGCAGACATAACCTCACCCTCGCGAGTCGACGCACGGCGCGAGGTGATCGTGCCGGCGCTCTTCGCCGGGGTGATGATCGGGCTCTTTGCGATGCAGTACTTCAGCGCGACCAGCGGCCTCTCGACCATCCTCTGGGCCTCGACGATGACCGCCGTGATCGTCCGCCTGGCGATGAGCGACAAGGAGAACAAGCACCTGCTCGAGCAGGTCCGCACCGACATGCTGACCGGCCTCAGCAACCGTGGCCGCATGCAGGTGGACCTGGAGGAGATATGCGAGCGAGCCAGCGAGGAGTGCCCGGCGATGCTCTTCCTCTTCGACCTCAATGGCTTCAAGCGCTTCAACGACACCTTTGGCCATCCGGCGGGAGACGAGCTGCTGACCCAGCTGGGACAGGCATTGCGCCAGGCGGTTGGCAAGGACGGCACCGCCTACCGAGTTGGCGGCGACGAGTTCTGCCTGCTGCTGACCTGTGAACAGGAGCGTTTCGAGCCCGTGGCGCGAGAAGCGGCGAAGGCGCTGAGTGCGAGCAAAGGCGGAGTCGACGTGAGCGCGTCCTGGGGCGGGGTGACGATCCCGCATGAGGCCGTCGAGCCGATGGAGGCGCTACAGCTGGCCGACGTGCGGATGTACGCGCAGAAGGAGTCGCGCCGGGTCGCCCACGGAAGCTCGATCGAGATGCCCGACGTCTCGGCCACCTCTCGGGCTTAGCCGCGGCCGAGCGCCTCCAGTAGAGAGTCGAGCGTGCGGCCGACTTCGGCCCGCATTTTCTCCGGATCCTCGGAGCGGGCGACGAGCATCGCCGCCTCGTCCAGCGCGCCCATCAGGACGTGGGCGAGGGGACGCACCGGCTGCGAGGCGATCGCGCCGGTGTCGATCGCGGCCTGCAGGCTGGCTTCGATCAGGCCGAGGCCGTACTCGGCGGCGATCTCGCGCCAGCGGTCCCAGCCGAGCACCGACGGGCCGTCGAGCAGGACTATCCGCTGTGCCTCGGGCTCGGTGCAGGCCTGCAGGAACATCTCCGCCCCGGCCCGCATCGCCTCCATCGGCGATTCGGCGTTGGCCGCCAGCGCTCCAGCCGCGATCCGTTCGGCGAGCTCGGCCTCGATCCGTTCGTAGACCGCTTCGAAAAGCTCGCGCTTGCCGGCGAAGTGGTGGTAGAGCGCCCCCCGGGTGACACCCGCCGCCCGCACGATCTCCTCAGTGCCGACCCCGGCGTAGCCATGCTCGGCGAAGAGGGCGCGACCGGCCTCGATCAACGCGCCTCGCGTCGCCTCCGACCGCTCTGCCTGGGTACGGCGCCCGGGGGTCGCGTCAAGCTCGTCGCTGCTTTTATTGACATTCATACAGTTTGTATTTATCTTAGCCGTCGCTTCCACGCAAACCTAATCCCGAGGAGGGTGCAATGCCCCAGTCAGATGATCGTCATGAGATAGAGCTTCCGGCCGGCCGCATCCGCTACCGCGAGGCCGGCGAGGGCAAAGCGGTCGTCTTCGTCCACGGCTACCTGGTCGACGGCCGCCTCTGGGGCGGGGTAGTGGACCGGCTCTCCGATCGATGCCGCTGCATCGCGCCCGACTGGCCGATCGGGTCCCAGAAAGTGGCGATGAACCCCAACGCCGACCTGACCCCCTACGGGATCGCCGCGACGATCGCCAGCTTCCTCGAGGCGCTCGACCTCGAGGACGTGACGATCGTCGGCAACGATTCCGGCGGCGCGATGTCGCAGGTGCTGGTCACCCGCCACCCGGAGCGGATCGGCCGCCTCGTCCTGACCAACTGCGACACCCACGAGAACTTCCCCCCAGGCATCTTCAAGACGATGCCGCCCCTCGCGAAGCTGCCGGGCGGGATGGCGGTCCTGGCGGCGCCGTTCCGGATCCCCGCCCTCGCTCGCGCCGCATTCCGCCCCTTCACGAAGGATCCGATGCCGCCCGAGTTGATCGCCTCCTGGATGGAGCCCGGCCTGCACGACGCCGCCGTCAAGCGAGACGTCAAGAAGGTGACGGTCGGCATGAACAAGCGCTACACGCTGGAGGCGGCTCAAAAGCTGCGCGACTCCAAGCTGCCGATCCTGCTGACCTGGGCACCGGGGGATCGTCTCTTTCCCCTCAAGTACGCCGAGCGCCTGGCGGCGGAGACGCCGAACGCCCGCATCGTCCAGATCCCCGATTCGAAGACCTTCGTGCCGATCGACCAGCCACAACGCCTAGCGGACGAGATCGCGGGGTTCGTCGAGGTCGCCTGAGGCGAAGAACGCGCAATCTGCGCGTTCTTTTTCGCAATGTGCATGTTTTTCGTCTGACCGGGTGGCCATGCTTTGCATGCTTATGTGACGACCCCCACAGGACGGAGAGCCAGTGCCCAAGGAGATCTTCGACCAGGAACGGCCCAAGAGCACGATGGCGAGGCGCCTCGACGAGGCGTTCGCCGGCTGCGAGCAATGGACTCTCGCGCCGCCTTCTCAGCGGCGCAGCGAAGTCGTCTTCAGCCCGCGGCTGTCGAGCTCTTCGAGGATGAGCGGCAGCGCCGCCACCGTGCGCACCCAGGAGCCCGGCACGCTGTAGTAGTCGGCGTCATGGAGGAGGACGATGTCGCCGGCTCGGATGCCGGCGCTCACCCGTCTCTCGATCGACTCGGCGGTCGCTCGCCGCGACCAGTCTCGGCCCCAGCGCGACCAGAGCACCGGTCGCCAGCCCTGGCGACGCACCGCGCATAGCGTGGCGCCGCTGAAGATCCCGTACGGGGGTCGATAGTCGGAGATCGCTTGGCCGCATGCCTCCTCGATCGCCGCCCGCCCGCGCTCGGCATCGTCGAGGAACTGGCGGTCGGTGAGGCGCAGCAGGTTGCGATGCCTGTGGCAGTGCAGCTCGACTCGGTGCCCGGCGGCGACGATCTCGGCCGCCAGGCTGGGGCGCCGCACCACCTGCTCCCCCGCAAGAAAGAAGGTTGCGCTGGCCCCCGCCTCTCGCAAGATCTCCAAGACGAGCGGCGTGCCCTGCGGGTGAGGGCCGTCGTCGAAGGTGAGCGCGACCCCATCGCTGTCCTCCTGGCGGTGGCGGATCCCGAGGAAAGGACCAATGCCGGGGACGACCGGGGCAAGCGCAGGGCCGGCGTGCAGGATCGCTGCGACCGAAGCCGCGGCCCCGAACAGCCCGCCGCTCAACGGCCTTCGTCAGAGGCGGCGCGGCGAACGGCAGCCGCGGGCTGCAGAGGAGAGGCCTTTGAGACGACAGGCGGCGCCTCGTCCTCTTTGCCGATGTGGATACGACCCTCGAGCGGCTTGGCTATGACCCGGTAGGGCGTCTCGCGGTGGATCGCGGCCAGCAGCATCACCACGGCGATCGCGACGAGGCTGACCGCAGTGGCCACGCGCTCCATGCGCAACCGCCAGACCGGCTGCGGCCGGACCCGCGGCCGCACGGTGAGGACGCGGGAAGCGATCGAGGGCAGCGAGGCAAAGGAGGAGTCCGGCGAGCGGCGCTCGCGGGTGACGTGGCGCAGCACCGACTCCAGCTCGTGCTCGGAGCGCGCCACCTCAGCGAGGCCGAAACGCTCGAAGGCCGCGTTGTTGGCACGCAGATGCCCCGCCGAGAAGCCGAAGGAGACGACCGGGCAACCGCGGATGTGGGCCTCGAGCACGGTCAGGCCGGCGGTCGAGTGAACCATCGCATCGGCGGCCGCCATCCAGTCGCTCATCTGCTCGGTGAAGCCGAGGATCCGCACCCGCTCGTTGCCCTTGAAACGCTGCTCCAGCTTCTCGCGGGCGATCTCGTTGCGGCCGGTGATGCAGACGACCATGGTGTCCTCGCCAGAGAGGGCGGAGCGAATGGCCCCCTCCAGGTTGCCGATCCCCCAGCCCCCGCCGGAGACCAGCACAAGGCGCCCGTGCGCCGGCACGTCCAGCGCACGGCGAGCATCGACCCGGGTGCGGGGCATCAGGAACTCGGGCGAGATCGGCGGCCGCATCCACTCAACGCTGGCCGGGCCGGCGAGCCTCTCAACCTCCTCGATCGACTCGGGATGGGTCACGTAATGAAGGTCGACGCCCGGATGTACCCAGTAGCGCAGGCCGGCGAGATCGGTGATCGCGGAGTGCACAGGGACGAGCAGGCGGCGGTTCTCGCGCTGCATGCCGAGCACCGCGGTGACCCCCGGATAAGTGGAGACGATGACGTCGGGCTTGTGCTTCTCGACCAGCCGCAGCAGGCCCCTGCCCCCGAGTGCGTAGCTGAGGTGGTGCATCAGCCAGCGAGTCGGCCCGAACTTGGTGATCAGCCAGTACTGGAGGTCGAACAGCCAGGGCATCCAGCGGAAGGTGAAGCGAGAGCCGTCCCGGGCGACCGCGGAGCAGATTCGGCCCATCGCCTGCAGCCCGTCGACGATGTCGACCTCGGCGCCTGGGATCTCCTGCTCGATGTCGGCCTTGATGATCCGGGCAGGAAGGTCATGGCCCTCGCCGATGTCGGCGGTCAGCACCAGCACCCGGGCCGGCCGCTCCTCGCCACCGGCGGCACCGGCCAGCAAAGCTCCGGCGGCGCGGTCGTTGCCGTTGAGCGACGGCTTCTTGCCGGGCACGGGATCGGGCGCGCGGGTACTGCCGCGCACCCACTCGACGTAGCGGCGCACGCCCTCGCGAAAACTCGTATCCGCCTTCCAGCCCAGCTCTTTCAGTGCCCGCTCGTTGGAGATCTCCTTACCGGGGAAGTCGCCGGGGCGCGGCGGGGTGTGGACGATCTCGCAGCCGCCGGTCATCTCCTGCACGGTCTCGGCGATCTCGAGGATCGTCACCACCTCGTCGCCGGAGAGGTTGTAGGTGCGGTTTGCGGCCTCGGGCGCGAGCGCGGCGACGATGCCCGCGGCTAGGTCCTCGACGTAGATGAAGCTGCGGGACTGGCTGCCGTCGCCGGCGATCGTAAGCGCCTTGCCTTCCAGTGCAAGGTCGGTGAACTTGGCGACGACGCCGGCGGCGCGAGCGCGCGGCCCGTAGGGGATGCCAAAACGCAGGACCGTGAACTCGAGATCGAAGAGCTCGGCGTAGCCGGCGCAGTAGGTCTCACCGGCGAGCTTGGTCGCCGTGTAGAGGTGGCGGGGCGCGGGGATCAGGGTCTCCTCGTTCACGGCCTGCTCGGCGCAATCGCTGTAGACCCAGGTGGTTGAGCCGTAGACGACTCGTCCGACCTCGGTTCGGCAGGCGGCCTCGAGCACGTTGAGCGTGCCGCGCGTGTTGACCTCCTCGGCGAGGACCGGATCGGCGTGGACGTGGGCGACGTCGGCGACGGCAGCGAGGTGGATGATCGCGTCGCAGTCGCGCATCGCAAGGTCGAGGTTGGCCGGATCGGTGATGCTGCCGGTGAAGGTCTCGACTTCGAGCGGCGAGTGGTAGGGCGAGGCGCTGAGGTCGAAGATCCGCGGCGTTATGCCGCGCTCGATCAGGCGGTCGACCACATGGGAGCCGATGAAGCCCCCACCCCCGGTTACCAGGACCCTCACGCGTCGTCTCCGGCGAGAGCCGCCTCCCGGCTCTCCGGCCGGTAGTAGAGCGGCACGCACCAGTGGTTCTCGGCAACCCAGTCGGTGTTGGGCAGATCGTCGCTACGACCCATGATGCGGTGACAGGGCTGATCGTAGACGCGACCTGTCGACTTCTCTATCTCCTCGAAGACGATGTACTTGTAGAGGCCGGAGGTCATTCCTTCGGGCAGCTCGAGGCGGGATGGGTGCAACGGATCGAGGTGCTCGCGCGCATAGGCGTTCTTCCACTCGACGATCCCCTCCAGCCGGTCCGCCTGGACCAAGGCGAGCGCCGCGGTGAACTCGCTCATGCGGAAGTTGAGGCCGTCGACCTCGTGCTCGAACTTGCCGTAGTTGCGGAACTTGCGGGCGAACTCGATCAGCTCCGGATCGGAAGAGACGAGGACGCCGCCCTCCCCGGTCGAGATCGTCTTGGTCGCGTAGAGCGAGTAGACGCCGGCGTCGCCGAAGACGCCTGGCCTGCGGCCGCTCCAGTCGGCCCCGTGGGCGTGGGCGCAATCCTCGAGCAGGAAGATCCCGTTCTCCTTGCAGTAGGCCGCGATGCGCTCGGCATCGAAGGCGATGTGGCCGCCGATGTGGACGAGGATCGCCGCCTTCGGCTTGTGGCGCTCGGCCTTCGCCTCGAAGTCCTCGAAGGACATGCAGAGGTCGCTTCGGTTGCAGTCGACGAACTCGACCTCCGCACCGGCCTTGACCGCCGCCAGCGGCGTCGCCATGAAGGTGTTGGACGGGCAGAGCACCGTCTCGCCGCGCACCGCGGCGAACTCGAGTGCGGCCAGCGCCCCCCCGGCCCAGCTCGAGAGGCCGAGGCTCGGTATGCCGTTCCAGTCGGCCCAGCGCTGCTCGAACGCTTCCAGCATCCGCCCCTCAGACCATTGCTCTGAATCGAGGACCTCGGCCCAGAGGTCGAACAACCTCGCACGGTCACGATGGTCGAACCCGATCGCGAATCTGTCGGCGACTGAGACTGGGGATCGGGAGGCGGGCAAAGGCGGCGTCAGGCTAGCAGCGAAGCCGGATCAGTCATCCGAGTGAGCAGCCTCGATCACGGCGCCAACCGTGCGGGAGCCGGCGAGGAGCACGGTGCCCCCGACAGCGAGCACCAAGAAGCCGACCAGCGCCGCACCGTCGAGTGGCGTCGTGCTCCACGACTCGCCGAAGATCAGCGGCGCCAGTAGCACCGGGACCAGCACCTGGACGGCGAACATCACCGGTGCCACGTGGGTAGCGGGATGCCGCTGAAGCGCACTCATCTCGCTCAGCAGCGCCAGGCCCTCCGAGGCCGCCGCGGTCGCGAGCCAGGCGATCGCCACGAGCAGCGCGCCCGCGGCCAGCTCGTCGGTGAGCAGCTTGCTGGCGATCGCCGTCCAGGCATACCCGCAGCCGGCGCTGATCACCGCCAGCATCCCTACCGCCGCGGCCCGGCCGCGCAGCAGGTACGGCGCCGCGATCGGGATCGCAACCAAGCCGAGCGCCAGCGCGATCGCGGCGGTCCCGGCGTGGTCGGTGGTCCGCTCCGGTGCGGCCCAGGCGACCCCGGCCACGCCGAAGACGATCGCCGCCACGGCGATCCACTCCCGCCGTCCGGGAGTCTCCCCCAGCTTCTTCGCCCCCAGCCAAAGCAGCAGGATCAACCCACTCGCCAGGCACGGCTGCACCACGGTCAGCGGCGCCAACAACAGCGCCACGATCTCCAGTGGCCAGCCCACCAACCCCAGCGCCGTCGCCCCCAGCCAGCGCCGATTCCGCAGCAGCCTGCCAATCAGCGAAGGCCTCAGCGAATGCTCCCCCGACACCCCCCGCACCTCCAGCGCCTGCAACGCGATCGAGGCGTTGTAGAGCACCGAGGCTCCGACCGCCGCGGCTATCCCGAGCGCCAGCACGGCGCGAGGTTAGCCACTCACTACGACAGCAAGATGATCCCTAACGTCTCAATTTCGATTGACTCTCAATCTCGGCCACATTCGAGCTTTCGACCGCAGCCACAACACCTGCTTGCCGAGTGCACTGACGACCCTCACCTTTATCAATAGCAAACCCTCTCGGACTCTCTTAAGAGCGGCAAGACATTTACCGGCTACTTTCACCCTGACTTTGGTGCTCTTTCCAGGAGCCAACCTTGAGGCCACAACCGTGCTTACCGAGCATTCCGTCTTATCGATCCTTAGCTTCGATGAGATTGGTTTCAGCTTGCATCGTGAGCTTCCGCAGAAGATCCATCCAAGAACAATCCTGTTCTCCCTGTTCAGGGTCAGCCTAATACCCTTCAATTCGAATCTCGCCCATTCGATACCAGGCAGGGCCCGAGGCCACGGACCCGACTGCCAGCTCGGGGAAGATCCATCATCTATTACTTTGGTTAGATTTGAGCCATTTGCTTCAACTGTATAAATTCCGCGTTCAACCTCCCCTTCGGGCAGGACGACTGATCGTTCGAACACGATCCTTGATCCATCCGGAGAAAATGCAGGCGATTCCACATAGCCACCGTGCGTGCCGGGCGGACTCGCGACGGAGAGAGCGTTTAGCCACCCTCCATCGAGATCAACTAGGGCAATATCGTGCGTTCCGTGTGCGAAAACTATCCGCCAACCTCCTGGCGAAAAATCAGGCGCGTAGTCATTGGGCCCGTTAGATACTTGAATGGGTATGGCACCTGGCGATCTAACAACGAATATCGCCGAACCCTGCGTATCTGGAGATGAGCGTGAGTACGCGAGGTCACCTTTCACTGAGTAGGTTGGGCCTTGAAAGAATGCTTCGGTTTCAGCCCGCGTGATTTCGTTAATCAGCTTTCCATCCGCAGATTTCACCTCGATGATCTGAGAAGTGCATGCGCAGTCGAACTTATAGCTGTAATAAGCGTTGGGGTCGCTATAGGCGAGACATTCCTGACCTCCGCTTTCTTCTACCTCACAAGTAGACACGAAGATAGAGTTTTTCACTTTCTTTACGACTGCCAGCAATGAACCGTCTGGCGAGAAATGTGGGTCTTTGTAGGCCAGGGAAGCACTGCTCTCTTTGGCAACCTTGACAAAGGGAATAATTTTTCCTTGTGGCGTTTCATAATCACTCAACCATTCGGCATCGGATGCACTGGAACCTTTTCCCTTCAGTATGTCCTTCACTGTGGAGCCATCCGGGAGCATCACACTCACGCCGTCATCTCGCTCGAAAGCAATCGTGCCTCCATCCGCTGAGTAAGCGGGGGCGAAATCTTCGCTTCCCGTAGTCAACCTGATCGGGGAACTGCCATCTGGATTTGCTGACCAGATTGAACCGGCATGGGAGTATGCAATTTTGGCGTTGGCGCCCGGGAACGCCGCACTGCTGTGATCACATGACGAGATCGCCAAGAGAGTGAACCCAAAGAGACTGAGCACAGCAACCATCGCGAAGCTGACACCACGGCCGGGCGCCAAGCGAAATAAGTTCTCCATGTCCACCCCTTTCATGCATCGGCAGCCAAGAATTGGTACCGAAACGGTGGACTTTCAAAGTAACCCAGCGAGGACTCCCTCCTAGGTTAAAACTTTATGAACCCTCCGCAACTCGGAGGTCAGGTCTCTTGGTACAGCGGCCCGTCGCCGCCCTCGGGCAGCGTCAGGCGTCCGCCCTTGGCGGTGATCGCGCCGCACTGGACGCAGTTGGAGGCGGTGACGTGGACGTCGACCTCGGCAGCGCCGTTCTCTAGCTGCTCGTCGGGGATCTCGTAGACCTGGGCCGGGCACATCGAGACCCAGGTCTGGGCGATCTCGCGCGGCACCTTGGTCTGGATCCGGACGTGGTTGGGCGCGTCGTCGCGGGTCGCGTTGCCGGAGAGGAAGACGGAGTCGAGCTTGGCGAAGGTGAGCTCGTTGTCGGGCTTGGGGTACTTGTCGGCGGCCTTGCCGATCTCGACCGGAACCTCGGCGTTGTCCTCGACCTTCCAGTGGCCGCCGGGGAAGGCGCCTTTGGTGGCGACCATCGCCGAGCCCATCATGCCGCCGAAGATCAGGCCCCTCGTCAGCGGCTGCTTCATGTTCCGCGAGCGGTAGAGGTCCTTCTCGATCGCCGAGTCGCGGATCTTCTCGTCGTAGCTTTCGAAGTTGACCGAGTCGATGTCCTGCTTCAACGAATCGACGATTGCTTCCGCCGCGTACATGCCCGCGTGCATCGCGTAGTGGACGCCGGCAAGTTCGGCGATGTTGACCATGCCCGCGGCGTCACCGGCGACGAGCATGCCGGGCACCGAGAAGCGCTTCGGAAGCGCCCAGTAGCCGCCGGAGGGAATCGTCTTCGCTCCCCAGCCGACGCGTTTGCCCCCCTCGATGATCTTCTTGATGAAGGGGTGAGTCTTGAACTGCTGGAGGGCGTCGTGGACGCTGAAGGTGGCATCGGTGGTGTCGAGGCCGACGACGAGCCCGAAGCAGACCTTGTCCTCGCCCATCGGGTAGATGAAGCTGCCGCCCGCCTCCTTGTAGCGGGGGCTCCAGCGCAGCGGCCAGCCGAGCGTGTGGATCACCTTGTCGAGAGGCTTCGGCACCTCCCAGATCTCCTTCACCCCGAGCTCCCAGGCCTGCGGATCGCTGCCGTGCATGTCGAAGTAGTCGTAGGCGGCATAGGTGAGGTGGCCGATCGTGCCCTCCGCGAGGACCGTCGCCTTCGCCACCACATCGGACCCCGGCTCGAAGTTGCCGAGCTCCTCGCCGTCCCTGCCGCGACCGCGGTCGCCGGAGCGCACGCCCCTGACGATCCGGTCCTCGACCAGCAGCTTGGTGGCTGCAGTCTCGGACAGGATGTAGACGCCTGCCTCCTCGGCTTTCTCGGCGAGGAAACGCCCCAGCTTCGAGACGGAAAGCGTGTAGTAGCCCTCCTTGCGAAAGTTCGGCGGCGCCGGCTTCAGAGGGATCGCGGCCTTCGAGGTGAGAAAGTAGGTCGCGTCCTTGGTCACCTCCTGGTAAACCCCCGGCCAGTCGGCGGGGTCCATGTCCGGGAACAGCTCCGTCAACGCCGACGGGTTGACGTTCGCCCCGGAGAGCAGGTGCGCTCCCGCGACCTTGCCCTTCTCGATCACCGCAACCGGCACTTCTCCGAGCTTCTCGGTCAGCTCCGGCTCGTTCTCGAGCAGCTGCATGATCTTGTTGGCGCAGGCGAGCCCGGCGGGCCCGCCGCCGACGATCGCGATGCCGACCTCGATTCGCTCGTCCTCGGGATCCGTCGGCGGGCCGATCACGTCGGCTGAGTCGAACGGCGGCGGGAACTCGCTTGGCGCTACTGCCGGCATCGCTGTTTCTCCTAACTGGCGACCGAGCTTGCGCTCAGCCGCCCTTCTTCGCCTTGATCGCCTCGGTCAGCTTGGGGACGATCTTGTGCAGATCGCCGACCACGCCGAGGTCCGAGAACTCGAAGATCGGCGCGTTCTGGTCCTTGTTGATCGCGAGGATGTTCTCTGAGCTCTGCATCCCGACCTTGTGCTGGATCGCGCCGGAGATACCGGCGGCCAGGTAGAGCTTCGGCGCGACCGTCTTGCCGGTCTGACCGATCTGGGCCGCGTAGGGGTACCAGCCGGCGTCGACCACGGCGCGGGTGGCGGCAACCGCCCCGCCCATCGCCTCAGCCAGTTCCTCGCACTGCTTGAAACCGTCCGCGGCACCGAGGCCACGACCGCCTCCGACCAGGATCTCGGCGTCCTCGATGTTGACGTCGGCGCCGCGCTGCTCGCCGCGCTGGACCAGCTTGGCCTTGGAGGACCAGGGCGAGAGCTCGACCTGAACGTCAACCACCTCAGCCGTACCGCCGCTCTCCTTGGCGTCGAAGGCGTTGAGGCGGCCGATGATGATCCCCGGCTCGGCGACGTAGCCGACGTCGGCAATTTGAGAGTCCTGCAGGATCGGGCGCTCGACGACCAGCTTGCCGTCCTGCACCTTGACCTCGGTGACCTCCATCGTCACGCCGGCGTTGAGGCGAGCGGTGAGGCCGGCGCCGATCTCGAAGCCGAGCAGACCGCCGCCGAAGAGGGCGTAGGAGAAGCCCTCGTCCTGGATCACCTTGGCCATCGCGTCGATGATCGGCTGGGCTAGGCCCTCCGGCACGTCCTTGGCCCGGTAGACCTTGGCTGCGCCCCAGTTGCCGAGCGAAGCGCAGGCGTCGTCGGCGATGTCGCCGACGACCAGAGCGGCGGCCTCGCCGCCGATCTGACCGGCCAGCTTCGCCGCCTCGGAGATCGCTCCGAGCGAGTTCTTGTTGAAGTTGCCCTCGTCGTCGTGGAGGGCGTAGGTAAGGATGCCTGCCATCTAGATCAGCTTCCTCTCGTCTAGCCAGGCGACGATCTTCTCGACCGTCTCGTTGGTGTCCTCGTCCTCGATGATCTCCCCTGCCTCCTTGGGCGGCGGCGGGTTGAGTGCGAGGACTGCTGTCTTGGAGCCGGTCTCACCGACCATGCCGCCGTCGATGCCGACGTCGCCGGTCGCCTTGGCGTCGAGGGGCTTCTTCTTCGCCCCCATGATCGCCTTCAGGCTCGGGTAGCGCGGCTCGTTGATCGCGTCGCCAACGCTGATCACGGCGGGCAGCTCGATCTCGACCGTGTCGTAGCCGTACTCGGCCTGACGCTCGCACCGCAGCTTGCCGTCGGTGACGTCGATCTTGATCACCTGGGTCAGCGACGGCATCTGCAGGTGATCGGCCACCACGGCGCCGATCGTGTAGCACTCGCCGTCATCCGACTGCTGGCCGAGCAGCACCAGGTCGGGGCTCTCGGACTCGAGCACCTTGGCGAGCGAGTAGCCGGTGGCGCAGACATCGGAGCCGGACAGCGCATCGTCGGAGAGGTGCACCGAGCGGTCGGCGCCGAGGGCGACGGCCTTGTGCAGGGCGCGGACCGCGGAATCGGGGCCCATCGTCACTGCGACGACCTCCTCGACCGGGATCGCGCCACCCTCCTTGATCTGCATGGCGGCCTCGATGGCATGTGTGTCGAAGGGATTCAGGTTCTTCTCGCCGCTGCGGTCCAGACGCATCGTGTTGGAGTCGATGCGCTTCTGAACGGCGGCGTCCGGAACCTCCTTGACCAGGACGCAGATCTTCAAGTTCAAGCCTCCTTGGCTAGTTCTCAGCTGGTTGACTGACCAGTCAATCAGTCTATCTATACATCGGACGATGCGCTCATAAGCGCATCGGGCGGTGTGCGCGCACAACGCCCAAATGCGTTATTCAGAGTGCGCTACGTCACGCTTGATGGCGCTCTGTAGCGCCCTCGCGGATGAACTCGACGATCTCGTCGGTTCCCGCTCCAGGCGTAAAGACGGCGGCGACCCCCAGCTTCTTCAGCTCGGGGATGTCCTCGGCCGGAATCGTGCCACCGACCGTGACTAGGACGTCGTCGACGCCCTGCTCCGCGAGCAGCGCGACGACCTTGGGGACAAGCGTCATATGCGCACCGGAAAGGATCGAGAGGCCAACCGCGTCGGCGTCCTCCTGGATCACCGTCTCGGCGATCTGCTCCGGGGTCTGGTGCAGCCCCGTGTAGATCACCTCCATGCCGGCGTCGCGCAGGGCACGAGCAATGATCTTGGCACCGCGGTCGTGCCCGTCCAAGCCGGGCTTGGCGACGACAACGCGGATCTTGCGGGCGGTGGCGGCCTCCATCGGGGCGAGGAGCTTAGAAGACCGGTGACTCTGTGTAGGTGCCGAAGACCTCTTGCATCGCCGCGATCATCTCTCCCTCGGTGACGCGGGCGCGGGCGGCGGCGATGATCGGCGGCATCAGGTTCTCCTCGGTGGCGGCGGCGCGCTTGAGCTCGGCGAGGGCGCCCTCGACCGCGGTGGAGTCGCGCCGGGCGCGGGTCGCCTGCAGGCGGTCGACCTGCTTGCGCTCCAAGGCCGAGTCGATGCGCAGGATCGGCGTTGGCTCTTCACCGTCCTGGGTGAAGTCGTTGACGCCGACGACGATCCGCTTGCGCTCGTCGACCTCGCGCTGGTAGGTGAAGGCAGCGTCGGCGATCTCGCGTTGGGGGAAGTTGCGACGGATCGCCTCGACCATCCCCCCCAGCTCGTCGATCCGGGCGAAGTACTCGTAGGCCGCCCGCTCCATCTCGTCGGTCAGCTTCTCGACGAACCAGGAGCCGCCGAGCGGATCGGCCGTGTTGGTCACGCCGGACTCGGTGGCAATGATCTGCTGCGTGCGCAGCGCCACCCGCACGGCCTCCTCGGTCGGCAGCGCCAGCGCCTCGTCGAAAGAGTTGGTGTGCAGCGACTGGGTGCCGCCGAGCACCGCGGCGAGCGCCTCGAGCGAGGTCCGCACGACATTGTTGAGCGGCTGCTGGGCGGTCAGCGAGACGCCGGCGGTCTGGGCATGGAAGCGCAGCCGCATCGACTCCTCGCGCTTAGCGCCGTAGGTCTCCTTCATCTCCCGCGCCCAGATCCGACGCGCGGCGCGGTACTTGGCGATCTCCTCGAAGAAGTCGATGTGGGCGTTGAAGAAGAAGGAGAGCCGGGGAGCGAAGTCATCGACGTCGAGGCCGCGCTCGAGCGCCCGCTCGACGTAGGTGAAGCCATCCTTGAGCGTGAAGGCCAGCTCCTGCTGCGCGGTCGAGCCAGCCTCACGGATGTGGTAGCCGGAGATCGAGACCGGGTGCCAGCGCGGCATGTTCTGCGAGCACCACTCGATCATGTCGGTGACGAGGCGCATCGCCGGCTCGATCGGGAAGCACCACTCCTTCTGGGCGATGTACTCCTTGAGGATGTCGGTCTGGATCGTGCCGCCGAGCTTCTCCGGCGGCACTCCCTGCTCCTCGCCGACGAGGACGTAGAAGGCGAGCAGGATCGCCGCCGGGGCGTTGATCGTCATCGAGGTGGTGACGCCGCCGAGCGGGATCCCGGCGAAGAGCTGCTCCATGTCGTCGAGGCTGTCGACGGCGACTCCCTCGCGGCCGACCTCGCCGAGGCTGCGCGTGTGGTCGGAGTCGTAGCCCATCAGGGTCGGCATGTCGAAGGCGGTCGAGAGCCCGGTCTGACCGTGGTCGAGCAGGTAGTGGAAGCGCTCGTTGGTCTCCTCGACCGTGCCGAAGCCAGCGAACTGGCGCATCGTCCAGAGCCGCCCCCGGTACATCGACGGGTAGGGGCCGCGCGTGAACGGGTACTCGCCCGGGCTGCCGATCGTGGCATCGGGATCCAGCGCCGCGTCCTCGGTGTAGAGCGGCTCGATCGGGTGCCCCGACATGGTCGAGAACTCGGCGTCGCGCTCTTTGTGCTCGGGCTTCTCCCGCGGCTCGGTGGCCATGCAGAGCAGTCTAGATGCGCCCATCGGGAGACGTGCCACTTGTTAGGCACCCATACGGGCACATAACTAGTGGCACGTCTCCTGGGTGGCTAGCGGCGGGCGGCGAAGCGCCGGGGAGGCGGCTTGCGACGGGCGGCGATGCGCGAGCCGCCGAAGCCGGCGATCGTCGCGAGCAGGGTGACGGCGACCGCGACCAGGCGGCGGCCGAGCCGCTCGAAGCGCATCGTCTGCCAGCCTTCCTCGCGGGCGATCTCGGTCAGCGGCGGATCGGGATTGACCACGACCGGGTTGCCGACCGCACGCAGCATCGGCAGGTCGGAGAGCGAATCGGAGTAGGCGTAGGAGGCACCGAGGTCGATCTGGTGCTCGGCGGCGAAGCTCTCCATCGCCTCGACCTTGCCCGGCCCGTAGACGAAGGGCCCGTCGAAGCGGCCGGTGAAGTTGCCCTCGGCGTCGACCTCGTAGCGGGTGCCGATCCCGCCCTCCATGCCGAGAACCCTAGCCAGCGCTTCGACCACGCCGTTGCCGGCGGCGCTGACGATGAAAGTGGCCCGGCCGGCGTCTTGGTGGGCGTAGATCTCGTCGAGCATCTGCGGGAAGATGCGCGGCAGGATCTCCGCCATCACCTCCGGCCCCATGCGGTCGATCGTCCTCGCCGGCACGCCGGCGATCAGCTCACGGGCGACCCGCAGGACCTCCGCGGTGCGCTCGTCGGTGGTGCCGCGCAGGCGGTAGCGAAGATGCTCGACGCCCCAGCTCGCCAGCTGGCGGCGGCGAACGATTCCCTGCCGGGTCGCGACGCGAGCGAATTGCATCCCGGACGACCCCGCCATCAGGGTCTTGTCCAGGTCAAAGAAAGCGGCAGCGCGAGACATGGGTCCCGCAGTGTCCCGACCCTAGGAGCCGTTGACCTCGATCACGATCGCGTCGCCCTGGCCACCGCCGGAGCAGATCGCGGCGACGCCGAGGCCACCGCCGCGACGTCCCAGCTCGTGGACGAGGGAACCGACGATGCGGGAGCCGGAGGCGCCGATCGGGTGGCCGAGCGCGATCGCGCCGCCGTTGACGTTGACGTTCTCCTCGTCGACGCCAAGCATCCGCATCGAGTTGAGAGCGACCGAGGCGAAGGCCTCGTTGATCTCCCAGAGGTCGACGTCCTCGGGGCTCTTGCCGATCTTCTCCAGCGCCTGCTTGGCCGCGTTGGCCGGAGTTTTCGCCAGGTAGGGGAAGTCGTCGGCGACGGTGCCGTAGGCGAGAACACGAGCGAGGACCGTGCGCCCTTCCTTGTCTGCCCACTCCTCAGAGGCGACGATGATCGCGCCAGCGCCGTCGTTGACGCCGGGGGCGTTGCCAGCAGTGTGGGTGGCGTCCTCGCCGCCGATCGCCCGCAGTCCGGCGAGTGTCTCGACCGTGGTCTCGGCACGGATCGCCTCGTCGGCCTCGATCGTGCTTTCGCCCTTGCGCGACTTGACCGTGATGCCGGCGATCTCGTCGGCGAGGCGGCCGGCGTCGGTGGCCTCGGCGGCGAGCCGGTGCGAACGCTCCGCGAAGCGGTCCATGTCGGCGCGGGTGATCTCGAGCTCGTTGGAGACCTCGCTCGCCTCGTTGATCATCTGCTTCTCGGTGAAGGGATTGGTGAGGCCGTCGTGGACCATCGCGTCGATCGTCTCGACATGGCCCATCCGGTAGCCGAAGCGGGCCCCGGGAAGCAGGTGCGGCGCCTGGCTCATCGACTCCATGCCACCTGTGACCGCGACCTCGGTGTCGCCGGCGCGAATCGCCATGTCGGCGATGCCGATCGAGCGCATGCCTGAAGCGCAGACCTTGTTGATCGTCTCCGACGGCACCTCCTTCGGCACCCCGCCCTTGATCTGGGCCTGGCGCGAGGGGATCTGCCCCTGGCCGGCCTGAAGAACCTGGCCGAAAACGACCTGCTGGACCTGCTCGGGGGCGACGCCGGAGCGCTCCAGCGCTGCCGAGATCGCGTGACCACCGAGGTCGGTGGCATCGAGGGAGGAGAGGGTTCCGCCCATCTTGCCGAAGGGCGTGCGTGCGGTTCCAAGGATCACTGTGCTGGGCATGGCTGCCTTTCTGTCGGTTGTGCCGGATCTCGGCTCGATGACGGGCCGCCTGGCCCAGGAAGGGACGATAGCGGGAGGTTTCGCTCAGCCGCTGTGCGCAACGTCATAGACTCGCGCCCCCATGCAGGTCTCCGTAAGCCAGAGCCAGATCCCGCAGGTCGATGCAGAGCTGTTCGCCGTCGGCCTCTACGAGGGCGAGGATCTGCCTGCCGAGCTGGCGTCCGCTCCCGGCGCCGCCGACGCCAAGGGCACCTTCAAGAAGCTTGCGGTGCTGCACCCGGAGAGTCCGGCTCGGGTCCTCGTCGCCGGCCTCGGCAAGCGCGAGGAGCTCGACGCCGAGCGCGCCCGCATTGCGGCCGCGCTGGTTGCCAAAGAGGCGGCCAGCCTCGAGGTGGGCTCGCTCGCATGGGCGCTCCCCGAGTCCGATGACGATGCGGCGATCGCCGAGGGCCTGGTGACCGGCACGATCCTCGGCGCCTACCGCTTCGATCGCTTCCAGAGCGAGAGCCCGGATGACCCGGCCCCGCCCGCGCTCGAGTTCCTCACCCTGCTGGCGCCGGAGGGCGTCGCCGCGGCAGCGGAGTCGGCGCGGGTCTGCGCCGAGGCCCAGAACCGCGCCCGCGACCTGCAGAGCCTGCCCTCCAACGTCGCCACGCCCTCCTATCTGGCGGGCCGCGCCGAGGAGATCGCCGCCGCCCACGACACGGTCGCGGCCGAGGTCCTTGGTCGCGCGGAGATCGCGGCCAAGGAGATGGGTGGGCTGGTCGCCGTCAGTCAGGGAACGGCGGAGGAGCCGAAGCTGATCGTCCTGCGCTACTCCGGCGGCGGCGCCGGAGCGACTCTGGGCCTGGTCGGCAAGGGCGTCACCTTCGACACCGGCGGCATCTCGCTGAAGCCATCCGCGGGCATGCCGGATATGAAGATGGACATGTCGGGCGCGGCCGCCGTGCTCGAGACCGTTGGAGCGATCGCCGAGCTGGGATTGGGCGTCGACCTGATCGCGGTCATCCCCTCGACCGAGAACATGCCTTCGGGAACGGCGATCAAGCCCGGCGACATCATCACCCAGTACAACGGCAAAACGGTCGAGGTCAACAACACCGACGCCGAGGGCCGGCTGATCCTCGCCGACGCCCTCGCCTACGCGGTCGAGCTCGGCGCCGAGCGGGTCGTCGACATCGCGACCCTGACCGGCGCCGTGATGATCGCCCTCGGCTCGACCTACGCGGCGGTGATCTCGAACGACGACGAGCTGGCGGGCGAGGTCGAGCATGCGGGCGAGGAGACCGGCGAGCTGGTCTGGCGCCTGCCGCTCCACCCCGAGTACAAGAAGCTGACCAAGGGAACCGTGGCGGACCTGACCAACGCCTCGGCCAAGCGCAAGGCCGGCACGATCTACGCCGGCTCCTTCCTCGAGGAGTTCGTCGGCGACACCCCCTGGGCCCACGTCGACATCGCCGGCACCGCCTGGGACGTCGGCCGCGAGTACACCGGCAACGACGCCAGCGGCTACGGCGTCCGCCTGCTCACGGCGCTGGCCCGAAGCCTGGCTTCCTAGCTGCCCGGCTCGCCCTTTCGCTGCTCGTCGGCGAGCACGATGTACTCCTCGACCATCAGCCGGTCCTTGGGTCGATTCGCGGCGCGCTTCATCGCGATCAGGTGATCGATCGAAGCGACACGGACTTCTAGGCCGAGGATCTCACGCAGCGGAGCCTCGGCCTTCAACACGTCGTAGGCGGGCATTCCGTCCGCATGCCCGAGGATGTCGAAATCGCCGTGGGGCGTGACGAAGGTGAAGTTCGAGCCATTTTCGATCGTCTTGGCGTCGAGCAGGAAGGGCAGGTCCGCAGGCGCACCGCGCAGCCGGACGCCGATATCCCGCAGGGCGTCGACCAGCCGCACGATGTTGTCGGGGTCGCGGGCATAGACGACGTCGAGGTCGTAGCTCGGATAGCTCGAGCCGTGGCTGATCCCCGCCATGCCCCCAACCAGAATGAAATCGACTCCGTGCCGAATGAGCGGCCTCAGCAAAGCGCGCAGGTCGGGGGGCCGGGGAGGGAGCTGCTCGGTGGTCACGCGGCCTCCGGTCGGACGTTTGGGCTGATCGCGATCAGCTGCTCGGCCATTGCCAGGCCGTACTCGACCCGCTCGGAGGGCGAAGCTCTCAAGCGCTCGGAAATCAGCGTCCGGTCGATCCCGAAGTCCCGCCCCTCCGCCCCCAGGATCAAATCCTCGCCCAGCAGGTACAGCAGCTCACACAGGGTTCCGACCGAAGGCGAAATGCGGTCGCGCTCAATCCGTGAAATCGCCGACTGGGTCGTGCCAGCTCGCATGGCGAGCTGCTTCTGGCTGATCGCGTGTCTCTCTCGCGCCTCCCGCAGCACTTGTCCAGGCGTATTCACCATTGGAATATAGCGAATATGTACTTATTGCATATCTGCTATGCCTCGCCCAGGATCATCAGGGTGGCGACGGCGTGGGCGAGCAGCTTGCCGTTCTCGGCTGCGGTCAGCTTGGCCTCGGCAGTGGCCTGGCGGCGGCCGCGGTAGAGGACGTTTGCCTCGCAGAGGACACGGCCGGTGTCACGGCTGATCGGGCGCACGTACTTGGCCTCGAGGCCGAGCGAGGTGTAGCCGACGCCGGCGGGAAGGGTGGTGTGGACCGCGCAGCCGAGGGCCGAGTCGAGCAGGGTCGCGGCGTAGCCGCCGTGGACGACGCCGATCGGGTTGTAGTGCTCCTCGCCCGGTTCGCCCGCGAAGACGGCGCGGCCGTCACCGATCTCGATCGGCCCCATCCTCATCGTCACCGCGATCGGCGGCGGCGGCACCTCGCCGGCGACGATTGCCTGCATGTACTCGATGCCGGTCATCGTCGCCCCGGCGGCCGCGGTGGGCACCGGGTCCTGCCAGACGAGGGTGCGGTTGCGGCTGGACTCGGGGCTGGACTCGGCGAAGGCAAGGGCCGCCTCGACCGCGTTGCCGCCCTTCGCCGCAACGCCCTCTGCGCTCACCGGCTCACCCTGCGGTCGGACGCCACGGCGCGCTCGCGGGCGGCGTGCGGCCTCGCCGGGTAGAGCAGGTCGGCGGTGATCTCGGCCTGGCTTATCGCGATCCGCGGGGCCTTGGACCGGTCATGGTGTCGGGATTTCGGGATCAGCCTCATCGCGTACCTCCATTCGATCGGTGACTTCGCGTTTTTTCGCCATATGGGCGACAAAAGACGAAGTCACCGGGTGGGTTGCTTGATGCAACTGGGACCTTAGCTCAGTCGGTTGCGTGATGCAACTCAGTGTGCGAAGATCACTCAGTGCTGGGCAACGCCTATCCGGGACAGATCTGCTCGATCGCCAGGTCGCTAGAGGTGGTCGGCGAGCGTTGGTCGCTGCTGATCGTGCGCGACGTGATGAACGGCAGGCGGCGCTTCGACGAGCTGCAGAAGGGCCTTGGCGTCGCCCGCAACGTGCTCTCCGCACGCCTGCTGCGGCTGCTCGAGGAGGACATCCTCGAGCGGCGCGCCTACCAGAGCAACCCCGAGCGCTACGAGTACTTCCTCACCGAGAAGGGCCTCGACCTCTGGCCCGCCTTGGTCGCCCTGCTGCGCTGGGGCGACCGCCACTCCCCCAGCCCCAACGGCCCGCCGATGCTGATCGTCCACAAGGAGTGCGGCGGCGCGGTCAGCGACCGCGGCATCTGCGAAAGCTGCGGCCAGGTGCTGCACGCCCGCGATGCCCGCGCCCTGCCGGGCCCGGGCCTCGAGCTGGCGCTCGATGACGCCGAGGTGGCCGCCGCGCGCTAGCTTTGGCTGTGCGGCCAACGATTAGGCGACTCAGCGAGGAGAGACGGATGGCAACTGCGGCGGAGGTTCAGGCGAAGGACAAGATCTTCATCGGCGGCGAGTGGGCCGATCCCCAGGGCACGGAGACGATCGAGGTCGTCAACTCGACCACCGAGGAGGCGATGGGGACGATTCCGGCCTGCACGCCGGGAGACGCCGATCGTGCCGTCAGCGCGGCCCGCGACGCGTTCGACTCCTGGTCGCAGACCTCGCGCGAGGAGCGCGCCGGCTATCTGAGCGCGATCGCCGCCGGGCTCGGCGAGCGCTCCGAGGAGATCGCGGCGACGATCGCCCAGGAGCTGGGCATGCCGCTGAAGCTGAGTCAGATCATCCAGGCGGGGCTGCCGACCGGTCAGTTCGCGGCGATGCCGCAGCTGATGGAGGAAGTCGCCTGGGAGGAGGAGATCGGCAACTCGCGGGTGCTGCGCGAGCCGGTCGGCGTGCTCGGCGCGATCACCCCCTGGAACTACCCGCTGAACCAGATCGCCGCCAAGGTCGCGCCAGCCCTCGCTGCCGGCTGCACCGTGGTGCTGAAGCCGAGCGAGGTGGTGCCGCTCAACGCCTTCATCCTCGCCGAGGTGATCGAGGCCGCCGGCCTCCCCGCCGGAGTCTTCAACCTCGTCACCGGCACCGGGCCGGTCGTCGGTGAGGCGATCGCCGGCCATCCCGGGGTCGACATGGTCTCCTTCACCGGCTCGACCCGAGCCGGCCGTCGCGTCTCCGAGCTGGCCTCGGCGACGGTGAAGCCGGTCGCGATGGAGCTCGGCGGCAAGTCCCCCAACGTGATCCTCGACGACGCCGACCTCACCAGGGCGGTGCCCGACGGCGTCGCCAAGTGCTACCTCAACTCCGGCCAGACCTGCAGCGCCCTGACCCGGATGCTGGTGCCGCGCGAGAAGCTCGCCGAAGCAGAGGAGATCGCCGCACAGACCGCGGCGGCCTTCACCCCAGGCGATCCGTTCGAGGACTCGACCCGGCTCGGCCCGCTCGTCTCCGACGTCCAGCGCGAGCGCGTCCGCGGCTACATCGAGAAGGGCGAGAGCGAGGGCGCCAAGCTGTTGGCCGGCGGTGCCGCTGCCCCCGAGGGGCTCGACCGCGGCTACTTCGTCCGCCCGACCGTCTTCTCCGAGGTGACGCCGGAGATGACGATCGCCCAGGAGGAGATCTTCGGCCCGGTCCTCGCGATCCAGCCCTACGACGGCGAGGACGACGCGGTGCGGATCGCCAACGACACCGTCTATGGGCTCGCCGGCGGGGTCTGGTCGGGCGATCAGGATCGCGCGATCTCCGTCGCCAAGCGGCTGCGCACCGGCCAGATCGAGATCAACGGCGGCGCCTTCAACCCGCTCGCTCCCTTCGGTGGCTACAAGCAGTCCGGCCACGGCCGCGAGAACGGCCGCTTCGCGATCGAGGAGCTGCTGCAGGTCAAGAGCCTGCAGCTGTAGCGCTCACATAGGCTGGCCGCCGTGAACTTCGAGCTCAGCGACGAGCAGAGGCTGCTGCGCGACACCGTGCGCGAGTTCGCGCTGGCGGAGGTCAAGCCCGTGGCGGAGGAGCTCGACCGGGAGAAGCGGTTCCCGTACGAGATTGTCGAGAAGCTCGGCGGGCTCGGGCTGATGGGGATCCCGTTCCCTCAGGGGTACGGCGGCGGCGGAGCGGACACGCTCTCATACGTGCTCGCGGTCGAAGAGCTGGCGCGGATCGACTCTTCGGTCTGCATCACGATGGCTGCGCACACGTCGCTGGGGACGATGCCGATCTACCTCTGGGGGACGGACGAGCAGAAGGACGAGTGGCTGCCGCGGCTGTGCAGCGGCGAGCGGCTCGCCTCCTTCGGGCTGACCGAGCCGGAGGCCGGGTCTGACGCCGGCAACGTGCGGACCACAGCGAAGCTCGATGACGGCGAGTGGGTCGTCAACGGGGCGAAGCAGTTCATCACCAACTCGGGCACGGACATCTCCGGCTGCGTCTCGATCACGGCGGTGACCGGCGAGGCCAACGGGCGCAAGGAGATCTCGAACCTGATCGTGCCGAACGGGACGCCGGGCTACGAGATCGGCGAGGGCTACCGCAAGATGGGCTGGAACGCCTCCGACACCCGTCCGCTCTCCTTCGAGGACTGCCGGCTGCCCGAGGGCAACCTGCTCGGCCGCCGCGGCGAGGGCTTCAAGAACTTCCTCCACATCTTGGATGGAGGCCGGATCGGCGTCGCGGCGATGGGAGTCGGCCTCGCCCAGGGCGCCCTCGACGAGGCGATCGCCTACGCCAAGGAGCGCCAGGCCTTCGGCCAGGCGATCGCCAAGTTCCAGTCGATCCAGGCGAAGATCGCCGACCTCTCGGCCCAGATCGAGGCGGCCCGCCTGCTTACCTGGCGGGCGGCGCTGGAGAAGGACGCCGGCAAGTCCTTCACCCTCACCGCGGCCCAGGCGAAGCTGATCACCGGCCGCCTCGCGGTCAGGGCGACCGAGGAGGCGGTGCAGATCCACGGCGGCTACGGGTTCATCGAGGAGTACCCGGTCTGCCGCTTCTACCGCGACGCCAAGATCCTCACGATCGGCGAGGGCACCGACGAGGTGCAGCAGATGGTTATCGCCCGCCAGCTCGGCTGCTAGCTCCTAGCTCTTCCCCGCCCTCGCTCCCGGCGCGGCCCTGAACTCGCCGATCCTGGTTCCACCGGGACTCCATTCCATCCCCTCGAGCAGCTCGCCCGGCGGGCAGCCGAGCGAGCCCGCGAGCTTGACCAGCGTGTCGATGCGGGCCAGGCGCACGCCCCGCTCTAGCTGGCCGATCTCGGTGCGGTGCAGCGAGGCGCGAAACCCCAGCTCTTCCTGTGACAGCTTGGCGGCCTTGCGGCAGCGGACCAGGTTCTCCCCGAAGCGGGCAGCGATGTCCACGCGCGGCATTCTTTTGTCTGTCAGCCCTGGCATCCACATCCTCCTCGGTTGCATCGAGATCCTCTGCACCCTGGCGATTGCACCCTGTGAATTGCATCTCCTGCTCAGGCAGACAAAACGTTTCTCTTCTGTTACTGTTTCTTAATGGCACTGACGATCAGGAACCCCGAGGTAGAGCGCCTGATCTCGCAACTGGCAATCCTCACCGGCAACACCAAGACCGGTGCCGCTGGGCAGGCGGCGCGGATGGAGCTCGATCGCCTCAAGCGAGAGGCCGGGGGAGGCAACGTGCCGGCGGTGTGCGTCGTCTACTCGGCGGGGGGATGCAGCGTGGTCCACGCCGAGGGGTCGGGCTCGACCGGGTCGGGCCAGCGCAGCTCCTGAGGCGCCTCGCGCATCCTGATCACCCGGGCGGGGATGCCGGCGACGACGGCGTTGGCGGGGACGTCCTTGGTGACGACGGAGTTGGTGCCGACGATCGAGTTGTCGCCGACCCGGACGCCGCGCAGGATGCAGGCGCCGTAGCCGATCCAGACGTTGGAGCCGACCTCAACGTCGCGCTTGTAGATCCCCTGGCTGCGGATCGGCCGCTCGACTTCGACCACGCCGTGGTCGAAGTCGATGAACATCGCCCGGTCCGCGATCACGCACTGGGCGCCGATCCGGACCCGTTGGTAGGCGGAGATCGTGCACTCCTGGCCCATCACCGTCTTCTCCCCGATCTCGACTACGCCCTCGTGGCAGCGGATCTTGGTGCCGTCGCCGATCCAGACGAAGCGGCCGAACTCGATCCTGCCCTTGCGCCCCGCCTCCAGTTCCAGACCACGCCCAAGGAAGAGGAACCCGTCGGTGCGCCAGCGGCGACCGGCACGGGTCAGGAAGCGCCGCCAGAGATAGCGCCAGAGCAGCTGCCCGTAGCGATGGTTGAGCATGCCGTTGCGGGCGAGGAAGCGGATCGTCTGGATCACGACCGCGGGAACTCTAGACTGGCCCAGCCGTGACCGACACAGCCAAGACAGCCTCGCTCGCCGAGCGCCTGATCGGCGGCGACAAGCGCGCGCTGGCGCGGGCGATCACCCTGATCGAGTCCGACGACCCGGCCGGCTGGGAGCTGGTGCGCGAGGTCTACCCGCGTACCGGCAAGGCGCGGATCGTCGGCTTCACCGGCCCCCCCGGGGTGGGCAAGAGCACCTTGATCGGCGCCCTTACCGCCGAGCTGCGCAAGGCCGAGCGCCAGGTTGCCGTGCTCTCGATCGACCCCTCCAGCCCCTTTACCAGGGGCGCCCTGCTGGGCGACCGGATTCGCCTCTCCGACCACTTCCTCGACCCCGGCGTCTTCATCCGCTCGATGGCCTCGCGCGGGGCGCTGGGCGGGCTCTCGGAGGCGGCCCTGCAGGTCGCGCTGGCGATGGACGCGGCGGGCAAGGACGACGTCCTGATCGAGACCGTCGGGGTCGGCCAGGCCGAGATCGACATCGTCGATCACGCCGATACGATCGTCCTCGCGCTGATGCCCGGCTCGGGCGACTCGATCCAGGCGCTGAAGGCGGGCGTGATGGAGATTCCCGACGTGATCGTCGTCAACAAGTCCGACCACCCGATGACCGACACGATGGTGCGCGAGGTGCGCGGCGTCCTCGCCCTTTCACAAGACCCCGAGGGCTGGAAGGTGCCGATCCTGCGTACCGAGGCGGCACGCGGCGAGGGGGTCACCGAGCTCGCCAGCGCGATCGACGAGCACCGCACCCACATCGAGGCAGCGGGGACGCTGGAGCAGCGCCGCGCGCGCAACCTGCGCAACGAGGTGCTGGGGATAGCCAGCTCGAGGATGCGCCGCAAGATGGAGGCGACGGCCGCCAGCGACCCCGAGACCGCGGGGCTGCTGGAGCGGGTCGTGAAGCGAGAGCTTGATCCCGCCAGCGCGGCCTCACAGCTGCTCGAGAGGCAGGCCGATGGCTGAGCCTGCCGCCGCCGCGCTGCCCTCGCTGGACGAGGCGAAGGCCTGGATCGGCCATCGGGTCGATGAGATCGGCGGCGCTGGCATCGGTCAGGTCCACGGCTTCTTCGTCGATGCCGGCTGGGACAAGCCGAGCTGGCTGATCGCGAGGCTCGGCCGTCGTCGCGGCACGCTGGTTGCGATCCCGCTCAGCAGCTGTGCCGCGGGCGGCGGACGCGTCTGGATCGCCCATGAGCGCGAGCAGATCCGGCGGGCACCGGTGGTAGACCCCACCCGCCCTCTGCTGCGCGAGCACGAGCTGACGATCTGCGCCCACTTTGGCATCGGCGAGCGGGTGGGCCGGGCGGTCGAGGTGGTGGGCCGCCCTGAGGGCGCGATCACTTCCAGGCCAACGGCCGCTTAGAGCTCGGAACCGAACCTAGGCCGGGCTGGTCTCACCAACCAGATCCGCGTAGATGCCCGCGGTCTGCTCGGCGACGTCGCCCCAGTCGAAGCGGCGCAGGTGCTCGTAGGCTTCGGCGACGAGGCTGCGGCCCAGCTCGTCGTCGGAGAGGACCCGGATCGCGACCTCCGCGAGCGCCTCCGGATCGTGGGCGCGGAAGCGCAGTCCCACCTCCTCGTGCGGCACGACCTCGCGCAGGCCGCCGGTGTCGGCGACGATGCAGGGGCAGCCGGAGGCCATCGCCTCCAGCGCGACCAGGCCGAACGGCTCATAGATCGAGGGCACCACGGTCAGGTCGGCGATCTTGTAGAGCGAGTGCAGGACGTCGTCGCCGATCCAGCCGAGGAAGGTGCCGTGCTCCATCAACCCGAGCTCCTCGGCCTGCTTGTGCAGTTCCGCCTCGTGGGTACCCGAGCCGGCGATCAGGAAGCGGGTCCCCGGCACCTCTTCGATCAGCCTCGGCATCGCCTCCAGCGCCAGCTGGAAGCCCTTCTCGTAGACGAGGCGGCCAATCAGCAGCACCAGCTTCTCCTCGGGGGCGGCGAACTCGGCGCGCAACCGGGTCAGCTCAGCCGGGTCCTGAGGCTGCAGGTCGTCGGGGTCTATCCCGTTGGGGATCACGGAGATCCGCTTCTCCTCTACCCCGAAGATGTCGGCGATCTGCTCGCGCATGTAGTGGGAGCAGGCGATCACGCGGTCGGAGCGGTTGGTGATCCAGCGCTCGACCCCGTGGATGTAGGTCTGGGGGTGCTTGTTGACCCAGCCCTGATGGCGGCCGTGCTCGGTCGCGTGGATGGTCGTGATCAGCGGCGCCTTGTAGCGCTTGGCGAGGTGATCGCAGGCGTTGGCGACGAGCCAGTCGTGACCGTGGACGAGGTCGAAGCTGTAGCGATCGCCGAGCTCCACCCCGGCGGCGAGCATGTCGGAGTTCATCCGCTCGACCCAGGCGACGAACTCGCCCAGGTCGGTGGGACGCTTCGGCTCGCGGATGCGGTGGATGACGACGCCGGCGCGGCGCTCTTCCGCCGGCGACTCCTCGCCGCCCCGGGTGAGGACGTGGACCTCGACGTCGCGCTCGACCAGGGCCTCGGAAAGCTTGCGCACGTGGCGGGCCAGCCCACCCTCGATCAGCGGCGGGTACTCCCAGGAGAGGATGAGGACGCGGGTCACGGCTGTAGGAGCGAAGAGAGGCTCAAGTCCGGGGCAAGGGCACGCATAGACGGGTCGGCGATGGTCGGGGAGTCTATGGCCTCCAGTGCGGCCTGGGAGTGGGCAATCGCCCGCTGGAAGGCGTAGTCGCCCGCCTGGCCGCGTTTGTCGAGAAAGGCCCAGTCGCTGGACTGCACCGCGAGCAGCTCGCGTGCGGCCCGCTCCGCGGCGCCGCGGGGAAGCCCGCTCGAAAGCGCGCGCAGCAGGCGCAGCTCCAACCGCCGCGCCCCCCAGGCGAGGTCGGCAACCGCCGGCGAGTCCCAGGTGGTGAAGTCCTTCCCCTCTCCCCAGGTGGAGGCATGCAGGTGGCGCCGCAGGGGCTCGTGCTCGATCAGCGCCTCGGGAACCGTGAGCAGGCGCACGCCGGCAGCGGCGGCGCCGGCGAGCACCTCGCGCAGCCAGATCGCCCCCTCCGACCACCAGTGGCCGAGCAGCTCGGTATCGATCGCGAAGACGAGCAGCCCGCGACGCTGGTGTGAGCTCGAGAACTCCCGCAGGCGGTTGGCGGCGGCGCTGAGGAACTCTCCCGCCTGGCGGCGCGCCGCCTGCTCCGCCGCCGCCGGGTCATAGCCGCCGCCGCCGACCTTCCAGATTCGCACCCCCCGCAGGGACTCGCCGGCGAACTGGGCATGAGCGGGATCGGAGGGATAGCCGTCGAGCGACCAGAGCCACTGGATCGCCTCCCAGTCGATCGGCAGGGCGACCGGCCCGGCCTCGGTCGCGACCGGCGTCAGCGCCTCCAGCGACGGGCGGTGAGCGCTCTGGTCTACGCAGAACCAGCGCACACCCTCTTCGGCGAGGCGGCGCTCCAAGCCCGGGACATAGGCACACTCGGGCAGCCAGAAGCCCCCCTCCCAGCCGAAGCGGCGGCGGTGCGAGCGAATGCCGGCATCGAGCTGCAGGCGCAGCCCCTCGCGGGTCGCCAGCAGCGGCAGCACCGCATGCGTCGCCGCCGAGGCAGCGAGCGCGACCCGGCCCGACTCGTGCGCCTCGCGGAAGGCTCGCAGCGGGTCGCCGCCCACCCCATCGAGAAGCTCGAGGGCGTGGCGGTAGCGCGCCAGCTCCGCTTCGCAGGCCTGACGGCATTCCGGCGCCACCTCACCGATGTCTGCTTCAGCGGCTCCAACCCGCCAGTTGACCAGGAAGTCCCGTAGGCGCTTCTGGGCGCCCGGGTCCTCAAGCTGATCGGCAAGCACCGGGGTGACCGTCATCGTCAGCCGCTCGGCGACCTCGAGCACGGGCAGGTAGGAGCGGATCACCGCATCGAACAGCCACTCCTCACCGAAGGGATAGGTCCCATAGCCCTCCACGTAGGGCATGTGGGAGTGGAGGACGATCGCCAGGTCGCCGGCTGTCTCCTCAGGGGGCATGGCAGACGGCGAGGAAGTCCAGGGCGCGGTCGAGGTCACCGCCCCGCAAGGCGAAGTCGGATGCGGCGATCGCCGGCGTGAAGCGGTCGTAGAAGGGCTTGGTCAGGCTCAGCCGCTTGTGGACGCTGTCCCAGCCCAGCTTGATCGCGAGCTCGTGGATCCGCAGCTTGCGAGCGTGGTAGAGGCCGAGCAGCTCAACCCGGGGGAAGTGCGCCTCGCAGAGCTCCCGGAATTCGCTCGCCCGGTACTCGTGCACGTGCCAGGGGTTGTCGGACTTCTCCGCCCCCGGCGGGGCCAGGGTGAGCAGATTGGGCGTGGAGACGTAGGCGACGCCGCCCGGCGCCAGCATCGACTTGAAGTGCTCGAGGATCGCGCCGGCGTCCTGCACGTGCTCGATCGTCTGCAGGAAGACGACCGCGTCACAGGGCTCCGAGAAACCCTCGACCAGGTCCCGCTCGAAGCGCAGGTTGGATCGCACATAGCGCAGCCGCGCGTGCTCGTGGGCCTCCGGATTGGCGTCGACCCCGACGACGCTCGCCGCCTCGGTGGCCAGCACGTTGGAGCCGTAGCCCTCGCCGCAGGCCATGTCGACCACCCGCCGGCCCGCGACCCGCGCCGCGATCCACTCGTAGACGACCAGGTGCCGTCGATACCAGTAGTTCTCCTCCGGCACATCGGGAAGTGTCCGCTCGCCGGTCAGGGGCAGCGGCGGCACGCCGGGTGGCTGGTTCAACTGCATGTATTTGCGCGTCACGAAGCGGGACCGTATAGCCGCCCGCCCCGACGTGCCACGAGTTGTGCGCCCATATAGGTGCCGAACTCGTGGCACGTCCTCGGCCATGTACGGTTCCGGGCCGCATGCCGGCCTCCCCCACTGCGACCCCCGAGCACATCAAGGACGTCAACACCCGCTACCACGATGCGGCGGCGGACGAGTACGACGCCAAGTGGGGGATCGACTTCGGCGAGACCGGCCAGGAGCAGGTGCGGTTGAAGCTGGTCAAGGCGCTGGGCGGGCTCGACGGCCGCAGTTTCGGCGACGGGCTCGAGATCGGCTCGGGTACCGGCTACTTCTCGCTCAACCTGCTGCAGCTCGGGGTGATCGAACGGCTCACCGCCACCGATATCTCGCCCGGCATGCTCAACCGCCTCTCGGCCACCGCCGAGGCGCTGGGCCTGGAGGCCGAGACGGTCGAGACCGAGGCCGAGGTACTGCACTTCGAGGACGAGAGCTTCGACATCGTCTTCGGGCACGCCGTCCTCCACCACATCCCAGACCTGGCCAAGGCCTTCGCCGAATTCCGTCGCGTCCTGCGACCGGGCGGCGTGATCGCCTTCGGCGGCGAGCCCTCGCGCTACGGCGACCAGCTCGCGGCCGTGCCGAAGCGGACGGCGATGGCCGTCGCGCCCGTCTGGCGGCGCCTGGTCCGGGCGCAGCCTCGCGCCGTCGCCGAGTCCGAGCAGTCCAGCGGCCACGCGCTCGAGGGCGAGGTCGACGTCCACGCCTTCGCGCCCGCCGACCTGCGGCGGCTGCTGCGCGAGAGCGGCTTCGAGGACCGCCACGTCGGCGGCGAGGAGTTGCTGGCGAACTTCTGGGGCTGGGGACTGCGGACGGTCGAGTCGACGGCAGAGCCCGAATCGGTCTCGTGGGGCTGGCGCAAGTTCGCCTTCCGCAGCTACATCGCCCTGCAGAAGGTCGACACCCGCCTGCTCGAGCCATACCTCCCCGCCGAGCTCTTCTACAACCTGCTCGTCTCCGGCCGCAAGCCGGCCTAGCGCTCGCCTTCGCGGCGCACGCGGTAGAGCTTGACGCCGGAGTCGATCCCCTTCAGGCGGCGCTCGCCGGCGAAGGAGTAGGAGAAGGCGCCGTCCGCGGCTTCTTTCGTCGCCGCGTCGACCAGCACGCTGCCAGGCCTGGCCATCGCGGTGATCCGGCTCGCCAAGTTGACCGAGCGGCCGTAGTAGTCGCCCGACTGGGCGAGGGTCGGACCGTAGGCGAGACCCGCGCGCAGGAAGGGGAACTCCTCTCCTTCTTCCTCCGCCGCCTCGATCAGCCTCAGCGCCGCCGCCAGCGTCTCCTCGGCGTCGACAGAGACGAGCATCGCCGCGTCGCCGATCATCTTCACCAGCCGCACCGGGGCTCGGCGACGGCCGTCGCCATTTCCTCGAAGCGGCCGGCGACCATGCCCAGCTCCTCGGGCGCGATCTCCTCGCCAAGCCGGGTGAACTCGACCAGATCGGCGAAGCAGACGGCGATGTCGACGGCGCCACGGATCTCCCCCGAGGCGAGGTCGGCGATGCCGATCACGTCGCGGCGGATCTGCTCCAGCATGTGGGCCTGCAGCGCGTAGTCCAGGGTCGGGCCGACCAGCGGCATCATGTGCTCGGCGGCGGCGGCGAAACGCTCGGCCAGGTCTCGCTCGGTGTCGCCTGGCTGCATCAGCGTGCGCACGACCAGCTCGCGGTTGGCGGCGGCGATCCGGGCCGTGCCCATCCCGATCGTCCTCGCCACCTGGAGCATCCCGTCCTCCGGCAGGCCGGCGTTGCGGAACGCCTTCATGTTTCGCGCCGCCTCCACGTCGGCCTCGGTCGCCCTCCGTTCGTCGGGGTCGGTGTAGGGCACGCCGAGGGCGGCGCTGAAGCGCTGCAGTAGCTCGAGGTCGACGCCCGAGATCTCGGCTACCTCGCGCGGCGTGTAGCGGGGACCGGGCCCGGCAAGGGCCCGCTCCACCGGCAGCAGGGTGAGCCGGCCAGCGGCGACCGCTTCACGCAGCTCCTCGACCGTGACGCCGTCGGCGGCGAGCTCTTCGAGCAACTTCAGCCGTGCCGCGCGAGCGTCGCCCTCGACGCCGTCCAGCAGCCCTTCCGCCTCGAAGTCGATCCTCATGCGACCGCCACGCTACCGCCCCGGCGCGGGTCGCCGCCGCCGCTGAGCGCACCGCTGTCGCGGTCACGGGCTACTGCCTGGGCGCCGCCGAAGAAGAGGTTGATCGCGGGGCGACGGATCACCGGCAAGCCACTTGCCTCCAGCCGCGCCAGCGCCTCCTCGTCTATCCCCGGCTCGGCTTGGACGACTCCCTGCTCGAAATGGAGTCGCGGCGCTCGCACCGCCTCATCGGCGCCCATCCCTTGCTCGACCGCGCGCACGATCGTCTGCAGGATCGCCGAGCGGATCCGGTTGGAGCCGGCGCTGCCGAGCCCGAGTTCGATCTCGCCGTCACGCAGGACCACGGTCGGCGCCATCATCGACGGCACCCGGCGCCCCGGGGCAATGCCGTGGAAGCCGAGTGGGTTGAGGTCCTCCTCGCCGAGCATGTTGTTGAGGATCACCCCCGTGCCGGGGACCATCACGCCGGAGCCGGAGCCGTTGGAGCAGGTGACGCTGGCGCAGGTGCCGTCGCGGTCGAGCACCGAGATGTGGGTGGTCGAGCCGAGCAGGTCGCCGGCGGCGCGGTCGAGCGCGCCGGGGTCGAGCAGGCTCGCCTCCAGCCCGTCGCTGTAGAGCGCTTCGGCAAAGGCCTCGCCGCGCGCGTCGTTGGCCGCCCCCATCGCCGCGACCAGCTGCTCGGGCCCGCTGCGCTCCCCCAGCCGCTCCAGCAAGCCAAGGCAGTAGGCGATCAGGATCCCGCCCGAGGAGGGCGGCGGGTTGGTGAGGACCGTCGTGCCGCGGAAGTCCGTGCGGATCGGCCGGCGCTCGACCGCCTCGTAGCCGGCGAAGTCGGCGGGACCGAGCGTGCCGCCGTGCTCGACCACGTACTCGCTCAGCCGTTCGGCGACCTCGCCGCGGTAGAAGGGCTCGGCACCCTCGGCGCCGAAGCGCTCCAGCGCCTCCGCCAGCTCCGGGAAACGGAGCACGTCGCCCTTGCGCAATGTGGCCCCGGCGGGCGCGTAGAGCTCCCGCGTGCCCTCGAGCCGGGCGTGGATCGGTTCGAGGATGTCGAGGATGTAGGCCTGCTCGGCATTGACCGGAGCGCCCTCGCGGGCGAGGCGGATGCCGGGCTCGACCAGCTCGACCAGGGGCACCGAGCCGAAGCGGTCCAGAGCCGCCTCCAGCCCCGCCGCGGTGCCCGGCACTCCGCAGGACGCCGGACCGACGTAGAACGTCTGCACGGTCTCGGCATCGAAGTGGACCGGCACCGGAACCAGCTCGACGCCTCGCTCGATCCCGTCCCTGCCCGGGGCCGAGACGAAGAAGTCGATCAGCGTCGTCTCCCCGCCGCGGTGCACCATCATGAAACCGCCGGCACCGAACCCCGTGAGCGGGCTCTCGACCGCGAACGAGGCAAGTACAGCGCAGACCGCGGCATCGACTGCGTTGCCACCCGCGCGCAGGACCCCGGCCCCCGCCTCGGCGGTCAGTGGGTGGCCCGCGGCGACGACCCCGCTCATCGGCAGAGTCTGAAGCTAGCCCGGCAGGAACTCAGGGACGTCGATGCCGAGCTCACCGCCGCGCTCGCGGCGAGGACGCGGTGCATCGTTGGCGCGGCGGATGGTCGGCTCGACCGCACGGCGCGGTGGCGCGGCGCGGCCATCGAAGCGGGTCGCGACGACGGTCACCCAGACCTGGTCGCTGAGCTCCTCGTCGACGTTGGCGCCGAAGATGATGTTGGCGTCGGGGTGAGCGGCCTCACCGACGAGCTTGGCCGCCTCGCTGACCTCGACCAGAGAGAGATCGGCGCCACCGGTGATCGAGAGCAGGATCGCACGGGCGCCCTCCATCGAGGTCTCCAGCAGCGGCGAGGAGATCGCTTTTTCGGCGGCGAGCACGGCCCGCCCATCGCCATGGCCCATGCCGATACCGAGCAGCGCCCGGCCGGCCTCGGACATGATCGTCCGCACGTCGGCGAAGTCGAGGTTGATCACGGCGGGGAGCGTGACCAGGTCGGAGACCCCCTGCACGCCCTGGCGCAGCACGTCGTCGGCGACCTGGAAGGCCTCGACCATCGACGTCTGCTGGTCGAGGACCTCGAGCAGGCGGTCGTTGGGGACGACGATCAGCGTGTCGACCTCGGCGGAAAGTTCCTCGATGCCCTTGTTCGCCTGATTGCCGCGACGGCTGCCCTCGAAGCTGAACGGCTTGGTGACGATGCCGACGGTCAGTGCGCCGACCTCGCGAGCGAGCCGGGCAATAACCGGAGCGGCGCCGGTGCCGGTGCCGCCGCCTGCGCCAGCGGCGACGAAGACCATGTCGGAGCCCTTGAGCAGGCGCTTGATCTTGTCCTGCTCCTCGAAGGCGGAGCGGTGGCCCAGCTCGGGATCGGCGCCAGCGCCGAGGCCGCGGGTCTGCTCTTCGCCGATGTGGACGGTGACGTCCGCCATACAGAGCTGCAGCGACTGAAGATCGGTATTGACCGCCATGAACTCGACCCCGGGAATCCTGGCCTCGACCATGCGGTTGACGGCATTGACACCGCCACCCCCCACCCCAACGACCCGGATCACAGGCTGATGAGGCTCGCCGCTCCCCGGCGGCTCGTACTCAGGCTCCTCCCGCCCGTAGCGAGGCGCTTCAACGATCGGCTCAACCTCTCGCCGCTGCGGCCTTGGCTCCTCAGAGAAGACCCTCTTCAACCGCTCGGGAGGGGTCTCCTCTGGGGGATCCGTTGCCGGCGGCTCCTCCGCATGCGGCTTCTCGAGCTCGGGCGGATCGGCGGGGGGATCATCGGAGGTAGAGCGGAAGAGATCCGAGAGGGGGCCCTCTCTCATGCTGGCGCGCTTGTCACGACGACTCATGGGCAAGGACCTCCTTCGCCAGCTCCCGATAGTAGTTCGCGGCGCTACTGCCGGAATCGTACTTGAGCACGCTGGCTCCCTTGACCGGAGCCTCGGCGAACTTGATCGCCTTGCGGATGCGGGACTTGAAGACGAGCTCGCCGAAGTTCTCCTCGAGAATTTCGACCGCCTCCTTGGCATGGACAGTCCGTGAGTCAAGCATCGTCGGCAGGATGCCCTCGATCTTGACGTCGGGATTGAGGTTCTCCTGGATCATCTTCAGCGTGTTCTGGAGCTGGACCAGACCGCGCATCGAGAGGTACTCGCACTGGACGGGGACGATCACCTTGTTGGCCGCGGTCAGCGCGTTGATCGTCAGTAGACCGAGGCTGGGCGGTGTATCGATGCAGACGAAGTCGTAGTAGCCGGAGACCTCCTTGAGGGCCTTCTCGAGCGAGCGCTCGCGGCCGATCTTGGTGCTCATCGCGATCTCGGCCCCGGCCAGGTCGATTGAGGAGACGGCGATGTCGATCTCGCGCTCCTGCACGATCTCCGAGATCGGCATGTCGTTGACGAGCACGTCGTAGAGGCTCTTCTCGACCTTGTCGGGATCGATCCCCTGGCTCATCGTCAGGTTTCCCTGCGGATCGAGGTCGACGCAGAGAACCTTGTAGCCGGACTCGGCGAAGGCAACGGCAAGATTGAGAGTCGTGGTGGTCTTCGCCACCCCACCCTTCTGATTCGCAAACGCGATCACGTCAGCGTGCTTTGTCGGGGCCTCCACCTCGGGCTCCAGCACCGCAACCTCATGCCGCGAAGGCGCCAGCAGGTCCCGAGGCAAGAATCTCTCGGGTCCCTCATCGCGCTCCTCAACCTTCACAGCAGGAGAAGTCGGTGCCAAATCCCGGTCGGCAGTCACCCAGACCGCCGGCTCCTCAGCGGCATCCTCGAATGCCTCCTCCGCGGGTGGCGTCGAGGATGCGCCCTCCGGGGTGCTCGCCGGAGGGTCATCCTCGGCGACGGGCCCCGCGGCCGGGCGCTCGAAGTCGGGCTCGAAGTCTTCATTGGCCGGACGCCCGGAGTAATCGTCAGCCGGACGCTCCGGCACCGCCTCCTCCATATGCTCCAGCTCCTCGACGATCGGGTGCGTCTCATCGACGGCGACCCGCTTGGACTTGTTCTTGCGGCTGAGGAATCCCATTGCGCGGGTATTCGCATAGCCATCCGCTTTTCCTGCCGGCTGCCGAAATTGCTAGGAATTGCCCGTCACCGATCTACTCGACAAGCGACTGGTCTTCATCACCGGCAAGGGCGGCGTCGGCAAGACCACGGTTGCGGTCGCGCTTGGGCTGCGCGCCGCCGCCGAAGGCAAGCGAACGATTGTCTGCGAGGTCTCCTCGCAGGAGAACGCCTCGCGGATCTTCGATCACACCGAAGTCGGCTTCCACGAGGTCGAAATGGCCGAGAACCTCTGGTCGATCTCGATCGATCCCGACGAGTCGATGCGCGAGTACGTCCTGCTCCAGCTCAAGGTCCGGGCGATGCGGGACATGCTCTTCCGCAGCCGCATCTTCAGCTACTTGGCCGCGGCCACGCCCGGGCTGAAGGAGCTGGTCACGATTGGAAAGATCTGGGAGCTGGCGCAGCTCGACCGCAAGGTCAAGCAGGGCCGCAAGTACGACCTGGTGATCGTCGACGCACCCGCCACCGGGCACGGGATCGGCTTCCTGCAGACGCCGCGCACGTTCGCCGCGATCGCCCGAGTCGGCCCGATCCACTCGCAGGCGCAGCAGCTCGACCGCCTGATCACCGATCAGAAGCACACCGGGAGCGCGATCGTCGCCCTGCCCGAGGAGATGCCGGTCAACGAGTCGGCGGCGCTCGAGCACGATCTCCGTACCGAGGTCGGCGTCGCCGTCGACCGCATCTACATGAACGGCCTCTACCCCGAGCGCTTCTCAAAAGAGGAGAGCGAGCGGATCGCGGAGCTGGCCAGCGGAGAGAACGGCGTGGTTAGAGCCGCGGCGCGGGCAGCGCTCTCCGAGCACAATCGGGCTCGATCCCAGCGCGCGCAACTTGCCCGCCTGCGCCGCCGGGTCGAGGCGCCGGTCAAGACCCTCCCGTTTCTCTTCGAGCCGGAGCTCGACGTCGAGGCGGCGCGGAAGCTGGCACGGAGGCTCGGCTGATGCCCGCGGTCGGCGACATCCTCGAGGGCAAGGACATCTGCATCTGCGCCGGCTCGGGCGGGGTCGGCAAGACCACGACCTCGGCGGCGATCGCTACCGGGATGGCGGCACGAGGGCTGAAGGTCTGCGTGCTGACGATCGACCCGGCGAAGCGGCTGGCCGACTCACTCGGCCTGAAGGAGCTCGGCAACGAGGCCAGGCAGGTGGACCCGAAGCTGTTCGCCGAGCAGGGCATCGAGATGGAGGGCGAGCTGTGGGCGATGATGCTCGACGCGAAGGCGACCTTCGATGAGCTCGTCGCCCGCCAGGCACCGGACGAGGAGTCGCGCGACCGCGTCCTCAACAACCGCATCTACCAACAGATCTCCAACGCGCTCGCCGGCTCGCAGGAGTACATGGCGATGGAGAAGCTCTTCGAGCTGCACACCGAAGGCCGCTTCGACCTGCTCGTGCTCGACACGCCACCGACCCGCAACGCGCTCGACTTCCTCGACGCGCCGCGCCGGCTCACCCAGTTCATCGAAGGTCGCTCTCTGCGCGTCTTCATGCGGCCGACCGGTATCGCGGCAAAGGTCGCCGGTCGTGGCGCCTCGGTCGCACTCTCGGTCTTCAAGCGCATCGTCGGCTTCGACCTGCTCGCCGACTTGGCCGAGTTCTTCAACGCCTTCAGCGGCATGGTCGACGGCTTCCAGGCCCGGGCGAAGCGGGTCAACAGCCTGCTCGCCGATCGCCGCACCTGCTTTCTGGTCGTCTGCGGACCGCAGGGGGAGCCGATCGACGAGGCCGTCTACTTCCACCGCAAGCTGGTCGAGGCGAAACTGCCCTTCGGCGGCGTCATCGTCAACAAGGTCCACTACCCGGCCGAGCGGCTGCGCGGCGACGGGACCGACGTACAGGGAGCCCTGACCGAGGGGCTTGGTGACGAGGACCTGGCGAAGCGCGTCGCCGAGAACTTCGCCGACTACCAGGCGCTGGCGGAGCGCGATGCCCGCAATATCGAGCGCCTCGCCGGCGAGCTACGCGCCAAGGGCGTGATCCGAGTCCCCTACCTGGACGAGGACGTCCACGACCTCGCCGGACTGGCCGAGATCAACCGTTACCTCTTCGCCAGCAGCGAGGAGCGACTGGCGATCGCCGCCGGCCGCGCCTAGCTAGCTGGCGTGGTAATGGTCGTAGCGCAGCTCGCGAACTTCCCAGTCCGCATCGTCGGGCACCGGGAATAGGTGCCTGACCCGGGGCGTGTCGATCCGCTCACGGTGTGAGACGTCGCCCTCGATCGCAGGGAAGTCAAGCGTGCTCTCCTCAACCTCGACCTCGTCGAGCCAGTTGGTGGCCGTGATCCGGATCTCGTCCTCAGCCGGAACCGGCTCAAGGATCCGGGTCTCTTGCCCGTCGTGCTCGTGGTCGTGATGCTCTGCCGCTTCGTGCTGTCGCGTCACTGTTACCTCCACCTCTCCCGTCTCGGGTATCTCCCACTCTGAAGTCGTGCCCACGATCGCTCCGTCGCCGGCCTCGAGGCCGGTCGCGATCAAAGTCTCGTCGGCGGCGGTGTTGAGGTCGCTGCCAAGCTCACCAAGGGCGGCGTCGCGCAGGATCCGGCGCACCCCCTCCTCGATCCAGCCGGCCAGCGCAAGCCCTGGAATCGATGGGGAGCCGTTCATCAGCGAGCGCTCTAGCTCGAGCGCGTGCTCAATCTGCTCGCGAGCCTCGATCCGGTCGTAAGTCTCGTCGGCGATCAGCGCCGAGGCACGCATCGGCAGCGAGGCGCCGACTGGCCCGTGACCCTCGAGCACCGCCCGCAGCGCGAGCAGGTGGTCGCTGAGCCCGTCGAGGGCAGTCTCCCGCCCGCAGCCCAGCTCGAAGCGGCCCACCGCCCAGGCCAGGGCGCCATCTGGGTCCGGCCGCGCCTCCAGGGTCTCGGCGAAATCGGCGAGCTCGGCGGCCTCCTCCCGGCTCAGCGTGTAGCCGCCGGAGCGGGTGGACGGAGCGCCGGTGGCTACCCGGCGCCACTGGCCGTCGCCGGTCGGCGCGAAGGCATAGGGGCCGAGCCCGACGGCTCCGGCCCTAAAGAGGTGCATGACGCTGATCAGCTCGCGCAGCTGGTTGAGGGCCGAGTCGATGCTCTCCGAGTCCTCCTCCTGCTCAGCAAGAGCGAGGAACTGCGGCTCCCAGGCGGCGCGACCCATCCCCTCGCTGCGCATCGCCTCGATCGGGGCCTCGATCGCGTCGGCCTTGACCACCTGGACGCCGTGCGGAAGCTGCAGGCGGGCCAGCGGCATCCGCAAGCCGACCAGGGGGACGATCAGGATCTCCGCTTCGCTCGCCTCGCGGGTCTCGGCGTCGAGAGCGATCAGGGCGGCATCGAGCCGCTCCCGGTCGAGGGCAAATTCGGTGCAGCCATCCCAGAGGGAAGCGACGAACACGGTCAGCATCCGCGCCGCACGCTCGGCTGGCTCGGGGTGGATCTCCTTCCCGCGCGCCTCCAGATACGACGCTGCGACATCGGCCTGCGCGACAACCTCCCGGGTCGGCTCGAAAGCCTCGAGCGCCCGCAGATCGGCCTCGTGCGCGGAGACGTAGCGGCTGGTCAGCGGCACATAGCTATGGAAGAGAGAGTCGGGCCCCTCCTGCTCGGCGACGTCGAAGGGGATCTGGTCGCCACTGGCGACGAGCGTGCTGAGGCGGGTGGCCGCCTCGGCGGCGAACTGCTTCAGCGCTTGGTTGAGCACGAGGTCACGCACGGTCCCCCAGGCTTCCCCTCCACGCCTGGCGCTCCTGCGCCTGCACGCCCGCTTGCAGCGGGGGGCGCCTTTTCTCGAGATGGGCCTAGGCGGCCGCGGGGGTGGCTGCGTCGCTCTGTGCGAGCCAGCGCTTGCCGTACTGGCGCATGTCCTCGATCAGGGGCACCAGCGCCTCGCCCTTCTCGGTCAGCGCGTACTCGACCCTGGGCGGGACCTCCGGGAAGGTGTGCCGCTCGACAACCCCCTCCTCTTCCAGCGCCCGCAGGCGCAGCGACAGGGTCCGGGGGCTGATTCCCTCCAGCGAGCGCTCCAACTCACAAAATCGACTAGACCCCTCGGCCAGGTCGCGGATGACCAGAAGAGTCCACTTACCGCAGACCACTTCGGCCGTGCGGCAGACAGGACATCGGGAGTTGGAAACGGCACTCATCGGCGAAAACGGGGCGGGTTGGTCGATTGCCTCGCTTCAGCAAGTGTAGCGCTATAGCTTCATTTACTGAAGTTTTGACCGATCCGGGATGGAATGCCGCCCCGGAGCGCGCGGCAAGCTCAAGGCAGGGCCTGGCACGACCGATGCAGTGGGTCATGGTGCCACCCAGGCGAAGGACGCCGCCCGCCGAGGGTGGCTTCGTGCTGATCGAGATCCTGGTCAGCGCGCTGGTCCTTGCGATCGTTGCGGGAGCGGTCCTCTCACTGATGCAGACCAGCGCCCGGTCCGCCGCCGATCAGCGCCGGCATGCCACCGCAATTGCGATTGCCCAGGAAGACCAGGCGCGCCTGCGCTCGACTCGGATCTCATCCCTCAACAGGCTGAAACAGGTCCAACCGGTGACCATCGACGGCAACCAATTCACGCTCGAATCGACCGGCGTCTTCATCAACAACTCGAGCGGCACTGATGCCTCATGCGTGAGCGGGAAAAGCTCGGCCGATTACGTGCGGGTGACCTCCAGGGTGAGCTGGCCTGGATTGGGAAGCCGGCCGCCGGTGGTGATCCAGAGCATCGTCTCGCCGTCGAATGGGTCGCTCGATGCCAGCCACGGCACCCTGGCGATATCGGCGGTCAACGCCAAAAACTTGCCCCTCATCGGCGTCGCGCTTTCTGGCAAAGGCGAAGGAGGCAGCACCTTCACCGCCACAACCGACTCGACCGGCTGTGCAAACGTCGCAGACCTCCCCACCGACAACTACGCCGTAACGACGACCACCACAGGCCTCGTCGACAAGACCGGCACCTCGCCGCCGGAAGCAGTCAAAGTGGGAGTCAGCCCGAGCAACACCGTTCCGCTGCTCCTCTACTACGACCACCCCGGGTCGATACCAGTCGAATTCAAATACCGGGAAGGCAGCAGCGGCACCTTCAAAGCATCGAAAATGGATTCGGTCGTCGTCTACAACGCCGAAACCGGGAAAACGGCGAAAGCGTATGCGAGCCAGAGTGGCGCACGGGAAACGAAAGTCACCGCGGCCAACCTCTTTCCGTTCGAGAAACCGGACACCGTCTACGCCGGCTATTGCGAAAAAAACAACCCTAACCCCAGTAGCGAAACCAACCCTCCCGGGGCAGCCGCGATGGGGGCCGTTCTCGTCCCAGCCGGGGGCATTGCTCCAACGGTGGTGCTTCAACTGCCCGCGCTCAACCTCATCGTCAAAAAAAGCAGCACCCTGCTGGTCGGCGCCACAGTCAAGATCACCGACACCGGCTGCAACGTCAGCCGCACCTTCACCACCACCACCGGCGGCGTTCTTGCTGATCAGGGAATGCCCTGGGGAACCTTCAACATCTGCGCCCAGTCGGGAGGCGTCCGCAAGACCGTGTCGGGACAGAAAATCCAGTCCCTCACCTCCGCCACCGCAGTCACGATCGACCTCAACTCCGGCACCTCAAACGGGAACTGCCCTTGACGCGACTCGATCAGATTCGGCAGGACGAGGGCGGCACCACCCTGGTCGAGGTGATTGTCGGAACGGCCGTCGGCATGGTCGTCCTCTATGCGCTGACGATGGTGATCCTCACCACCATCCATGGCAGCGCCAGGGTCAGCGCTCGCGTCCACGCGACTCAGAACGCACGCATTGCTCTCACCAACCTGATGGAAGAACTTCACTCGGCCTGTCTGGCGCCAAAGATCACGCCGATACAAGCCGGTAGCACCGGCACCTCGCTCGACTTCGTCCACGGTTCGCCAACTGAAGGATCTGCCCCCGCACCCAAACCGATCCGCACGGTGGTTACTTTGAACCAAGGCACGCTCTCGAAGTCCGACTACGCCTGGGCCAGCGGCGCCACACCGCAGGAATGGACTTTCTCTAACACGCCGACGGTCCGCCAGCTAGCGAGCAACGTCGGCGCGGTGCCACCGAGCAGTTCGATCTTTACCTACTACGTCTACGAAAAAGGCAATCTCGTGCCAATCCAGCAAGGCACCACGCTCACCACCGAAGCCGCAGCGAGCACCGTGCAGGTGCGCGTCGCCCTCGCGGTATCGCCATCAAGCACCCCGATCGATGACGAGAACGCGCCCGCTTCGATTCAGAACAGCGCCACGCTGCGCCTAACGCCCCCATCCTTCAACGAAAGCGCACCGAGCCCGCCATGTCAGTGAAACGCAGAGACAGCGAGGCGGGATTCACGATGATCATGACGACCATCGGCCTCTCGCTGATGTCAGTCCTCGTCCTGGTCGCCGTGACCGCGGTCAACGGCGACACTCACCTCACCCGGCACGATTCCGATCGCAAGCGGGCCTACGAGGCCGCCAAGGCTGGAATCGACAACTACGCCTACCACCTCCACATCGACAACGGCTACTGGGCCAAATGCACGACCGTGTCCAAACCGCACGCGGTCAACGAACAGGGCAAAACCACCAACAGGCTGCCCGTTCCCGGCACCACCGGCGCGGAATATGCGCTCGAGCTGATCCCCGCCACCGGCCGCGAAAAATGCGATCCGACGAACATCACCACGGCCACCATCAGCATGCTCGAGTCGCTCGGCTCGATGAAGGGGACGTTCCGGATCCGCTCGACCGGCTACGCCGGGGGTTCGGAGGTCTCGGTAACTGCCACTTTCAAGCCAGCGAGCTTCCTCGACTACGTCTATTTCACCCAGCGCGAGACATCTGATCCTGTCACTTACGGGCCGAACGAAGACGACATCGACGGCGCCGAGATCCAATGCGCGAAGACCCTCAAAGAAGGCCGCAACGACCTTCCCATCAGGGCAGGGTCCAGCACGTACTGCCGGGTGATCTCCTTCGTCCATGGAGACTCCCTCAATGGCCCCGTCCATACCAACGACGCCTTCGTGATCTGCAACGACCCGGTCTTCGGCCGCGACGCCGCCGACTCGATCGAGGTCAGCGCTTCGGCCCCGGGCTGGTACTCGACCGACGACGTCCCCAACAACTCCTCGAACTGCCAGGGGGACCCGACCTTCGAAGGCACTTACCGGACCAACGCACCCGTCCTCGTACCCCCGACGACGAACGCGCAGCTTGCCGAAATCGCCGAACCCGGCTACCGGTACAAAGGCCAGGTCCACATCTGTCTCAGCGGGGAAACGATAACCGTGGCCAGCGGTGGGACCCCGGGAGACAATTGCGAAACCGGCCAATCTCGTCCCTTCCCATCGAACGGGGTCGTCTACGTCGAAAGCGGCGAATGCTCGGGGGCCTACACGCCGTTCAACGTCACCTACCCGGCGGCATCGGAATGCGGCAACGTCTATGTGCACGGCAGCTACTCGGGGCAGCTGACGATCGCAGCGGGGAACGACATCATCGTCGACCAGGACCTGACCAGCAGCAGCGATGACGGGATCCTGGGACTGATCGCCAACAACTTCATCCGCATCTACCACCCATACGAAATGGTGACGGTGGAAGAAGTCGTCACAAACAAATGGGGCAAAAAAGAAACGATCAAAAAAACGACCTGCGAGAACGCGACCGGCTCGGTCCCTGACATCGAAGTGGACGCAGCGATCCTGGCGATCAACCACTCATTCATCGTCGACAACTACGACTGCGGCGATCAGCTAGGGACCCTGAACATCCATGGGGCGATCTCACAGAAGTTCCGCGGCGCGGTCGGAACCACCGGTGTGGGAACCGGCTACCTAAAGAACTACAACTACGACGACCGCCTGCACACGATCACCCCACCCAGCTTCATCGAGCCGGTCCAGTCCGACTGGGTGATCGGCCGCATGACGGTCGACTGATTTGAGCTTTTTCTAATTTTCGGTATGCGAAAGGCAAAGGTTCGGCGGACTTTTGGCCGATTCAACCTGTGGCAGGCGCTCCTCCATGCCGCATCCCCAAATGCCCCCCTCCCTGACACTGACAAGAAAACGTAAGAAGGAGAGCTCCTTGGTCGGCCTCGAGATCGAAGCCGGCAGCATCGGCGCGGCCGAGGTGCAACTCAACGGCGAGGCACGCGTCACCGCGACCGCTACGCAGTCGCTCCCTCCGGAGGCCTTCCAGGATGGCGAGGTCACCGATCCCGACATGGTGACCGAGGCGCTACGAGAGCTCTTCGCCGAGCACAAGCTCTCGAAGAAGGTCCGTCTCGGCATCGCCAACCAGCGCGTCGTCGTCAGGACCCTGCGCCTTCCCGCGATCGAAGATCCGAATGAGCTCGCCACCGCGATCCGCTTTGCCGCTCAAGAGCAGATCGCGATGCCGCTGGAGCAGGCAGTGATCGATCATCGCGTTGTGGGAGGTGTCGGCGCTGTCGACGACGCCGCCCCCCAGATCGACGTGATCGTGGTGGCTGCCCGCAGCGACATGATCGCCTCCTCGCTGAAACCCCTGCGCGATGCCGGCCTGGAGCCGGTTGGCGTCGACCTCTCTGCTTTCGGCATGATCCGCGCCCTCGGGGGCCCGAGGGCGGCGGCAGCTGAGCCCGACGCCGAGGCGACACCGTCCGCTGTCCTCTTCTGCAACTTCGGCGACGTCACCAACCTGGCCGTCGCCAAAAACCGCTCATGCCTCTTTACCCGTGTCTCGCCGGTTGGCCTCGAGGACATCACCGGGGGTTTCGCCTCGGCCGCCGGTCTCTCGCCCGAACATGCGCAGCAGTGGCTGGATCACGTCGGCCTGGAGAGGCCCACCGCGGAGATCGAAGGTGACCCGGCAACGGTAGGCAATGCCCGCGTCGCGCTGGAAAACGGCGCCTCGGCGCTGCTCGACGAGTTGCGCCTTTCACTCGACTTCTACGGTGCCCAGGAAGGCGCGGTGCAAGTCGAGCGCGTCGTCCTCTGCGGCCCCGGCAGCGTGATACCCGGCCTTGCCGCCCAGATGGAACCGGTTCTGGGACTGCCGATCGAGGTCGGCAGTCCAGAGGCCCTCGCCGGTCTCGACCCGGCTTCGGCCGCGCGACTCACTCTTCCCTTCGGCCTCGCCCTGGAGCGCTAGCTGTGCGCCCCGTAAACCTGATCCCCCTCGAGGAACGACCCGGCGAGCGCCGGCCGATGCGGGGTGGCCCGCTTGCATACATCGTCGTCGGCGCCCTGGCCGCTGCCGTCATCGGCGTCGCCATGCTGGCGATTACCAGCAACCAGATCGCCGACAGCAAGGCGGAGATCGCCACGCTCGAAGACGAAAGGGCAAGCGTCGAAGCGCGCGCCCAAGCCTTTTCCTCCTACACGCAATTCCACACCCTGCACGAACAGCGGGTCTCCACTGTGGCAAGCCTCGCCGACAGCCGCTTTGACTGGCAGCGGGTGATGCGCGAACTGGCGCTGATCCTGCCGAGCGACGTTTGGCTGACGAACTTGACCGGCACCGCCACCTCGGGAGCTTCGGTCGAGGGAGCCGGCAGCGTCTCCCTGCGCAGCTCAATCGCGGGTCCAGCTCTGGAGCTGATCGGTTGCGCGCGCAACCAGGACGCCGTAGCGGGCTTCGTGCAGGCGCTGAAGGAGATCGACGGTGTAACCCGGGTGGGAATGCAGTCCTCGGCAGTCGGCTCTGCGTCGGGAAGCGCCTCGTCCGCCACCGCAAGCGGCAGCTGCCAGACCCGCGACTTCATCGCCCAGTTCCAGATGGTCGCCGCCTTTGACGCGGCGCCAATCCCCACCGAAGAATCCGAAAGCGAAGTCTCCCCCGCCCCCGAAGCCACCTCCACCCCAACCGAAGCGGCAAGCGAATGAGCTCCTCCAACCGACTGATCGTCTCGATCCTGCTGATCGCCGCGCTCGCAGTCGCCTTCTGGATGCTGCTGCTTGGCCCAAAGCGCGAGGAAGCAAGTGAACTCTCTGCTCAGGCAGGGGAACTGCGCGTCGCGGTGAGCGAAGCTCGCAGCACGATCGACGCGGCCCTCGCTGCCCGCAAAGCGTTCCCGGAGGACTACGAGCAGCTCGTCGTCCTCGGCCAGGCAGTGCCTGCTAGCGATGAAACCGCCTCGCTGCTGGTCGAGCTGAACCAAGTTGCCAAGGACGCTGGAGTCAAGTTCGAAAGCATCCAGCTCGGCAGCGAAGGCGAAACTGCGCCACCTCCGGAAGCGCTGGCGCCCGCAACGCCCTCTGGCACCCCTTCCGGCGCCACGCCGGCCTCCGCGACGGTCCCGCCAACCGAGGCGGCAGCCTCGGTGATGCCTCTTGGCGCCACGGTCGGCCCCGCCGGGCTCGCCAAGATGCCGTACAACCTCACCTTCTCGGGAGACTTCTTCCGCTTCGCCGATTTCATCGAGGGGATCGACTCGCTCGTCGACACCGGCAAGGGAAACATCGCGGTCGATGGCCGCCTGGTGACCCTCGACGGCTTTGCCCTCAACCCCGGAACCACAGGCGGCTTCCCACAGCTCAGCGCCACCTTCTCGGTGACCACGTACCTGGTGCCGCCAGGCCAGGGCATCACCGCCGGCGCGACCCCAGCCGCACCGGCGCCCTCAATCGCCACCCCCGCCGCCACCGAAGGGGAATCCGCAGAAGCGACCCCGGTGAGTGAAGAGCAATGAACATGCTGAAGAAAGGCCCCGACCTGAAACTGCCCGAGCTCAAGGTCCCCGGCTTTCTGCTCGACGTCTACTACGACCTGCGCGAGCGCCATCTGCTGCCACTGGTCGCGATCCTGATCGTCGCGATCGTCGCCCTGCCGATCGCGCTTGGCGGCGGCTCATCGGACTCGGAATCGGCCGAATCCGCCGTTGCCATGCCGAGCGCGGCCGTTCCCACCTCGGGCCTGGTCGTCGCCAAAGCGGCGCCCGGCCTGCGTGACTACCGTCGCCGCCTCAACGACAGGGCGCCGCGGGATCCGTTCGTGCAGCAGTACACGAGCGCCGGCGGCGGGAAGGCGACGTCCACAGACGAAAGCTCAGCAGGGGATGCCTCCTCGAGTGGTGCCGAAAGCGCCGCCCCCAGCGAACCCGTCTCCAGCGAGCCAAGCAGCCCGCCCGAGGCGCCAAGCTCGATCCCCGTCGGCGAAGACGGCAAGCCCGCCGACATGGAGTTGACGTATTTCTCCTTCGTCATCGACGTACGCGTCGTACCTGTTGCCGAATCCGGCCAGAGCAAGGGCAAACCAACCGTCCGCCGTGATCTTCCAGAGCTGACCATGCTGCCCAGCCGCGACACCCCCGCCCTTACCTACATAAGCGTAAGCAAGGACGAAAAAAAGGTGTTGATGCTGGTCAGCGACAACGTCCGCGGCCTCTTCGGCGACGGCGTCTGCGTAGTCGGCAGCGACAGCTGTCAGCTACTCGCCCTGGAACCCGGCATTCCCGAGACCGTCGTCTACGGCGCTGAAGAACGCGCCTACCGAATCGAAATCATCAAACTCCACGCAGTCACCACCGACAGCCTCGACAAGGCCCCTCTCGGCAAGCAGAAGCAAAAGGGTGAGGATTCGAAAAAGTCCGGCAGCGGCGCTTAGCTCGAAACCAACGCCGGCCCTGACTGCTGTGGGCTCTGGCGTCCTGGGACGACCTAGTCAACCTGCGCGCTCTGCCCTTGTCCGACGACCTTCGTTGGTTCCGCCGTCGCTGCAGATTCCGGGGCCGACGGGGATGGAGCGCTCTTGGCGGCTTGCATGCGAGCGTCGAAGTCTTCTCGCCGTTTCTTCTCTCGTGCTGGTTCCACGAAGTAGTGCTCAAAAAGGCCCTCGAGAACCTCGATCAGCCATTCGGCCTCCTCTCGGGTCGCGTCGACTACCTCGCCGGTGTTCTTGTTCTTTCTCTCGTGGGCGCCGAGGTTGCCAACCTTGCGCACGTAGTGCAGGTTGTCGGCTAGCTGAGAGCGGAGCTGCTTCGAATCGACAACCTCGTTGATCTGGTCGGCGAGGTTGTTCTTCTTGGCATCGCCCTCGTTGACCAACAAACTCTGGAGGCATCGGCGGCTGATCGCGGCGCTAGCGTTAGTGCTGTCGGAGAGCACAGTGCACGCCTCTCGGAAGTCGTCTGCATAGGGCTCGGGGACCTCGGACGCAACGGGACGAGCAGCTCCCTTCGGCCAAACCCTGAACTCGGCGCGCTCGCCGGTTCCCTTGGCCTCGGCCAGCAGGTCGATTATGGCCCTGTCACAGGCGCTGCAAATCGTGTAGTGCACGCGCCAGTCTGCCTCGATGTCCGAGCAGAGCTCCCAGCCGGTCCATGAGTCCCTGAAGGTCACTAGGCAATGTGGGCATTTCATGGCGGTCGATTGTATGCACCGGTCGACGGTGGTTTTTAGGCGACCGTACTTTGTCTGGCTGGCACTACTCAGGTCAGGTAGAGATCGATCAACTCGTCACCCGCCAGCAGGGCGACGACGCCGCCCAGTGCGAGGAAGGGACCGAAGGGGATCGCCATCTTGCGAGCTTTGGAGCCGTGGCGGGCGATCAGGGTGACTCCCACGATGCTGCCTGCGAGCAGGGCGATGAGGATGGCTGGAGCGACCGCGCGGCCGAGAAACAGTCCCATCGTCGCCGCTAGCTTGACGTCGCCGAGGCCCATCCCGGCGGGGTAGGCGAAGACCACAGCGAAGAGGATGCCGCCGGCAGCCGCGGCGGCGATCAGCCGCTCGGGAAGGCCATCTGGATCGGTCGGGGCCGCAATCGCCAGGCAGAGCACCGCGCCCGCGATCAGGACCTTGTTGGGGATGATCCGCCGCTCGAGGTCGGTAAGGGTGACGACTGCCAGCATGGTCACGAAGACGAGCCCGATCGCCGCCTCAGCCGCATCGTCTCGGTAGACGAGCACCGTGGCGACGAAGAGCGCTCCGACGATCGCCTCGGTCAGCGGGTAGCGAGGAGAGATAGACGCTCCGCAACACCGGGCCTTGCCTCGCAGCAGCAACCAGGAGAAAAGCGGGACGTTGTCGTACGCGGCGATCTGGGCGCCACAGGCGGGGCACTGAGAGCGGGAGCGAGGCCCGATGACGGAAATGCCCCGCGGAACCCGGTGAGCGACCGCGGTGGCGAAGCTGCCGGCCGCGAGGCCGCCCAGGAACGCGATCAAGACGATGCCGACCATCGGGCGCGAGTTCTATCCGAGCCGGCGGCTGCCGCTGGTGCCCGCCACCAAGAGCTATGACGCGCGGACGACCTTGAAGCTGCGCTTTGCGGGCTTCGTCTCGGCGTTGCCGGCGAGATCGATGGCGCGCACTCGCAGGGAGTGGCGCCGGAAGCCGAGGTTGCGGACCTTGAAGGGGGAAGTGCACTGACGCCACTTCTTGCGGTCCACCTTGCAGAGGAACGTGGTTCCCGGGGGATCGCCGCTGATGTCCGAGAAGCGGAAGACCGCCTTGCGGCGGCGGGTCTTCACACCGGGGCCCATGGTGATCCGGGTGCGTGGGGCTGCCGAGTCCTCGATGTAAGTGACGGCAGCCGAGCAAGAAGACTGCTCCCCGCCCGCAAGCGAGACCCCCGAGAAGCTGGTGGTGGAGTCGTCGGCGACCTGAACCTGAACACCGGCGGCGAGCTCCGCCGGTGAGACCTTCGCTAGCGGCGAGCCGTTGCAGCCGGGGCCGGTGAAGAGCTTGACCGCGTCAGCGCCGGGAGCGGTGCCCGTCAGCCGCGGGGCGTTTTGATTGGCGCGAGTGCCAGGGACGACCCGCAGATGCGGTGGGCCTGGCGCAGGAGCGCTTCCGGGCTGGAGCCCGGGGCCACCTGGCGGTGGATCGGTGGGACCGCCAGGAGTTTCTTCTTCCGGCGGAGGATCGCCCTGCCAGTATTTGAGCGGAGCGGAGCAGGTGGAGGGATGAGCTGGGTCGCCAGGGTCGATCTGTTTCGCCGAGAAGATGGACATCTGGTCTTCGGCAACGGTGACCTGAATTCCGGGGCTTTCGAGTTCACCCGCATCACCGACTTTCGCCGGCGTTCCCTGGCACGAACCGTTGGCGTAGATCTCGATTTCGTACTCGGGGTGGTTGGTCGCTGAGGTCCGCGGCCCAAATACATGGGGTATCCCCTGGGTGATGATCGTCGCTTCCCCTTCGCCGAGGATCAAAGGTTCGGTCGATTCGGCAGGCGAACTCGCGCTCGACTCCGGATCGGTGCCGGTCAGCAGGGGTGCTGGAACCGCCCCTGTCGCTGAAGCGGAAAAGGCGAGAGCGGCAGCAGAGAAGAGAAGCACGAGAAGAAAACACAGCGAGGGGCGGGCCGAAATGGCCCGCCCCTCGACAGTGCTTACAGCTGGCTTAGGCATTGCTAAGCGATACGGCTAGTGGGATCAGCCGCCCCAACCGCCGATTGGTTTTTCTTCGCCGCCAACTTCTTTACCAACCTGCGGGCAACCGCCCTGGCCGGCCACGGTGCACGGGAAGGTCAGCGTGCCGTTTTCGTTTTTGACGGTGAACGTCTGGGTGGTTTTGCTACCGACCATGGTGATCGTGTAACCCGTCGCGCTAGCTGCAGCGACTTTGCTTTCTTTGAAGGGCGCGCTGGCGAGCGTCGGCTCGATCGCAATCAGGGCTGCCCGGTCAGCACCTTCGTAGCTGCCGTTGTGGTCGGTGGAGTAGGTCTCCATCGCGACCTGGGCGGAGTGTGCGTACTCCTTGGCCTTGGCGTCGCCGGCCTTGTCCTTCTGATTGAAGAAGGCGGGCAGCGCAATCGCAGCCAGGATTCCGAGGATCAGCATGACGACGAGGAGCTCGATCAGCGTGAAGCCGCTCTCGCTGTCGCCGTTGAGCCGGGCACCAATCTTGGCCCGGAGATTCTGGAGAAACATCAGGGACCTCCTAGGTTCCTATCGATTTCGCCAGAGCCCCGTCGCGTTGCAGCCACGTGGTGTCTGTCGACCCCGGTGGTAGCCCGGCCAGCTCCCCGCAGAGAGCCCCGTTGGCTTTGCGCCCCCGCCTCGCAGCGGGTTTGCCTTTTGCACCAAGGCACTGGCAGATTCATCACAGCCCCTTCATCGGCCCCCAGATCACCACCTTTAGAGCTGGTGGCGGGAATTCTGAGAAGCCCGACTTTTCCCCGCTCCAACGCCAAGAACTCACCCTCTCGCCTCATTAATTTTGAGGGGGAGGCGACGGCTCTCCACACTAGTTCTGGACGGGCGTCCAGAACGAAAGCCAGCTCAGCGGATCTTTTCGAAGATGCTGAACATCGGCAGGTACATCGCGATCACGATGAAGCCGACGATGCCACCAACGAAGACGATCATCAGCGGCTCGATCAGGGCGGTGAGCGCCTTCACCTTGGCGTCGACCTCGGTCTCGTAGAAATCGGCGACCTTGCCCAGCATGTGCTCGAGCTGACCGGTTTCCTCGCCTACGGCGATCATGTGGCCGACCATCGGCGGGAAGATCGGATTCCCCTCGATCGGCTCGGCGATGGAGCCACCGCTCTTGACCGAGGCGTAGACGTCGTCCATCGCCTGCTCGACGACTACGTTGCCGGCGGTTTCTCCGGTCAGTTTGATCGCCTGCAGCATCGGCACGCCAGAGGAGACCGCTCCGGAGAAGGTCCGTGACCAACGGGCCAGGGCGACCTTCTGGATCACGTCGCCGATCTTTGCCGGCAACTTCAACTTGAAGCGGTCCCACATTTCGTGCCCGCGCTCGGTTTTCTTCCATTTGAAGAAGGCGACGCAGGAGAGGACCAGCGCCGGGATGATGATGTACCAGTAGCCAGTGAGAGCTTCAGAGACGGTGACGCAGAGCTGGGTCGGCGCCGGCAGGCCCCCGCCTTCTTCCGGGTTTTCTTCTGCCAGCTCTTCGAAGATGCCGGCAAAGGTGGGGATCACGAAGGCGACGATCGCGACCAACACCACGATCGCGAAACCGAAGACCAGCGTCGGGTACATCATCGCCGATTTGACCTGACGCCTAAGCGCGTCGGCCTTCTCGACCTGGAAGGCGATCCGGTCCAAAGCCTCCTCGAGCCGGCCGGACTGCTCGCCAGAGCGAACCATCGCCCGGAAAAGGCGATCGAAGACCTTCGGGTGGCGCTCCATCGCCTGCTCCAGCGAGCTACCGGCCTCGACGTCGGCGCGCACCCCGGCGACCGCCTCCTTGATCTGCTCGTCCTGGGTCTGCTCTTCCAGCGTGTGGAGGGTGCGCAGCATCGGCATCCCCGAGGCGATCAGGGTGGCGAACTGGCGCGAGAAGACCGCCAGCTCGCGCATGTCGACGCTCTGCCAGCGCTTGAAGAGGTCCTCGATCTTGAACGGCTCGTTCTTCTCGGTTACGTCGAGGACGATCAGCCCCCGCTGGCGCAGCTGCTCGGTGACGGCAGCCTTGGATTCGCCATCGACCTCGCCGGCCGAAGCAACGCCAGCCACGTCCATAGCGCGAAAGGCGAATGTGGAGGCTCCGGCCATCGCTCGTTAGACCCCCGGGGTGTAAGCGGGCGGCGCCGCGGGCGCCGGTGGAGTCGGATTGGACGGGAGCGCAACAGAGGGTTCCATTGCGGGCATCACCGCCGGGGCACCGCCCAGCAGCCGTTTCAGCTCCTCCGGCACCGATGCCCGTTGTTCGGCGAGCGCACGGGTGACCTGGCCCGCCCGGACGAGACGCGCCAGGTCGGCGTCCATCGTTTGCATCCCGACCGCGCCCGAGGTCTGCACCGCCGCGTAAATCTGGTGCGTCTTGCCCTCTCGGATCAGGTTGCGAATCGCCGGCGTCGGCACCAGCACCTCACAGGCGACCACACGTCCCCTCCCGTCCGCGGTCGGCAACAGCTGTTGGGTGACGATGCCCTGCAGGGCAATCGAGAGCTGCGTCCGCACTTGACCCTGCTGCTCAGGCGGGAAGACGTCGATGATCCGGTCGACGGTCTGCGCCGTCGACTGGGTGTGCAGGGTGGCGAAGACGAGGTGGCCGGTCTCGGCAGCGGTCAGCGCCGTCGAGATCGTCTCCAGGTCGCGCATCTCGCCGACCAGGATCACGTCGGGGTCCTCTCGCAGGGCGGCGCGCAGGCCGAGCGAGAAATTCTCGGCGTCGGAGCCGACCTCACGCTGGTTGACGATCGAACTCTTGTGGTTGTGCAGGAACTCGATCGGGTCCTCGATCGTGAGGATGTGGTCCTCGCGCTCGGAGTTGATCACGTCGATCATTGCCGCCAGCGTCGTGCTCTTGCCCGAGCCGGTCGGGCCGGTGACGAGAACGAAGCCGCGCGGTTTCGCCGCCAGCTCGCGCAGCACCTGCGGCACGCCGAGCGTGTCTAGATGGGGGATGTCCTGCGGCACGAGACGGAAGGCGGCGCTGACCGAGCCGCGCTGGAAGAAGCAGTTGACGCGGAAGCGAGCGACGCCGGGGATCGCATAGGCGAAGTCGAGCTGCTTGTCGTTCTCGAAGCGCTTGCGCTGGTCGTCGTTGAGGATGCTGTAGACGACCTCGCGCGTCTGCTGCCCGGTAAGTACCGGGAAGCCGTCCATCGGCTTGATCTTGCCCTTTTCGCGGATCGCCGGCGCGAAGCCCGCAGTGATGTGGACGTCGGACGCCCGCGCCTCGACCATGCGGCGCAATACCTCGGAGAAGTCGAACTCATGCTGTGACACGAAGCACCTCCTCGAGGCTCGTAACCCCGGATCTGATCTTGACCACGCCGTCCTCACGCAGGGTGAGCATCCCCTCCTCGCGGGCGACGGCGGCTATTTCCGGCTCGGCGGCGCGAGCGATCGTCATTTCCTTCAGCCGCTCACTGAGGCTCATCACCGAGTAGATGCCGACCCGGCCGCGGTAGCCGCTGTTGTTGCAGCGCGAGCAGCCAACCGGCTCGTAGGCCTCGACCTCAGTGCCGACCTTGACCCCCGCCTCGTGCAATGCAGAGACGGGGATGATCGTGCGCTTCTTGCAGTTCGGGCAGAGCTTGCGGGCAAGGCGCTGGGCGACAACGCAGTCGACGGCAGAAGCGGTGAGGAAGGTCTCGATCCCCATCTCGTTGAGGCGGGCGATCGCCCCCGGGGCGTCGTTCGTGTGCAGTGTCGTCAGCATCATGTGGCCGGTGAGCGCAGCCTCGATAGCGATCCGCGCCGTCTCGGCATCGCGGATCTCGCCGACCATCACGATGTCGGGGTCGGCGCGAAGGATCGAGCGCAGCCCCCTGGCGAAGTCGAGCCCCGCCTTGCGATTGACGTTCATCTGGTTGACGCCTTCGATCCGGTACTCGACCGGGTCCTCGATCGTGATGATCTTCTTCTCGATGTCGTTCAGCTCAGCCAGCGCCGCGTAGAGCGTCGTGCTCTTGCCCGAGCCGGTCGGACCGGTGACCAGCACGGCGCCGTAGGCCTGGCGGAAGGAGTGCTCGAACGTGGCCCGCGCCGAGCCGTCCATGCCGAGGTCGTCGAGCGTCCGCTGGGCGTTGCTTTCGTCGAGGATGCGGATCGTCGCTCCCTCGCCGCGCTGGGTCGGCAGGGTGGTGACACGAAGGTCGATGCGGCGGTCCTCGACCGAGACGCTGACCCGCCCGTCCTGGGGAATTCGCTTCTCGGCGATGTCCAGCTCGCTCATGATCTTCAGCCGCGAGATCACGGCGCTGATCATCCGCTTCGGCACGTGTGCCGCTTCCTTCAGCACGCCGTCGACGCGGAAGCGGATCCGCAAATCCCCCTCCTCGGGCTCAAGGTGGATATCCGAGGCACCCTCCCCCACCGCCTGAGCGAGGATGCTGTAGACGAGCTTGATCACCGGCGCGTCCTCGGCGCTCGCCTGCATGTCGCTGACGGGGGCAAGGGCTTCGCCTTCCTCGGCCCCTTCCTCTTCAGCCTCCTCCTCGATGATCGCCTCGGCGGCGGCGCTCTGCAGCGTGCCTAGTCGCGCCAGCAGAGCCTCGACGTCGTCTTCTGCAGCAACTGCGATCCGGCAGTCGAGGCCGGTGGCGATCTGGATGTCGTCGGCGGCAAGCACGTTGGCGGGATCCACAGCCGCAACCAGCAGCGTTTTGGGATCGACGAAGCCGACGGGGACCGCTTTGTAACGGCGCGCCATCGTCACCGGGAAGAGCGCGGCTGCAGCGACGTCGACTTGGTACGCGGAGAGATCGACATGGTCGAGCCCGTAGCGCTCAGCTGTTGCGCGAGAGAGCTGTTCGGAATCGATCGCGCCACGCTCGAGCAGCAGCGCCTCGGGTGGGCGGCCCGCGGTGCGCGCCTCTTCGATCGCCGCCTGCACTGTCTCCACAGGGACGAAACCGAGCTCGACCAGCACGTCGGTGATGAAGCCTCGCGAGTGGCCGCGGTGCAGGGGCGGCGTCAGGCCGGGCGTGCCACTGGGCTCCTGGTCCAGAACGGGTGCAGCCGAGCCTCCCGACTCAGGGACCGGGCGCAGGTGCATCGGGTACGGGGGTTTCTCGCCGGTCATCCGCCCGCTCAGTCCGGGTGGTAGGTCGCTTCCGGACCGTTGTAGGAAGCGTCGAGGACTGCCTGGACGATGCCCTGCGGCGTCTGGAAGCCGTAGTCGACGCTCGCCTGTGGCGTCCCGCCGCTGAGACTCTTCGGCCTCATCACGACCAGAGCCGGTACGCGGTTGACGTCGAGGCCCACGGTGACCGACGCGTAGCGGGCTATCCGCTTTGCTGGCACGACGAAGAGGGCGACGTCGGGGTGAGCCTCCAACAGTCGGGAGGAGCGGGTGACGAGCGCGTCGTCGATCCCGCCCTGATGAACGACCAGGAGGACGACGGTCTTGTCGGCGTCGTAGGCGAGGGCCAGTGGCCTCGGGGGTGGAGGAGTCGGTATCGAGCTCGGCGCCGCAGAGACAGCTGCGGTTTCGAGCGCACCTTCGACGGCCCCTTCGACCGCTTCTCCGGGGGTCGCTGCAATGGCGGTGCCTGTGGCTTCGGTACCAGCCACGGCCACTGTCGCTTCGGTCGCGCCAAATTCTTCTTCTTCGCCCCCGCCCCCTTTGAGCAGCATGAAGGCTGCCGCGACTACAAGCAGGACTACGAGCGCGACCTGGGCCTTGGGATCGCCGTTCAGCTTCTCCCTCACGGCGCCACCGGCTCCCCGCTCAGCTGCTCGATGCCGCTTGCCCGCCGGCCGCCGGCCGCGAGCATCAGCTTGAAGTCGTGCGGGCTGGAGGCGTAGTCGAGCGCCACCTCCTCAGTCACCTTGCCCGCCATCACGTAGCGCAGCAGCGACTGGTCGAAGGTGGACATCCCGTAGTACTCGCCTTCGCTGATGACCTCGGTGATCTTGCCCGTTTCCTCGGGGTTGAGAATCAAGTCCTGGACGCGGCCGGTGACGACCATCACCTCGGACGCGGCGACCCGACCGTCGCCGGTTACGTCAGGGACGAGGCGCTGGGCGATCGCGCCCTTCAGGGTCGAGGAGAGCATCACCCGCGCCTGCTGCTGCAGGTGGGGCGGGAAGAAGTCGATGATGCGGTTAATCGTCTCGGTCGCATCGAGCGTATGGACCGTGGAGAGGACGAGGTGGCCGGTCTCGGCCGCGGAGAGAGCCGTGCGCACCGTCTCCTCGTCGCGCATCTCGCCGATCAGGATCACGTCGGGGTCCTGGCGCAGCACCCGCCTCATCGCCCGGCCGAAACTGTGGGTGTCGGAGCCGACTTCGCGCTGGTTGACGATCGAGCGCTTGTCCTGGTGCAGGTACTCGATCGGGTCCTCCAGCGTGACGATGTGCCGGGGACGGGTCTGGTTGATGTGGTCGATCATCGCCGCCAGCGTCGTGCTCTTGCCCGAGCCGGTGGTGCCGGTGACGAGGACGATCCCGCGCGCCTCCTCGGCCAGCGTGCGAACGACGTCGGGCAGGCCCAGTTCCTCGATCGAGCGAATCTCGAAGGGGATCGCGCGGCAGACGATCGAGATCGAGCCGCGCTGTTTGAAGGCATTGACGCGGAAGCGGGCGAGCCCGGGGAGCGAGTAGGCGAAATCGGCCTCGCCGTCCTCCTCGAACTCGGTTAGCGAGCGCACCTCGGCGATGTCGTGGAGCGCCTTCTCGGTGTCCTCGGCCGTGAGCGGCTGATAGCCCTCGAGGTGCGCCAGTTCGCCGTGCAGGCGGACGATCGGCGGCGAGTTGACCTTGACGTGGAGGTCAGACCCCTCCCGCTCGATCAGGGTACGCAGAGCTGAATCGATGTCGAACATCCCGACATCTATCGGCCGGGATGCCCGCCATCCTTAGCGCTGAAGCGCTACGTGACCTCTCTCAGCTTTTGCGCTTCGCCCAATTGCTGCAGCTTCTTCAGCGATTGGTTCTCGATCTGGCGGATCCGCTCACGCGTCACGTTGAACGTGCGCCCGACCTCGTCGAGCGTGCGCGGGTGCTCGCCGCCAAGCCCGTAGCGCAGCTCGAGCACGCGGCGCTCGCGGTAGGAGAGGTTCTCCAGCGCCTCCTTCAACGCCTCTTTGGTCAGCAGGTCGGCTGCCCGGTCGAACGGGGACTCGGCCTTCTCGTCGGCGATGAACTGGCCGAACTCGGACTCCTCCTCGTCGCCGACCGGCTTCTCCAGCGAGACCGGGGCCTGCGCGGAGCGCTTGATCGAGTCGACCTCCTCGGGATCGATCCCCGTCACCTCGGCGATCTCCTCCGGGGTCGGCTCGCGGCCTAGCTCGGTGACCAGCTTGCGCTCGGCACGGCCGATCTTGTTCAGCTTCTCGACCACGTGGACCGGAATGCGAATGGTCCGCGCCTTGTCGGCGAGCGCGCGGGCGATCGCCTGGCGGATCCACCAGGTCGCGTAGGTCGAGAACTTGAATCCCTTGCGGTAGTCGAACTTCTCCGCGGCGCGGACCAGGCCCAGCGTGCCCTCCTGAATCAGATCGAGGAAGGGCAGGCCCTGGTTGCGGTAGTTCTTCGCGATCGAGACGACCAGGCGCAGGTTGGACTCGACCATTTTCTGCTTCGCGTCGAGGTCGCCGCGCTCGATCCGCTTCGCGAGTTCGACCTCCTCCTGGGCAGTCAGCAGCCGAACCTTGCCGATGTCCTTGAGGAACAACTGCAGGGAGTCGGTCGTCATGTCTGGTTTCAGGTCGAGCGCCTGTTTCTGGCGGCGGCGGCCTTTTTTGCCGTCCGCGACGGGCATCGCTTCCGCCGCAGCTTTCTGCGCCGGGTCCATGTCCTCGACCAGCTCGATCCCCGACTTCTCGAGGTGCCCGTAAAGGTCCTCGACGTCGGACTCGTCCAGATCGACCTCGGACACCGCCGAGGCGATGTCGCCGAAGGTCAGCACGCCAAGCTGCTGCCCTCTCGTGATGAGGCCTTTGACCTCCTCCAGCTCTTGAAGCTCTGCTACCAGCATCCGTTCTCTACCCGTTTCCTTGCGCTAGGTGGTTAAGTCCCATTGGTTGAAATGCCGTCGCGGGCCAAAAGTCGCGAAAAAACGGACCGGCGATCCGGTCCGCGAGGCTAACTAGTCTGCGTTGCATTGGCCCTTGACGGGCGTTTCGATCACTCTCAAACGTCTGTTCGCATCTTAGTCGCTTCAGTTTCTGAAGTCAATGTCCAACGCACTGCGCCATCCCCGACCTTGGCTGCGCGCCTTCTGGCAGCGCGCTTACCGCGAGAACGTCACCGGGCTCTCGGCGATGGTCGCCTACAACCTGATGCTGGCCGTGTTCCCTTTTGCCCTGCTGATCCTCTTCCTCTTCGGCCAGGTGCTGAAGATCAGCGGCGTCGAGGCAGGCGTGCTCGACGACCTGCAGCGACTCTTCCCAAACGTCGAGCAGGGGACGCTGGCCGACGCGCTCGACCGGATCGAGGAAAACTCGACCACGATCGGGATCGCCGCCTTCGCCGGCTCGCTCTGGATCGGCGCCTCCTTCTGGGGCGCGATGGACACCGCCTTCTGCCGCATCTACCACGTCGAGTGCCGCGGCTGGGTCGAGCAGAAGCGCTTCTCCTTCGCGATGCTGTTCGTCGTCGTCCTCTTCATCGCCGCCAGCATCTTCCTGCCGGCGATCGAGGCGGCGCTCGTCTCCAGCACCGACAAGCTTCCCTTCGGCCTCTCCAGCATCAAGGCGATCGACACGCTGCTGCTGCTCGGCGCCGCGGTCCTGATCGTCTTCGCGATCTGCTGCGTGATCTTCTGGGCCGTGCCCAAGGGCCACATGCCGTGGCGCGCCGTCTGGCCGGGAGCGGTCTTCGTCACGGTCGCCGCCGGCATCGCCAACTGGGCCTTCCCCTTCTACCTCTCCAACGTCTCCAGCCTCTCCCAGCTCGGCTCCACCGTTGGCTTCATCCTCATCGCCCTGCTCTGGTTCTACCTGCTCAGCCTGGCCCTGATGGCCGGTGCGGTGATCAACTCGCTGCGCCACGAGCTGCACGACACGGGTGAGATGCCATACGCCTACGCGGCGGGGGCCGCCGCGGGCTCGACGGGACCGGCCCCGGAGACGACGGACAAGCGAACCGACTCGCCCTGCGGCTGCGAATAGAAAGGCGAGCAGGTTACGTCCCAACTCTGTACACAGGGGTTCGCTAAGGTCGCATCGGCCTGACACAATCGCTCTTGGATGGGGAACAGGACTGGTTTTCTGAGAGACGGTAGCTCGCTTGCCCCTAGCGTCCCGCAGAACGTCGCGGCTCGCACCCAGCGGCAGCGAATCCTCGATGCGATAGCCGCGAGTTGCGCCGAGAAGACCTTCGCCGCGACGACGATCGCCGACGTAGTCGGCCGCGCGGGCGTCTCCCGGGCAACCTTCTACCAACACTTCCGCAACAAGCGAGAGTGCTTCGACACAGCGGTCGACTCCTATTTCGAGCTCCTGCGTGAAGCGGCCAGAAGCGCGCATTCGGAGGCCGACTCCGGGCCGGAGAAGGTGCGCAAGGCAACCTCGGCCGTGCTCGAGCGGATGGCTGCCGAGCCGGCCTACACCAGGCTCCTGATCGTCGAGGCGATCGCGGTCAACCCGATGCTGATCGACCGCTACCGGACGATCCTGATGCAGGCACTTCAGGTCTCCGGAGGCCCCGGCGCAAAACTCACAGCGAGTGAGACGCGTCGCGCCTACGGCCAAGCCCAGGTACTGATAGCCACCCAGATCCTCAGCGGCCGGACAGCCGAGCTGACCGAGCTGCACCCCGACCTCGTCTACATCGCGCTCCTGCCTTTCATCGGTCAGGAGGAAGCGCTGAAGCAAGCCCAGATGGCCCGATGAGCACAAAAGAGGAGCGCCCCCGGCGACTTCCCCGTGGCCGTCATGGCCTGCCCCGCGAGCTGGTCCAGCGATCGCAGCGCGAGCGCCTGCTCGCAGCGATGGTCCATGTCTCGGCCGAGAAGAGCTATGAGGCCACCTCCGTGGCCGACATCCTGAAGACGTCCGGCGTCGGACGAGAGACCTTCTACGAGCTGTTCAAGGACAAGCAGGACTGCTTCGTCGCCGCACAACGCCTCCTCTTCGAAGACATACTCGAGGGGATCACGAAGGCCTATGAACGCCCTGGATCGTGGCCGGAGCGATCGCGAATGGGCCTGGCGGAGCTGCTCGACCGATTGGCCCGCAACCCCATCGCCACGAAGTTCCTCTTCATCGAGATGGGCAGCGTGGGGCCGGTGGCACATGAGATCTTCGCCCAGGACTTCGCCCACTTCGTCTCCCTGCTCGACCAGGGACGCAAGGAAAGCGAGTCTGCCCGCGCCCTCCCCAACGTCTCCAGCATCGCCGCCGGCGCCGTCTACGCCGGCATCTATGAGGAGATCGTCCGCGGCCGCACAGCCCAGCTGCGCCAGCTCCTCCCCCAGCTCACCTACGAGCTGTTGCTGCCTTTCCTCGGCGAGGAGAGGGCCCGGGAGGAGCAACGAAAGGCGTCTGAAGCGTTATCTCCGCCGTAGGTGGTCGCGTCGGGCCCACCACAGCGGCATCTCATGAGATGCACTTACGCGGACGCGGGAGCCGACGCAGCGGGAGCCGCATCGGCAGCCGAGCGAGCCGACTCGCCCTGCGGCTGCGGGTAGAAGGCGAGCACGTAGGCGACAAGCCCGGGAGCGAGGTCGCGGAGGCACTCCGCCCTCTCGTCGAGCACCTCTCCGGCGATCCGAGAGGCGATGCCGCCAACGATCACCGGCTCCACCGAGCGGTCGGGAGCGGCGGTGTCTGGAGCGTCGACCGAGGCGAGGCGCAGCAGGGAGCCGTAGCGACGCAGCCACTCGTGGTGGCGCCTGGCGATCTCGCCGCCGGCAGCCGGCGCCTCGACCGCAAGTAGGCGCGCCAGGGCGAGATCGGAAGCGAGCAGGTCGAGTGCCGCGCCCAGCGATCCACTCACCCTCTCCCCCAGCCCAGCCCGGGCATAGCAGGGCAAGGTGAGAACGCCGAGCAGGCGTTCCTGGGCGGACTCATGGGCGGCAGCGAAGCAATCGCGCTTGTTCCTGAACTGCTTGTAGAAGGCACCCCGAGCGATCCCGGCTCGCGCGACGATGTACGAAACCGTGGTTCCCTCGTAGCCGTGTTCGGCGACCACCTCGGGAAGTGCGGCGAGGATGCGGCGCCGCTGGTCATCGGCCACTCGCTCTGGCGGCAGAGCATGCATTCCGCGCGGCAGCGGCGGGTGCTCCGGTGAGCCCCTCCTGCCTGACGCGTTGGATGTGGTCCCTGCTTTGCCCACGTTGGCGAACGACTTGGTTCCTATAACGAACATAATAGTTCTTTACTGACTACACGGCGGTACGCCATTGGTCGCAGTCGCCTGACACAATCGTCTTGGATGGGGAACGAGACTGGTTTTCTGAGAGACGACGGCCCGCTCGCGCCAAGCGTCCCGCAGGACATCGCCGCACGCGCCCAACGGGGGCGGATTCTCGACGCGGTGGCCGAGAGCTGTGCTGAGGAAACCTTCGGCGCGACAACGATCTCCGACGTGGTGGGACGGGCCGGTATCTCGCGGGCGACCTTCTACAAGCACTTCGGCAACAAGAAGGAGTGCTTCGATGCCGCGGTCGACTCATTCGTCGAAGAGGTGCGAGAAGTTGCCGAAAGCGCCCATTCCGATGACGATCACGGGCCCGAGAAGGTTCGCAAGGCGATCGCCGCCGTGCTCGACCTGATGGCTGCCAAACCCGCTTACACGAGACTCCTGATCGTCGAGGCGATCTCGGTCGACGCAACCCTGATCGATCGCTATCGAATGACCCTGATCCAGGCTCTGAACGTGGCTCGGAAGCAAGCAGAGGATCCCCGGCCAACGGCAGACGAGCTGCGCGGCGCCTATGGCCAGGCCCAGGTGCTGATCGCGAATCAGATCCTCAAAGGCCGAGCGGAGAACCTGCCCGAGCTGCGTCCCGACCTCGTCTACATCGCGCTCCTGCCTTTCATAGGTCAAGAGGAAGCGCTGAAGCAAGCCCAGATGGCTCGATGAGCGAGTCACAGGATCGCCCCTGGCGGCTCCCGCGCGGCCGCCATGGCTTGCCCAAGGAACTGGTGCAGCAATCGCAGCGCGAGCGCCTGCTCGCGTCGATGGTCCGAGTCGTAGCCGAGCAGGGCTACGAAGCCACCTCCGTGGCCGACATCCTGAAAGCGTCCGGTGTCGGACGGGAGACCTTCTACGAGCTGTTCAAGGACAAGCAGGACTGCTTCATCGCCGCACAGCACCTGCTCTTCGAGGACATCCTCGATCGCCTCACCAAAGCCTACGAACGTCCCGGATCCTGGCCGGAGCGGGTGCGTATGGGCCTGGCGGAGCTGCTCGACCAGCTCGCCCGAGATCCCGGTGCGACGAAGTTCCTCTTCATCGAGATGGGCAGCGTAGGGGCGGTCGCACACGAAATCTTCGTTCAGGACTTCGCCCGCTTCGTCGCCCTGCTCGATGAGGGACGCGAGGAAAGCGAGTCCGCCCGCGCCCTCCCCAACGTCTCCAGCATCGCCGCCGGCGCCGTCTACGCCCGCATCTACGAGGAGATCGTCCGCGGCCAAACCGCCCATCTGCCCCACCTCCTCCCCCAGCTCACCTACGAGCTGCTACTGCCTTTCCTTGGCGAGGAGAGGGCGCGCGAGGAGCAAGACAAGGCGTCCGGACGGCAGCAACAGAGCTAACGCTGCCGCCCGCGCCTCCCCTTCCCCGCGCAAGAGGTCCCCATCTTCGGCCGGCTCTGGGCGACCTTGCCGTTCTGTCCGACCAGCTTCACCTCCGCCCTGGAGGTGACCTCGCAGAGGTCGAGGTGGTTGACGAGGAGACCTCGTTTGCCGCCTCGCATGTTCAAGACGAACTTGGTGACCGGGGCGTCAGGGATCACGTCGAAGGTGTTGCGGACCCTGCCTTCGCCTTTGACCGAGTCGATGAAGCCGGCGAGGGCTACGTCGATTTTGCCGTTCAGGGAGACCACCAGATCGGGGAGGACCCTTTCGCCGCCGTTTGACCTGAGGTAGACCGGACCTTCGAGGACTTCGTCAAAGAGTGGGGAGATCGCTTTGGCGTGGCCGTAGATCGATCCTTCCGGGCAGGCCTCGGCTTTGAACTGGACCCTGGTGCAGACGGTGCGGATGTGGCCCTGTTCGATGAACTCCGATCTGGGCAAGACGACGGTGCTCTTGGCGATGTTGGCGTCTCCGGGCCTTGCCTTCAGGGTCGCCTGAAAGGCCGGGAACTGGCCTCGCTTGGTCCCTCCTTTAAGCTTGAAGGAGAGCTTGGGCTTGAAGGAGAGCGCCGCGCAGTTGGCCACCTGGAAGCGCTCGGACCTGTCGGCGACCGTGTCGTCTGCGGTCGTGAGGATGTCTCCGCCGGTGCCGGTGATGTGGGCGTCGATCGAGAGGGGGTTGCAGTTGGTCGGGTTGAGGGCTGTGTCTTTGCGGTCGAGGTTGATCCGCACGTCCCTGACTCTCAGCAGGACGCCGTGGAAGATCAACGGGAAGGGGTCCGACAGGGCTCTGACCTGAGCGGTTTCGGGATTGACGTGAAGGGCTGTCCTGACCGAGACGTTGCCGAGGTCGAAGGGACCGGCGAGGCCGGCGATCACGACGGCGAGACTGAGCGGAGCGCCTTTATAGGGACCTGCGAGGTAGAGCTTGCCCGGGAAGTAGTTGGGGCCCGAGCCCGCTCCCACTCCGGCGCTAACGGTGCCGATCTGCGATGCGGGCGGGCAGCGGGGGGTATTCAGCTCCCCCAGTCCGGTTGCCAGGTCCGAGGAGATCCCGGCGATCGCTGCCTCCGGGCAGAAGGGGATGCCTGCCAGCTTCGCGGTCAGTCCCGGTGGGACGGTTACGCCGATCTGGGAGAGCTCCTGGTCTGCGTCGGTCCTCGTCATCCGGAAGAGGAAGGGGCTGAAGGAGCCCGCTTGTGGGTTGACCGTTCCGCCTGAGATCTTCGGGTCGAAGGGGCGGTCTGCTGGGTTGTTCGCGCAGGGGGTGCCGTTGGGGCCTTCGGTGACCCGGTAGGTGTCGGAGACGTCCACCGGCGAGTTCGGTTCAGCCCAGGAGGCGACCTCGATCCCGATCGTGTGCGATCCGCAGTTGGGCGGGTTGATCAGAGGGGCCCGCGGACCGCTTCTGAAGTGAAGATTGAAGTCTTCGAAGGGCAGCTGGGGGAGGTCGTCGAAGCGGGTGAGGATCTGGCCTGTTGTCGGATCCAGGTCGATTCTGCCCGCGACCTTGAGCAAGACGGCTCGCTCTTCGTTGTCGTGAATGACCATGTACATGGCCAATAGCGAGCCGAATGGGTTCTCGCTCTGCTTGGCCAGGAACATCGATCCCTCGAGGGGATCGGGCAAAAGCGGCGTGTTGAGGTCGACTGAGCCGATCCGCGATGCCGGTGGGCAGTCGACCGGCTCGTTCGTGCCCAGCTTCACCTCCTGCAGCGAACAGGCCTGCAACCCGTCGGCGAAGGACGGCGAGACCGTCATCCCCTTGGGGAAGGCGATCTCGGTGCTCTTGACGTGAGCTGTGTCGAGAGCGTTGGGGTTCAGGTTCTGCGGGATCTCGATATGGACGTCGAGACCCGAGGGGCTGTTTGCCGCCTGGCTGATCGGGTGGACCTGGACCTCGGGATCGAAGCGGGGCTGATCGCAGCCGGTCTGCTGGGCTCCGCCTGGGGGCCAGCTCTGCGGCGTGTCGTAGACGCCCTGGCTCTGCCAGGAGTCGACTCCGCGGATCGTGATTTGGTGGTTAACGCCGCACTGGCCCGGGACGGTGAGGAAGGGCTTCGGATTGGCGTCGACAGGGCAGCGCTGGCCTTCTTCGGCGATCGTAGAGCCTATTGCTGTATTAGACGGATCGATGCAGCGATCGAAGTCGTGGCGCGGATCTCCCGGCACCCCCCAGATCGTCAGCTTCTGATCGAAGACGATGCCCGCCTCGGTGATGAACGGCACCGTCGTCTTCACGTGGTAGTCGCTCGGGTCGAGGGTGGCGCGGATGTGGACGGTCGCCAAGGAGCCAACGGCAAAGGCGAGATCGGTGATGACCCCCTTCGGGTGCACCATGTTGTAGACAGCCTGGTGCATGCGCAAATGGTGGTTGAGTCCGATGCCAGGCATAGTGAACTCGATGCGTCCGACCTGGCTCGAAGGTGGGCATTCGGCAGCGTTCAGTTGGGTCTCGCTGCACTCAGCCACGGCGGTTGGATTGCCGACGAAGCCGGGTGGCAGATCGACGACGATGTTGCGCAAGGAGTCTTTGGGGAAGTAGTAACTGAGGTTTGGGGTAGGCGAGGACTTGAGGGGATCGTCGATGCTGTTCATGTCGAACTCGAAGGTCGCCTGATACGGATGCGCGCCGGCTCTACGATCGGGGGTGTTCCCGTCCGGGTCGAAGAAATCGGCTCTCCAGCTGTCGGGATTGAGCCCGAACTCGGGTTCGTCCGCGCTGACCGTAACCGGGTCGGACGCTGTGTCTGGCGCTGCGCCGCCGCCTGTTGCCGTTGCGGTTATGGTGCCGCTTTGAGGGGCATCGGAGGCGACGTTTACGTTGACGATCATCATCGTAAAGCCACCATAGGGACTAGATGCCCACTCTCCCGGCTTGACCGGATCGGCATGCGTACAGGTGATCGTCGTGTCCCCCGGTGAGCCGGGACAAGCCCAGCCGTTTGGGGGGAGGTCGAAGAAGGCGGCGAAGATGTCGCTCTCGACGACCGAGTGGCGGGTCAGTCCCGGGGGGAGGTCGACGGTGAGCGAGAGCGCGCCTTCGCTGGCGGTGTCACCAGCGTTCTGCAGGTAAACGCGGAGCTCCTCGGTGCCGCCCGGTGCGAGGTTCGAGCCGCTGTGGGAAAGCGAGAGGTTCCAAACCGGCGTGGCGCCGGCGGGAGCGGCGATCGCAAGCGAGGTCGCCGTCGCCAGGCCGGCCAGGAGCAAGAGCTTGAGGCCACGCGAAAGGCGCCGGCCAACTCGGTTCGTCGTCTCGGTCATCGTCTTTCTCTCCTTGCTCATCTCAGCCTCAGCCGTGCCTGCGGGTCGCGTGCTTTGCGTGTCTTTTCTGCTTCTGCTGGCGCTTTTTGTGCTGCTTGCGCTTGTGGCGTTTCTTCGCTTTGGCCTTGGGGTTCCCGGGACCGCTGAAGCTGGCGCTCCCTATCGCGGGGATCTCTGGGGCGCCTTTGGCTTCGCCCTGGCAGGCGTCCAGCGAACAGGGCGGGGGCGGGGGCGGGAAGTTAAAGCCGCCGCCGATACGGGCGTCGTAGAGCTTCTTGAACCCATCCACCACGTCGGAGGTCAAACGGGCGGTGGCCATGAAGAAGACATCCTGGCCGCTTGCCGTGCTACCCGCCACAGTAGGCTCTTGCTGGAAGCCATAAGAGGTGATTCCGTCGGTGACGAGCAGCAGGCGCCCGTCGCGCCACTCATAGATATCGGTGCCGGAGCCTGGGCTTTGGCCGGGCCCTGCCGTGTTCTGATCTGTCGCCAGCAGGCGATCGACGGTCGAGAAGTAAAAGTCTCCGTCAGCCGATAGCGGCGTCGCCCGAACCGACTGTCGGTTGCCCTGGACCAAGACTTCGGTTACGTCTTCGGTAGGCAGACCGTTGTCTGGACAGGAGACACATACCAGGGAGCGGTCGCGGTCGTCGTAACGGTAGTACTGCTGGAAGCCACCGTTGTCGCTATCGGTGAGAGGATTGAGACTGGGCGCCGATGACCTGAAGATGAGCACCGACCCATTTGATGAGAGGGCCTCTCCGCCCTCGACGTCTATACCCACCACACCCTCGACGCCATCTCCCGCCATATTCGCGGTAGCCACGTAGGACAGCTCATCCGCCGCTACGTCGTAGCGGTAGATATTGGCGGCGTTCTCGATGCCCTCGCCCTCGATGAGCGCCCGAGTCGAAGCGAAATAGATCCTGGAACCGTCCTCGGCTACCGCGATCCCTTCGTATGGAGCGCCGCCATTGCTAAGGATTACGTCTGCATGAGGAGCAATGCATGTCAGGCAATCCGTACTTCCCGACAGCAAGCTGTAGCTGTAGATATCTCCGCCATTGGGCAAGAACTCGTTGGGGTTTTCCGGGTTCTCTGCGGTTACTTCATCCTCAGAGGCGAGCCTGGATTTCGTCCAGAAGAAGACCTTGGGATCGGGATCATCAGGACCGCCGGGCGTTGCCGATAGAAAGACCCTGCTCCAATCGGGTCCCGACAGCGGCGTACCCGACACCAAGGTGGTCTCACCGTTGGCGAGACTCCCGGTCGAATCCGCTTCGCGCATGAAAAGCTTCGAAGAACCGCAGCTATCTCTTGCGTTGAAAAATATGCGCCTGCCATCGCTGGAAATCTGGTGTGTTTCGGGCCATGCGCTGTCCGATTGGGCTCCAGCCAGCCACCGAGTTATGTTGTCGCCACCGATACCGCAGAGAGGCGGTGTATCGTCAGGCAACAGGCCAACCATCTCCAGACCCGTCGAAGTAACTTCGAAGATATTGCTGTTTACGGCGACTATGTGGGTCGACATGTCCTGCGAGGAGCCGTATCCAGCAATACCGTCGGGTGCGTCCACGCTGCTGCCGATAGGGACAGGCGAGCCACCGGGATGAAGAGACCAGAATGAAACTCGGCCATCTCGCCTTTGCACGAAGTTGGCGACCTCCGATAGATCGCCGTTGCCGTGTGGATACCAGCCGAAGCCTCCGTTGGCATCCGCACGGGTGGGTTCGATGTTGACCGATTTCCAGCCCGAAGCGGTGCGCTCCGCAACGTACTGGGACCGTTCCCCATTTTGGGATTGCGGCGTGCCGCCGCCGATTGCGTACAGCACTCGGTTACCGCTAGTGGCGATTCCGCCAACCGTGCTGATCTGATTCCCGTTGGTATCGGGCAGGTTGACCTGCTCGTAGGCGCGGTCGCTGCCGGGAGGGCCTGGAACGCGGCCGTGGCCGAACACCTCGTCTTGGGCGCGAGTGCTTGCGACCCGGTCCTCGCCGGTCACCGTCCCTGCCGCGTTGCTGGCGACGATGCGGTAATGGATTGCGGTGCTGGGGGCGAGGCCCGAGAGCTCCTCCAGCACGAGCTTGGCAAGGGCGCCGTCGCCGGCATCGCCGTCTTCGGCTGCGGGGACCGTCGAGCCGTAGCTGCTCGTCGGCCCGTATTCGAAGTAGTAGGTCGTCGCCGTGTTGTGGGGGTTGATGCGCGCGGCCAGGCTCAGGGTTGTCGATGTGCGATAGGGCCAGCCAACGGTCTCAGCCGAGGGGGGTATCGGGTCCATCGTGAAGATCGTCTCGGCGCTGGTCGTCGCGCCGGTTCCGCCGAACAGCGGGCGATTGGCGAAGAGGCGCAGGCGGTAGGTCTTGCCGGGCTCCAAGCCGCCGATCGACTGTTCGACAGGCACGTCGCTGGAGCCGCTGCCTATCTCAACGTCGGTATCCGGAACATGGATCCAGTCGACTCCGTCGGGGCTGTACTCGAAGCGGTAGGAGGCCGGTTCGCCGCCTGGGTCGACCGAACCGTGGAAGGTGGCGCTCGTGGTCGTGATGTCGGTGACCGGCGTCGGGGCGAGCGTGGCCGTCGGGGGCGTGACATCGTCGAGGATGGCGATGCCGCTCGTGCTGGCCTCGTAGATGCGGCCGCTCGAGGAGTTGAGGGCTAGGCCGGCTTCGGCGAGGTCGCCGAAGGGTGAATGCGTGTCCACCTGCTCGCCCCCCGGGGAGAACTCCAGGATGCGGTCGGGGATGTCGCCGCCAGAGTGGTTATCGCCTACCTGGGTGATGTAGACATGATCGGTGGCTGGGTCGACCTCGACCTGCCGGGGAGTGCGCCCAAGGAGGGGACCCGACGGCGTATAAAAGACCGACAGGAAGAAACCGCTCGAACTAAACTTCTGAACCCGCGAATTCTGGCGATCGACGACGTAGACATCCCCTGTCGAATCGATCCCGATGTCGCGGGGGCTGTCGAACTGACCGTTACCCGAGCCCAGGCCGCCGAACTGGCCTGCATAGTTGCCAGAGGAATCGAAGCGCTGGACACGGTCGTTGCCCGTGTCGGCGACGTAGACTTCGCCACTGATCGGATTCACGCCGATCCCCATCACGAACCCGGCGAACTGCCCCGCTCCCGAGCCTTCGCTACCGAACTCGGAGACATAGTTGCCGTCTTCGTCGAACTTCTGCACTCGGTGGTTACCGACGTCGGCGACGTAGAGCTCCCCATCGGCGGGATCGACGGCAAGCCCGGTGCCCGTGAACCCGAAGTTGAACTGGCCCTCGCCGGAGCCTTCTGAGCCGAACTCGGAGATGAAGTTGCCGTCGGCGTCGAAGCGCTGGATTTTGTTGGCTTCGTAGTCCTGGACGTAGACCTCGCCGGTGCTCTGGTTGACAGCGACCGCACCGCTGGGGCCGAAGAGGGCGATCGGCTCCTTGCCGGCCAAGGCGGAGGTAAGACCGAGGACGAGGGTCAGGCCGAAAAGGGCAAGTGCGACGATCGCCGCGCGTCCCAGGGAACCACGGTCGCTGCCGGTGCCCGAAGTCGATCCCGCGGACGGTGCCTTCGCTTGGCCTCTCACGTAGCTCTCCTTGTCCCGTGAGCCCCTCTACCGGCCGCTTCCCTTGGCGGCCCCCGTGGGCTCGGTTTCCCTGTTTTGCTTTCCCTGCTGCCCTATTGCGAACAAGTTGGTTCGTTATCCGAACGTTCTCGTCTTAAATAGGAACTGGAGCGTAAACAAACGAGTATGTAGATGTCAAGGAGATCTCGGAAAGCTCTGCTTTTATGGCTTGCTAGAGCCATTCCCGCGCATTTAGGAACGCGCAGTTCCCCGGTTGAGAAGCCTCTTCTAGGTGTGGGCGGCTCGGCGAGCGCCGCGCGACGAGCGGGTCAACGGCGGGGTTGGCTCGACGCCGCCAGACCCTCGATCAGCGGCGGGCGACAGCGGCGTCGACCGGGGTCACGAGCCCGACCAAAGGAGACGAGAGGTAGGGGGTGAGGACGGGGACGGCAGGTGGCCGGCCCCACAAGGCATCTGGTGCGATACCCCAGCCCAGCTAGGCAGACAAGCCCTACTCCCCCACCGCCACAAACGAAAGCGCCCCCACGAGCTCTCCCGCCCCAAAGACCGCCTGCCCCTGGGCGAAGGCCCGGTTCAAAGCCGCCGCGGTCTCTGCCTGCAGGGTCAGGGGCGCTCCGGCAAGCGAGACGGTCCTGGTCGCCGGGTCGGGAGAGAAAGCGGCGGGCCCAAGACCGAGGACACCTATCCGTCCCAGCTTCTCAGGGACGACCTCTACTTCCGCGGTGTCGCTCTTGGCTCCGAGGTCAAGCCAGAATTCCTTCCAGAAGACCTGGCCGCCCCCGAGCTGCAGCAGTTCCATCGTCCCTCCGGTTCTCAAGGTCCCTTCAGAGCCGTTGGGGGCAATCTGCCCACCCTTGATGATCGGGAAGCTGAAGGAGAGCCCCTGGCGTTCGGCGGGAGAGATCGGGTTTAGCGAGACGAAGCGGGAATCGAGCTTTGAAAAGAAGGTCGGGTCCAAGGTGATCGTCGCCCGGTTTGCTTCTTGGATCGTGATCAGCTGAGGCTGGGTCTTGCTTAGGAGGGACCCAATCGGCTGTCCCTCTTTGAACTCGACTTTCGGATCGAGCTTCTTGTTGAGCCGGGTGGCGACCTTGGCGGTCAGCTTCAGGCTCTTTGCCGAGAAGGAGGAGTCAAAGCCTTCTCGCTTTGCCGAGAGCTTTTTGGAGGTGGCGATCTTCAGCTGGCTCCCTCCGACCTTGGCGATCAGGGGGGAGCTCTTGGTTTTGACGTTGAGGCTGCGCAGCGGGACGCGCTTTTTGCCGCTTTCGAAGACCAAGGCTCCTTCCTGGTCGATCGAGCCTTTGCCGATGGTCGGGTCGAGGGTGCCGCCCGAGACGGGAAGGGTGAACGTCTTGCCTTTGCCTTTGGCCGGGGAAGTGGCGCTCAGCTCGATCCCATTCTTCTTCAGGAAGCTCGAGAAACGCTGGTCGAGGACGAGCTTCGTGGTGCCGGCACCGATCGGGTCATATTCGGCAAGGGCGCTGGAGGCAAAGCAAAGCGCCGAGAGCGCAAGGGTCGCGACGGTCCTTCTCACTCCTTCACCCCACAGGTCTTTTCCACAGTCGCTCCGATCGAGGGACGCCCGGCGAAGTCGAATCTGGCATAGGCAAGCGGGAAGGAAGCTCGCTTTGCTTCCTTGGGCGCGGCGCAGGCAGCATTGAAGTAGGAGAGCTGGCGGCCCTCATAGGTGTATTTGCGTCGCAAGGTGAGCTTGATCCGGTCCAGGAAGCCCCAGGTGCCCAGGGCCTGGGGCAGCGATGCGGATAGGCGTGTGCCATAGGGGCCTTTGGAGATGTGCCTGATCGAGAAGGGAATGACGAAGGAGGTGTTGAAGGGCTGGGAGGTGTAGATGTGCGCCAAGAGGACGGGCTTCTTTCCTTTTCTGCCGTTGAAGATCAGCAGGCGGCCTTGAGTTCTGTAGGCGCCTTGGTCGGGGAGGACGATGTTGGCCCAGAACCGACCCGATCCGACCAGGGCCTCGCGGCAGTTGGATAGGGCTCTTTCGGTGGAGGCCGGTTGCACCTGGGCGATCTGGCAGGAAGGCAGGCCCTTGGACTGCAAGAGGCCGTTTTTGTTGACGTCGATGGTCAACTTCTGCAGTTGCGGGGGGACGCCACCTTTAGCGTTGTCGAGATGCCCGGCGACGAAGACGGCGATCGGGGCGGGTTTGGCCCTAGGGAGCTTGTAGGGCTGGATCTGGCTCAGCACCGTTATGCGCAGGCCTTCCTGCTGGACCGTCGCCGCGGTTGCGATCGCTACACAGGTCAGCAGGAACGCCGATCCCAGCGCTCCCGCTTTGACTCTCCTGCTCACGGGCTAGCGAGCCTTGCGCTTGGCTTTGGGGCACTTGGCCTTCAACGGGATCCTCGAGTCAGAGACCTTGCCGTTGTGGCCGTCAAAGGCGACTTTGGCCTTGTGGGTGCCTTTGCAGAGGTTTGTCGAGTTGACCAGGAGGCCCTTTTTGCCGCCCTGCATGGTCAGCGTGAATTCGCTTACCGGTGCGTCTGGGACAGATTCGAAGGTGCTCCGCAGGCCTCCACCTTTGACCGAGTCGATCCTGCCCACCAGGTTGACGTCGATCCTGCCGCTATGAAGCGCTACGACCAGGTCGGGGAGCTCGTGTTCGGATGAGCGCAGGAAGACCGGGCCTTGGACCGGCTCGTCGAGAATCGGCGTGGTCGCTTTGGCGTAGCCGTAGACCGATGCGGCGGGACAGGCTTCTCCGGGTATCGATCCTTTGGCGAACTGGACCCTGGTGCAGATCGTCCTGATGTTGGCGTTCTCGAGGAACTCCGATTTGGGCAGGGTCACCTGGGCTGCCTCGATCGTCGCTTCGCCGATTCCCCGCATCTTCAGGTGGGCCCTGAAGCGGGGGTGGTCGCCTCGCATGGTGCCACCGAGGAGCCTCAGGGACAGCTTCGGCTTGAAGGGCAGGGCGGCGCAATCGGCTGCCTGGAAGGGGCTCGTGATCGTGATCGGGTTGTTGTCGGCATCGGAGGCGAAGTCCAGGCCCGAGCCGAGCAGGGTGCTCGCGGTCGAGGTTTTGTCGCAATCGGTCGGGTTGAGGACGAACTCGGGTTTGTCGACATAGGCGCGGATGTCCCTCGCGTGGACGACGATCCCGTCGATGATGTGGGGGATCGGGTCCGAGCCGACCGAGTCGATGAAGGCTTCCGCCGTCTCTGGGTCGACTTTCAGCGCCTGGCGCACGACTACGGTGCCGACGTCGAAGGGGCCTACCTTGGCCGCGGTGATCGCGGCTATCGATAGAGCGCTGCCGTTATACGGGCCGGCCAGGTAGATCTTGCCGGGAACGTAGGTGAGAATCGAGCCGACTCCGGCGCCGACCAGGGTCCTACCCACCTCGGAAGCCGCCGGACAGGATGGGGTTGCCAACTCCGCAGTGCCCGTCTTCGACTTCGCCGCCTCGATCGCAGCGTCTGGGCAGAACGGGGTACCGGCTAGCTTCGCCGTTATCCCCGGCGGCAGCTTGATCGAGAAGCGGGTGAACTCCTGTTCGCCGTCATTACGGAAGAGGCGCACGTTGAATGGGGAGAAGCTCCCTGCTGCGTTGTTGATCGTGCCGGCGATGAGACCAGGTTTGAAGGGCGGCAGACCTCCTGCGGGGCAGGGGCCTCCTCCTGCTCCCCTTGTGACTTTGAACTGGGAGGTGGTGTGCTCGACCTCGGCGGGGGTTGGGTTGTCTGGGTCCGCTGCGGACCAGGGGACGAAGTCGGCCTGGATCTCGTAGGTGCCGCAGGCACGCGGAGTGACGAGGGGAGCTCTGCCACCCTCTCTGAACTTGAAGGAGAAGTGGCTGAAGGGGAGCTGTGGGAGATCGTCGAAGGTTGTCACGAGCTGACCGGTTCTCTGGTCGGGCTCGACCTTGCCGGGGAGCTTGACGACTACGCCTCTCTCGGGGCTCTTGGCGACTATGTAGAGGGCGACCAGGGAGTCGAAGGGGTTCTCGGCCCCTGGGGTACTTGGGTCATTGGGCTGGGCGAGGAAGAGGGACCCCGTCAGGTGCTCTTTGAGCAGCGGCGTCTCGACCTCGACCGAACCGACCTTCGAGCCGTTGGGGCAACCGGCTCCTGGAGCCGAGCTTGCCGTCTCGGTCGCATACTGAGCCGGCGTGCAGCCGCTCAATCCCTCCCCAGAGGAGGGATTGAGCGTCACTCCCTCCGGGAGCGTGAAGGTCGTCTTCTTGATGTGTGCGTGGGCGATGCCGTCGGGGTTGATCAGTCCGTCTTGAGGAACGTCGATCTCGACCTCCAGGCCAGAGGGCGTCTCCGCGCTGTCGGCTGAAGGAGAGGAGTCCATCGTGGGTTCGAAGGGCACCTCCGAGCAACCGACCACGGCGGACGGGTTGCCGTTCTTATCGGCGGTGACGGTTTTGGAGATGAAGTTCTGCGGTTCCTGCCAGGAAGCGAAGTGCATGGTGGTGGGCAGGGGGCTATCCGCGCAGTCGGCTGGATTGGTGAGGAAGGGGATGGGTTCTCCGGTCGGGGAGCAGCCGTAGGCCACTTCCGGTTCCAGCAGGCTTGTGTCGCGGCAGTAGCGCAGTGCGTTATGGCTCGGGTCGGTTGGCACCCCCCAAAGTTCGACGTCCGAGCCAACCAGCGGGACGAACTGGGAGACGTTCCTGACGCTCGCGGTTATCCCGTAGTCGCCGTCGCTGCGCAGGCGCGGGACTATGTTGGTCACGGTCCCGGCAATGGCGAAGGAGAGCGTCGCCGGGGAACCGACACTGGGAACCATGTTGAAGATCGGAAAATCGGTTGGGCCCGTCGCAAGGAAATTTTGGTCGACACCGGAACTGGGCCAATAGATATGAGCTACGCCAACCTGTGAGCCAGGTGGGCAATCATGCCTTTGAGGGGCGGCGGTCAGCTGCACGGGAGCGCAGAGGGACGGGGTCGCCTGCGGATTGACGACAGTGCCTGCCGGCACCTCGACTTTGACGTCCCTGAGATTGCCTTCCGGCTGGAAATACCCTTTGGAGCTGAGCGTGAAATGGGTGGTCGCCAAATAGGGATGCCCTGCGGCCTGGTCGCCGGGCGCTCCGAAAGCGTCATAGACTCCGGCCTCTGTCTCGACAATGTGGAAGTCAGCTTGGGCGGGAGGCGCAAAAGCCGCGGCGGCAAGAGCGCAGGCAAAGGCACTGACGAGGGTCATTCTGATCGTCATCGGCTTGCCCTCCGGTTGCGATTGGCTCGTTTCTTTGTCTTCTTGGCGCAGCGGCCCGCTCGACGGACCTTGCCCTGGGCGCAGCGCGCCTTGGCTCTGGCACTGGGACTACCGGAGCCCGAGTAGACGGAGCTAGCAGGAGTCGGGTCGTTGGGAACGCTGGGCGGCGGCGCGCAGGCGTCTCCCTCGCAATCGGGTGGCGCAACGGGCTGGGGAAAGCCGCCGCCGACCCGAGCGTCGTAGAGGTCTACCGTGACACCCAGGTCCGAGGAGACCAGCTGCGCGGGGGTGGTGAAGAAGACGTCTGAGCCATCGGGGGTTGCTTCCACGAAGCGGCCGCCGCCGGCCGTGGCCCCGTTCGAGATCAGACGCAGGGCGCCGTCCCTGAACTGGTAAACGTCGTACTCGGCGTTGGTGTCCTCCGCAACCAGTCTGTTTGGCGTCTCGAAGTAGGCGGTACCGTCATCCAGCTGGTTGATGGGTGGTGCGCTGTAGAGGCCACCGTTGAACGCATCCGTTTCAGAGAGCAGTTGGCTGTCGCCGGAGGAACGAATGCCACTGAGGGGACAGGAAAGGCAGGCGAGCTGATCTGTGTTCACGTCGTAGCGGTAAACCTCGGAGCACTGGCGACCGATGCTTTCGGAACTACCGTCGAGAAAGCACTTGGGACCCGAGTTGTCGTAGGCCGTGAGGTCAGCACGCGAGGTGAAGAGGAGGTAGCGACCGTTGGCGCTGACTCGAGCGGCGCGGGCGTACGCGTACCCATTGACATTCCAGTTAAAGTCATCCTGCACTGGGTTGAGACCTGTTTCTGCAGGATTGATGCTTTCCGCCAGGGGCGCTCCGACAAAACGCATCGTGCCGTGATCCCAGACGTAGATGTTGACTTGAGCAGGCGCCGCACCCTGTGCGAGAACGCCGCGAGCGGCGAAGTAGATGCGGCCCAGGTCGTCGGAGGCGCCGATGAATCCCATGAAGTCTCCACCGCTTGAATCGGCCGTTGTCAGGTCGCTCAACGTCCCGGTGTCCGCGTCGTAGAGGTAGAGGTCGCTCTTGTCGGCCCCCGGTTTGGTGCCCACTGAGCTGAGTTGACACGTACCACCCGTCGGATCGGCAAGATCCGAGCTCGCGGTCGAGTCATCGGTCAGCTGCTCGCAACTGGAAAAGAGCGCTTTGCCTCCCTGAGCGGCCTCAGCGGCGAGGAAGAGTGCCGGCAAAGGTCCGTTCGGATCGGGCACCGTGCGCTGTGAGGCGTTTACATGGGTGGTCGAGCTGCCGTTCTCACGAACGTAGATCGACCCATAATCATCGTCACCTTCCCCACGAAGGTGAAAATAGATTCGAGTGCCATCTTCTGATATCGGGTGTTGGAGCCCGAGGTTATTGGTCGAGCCCCCCACCAATGTTTTTGGCTGCGGCGTGCCATCGGGGCGCACGGAGACAAGGCGCAGATCTCCGTCGTACCACTCATAAAGATGTGACTCGAAGTCGGCGATTTCGGGATCGTCGAGCTGGGGACGGTACGACGAGAAGACGATGTGACCGAGGTCGGGCGTGGAGGCGGCATAAGCGGAGGTGGCGCCGGTGGAAACGGGATAAAGAGGGTTGAGGACGTGGTAGACGCCACTCGAGTCACGCAGGTAGAGGTTCTTTTCGTGAGTTTCAAAGGCCGGTGGCGGTTCGATGACGGGGGCGTCGGCAGTGAGCATGGACTGCGTCTCAACCAGGTGCTCACTGAGGTCCCCGGATATGGCGCGGACATAGGGAACATCGCCGAAGAGAGCGGATGAGACCGGGGTATTGGGAATCAGCGACTCCGACGACCAGCCGCTGGGCCCGCGGGTTGCGAGCAGCGGGTCGCCGACAACGCCGGCCGCGGTCCCTGGCACCGAGCCCTTGCTCGCTTGAAAGACCACGCGGTCGCCCGAAGGAGAGGTGCTTCGAACCCCCAGGGGGGCCACCGGGTAGCCGTTGGTATCGGCGGGAGAGATCCGCTCATAGCCGCGGCCTTCGGGGAGCTGAAAGCCAGCGGTCAGCGGATAGGTGCGGAAGGTGTAGTCAGGGCCAGCGACAACACCGTGGGCGTTCTCAGCGATAAGGCGGTAGTGGTAGGTGGTGTCAGGACTGAGACCGTTCACCTGCGCAAACGCGGTGACTGCGGCGAAGCCGAGCCCGGCACTCTGCTCGGGGGCGGGGTTGCAGGCGCTGGCCGGAACCGAGCAGGGCCCGACGGTACCGTACTCGGCGTGGTAAGTAGTGGCGTGGCCTTCGGGCCCGATGTCGGCCAGCAGCTTGGCCGAGGTGGAGTGGACCTGATCGGTGCGCTGATGGGCAATGGTCGGCGGCGCGGGGGCCGGTGCACTGAAAAGCTTTGCCGTAGCGAACAGCGAGTCGGTTGCGTAGAGATCGCCGGTCGAGGAGTTGACAGCAACGCCGTGGGAGTCGAAGAGGTCCGATTCGGCGAAGGTGCCGAGCAAAAGGCCCGATTCGTTGTACTGAGCGATCGCATTGGCGCGGTCGGCATAGACGTCGCCGCTCGCTCTGTCGATCGTGAAGGCCGTAGCGAGTGGGTCTATCTCAGTGCCTTCTTGGGGCTCGCCCTGGGGATCACTGGAGAACTGCGAGGGGTCATAGCGGGTGAGCGGGCCGCTTGGAGCGGAGGACGTGTAGAGGCGATCGCCGGCATCGACACCAAGGCTGCAGACCGTGCCCAGACTTGCGAACGGGATCAGCCTCGAATCCCAATCGCTGTCGGCGACAAGCCCGCCCGTAGGCTCGAACCTGTGGATCGCGGTTGGATTGCGATTGGCCACATAGACGGCGCCTGCCGGGTCGACGGCTACCCCACAAGGCGTGAATATCGAGTGGCCTGGAACATCCGATCCGGTCAAATGCCCAAGATAGGTCCCGCTCTGGCTGAAGATATCAAGCACCGCGAGGTCAACACTGGTGACGTAGATCGTGCCGTCGTTGACACCGCCTGATTCGTCGATCGCCAGTTGTGCGGCGTCGGTGAAGGCGAAGCCATCCTGCGGGGTCTGGTCGGCCTCGCCGGCCCCAGCGCCATCGAGAACATTGCTGCCAAGGGCAGAGAATTCGGCCGGATTGCCGTCAGCGTCGAACTTTTGAATCGCGTTCGAGCCGGTGTCGAGAACATAGACCTCGCCACTCGACGAATCGACGGCGACATTACGGGGGTTCGAAAAACTGCCGAAGTCGTGATCAAAGACCGGAGAGGCAAAGGCAAAGGCGGCGACCGCGAGGAAGCCGAACAGCGTCGCAACTGCGAACCGGATCTTCGCGATGCTTCTCACGTAACTCTCCCTTGTTCGTGAGCCCATCGGCCGGCCGCTTCCCTTGGCGGCCCCGTTGGCTCGGTTCCCTGCTGTGCGTCCCTGACGCCCTATTGCGAACAAGTTGGTTCGTTATCCGAACGCTCTCGTCTTAGATAGGGAATGCAGGGTAAACAGATACGTTTGTAAATACAAGGAGATCTTGGAAAGCTCCGCATTCACGGCTCTTTAAAGCCGTTTATGGAGACCCGGGAACGCGCATTCCATCTTTCAGGGCAGCGACTAGGTAGATGGCGGCTCGGTGAGGGCCGCGCGGAAGGCAGTTGCGAGCGGGGTCGGCTCGATGCCGAAGAGGGCCATGCCGGACGGGTCGGAAACGGTCGTCTCGGTCGCCAGACCCTCGATCAGCGGACGGGCTACAGCGGCGTCGACCGGAGTCACGAGCCCGATCCAGAGAGACGAGAGGTATGGGGTGAGAACGGGGACGACGATTCGAAGCGGCGGACGGCGGTTCATCGCCCTTGCCAGCCCGTCGATCATCCCACCGTAGGTGGTCACGTCGGGCCCGCCGAGCTGGATCTCGCGGTCGAGCGGAGCGTCAAGATCGGAGGCCGCTGCCAGGTAGACGAGGATGTCTTCCACGGCGATCGGCTGGGTGCGGGTGGTCACCCACTTCGGCGTGACCATGACCGGCAGGCGGCGCACCAGGTAGAGGACGGTCCGGAACGACTCGCTGCCGGCGCCGATCACGGCGGCGGCGCGGAAGTAGGTGACGGGGACATCGCCCGCCTGGAGGGTTTGGGCGGCGGCATGGCGGCTGTCGAGATGCTCGGACCCCTCCCCCAGTCCGCCTAGGTAGACGATCCTTCTAACGTTCGCAGCGGCTGCAGCCGCTGCGAAATTCTCGGCTCCTTGCCGATCTCGTTTGGCGAAGTCCCCGTCGGCACCGCGACCCATCGAGTGGACGAGGTAGTAGGCGACGTCGACCCCCTCCAGCGCTGGGTCGAAGGAAGCGCGATCAAGCACGTCCGCCTGACAGACCTCGCAGCCGAGCCCGACCAGGCGCCCAGCCCGCTCCGGCGTTCGCGCCAGCGCCCGCACCCCACGACCCTCCTCGCACAGCCGTGCGCAGAGCAAGCCGCCGATGTAGCCGGTTGCGCCGGCAACCGCGATCACCCTTACAACGGTAGCCGCAGCGGAACTGAGCTCAGCCGTAACGCTCGCCGGTGATCGCTCGCAGCTTGGAGCGATCGTGGCGGGCGTGGACGCGCCGGACGGTGCCGGAGCGGGAGCGCATCACGAGAGATTCGGTGGTGGCACCTTTGCCGCGGTAGCGGACGCCCTGGAGGACGTCGCCGTCGGTGACGCCGGTGGCGGAGAAGAAGACGTCGTCGCCGGAGCAGAGGTCGTTGGCGGTGAGGATGCGGTCGAGGTCGTAACCGGCGTCGACCGCCGCGCTGCGCTCCTCGTCGTTGCGCGGCCAGAGCCGACCGAGCAGCTCTCCCCCCATCGACTTCAGCGCCGCGGCGGAGAGCACCCCCTCGGGAGTGCCGCCGATGCCCCAGAGCAGATCGACCGGGGAGCGGTCGCTGACCGCGAGCAGGGCGGCGGAGACGTCGCCGTCGGTGATCAGGCGGATGCGGCCGCCGGCCTCGCGCACCTCGCGCATCGCGTCCTCATGGCGGGGCCGGTCGAGCATGACGACGGTGACGTCGCCGACGCTGCCGCCCTTGCGCTCTGCGATCAGCTTCAGAGTCTCGGGAAGGGGACGGTCGAGGTCGAGCAGGTCGGCGATCTCCTCGCCGCCGGCCATCTTTTCCATGTAGACGCAGGGGCCGGGATCGAACATCGTGCCGCGCTCGGCAAGGGCGATCACGGCGAGGGCACTCGGCATCCCGAGCGCGCATAGCCGCGTACCCTCCAGCGGGTCGACGGCGATGTCGACCACCGGTGGGCTGCCGTCGCCGATCTGCTCGCCGTTGAAGAGCATCGGCGCTTCGTCCTTCTCGCCCTCGCCGATCACGACGACGCCCTCCATCGAGACCGAGTCGAGGACGAAGCGCATCGCATCGACCGCGGCTCCGTCGGCGGCGATCTTGTCGCCACGACCGACCCAGCGCGCGGCGGCCAGCGCCGCCGCCTCGGTGACGCGCACCAGCTCAAGCGCCAGATTGCGGTCCGGCTTTGCCTGTGAGGTCTCCCCCATTCGCGTGCAGGCTATCCGCCCGCGAGAACGCGCGCTTCAAGGACTACCTAGGCAGCGGCGCGAACGCCTACATCGAGCGTGACCGGTCGATCCGGCGCAGCAAGAGCCGCCTGGGCGGCTGCGATCAATGCCTCGGCATCGAGGTCGTAGCGCGCCGCGGCGGCCTCTAGGGGCTCCTCGATCCCCGCGGTCGGATAGAGCAACTCAACGTTGACCGGGCGTCCATTCGCAATGGCGACATTGACTCGATCCGTGACACTCTCGCCATAGTCCCATCGATCCACAATTACGAGATCGATCGACATCGCATTGGCTTGGCTGTCGTAGTCCGCCCTCATCTCCGACTTCTCCTTGTGATCACAGTAATGACAAACCCTGGATCGTCAAGCGCGATCACAACCTCAACGAATCGATAGTTGGCAGAGGAACCGATCGAAACTGGGTTCCCCTCCGAGTCCACCGCGAAAACTCAGGCCTCGCGACGATCGATTCGATCTCCCTGGGCTCGAGATTGGCCCTACGCATCCTGTTCTTTGCGTGGCGACTGAATCGCACGCTGGGTTCAAGCGCTCAGGGCACGAATCTCTTCCCCTATGTAGGCTCGCCCGGTGGCTCGCTGGGGACTGACACTGCCGCTGCCGGGGCTTTCCCTGGCCGATCACGAGGATCTGGTCAAGCGGGCGGAGGCGGCTGGCTACACCGACCTCTGGAGCGGTGAGACGAACGGGCCGGACGGCTTCACGCCGCTGGCGCTGAGCGCGGCCTGGACCGAGCGGGCGCGGCTGGGGACCGGCATCGTCGGGGTCTTCCAGCGCGGGCCCGCGCTGCTGGCGCAGGAGGCCGCGGCGCTGGCGAGCGCCTCGGGGGACCGCTTCGTGCTCGGGATCGGCTCCTCGTCGGATCGGATCGTTGAAGGCTGGAACGGGATCCCCTTCGAGCGGCCGCTGAGCAAAGTGCGCGAGACGCTCGACTTCCTCCGCACCGCCCTCGACGGCGAGCGCACGGCGAGCGGCTTCAAGCTGGAGACGGCCCCGGCGCAGCGGGTGCCGATCGTGCTCGCGGCGCTGCGCGGAAGATGCTCGACCTCGCGGTCGAACGCGCCGACGGGGCCTTCACCAACTTCCTGCCGCTCGGCGGCCTGCCCAAGGTTGCCGGTCAGCTCGACGGCGCCCAAGAGGACTTTGAGCTGCTCTGCCGCTTCTTCTGCCTGCCGGGCGAGCGAGAGGCAGTCGAGCCGCTGGCCCGCTTCATGTTCTCCTCCTACATCACGGTCCCGGTCTACGCCGCCTTCTACCGCTGGCTCGGCTACGGCGATGAGATCGACGCCATGGTCGCCGCCTGGGAGGGTGGCGACCGCCAGGCCGCGGCGGCCGCGGCGCCGTGGAACCTGATCGAGGAGATGTTCATCTTCGGCTCCCCAGAGCAGATGAAGGAGCGGATCGGCGCCTTCGTCGAGGGCGGCGTCACCCTGCCGATCCTCACCCCGATCACGACGCCCGACAAGCTCGGCGAGCTGATCGAGGCCCTGGCGCCCTAGGCGACGGCGGCCAGGGAAAGCGCGTAATCGCCGGCCTCGTCGGTGAACCAGCCACTCATCTCGAGGCCCGCCTCCTCGTAGACGGCTTCGAGGCGCTCGCGCGTGAACTTGGCGGAGATCTCGGTTCGCATCTCCTCGCCGAGCGCGAACTCGACCTCCAGCCCGAGCCCGTCGAGGCGAACGGTCTGCTCGGCTAGGGAGCGCAGGCGGATGTCCATCCGCGCCTCCTCAGTGTCGTAGCGGGCGACGTGCTCGAAGGTGTCGAGGTCGAAGTCGGCACCGAGCTCCCGATTGAGCACCTCGAGCACGTTCTTATTGAACTCGGCGGTGACGCCGCTGGCGTCGTCATAGGCCGCCTCGAGACGCGCCGTCTCCTTGACCAGGTCGGTGCCGAGCAGCAGCCTGTCCTCCGGGCCGAGCAGCGCCGCCAGCCGGGAGAGAAAGTCACGCCGGGCCGAGGGGTAGAGGTTGCCGATCGTGCCGCCAAGGAAGGCGACCAGCCGCCCGCCGCGCCCGTTGGGAATCCGCTCCAGGTCGTGCTCGAAGTCGCAGACGAGCCCGCGGATCGCGAGGCCGGGGTACTCGTCGATCAGGCACTCGGCGGTCTCGTGGGTGATCTCCTCGGAGATGTCGACCGGGACGTAGGTGTCGAGGCAGCCGGCGTCGCGCATCGCGCTGAGCAAGTGCCGGGTCTTCGAGGCCGAGCCGGAGCCGAGCTCGACCAGCGTCTCCGGCTCGCCGGCGGCGGCGACGATCTCGGCGGAACGGTCGGCGAGGATCGAGCGCTCGGCCCGGGTCGGGTAGTACTCGTCCAGCTCGGTGATCTGCTCGAAGAGCTGCGAGCCGCGCTCGTCGTAGAAGTACTTCGGAGCCAGCTCCTTGGGGTCGGCGGAGAGGCCGGCGCGAACGTCGCGCGCCATCGTTGCCGCGGCATCGGCGGCGAGGTGAACCTCGATTGCGATCACAGGTCCCTCGCGCAGCGGAGTCCGGCGAAGATCTGGCGGCGTTGTGGCAGGTCCCAGTTGCGGAAGCTGGGCCGCATGACGCTGCGATGGGTCGCCCAGGCGCCGCCCCGGAGGACCTTGTACTCGTCGCCGAAGAAGACCTCCGAGTACTCCTTGTAAGGGAAGGCCTCGAAGCCGGGATAGGCAAGGAAGTCCGAGGACGTCCATTCCCAGACGCGGCCGATCGCCTGCATGGAGACGAAGGCCGCCTCCCACTCCTGCTCCGTCGGCAGTCGCTTGCCGGCCCAGCGGGCGAAGGCATCGGCCTCATGCCAGGAGACGTGGATGACGGGGCGATCAGGGTGGATCGGATCGCGGCGACCCATCGCCGTGTCGATCCACCCGCGCTCGCCGTCCCGTTCCCAGTACAGCGGCGGCTCGGTGCCAGTCTCTTCGACGAACTGTGCGTAGGCGCCGTTGGTGACGGGAGCGCGGTCGATCTCGAACGGCGCCAGCTCGACCGCGTGGCGAGGCCGCTCGTTGTCGTAGGCGAAGCCGCCGGTCGGGGCGCCGATCTGGTGCTCGCCGCCGTCCACCGCAACCATCTCCGGCCCGTGGGGAACCAGCTCGCCTTCGAGCCCGATGTCCGCCACCGGCTCGTAGCCGTCGATCATCTGGAAGAGCTGCAGCATCGTCTCGTTGTGCTGATACTCGTGGGCGAGCAGCATCTCGTAGACGAAGCCATCCCTGAGCAGGGGGTTCTCGGCATCCGGGCTCAGATCGACCTCGTCCAGGACCTCGAGCGTGCGCTCGCGGACGTCGCCGAGGTAGGCGCGCAGCTCGGCGTCGCGGAGGATCGGCAGCTCGCCGCGGGTCTTGCGTGGGTTCTCGATCGCATCGTAGAAGCGACCGAGATCGCCGTTCAGCGGCTCGCGGCCGCCGATCGTCTGCACCAGCCAGAGCTCCTCGAAGTTGGCGATGTGGCCGAGGTCCCAGGCCAGCGGGCTGAGGATCGGCGAGTAGACACGGTTGAGCTGCTCGTCGTCGAGCGGTTGGATCAGTTCCAGGGTGCGCTGGCGCGCCTCGGCGAGACGTTCCGTAATCGCTTCCTTGGAGCTTGCCGTCACCTCGGTGGCGATGCGAAAACCCTACAGAGGTCGCGTCGGCGGCTGTGAAGACCGATAGATAGGCTGGGCACCGATGAGGGTCGCTGATGCGGGCGCACTGGTTGCAGGCGGGGCCTCGGGGCTCGGTGAGGCGACCTCGCGAGCGCTGGTCGAGGCGGGCGCCAAGGTGGTGATCGCCGACCTCAACGCCGAGAAGGGTGAGGCGCTGGCGGCAGAGCTAGGCGCGAGCGCCAGCTTCGTCCAGGCCGACGTGACCGACGAGGGTGCGGTGTCGGCAGCGGTCGAGCAGGCCGCGTCGGTCGAGGGCGGGCTACGCGTCTCCGTCTGCTGCGCCGGGATCGGCTGGGCTGAGCGGGTTGCCCACAAGGGCGGGCCCCACAACCTCGAGTTCTTCACCAACGTGATCAAGGTCAACCTGATCGGCACCTTCAATGTCCTCCGCTTTGCGGCGGCGTCGATGAGCGAGAACGAGCCCGACGAGGAGGGCGAGCGCGGCGTCTGCGTCAACACCGCTTCGATCGCCGCCTACGACGGACAGATCGGTCAGATTGCCTACTCCGCCTCGAAGGGCGGCATCGTCGGGATGACGCTGCCCGCTGCCCGCGACATGGCCTCGCGCGGAGTCCGTGTGGTGACGATTGCCCCCGGCCTCTTCGACACGCCCCTGCTCGCCGCTCTCCCCGAGGAGGCACGCGACGCGCTTGGCGCCGGAATCCCCTTCCCCTCCCGCCTCGGCCGCCCCGAGGAGTACGCCCGCATCGTCAACGAGATCGTCGCCAACCCGATGCTCAACGGCGAGACGATCCGCCTCGACGGCGCCCTGCGGATGCCGCCGAAGTAGTCAGCCGGTTCCTTCGGCCTCGGGGTCGCGCCAGACGCGCTTGCGCCAGGGGGGGCTGACCGCGAAGCGGTCGGTGCTGGTGGCGGCGATCGGCTCTAGGGGGATCAGGTGGACGCGGCGGCCGTGGGTGAGGCGGTCGATACGAGGAATGCCGCCAGAGTTGCCGGCATGGCTGCCGCCGGAGACGAGCAGCAGGCCGGTCTCCGGGCCCCAGCCGTTGCGGGCGCGGGCGCCAACCGCTTCGGCGACGTCCTTCAGCGGACCGATGCCGGCGTCGGAGCCCCAGTTGGCGACTCCCTGGGCGTGGTTGAAGCCGTTGTGGGAGGAGGCGCGCTGGTCGACCTCGCCGTCCGGGCCGAAGCGGATCTGGACCGACTCCCAGTCGTCGCGGTGGTAGCCAGCGTCACCGGCGACCGGAACGCCGCGCAGGGTGGCGGAGTCTGGGTAATAGAGCCAATACTGGACGTAGAGGTTGCCGGCCGGAGGACCCGAGCAGTCCGCTCCTTCTGCCTCCGCCTCCTCAGCCTCTCCGGGTCGGCAGTCGACGACATGGACGAAGGCCGAGACCGGCAGACCGGCATCGGTCCGACGAACCAGGCCACTCTCAAGCCCGTCGCTGCACTCCGTCCTGCGACACCGCCGGAAGTCCACCGGCACAGCCCGCGACCCGCGCTCGAAGAGGATCGTCGGCATGTACTCCCGCACCAACCCGCCGACCTCGCCTCCGTAAGCCGCGATCAACACCGGTTCGTCCCCACAGCTGTCCGCCATCGAGGCGGCACAGAGAATCCGCGACGCAACCGCGTAGGCCAGCGCCGCCCCCGGCACCCGCACCCCTGCCGCAAGCAGAGCGACCAGGGTCAGCGACACAACGGCCAGCAGAGCCACCCACTCCACCGTCGATTGTCCTCCCTCCCCTCCGGCCCCAGAGGACGTGCCACCTCTTAGGCACCTATATGGGCACATAAGAGGTGGCACGTCCCTCGTTGGCGTCGAGGAGGCGGCGGAGCTCGGCGGCGACCACTGCCGGTTCGCGTTCGAGCCGCCTATGTGTGACGCGGATGACGCGGTATCCAGCGGCCTGCATCGCCGCATCGCGGATGCGGTCACGCTCGAAGGCGGCACGATGCCTGTGAAAGGACCAGCTATCCACCTCGACGATCAGGCGAGACGCTGGCCAGAATGCATCAGCCTCGCGGTCGAGCACCAGGACGTTGGTCAGCGGAATGGGCAGATCGTGCTCGTGGCAGAAGGCGAGGAAGCCCGCCTCGAGATCCGAGCGGGTTGGCTCTGGCATCCGCGCTGCGTCGATCAGGCGACGAATCGGACGAAGGGCGCGACGCCCGTACCCTCGGGCGCAGACGCCTTCCAGTGCTTGCAGCTCCACCAAACCAAGCCGATCCGCCTCCTCGAAGGCCCGCGCGAGCTGGTTCTCGTCGACCATCTCGGCCAGATCGAAGAGCGTGCGGGCAACGGACGTAACCGGAATGCGGTGAAGAACGGCCCGATCCTCCTTGGAAAGTCCGCACTCGTGCACTGAGATGCCCGGCCTCTGCCGTCCTCGTGGCGCCGAGATTTCGGTGGCGCCACGTTGCCATCCGCAGAAGTCCCAGAGCGCCGCAGCGCTCCTGTGACTTAGGACTGCACCCTCCCCACAGGCCAGCACGGCCGCCATCAGCCTTCCGCGAGACGTCAGGTCACCATGACCGAACGCGTAGACGCCGTGATGGAGGCGATGCAGGCGACCCGCCTCGACACGGCGAGCGATCGTACGAGGCCCGAGCCCCGCATCCACGAGCTGCTGCCTCGCGAGGACGCCGTGCTGCTTGCGAGCCAGAGCGGCCAGCTGCCGCTCGCGCCTAGCGAGCGCGCCTCGGCCGCCACCGGTCCTACGTGCCGTTCCTCGAGCACCCATACGGGCACATAAGCGGTGGCACGTGGTGATTCGCCCCCGGTGGGGCGGCTAGAGCTGCTGGATCTCGGCGGCGATGTCGGCCGCGGCCTGCTTGGCGTCGGCGAAGAGCATCGAGGTGTTGGGCTCGTAGAAGAGGTCGTTGTCGATGCCGGCGAAGCCGGGGCTGAGCGAGCGCTTGATCACGATCACCTGCTGGGCCTGGTCGACCTCGATGATCGGCATCCCGGCAATCGGGCTGTCCGGGTCGTTCTTCGCCGCCGGGTTGGTGACGTCGTTGGCCCCGACGACGACCGCGACATCGGTGCGCGGCATCTCGGGGTTGATCTCCTCCATCTCCCTCAGCTGCTCGTAGGGCACGTCGGCCTCGGCGAGGAGGACGTTCATGTGTCCCGGCATGCGGCCCGCGACCGGGTGGATCGCGTAGCTGACGGTGACGCCGCGCTTCTCCAGCTCGTCGCCGACCTCCTTGATCGCGTGCTGAGCCTGGGCGACGGCGAGGCCGTAGCCGGGCACGATCACGACCGAGTCGGCGTAGGCGAGCTTGATCGCGGCGTCCTGGGCGCCGATCGAGGTATGGGGGCGCTCCTCGCCGCTGCCGCCGCCACCGCCCGAGGGCGCACCGCCAAAGCCGGCAAAGAGGACGTTGGCGACCGAGCGGTTCATCGCCGTCGCCATCTCCATCGTCAGGATCGTGCCCGAGGAGCCGACCAGGGTGCCGGCGACGATCAGCGCGACGTTGTCGAGGGCGAAGCCGGCGGCCGCGGCGGAGAGGCCGGTGAAGGCGTTCAGCAGCGAGATCACGACTGGCATGTCGGCGCCGCCGATCGGCAGCACGACGAGGTTGCCGAGCAGTCCGGCGGCGATCAGGATCGCGATGAAGGTCAGCTGCGAGGGGTCGTCGTTGTTGACGGCGATGTTGATGCAGGCGGCGAGGATGCCGATCAGCAGCAGCGCGTTGATCACCTGCTGGCCTGGGACCGCCAGCGGCCGGGTCGGGATCAGATCCTGGAGCTTGGCGAAGGCAATGTTGGAGCCCCAGAAGGAGACCGAGCCGACGACGGCGGCGAAGAGGACCGGAATCAGCTCATCGAGCGGAATCTCGTGGCCGAGCGAGATCCCGTGGCGGATCTCCGACCAGGCGATCAGCGCGACCGCGCCACCGCCGACGCCGTTGTAGAGGGCGACCATCTGCGGCATCTCGGTCATCTGCACGCGGATCGAGGCGATCACGCCGACCGCGGTGCCGATCCCGAGACCGAGCGCGATCAAGCCCCAATTGCCGACCCCGTCCAACAGCAGCGTCGTGGCCACGGCGATCGCCATGCCGCCGGCAGCGACCAGGTTGCCCTGCTTGGCGGTGGTCGGGTGGGTGCCGCGGCGCACGCCGATGATGAAGAGCGAGAAGGCGACGATGTAGAGCGCGGTGGCGGCGTCGCCACCCGGCTCGAAGACGGCCAGCGGGGTCACGTGCCGCCCTTCCCGTCAGCGTCGGCCTTGGGTTTCGGCTTTTTGGAGAACATGCCGAGCATGCGGTCCGTGACCATGAAGCCACCGACGATGTTGATCGCGCCGAAGGCGATCGCGATCGTGCCGATCACGTACTCGAGCGAGTCGTCGGCGTAACCGACGACGATCAGGCCGCCCAACATGACGATGCCGTGGATCGCGTTGGTCTGCGACATCAGCGGCGTGTGCAGCGTGGTCGGGACCTTCGAGATCACCTCGAAGCCGACGAAGGCGGCAAGGACGAAGATCGTGATCTCGGTCATCAAGCTCACTTGGCCGCCCTCTCGTTCTTGATCTCGCCGCTCTGCGTAATGCAGGCCGCGGCGACGATGTCGTCCTCGAAATCGACTTTCAGCTGGCCCTCCTCGGTGATCAACAGACCGAGCAGGTTCTCCAGGTTCTTGGCGTAGAGCTGCGACGCCGGAGCCGGCATCTCGCTGGCGAGGTTGCGCGGGCCGACCACCTTGACGCCGTTCTCGACCACCGTCTCCCCCGCTTGCGTCAGCTCGCAGTTGCCGCCGGACTCGGCGGCGAGGTCGACGATCACCGAGCCGGGCTGCATGCCGCGCACCGCGTCGGCGGTGATCAGCAGCGGCGCCGGGCGGCCGGGAATCGCGGCGGTGGTGACGATCAGGTCCTGCTTGGCGGCGTTCTCGCCGAGCGCGTCACGCACTTGCGCGTTCTCCTCGTCGGTGAGCGGGCGGGCGTAGCCGCCCTCGCCCTCGGCGTCGGGGATGAAGTCCAGTTCCAGCGGGCGGCCGCCGAGCGAGGCGATCTGCTCCCAGGCGGCGCGACGGATGTCAAAGCCGGTGACGATCGCGCCGAGGCGCTTCGCCGTCGCCACCGCCTGCAGGCCGGCGACGCCAGCGCCGAGGACAAGGACCTTGGCCGGCGGCACGGTGCCAGCGGCGGTGGTCATCATGCCGAAGAAGCGGCCCGACTCGCGAGCGCCGATCAGGGTCGCGGCGTAGCCGGCGGCGGCGGCCTGGGAAGAGAGTGCGTCCATCGCCTGGGCGCGTGTCGTGCGCGGGATCGCCTCCATCGCGAAGCTGGTCACGCCGGCCTGGGCGAGGGCCTTGTTGGTCTCGGCGGCAGTCCAGGGGGCGAGGTGGCCGATGAAGATCTGATTGGAGTTGAGGCGACCGATCTCGGCGGCGGAAGGGGCGGCGACGCGAAGGACCACGTCGGCGCCCCACGTAACCTCGGCCTCGACTACATCGGCTCCCGCCTCCGTGTACTGGGAGTCGGGATGACCGGCGGCGTCTCCGGCGCCGGACTCGACCAGCACCTCGACCTTCTCGTTCTTCTTCAGCGACTTGACAACGTCAGGCACGAGCGCGACACGGCGCTCCCCCTCGGCGGTCTCTTTCGGCACTCCGATCTTCATAACGCGGCGGCGGAGACTATGCGATCAGGTCAGGCAGGCGTCTGGACGCCTGCGATGTCGGCGAGGCGCTCGAGCGTGTGCAGCTGCTGAGCGCGGTCGACGTGAACCGGCGAGACGATCAGCCGATCGATGCCAGCGCCGCGGAAACGCTCTACCCGCTCCGCCACCTCGTCCTCGGTCCCGACCAGCGAGGTTGCCTCGACGACCTCGTCGGGCACCGCCTCGAAGGCGCCGCCGCGGTCGCCGTCCTGAAAGCGACGCTGCACCTCGTCGGCGACGTCGCCGAAGCCGAAGCGGTGGGCAAGATCGACGTAGAAGTTGGTCTTGCGGCTGCCCATGCCGCCGAAGTAGAGGACGAGGCCCGCCTTGACGACGCTCTTCGCCGCCTCCAGGTCACCGTCGATCGCGACCTGCAGCGACGGCGAGACCTCGAGGTCGGAGCGCTGCCGTTCGCCCTTGGCGAAGCCGGCCTCCAGGTGCTCGCCCCAAGTCTCCTGGAAGGCGTCGACACTGAAGAAGATCGGGATCCAGCCGTCGGCGATCTCGGCCGCCATCTCGACCGATTTACGCCCGATCGCCCCGACGAAGACGGGGATCTCGGTGCGCTCGGGATGGAAGTTGAGCTTCAGCGGCTTGCCCTCGCCACCTGGGAGGGGCAGCTGGTAGTGCTCACCCTGGTGGTCGAGCTTGCTCTCGCGGGCGACGATCTCACGCACGACTTCGATGTACTCGCGGGTGCGGCCCCAGGGCTTTGAGTAGGGCACGCCGTACCAGCCTTCGGAGACCTGCGGCCCGGAAGGGCCGAAGCCGAAGAGGAAGCGGCCGCCGGAGAGCTTGTCGATCGTCGCGCCGGCCATCGCCGCAGCCGCGGGCGGCCTGGCCGGCACCTGCATGATCGCGGCGCCGAGTTTGATCGTCTCCGTCTGGGGAATCAGCCAGGAGAGCACGCTGACCACATCCGACCCGTAGGACTCCGCCACCCAAACCGACTCGAAGCCATTGCCCTCAGCCGCCTTGACGACCTCGACGGCGTCCTCGCCGGCCGGGCCGATACCCCAGTAACCGAGATTGAGTCCGAGCTTCAGCGCCATCCGACTCGCACCCTATTGAATAGTCGACATGACCGACGCAGCGATTGAGCGTGGACTGACGAGCTCCGAGGCGGCCACCCGCCTGCGCAAGCTGGGATCGCCCCGGGAAACCTCCTCCCGCTCGACCGCGAGCATCGTCGCCGGCAACGTCTTCACGCTCTTCAACGCGATCATCGGCGTCTTCTTCGTCCTCATCCTCTCGCTGGGACTGTTCGCCGATGCGGTCTTTGGCCTGATCGCGATCGTCAACTCCTACATCGGGATCCGCCAGGAGCTGAAGGCGAAGCGGACGCTTGACGAGCTAGCGGTGCTGGTCGCCCCGCACGCAAAGGTCGTGCGCGACGGCGCCACGGTCGAGCTGCTGGCGGAGGAGGTCGTGCCGGGAGACATCGTCGAGGTCGGCCCGGGCGACCAGCTGGTCGCCGACGGCGTGGTCGTCGCCAGCCGCGGGCTGACGCTGGACGAGTCGCTGCTGACCGGCGAGGCGGACGGGGTGCGCAAGGCGGCCGGCGATCGGGTGCTGTCGGGCTCCTTCGGCATCTCGGGATCCGGCGCCTACGAGGTGGACGCGGTGCGCGAGGAGAGCTACGCGGGCAAGCTGGCCGGCGAGGCGAAAACGTTCCGCCATCCGCCCTCCCCCCTGCAGAGCGAGGTCAACCGGGTGATCGTCGCCTGCACCTACGGGATGGCGCCACTGGCCGTGCTCCTGCTGCTCACCTTCCAGCTGCGCAGCACCGACCTGGTCGAGGCGGCGCAGACGGCGACCGCCGGCCTGGTGACGCTGATCCCGGAGGGCCTGGTGCTGCTGATGAGCGTCACCTTCGCGGTCGCGGCGGTGCGCCTGGCGCGCAACGAGACCCTGGTCCAGCAGATGAGCGCGACCGAGAGCCTCGCCGCGGTCGACACGATCTGCGTCGACAAGACCGGCACCCTGACCGACGGCGAGCTGCGGCTGGTCGGGGCCGAGGTGGCGGAGGGGATCGACGCGGCGGCGGCCCACGCCGCGCTGGGCCGCTTCGCCGCCAGCGCCGGCGATCGCAACCGCACGCTGGAGACGATCGCCGAGCGCTTTCCCGGCAAAGCCGGCCGGGTCGATTCCGAGGTCCCCTTCTCCTCGGAGTGGAAGTGGAGCGGCCTGCGGACCGGCTCGACCAGCTACGTGCTGGGAGCGCCGGATGTGCTCGCCGAGGCCGGCGTGCTGAACCTGCCCTCTGGGCTCGCCCACAAGCTCGAGCAGGAGACCGCTAAGGGACGACGGGTCGTCGCCTTCGGCGAAACGAGCGAGCCGTTGCCGACCGACCCCGCCAAGCAGGCGCCGCCGACGATCGCCCCGGTCGCGCTCGTCGTGCTCGAGGAGACGCTGCGGCCCGACGCGGCGGAGACCGTCGCCTACATGCGCGAGCAGGACGTCGACCTGAAGCTGATCTCCGGCGACGCGAGGGCGACGGTGACGGCGGTTGCCTACGCGGTCGGGGTGCCGCGGGACGCCGGTGTGATCGAGGGCCCCGACCTGCCGGAGGAGGGCGAGGCCCTGGCCGAGGCGGCGCAGCGCAACACGGTCTTCTGCCGGATCAAGCCGGAGCAGAAGAAGGCGCTGGTCGGGGCGCTCGCCGCGTCGGGGCGCTATGCAGCGATGATCGGCGACGGGGTCAACGACGTGCCGGCGCTGAAGCAGGCACGGATGGCGGTGGCGATGGGCTCCGGCGCCCAGGTGACCAAGGGCGTGGCCGACGTGGTGCTGCTCAAGGACGAATTCGGCCGGCTGCCGGAGGCGGTCGGCGAGGGACGCAGGATCGCCCGCAACATCCACCGGCTCGGCCGCCTCTACCTGACCAAGTCGGTCTACGCGGCGGCGCTGATCCTGCTCGTCGCCGTCCCCGGTTTCGCCTTCCCCTTCCTGCCCCGGCACCTGACCCTGGCTGTACTGCTGACGATCGGCATCCCCTCCTTCGTGCTGGCCCTGGCGCCCTCCGACGGGCCGCTCTACCGCGGACGGCTACTGAGAGCGCTTGCTGCCTTTGCGGTCCCCGCGGGTGTGGCGACGGCACTTGGCTCGATCCTCTCCTTTTTCCTCGTCGACACCGTCTTCGGCGGCAGCCTCGAGGCCGGACGCACCGCAGCGACGACGACCCTGATCGTGCTCGGGCTCAGCTTCGTGCTGCTGTTGGAGCGCGGCCCGGGCCGCGAGCACATCGCGATCCAGAGCTACATGCTCGCCATGGTCGCCGGCCTGGGTGCGCTCTTCGCCCTGATCCTCGCCGCCGCTCCCGTTCGCGACTTCTTCGAGATGACCCTGCTCAACGCGACCGAGTGGTTCCTGGCGCTGCTCTGCGCCGCGATCGGCCTGATCATCGCTAGCGTCCTCTGGAAGTTGCCGCAGATAGAACGCTGGGAAGAGATGCCTGCCGGTGACTGACCAAGCAGATCAAGGACGCAGGGAGCGAAGCGTGCTCTGCACGTGAGCGACCGAGGACGCGGAAATGCGCCGGTCAGTTGCCGGCAGGTGGCAGCACGAACTGGCTGACGATCAGGTTTGCCGCCAATCGGGGCTCGGCACCCTCGCGAAGCCGCTCGATCTTGACCTCGATCACGACGGTGCTCTTGCCAACGTGAAGCGGCTCGGCGGTGGCGACGATCTCGTCTCCCAGCAAGCCGGCCGCGAAGACGTTGAGCTTCAGCTCGATCGTCGTGAAGTTGTGGCCGGCAGGGATGTTGCGGAAGGTCGCCCAGGCGGCGACGGTGTCCCCTAGCGCGGTCCAGACGCCGCCGTGGACGTAACCACCGGGATGCAGGTGGCGTTTGTCGACGACGATCCTGCCCCTGGCAAAGGAGTCCTCGATCTCCAGCGGCTCGATCTGGAGGTCCCCAGGAAAGCTCCCCGGTAGAAAGGCGCGAACGCTCTCCGGCGTGATCGCCGAGCGGTCGGTGACTGAATCCTCGCTCATCGCGGCGCGACCCTACCCCAGGGAGCCAGAGGCGACCGCAGCCCCGGCCCGACTCAGCTCATAGGCGCCCGGCTCGAGCCGTTCGGTGCGTCGCCGGTAGGTGCTCCACAGCCACGGCCACTGACTGGGGTCGTTGCCGTTCTCGTCGACGTACCAACTGGTGCAGCCGCTGTGCCAAACCGTCCCCTCGAGCGCCGCACGCAGCTCTCGATCGAATCCCTGTGCGGTCTCCCGGCGCACCTCGATCCGGTTGGCATCGACCCGCTCCATCTCGCGCAGGGCGGCGAGCACGTGGCCGATCCCGCACTCGAGCGTGTTGATCACAGAGCCGGTTCCCCCGTTCGTGTTGGGCCCGTAAAGCAGGAACATGTTGGGGAAGCTCGGGACCGTCAGCCCCAGGTAGGCGCGTGGCACTTCTCGCCACTCCTCGACCAGGCTTCGCCCCTCCCGGCCGCAGATCTCCATCGGCGCCACGAAGTCATGGGTAGAAAATCCGGTGGCGAGGATCAGGGCTTCGGCGGGCCGCTCGGCCCCGCTTGCGTCCCGGATCCCGCTCGGCGTCACCGCCTCGATTCGCTCGGTCACCAGCTCGACGTTGGGCTGGGCCAGAGCCGGGTACCAGTCGTCGGTCAACATCACCCGCTTGCAGCCCAGCTCGTCGGTCGGCGTCAGCTTGCGGCGCAGCTCCGGGTCGTCGATCGCCCGTGAGATCTGGCGCCGGCCGATCGCCCGGAAGGCGGGTAGAAGCCACTGCTGAGTGGTCATCGCCGCGCCGGCGAGCTCGTGGAAGGCGAAGACCGAGGTGCGGTCGAGCCGGCGAACCGCCGGCACCCGCCTGAAGAGCGAGTGCGCCCAGTCCGGGTAGGCGTAGTCCATCCGCGGGATCGTCCAGCCAGCCGAGCGCTGGTAGACGTCGAGCTGTCCGACCTCTGGCTGGATCGCCGGCACCACCTGGATCGCGCTGCAACCGGTGCCGATCACTGCGACCCGCTTGCCGGCGAGGTCGACCTCGTGCTGCCACTCGGCGGTATGGAAGGCGGGGCCGTCGAAGTCCTCCAGCCCCGGGATCGGCGGCGTCTTCGGGACCGAGAGCTGACCGCAGGCTGTGAGCAGGAGGTCGGCCTCGTGAGGCCCGGCGCTGGTCTCGAGCAGCCACTTGCCGCAGGCCTCGTCCCAGCGGGCGCTCTTGACCTCGGTGCCGGTGCGGATCTTCTCCAGCACCCCGAAGCGGCGTGCGACCCCTTCTATGTATGCCTGGATCTCCGCTTGCGGGGCGTAGCGGCGTGACCAGCGGTTAGGCGCAAAGGAGAACTCGTAGAGATGGGAAGGAACGTCGCAAGCCGCGCCTGGGTAGGTGTTGTGGTGCCAGACGCCGCCGACCCGCTCTGCCTTCTCGAAGACGGTGACGTCCTCGTAGCCCTCGCGGCGCAGCATCGTCGCCGCCCCGACCCCGCCAAACCCGCCGCCCACAACGGCAACCGAAGGGCGAGCCCTACTCAAGGCCGAACCCCTGCATCCCAAAATCGCCGAAGGGCTCGTCGCGCTCGCGCACGGCTTCCTTGAAGCCCCCTTCCCCGGCCCGGCGGACGAAGCCATGGCCCTCCTCGGTGTGGCGGGCGATGCCGTCGAAGAAGGTCCCCAGCACCTGGGTCTGGTGCAGGCCCTGCGCGTAGAGGCTCTGGTTGACCAGCATCTTCATCATCACCAGCTGGTTGATCGGCATGCGGGCGACGCGCTCGAGCAGCCGCTCGAAGCGGGCGTCCAGCTCAGCGGCTGGTGCCGCCTCCGTCGCCAAGCCCCACTCGACCGCTTGCTCTCCAGTGAGCGAGTCGCCGGTCAGGAGCAGCCGCTTCGCCCGCATCGCGCCGACTCGCGCGGTCCAGAGCGCGGTCGTCGGCGAGCCCCAGACCCGCGCCGGCGGGTAGCCGATCTTGGCGTCGGCGGCGATCACAAGCAAGTCCGAGCAGAGCGCCATGTCGGTGCCGCCGGCGACGCAATAGCCGTGGACCTTGCAGAGGACCGGCTTCTCGGAATGGAAGAGGCTCATGAAGCCGCGCACGTTGCGCCACATGAACTGGAAGTCGGTGACCGGGTCCCAGTTGGACTCGGGCATGTGGTTGGCACCGATCGTCGCCGGGTCGATCGGCGAGCCCGGCGGCGCCTCGACGCCGCCCAGCTCGGTCATGTCCCCCTCCGCAGAGGCGACCAGGTCGTAGCCGCCGCAGAATCCCGTGCCGTTGCCTGCAAGGGCGATCGCGTGAACCGCCGGGTCGAGGTTCGCCCGCTCGACGCAGGCCGCGATCTCGGCCGGCATCCGCGGCGTGATCCCGTTCCCCCGCTCCGGCCGGTTCAGAGTAACTCGAGCGACCCGCCCATCCGCCTCGTAGGTCAGCGTTTCCACGAGCGGACCTTAGAGGCTGACCCGGTAGGGGTGGAGCGTCTTGTACTTTTTCGCCGCTGCGCTCCTCGGACGGCCACCGCCGCCGTCGAAAAAGTTAAGCGGAACCCCTACCGGGTCAGCCTCTCAGACCCTTTCAACGATCATGGCCTTGCCCTGGCCGCCGGCCACACACATCGTCTCGAGGCCGACCTGGTGGTCGTCGGTCTCCATCACGTTGAGCAGGGTGCCCATGATGCGGGCGCCGGTCATCCCGAAGGGGTGGCCGAGGGCGATCGCGCCGCCGTGCGTGTTGAGCTTCTCCAGCCCGATGTCGCACTCGTCCATGATCGGGATCACCTGGGCGGCGAAGGCCTCATTCAGCTCGACCGCGTCGACGTCATCGATCGTCATCCCGGCGCGCTCCAGCGCCTTCTTGATCGCGCCGATCGGGGCGACGCCCATGTACTCGGGCTCGTTGCCCCAGGTGGCGGCCTTGACGATGCGGGCGCGCGGGGTCAGGCCCAGCTCCTTGGCCTTGGTGTCGCTCATCAGCAGCACCGCGGCCGCGCCGTCATTGAGCGGGCAGGAGTTGCCGGCGGTGATGCCACCGCCGCCGAAGGACTCGGGCAGTTCGCTCAGCTTCTCCAGGGTCGAGGAGGCGCGCGGGCCGTCGTCCTTCGCCACCTCGGTCCCATCGGGCAGCGTCACCGGGACGATCTCGCGGTCGAAGAAGCCGTCCTCCTGCGATTTGACCGCCAGTTCCTGGGAACGCTGCGCGAACTTGTCCATGTCGGCGCGGCTGACCTCGTAGCGCTCGGCGACGTTGACCGCCGTCTTGCCCATCTCGATGTAGGCATTGGGCTGGCCGTCGTTGCCCTGCAGGTTGGGGTTCTGGTCCTCGGCGCCAGCCGCCTCGGTGCGCTCGTTGTAGCGGCTCACCCACTCGATCCCGGCGGCGATGTAGACGTCGCCCTCACCGGCCTTGATCGCGTTACCGGCGTGGCGGATCGCGTCGAGGCTGGAGGAGCAGTAGCGGGAGACCGTGACCCCGTTGACCGACTGCGGCAGCTTCTCGGAGAGAAGCGAGACGATCCGGCCGAGGTTGAAGGCCTGCAGGCCCTGCGGCATGCCGACGCCGCAGAAGACGTCCTCGACCAGGGCGGGATCGACGTCCGGGTTCCGCTCGAGCAGCTGATCGACCACGTAGGCGCCCATCTCGTCGGGGCGGAGCTGGGCGAGCGAGCCCTTGAAGGCGCGTCCGATCGGCGTGCGGATGGTGTCGACGATTACTGCCTCGGGCATGCGGGAATCTCCTTGGAAGCTGGGGGCGGAAGTGCGGGCCGCAGGGTAGTGGATCGGTGCAGAGCGCCGGGCCAAGCTCTAACTTACGGGCCGATGTCGCTCGACGGGCTGCGAGCATGGATCGGCGAGGTTGAGCGCAAGCTCGGCATGCGCACGCGCGTCTTCCTCGTCCTCACCGCGATCGCGGTCGGTGGAGCCGGGGCCAGCATCTACCTCGCCCTCGATGCGCAGAGCGACCAGGTCAGCGAGAGCGACCTGCAGGCAGTCCAGGAGGACCTGCAAGCCCAGATCGATGCGCTCAGCGCGCAGACGTCGTCATCGACAGGGGCAACCGAAGCCGATCCGCGTGTCGACGAACTCGAACGGCAGGTCGAGGCGCTGCGGGCACAGGTCGAGAGCTCCGAAGGCGAAGCGAGTGACAAATCAGCCGACGAAAGCCAAGCCCCGAGCGGCAACAGCCCGACGGAAGAGAAGGACAAGTAGTAGCAGCAGTTCGTGCGGAAACGCACGTGCGTGTGCGTCATCGTCCCCTCGCTGCGTTACATTCGCCGCAATTCGACCTCGCGAGGAACCGCGAGCTCTGCCGTTTCGACGGCGGTGAAAGGAGTCCCCTGATGCCCGAGGGTTACTGCGTCAAGGAGCGGAAGAAGGTCGAGATCAAAGACGCCAAGCAGGTGACGATGAAAAACGGTCGCCCGGCGATCCAAGGCCTGTGCCCGGACTGCGGCACCAAAATCTTCAAGATCGGCAAACTCGAGTAGCGCGAAGTCGGTTACGGCCTGAACCCGCGTAGGCGGCTGTTCGTATGCCGGGCAGCCGTGATTTCTCTTTGCTCAAAGACCGACCTGAGATGACTCCAGGCGCGCTGAGCGGCGAGCGGGACGTGCGCGAGGCCTACGCGGCGCACGCCGCCGAGCTGTACGGGTTCGCGGTCCGCTCGCTCGGCGACTCCGGTCTCGCCGAGGAGGCGGTGCAGGAGACCTTCCTGCGGGCATGGCGGGCCGGCGACCGCTTCGACCCTCAGATCGGCTCGCTGCGTACCTGGCTCTTCGCGATCCTGCGCAACGTCGTGATCGACCTCGGCCGTGCCCGCGCCGCCCGCCCCGTCGTCGCCGAGGGCTCGCCGGAACCGGCGGTCGAGCCGCTCGACGACGCGCTGCTCTCCTGGCAGATCGAGGAGGCGATGCGCAGGATCGGTGAGCAGCACCGCCGGGTGCTGGTCGAGACCTACTACCGCGGCCGCCCCTATGCCGACGTCGCCGAGGAACTCGGCATCCCCGAGGGCACGGTGAAGAGCCGCGTCTACTACGGGTTGCGGGCGCTTCGGGTAGTGCTGGAGGAGATGGGCTATGAAGACTGAGAGCTGCCGGGAGTGGCGAGAGTCGCTGGGCGCCTACGCCCTGGACCAGCTCTCCCCCGGGGAGCGCGCCGGCCTCGAGGCTCATCTCGAGGGATGCCCGCGCTGCCGTGCCGAGGCCGATTCGCTGATCGCGGTATCGCGCCTCCTCCCCCACGCCGATCCCGAGCGCTTCGGCCGGGCACCGCTCCCGCCGCCCGCGCTGGGCAAGCGGATCGAGGCGAAAATCGGCGCCGAGCGGCGGCGTGGACGGCGGCGGCGCCTGCGCTTCGGCCTCGCCCTCGGGGGGGCGACGGCGGCCACCGCGGCCGTTTTCGCCATCTTCGTCCTCGGCGGTAGTGGAGATTCCTCACCGGAGCAGCACGTCGACTTTGGCGCCCTGCCGGGCGGGGTAAAGATCGGCGCGAAGCTGGAGCCCCACGCCTTCGGCACCGAGATCCATATGTACGTGAAGGGTGTGCGCTCGGGAACGCTCTGCCGGGTCTTCCTGATCGGCGCCAACGGCAGGCGGATGCCCGCCGGCACCTTCCGCTACCGCTGGGGCGACGACGCCAACGCAGTGCTCAGCTCCGCCCTCGACCTCTCGAGGACGAGGGCGATCGGCGTTCATGCCGGCGGCAGAACCTTTATCGCGCCGGTCGGTGTCGACGACGCGGCCACGAGCAACCCAGATCGACAAAGCCAGGAGGCTTGACATGAACAAGCCCATGACAATCATCTCCCTGCTGACGCTGGCGCTTGCGCTTGCGCTCGCCGGCTGCGGCAGCGACAACTCGGGCTCCGGCGGCGCCTATGGCGGCGAATCAACCAAGCCCGCCTCGTCGGATTCATCCGGCGCGAGCGGCGTCGCAATCGTCTCAGTCGCCAGCGTGCCCAAACTGGGCCGGATCGTCGTCGACTCGAAGGGCTTCACCCTCTACGACTTCCACAAGGACAAGGGAACGACGTCGGCCTGTTATGGCGCCTGCGCCGGCGTCTGGCCGCCGCTGATGACCAGCGGCGCACCAAAGGCATCCAACGGCGCCGTCGCTTCGAAGCTCGGCACGACCAAGCGCAAAGACGGCAGCATCCAGGTCACCTACGCCGGCCACCCGCTCTACACCTACGCGGCCGACACCAAGCCCGGCGAGGCGAAGGGCAACGACTTCTCCTCCTACGGCGCCGAGTGGTACGCCCTGCAGCCGAACGGCGAGGAGCCCGAGGGCTAGGCGCTCTTGCGGCCAGGGCCAGCCGGCGGGACGAGCGCGCGGATCTCGGCCAGGAGCCGCGCCGCGATCTCTCCCGGCTCCTCGCCGGGTCGAGCCTGGCCGCTGGCGGGCTCGAAGAAGCGGGTGCTGACCCGCGGACGGCGCGGGAACCTCGTGAAGCCGGTCGTGCCCTCAACCGCGACGCAGACCAGCTTCGCCTCGGGGACCTCGAGCGCGAGACGGCCAAGCCCACTGCGTGCCCGCAGCACTTTGCCCTTCGAACGGGTCCCTTCGGGAAAGACACCGATGCAGGCGCCGCGGCGCAGCTCCTCGATCGCCCGCGTCAGCGCCCCGGCGTCACCGGCGCCTCGTTCGATCGGGATCTGCCCCATGCCGTTGAGGACCGGAGCCAGGCCGCGTATGTCCCACAGTTCCGACTTGGCCAAGGCCTTGATCTGACGGCGGCGGATCGCCGCGGCCCCAACCGTGACCGAGTCCCAGTGGCTGTCGTGGTTTCCGACCACCAGCACCGGCCCGCTCTCGGGCAGCGCCTCGAGCCCCTCGACCTTCAGCCGCCCCCAGATCATCGCCGGCCGGCAGACCGCCATCGCCGTCCTGTACATCGGGCTCGGCTCCTTCATCGGCTCGAGGGGAGAGGCGTTGCGGTCCTGCGCTTGGGCCGAGGTCTCCATCGAGAATGGACCGTAGTCGATCCCTCCCCCCAGCCACGCGAAGGCATGTGAGTGATGAATGTCACGCAATCGGGTAGGCAGGGGATCGAAGGTACTCGTCTCGCTCTGCAGCACCGATCCCGGCCGTAACCCCCTGAGCTGTGCGAATCCCAACTATCTAAAGTGTCATCTGTGTCGCAGAGGCCTCTCGAGCTGATCCTCGCTCGCAACCTGATGTCGGCGCTCTCGACCCCGGCCTTCCTGGTCGACGAGGGCGGCGTCCTCGTCTTCTACAACGAGGCCGCCGGGATGCTGCTCGGTAAGCGCTTCGAGGAGCTGGGGACGGTCGGGGCCGAGGAGTGGGGGGCGCTTTTTGGCCCCTTCGACGAGAACGACGAGCCGATTCCATATGACGAGCTGCCGCTCGTGATTGCCGTCCGCAACGGCCGTCCCGCTCACGCGGACTTCGAGATCAGCTCCGCCGACGGCGCCCGTCACAAGGTCGAGGTCTCCGCCTTCCCGATCCTCACCCCGCATGGCTCGCAGGGAGCGATCGCGGTCTTCTGGCCGGCGGCCTCGACCAACGGCGCGGGGCACTGAGATGAAAGTCAAGCTCTGGGGCACCCGCGGCTCGATCCCCTCCCCGGGGCCGGAGACGATCCGCTACGGCGGCAACACCTCCTGCGTCGGCGTCACCCTCTCCGACGGCTCGCTGCTGGCGCTCGATGCCGGCACCGGCATCCGCAGCCTCGGCCTCGCCCTCGCCGCCGAGCCCGCCCGCCTCCACATCCTCCTCACCCACCTCCACCTTGATCACATTCAGGGCCTGGTCTTCTTCGCCCCGGCCTTCCGCGCCCAGACGGAGATCGTGATCTGGGGGCCGGCATCGCCGGAGGCCTCGCTGCGCGACCGGATCGCCCGCTACATCTCGGCGCCGCTCTCGCCGGTCGAGGTGAGGGAGCTTCCCTGCGACGTCTCCTTCCGTCACTGCCCCGAGACCGAGTGGGAGATCGGCCCGGCCAAGGTCCGCGCCGCTTCGGTCGCCCACCGCGGCCCGACCCTCGGCTACCGGATCGACGACGGCGACTCCTCGCTCGCCTACATCCCCGACCACGAGCCGGCGCTCGGCGCCGACATCGACGCGCTCGAGGAGGACTGGATCTCGGGCTTCGCCCTGGCCAAAGACGCTTCGCTGCTGATCCACGACGGTCAGTACGCCGACGCCGAGTACCCCGATCACATCGGCTGGGGACACTCCTCCCTCTCCCACTCGCTCTCCTTCGCCCGCCGCACTGGCGCCGAGCGCACGGTCCTCTTCCACCATGATCCGATGCACTCCGACGAGCGCCTCGACCAGCTTGCTGGCGAAGCGCGGGAGCGCTGGATGGCGATGGGCGGTGGCGATGGAGCGATCGAGCTTGGGGTCGAGCGAGCCGAGTACGAGCTGCCCGCACGGGTCGCCAGCGTGCGTGCAAGCAATTAGTTGAGTTAAACACCATGGTTCACCAGCCCTTTCGGCCCGCTACCCTGCGCTTCGATGTCGTCGACACCTGGCATCGACGCGGCAATCGAGCGCTCTGAGCTGGTCAAGGACGCGCTGGAAACCGCGCGGCAAGCGCACGCCGGGCAGACCCGCCGCGGTAGCGCCGACGGCTTCCCCTACATCAACCACCCGCTCGCCGTTGCCGAGCACCTAGCCAAACACCGCTTCGCCGACGAGGTCCTCGCGGCGGCGCTCCTGCACGACGTGGTCGAGAAGAGCGAGATCGAGATCGGCGATGTGCGCGAGCGGTTCGGCGAGCCGGTGACGGGCATGGTCGGCGCCCTGACCGAAGACGAGACGATCGAGTCCTACGAGGAGCGCAAGGATGAGCATCGCTGGCGCGTCGCCGAGGCCGGGCCGTCGGCGCTGGCGATCTTCGCCGCCGACAAACTCACCAACGTCGCGATGCTGCGAGACGCCTACGCCCTGATCGGCGAGGGCGTCAGCGACGAACTCAAGGTCTCGCTCGACCTCAAGATCTACGTCTGGGAGGCGGACCTCGAAATGCTCTTCAACGAAGCCCCCAACCTGGCGCTGACCAACGAGCTCGCCGACGAGATGGTCGAGCTCTGGGGCGACCGCTTCAAAGACGTCACGTCTTCCCCTGGCTGAGCCGGCGGCGCATCGGCAGCGCGTACCAGAGCAAGACAAAGACGGCGAGGGCGGCGGCGCTGGTGACGACGGTCGCCGCGGTGCCGAAGAGGACGTCGGTGATCAGCATGATCGCCCCGGTCATCGCCAGGGCGAGGCAGCCGATGCCGGCGATCGCGAGCTTGTTGGCGAGGAAGAGGAGATGGTCCTTCTCCTGCATGCGGAAGGTCATCCGGTGGTACGCGGACGGGGAGATCAAGAGGGCAGCGGAAAGCGCCGTGAGGAGCAGCGTCGCGAAGTAGACCCTCTCCTGGAAGGGAGTGATTTCCTTGAAATTCTGCTGGAACGGGACCGCGAGCAGAAAGGCGAAGAGGACCTGAACGCCCGGCAGGGCGACCCGGAGCTCCTGCAGCAGCTCGCTGAGGTTGCGGTCGAGGCGTTCGCCCTCGCTCTCTTCCCTGCCCGACGGCCGATCCGACATGGGTTCACGATATGCGAAGTGGAGACTGCCGTCGTCCTCTTCAACCGCGACCTGCGCCTTCGGGACAACCCGGCCCTGGCTGCGGCGGCGAAGGCGGGCCAGACCGTGCCGCTGTTCGTGCTCGACGACGCGATGCTTGGCTCGCGCTTTGCCGCTCCGAACCGGGTGGCCTTCATGCTCGAGGCGCTGCGGAGCCTCGACGACTCGCTGCGGCGCGCCGGCGCGCGCCTCTACGTGAGGCGCGGCGACCCGGTTGCCGAGACGATCGCCGTTACCCGGGAGTGCGGGGCGACCGAGCTTCACGTCAGCGCTGACTGGAGTGGGTACGCGCGGCGGCGAGAGGAGATGCTGCGCCGGGCCTGCGAGGAAGAGCGGATCGCCTTCGAGACCCACCCCGGGACCACGATTGTCTCACCGGGCACGGTGACCCCTGCCAACGGCGACCACTTCAAGGTGTTCACGCCGTTTCATCGTGCCTGGGAGGCGCTGCCGCTGCGACCGGCCGCGCCGGCGCCGCCCCGGCTGAAGGCGCCGCCCCGGCTGCGATCCGGCCGTCTGCCGGCGGCGGGCTCCCTGCTCAGCGCCACGCCCTCGCCCGAGCGGGCGCGGGGCGGCGAGAGCGAGGGGCGGCGCCTGATGCGGACCTTCCTGCGCGACGGCCTGCGCTTCTACGAGGACCGCCACGACGACCTGCCGGGGGACGCGACCTCGGGCCTCAGCCCCTACCTGCGCTTCGGCTGCCTCTCTCCGCGCGAGCTGCTCGCCGAGGCGCGCGGCCGGCCCGGCGGCGCGGCGTTCGCTCGCCAGCTCTGCTGGCGCGACTTCCACCACCAGGTCCTCACCGCCTTTCCCTCTTTCCCCCGGCGCGACTACCGCCCGCGAGGCGACCGCTGGTCGCGCTCGGAGCGCGCCTTCGGGGCCTGGTGCGAGGGACGCACCGGCTACCCGATCGTCGACGCCGGTATGCGCCAACTCGCCCGCGAGGGTCGCATGCACAACCGGGCGCGGCTGATCGTCGCCTCCTTCCTCACAAAGGACCTCTACCTCGACTGGCGCTGGGGTGCCGACCACTTCTGGGACCTGCTCAGCGACGGCGAGATCGCCAACAACGCCGGCAACTGGCAGTGGGTCGCGGGCACCGGCAACGACACCCGCCCGAACCGCGTCTTCAACCCGATCCGCCAGGCACACCGCTTCGATCCCGAGGGAGAGTACGTACGCCGCTACTTGCCGGAGCTGGAGGGGATCGAGGGCGGCGGAGTGCACGAACCCTGGAAGCTGGACGCGGCAAGGCAACGACGGCTCGACTATCCCGAGCCGATCGTCGACCACGACGATGCCGCGGCCGCTTTCCTGGCCCGTCGCGGGACATAGGATCGACCCATGGGGCGTCTCGCCGTCATGCTCGGCAGCAACGCACTCGGGCCCGGGGGCGAGGCGATCGCCGCGGCGGCAGCCGAGCACGGAGCGGCGATCGTGCAGCGCCACGGCGAGGGCCCGTACATCCTGCCCCACGAGATCGACCACGCCGCGAATCTGCAGCCCTTGGCCGAACAGGGCTGCGACCGCGTGCTGGCGGTCGGCTCGGTCGGCTCCCTCAGCACCGAGCTGGAGGTCGGCAGCCTGCTCTGCCCTGACGACTTCATCGCCCTCCACCTCGGCTTCTCGACCTTCACCGACGAGCGCGGCCATAGCGCTCCCAGATTCGACGCCGAGTGGCGTCGCGAAGTCCTCTCCGCCTGGCGCGCCAGCGGCGGGACCGTGCGCGACGGCGGCGTCTACTGGCAAGCGATCGGTCCTCGCTTCGAGACCCCGGCCGAGATCCGCCTGATGGCGGCCCACGCCAACGTGGTCGGCATGACGATCGCCTCCGAGTGCATCGTCGCCGGCGAGCTAGGGCTCTCCTACGCGGCGATCTGCGTCGTCGACAACCTCGCCAACGGGATTGGCCCGGAGCCGCTGCAGATCCTGGAGCTGGACGCGGCCCGGGCCGCCAATGCGTTGCAGTTGCACGACGGCCTGGCGGCGGTGCTGCCGCAGCTGGGCGCGGTGGGGCCTTGAGCAAGTCGCTGTCGGTGGTCGGCGCCGTCCTCGACGGTGAGACGGTGGGGCTGCGATGCGTCGACGGTGAGATCGGCGCGCTGGGACCGGATGTCAAGGCGCAGCCGGGCGATGAGACGATCGACGCCGCGGGGGCAACGCTGGTCCCGACGCTGATCAACGGCCACACCCATGCGGCAATGACGCTCTTCCGCGGCTACGGCGGCGACCTGCCGCTGATGCGCTGGCTGCAGGAGAAGGTCTGGCCGGTCGAGGCCAGGCTGGACGCCGAGGACGTCTACTGGGGCACCCGGCTCGCCTGCGCCGAGATGATCCGCACCGGGACAAGCCGCTTCTGGGACATGTACTGGCAGCCGCAGGCCAGCGCCCGCGCGGTTCGCGACGCGGGGCTGCGAGCGACGATCGGCGGCCCGCTCTTCGACGCCGACGGGAGAACCGAGGAGATGCGCGAAACCGGCCTGCGCAACCTCGACGAGCTGGCGCAGTTCGGCCCAGAGATCGGCCGGGCGCTCGCTCCGCACTCGATCTACATGGTCAGCGAAGAGCTGCTGCGCTGGACGGGGGAGCTGGCGACCGAGCGAGGCGCCGCCGTCCACATCCACCTCTCCGAGACCGAGCAGGAGGTGACTGACTGCGTCGCCGAGCACGGGCAGCGTCCCGCCGCCTACCTCGACCGGCTTGGCCTGCTGAACGAGCGGACCGTCCTCGCCCACGGCGTCTGGTTCGACCGGGAGGAGCTGGAGCTGATTGCCGAGCGCGGCTGCACGGTGGTCTCGAACCCGGTCGCCAACCTGAAGCTGGCCGTCGGTGGCGTCTTCCCCTATCCGGCTGCGAGGCAGGCCGGAGTCAAGGTCGGCCTCGGTACCGACGGGGCCGGTTCGAACGACTCGCTCGACCTGCTCTCGGACCTGAAGACCTTCGCGCTGATGCAGCGCCACGCCGCCGGCGATCCGACCGTGCTCCCCGCCGAGGAGGCCTGGCGGATCGCCACTGGCGCCTGCGCGCCGCCGCTCCGTGGCGAAAAGCCCGACGCGAATCAAGGTTCCAATGAAATGGATGGAGAACTTGATTCGCTTCGGGTGGGCGAGCCGGCGGACTTCCTGTTGCTGCGCCGCGACTCGCCCGAGCTCGGCCTTGGCGACCTGCACTCGGACCTGGTCTACGCGGCGAGCGGATCGATCGTCGACACCACCGTGGTCGGCGGCCGCGTGCTGATGCGCGGCGGCGAGGTCGAGGGCGTCGAGGAAATAGTCGCCCGTGCGGCTGAGCGGGCAGGGCGGCTCGGAATCGGCTGAGCAAAGCGAGTTTTTGCCCGTTGGCGGGTATAGGCTCGCATTGAGTGCCCAGGCAAGAGGCCACTGACGCGCGACAGGCCGGCGCCTCGGCCGTCCGCTACGAGAACGCCACCAAGCGCTACGGCGACTCCGCCGCGCCGGCTGTCGACGGGCTGACGCTGGAGGTTCCGGCGGGGGAGATCTGCGTCCTGGTTGGGCCGTCGGGCTGCGGCAAGACGACCGCGATGCGGCTGGTCAACCGCACGGTCGAGCTCAGCGACGGCGACGTCTTCGTCGGCGAGCGCTCCGTGCGGGACCGCGAGCCGGCCGAGCTGCGGCGGGAGATCGGCTACGTGATCCAGCAGATCGGCCTCTTCCCGCATCGCACGATCGCCGAGAACATCGCCGCAGTGCCGAACCTGCTCGGCTGGAAGAAGGACCGGACCGCGGCACGAACGGCCGAGCTGCTCGAGCTGATCGGCCTCGATCCCGATCTCGGCGAGCGCTACCCGGTCCAGCTCTCAGGCGGCCAGCAGCAGCGGGTCGGGGTCGCCCGGGCGCTCGCCGCCGACCCGCTGGTGATGTTGATGGACGAGCCCTTCGGCGCGATCGACCCGATCAACCGCGAGCGCCTGCAGAACGAGTTCCTGCGCCTGCAGGCGGAGATCGGCAAGACCGTCCTCTTCGTCACCCACGACATCGACGAGGCGATCAAGATGGGCGACCGGATCGCGATCATGCGCGAAGGTGGGCGGGTCGCCCAGTACGCGACCCCCGCCGAGCTGCTGATGGCGCCGGCGGACGAGTTCGTCGAGGACTTCGTCGGAGCCGACCGGGCGCTGAAGCGCCTGGCGCTGATGCGCGTCTCCGACATCGACCTCTGGGAGGCGCCGCTGGCCTACGTCGGCCAGCCGACTTCCGAGGTGCGGGCGAAGCTGGCCGAGCCCGAGGTCGAGGTCCCATACCCGCTGCTGGTCGACGGCGAGCGCCGCCCGCTCGGCTGGCTCTCCGAGCGCGACCTGCGGGCCGAGGTCGTACCCAGCCGCCCCGACTCCCCGCTCGGCCCGCTGCTCGACCGCGACGACGTGATGCGCGACGCTCTTGCCGACCTGCTCCAGGGCGAGGCGCAGTACGCAGCGGTGGTGGACCGGCGGGGCAAGATCGCCGGCGTCCTCTCGGTCGAGATCATCTCCGAGTTCCTCGGCTCGCCCGCGGCGAAAACCGACGAGCACAGCGCCACGGAGCGCCCCCATGGATAGCCCCGTCCTACTGGCGGCGGCCGGGGAAGTCGGCGAAGGCTTCTTCCGTGATCGCAGCACGCTGCCCTGCCAAGCCGACAACAGCAAGCTCTTCTGCTTCGACTGGGCGAGGGAGAACATCGACCGCTACGGGGAGCCGACCCTCCAGCATCTGAAGCTGGTCGCCCTGGCCGTCCTCCTCGGATTCGCGATCGCCTTTGCCCTCGCCCTGTTTGCCCATCGACGGCGGTGGCTGCAGCCGCCGCTGCTGGCGGCGACGGGTGTCCTCTACACGGTCCCCAGCGTCGCCTTCTTCTTCCTGCTGCTGCCCTTCACAGGTCGCGGCGTCGACACCGCCGTGATCGCCCTCGCCGCCTTCAACCTGCAGATCATCTACCGCAACACGATCGTCGGCTTGGCCAACGTCCCAAGGTCCGTCGTGGACGCCGCCCGGGGCATGGGACAGACCGACAGGCAGATCCTCTGGCGGATCGAGGTGCCGCTGGCTTCGCCGGAAATCATCGCCGGCCTGAGGATCGCGACGGTGAGCACTGTCGCGATTGCGACCTTGGCGGTCTTCGCCGGTGGCGGCGGCCTAGGGGACCCGATCTACTCCCAAATCAACTTCAAGACCAACATCGTCATCGCTGGCGGGATCGCGATGCTGATGGCACTCTCCTTCGACGCGATCCTGCTCGCGATCCAGCGCCTCGCCACTCCCTGGGAACGGGTGACGCGAACGTGATGGCTGCCCTCCTCCCCATCCTGCCGCACGGCTCGATCGAGGGCGCGCTCGAATTCATCTTCGAGGCCCAGCCCTCGAACGTGACCGGCGGCAAGCTGGTCGGGGGTTTCGATCAGACGCTGGAACTGGCGCTCACACAGCTCGAGCTGACCGTCTTCGCTCTGGCCCTCTCGCTGATCGTGGCGCTGCCAGCCGGGCTCTACCTCGGACACAGGGGGGTCGGCGAGCTGCTCGCGGTCGGCCTCGGCAACGCCGGCCGGGCGATCCCCGAGCTGGCGCTGATCGCCTTCATGGCGGCGGCGATCGGCGTCGGCACCCTCAACTTGACCATCGCCCTCGCCGTGCTCGGCATCCCGCCGATCCTGACCAACACCTTCGTCGGCATCCGCCAGGTCGACCGCGCCTCCGTCGAGGCGGCACGCGGGATCGGGATGACCGAGCTGGAGGTCCTGCTCAAGGTCGAGCTGCCGCTCGCGATCCCGACGATCATGGCCGGCGTCCGCCTGGCGACGATCGCGATCGTCGCGACCGCGACGATCGCGCCGCTGGCCGGGGTGCTGACCCTGGGCGACTACATCATCAACGAAAACGTCTACGGCGAGAACGGCGTCGTCGCAGGGTCGATCGTCGTCGCTTTGATGGCGCTCTCGCTCGAGCTGCTGCTCGCCCTGTTGCAGCGCCGCCTGACTTCGGAGGGGCTGAGACCTGTCCCCACCTGAGATGTCCATCCAATAAAGAGAGGAATCACTCGATGAGGACCACGACAACCCGGTTGAGCGCCCTGGCAGCCATGCTGCTGGCGCTCGTCCTGAGCCTCGGCATAGCCGCCTGCGGCAGCGACGACGATGACAGCACTGAAACCACCGCCCAAAGCGGTGATGGGGCTGCCGGGGCGATCGTCTCCAACCCCGCCAACGGGAAAGTGAAGCTGACGATCGGCTCCAAGAACTTCGCCGAATCGGAAATCACCGGCGAGATCTACGCCCAGGCCCTGGCGGCCGCCGGCTACAAGGTGAAGACGGACCTCAGCCTCGGCTCGGAAACGATCGCGCTGAAGACGCTGAAGGCAGGGCAGGTCTCCGGCTATCCCGAATACACGAGCACGGCCCTCGAGTCCCTCTTCGGCCTCGAACCCGAAGAGGTTCCCGCCGAGGCAGAGCCGGCCTATGAAAAGGCGAAGGCCGAATTCGAAAAAGACGGCCTGACGGCGTTCCCGCCGACGCCCTTCTCCAGCGCCAACGCGGTCGGAACGCTGAAGAAGACGGCGGAAGAACTCGACCTGACGACGATCTCTGACCTCGAGGGGCAGTCGGAAGACCTGACCCTCTACGGCTCGCCCGAGTGCCGCCAGCGGAGCGACTGCCTGGCGGGGCTGGAAAAATTCTATGGCCTCAAATTCAAGTCGTTCAAGCCGGTCGACATCGGCCTCCGCTACACAGTGCTCGAAAAGGGCCAGGCCGATCTCTCGATCCTCTTCACCACCGACCCGCAGCTGTCGGCGCAGAAAGACAAGTTCGTGATCCTCGAAGACGACAAGGAAGTCTTCCCGGCCGGCAACGTCATCTTCGTGACCAAGCCCTCGATCGTGGAAGAAGCGGGCCCCGACTACGAAAAGACGATCGTCGAGGTGCAGGAAGGCCTGACCCTCCCGGTCATCCAGGAGCTCAACGCCCGGGTCGAACTGGAAAAGCAATCGGCCAAGGAAGTTGCAGCCGAATACCTCGAAGAAGCCGGCTACACCGGCTAGCGGCTAGGCACAGGGAAGAGGGGGTTCGTCGGACAAAGCGGGGAGTGTCCGCCAAACCCCCTCTCCCCTGTGCTCCAACACGTACCGGCAGGCCCCTGAAGTCAGACGACCGCAGGTCTCTCAAGCTCACTTCGGGTGCGCATGCGGGCGAAGCAGACGCGAGCAGCCCAGGCGGCCGAGAGGCCGGCAACCGCGGCTAGGAGCAGCGCCACCCGCGGGTCGTAGGTCTCGGCGAGCCAGCCGGCGAGCGGGCCGCCGATCGGGGTCGAGCCGAGGAAGACGACCGAGTAGAGCGCCATCACCCGGCCCCGCATCTCGGGCTCGACCGCGAGCTGCAGCGAGGAGTTGATCGCGGCGGCGAAGGTCACCGCCGAGGCGCCGAGCAGGGCGAGCACCGGGATCTCGAGCACGAGGCTGGGCATCAGCGCCGCCAGCAGGGCGAGCGCCCCGAAGGCGAAGGCTGCGCCGGCGATCAGGCGGCCGTCGGTGCGACCGTGGGCGCCGGTCGCCAGCGCACCGATCACCGACCCCACCCCCATCGCCGCGACCAGGGCCGCGTAGGCAGAGGCGCCGCCGTCGAAGCTGAAGCGCGCCAGCAGCGGCAGTGTCACCTGGAAGTTGAGGCCGAAGGTGCCGACCAGCGCCATCAGGGCCAGCGGCACCGCCAGCTCTGGGGTAGCGCGCACGTAGCGCAGACTGGCCCGCACCGCGCCCGGCTCGCGGCCCGCAAGCGGCGGGGCGCTGAGCCTGGCCGGCTCCATCCGCCAGAGGGCGAGAATCATCACCGCGAAGGTGAGCGCGTTGAGGGCGAAGCAGGGAGCCACGCCGCCGACGGCGATCAGCACGCCGGCCAGGCCGGGGCCGAGGATCCGCGCCGAGTGGACGATGACGCTGTTGAGGCTGACCGCGTTGACGACCCGGTCGGCCCCCACCATCTCGATCACGAAGCTCTGCCTGGTCGGGTTGTCGACCGCGTTGACCGAGCCGCGGGCGAAGACGAGGAGGAAGACCATCCAGGGAGCGACGATCCCGGTCACGACCACCGCGAGCAGTCCGAGTGCCGGCAGCACCATCAGCACCTGGGTGACCATCAGCAGGCGGCGCTTGGAGAAGCGGTCGGCGAGCAGCCCGCCCCATGCCCCGAAGAGCAGGATCGGCAGGAACTGCAGCGCCGTCGTCATCCCCACCGCGACCCCGCTCCCAGTCAGCTCGAGGACCAGCCAGATCTCGGCGACCATCTGCATCCAGTTGCCGGACAGCGAGACGACCTGTCCGGCGAAGTAACGGCGGTAGTTGGGAACGGAGAGGGAGTCGAAGCTGCGCCGCAGGCCGGCCGTCACTGCTTCCTCTCCAAGATCCCCTCGAGGATCTCGGCGGCACGCTCCAAGGTCTCCACGTCCTCCGCCGGCAGGTCGCGCATGCGCCGTGCCAGGTAGGCGTTCTTGCGGCCGCGCAGGCGGCGCAGCCGCTCGCGGCCGGTCGCGTTGATGCTGACCAGGGCGCTGCGGCCGTCGGCGGGATCGGGCGCCCGGTCCACCAGGCCGGCATCGACCAGGACGCGCAGGGTCCGGGTGGCGGTCGGCCGCTTCACCCGCTCGACCTCAGCCAACTCGCTCGGGGTCAGCGGCCCGTGCCGCTCCACCGTCGCCAGCGCCGAAGCCGCGGTCGGCGTCAGCTCTGTCCCCGCCCCGGCCGCCTCCTGCCGCAGCCGCCGCGCCGTCCGCACGATCGCCATCCGCAGCCGCGCGGCGGAGTCGGTGAGCGGAGTGTCTGAAGCCTTTTGCGTCATTGATTAGCCTTGGTAATTAGTTTAGCAAACTACCCCTTTGAACACGACTCTCAGACAAAAGTCTCACGCCGCTGTGCCAGATCACTGACCCCGTGAATTTGGCGAAATCTGCTGCTAGCGTCGCCTTCAGGAGGGTGAAGGGGCAGGTGTCCCAGGGCGACTGACACTCGCCTGTCCGGCAAACCGGTCGGACCCGGTTCGATTCCGGCGCCCTCCGCATATGACCCGCCGGAGTGGGTTGGAGTCTGGGGCGACCGTGGTAGCCTAGGCACGAGTGTCAGTCGCCCGCGGGGTGGTTCCCGCTTCACCAGACTCGACCCGCTTCGGCGGGTCTTGTCATTTCTGACGACCCGCCTCGTACCTAGCATGTCGGCCGAATCCGCAGAGGCGATACTCGCCGCGCATTTGCGCTTTCAGGCCCAGGCCTGCGGGCAGCTGGGGTCTCCCTTGTACGCGGGGCTGCTGAGCCGTGCCGTTGAGGACCTGGAGGCGCATGGGCCGACCTGGGAGGTGCTACGCGGGCACGACGAGGACGATCCGGGGCCGTCCGCCCTGGCGCTGCGCCTGATGGGCGCCGTCAACCGGCTGGTGCTGGCCGATCGTGAGCCCGCGCTCGCCGCCATCTACGGCGATCGCGATGTCGATCCGGCAGGAGCCTGGACCGCGTTCGGGTCGGTGCTGGAGCGAAACAGGGACGAGTTGAGGGAGTCGGTGCGTCTTCCGGTCCAGACGAACGAGGCGGGCCGTAGCTCCGCCCTGCTGCTCGGCTTCCTCACCGTCGCCGCCGAGACCGGCCTGCCGCTGCGACTGCTGGAGGTCGGGGCCAGCGCCGGGCTCAACCTGCACTGGGACCGCTATCGCTACCTGGCCGACGGGTTCGAGTGGGGCCCGGCCGACTCCCGGCTGACGATCGAGTTCGAGCTCGACGGCGGCAGGTTCCCCAGCCCGCGCGAGATCGAGGTGAGCGACCGCCAGGGCTGCGACGCCGCTCCGCTCGACCCCGCCTCCCCCGAGGACCGCCTCACCCTGCTTGCCTACATCTGGCCCGATCAACCGGGGCGGATCGAGCGAATGCGGGCCGCGCTCGAGGTGGCTGCCGAGCAGCCGGTCGCGGTCGAGCGCGAGAAGGCGGCGCCATGGGTGGAGCGCAAGCTGGCCGAAACGAGTCCGGGCGAGGCAACGGTCCTCTATCACTCGGTCGTCAGTCAGTACCTGAGCGATGGGGAACTCAGCGCCTTCCACGGCCATATCGAAGCCGCCGCACGGCGAGCCGCAGCCGCAGCTCCTCTCGCCTGGCTGCGGATGGAGTACGCCGGCGAAAGAGCCGACCTGCACCTGACGACCTGGCCCGGCGGCGAGCACCGCCACCTGGCCCGGGTCGGCTATCACGGCACCCCGATCGAAGTGCTGTAGGCCAGCTAGCCCCGACTAGGCCGTGCGTCCAGGCCCCGGCGGCTTCCCTCAAGCCCTCGCCGGCCATCGCCGACGGGTTCCGTTGAGGCCGAGTGCGGCCCCAGACCGGCATGGCAATCCCCCAGTCGACAGCGAGCGCCTCGAGGCCTAAACGGCGCCACCGCCGCAAACGCAAGCACGCCTGGAAGGACAAGCACTACCGCTGGGTCCCCGACGGGGACTGCGGCTGGCGGGTGCAGAGCTATGTCGTCCGCCACAAGCACAAGCCCAAACAACGCCACCGCCGAGGTCCCGGGCCGAGGCCGGCCGACCGCTGCGCGCCGGCCGTCGCAGTCGACCGCGATCCGCGTCCGGCGGGTGCCTACCAGGGTCCGTTCGGACCGGCGCAGGCAAAGCGGCTGCTGGAGCGGGCCGGATTCGGCGCGGTTCCAGGCCAGGCCGAGCAGCTGGCCAGCCTCGGTCTGGTCGGCGCGGTCCAGGCCCTGACCCGGCCCAGCGGCGCGGCGACGTTGTACGGGCCGGCCCCGGTCGATGACGACGGCGACCCGATCGCCCCCGTCGATGCCTACGGCCACGATCACCTCTGGTTCCTCGACCGGATGGTGCGCAGTGACCAGCCGCTGGTCGAGCGGATGGCGCTCGTCTTCCACGACTGGTTCGCGACCTCCAACGCCAACGTCTCCAGGCAGCGACAGCTGATCGACCAGTCGAACCTCTTCCGCTCCGCCTGCTTCGGATCCTTCCTCGACCTCTTCAGGGAGGTCACCGTCGACCCGGCGATGCTGCAGTGGCTGAACGGCGCCGAAAACACCAAATACGCGCCGAACGAGAACTACGCCCGCGAGATGATGGAGCTGTTCTCGCTCGGCGCCGACCGCGGCGCCTATACCGAGGACGACATCCGCGAACAGGCGCGAGCGCTGACCGGCTGGCGCTATGACTGGTCGAACGAGCTCGGCGCACACAACTTCCGCTTCGACCTCAAACGCCACGACACCGGCACCAAGACGGTGTTCGGACGGGCCGGCAACTGGAGCTGGACGGACGCCTGCCTGCTCTGTGTCGAACACCCTCTCCACCCCTCCTTCTTCGTCGAGAAGCTGTGGAGCTACTTCGTCCCGCAGCCGCCCTCGCCCGGCGTCAGCGAGGGCCTGAGCAACATCTACCGCGGCTCGGGATGGGCGATACGGCCGGTGCTCGAGACGATCCTGATCAGCCCCGACCTCTACGAAGGCCCGCCGATGGTGAAGCCGCCGGTCGTGCAGCTAGCCGGCATGCTGCGCGCGACCGGGCGCTACGTCGACACCTACGCCTGGACCTGGCTCTGCGAGCAGGCCGGCCAGCAGCTCTTCTGGCCGCCGAACGTCTCCGGCTGGGACGACACCCGCTGGCTCGACACCTCACGGATGCGGGCCCGCTGGAACATCGTCGCCTACGTGCTCGACAGCATCTCGGTGGATCCCTGGAGCGACCAGTACAGCGCCACCGAGACCGCCGAGGAAGCGCTCGCCCGGGCCCTGGCCTCGTGGGGCTCGCCGGCGCTGCGCGACGAGCACCGCGCCGAGCTGCTCGACCTCGCCCGTCGCAGCGAGAAACTGGCGACCGCCAAATGGCAGCAGGGTCCCTACCGGGCGCTGCGCCAGAACGCCCTGCTGCAGCTGATCGGTGTCAGCCCGGACCTGATCCTGCAATGAGGGAGAGCTGAGCATGTCCAACTGCTGCGACGACTACACGCGCTCCCAGTTGCTGCGCTCCGCCGCGGCCGAAGCGGGCAGGGGGCTGCCAGCGATCGAGGTCGGCATGCCCGAGCCGGCCGGGACCGGGCTCTCGCGGCGCAGCTTCCTCTCCTGGAGCGCCGGACTGGCGCTGGCCGTATACGGCGCCTCGAAGATTCCGCTCGCCGCCTTCGAGGAGGGGATCGCCCAGGCGGCCGTGAGCGACAAGATCCTCATCTCGGTCTTCTTCGACGGCGGCATCGACGCGCTCAGCGTCCTCGCACCGACCGGCGACCCGCGCTACGCGCAGCTGCGCCCGAACCTGGCGCTCGCCCCCGACGCGGGGACGGAGTTCGCCGAGGACCCGGCGCTGCGCTGGCACCCCTCCGCCACCGGGCTGGCGACCCTGCACGAAGAGGGCAAGGTCAGCTCCTTTCCGGCGATCGGCTACGACCACCCGGACCAGTCGCACTTCACCTCGCGGCACTACTACGAGATCGGCGAGCTCAACGTCGGCTTTCGTACCGGCTGGCTCGGCCGCTACATCGACCAGGTGGGCGATGACGAGAACCCCCTGCAGGGGCTCTCGATGGACGGCTCCCTCTCGCCGATGATCGCCACCGCGAACCGGCCGGTGGCGGCGATCGACAGCGTCGACGGCTACGACCTCTGGTCGAACGTCAGCCAGCCGATCTCCGATGAGATGTACAAAAGCTTCGCCCGCTTCGGCTCGCTGCCCTCGGACTCCGCCGGCTTGGCGCAGGTGCGCCGCGCAACCGCCCAGACCGACAAGCTGCGCACCGACCTGGCCGATCTCGGCGGCTTCACCAGCCCGGTCACCTACCCGACGACGAACTTCTCCCACAAGCTCGCCGGCCTCGCCGCCTTCATCTCCGCCGGCCTGCCGATGCGGGTGGTGACGATCCGCGCCCCGGGGGGCTACGACACCCACGCCGACGAGGCCGAAGACCTCTCGCGCGGCCTGCGCGAGACCTGCGAGGGGATCCTTGCCTTCCAACGCGACCTCGAGGCCCGCGGCCTCGCCGACCGCGTCCTGATCGAGATGTGGAGCGAGTTCGGGCGCCGCCCGGAGGAGAACGGCTCGCTCGGCACCGACCACGGAGCCGCCGGCTGCGCCTTCGTCGTCGGCTCCAAAGCCAAAGGCGAGATGGTCGGCGAGTTCCCCGGCCTGGCCCAGCTCGACCAGAACGACAACGTCCGCGTGACCAGCGATTTCCGCGCGATGTACTGCTCCCTGCTCGAGCAGTGGCTGGGACACGACGCCGGCTCGGTCATCCCGGGAGCCTCCTCCTTCGCACGGCCGGTCCTGGTGAAAGCGTGAGCGGAGCGGCGACGAGGTCGATCTGCCTTGGGCTGGCCGGTGCAGCCGTGGCCGTGACGATTGGGACCGGCTCGCCCGTGCCTGCTGCCTCAGCGGAAGCCTGCATTTGGAAGCGTCACTCGAAGCCCGTCGTCAAGCAGGTGCGACGGCATGGCCGCCTGCGGCGGGTCAAGCGCGTCAAGCGCTGGTGGGTCTGCGAGGCCCGGCCGCCGGCCTTGACGCCTGCCGCCATCCCACTGCTGCCACCGGCTCTCCCAACACCCCCCGCCGGAGAACCGAAACAGGCTTCATACCTCGGCGTCAAAGCGGTCGAGTGGAGCTACACCCTCTCGCGCCCGGAATTGACCGCCGGAGAAGTGACCGTCGAGCTCAACAACCAGGGGGAAGACGCCCACAACCTGAAGCTCCAGCGGGAAGGCAGCGGCGAGCCGCCGCTGGAGGTCCCGGAGGCGGGCGCCGGAGCACAGACCAGCGCCCACGTCAGCCTCTCCCCCGGCAGCTACCGCCTCTACTGCAGCCTCTTCGGCCACGACGCGAACGGCATGCACGCGACGCTGGCGGTCGCGGCCGGCTAGCCGCGGCGCGAGTCCTAGTAGCGGTAGTGGTCGGGCTTGTACGGGCCCTCGACCGGGATGCCCAGGTAGGCGGACTGCTCGGCGCTCAGCTCGGTGAGATCGACGCCGAGGGCGGCGAGGTGCAGCCTGGCGACCTTCTCGTCGAGGTGCTTCGGCAGCACGTAGACCTGCTTCGCCTCGTATTTCTCGCCCTTGCTGAAGAGCTCGATCTGGGCGATCACCTGGTTGGTGAAGGAGTTCGACATGACGAAGCTCGGGTGGCCCGTGGCGTTGCCGAGGTTGAGCAGGCGGCCCTCGGAGAGCATCACGATCGAGTGGCCGTCGGCAAAGCGCCACTCGTCGACCTGCGGCTTGATGTTGATCCGCTCGACGTCGCCACGCCCCTCGAGGCCGGCGACGTCGATCTCGTTGTCGAAGTGGCCGATGTTGCCGACGATCGCGTTGTGCTTCATCCGCGCCATGTCGTCGGCGGTGATGATGTCCTTGTTGCCGGTGGCGGTGACGAAGATGTCGGCGGTCTCGACGACGTCCTCGAGCTTCCTCACCTCATAGCCCTCCATCGCAGCCTGCAGGGCGCAGATCGGGTCGATCTCGGTGACGATCACACGGGCGCCCTGACCGCGCAGCGAGGAGGCGCAGCCCTTGCCGACGTCGCCGTAGCCGCAGATCACCGCGACCTTGCCGCCGATCATCACGTCGGTGGCGCGGTTGATGCCGTCGACCAGCGAGTGGCGGCAGCCATAGAGGTTGTCGAACTTCGACTTGGTGACCGAATCGTTGACGTTGATCGCCGGGAAGAGCAGGTCGTCGGTCTCGGCCAGCTGGTAGAGGCGATGGACTCCTGTCGTCGTCTCCTCGGTGACGCCCTGGATCCCAGCCGCCACGTTCGTCCAGCGCTGTGGGTCCTCCTGCAGCGAGCGCTGCAGGGTCTCGAGGATGATCTTGAACTCGCCCGACTCCGCCGTCTCGGGATCCGGAACCGCGCCCGCCTGCTCGAACTCGGCGCCCTTGTGGACGAGCAGCGTCGCGTCGCCACCGTCGTCGAGGATCATGTTCGGGCCCTCGTCCCCGGGCCAGAGCAGCGCCTGCTCGGTGCACCACCAGTACTCCTCCAGCGTCTCGCCCTTCCAGGCGTAGACCGGAATCCCAGCGGCGGCGATCGCCGCCGCCGCGTGGTCCTGGGTCGAAAAGATGTTGCAGCTCGCCCAGCGCACCTCGGCGCCGAGAGCCGTCAGGGTCTCGATCAGCACCGCCGTCTGAACCGTCATGTGCAGCGAGCCGGTGATGCGGGCGCCCTTCAGCGGCTGCGCCGCGCCGAACTCCTCGCGCGTCTGCATCAGGCCCGGCATCTCGACCTCGGCCAGCGCGATCTCCTTGCGGCCGAACTCGGCGAGACCGATGTCGGCGACCTTGTAGTCCTCGGTTACGGTGGTGCTGGCGGTCATCGGGTGAGCGTCTCCTGGTTAGTTGATTGCCGGTTCATGGTACGCAAAGGGGGTCGTCCGAGCGGCGTCGAAACAGACCCGGATGACCATCGATGCACAGGAGAGCCTCGCGGTCTACCGGCCGGGCATGGACGCCCGCAGCACTCGCGTCGCCGAAGTCCTCAACACGCCGATGCTGATCGCGGCGGCGCTTACCCTGCCGATGGTCGCGATCACCGAGTCCCAGCCGGGCGGCTGGCTGGAGGAGGTCGCGGTGGTCCTTAACTGGGTCACCTGGCTCGCCTTCGCGATCGAGCTGGTCGTGATGCTGGCGGTGGTCCCCGACCGCCGCACCTGGCTCCGGCACAACGCGCTCAGCCCAATCATCGTCTTCCTCACGCCGCCGGTGCTGCCCGCCGGGCTGCAGGGTCTGCGCGTGCTGCGGCTGCTGCGCCTGCTGCGGCTCTTGCGGCTGGCGCAGCTCTCGCGCGAGGTCTTCTCGCTCGAGGGGCTGCGCTACGCGATGCTGCTCGCGGTGCTGACGGCGATCGGCGGCGGGGCCATATTCGAGGCCTTCGAGAAGCACACCCAGCACCTCGACACCTGGGACGGGATCTACTGGGCGGTGACGACGATGACCACGCTCGGCTCCGACATCTACCCGACCACGACCGGCGGCGAGATCGTCTCAGTCACGATCCTGATCGTCGGCATCGGCTTCGTCGCCCTGCTCACCGGCGCCTTCGCCCAGCGCTTCCTCGGCCCCGAGATCGCCGAGGTCGAGGCGGAGCTGGAGGCCGAGCAGCTCTCCGCCGAGGCGATTGCCCTGCGCGAGCTGCGCAGCGTGCGCGAGCAGCTGCAGGCGCTGGAGATCGCGGTCGAGCGGATGGTCGACGAACGCGCGCCCTAGACGTGCCACCAGTTAGGCACCCATACGGGCACCTAACTGGTGGCACGTCACTCAGTCCTCTTCGTCGTAGGCGCCCATCTTCGCCTTCAGCTCCGTCATCACATCGGGGTCGCGCAGCGTCGTCACGTCGCCCAGGGCGCGGCCCTCGGCGATGTCGCGCAGGAGCCGGCGCATGATCTTGCCGGAGCGGGTCTTGGGAAGGTCGTCGGCCCAGACGATCCGCTTCGGCCGGGCGAACTTGCCGATCCGCTCGGCGACCGTGCCGCGGATGTCCTCGAGCAGCTCGTCGCTCGGCTCGGTGTCGCCCTGGAGCGTGACGAAGGCGCAGATCGCCTGGCCGGTCTGCTCGTCGGACTGGCCGATCACCGCCGCCTCGGCGACCTTGTCGTGGGCGACGATCGCCGACTCGACCTCGGCCGTCGAGAGCCGGTGGCCGGAGACGTTGACAACGTCGTCGATCCGCCCGATCACCCAGAAGTAGCCGTCCTCGTCGTGGCGCGCGGCGTCGCCGACCAGGTAGGTCTCCTTGCCGAAGCGGGAGAAGTAGGTCTCGACGAAGCGATCCTCCTCCTTGTAGAGGGTGCGCAGCATCGAGGGCCAGGGCTTTGTGAGAACGAGCAGCCCCTGGCCCTGCTCGACCGGCTCGCCGTCGCTCTCGCCGACGACGTCGGCCTCGACCCCCGGGAACGGTCGTGTCGCCGAGCCGGGCTTGGTCGCGACGATCCCCGGCAGCGGCGTGATCATGATCGCGCCGGTCTCGGTCTGCCACCAGGTGTCGACGATCGGGCACCTTTCTCCCCCGATGACCTTGTGGTACCAGAGCCAGGCCTTCGGGTTGATCGGCTCGCCGACCGAGCCGAGCAGCCGCAGTGAGGAGAGGTCGGACTCGGCCGGGATCTCCGCCCCCCACTTGATGAAGGTGCGGATCGCGGTCGGCGCCGTGTAGAGGATCGTCACCCCATAGCGCTCGACCAGCTCCCACCAGATGCCCTTGTGCGGGTAGTCGGGCGCTCCCTCCCACATCACGCTGGTGGCGCCGTTGAGCAGCGGGCCGTAGACGATGTAGGAGTGGCCGGTGACCCAGCCGACGTCGGCCGCGCACCAGTAGACGTCGCTCTCCGGCTTCAGGTCGAAGACGTAGCGGTGGGTGGCGGCAACGCCGGTCAGGTAACCGCCGGTCGTGTGCAGGATCCCCTTCGGCTTCGCGGTCGAGCCCGAGGTGTAGAGGATGAAGAGCGGGTGCTCGGCGTCGAGCGGCTCGGCGGGACACTCCGGGTCGGCGGCGGCCGCGACCTCGTCGTAGAAGACGTCGCGCCCCTCCCTCATCTCGCACTCGACGCCGGCCGAGCGGACGACGACGATCGTCTCCAGGCTCTCCAGCTCGCTCAGCTGCTCGTCGACCTGTGACTTGATCGGCGCCAGCTTGCCCTTGCGGCGCGCTCCGTCGACCGTGACCAGGACCTTCGCCTCCGAGAACTCCATCCGCTCGCGCACCGATTCGGCCGAGAAGCCGCCGAAGACGACGTTGTGCATGGCGCCGATCCGGACCGTGGCCAGCATCGCTACGACGACCTCGGGGATCATCGGCAGGTAGATCCCGACCACGTCGCCCTTGCCGACGCCGAGCTCCTTCAGCGCGTTGGCGAAGCGCTGCGTGTCGGCCAGCAGCTCGGCGTAGGTGACGTCGCGCTCCTCGCCGTTCTCGCCGCGCCAGTGGTAGGCCACGCGGTCACCGCGGCCGGCCTCGACGTGGCGGTCGAGACAGTTCCAGCAGGCGTTGATCTTGCCGTCGGCGAACCACCTGTAGAAGGGAGGATTGGAGTCGTCGAGCCCCTGGCTCGGCGGCTCGGCCCAATCGAGCAACTCGGTCGCCTGGCGCAGCCACCAGGCCTCGGGGTCGGTGGCCGCTTCCTCGTACACCTTCGGATCGTTGAGCAGTGTCTGCTCGCGGAACCCCTCCGGCGGCTCGAAGCTCTCGACCTCCAAGAGGTCGCTCAGCTGCCGCTCCAGACTGTTCTCTCCCTCGACCGCCATCCCGCTCCTTCCTCGCCGCTACCCTGACGAACGGTATCCATTTGGGTACCCGACAGGGACCGAGATCGAATGCTCTTCCGCCAGATCATCCACGAGGACCTCGGCTGCGCCTCCTACCTGGTCGGCGACACGGCGTCCGGGGTGGCAGTGGTGGTCGACCCGCAGTGGGACATCGACCCCTACCTGCACCTGGCCCGCCTGCACGGGGTGCGGATCGAGCACGTGCTGGAGACCCACAACCACGCCGACCACGTCTCCGGCCATGGCCGCCTCGCCCGGGCGACCGGGGCAACGATCCATGTCCACGAGCTGGCCGAAGCCGAGTACGAGCACGAGGCGTTCGCCGACGGCTGGACGCTGTCGCTGGGCGAGGGCGCGACGATCGAGGCCCTGCACACGCCCGGCCACCGGCCGGAGCACACCTCCTTCCTGCTGCGCGACGCCGCCCGCGGCGACGATTCCTGGGCTGTCCTGAGCGGCGACTCGCTATTCGTCGGCGACGTCGCCCGCCCCGATCTCGCGGTCGACCCGCGCGAGGGCGCAGCCGGGATCTTCCGCTCCCTGCACGAGCGGCTGATGACGCTGCCGGACGAGGTCGAGGTCTGGCCCGGCCACCTCGGCGGCTCGCTCTGCGGCAGCTCCGGCATCGACCTCAAGACCTCCTCGACGATCGGCTTCGAGCGCCGCCACAACCGGGCGCTGAGCTTCGACGGCGAAGCCGACTTCATCGAGGACGCGGTCGCGACGTTGGGCAGCCGGCCGCCCAACGTCGAGCACATCGTCTCGCTCAACCGCGGGCCGCTGGTCGCGGCGATCGGCGCTCCCGTGCGGCTGACGCCCCACGGATTCGAGGCGGCAATCGCCGCCGGCGCCCTCGCGATCGACTCGCGGACCAACGAGCAGTTCGACGAGGCGCACATCCCCGGCTCGATCAGCGCCTCGGCCTACGACACCGGCTTCGCCACCAAGGTCGCCCAGGTGGTCCCCGTCGACGCCGAGCTGCTGATCGTCGCCGCGTCCGACGGCAACGAGCTCGAGGCAGCCGAGCTGCTCGCCGCCGTCGGCCTCGACGTGCGCGGCTTCCTCGGCGGCGGCATGACCGCCTGGCGGGCCGAGGACCGGCCGGTGGAGCGGATCGAGGCGATCGACCTTGGCGAGCTCGCGCGGCGTCTGGACTCCTCCGCGGCGCTGCTCGTGCTCGACGTCCGCGGTGCCGCCGAGTTCGAGGCCGGGCACATCCCCGGCTCGCTCCACGTCCCCTTCGCCCAGCTGCGCGAGCGACTCGGCGAGCTTCCCCGCGACCGCCCGATCGCGACGATCTGCAAGGCAGGCAAGCGCAGCGGCCTAGCCGCCTCGATCCTGCAGAGCGAAGGCTTCGAGGGCGTGGTCCACGTCAGCCGCGGCAATGCCGCGACCTGGCAGAGCGTCGCCGCTCAGTAACCGCTGGGGTGGCGGGCGATGAAGCCTTCGGGCGAATTCACCGGCGAGGGGTGCCAGCGGGGGCCGGCGCCGCCGGAGGTGTCGAAGGCGAGGCCGGCGATGATCACCCAGGCGTGGCTGGCGTTGGCGTAGACGGTGATCCATTGGCCGGGACCTGGTTCCCCCCAAGTCGAGAGGCCGGTCGAGTCGAGCGGGCTGGAGAGGAAGCCGCCGCCATTGAGGGCGAAGCTGACCGCACCGGAGCAGTCGTAGCCCGATGAGCTGAAGGAGCCGTGGCCGCCGCCCCAGATGTAGGGGGTGGTGGCGATCGAGTTGGCCGCTTCGATCGCCGCCTGGACCGCGGAGGGTGCCCCGCTCGGCACGCTGGCCTGGCTTTCGGAGATGAAGTCGGCGCTCTCGCCGGGGGTCAGCGGTGCGGGCGTGCTGACGGGGGCCGGTTCGCCGGCGCTGGCCATCTGTTCTGAGATCACGGCGAGGTTGTCGCTCAGCGACTGCGCCCGGGACTCGAGCGCGTCGAGCGCTGCCTGCCGCTCCGCCTGGGCATCCTTCAGCTCGGCAAAGCGGGCCTCAGCCGTGGCGCGCGCCTCGGCTACTTCCTGCTCCTTGGCCGCAATCGTGTCGCGCGCTTCCTCAATCTGCTGGCGAACCGCTGTCATCCGCTCGACCGCGGCCTTTGCCTGGTCGCGCAGATCCTTGACCCGGCTGGCGACGGAGTTGTCGTATTCCTGGATCTGGCTCAGGTAATCGGCGCGGGCGTTGACTTCCGACCAGCTGGCCGAGTCGAGGACGACGTTCAGCATGTCCGGGCTGCCCGCCTCGTAGATCGCGACGAGGCGCTCGCGCAACACCTCCAGCGCCCGCTGCAGGCGGGCGCGAACCCGAGCTAGATGGCGCTTCTCGGCTTCGAGCTTCGCCGTTGCGCGATCGAGCTCGGCCTGCTTCGCCGCGAGTTCGGCCTCGACCGCCGCCTGGCGCTGGCGCAGGGCCGAGACTTCGCCGATCATCGAGTCGATCGCGGCGTTCTGCTCGGCGATCGTCGCGGTCAGCGAGCTCTCGCTCTCGCGCACCTTCGCCAGCTTGCCCTGGGTGTCGTCGAGCTTCTCCTGCAGGGTCTGGGCAGCGGCGCTGCCAGCAGCTACGCAGAGGGCTGCCAGCAGCAGTGCCACGGGCAGCAGGAGGCGCCGGGAGTTACCGGAAAGAGGAGCGCGCATCGGCGGCGCACGCTAGCGAAATCGCCGAAATATTGTTAGGAGTTGCTAATAACTTGCAACTTCCCTTGCAGAATCGGGCCTTTTGCAGGAGAAATTAGGTGGATGACATACCGGCGTCCTGGGCCGCCTGATCAAGCAGATCAAGGACGCAGGGAGCGTGGCGTGCGCCAGCACGCGAGCGACCGAGGACGCCGATATGCGCAGATCAGGCGGCTTAGGACAGGAGCTTTGCCTTGGCCTTGTCGAACTCCTCCTGGGAGAGGGCGCCCTTCTCCTTGAGGTCGTTGAGCTTGTGCAGTTCGTCAGCCGGCGAGACGTGGGCCTGCTCGCGGATGTAGGTGTCCATGTGCTGCTTGGCCTCGGCTTGCGCCTTGATCGCGCGGTCGCGCATACCGCTGCCGCGGACGATCAGGTAGATCAGCGCGGTCACGAACGGGATGAAGACCAGGAAGAGCACCCATGCCGCCTTGCCCCAGCCGGAGAGCTCGTGGTCGCGGAAGAGGTCGCTGAGGATCGTGATCAGGATCCAGATCCAGATCACGAAGAAGAAGATCTCGAGGGCGAGCAGGAGCGCTTCCCCCATGTTGATATCGGCGAGCAGCAGCAAGAAGATGTCCTTTCGGAGTTGACGGGCACGACCGCAGCGGGCCGCGTACGCCGCTCACGCTACATCAGCCGACTACGACCTTGCCACGCATTTCCGGGTGGATCTTGCAGTGGTAGCGAAAGGTGCCCTTCTGTTCGAAGCGCACGGAGACCGCGCGGCCGGCTTTGATCCGGCCGGTGTCGAAGGCACCCGCGTCGGTCGCGGTGTGGACGAGGTTGGCTGTGTTCGAGAAGACGACCTTCGTGCCCTTTCCGACTTCGAGCGTGGCCGGCTGGAACTTGAAGTTCTTGATCGCGACGGTCTTGGTCGCGCTTGCCGAGGCAGCTCCCGGCCCGGATGCCGGTGCGGCCTGGCTTGCCACAAGGACGACGGTCAGGGCCAGAGCGACGCAGATCGCGATTGCCTTCATCGGCCCTGTTTACGGGGGAGCCCCCACCGAGGTTCAAAGCCGTTGGGCAAAAAGCACGGCAGCGACCGAGGTGGCGAGGTTGAGGCTCGAGACCCCCTCCCGCATCGGGATCGCGACGCGGGCGTCGGCACGCGCGAGCAGGACCTCGCTGAGGCCGTAACGCTCAGTGCCGAAGGCGAGAATGGCACGCGGCGAGAGCGACCCGGGGTCGAGCTCCTCTCCCTCGGGATCGACCGCGACCAGCGGGCGGTCGCTCTCGGGCAGCGTCTCGACGGCGGCCACCGGCAGGGCGAAATGCAGGCCCGCGGCTCCCCGCAGCGCGTCCGGATGCCAGGGGTCGTTGCTGCCGGTGGTGAGGACGCCGGCGGCATCGGCGGCCGCTGCAACCCGCACGCAAGCGCCCATGTTGCCCATCGTGCGCGGATCCTCGAGCAGCACCAGTGGAGCTGGCCGCGCATCGGCCAACGCCGCGGCGACGTCGACCGCCGGTCGGCGGGCGATCGCCACAACCCCCGTGCGGGGCGCCTGCGGGACCATGCGGGCGAGGACCTCCCCGTCGACCGCCGTCACCCGCGCCGCCAGCGAGCCGGCCAGGTCGGGGGCCAGCCCGTCCGCCAGCCGCTCCAGCTCGCCGGGGTCGGAGGCGACCGCCTCGAGCACCTCGGCGCCGAATCGCAAGGCGTGCTTGAGCGCGTGGAACCCCTCGAGGACCGCGAGGTCCCGCTCGCGGCGGGCGGCACGGTAACGCTGCACCAGGGCCTCATTCACGGCCCCATCATGACCCGGGACGCGGCTAGTAGACGACCCGGTTGCGTCCCTCGCGCTTGGCTTCGTAGACGGCTTCGTCGGCGCGGCCGAGCAGGTCTTCGGATTCCTCGACGAAGTCCCAGCAAGCGAGGCCGGCGGAGAACGTCTGCCCGTCGGGCGTGACCGCCCGCAGGCGCTCGAGGATCTCCGCCGCGCGCTCGAGCTTGCAGTCCGGCAGCAGGACGACGAACTCCTCGCCGCCGTAGCGGGCGATCGCGTCTTCGCTCCTCAGCTCCGAGTCCCAGGCGACCGCGCAGTCGCGCAGCGCGACGTCGCCGGCGAGGTGCCCGTGGGCGTCGTTGTAGGCCTTGAAATGGTCCAGGTCGAGGATCGCCAGGCAGAGCGAGAGGCTGTTGCGGCGGGCCCGTGCCATCTCGCGGGGCAGTTGCTCCTCGAGGGCGCGGCGGTTGGGCAGCCCGGTCAGCGCGTCGCTGTGGGCCAGCGCCTCGACCTCTTCGAGCAGGTCCTCGCGTTCGGACTCGATCCGCTTGAGTTCGGTGACGTCGGTCGCGCGGGCGTAGATCAGCGATTCGTCCGGCGCCAGCGTGGAGCTCCAGCGCAGCCAATGCCAGGAGCCGTCCTTGGCGAGATAGCGGTTCTCGAAGCCCACCGTCTCTTTGCCGTCGAAGAGGCCAGCCGCCTCCGCTTCGGTATGCGCCCGGTCGTCGGGGTGGACGAACTCGATGAAGGGCTTGGCCCGCAGCTCCTCGTGGCTGTAGCCGAGGCGCTCGGTCCAGGCCCCGTTGAGCTCGACGAAGCGCCCGTTCGTCCCGGCGGTGCAGAGCAGGTCGCGCGAGAGGTCGAAGAACTGTCGCGCCCTCATGTCGGCGCGCTCTCGGCGCGCGACCAGCTCGCTGGTCAGCGCCGCGACAACGGTCAGCGACACCGCTGTGAACAGCCAGCGGGTCCAGGACGAGTAGCCGGCTGTGCTCGGCACCGCCGCCAGCGTGACGGCGTAGACCAGGAGCACCCAGAGCAGGTGCGCCAGCGCGACCATGCGTGGGAAGAAGTATGCGGCGAGGAGCATCGTCCAGACGAGAATCGCCCCGTACTGCCCGACGGCGACGCCGCTCTCGTAGGTCAGCAGCCCGGAGCACACGGGGGCTGCGGCGAGGGCGAGGTGAACTACCGGCATCGGGATGCGGGCGGCGAGGCCGAGGGTGAGCAGGCCGATGACGACCATCGTCGCGGCGGTTGCGAACAACATGGCGTCGTCGACGTCGCTCGGGTGGGGCAGCAGCAGCGAGAGCGCGGCCAACCCGGCGCCGGCGAGCATCAGGGCGCCGACCGCGCGGGCAGGGTTCCCCCGCCCTCTTAAGACCTGCTCCTGCCGCGCTCCGGTCATGACGTACCAACTATCGACTACGCCAGGAGAAGCTTTAGTCCCGGCCCGTAAGAACCGAACGAACGCCGACTTCTTGGCTAGGGACCGGTGATGCCGCCGCTGCCGACGCCGCCCGAGGGGGCGGGAGCTGGCGCCGGTTCGGGGGCGGGTGCAGGCTCGGGCTCAGGCGCCGCTTCCGGCTCGGGCTCAGGCGCCTCGCCTTTGTCCCCTTTGCCCTCCGAGTCCTCTTCAGGCGCGGCTTCTTCTTCGTATTCGTATTCGCTCGGAGCGTAAGAGGAGGAAGAAGTGTGCTCGCTGTCGAGGCCGGAGAGCTCCGGCAGGCTGGCGGGCTGCGGGAATTCGGGGCAGTTGCCCGCGACCGCGGCTTCCATGTAGGAGCTCCAGATCGGGCCGGCGGTCGGGCCGCCGTAGCCGGTCGGTTCGCGCGACTGCGGGTGCCCGACCCAGACCGCGGTCGAGTAGAGCGGCGTGTAACCGACGAACCAGGCGTCCGAGGTGTCCTCGGAGGTACCGGTCTTCCCCGCCGCGGCCGAGCAGCCCATGTAGGTGTAGCCGGCACCCGTGCCCTGGGTGATCACGCCTTCCAGCAGCCGCGTCACTTCGTATGCCTCGCCCTCGCTGAGCACGCGCTCGCCGGCGTCGGCGTCGGTTTCCTCGACCTTGCCGTCGAAAAACTCGACCCGGTCGATCGCGGTCGCGTCGTGGTGGATGCCGCCGTTGGCGAGGGTGGCGTAGGCATCGGCCATCTCCAGCGGCGTGACTCCGACGGCGAGACCGCCGATCCCCTCGGCCGGCACCGATTCGAGCGGCGAGGTGATTCCCATTTCTTCAGCCGTCTTGGTCACTTCCTCCGGGCCGACGTCGAGGTCGAGCTGGGCGAAGATGACGTTGACCGAGTGCCAGGTCGCCGAGGCGAGCGACATCGTGCCGCCGCCGGGCTCGGAGTTGTTGACGGTCCAGGTACCGCCGTAGGGAAGGTCAAGCGTCTTCGGCGAGGTGCCGTCGTAGTAGGTGCTGTCGGGGTCGATCCCCTCCTTGATCGCGGCGGCGAGTACGAAGGTCTTGAACGAGGAGCCGGGCTGGCGATGCGCCTGCCAGGCGTAGTTGAACTGGCTTTCGCTCGCGTAGCCCTCAGTCGCGGCGAGGGCCACGATCGCGCCGGTCTCCGGGTCGATCGAGGCCAGCCCGGCCGCCGGCCCGCCTTCGGGGTAACAGACACCACAGGAGTCGACCGCTTCCTGCGCCCGTTCCTGCAGCTCGGGATCGATCGTCGTGTAGGCCTTGAGACCGCCGTTGCGCACGGTGTTGATGCCGTATTTGTCGATCAGCTCCTGCTGGACGAGGTCGAAGAGGAAGGGGTCGCGGATCACCCGGTACTTCTGGCCGGGGTTGAGGCCGAGGCCGCTGCCGACGGCCTCGCGGTATTCGTCGGGGGTGATGTAGTCCTCCTCCAGCATCGCTTCCAGCACCTCGTTGCGGCGGGAGATCGCCGCCTGCGGGTCGAGGAAGGGGTTGTATTCGGAGGGCGCCTGGGGCAGGCCGGCGATCAGCGCCGACTCGGTCAGGGTCAGCTCCTTGGCGGGCTTGGCGAAGTAGGTCTGCGCCGCCGCCTCGGCACCGACCGCGGTCTCCCCTTCCACCGTGCCGTAGGGAGCGGTGTTGAGATAGGCGGTGAGGATCCACTCCTTCGAGTGGACCTCCTCCTGCTCGTAGGCGAGGTGCGCTTCGATCAGCTTCCGTTTGATCGTCTCTTCTGGGTTGCGGATGTAGAGGTTGCGGACCAGCTGCTGGGTGATCGTCGAGGCACCCTGGACCGGCTTGCCCCCGGCGAGCAGGTTCTTCCAGGCGGCGCGGACGATCGCCGGCGGGTCGATCGCCCCGTGCTCGAAGAAGTTCTTGTCCTCGATCGCCACGGTGGCGTCCTTGATCGTCTGCGGCAACGCTCGTTCCGGCACCGGCTGGCGGATGTTTTCGGATTGGATGAAGCCGATCAGGCTGCCGTCGGCGGCGTAGATCGCCGAGGAGCGCCCCTTCTGCACCGGCTTCAGGCTGGAAAGTGGCGGCGCCGAGTTGTAGACGCTGATCGCCCAGCTAACCCCCACCCCCCCGAGCACAGCGAGCACGGCAAGGAAGATCCCCAACGGGATCGTCAACTTCTTCCATCTCGAGGTGTGCGACAGTCGTCGTCGCCGTCGCGTCCGGCGCGCCATCTGGCCCAAATCGTACTGAGGGCTCCGAGCCGGCCCGGCCTGTCGTGCCAAGACGCAATTTCGCCTGCGTGCCCTAGCCTTCAGGCATCGCCAGGTATCTCCACACCTGCTATCGCATCGGCGATATCGACCGCTCGGTCGCCTTCTACGAGAAGCTCGGCTACGAGGAGGTTGCCCGGATGCCGATCGGCGACGAGGCGATCAACGTCTTCATGGGCTTCCCCGGCGAAGACCCGCACCTGGAGCTGACCTACAACCACGGCGTCGACTCCTACGACCACGGCACCGGCTACAACCACATCGCACTCGCCGTCGACGACCTCGACGCCACCCTCGAGCGCCTCGCCGCCGAAGGCATCGAGCCGGAAAAACCGCCCTACCGCCCCGGCGGCCGCACCGAGGGCCACTTCATCTGCTTCGTCCGCGATCCCGATGGGTACCGGATCGAGCTGATTGGAGGCTGAATCCGCCGGTGGAGCTGCTCGCGGTTTCGACTGGAGTCGCCATCGCATACGGCATCGGCCTCTGGGTCGTGCTGATCATCGGGCCAGCAACGGTCACGGCGGTGAAGGGTCAGTGGGCCCTGTTCGACGCCGGCTGGAACACGCTCGGGATTGTTTGGTGGATCACCGCCTTCAGGCTTGCGCGACCCGAGTCCTGGTGGGCTCGTCATCTCTACGGACCGAAGAAGCTTGCGCGTGCCGAAGCCCGATACCCGGAGAGCTTGGACGAGGAAGAAGAGCGGGAATAGGGGCTCGATCAATCTGGTGTCGCGATCCGGACGGCAATCGGATCGAGCTGATCGGGGCGTAGCGATTCGGGAGTAGCCTGGGGTTGTGAAGCGCTGGCTCCTCCCCGGCATCGTCGTGGCTGCGGTTGCGATGTCGGCGGGTGGAGCCGGGGCCGCGACCCTGGAGCCGGTGGCGCCGCCGTCGTCATGGGCTTCCTCGCCGATCTACGCGACCTCGCCGCCCGGCGATCCGCGCCTCTTCCTGGTCGAACGCGCCGGGGTGGTGAGAGTCGTCAAGGACGGTGCGCTGCTGCCGGCGCCGTTCGTCACGGTGCCGAACGTCGACAGCGGCGGAGAGCGGGGGCTGCTCTCGATCGCCTTCCCGCCGGACTACGCCAGCAGCGGCCTCTTCTACGTCTTCACCGTGGCCAAAGGCCCCGACACGCTTGATCCGACGGGGTCGCCGGGGGACGTGAGGATCGTCGAGTACAAACGCTCCGCCGCCAACCCGGACCTTGCCGATCCGGCCTCAACCCGGCTCGTGTTCGAGCTGGAACACTCGTCGGACAGCCACAACGGCGGGCAGTTGGCCTTCGATCCCGACGGGCTGCTCTACGTGACGATCGGCGACAACGTCAACGGAGCGAATTCCCAGACCCTGGACAACCTCTACGGCAAGGTGCTGCGCATCGACCCGAACCCCGGCGGCTCCGGCTACGACATCCCGACCTCCAACCCGTTCTTCGGCATGCCGCCGGCGAAAGGTGAGATCTACGCCTTAGGCTTGCGTAACCCCTTCCGCGCCTCGTTCGCCCCCGACGGCTCGCTGGTCGTCGCGGACGTGGGTCAGAGCGCCTGGGAGGAGATCAACGCAGGCAACCTCGCGGGCGCCAACCTCGGCTGGCCGACCTGCGAGGGCGTCTGCCTTCCCCCACAGCCGCTGTTAACCGACCCCTTCTTCCAGTACGCGCACGGACCGGGGCCCGGGACGACGACCGGCTGCGCGGTCGTCGGCGGTTACGTGGTCCGCGATACGACCGTGCCCAGCCTCGCCGGCCGCTACCTCTACGGGGACTACTGCCGCTCCGACCTGCGCACGCTCAACCTTGCAGTGCCCGGCGCCGACCCACGCCCCGCAGGCCTCTCCCTCCCCGATCCGGCGGAGAGCCTGATCAGCTTCGGCGAGGACGCCAGCGGCCGGATCTACGTGATGTCGGACAGGAACGCCTACCGGGTCGTCGCGGATGCGTCGGAACGCGTCTCGGGCGGAAACGAGAAACCCGCCATCGACGTCACCCCGCCCGGGCTGAGATTGCGGGCGAGCAGGCAGCGGCTGCGCGGCTACGTCCAGGTCGCCTCGACCTGCTCGGAGGCCTGCACCCTGCGCGCCACCGGCACGCTCGGGTTCCCGGCGATGACGTCCAAGCTCGTCACCGCGCGGCTGAGGAAGGCCTCGCGATCGGCCCCGGCGGGCGTCCGCGTCCGTCTCCAGCTCCAGTTGCGCCCGGCATTGCGCAAACGCGCGAGGAAGGCGCTCGAGGCCGGCCGCGAGGTCTCGGCGAAGGTAAGGGTGAGCGCCGTCGATGCCGCCGGCAACACCAGCCGAGATGCCGTGCGGATCAGGCTGACCCCTTAGGGCGCACGACCTCGAACTGGGACATCAGGCCGTGGTCCTCGTGGTCGAGCATGTGGCAGTGGATCACGAACTTGCCGGTGTAGTCCGCGAAGTGGCCGGCGAGGAGGATGCGTTCGCCGGGATAGACGAAGAAGGTCTCCTTGAGGCAGTCCTCCCAGGGCGGCGGCGGCTTGCCGTTGCGGGAGAGCAGGTACCAGTCGGTGTGGTGCAGGTGCATCAGGTGGGCGACCTTGGTGCGGTTGACGATCTCCCAGGTCTCGGTTGTGTCGAGGGCCGGAAAAGCGTCGGCGCGGGCCGGGTTGAAGGTCTTGCCGTTGATCTGCCAGGTCGTCTGGAAGAGACCGCCGATCGAGATCGTCCAGGTCCGATCCGGCTGCGGCTTGGCTCGCCTCGCCCAGCCTGGCAATGGCCGCAGCGAACGTGGAACGCGGGTCTTGTCCGGCAGCCGCCTCGAGTCGACCCGGAACTGCATCAGGGCGCCGACATAGGGCAACGCACCGCGGCCGCGCCTGCCGTCATGGCGCTGGCTGCTGCGCAGCTCCACCGCCTCGCCCGCCGCGCCGGCGAAGTCGACCACCACCTCGGCCCGCTCTCCGGGCCCCAGCAGCACGCGACTCCGCCGCACCGGTTTCGGCATCAAGCCGCTGTCGGTGCCGATCTGCACCAGCGGCGCCCCGTTGGAGAGAAAGAGGTTGTAGGGGCGGAAGTGCGAGGCGTTGAGGATCCGCAGCCTGTAGCGCTGCGCGCTGACGCGATGCCGTGGCAGATAGGCGCCGTTGACCAGCGCGTAGTGGCCGACGACGCCGTCGTTGGGCGGCTGCCGGTTGGTGAAGGGGTCGGTCAGCTGGTTGTCGCGGTCGAAGCTGCGGTCGGCGATCATCAGCGCGACGTCGCGCTCGCCGGACGGCAGCGGCAGGCCCTGCTCGAACTCGTCGTCGACGATCCACATCCCGGCCAGGCCACGCCAGATGTTCTGGGCGGTGTGGTCGAGGCGATGGTCGTGGTACCACTGGAAGGCGGCGCGCTCGGGACGGCCGCCCTCGATCAGGTCGTAGACGTAGGTCTTCCGCCCTCCCGGCCCAAGCAGCAGATCATTGCCCGACTGCCGCGGCGAAAGGCCACGCGGGACGTCGCAGTAGAAAGAGCGGGGGTGTGAGCGAGTCAGCCCGCCGGGCTGGCCGTCGAACTCGGCGCGGTTATGGCCACCGTGCAGATGGACGGTCAGCTCGCCGGCGGCCGGCGGCAACTTGTGATCGAAGGTGACCCTGGTGCGACCACCAGCGGGTCGCCGGATCGTCGGCCCGGGAAACGTGCCGCCGAAGGTCCACATCTTCGTCTTCTCGCCCGGGAGGACCGGCACGGCTGCCTCGCGGATCGGGATCTCCAGGTCGCTGCCGCCGAGCACCGCCGGCAGCGGCAGCGGCTCTTTGAACGGCGCTGGGGCACGCGCCAGCGACTGCTCCTCCCCGAGGGGCAAGAACCCACCTGAGCGCAGCTCGAAAGGAAGCAGCGAGGCGAGGGCGCCGCCGCCCAGGACGCCGAGGAATGCTCGGCGTCCCAGGCGTGGCGAAGATGACCGTTGAGTGGACGTCTCGCTAGGGGGCGGGCAGGACCGTGATCTTGCCCTGCATGAAGGAGTGGATCGCGCAGATGTAATAGAGCGTGTTCGGCCCCGCCGAGACGTCGGCGGTCACCTGCTGCACGATCGAGGTGCCGGGTTTTTCACCGGTGAACCACGAGTCGCCCTTCTTGCTGACGCTGCCGGCCGTGTCCCAACCATCTGCCCCAGCCTTGGCCGGGTTCTGTTTCACCGGCCCGTTGCCTTTGACCCCGTGCCAGCCGGCGATCGCCATGCAGATGTGGCCTTTGGTGAAGCAGAGCTGCCGTGTTTTCGGGGTTTTTGGCAGCGAGGACTCGGTCACCAGCGAGAAGGTGTGCGGGCCGACCTGTTTGGGATTTGACTTATTGACGATCGTCAGCTCTTCGCCGGCAACGATCGTTTTTGGGCCCTCGAAGCGAAGGCCTTTTTTGTCGGCCTTCATCAAGATCGTGTTGGCCGCGGTGGCGGTAGCGCCGGTCGTCGGCGATTCGGGCCCGTACGGCGCACCCGTCGCGACGGCGGCAAGGACGAGAGATACCGCCAGCGCCAGCAAGATCGCCGCTCTTGCCGGTGCCTTACGAGAAAGAAGCTGCTTCAACTGGATCTCCTTTTCAGTAGCCGGGCCCCCGCAGCACAGCCTGGACGAATGATGGACCGGGCAACTTAGTAGGGACCGGCGTGTGTATCAAGCGAGCCCTCTAGGCTCGGGCCGATGACGGAGTACGTCCAGGTGCTGACCACGGTCGGCTCAGAGGATGAGGCGGCGCGGATTGGCTCCGCCCTCGTCGATGGCCGGCTCGCCGCCTGCGTACAGGTCGTCGGCCCGATCCTCAGCCGCTACCGTTGGCAGGGCAAGGTCGAGGAGGAGCGCGAGTGGCAGTGCCTGGCGAAGACCGAGGCCGCCAGGTACGCCGAGGTCGAGGCAGCGATCCGCCGGCTCCACTCCTACGAGGAGCCGGAGATCATCGCGATCCCGATCCTCGCCGGCAGCAAGGGCTACCTGGACTGGGTCAGCGACAGCGTCGGGCCCGGCGACTAGCTAAGCGCGCAGCCGGTACCCGCGCGAGAAGAGACGCAGGTTGACGAAGAAGATGACAGCCGTCGCTGCAGTGAGCGCCAGCAGGGAAAGTGGGATGCTGACTTCGCTGTAGCCGACGAAGCCGTAGCGGACCAGATTGATCATGTAGTAGATCGGGTTGAAGTGGGTCAGCGTCTCGAACGGCTGCGGCAGCAGGGTGGCGGAGTAGAAGACGCCGCCGAGGAAGATCAGCGGCTGCAGGACGAAGGTCTGGGCGAAGGCGACGTCGTCGAACTGCTCCGCCCGCACCCCGATCAGCACCCCGAGCTGGGAGAAGAAGAAGCCGACGAGGAACAACGAGGGGATCAGCACCAGGACGTGGTCGACGGGCAGGTCGACCAGGAGCGAGGCGGCGATGAAGGTGAGCCCCGCGACGATCAGGCCGCGCATGAAGCCGCCGAGCGAGAAGGCGAGCAGCAGCTCCATCGGCGAGGCGGGCGAGGAGAGCTGGTCCTGGATCGCCCCCTGGAACTTCTGCTGGAGGATCGAGGAGGAGTTGTTGGCGAAGGCGTTGATCGACCAGGCCATCATGATCAGGCCGGGAATGACGAAGACGACGTAATCGATCCCGTGCAGGTCACCGACGCGCGAGCCGAGCGCGGCGCCGAAGACCGAGATGTAGAGGAAGGTTTCGAGCAGCGGCGCGCCGAGCGTCTGCTTCTTGATCTTCATGAAGCGGTTGACCTCGCGGCGCCAGAGGGTCGCGAAGCGGATCTGCGCGGCGCTCACAGGCACGACCTCGATGTGCGAGCGCGAGAGCTCTTTGCGCCCGACCAGGGCCAGGTAGGCGTCCTCGAGGTTGGCGACGCCGTAGCGCTCGGCCAGCTCGGCGCTGGTCCCCTCGCCGACGATCTGGCCCTCGTTGATGAAGGCGATCCGGTCGCAGAGCTGCTCGGCCTCCTCGATGTAGTGCGTGGTGAGCAGGATCGAGGTCCCCTCCTGGTTGATCCGCTGCACGTAGTGCCAGAGCTCGAGCCGCAGCTCGACGTCGACGCCGGCGGTCGGCTCGTCGAGGATCAAGCAGGCGCGGCCGGTGCATCATCGCCCGGGCGAGGATCAGCCGCCGCTTCATCCCGCCGGAGAGGGTGCGGGTGCGTTCGTCGGCGCTTCTCGGTCAGCGAGAAGGTCTCCAGCAGCTCCTTGGTCCGCTCGCGGCGTTCGCGCTTGGGCATGCCGAAGTAGCCGGCGTGGTAGTCGAGCGTCTCCTCGACCGTGAGGAACCAGTCGAGGTTGAGCTCCTGCGGCGCCAGCCCGACCGCCTGCCGCGCCTCGCCGTAGTCGCCGATCGCGTCGTGGCCGAAGACCTCGATCGCCCCCGCGGTCGGCTGCGCCAGCCCGGTCGTGCAGTGGATCAGAGTCGACTTGCCGGCGCCGTTCGGGCCCAGCAGAGCGAACAGCTCTCCGGGCGCGATCTCCAGCGAGACGCCGCGCAGCGCCTCCACCCCGGTCGGGTAGCGCTTGACCAGATCCTCGATGCGAAGGGCCGTCCTCAGGCACGGCGACAAACCTAGAGGACGGCTGGGGCTCGGCTACCGCGCCGCGCGGTCGAGTTCGCGGTTCATCACCCGCATGATCAGCTCGTAGGGAGGCGAGAACTTGCGCTGCGACCAGTGCAGGAGGCGACCGTCGGGGGAGGTGAAGACCATGTAGCGGTTGCGTCTCGATCCCCTCGAGGATCTTCTCGGCGACCTGCTCCGGAGTGACCGCGCGCCGCTCGAAGAGCTCGATCAGCTTGCGGATCTTCGGGCTCTCGCGATCGACCCCGACGATGTCCACGGTGCTCGACCAGCGGCGTCTTCACCGCCCCGGGGCAGACCAGGCTGACGCCGATCCGGTTCTTGCGCAGGTCGAAGCGCAGCACCTCGGAGACGCCGCGCAGGCCGAACTTGCTGGCGCTGTAGGGCGCGTGCCAGGGCAGCCCGAAGAGGCCCGCGACCGAGGCGACGTTGACGACGTGGCCGCCGCGGCGGGCCTCGATCATCGGCGGCACGAAGCACTCGAGCACGCTGATCGGCCCGATCAGGTTGATCTCGATCGTGCGCCGCCAGTGCTCGTGTTCGAGCTGCTCGATTTTCCCCCAGGTCGAGATCCCGGCGATGTTCATCACCACGTCCATGCTGCCGTGCGCGGCGTGGACCTCCTCGGCGAAGGCGACGACCGCGTCGTGGTCGGCGAACGTCCAGCGGCGTCGAAGTGGCCGACTCGCCGCCGGCGCGGCGCGATCTCCTCGGCGACGCCGCTCCAGCCCCTCGGCCTGACGTCGGTGAGGAACAGCTTCGGCGCCCTTGGCCGGGGCGGCAATGGCCGTCGCCCGGCCGATCCCGCTCGCCGCACCGGTGATCAGGCAGCGCTTGCCCGCCAGGTCCCGGATCCCGACCTTCACAGGCGCACCGGCCGCTCGGGCTCGACTCGAGCGTGTTGAGGGTCATCGCCAGCATCTCGTAGTGGCCGATCAGCATGCAGAGCTCGATCAGCCGGACCTCGTCGAGATGTCGGCTCAGCTGAGCCCAGAGCTCGGTCGCCGATCTTGCGCTTCGTCGTGCATCTCGTCGGCAGCGCGGAGCAGCAGCGCCTGGCGCTCGGACCAGCCGGGCGCGTCGGCGCCCGCGCGCACCCGCGAAATCTCCTCCTCGCTGAGGCCTGCCCGCTTGCCGATGCGCTCGTGCTGGCTCCACTCGTAGTCGCTGCCGGTGTTGTGGGCGACGCGCAGGATGACCAGCTCGGTCTCCTCGCGCGGCAGCTTGCCACCCGGCATCAGGGCGCCGGCGAACCAGAGCCAGCGCCGGAAGAGGCGGCGGTGGCGACCCAGGGTGGTGAAGATCCGCGGCGGCTCGCCGCGGGTGGCGACGCCCGCCAGCTTGGCGATGCCGAAGTTGAGCCAGCCGAGCTGGCGCCGGTCGCCGGGTGCGATGCGGGGTCCCACTGCCATCTCCCATGCGCGGAGACGGTAGCCGAGTCCAAAAGACCCGGCTGTAGGCCGTAGGCTGCGGACGTGGCCCAGCCGCTGCTCGCAGTCGACACGCCCTCGATGCTCTTCCGCGCCTTCTACGCGCTGCCCGACTCGATCAAGGGGCCGGACGGGAAGCCCGTCAACGCCCTGCTCGGCACCGCCAACCTGATCCTGCGCGAGATCGAAATGCACCGGCCGCGAGCGGTCGTCCTCTGCTTCGGCCCCGATGCCGCCTCCTACCGCACCGAGCTCTACCCCGCCTACCACGCCGAGCGCGAGGCGGCGATGCCCGATGACCTCTCGCCCCAGTTCGCCGCCAGCCGCGACTTCTTCGAGGCCTTCGGCTGGACCGTCGCCACCAGCCGACTCGCTCGAGGCCGACGACCTGCTCGGCACCTACGCCAAGCGCGAGGCCGAGGCGGGCGGCCACGCCCTGCTGATGACCGGCGACCGCGACATGTACCAGTGCGCCAGCGAGCGGGTCACGGTCCTCTACGTGAAGACGGGGAGCAAAGGCAAAGGCGCCGAAGAGGTCGACGCCCGAGGGCGTGCGGGAGCGCTACGGAATCGATCCCGAGCTGGTGCCGGACTTCATCGCCCTGCGCGGCGACCCCTCCGACGGGCTGCCCGGCGCCAAAGGCGTCGGCCCGAAGACCGCGGCCGAGCTGCTGCGCCGCCACGGCTCCCTCGAGGCACCGTCGAGAACGCGATCCGCGAGCACCGGCCGAAGCTGCGCGGCGACGCTGATCGACGCCGCTGACGAACTGCGCGCCTTCAAGGACATCGCCACCCTGCGCGACGCAGGAGTCGAGCCGCCGTCGGACCGCGAGACCGACTGGGCGAGCGCCGCAGCTGCCGCCCGCGAGCGCGGCATGAACCGGCTCGCCGAGCGGCTCGAGGAACGCCTCTCCCCTTGATCACTCCGGCCGTGCTACTACTCCGGGCAACTTGATCGACGCCAGCCCAGACAAGCTCGTCGACCTCTCGGTGACGATGTCCGAGCACCTGCCCAGCACCTGGCCGGACCACATGCCGTTCGCCCACAAGAACTGGAGCTGGTTCGACGAGTCCGAACTGCCGACCGGCGCCAGCTGCTGCTCGCTCGGTCCCTACGTCACCCATTTCATGATCTTCGATGAGCACGCCGGCACCCACGTCGACGCGCCCAGCCACTTCATCGCCCCCGAAGGCTCGGGCCTGCCCGAGGCGGGGCCGCTGGGGGGAGTGAGCGCCGAGAAGCTCGACCTCACGAAGCTGATCGGCCCGGCCGTCGTGGTCGACCTGCGCCACCTCGACGGACAGGCCGAAGACGGCGTCAGCCCACCGATCACCGCCGCCCATCTCGAAGCTTGGGAGGAGGAGCACGGACGCTTCCAGGCCGGCGAGATCGTGCTGCTGCTTACCGGCTGGTCGAAGCATTACGTGAAAGGCGAAGCCGGCAAGGCCTTCGTCTACGAGCCGGTCGTGCTCAAATCGCGCCCGGCCTGGCCAGCGCCGGAGGCTGCGGCGGCCGTCTTCCTGCACGAGCGCGGCGTCGCCACGATCGGCATCGACGCCCCCAGCATGGGCTCCGCCGAGGAGGGGATCGAGGTACACGAGGCCGGCCTCAGCCGCGGGATGCTCTTCGTCGAGATGCTGACCGCCCTCGACCGGCTGCCCACCCGGGGCGCCCAGTTCGTCTTCCTCCCGGTCAAGATCGCCGTCGCCAGTGGCGCCCCCGGCCGCGCCGTCGCGATCCTCCCGAGCTAGCGGTAGTCGGGGTTCGGGAAGTCGAAGCGGCAGCCCGCGTCCCACTCGGTGCGCTGGTTGCCATGAGCGGGGATGCCGCCGGCGTCCTTGAGCATCCGCGCCAGGTGAAGCGTGTTCCAGGCGGCGAAGGTGGTGTTGCGATTGGTGAAGTCGTTCTCGGGGCCGCCCGAGCCCTCGTCGAGGTATGAGGGCCCCGGCCCCGCCTCGCCGATCCAGCCGGCGTCAGCCTGCGGCGGGATCGTGTAGCCGAGGTGCTGCAGCGAGTAGAGGACGTTCATCGCACAGTGCTTGACCCCGTCCTCGTTGCCAGTCACCAGGCAGCCCCCGACCCGGCCGTAGTAGGCGTACTGGCCGGCGTCGTTGAGCAGGTGCGAGTTGCCATAGAGGCGCTCGACGATCTGCGTCGCCACCGAGGACTTCTCGCCGAGCCAGATCGACATGCCGAGGACGAGGATGTCGGCTGCCATCACCTTCTCGAAGATCTGGGGCCACTCGTCGCGCTCCCAGCCGTGCTCGGTCATGTCCGGCCAGACGCCGGTGGCGATCTCGTGGTCGACCGCGCGGATGCACTCGACCGCGACGCCGTTGCGTCGCATGATCTCCATCGAGATGTCGATCAGCCCCTGCGTGTTCGACACCTCCGGGCTGCGCTTCAGCGTGCAGTTAATGAAGAGGGCGCGCAGGTCCGAGTAGTCCGTCTCACTCTTCTCGCACAGCTCCGCCTGCTTCTCCGTCAGCTCGGTCACGTCAATCTCCTTGCTTGAGCTCGTCGACGGCCGGAGGCGTCTCACCGGTCCAGTAGTCGGCGGCGCTGTCGCGGCGGAAGAAGCTCCGCAGACCGCCACCCTTGGGTAGCCGCTCCCCAACCCCGATCTTGTCCGAGTCGGGATAGACGACCACGTCGGGACGCCCGCTGCTGCTGATCGCCAGGAAGGTCACCGTGTCATCCGTGTCGTTGAAGATCTGGTGCGCGCCCTCCTCGCCGAGCGGGAAACGCAGCGCCTCGCCCTCTTCCAGCTCCCTGACCCCCTCCGGCGTGCGCAGGCTGGGCTTCCCGGAGATGACGATCAGGAGCTCCTCATCGGCATAGTGGAAGTGGTACGGGTAAGCCGCCTCACCCGGGGGCATCTCCCAGAAGCTGGCGCCGATCAGCTCGGCACCGAGCTCGTAGCCGATGCGTGCGCGCCGCGAGCGGAAGCCTTCAGGCCGCTCACCCTGCTCGAACGTCGGCCTGTAGATGTTCGCCATGGCGGGCAGTCTATGTGTGGAGGTGTCGCGTCAGGAACCCTGCTTCGGCACCGATCGAGGCGTCGTCGTAAAGGTCGAAATGTCCGCAGGGGAACGTCTCCAGCTCACCAGCCGGGGCGCGCCGGGCAACCTCCGCCGCCGGGCCTCGAGGACAGAGAACGTCTTGCTCCCCCGCGACGACGAGCAGGGGCGCCGAAACTTGGCTCGCGAGGCGCAGCGGATGCGGGGTTCGCAGGCGTGGGCGCAGCACCACGCGGTTTTCCCACACGACTCCGCCGCCCAGCTCGGCGCGCTGGCCAGACGGATCGATGCGGGCATCGGGCGGCAGCATCGCGCGCTCGCGGGCCGCGGCGTCCTCGCGCACCAGGATCGCCGTCTCGCCCGGCTCGCCACCGACGAGCACGCCGTGAGGCTCGCGGCCGAGCACCGTGCGAATCCGGTCGGCAAATGCAGCCCTGGTCAGGCGGGCGATCGGAGTCCCTGCGGTGCGCTGCGTAGCACGACCGGGCACGAACGGCGTCAGGCAAACCACCGCTCGAATCCCAGCATCGCGGCTGGCGGCGTCGAGCACGAGGGCACAGCTCGCCGAGCCTCCCCAGAGGGCGAGCCGCTCGGCATCGAGCTCGGCGCGGGTCCGCGCAAACGCGAGGGCTGCCTCCAGGTCCTCCGCCTGCCGACGGACATCGAGCAGCTGCCGCGGGTCCCCCTCGCTGGCGCCGAAGCCGCGGCAGTCGAATTGGAGTGCCGCCACGCCGGCGTCGGCGAACCCGTCTCCTCGCTCGGCGTAGCAGCACAGCTGCCGCACCCCCGCGGTCGAGTGCAGCATCACCACATACGGATGCGGTCCTTCCCCTTCCGGTAGATGAAGCCAGCCGGCGCACCGCTCACCCCCGGACTCGAATTGCACCTCCTCGATCCGGCTCACCGATAGAGCCCTTTCTCCAGCAGCTCGACGTTTGCGTTTACCCAGCGATCCAGGTTCGCCTCGTCGAGCAACGGGCCGCCGAGCGCCTCCTGCTCCAGCAATGGCATGAAGCTGAGCGGCGCCCAGATCAGGAAGAAGTGCTGGAGGGTCGTCCAGAGGCGGTCGGCATCCCCGCGCAGCGCCCCTTTCTCGGCGAGGGAGTCGATCTCGGCCCGCCCGCCCTCGATCAGCAGGCGGAAGAGCCGGGCGCTGCCGGGCGTCGCCTCGACCAGCGCCCGGCCGAGGTAGGCGCAGACATCGGGACGCTTCCGCATCACCCGGGCCGTCTGCTCGGCACGCCGGCGCAGCAGGTCGACACCCTCGGCCTCCTCCCCGGCGCTGTAGGCGGCGCCGAACTCACTCACCGCGGCCTCGTCAACCGCCGCGACCAGCCCCTCCTTGCCACCGAAGTGATGGACGACCAGGGCGGGCGAGACCTGTGCCGCCTTTGCGACTTCCCGCAGCGAGGTCGCCTCGATCCCTGCCTGTCCGAAGAGGCGCATCGCCTCGCGCACCAACGTCTCGCGACCATCCCTCGTTGCGGTCGTTACTGAACACATGTTCAGCAACATACACGAGACTCCACCTCAGCCGTGATGGCCGTCATTGACGAACGAAGCCCCTCGCAGCGCGGAAGACGTGCCGTCGGTTATGTGCCCATATGGGTGCCTAACAAACGGCACGTACGATTCGTAAGTGAACGAGGAGGCGGCGGTCAGCCGGCGACCGGCTCGGCCGCTCGAGGCTGCGGCGCAACGCGCGAGAAGATCATCGAGTCGTCGTCGATCGGGCCGCGTCTGATCGCGCGGATGTCGATGGCGTAGTTCTGGCGCAGCTTCCATGGCTCCTTCGAGCCCTGCTTGGGCAGCTTGTCGAGCGAGCGCATGACGTAGCCGGAAGTGAAGTCGAGGACAGGCTCCTCGGTCACCGAGGGGTCGGTGATCTCGGTGACGCACTGGTTGTAGCCGTTGGCATCCATGTGGTTGAGAAGGCGGCAGACGTACTCAGAGGTGAGGTCTGCCTTCAGCGTCCAGGAGGCGTTCGTATAGCCGAGCGTGAAGGCGAAGTTGGGGACGTCGTTGAGCATCATGCCCTTGTAGGTCATCCGCGTCGAGGGGTCCATCTCCTCACCGTCGACAACCAGCTGCATGCCGCCGAGGAAGAGCAGGTTGAGGCCGGTGGCGGTGACGATCACGTCCGCCTTCAGCTCGGCGCCCGACTCGAGCTTCAGGCCGTCCTCGGTGAAGGTCTCGATCCGGTCGGTGACGATCTCGGCCTTCCCGGAGCGAATCGACGCGAACAGATCGCCGTCTGGCACCAGGCACAACCTCTGGTCCCAGGGGTTGTAGCGGGGCTTGAAGTGGGTGTCGACGTCATAGCCGGCTGGAAGCAGGCGTTCGTTGCCCTTGCGGATCGCTCTCTTGACGATGGTCGGACGGCGCTTGCTGAGCTGGTAGGTGGCCATCTGCAGAAGCACGTTCTTCCAGCGGATCACGGCGTAGGCGGCCTTGATCGGCAACACGCGCCGCACCCTCTTGGCAATCGGGTCTTCGGCCGGCAGCGCGACGATGTATGTGGGCGAGCGCTGCAGCATGGTGACCTGCGCCGCCTGCTCCGCCATCGCCGGCACCAGCGTCACCGCGGTGGCACCGCTGCCGATCACCACGACCCGCTTGCCGGCGTAGTCGAGACTCTCGGGCCAGTGCTGCGGGTGGACGATCGGCCCGGAGAAGCGCTCTGTCCCCTCGAACTGCGGCGTGTAGCCCTCGTCGTAGCGGTAATAGCCCGTGCACGACCAGAGGTAGTTGCAGGTCAGCTGTACTGCCTCGCCGCCGTCGCTGTGCTCGGCTTCAACTGTCCAGCACGAGTCCGCCGTCGACCACTCGGCCCGGACGACGCGCAGGCCAAAGCGGATCTTCTCCTCGATCCCGTTCTCGCTGGCCGTCTGGCGGACGTAACGCAGGATCGAGTCGCCGTCGGCGATCGCCTTGGCCTCTGTCCAGGGCTTGAAGCGGAAGCCAAGCGTGTGCATGTCGGAGTCCGAGCGGATCCCCGGGTAGCGGAAGAGGTCCCAGGTCCCCCCGAGGTCATCCCGCGCCTCGAGAACCGCATAGCTCTTGTCGGGGCAGCGCTCCTCTAGGTGGTAGGCGGCGCCGATCCCGGAGAGCCCCGCTCCGACGATCAGCACATCGAGATGCTCGAGCGAAGGCCCGTCCACGACACGACATTGTGTCACGTTGGCTGGTCAGCCAAAGAGGCTGTGCTTGAGATCGGTCACAGAAGGTGCGCGTTTCGGTCGCGGTTCGACCGTGGTCTATGGTCATCGAGCGCAGTTTCGCTGCGCTCAAACAATTTGAGAGGCGGTCCCTTGGATCCTGTCGGTTATGAGCTATGTACTCCCGAAGGCGGCAAGGGCGGTGGCGTTCGCGCGACTCGCGGCTTCCAAGTTGGCGAGACGGTGATGGTCGGTGTGCTCGAAGGCGAGGTCGCCGAGAACGACTCGCACGCGACTCAGGTGAGTCGCACGAAGTGGGCACGGCACGGTGGCCTTGGCCCCAAGGTCAACCACTCCTGCAGCCCCAACTGCGGCGTCGAGCTGAACGACACGGGCGCCTGCAACTTCGTCGCTCGCGCGTCGATCTCCGAGGGCGAGGAGATCACCTTCGACTACGCGATGCGCAACTACTCGATCGAGCACTTCCCGGGCGGCTGCCTCTGCGGCGCGGACATCTGTCGTGGCTCGGTAACCGGCTGGAAGGATCTCCCGGCGGAGCGGAAGGCCGACTACGAGGGCCTAGTCGCCCCCTACCTGCTCGAGATCGACCTGGAGCTGGCGGGCTCGGTCGCCTGAGCGCCTCCCGAGGCTTTTATCTCACGACGCGGTACTTGAGATGGGTGACGCCGGGGGCGTCGATGACACGGATTCGCTCCAGTTCGACCTCCGCCTCGGTGAGGTTGTCGAAGAGCCGGGTGCCGTCGCCGAGCAGGACAGGAACGACGTTGAGCTCTAGCTCGTCGAGCAGGCCTGCCTTCAGGTACTGCTGAGCGACCTCGGCACCGCCGCCGAGCGAGACGTCCTTGCCACCAGCTGCCTCCTTCGCTTGGGCGAGCGCCGACTCGATCCCGTCGGTGACGAAGCTGAAGGTCGTGCCGCCCTGCTTCTCCAGCGGCTTGCGCTCGTGATGGGTGAGCACGAAGACGGGGGCGTGGAAGGGCGGCTCGTCCCCCCACCAGCCCTCCCAGGGCTCATCGCCCCAGGGACCCGGGCCGCCGCCGAACATCTTGCGACCCATCACAACCGCGCCGACGTTGTCGAACGCTTCCTCCATCACCGGGGTGCTGGCGTTGACCTCGCCGCCCTCCCGGCCATGGGGCTTGCGCCACGCCTCTAGTTCGAGCCCCCACTCGTGCAGCTGCTCGCCCCCTTCTCCCAGCGGGTGCTCCTCGCTCGGGTTCGGGCCGGCGATGAAGCCGTCCAGCGAGATCGAGATCTGGAATCTCAGCTTTGTCATCGTGCCTCCAGCGCCTCGGTGATCTCGGCGATCGCCGCCCCCTCGGCGTCGCTGACGGACTGGTCGCCCTTCTCTGCCTTGGCACCGGCAACCCGGTTTGCCAGCGAGACGACGAAGCGCCGGTAGTCCTCTACCTCCTCCGGCGTCGCCTTCTCGGTGAGCAGCGAGATCGCATCGCGAATCCGCTGCAGGCCGTGTTGCTTCAGCTCCTCGGGGGAATGAGCCCGGGTGCGATCCATCTCGGGCTTGCTGGAGACGATCTCATCGAGGAGCTCGGAGTCGCCGTGCTCCTTGCGTGCCTCTGCGTAGGCCTTTGCGATCGCGAATACCTCGCGGAAGGTGCCACCCCGCTGAGCGGTGGAGACGATCATCCCGGCACTCGTCGGTCCCTCCAGAACCGCATCCCACTCCTCGGCGCTGAAATCGGCCTTTACGGTCATCGGCACACTCCTCTGTAGCGGTCCCTCGAGGGCTTCGCCTCAACGTACCGGGCCGGGTCCATCGGCAGATCCCGCGCTGCTGGGCCACCAGGCGCGATCGCCCATCAAGTAGGTGATCGAGGGGACCAGCAGGGTGCGGACGAGGAAGGTGTCGAGCAGGACGCCGATCGCCACGGCGGCGCCGATCTGCACCAGCTCCTCGAGCGGCAGCAGGGTCAGCGTCGCGAAGGTGCCTGCGAGGACGAGCCCGGCGCTGGTGACGACCCCTCCGGTGTTGGCGAGGGCGCGCAGGACTCCCTCCCGGGTCCCGTGCACGGCGGCTTCCTCGCGCGCCCGGGTCATCAGGAAGATGTTGTAGTCGACACCGAGCGCGACGAGGAAGATGAACGCGAGCAGGGTCAGGTTGAAGGCGATGCCCTCCCCGCCCAGCCCGGCGAAGCCAAACGTGACCAGGCCGAGCGTGGCCGCGAACGAGGCGACGACGGTGATCGTCAGGTAGAGCGGCGCTGCCAGCGCACGGAGCAGGACGGCGAGGATCAGCAGGACGACCGCCAGAACCGCCGGGACGATCAGCTTGGTGTCACGGGCGTTGGCGTCCTCGACATCGAGGTTCTCCGCCGGGACCCCGCCGACCAGCGCGGTCGGATCGAATTTCGAGATCTCCGCCCGCAGGGTTTCGACCGCGTCGGTAGCCCCGCCCGAGTAGGGATCGCCGCGCAGGATCACCGCCACCATCGCCTTTTCCGCGTCCCTCGACACCCCCGCCGGGACCGCGAGCTTCACCGTCGGCAGGCTCTCCATCCGCTTCACGGCTTCGACCGCGTTGTCGGCGTCGACGATCACGCTCAGGGGCGAGCCGAGCCCGGGCGGGAAGTTGGCGTCGATCAGGGCGGTGCCACGGCTCGAGTCGGTGGGCCGCGTCTCCCCCTGGCCGAAGCCGAGCGTGCCGTGGCTGACGAGGTTGCCGAGCGAGAGCACGATCAGGCCGGCGAAGATCGTCACGATGAGCAGCCGGGCGCGGCGGCGAATCAGGTCACCGATCCGAGCCCAGCGCCGGCTTGGCTCGCGCGCCCCGAAGTCATGCCCCGGCCAGAACGCCCGCGGGCCGAGCAGCGAGAGGATCGCCGGCAGCAGGGTCAGCGAGGCGAGCAGCACGACGCCGATCCCGATCGCCAGGATCGGGCCCAGCCAGCGGGTCGACTCCAGGTCGGCGAGCAGCAGCACGAGCATCGCCGCGATCACCGTCCCCGCCGAGGCGGCAAGCGCCGGCAGGCTCTCGCGCAGCGCCAGCGGCAGCGCCTCCTCCATCCCCGCCCCGCGCGACAGCTCTTCGCGGTAGCGGTGGACGAGCAGCAGCGAGTAGTCGGTGCCGGCGCCGAAGGTCAGCACGAGCAGCAGCATCGTCCCCTCGCTGTTGACCGTGATCGCACCGGCCTCGATCAGCAGATACGCGATCCCGCTGGCGATCGCGTAGGCGAAGCCGACCGAGACCATCGGCAGCAGCGCCAGGGCCGGCGCCCGGTAGACCAGCAGAAGGAGGATCAGGACCAGGCCGACGGTCGCGATCAGCAGGGTCTCGCCGGCTTCGTCGGCAACCTGCTCTAGGTCGGCGGCCATTCCCGCCGGTCCGGTGACGTGGGAGGTCAGCCCCTCGACCTGGTGCCGGTGCAGGTAGCGGCGAATCTCGTCGACCCCGTCGACGATCGCCCCCCGGTCGTCGGCGTCAAGCGCCAGCACGACCAAGGCCGCTTCCCCGTTGCGGGAGATCGGCCCAACGCCCCTGGCCAGGTTGGCAACCTCGCCGAAGATCCCTTCGCCCTGCCCGGAGTAGGGATCGAAGACTTGCGTCGCACCCTTTATCCCCAGTTCTTCGAGCCCGCCGCCGATCTTGCCGATCGCCTTCTTGTCGGCAGCGGTGAGCCCGCCGTGGCGGCCGAAGACGATCATCACCGGCACGTCGCTTCCGCCGGCGAACTGCCCTTCGAGCAGCTTCACGACCTCGGTCGACTCGGCGTGCGCAGGCAGGAAGCTGCTCTGACCTGCCGCTGTGACCTGATCGAGATGGGAGTGCAACACCACCCCCGCAATCGCCAGCGGTATCCAGACGGCGATCGCGATCCACCTGCCGACCCGACCAGTGACCGCTTGCGCCAGTCCGTCCAGCAAGCGACGTCGTCTCTCCTGCCGGTCGATGTGTGCGTCTCTCCCCACCTGGAGCGGCAAGATACCCGCGAGGACCCATAGGGCTAGGCTGCGACACCGTGAACGTCCTGATCGCCGCGGACATGGAGGGCATCGCCGGCATCGACGACTACGGCGATTGCCTGCCCTCTCATCCCGCCGCCTACGCCCGCGGGCGCACGCTGATGACAGACGAAGTGCTCGCGACAATCGCCGCTCTGCGCGACGGGGGCGCCGAGCGGATCTCGGTCGGCGACTGGCACATGGTCGGTACCAACGTCGAGCGCGAGCGTATGCCGGATGGAATCGAAGTGCGCCCGATCGCCGAGCTGGCCCTGGTCGAGGCCGAACCCTCGCTGACGAAGGCCCACGGCGGTCCCGCTCGACGCGGTCGTCTTCATCGGCCACCACGCCAGCACGACCAACCCGCGCGGGTTCTGCTCGCACACCTTCGTCTGGGACATGGAGGTGTTGCTCGACGGCGAGTCGCTGAACGAGGTGCAGGTGTACGCGCAGGGCCTCGCCGCCGAGGGAATTCCGGTGCTGATCGCCTCCGGCGATCGCTGGATGCTTGAGGAGCTCGGCGAGGGAGAGCTGGGCGGCGCCCGCCTGGTGCCGACCAAGGAGGGGCAGGGACGGGCCCGGGCGACCTCGCGCGATCGCCGCCTCGGTCCGCGACTGAGCTGACCGAGGCGATCGCCACCGCCCTGGCGGCGGCGCTGCAGCCGCCCCCGGCTCGCAGCTATCCGGCGGAGCTGCGGATCACCGTCGAAGGCAAGGAGCTGGCCAATACGACGGTGTCCGAGCCGTCGGACCTGCTGACCGACGATCGCCACCGTCTTTCGCACCAGCCAGGTCTCGCGCGAGTACCGCCAGCTGGCCAAGCTGCTCCCCGCCGGACACGACTCGCGGCTGCGGGGCGCTGCAGCGACGCTTCGGCAGCCTCGTCGCCACGCCGGTGATGCGCTCGAAGGAGCGGCGCTGGCTCGCATCGAGCCCGTAGCCGCAAACGAGCTCCCTACGAGAGCGTCAGCACGTGGGCGCGCTTCGGCTCGACCCGGCCCTCGAGCACGTCGAGATAAGCATCCTGCACGGCCTCGAAGCCCTGGCCGGGAATCGTCTCGAGCCAGCCGCCGGTCCACTCGCAGAACGGGTGCCAGGCGTCGGCCACGCGCGTCTCGAGCTCGGCGCGGCCCCAGTCCTTGGCGCGCTTGCTGACCCGGTCGGGGGCGAAGAAGAAGGCGGGCGTCGGGCCCGGCAGATCGCCGGCCGCCGGGATCCGAGCTCCTCCCAGTGGGTCACCCCCACCGCCATGCTGTGGAGGAGCTCGTCGCCGAAGTGGGAGTGGACCGCGTGGCGCACCTCGCCGTCGCCGGCGACGTCGACGAAGGTCGCCGGGACCGCGCTCGAGCGAATCGATCGCGTCGTAGGCGACGGTGCTGTCGTAGATCCCGAGGCCCTCGACGAACTCGGCGTTGCCGGGTCGAGGTCGAGCCCGACCAGCTCGACCCCGTCGCGCTGCGCGAGCAGGAAGGCGGCGGCGATCGCCGTCTTGCTCGAGGCGCTGGAGATGACGATCGGCCCGCGCGCCGCCAGCCCCTCGTCGTCGAGCTGGTCGTCGATCAGGAACGAGGTGAAGAAGAGCGGGCGCAGCAGCATCTGGATCGCCTCGGTGTCGGCCCGGTAGAAGGAGTCGGCGTCGGTCGGCAAGGTAGCGGTGGTAGGCCGAGGGCAGCGCCGCCCGGTGCGGCGAGCCGTCGACGAACCCGGCTCGCCTCGGCGTCGGCCGGCGTCGACGACCAGGTGCGAGGAGGGCGGCAGGTACCCGTAGAGGCGCGTGCCCGGCTCGACCCCCTCCGCCTCGCTGCGCTCGACCTCGGCGAAGCCCCAGATCGGCACCCGGCCCCAGCCGTCCTCGGCCGGGAAGAAGTCCCAGTAGGACATCGCCTCGCCGAAGACCGCGTAGGTGACGTTGTTCGCGGTCATCCCGAAGGTGTCGACCCGGAGCAGCGCCTGCCCGGCCTCGAGCTCGGGTGCCGCCGCCTCGGCGATGCGGCACTCGCGGAGTTCGTCCCGCTTGACCAGGAAGTCGGTCATCGGCGCCTACTCCGCGTAGGGCGCGTAGCGGTTGTGCAGCATCAGGTCGTTGCCGTCGGGGTCGGAGAAGAAGGCCATGTGGCAGACCCCGGTGTCCATGATCTCGCCGTTGAAGACGACACCCTTGGCCTCGAGCTCTGCCCTGCCGGCGGCAACGTCGTCGACGTGGAGCGCCGGGTGGGCGTTCTTCTGCGGCGCGAACTCCATGCCGAACCTCGCCGGCTCCCAGATACCGAAGCAGGTGTCACCGGCCCAGAACTCGAACTGTCCCTTCTCGTCTGGCCGCAGCCCAAGTGTCTCTATATAGAAGCTGCGGGATCGCTCGGCGTCCTGGGATGGGACTCCAATGAAGTCGGCCTTGCTGATCACGATTCCTCCAGTGTCGATTCGGATGTGGACGTCGGCAGTCGAGGGGATAACCTCAGCCTCGGGTTATGACAGCACAGACGCAGACGGTCCTGGTTACCGGCGGCTCGGGGTTCCTGGGAAGTTGGTGCGTGATCGAGCTTCTGCGCCGCGGTCACACCGTACGCACGACCGTGCGGGACCTCTCGCGCGAGCCGGAGGTCCGCGTCGCGGTCGCCTCCCAGGTCGAGGCCGGCGACCGCCTCTCGGTGCTGGCAGCGGACCTGCGCAGCGACGACGGCTGGGACCGGGCTGCCGAGGGATGCGACTACGTCCTGCACGTCGCCTCGCCGTTCCCGCCGGTGCAGCCCAAAGACCCCGATGAGCTGATCGTCCCGGCACGTGAAGGCACGCTGAGGGCGTTGAAGGCGAGCCTCGAGGCCGGGGCAGACCGCGTCGTCGTCACCTCCTCGGTGGCCGCGGTCGGCGGCAGCACCAGCCACTCGCCGGTGCCGCTCACCGAGCGGGACTGGACCGACGCCGACAATCCCAAGCTGACGCCGTACACGCGCTCGAAGACGATCGCCGAGCGGGCAGCGTGGGACTTCGTCAAAGAGCAGGGCGCAGTCGAGAAGCTTGCGGTTGTCAATCCCGGCGCCATCCTCGGCCCGGTTTTGAGCGGCGACCGCTCTTTCTCGCTCGAACTGATCGAGCGGCTGCTGAAGGGAATGCCGGGGACGCCGCGGCTCGGGTACAGCATCGTCGACGTGCGCGATGTCGCCGACCTGCAGATCAGGGCGATGACTGCGTCCGAGGCGGGCGGCAAGCGCTTCATCGCAGTCGCGAAGTTCCAGTGGATGTCGGAGGTCGCCGCGGTGCTGCGTGAGCGCCTCGGCGCCGCCGCTCCGAAGGTCCCCAAGCGAAGCGTCCCCGACTTCGTCGTGCGCGGGATGGGGATCTTCGACCCCAGCGTCCGCTCGATCGTCAGCCAGCTCGGCAGGAAGGTCGAGATGTCGAGCGAGCAAGCGCAGACGCTTCTCGGCTGGACCCCCCGTCCGGTCGAGGAGACGGTCGTCGATTGCGCCCAGAGCCTCATAGATGAGAAGGTGGTCTAGCCATGGCAAACGTCCTCTGCGTGCTCTACAACGACCCGGTAGACGGCTATCCGCCCTCCTACGCCCGCGACGACGTCCCCAAGATCGAGCGCTACCACGATGGGCAGAGCACGCCGACCCCGCAGGCGCTCGGCTTCACCCCCGGCGAGCTGGTCGGCAGCGTCTCTGGAGAGCTGGGGCTGCGGGAGTTCCTCGAGCAACAGGGCCACCGGCTGATCGTCACCTCCGACAAGGACGGCCCGGACTCGGTCTTCGAGCGCGAGCTGCCCGAGGCGGAGGTCGTCATCTCCCAGCCCTTCTGGCCGGCTTACCTGACGGCGGAGCGCATTGCCAAGGCGCCGAAGCTGAAACTGGCGCTGACCGCCGGTATCGGCTCGGACCACGTCGACCTGCAGGCGGCGATCGAGCACGGCCTGACGGTTGCCGAGGTCACCTACTCCAACAGCATCAGCGTCGCCGAGCACGTGGTGATGATGATCCTGGCGCTGGTCCGCAACTACATCCCGTCCTACCAGGTGGTGGTCGACGGCGGCTGGAACATCGCCGACTGCGCCTCGCGCTCCTACGACCTCGAGGGAATGCAGGTGGGCACGGTCGCGGCCGGACGGATCGGCTCGGCGGTCCTGCGACGGCTGAAGCCGTTCGAGGTCGGGCTCCACTACACCGACCGCCACCGCCTCCCGGCCGAGGTCGAGGAGGAGCTCGGCGTCACCTTTCACCCCAACGCGGAGTCGATGGTGGAGGTGTGCGACGTGGTCACGATCAACGCGCCGCTACACCCGGAGACGGAGAATCTCTTCGACGCGGATCTGCTCGCAAAGATGAAGCGGGGCTCATACCTGATCAACACTGCGCGGGGCAAGATCTGCGACCGCGAGGCGGTCGCGCGTGCTTGCGAGAGCGGACAGCTGGCGGGGTACGCCGGCGACGTCTGGTTCCCGCAGCCGGCCCCGCAGGATCACCCCTGGCGCTCGATGCCCCACCACGGCATGACCCCTCACACGTCAGGCACGAGCCTCTCGGCGCAGGCACGCTATGCGGCCGGGGCGCGCGAGATCCTCGAGTGCTGGTTCGACGGCCGGCCGATCCGCGAGGAATACCTGATCGTCGACGACGGCACTCTCGCCGGCGCCGGCGCCCACTCCTACAGCGAGGGCAACGCGACGGGCGGCTCAGAGGAGGCCGCCCGCTTCAAGAGCGGCTGACCTGGGTGGTGGATCGAGGGTGAAGATGCGCGCGGCGGTGCTGGAGGAGTTCGGCGAGCCGCTCGCCGTCCAGGAGGTGGAGCTGGCTGAGCCGCGGGCCGGCGAGGTGCTGGTTCGGCTCGTCGCCTGCGGCGTCTGCCACACCGACCTCTACACCGCCTCTGGCGCCGACCCCTCTGGCTACGCGCCGACCGTGCTCGGCCACGAGGGCGCCGGCGTGGTCGAGAGGACCGGGCCGGACGTCGCCTCCCTCTCCCCCGGCGATCACGTCGTCACCCTCTTCTCGCCCCAGTGCGGCGAGTGCGTTCACTGCCTCGACCCCCGAACCAACCTCTGCCTGGCGGTCCGCGAGCAGCAGAACAAGGGCTTCCTCCCTGACGGGACCACACGCATCTCTCGCGAGGGCGACGGCGTCCGCCACTTCATGGGCTGCTCGACCTTCGCCGAGTACACGGTGATGCCGGAGATCGCCCTGGCGAAGATCGACCCCGAGGCGCCGTTCGAGCACGCCTGCCTCTTCGCCTGCGGCCTCTCGACCGGCCTCGGCGCGGCGATCAACACGGCAGCGGTCAAAGCGGGCAGCACCTGCGTCATCTTCGGCGCCGGGATGGTCGGCCTCGGTGCCGTCGCCGGCTGCCGGCTGCAGGGCGCCGAGCGCATCGTCTGCGTCGACCTCTCGCCCGATCGGCTCGAGCTGGCTCGCGGCCAGGGCGCGACGGACACGCTCGAGGGCAGCGATGGCATCGTCGAGCAGATCCTCGAGATGACCGGCGGCTTCGGCGCCGACTACACCTTCGAGGCGACCGGCAACGTCGCCGTGATGCGCCAGGCGGTCGAAGCGGCGCGGATGGGCTGGGGCCTCTGCACGGTCGCCGGGGTGGCCGGCAGGGGAGAGACCCTCGACGTGATCCCGCGCCTGCTGATCACCGGCCGCCGAGTCGCCGGCTCGTCCTTCGGCGGCGTCAAGGGGCGCGACCAGGTCCCGCTCCTGATCGACCGCTGCCTAGCCGGCGAGATCGACGTCGAGCCCTTCATCTCCCACCGCCTCAGCCTCGACGAAGTCAACCGCGGCTTCGAGCTGATGGAGACCCAGGACGGGATCCGCAGCGTTATCGACTTCGGCTGAGACGCCGTCGATCAGACCTGCGAAACCGGGGTCTGCCTCAGTGTCCGCTCTCGCATCCAGAGGAAGAGGGGGAGGCCGAAGCAGAGGCCGACGAGCAGCGAGGCTGGGATGCAGACCCACCATCTCTCGATCCCCGCCCTCGGCCCCTCGACCGCGGCCCAGACGAAGAACGCAAGCGCGGCGATGACCAGGTCGAACAGCAGCTGCGTCGACGGGATGCTGGCGGTCCAGAGCGAGAAGTAGCTGCCGAGCTCGAAGCCTTCGTCGATGAGATACAGGCCGACGAAGACGTTCGGCACGATGAAGCCGACGATGGTCAGGACCAGAAGCAGGCGCTCTCTCACGGCCACAGCCTAGATCTGCGTGTTCGAATCAGCGCAGGGCATGACACACGGCTCGGGCCTGCGCGCGCCGGATCGCCTCGGCAACTCGCTGGGAACCCTGCCCGGGGACGATCTGGGAGTTGACGACGAAGACCACCGATCGCCCGCCTCCGGCGGCGCCGGCAACGAAGAGGCGGTAGCCGGGGAACGATCCGGTGTGACCGTAGACGTCGCCGCAGGCGGTGCGGTAGCGGAAAATGCCGAGCCCGGCCGAGTTCCGACCCGGGCCGGGAGGCGAGGAGGACCCCGGCCTGAAGGCTGTCTTCAGACCGCGCGAGGCGCGAAGGATGGTCGGCACGTAGGCGGGGACGAACCGCGCCAGGTCAGCCGGGGTCGAGACGATCCCGCCCGAGGCCCAGGCGCCGGCTGGATTGATCAGTTCGCTCACGTCGTCGGGCTTCTTGCCCGGCTCGATGTCATAGCCGTGCATGAAGGGCCGGGGCATCGCCACGGTCCGCGGCAGGCTGCTGCCACTCATGCCGAGCGGCCCGAAGACTTCCGTCCGCAGCAGGCTCGTGTAGGAGCGCCCTGAGGCCGCCTCCTCCATCAATCCGGCGGCGATGTTGTCCGTGTCGGAGTACTGGTAGCGCGTGCCGGGAGCGAACTCGAGCGGCTCGTCGCGGACGAACTCGGTCAGCTGCACCGGTGGGAGGTAGGCGGCGGGGTCCTCCTGGAAGCTCTTGATGAACGCCGGTGCCTTGATGTACTCGGGCAGACCGCTGGTGTGCTGGAGCAGCTGCGTCAGGGTCACGCCTTCGGCATTGGGCAGCACGCCGGGGATGCTCGCGCCGAGGGTCTGGTCCAGCGAGAGAGACGAGCCTTTGGCGAGGGAGACGGCGATGAAGGCGCTGAAGCCCTTGGCGACGCTGGCGATCCGCACGTGTTCGTTCGGCTGCGGCAGGCGGTCGTTGGACACGTCGGCGACGCCGGCCCTGAGGAACCGGGTCCGCGGCCCGCGGTCGATTAGGACCGAGATGCCCGGTGGACCGCCCCGGACGGAGACGATGTCGTCGAGCAGGCGCTGCAGCTTCGGCGGCGCGGCGGCGGCCGGTCCCGCCATTGTCGCGACGATCGTGCAACACGCCAGCAGAACCGCCACCGCACTGCGCCTTGTGCTTCGAAGCATGGGCGAGAGCCTATGACACAGGTCCGAGCGACCGGCTAGCTGGACTCCGCCGGCTTGACGCCGACGAGCAGCGCCATCTCGAGCCACTTCCAGTAGCAATCGACGTCGTCGAAGCCGAGCTCGCGCAGCCAGACGAGCTGAGTCTCGACGTCGAGCAGGCGGTCGGATGGGTCCTCGTTCTCGATCGGCTCGTCGATCGCCGCGAAGAAGGCCAGGTGGAGGCGATGGGTCGGCGATGCCACGTGCTCGAAGTTTGCGAAGACCCCACCGGGTTCGAGCAACTCGAACACCTCGCCATAGAGCGAGCGCTTGCGCTCGTGCTCGAGGTGGTGGATCGCCATCGACGAGACGACGGCATCGAAGCGCCCGAGCGGCGGCAGCGGTAGGTCGAGGTCGTGCTCGACCAGCTCAATCCGCTCATCGCCAGCGAAGCGCTCGCGTGCCGCCGCAAGCATCACCTCAGAGAAGTCGAGACCGATGCCGACCGCCCGCGGCCGGTCGGCCTGCAGCATGGCGAGCATGCGGCCGCTTCCCGTACCGAGGTCGAGGATCCGGCGAGCGTCGTGAGGCACCTGCTCGAGCAGGACGCTCTCTCCCTCCGCCCGGCGCGGGAACTCATCCGCCCGAGCGAGATAGCGATCGACACGCTCGGTGTCCGTCCACTCCTCGGCTGGCATGCCTTCATTATTGCCTGGCTGAAAGAACAGCTAAATATGATTAGTCATGACTTATTTGACGCATAGTGTCTTCACCGGATATAAGGATCAAACCCGAGGTGCCCAGGGGAGAAAAGTGGATTATCCGAGTGGAGGTTTGAGATGACCGAGCATGAGCTGACCGACAAGGCGGCGGTCCAAGCTGCGGTGCGTCAGGTGGCCGATGAGTATCTGCGGGATCCAAATGTGACTTCAGTCGGTATCGGCTACAAGGTGAAAGAAGGGAAACAGACCGATGAGCTCGCGCTGCAGTTCACGGTAGGGCAGAAGATCGCGCCGGAGGGGCTCGAGGCAGCCGCCACCCGGCCAATCCCCGAGTCGATCACGGTTAACGGAATGACGCTCGCCACGGATGTCCTGGAGCGGGATTTCCAGGTGCAGCCCGTCGCCGTAGCGACAGAGGCCAAGGCCGACCGAAAGCGCCGCCTGGATCCGATGATGCCGGGTGTCAGCATCGCCAGCGTCCGCGAGACCGCCGGCACCCTCGGCTGCCTCGTCAAAGAGAACGCCGGGGGCGAGACCCGCGTGCTCTCGAATTGGCACGTGCTGCATGGCGGGAAAGGGGAGATCGGCGACCAGATCACCCAGCCGGGTTCGTTCGACGACAACCGCACCTCCGATAACGGGTGTGGAGTGCTGGTGCGGAGCTTCCTCGGGCTCGCGGGCGACTGTGCCATCGCCAGCATCGACGGCCGCGCCGCAACCGAAGAGGCTCTCGACCTGGGAGTTTCGGTCCGGCAGATAGGAGACCCCGAGCTTGGCGACCGGGTAGTTAAGTCAGGTCGCACAACAGGGGTCACCCATGGGCTCGTGACGCGCGTGCACACGATCACGAAGCTGGCTTACGAAGGCAAAGGCGCGCAGGAGATCGGCAGCTTTGAGATTGGCCCCGACCCTGACCGTCCGGCGGAGAACGCCGAGATCTCAATGGGCGGAGACTCGGGTTCGGCATGGATGGCCGCGGATACCTCTGGCAAGGCGAGCGACATGATGCTCGGGCTGCACTTCGCGGGCGAGACGGTGGAGCCAGCCGAGTACGCGCTGTCCTGCTACGCGTCGTCGGTCTTCGAGAAGCTCGAGGTCAGTCCCCTCGCCCCAGCCACAGGCGCCGTCACCGTCACCGAGGCGAGCACCGGTGGCTATGACCCGCACTTCCTCTCCGGCGAGCACGTGATCGATACCCCTTCAGCCAATAGCGAGGTCAGCGACGATTACGCGCCCACCAAAACCGGGGATCTAGTCCGCCACTACACCCATTTCTCGCTAGCGATGAGCGCCACCCGCCGGTTCTGTCGCTGGGTTGCCTGGAACATCGACGGCAACGCCCTCCAGAAGCTCTCGCGCGAGGACATCGAGTTCACCCTCGATAGTGCCTACGACCCCAGCTACCAGGTCGGCAAAGACCTCTATAAAAACAACCCGCTCGACCGCGGCCATATCGCCAGGCGTGCTGATCTCCTCTGGGGCAGCCGCGAGGAGGCCGAACGGGCGAACAAAGAATCGTTCTTATTCCCCAACATCGCCCCACAGCTCGAAGATTTCAACCAGTCTAAAAAACACGGCCTTTGGGGAAAAGTCGAGGACGGCATCTACGAAGACATCGAGGTTGACAAACTGCGGATCAGCGTCTTCGGAGGCCCGATATTCAAGGACACGGACTTCCTCTACCGGGACATTCTCGTGCCGCGATCTTTCTGGAAGGTGATCGCGTACGTGGAGGATGGAACCCTCAAGGCAAAGGCGTACGTTCTCACCCAAGACAACCTGGAGGCCAAACTCGAGTCGCTTGGGCTGGAGCAATTCGAGCTCTACCAGGTCACGCTCCGTGACTTGAGCACGATGACCGGACTGGACTACGGTCCCCTCGCCGCCGCCGACACCATGGCGACCGCCACCGAGTCGCTAGACGCACCGGCGGTGCGAAAAGTCGAGTCACGCTCTCAACTGGTCGTGGACTGACTCAGGCGGTGATCGGGACAACCCCGGGGTGAGCCGCGACTCGATCGAGCCATTTGAGCACTGCCGGGTACGGCTCGAGATCGAAGCCGCCCTCGGGTGCCACATGGGTATAGGCGTAGAGCGCGATGTCGGCGATCGTGAAGCGCTCGCCGACGAAGAACTCGCGGTCGCCGATGTGGCGCTCCATCACATCGAGCGCCGCGCGGCCGGCGATGCGCTTAGCCTCGATATCCGCTGCGCTTGATGGGTCCTCGGCGATCGCGACCCAGAAGCGGACGACGGCAATTGCCGGCTCGTGCTTGTACTGCTCGAAGAACATCCACTGCAGCACTTGGGCGCGTTCGTAGGGATCGTCGGGGAGGTAGCGGGAGCCGTCGGCGAAGTACCAGAGGATCGCGTTCGACTCGGCAAGAGGACGACCGTCCTCGAGCACCACCGTCGGCACGTTTAGCGACGGACTGAGGCCACCGAGCACCCCGGCTCGATCCGAGTGATCGACAACAGACAGCTCCCGACGCTCGAACTCGATCCCGAGCAGGCCGAGGATCAGCCGAACCTTGTAGCAGTTGCCGGAGACCGGGTTGTCGTAGAGCAGAACTGTCACGAACGCCCACGATATTCGTCGCGGGATAGCACTTGTTGGCAACCATGGAATCGGCAGGACGGCTTGGGGCCGCGTCGAAGTTCAGCGGGTGGCTAAGGATCGAGAAGCCGTCGGCCAGTGAACGCAGGCGCCGCGCAAGCGTGGTTCACCGCCGGTGCGATCGTGTTCATGGTCGCCGGCGGAGGACACGCGCTCCTAACCCTGCTCGATACGGTCCGTCCCACCTTCTTCGCCCCGGTAAAGAACTCGGTGAAGCCGGTCATGGAAGGCACCGGCATAGGATTCCGGCGCCTGTTCCCAGGCGATGCGGCGACACCGTCGATGTGGAGATTCTGGCTCGGTTTCAACCTCAGCCATAGCCTTGGCGCCGTCGCCTTCGGGCTGTTCTGCCTGCTGATCGCCGGATACGACTTTGAGCTGGTCGTGCGCATCGACGCCATCCGGCCGCTCACCATCGCCGTCTCCGCTGCCTACTTCGCCATTGCGCTGCGCTACTGGTTCTATGCGGTAGCGATCGTCACCGGCGCCGCCACGGCCTGCTTCACCATCGCCACCGTGCTCTCGGCATAGGGACGGAGTCGAGCCAGGTTCAACCCGGGATATCGATCCAACGAGTGATCAGCCCGTTGCGCACCTCGTGATAGGCCGGCGGCGCGGGCGGTGGATCCTCGGACAGACAGGCGATCACCTGCGCCGGGCCATGCAAATGCTCCTCTACCGCCGTCGTCCAGTGGATGTCGGGGTCCAGCAGGCGCTCCAGGCGCGACCAATCGCGGCCCTCGATCGTGGCAAGCACGTCGCAGACCGCTGGAACCTGCTCGGCCATCGACTCACGAAGACCCTTGGCCGGCTGCGCCGTCGGCGGCAGGCGCCGACCCCAGCGCCTCAACCCCAGTGAAGAAGATGGTCAGCATCGTCCCAAGCAGCTCTTTTGGAACTGCCTTCGGCTCGAGCAGTGTCTCGAGCGCGAAGCCGTTTGCCATCGCGATGGTCATCGTCGCGAGTTGCTCGGTGGCGATCGACGGGTGCATGGGAAGCTCGTCGGCCCGAGCCTGAAGCGCCGCGCCAAGGCGCTCGCGCATCCAGCGATAGCGAGTGACGAGCTCTTCCCGAAAGTCCTCGTCGCGGTTGGCGTAGGCGTTGAACTCGAAGAACAGGCGGCTCCAATCGGGATCGGCGTCGAGCATCGCGGCGAAGTCGTCCCCCGCACGCGAGGCCTTCTCCGACGGGGACCCTTCTCCGGCGATCACCTGCTCGATTTGCTGCATCCGCTCCGAGAAGCGCTCATCGAGCATCGCCAGGAACAGCTCCTTCTTGCTCTTGAAATTGGCGTAGAAGGCGCCCTTGGTGTAGCCGGCGTCTTCAGCCACCTGGTCGATCGAGGTGCGGTCGAGGCCATGGTGCGCAAACGCTCGCGCGGCAGAAGCCATCAGGCAGCGGCGCGTCTCGGCCCGTCGTTCCTTGTGAGTGAGCCGCCGCGGCATCAGGCCAGCGCCTTCCTCGGGCGGGCGCAGGGGGCAAGCCAGCCACTCAGCCTCGGAGCGAGTCGTGCCCAGCCCCACCTGGGCGCGGGACGCTCGGCGGCGGACGCGGACCACGTGACCACGGGCTCGGGCACGTTCTTGAGCCAGTGGAGCTGACGTTCTCCGAGCTCCACGCCGTCGAACGAGCCCGCCGCGGCGCGGGCGTCGTCGGAGACGAGCACCTCTCCCCCGCCGGCGACGGAGCAAAGCCGCGCGGCGATGTTGACCGCGTTTCCATACCAGTCGCCGTCGCGATGAACGGCGGTGCCGGTGTGAACGGCGATCCGAACCGGCGGGATGTCGGCCGAGCCATCGACACGCTCGCTGAGCCGCACACCGAGGTCGACCCCCGCTCGTGGATCTTCGCTGCGCAGCATCATCGCGTCACCGATCGTCTTGATCTCCTCGACGTCGTGCTGTGCCAGCAGGGTGCGCACCTGACGGTAGAAGCGTTGTGCCACGTCGGCGGCATTGCCATCGCCGCGCTCTGCGGTGAGCGCAGTGAACCCGACGAGGTCCATGAACAGGAACGTGTGCGCCTGGGCAGCTACTGAGTTCGTCACATACCAAATGGTATGCAAATACCTCTAGGTATGCAAATAAGAGGCTGCCCTCGCCGTTCCGTCAGCTCACGAACGCTCCCCCAAGCTCGCTTCAGGTGCCGGCGTAGGCCGCGAGGTGCTCGCCGGTGAGGGTAGAGCGGTCGGCGACGAGGTCGGCGGGCGTGCCCTCGAAGACGACCCGGCCGCCGTCGTGGCCGGCGCCGGGGCCGAGGTCGACGATCCAGTCGGCGTGGGCCATGACCGCCTGGTGGTGCTCGATGACGATCACCGACTTGCCGGAGTCGACCAGACGGTCCAGCAATCCGAGCAGCTGCTCGACGTCGGCGAGGTGGAGGCCGGTGGTCGGCTCGTCGAGGACGTAGACGCCGCCCTTCTCGGCCAGGTGGGTGGCCAGCTTGAGCCGCTGCCGCTCGCCGCCGGACAGCGTCGTGAGCGGCTGGCCGATCCGGAGGTAGCCGAGCCCGACGTCGGCGAGCCGCTGCAGGATCTTGTGAGCCGCCTCGATCCCTGCCTCGCCGGCGCCGAAGAACTCCTCGGCCTCGGTCACCGACATCGCCAGCACCTCGCTGATGTCCTTGCCGCCGAGCTCGTACTCGAGCACCTCGGCCTGGAACCGCTTCCCCTCGCACTCCTCGCAGGTGGTGGCGACGCCGGCCATCATCGCCAGGTCGGTGTAAATGACGCCGGCGCCGTTGCAATTGGGGCAGGCGCCTTCGGAGTTGGCGCTGAACAGCCCCGACTTCACGCCGTTGGCTTTCGCGAACGCCTTGCGGATCGGGTCGAGCAGCTTGGTGTAGGTCGCCGGGTTGCTCCGCCGCGAGCCACGGATCGCGGCCTGGTCGACCGTCACCACCCCGTCCCGCCCGGACACCGAGCCGTTGATCAGCGAACTCTTGCCCGAACCCGCGACCCCGGTGACGACGACCAGCACCCCGAGCGGGATGTCGACGTCGACGTCCCGCAGGTTGTGGGTGTCGGCGCCACGGATCTCCAGCGCCTCGCTCGACTCGCGCACCTCGGGCTTCAACGCAGCCCGGTCATCCAGATGCCGCCCGGTCAGCGTGTCGCTGGCCCGCAGGCCCTCGATATCGCCCTCGAACACCACCTCCCCGCCCTCGCTGCCGGCACGCGGCCCGAGGTCGATGACATGGTCGGCGATCGCGATCGCCTCCGGCTTGTGCTCCACGACCAGCACCGTGTTGCCCTTGTCACGCAGCTGCAGCAACAGGTTGTTCATCCGCTGGATGTCGTGCGGGTGGAGCCCGATCGTCGGCTCGTCGAAGACGTAAGTGACGTCGGTCAGCGAAGACCCGAGCTGACGGATCATCTTGACCCGCTGTGCCTCGCCGCCCGAGAGCGTGCCCGAGGGCCGCTCGAGCGAGAGGTATCCCAGCCCGATCTCCACGAATGAGTCGAGGGTCTCCCCCAGCACCTCGAGCAGCGGCGCCACCGAGGGCTCGTCGAGGCCGCGAATCCACTCGGCCAGATCGCTGATCTGCATCGCGCAGGCGTCGGCGATATTGACCTTCTTGATCTTCGACGAGCGCGCCGCCTCGCTCAGCCGGGTGCCGTCGCACTCGGGACAGGTTGTGAAGATGACCGCCCGGTCCACGAACGCCCGGACGTGCGGCTGCATCGCCTCCCGGTCCTTAGCGAGGAACGACTTCTGGATCGTCGGGATCAGGCCCGCGTAGGTGAGGTTGATCCCCTCGACCTTGATTTTGGTCGGCTCCTTGTGGAGCAGGTCCCTGAGTTCCTTCTTGGTGAACTTCTTGATCGGCTTGTCGGAATCGAAGAAGCCGCAGCCCCTCAGGATGCGCCCCTGCCAGCCTTTCATGCTGTACCCGGGGATCGTCAGCGCTTCCTCGTTGAGCGACTTGCTGTCGTCGTAGAGCGCCGAGAGGTCGAAGTCGGTGACCTCGCCGCGGCCTTCGCAGTTGGGGCACATGCCACCGGTGCGACTGAAGTTCACCCGCTCGGACTGCCCGTCGCCCTTCTTGATCATCCCGCTCGCCTCTACCGAGGCAACGTTGAAAGAGAACGCCTGGGGCGAACCGATGTGCGGCTTGCCGAGCCGGCTGAAGAGGATGCGCAGCATCGCGTTGGCGTCGGTGACGGTGCCGACCGTCGAGCGAGGATCCGAGCCCATCCGCTCCTGGTCGACGAGGATCGCCGTCGTCAACCCGTCGAGGACGTCGACTTCCGGCCGCGCCAGGGCCGGCATGAAGCCCTGCACGAAGGCACTGTAGGTCTCGTTGATCAGCCGCTGCGACTCGGCGGCGATCGTGCCGAACACCAGCGAGCTCTTGCCCGAGCCGGATACACCGGTGAAAACCGTCAGCCGGCGCTTCGGGATCTCGACGCTGATGTCCTTGAGGTTGTTCACGCGCGCGCCCTGCACGCGGATCAACTCGTGGCTATCTGCAGCGTGCGGCGCGGGCGACCGCGTGTCCTTCTTCGTGGCCATGCCGCAAGGCTATGGAGTCGCCCGGCCCGTCTGTAACAAACTGTGCTTAGCCGCACATTTACTCTCAGATGCTGCCCGTTGACGATCCCCCGAACGCGGTCCCAGACATCTACCGCGATCGCTTCGAGCGCTGCTTCCGCGACCACTACGCGCAGCTGCTCGCCTTTTCGATGCGGCGCGTCTCCAGTCGGGAGATTGCCGAGGACGCGGTCGCGGACGCCTTCGCGGTCGCCTGGCGCCGGCGCGACCGCATTCCCGATCCCGCCCTGCCCTGGCTGTATGCGATCGCCGGTCACGTCATCGCCAATCAGTATCGGTCGACCCGTCGCCGCCACGACCTCGATACGCGCCTGGTGCAGGAGACCGGTGCGGTCGCGCCCGGGCCCGATCCTGCCGAGTCGCTCGATCGCCGCGATGCCTTCTCGACCGCCTTCGCTCTCCTCGCCGAGCCAGAGCGCGAGGTCCTGCGCCTAGTCGCCTGGGACGGGCTCGACACACGCGATGCGGCACGAGTCTTCGGCTGCTCGCCGGGCGCCTTCCGGGTGCGGCTGCATCGCGCCCGCCGCAAGCTCGCGAAACAACTCGAAGCAACCGAACACACACCCCGAGAGGACCGCACCGAGGTATCCAACCCCGCCGAGGAGATCCGATGACCCGCAAGAGCCGAAACGACGATGTGCTCGCCAGGATGCGGGCGGCCAACCCCTCCTCCATAACGGAGCTGCGGGAGGCGATCACCGACGCAGAACTCTCACGCGCGATGCAGCGGGCGATCGCTGCAGGCGAATCTCCTTCGCAGCCAATTCCGGCCGGCGACCGCGTCGCTTGCGAGCACGCCGCCCGCACCCGCTCGGCCCACGGTGGGGTTTTCTCGCGGCATCGCGGCGCCTCGCTCGGCCTCGGCGGCCTCGCCTGCGTCGCGATGGTCGCTGCGCTGATCGTTCTCTCAGGTGGCTCCGTCAATGCCGTCAGAGACGGCGCCCACCCCACCTTCGCCGCCGCCGCGGTCAAGGTGGCCGAAGCAAATCCGCGCCTGCTCATCACCGCGCCCGGCTGGTCGCTCGTCCATGCCCGCAGCTTCGACGTCGAGCGAGGCGAACTGATCTACAAGAACGACGAGCACCCGCTCTACGGCCCCGGCGGGCGTCAGCTCAACCTCACCTGGTATCCCGCTTCCTTCCACCGCAACATGCTGCGCGAAAACGGTCAGGTCAGGACGCAGGCCGGTCATGTCACGCCGGTGATTTCGATTCTCCTCGGCCAGAGGGCGACCACCTTCGCCTACGCCGGACAACATCCGAACTACGCGACGATCCTCTCGCCCCAGGGGAACGTCTTCATCGAGGTCAACGGCTCGTTCGGAAGCAAACAGGAATACGAGGCCGTGCTGCACTCGCTGCGGCCGGTCGGCATCGACGCCTGGCTCGCCGCGATGCCACCCGAAGTCCTTCGTCCCTCGGCGCGCTCGGCGGCGATCGCGCAGATACTCCGAGGCATACCCGTGCCACCGGACTTCGATGCTTCCGCTCTGCATTTCCGAGGCATGCCTGTGCCGCCGGACTCCGATGGCTCCCCCCTGCAGAGCGAAAGCGCCCTCACCGATCGCTTCATGCTCGCGAAGTCGGTGACGGGAGCAATCGCTTGCGACTGGCTTCAGCGCTGGCTGTCCGCGACCCGAGCCGGCGATGGCGCCGCAGCGCAGGAAGCAGTCGACGCGATGACCACGGCTCCCCACTGGCCGGCCCTCCTGCAGATGGTCCGGGAAAAGGGCTATCGGGGGAATGCCCTGCCGCCCCACGGCCACGGTTGGCCATCGGAGATCCTCGCCGCGGCAAGGGAAATCGCCCACGGCCACCTTAGGCGCAGGCCGGCCGTCAAAACGATCTACTCCGTAAAGGGGCACCCCGTGGGGTACACGACCCCGGCTGGGGCGGCCCCGGCGAGCGTCATGGGGTGCCTCTAGCCAGCCCAGACCAGGAACGCTGGGACTAGCCACTCCCAAAACTGGCCAGCCAGCCAGTAGTATCCCCGGCGGTGGCCGACCAGGCGAAGAGCGTGAAGGCGGCGCAGAGCCTCGAGGACGAGCTCGTGCTCGAGCGCAAGCACTGGGTCGACGGTCCACCCCACGCCCTGTTCGAGCAGATGCGCGGGCGCTGCCCGGTTCACTGGACCTCTGAAGTCACCGAGCTCCCGGAGGCCGCGGGCTTCTGGTCGGTGACGACAGCCGACAACGTCCACGCCGTCAGCCGCGATTGGGAGACCTATTCCTCCGAACTCGGCGGCGTCGTCGCGATCGATGAGGTCTTCCCGATCGAGCTGGCGCGGGCGATGTTCATCGGCATGGACCCACCAAAGCACGACCGCCTCAAGGCCCTCTTCCAGGCCGGCTTCACACCGAAGCGAATCGCCGCCCATGAGGAGCCGATCCGCAAGATCGTCGTCGACGTGCTCGACCGGCTCGAGGGCCGCGAGCGATGCGACCTCGTCACCGACGTCGCCCAGCCCGCGGTGTCGCGGGTGATCGGCAGCTTCATGGGGATCCCGGAGGAAGACGACGCAGCCTGGGCGGAGCTGATGAACACGGCCCTGGCGGCGAGCGATCCGGACTACAGCCCGGGCGGCCCCGACAGCATCGAAGCCACGATCCAAAAAGCGGTCGCCGAAATCTTCGCCCGCTGCAGCACGATGATCGCCGAGCGACGCGAGAATCCGACCGACGATCTCACGACCGTCCTCGTCAACGCCGAGGTAGAAGGCGAGATGCTCGAGGAGCACGAGATCGTGATGGGCTTCTTCCTCCTCGTCGCCGCCGGCAACGACAGCACCAAGGCGACCTATTGCAGCGGGATGCGGGCGCTTCTGGAAGACCCCGAGCAGCGCCAGCTCGTCCTCGACGACCCGGCTTTGATCCCCGGCGTGGTCGAGGAGTCGCTGCGCATGTTCCCCGCCTTCGCCCACTTCCGCCGCACCGCGACCAAGGACACCGTGCTGAACGGCCAGGAGATCAAGCAGGGTGAGAAGGTCGTGATGTGGTACGCGTCCTCGAATCGCGACGCCAGCCGCTACGAGGACCCCGATCGCTTCGACGTCCACCGCAATCCAGACCACCAGGCATTTGGTGCAGGCGGCCGCCACTTCTGCCTCGGCACGGCGCTGGCCCGCCTCGAGCTGAAGATCCTCCTAGAGGAGACACTCGCCCGCTACCCGGACATGACTCTCGACGGCAAGCCAACCTTCGTCGAGTCGGCATTTCTGAACCAACTTAAGACGCTCCCAGTCCGGCTTACGGCCTAGCGGATCTCCGCCAGCGCCTCCGCGCTCAATCCATAACGTCAACGAGCGATGACGCCGGCTTCGGCGGCCGGCGCCGCATAGGCGGCGGCGAGCGTCGCGACGGTCTCGTGGGCGTTGAGCCCGCTCGGGTTGGGGACCACCCAGAGCGCCGCGCCAGACCAGCGGATCGCGCTGTCGAGCGTGTCTGGCTGCCGGCCCAAGGCCGCTCCGCGCTCGCCGAACGCGTCGCGGTAGGCGGTGACGCCGGCGATCGCGACGACCGCAGGCCGGTGATCGGCGACGAACCGCTGCAGCCGCGCGCCGCCTTCGCGCAGCTCCTCGCGCGAGAGCTCGGAGGCGCGCGCGGTGGCCCGCCGCACGAGGTTGGTGATCCCGAGGCCCCGCGCCCGGAGATGCGCGCGATCGGCATCGGTCATACCGGCGACCCGATCGACCTCGTAATCGGTGATGCCGGCCGCTGCCAGCGCCGGGTAGAAGCGATTGGTGGGATGCGCGAAGTGGGTCCCGACCGCGGCCGTCCACAGGCCCGGGTTGATGCCGACGAACAACAGCCTGAGCCCCGGCCCCACGAGATCGTCGACCTCGCGGCCGCGGAACGCCTCCAGCTCCAAACGCGTGAACCGCATGCCCGCGATCCTGCCCGAGCGGCGCCGCGCCCGTCGCGCGGCCGCGACCGACCTCGAACGCCTACCCCGTTCGTCTCATGGGTATAGGAGCTCAGAGAGAGCTCCCGCGACCGAAGGAGAATCGAGATGGGAAAGCTGATCGCGACAACGCAGGCCACCCTCGACGGCGTCATCGACCCGGTCGGTGAGTGGGTGCAGGAGGGCGGAGACCATGCCGAGTACTCGTTCGAGCGTCAGGCGAGATCCAGCGGGTTGGTGCTGGGCCGCAAGACCTATGAGGGGTTGGCGGGATATTGGCCGAGCCAGTCGGGCAAGTGGGCGGACATGGTCAACGCAATGCCGAAGTACGTCGGGTCCAACACCCTGTCCGGCGATCTCGAGTGGAACGCGAACCTGCTCGAGGGGGATCTCGAGGACTCGGTCCCGAAGCTGAAAGACGAGATCGACGGTGACCTCTTCATGCACGGCAGCGGCGAGTTCGCTTACGCCCTCGCCGAGAAGGGCCTGATCGACGAATACGAGATCTACCTGAACCCACTTGTCTGGGGCGAGGGAAACGTCCACGTGCTCGGCGACAGGGGGACCGTCCGGATGAAGCTTGACGACGTGAAGCGGTTCGACTCCGGAGTGGTCCTACTCACCTATCTCCAGGCGTCTTAACCGCGGCTGGCAGCCTTCCCACCAAACCTCGACAAGGGGCCCGGATAGCGTTGGAAGTAGTCCTGATCTTTGGATTGCAATCAGTTGCACCATGAACGAGGAGGAAGCGAAATGCCAGAGGTCACCGCAAACATGATGATCACGCTCGACGGCTTCGCGGCCGGCGAGGGACAGAGCCTGGAGCGCCCGTTCGGCGACATCGACACCGACCGCCTGGAGGCCTGACGCGATCACGCAGAGGAAAACGCCGAGGAGCTCGCGGCGATCACCACCGCCGGCGCCTACCTGATGGGTCGCAACATGTTCGGACCCGACCGCGGCGAGTGGGATCTCGACTGGCATGGCTGGTGGGGACCCAACCCTCCGTACCACGCGCCGACCTTCGTCCTCGCCCACCGCCCTCGCCCGAGCATCGAGATGGAGGGCGGCACCGTCTACCACTTCGTCACCGACGGGATCGAGGCGGCGCTCGAGCGAGCGCGGGAGGCCGCGGGGGAGAAGAACGTCTCGATCGCCGGCGGCCCCGGCACCCTCAACCAGTACCTCGCCGCCGGCCTCGTCGACGAGATGCGGCTGCACGTGGCGCCGTTCGTCGCCGGCGGCGGAGAGCGCCTCTTCGAAGGCGCCGCGGGTCTCGAGCTGAAGCCGGTCTCGAGTCGCACCACGCCCCACGTCACCCACCTCGTTTACCGGCGATGAGCGAGGGTGCGATCGCGCTCGGTCAGGCAGGCTGCCACAACTCGATCCGATTGCCTTCCGGATCGGTGACCCAGCCGAATCGACCGACACCCTCCATGTCCTGCGTCTCTTTAGCCACGTCCGCTCCCTTGGCGCGCAGTTGTGCGAGCATCGCATCCAGGTCGCGGACCCGGAAGTTGACCATGACCTGCTGGGCACGGGACCCGAAGTAGTCGGTCTCGGACTCGAACGTCGCGAACACCGTCGGCCCGGCTCCCTGACTCCACAGGCCGTTCTCATCGGCGTCCAGGCCCAAGCAATCGCGATACCACGCGCCCAGGGCCACCGGGTCGGCGGCGCGCATGAAGTATCCACCGATTCCAAGCACACGCTCCATAGCGCAATCCTGCCAGGAGGAGTGCACCTTAGGATTGCGCCGTGCCGTTCACGCTCAGGAACCTCAAGGAGGACCTGGAGGACGTTGGGTCCAATTTCGACGGGGCGCCGGACCTGGAGTTCCGCTTGGCGACCAAGGCGCTCGAGCTCGAGAATTCCGGCCTGGGCTACCAGCGCGTCCCGCCCAACTATCGCTTTCCGTATGGCCACATGCACAAGAAGCAAGAGGAGGTGTACGTGGTCCTGCGCGGGAGCGGACGGATGAAGCTCGACGACGAGATCGTCGAGCTCGAGGAATGGGACGCGGTGCGCGTCCCGCCCGGTACGTGGCGAGGCTACGAGGCCGGACCGGAGGGCCTCGAGATCCTCGTCATCGGCGCACCCAATCTCGGCGAGAATCCGCGCGAAGACGTCGAGGGCCAGCGCGACTGGTGGGCTGACTAGCGCCAGGTAGGTGAACACGAAGCGGGGGCGGGATTCGAACCTGCGACCTTCGGGTTATGAGACCGAACCCTGGGGTCGGCTGGACTGAGTGGGAGCGGGGTGGGCCGCGAAGGAGATCTAGAACACTAAAGTTTTATGTTTCAATGTAAATATGCGGGCCTCGATCTCGACCTTGATAGTGATCATTGCGATCCTCATCGGCGGTTGTGGAGGGGGCGAGACTGAATCTGTCCCCGCTGGAGAGTCCTCACAATCTGCCTCTCAATCACCCGCTTCCCTACTGCTAGACGAGGACGATCTCCCGCCGGGCCCGGTGAAAGCTGAAGCGCTTCCTGAACCGTGTAGCCCGGTTGCCGTGCTGGAAGGGCAGAACGCTGGGACCGCGGGGACCCCGCTTTACAACCTGGGTTCCAAGTATGTGGGAGAGGCGGTGGGAATCGCGCCCTCCGAGAAAAAGGCGGCCGCAGCGTTGGAGGCATTGCAAGCCCCGGAACGCCTGTCCTGCATCCAGTCGACGATCGAATTCTTCGGTCCCCGCGAGGGAGTGGGCGTCACGGTCGGGAAACCCGATCTGATCGCCGAGGGCGAGGAAGGGTCAAAGGTTCGACTCCTCGAAGTCGACGCGCAGTCGCAGCCCGTCAACTCAACCACGATCGTCTCCTTTCGGTCGGGCCAGTGCGTCGCCACGCTGCTGTTCCTGCTGCAGGGCGGGGACGCCGGGAACGCCTTCATCGACAACCTGACCAGCCGCGCCTCCGACGTGCTTGTCGATGCAGACGCCTGCCGGTAGCGCCCGCCTGCTGTTCGGGGCGGCAGACCTCCTGACGGCGCTCGGCTGGAACCCGAACCTGCTGAACTTCTTCAGGTTCAGCGGCCTGATCGCCCTCCTCATGCTCGGGTTCCTTGCGGCCACCGTGGCGATTGGCGAGCTCCTACCGGTCCCGCCCGCGATCTTCCAAGTCTTCCTTTGGGCGTGCTGGCTGACCTGGCTGGGCTACTTCCTCCCACGCCACCAGACACGCGACCTCGCCGCGGGAGGCAACGCCTACAAGCGGGCGTTCTGGCGGGAGCTCTGCTTCGGCATCGGCTTCAACTTCGCGATGGTGCTGCGGCCGATGACGGTGGGCATCGTCCACGGGGGCGAGATCGTCGGGTCCCCCTGGATTCTTGCCCTCGGCCTCCTGCTGGCCGCGCTCGGCGTCTTCGCGATCCTCGACGGCAGCCGCCAGCTCGGAGTCTCGTGCGCGTTCTTCGTCTACGAGTATGCCGCCGACGTGACGCCCCCGGTGATCGACCGCGGCATCTACGGGCTGCTGCGGCATCCGCTGTTCACCGGTGGGATTTGCATCTCGATCGGGTTGGCGATCTGCGTCGGCAACCAGATCGCCCTCGAGCTGGCCGCGGTCAACCTGGCGGTGCTGGTGCCATACCTCCCGATCGAGGACCACCGCTGCAGCCAGGCGGTCGGCCCACGCTACCTGCGCTACCGCAAAGAGGTCGGCGGCATCCTGCCGCGCCCGGGCCGGACTCCTATCCGCGAGTGAGGCGGCGCAAGGCCAGGATCGCCCCACCTACGGTGACCGAGGCGAGGATCCCGATGGCCACGAAGGCGTCCGCCAGATAGGGGCTCGGCAGGCCGGAGGACAGCAGGTCCCGCATCGCCTTCAACGTGTAGCTGGCGGGGTTGACCTGCGAGGCGGTCTGGACCCAGGGCCTCAGCTGCTCCTCGGGGAGGAGTAGGGGGGAGAGGAAGATGATCGGCAAGAAGATGACGCTGGCCGCGCTGGTGATCTGCGGATCGCGGCTGAGGATCGCGACGAGGACCGAGTAGCCGGCGAACCCGAGGCCCCAGAGGAGGGCGAGGAGGCAGATCGCTCCGAGCGCGACGAGGCCACCATCGGGGTCGGCACCCAGCAGGACCGCGACCCCGATCACGGCGACGGTCTGGACGAGCACCTGGATGCCGCCGACGACGATCGTCGCGCAGATCAGTGCCGTGCGGGAGATCGGCATCGTCAGCTGGCGATAGAAGTAGTTCGAGTGCAGGTCTGTCACCAGGGAGATCCCGGCGGCACCGCCGGCGATAGAGGCGGCGAGGATCGCGGCGGGGAGGATGAAGTCGAAGTAGTTCCCCCCGACTAGGGACGAGACCACCGGCGAGCCACCGAGGCTGCCGTCGTAGACGAGGATGAAGAAGATCGCCAGGCTGGCATTGATCGCGACCACCGGGTTCCTCGAGGAGACGGCGAGGGATCGCCCCGTCAGCATCGCCAGCTGCCTCCCCCAGGAGGGAGGGCGGGCGGCGCTCATCGCGGCAGCTCCGCCGGGGCCGGCGCCGGAGGCTCGGCACGCGGGAAGAGTCGGTCGAGGCTCGGTTCCTCGAGCCTGACGGCGAGTGGCCGGATCGCCTCCGCATCGAGCATCTCGAGCGCCATGCGAAGCTCGTCGGGGCCGGAGACGGGGAGGTCCACGGTGCGGCTCGAGTGCCGACTCGCCTCGCCGAGGCAAGAGGACGCGAGGGCGGCTTCAGCCGCGTCCGCGAAGTCCAGCTCCAGGGTGGACCCGCCGATCGTTCGCTTCAGCTCCCTCGGGCTCCCCTCGGTAACGACCTGGCCTTCCGAGAGGATGATCACCCGGTCCGCGAGATGGTCGGCCTCCTCGAGGTGCTGGGTGGTCAGCAGAATTGTCGCGCCCTCCTCCCGCAGGGTCCGTATCTGCTCCCAGAACTCGAGCCGCGAGGGCGGATCCATGCCGAAGGTGGGCTCGTCGAGGAAGACGACCGGCGGTCCGTGGACAAGCGCCAGTGCCAGGTCGACCTTGCGGCGCATGCCGCCGGAGAGGCTGTGGATCCGCCGATCCGCCACCCCTTGCAGGCGCAAGACCTCGAGCAGCTCTTCGCTCCGCCGGGCGCTGTCGTGCCGGCTCAACCCATAGAGGCGGGCGTGGAGGTCGAGAACGGTGCGTACCGGGCGCGACTCGTCCAGCCCCACCTCCTGCTGCGCGACCCCGATCGAGCGGCGGACTGCGTCCGCTTCGCGGAGGACGTCGTGGCCGGCGATTCTGACAGTTCCCGAGTCGGGCCTGAGGAGAGTGGAGAGGATGCGCATAAGCGTCGACTTCCCCGCACCGTTGACCCCGAGCAAGCCGAGGATCTCACCCCTCGCGACGACGAAGGAGACGTCTTTCAGGGCGAGTACTCCGGGACCCGAGCCGCGGTAGCGCTTGCACACACCCTCGACGGCGATCTCAGAGGGATCATTCATGATTAGTCAGCAATGTTAGGTGCATCCGGCACGAGGGAGTACGACGCGGTGGTTGTAGGGAGCGGTCCCAACGGCCTCTCCGCGGCCAACGCCCTGGCCGAGCGAGGGTGCTCCGTCCTCGTCCTCGAGGGACAGGCGGTGGCTGGCGGGGCGATCCGGACGGAGAGCCTGACCCTCCCCGGCTTTCGTCACGACACCTTCTCGGCGGTATACCCGGCCGCCGCCGCCTCGCCGGTCTTCCAGCGGTGGGACCTGGAGCGCTTCGGGCTCGAGTGGGTGCATCCCGGGGTCGCGATGGCGCACCCCCTAGAGGGAGGCGACTGCGTCTCTCTGCACCGGGACCTCGGGCGCACGGTGGAATCACTCGAGCGAAGCGCGGGCGGAGATGGAGAGCGCTGGGCCGCCTTCGCGCGGCCCTACATAAAGAGGTACGGAGCCGTGCGCGCGACCGTCCTCGGTGGCTTCCCGCCGGTCCGCGGCGCCGCCGGGATGCTGCGCGCTCTCGGTATCCAGGACTGCCTAGAGTTCCTCCGGATCACCCTCAGCTCCGCCTCGACGATCTCCGGGGACCTCTTCCGCGGCGAGGCTGCGAGGAGCTGGTTCTACGGGCTCGGGATGCATAGCGATGTCAGCCCGCACACGTCGGGGTCCGCGGTGATGGCGGTTCACCTGGCCTTGCTCGGGCACGCGGTGGGATGGCCGAGCCCGCGCGGCGGCGGCGCCGCCTTGGCCGAGGCGCTGATCCGGCGACTGACGTCGCTGGGAGGCGAGGTGCGGCTGGAGGCGCCAGTGGAAAGAGTGGCGATCGAGCGCGGCAAGGCGGTGGGCGTGACGGTAGGAGGGGAGCTCGTGAAGGCGAGGTCGGTGCTCTGCGCGGTCTCCCCCGCCCAGCTGCTGGGGCTCGGCGGTTCCAGCCTGAGCGGCCGTTACAGGGAGAGGCTGCGGCGATTCCGCCACGGACCCGGCATCCTCAAGATCGATTGGGCACTCGCGGACCCGATCCCCTGGTCGGCGGAGGACGCGCGCAGGGCCGGCACCGTTCACGTCGGCGCCGATACCGCCGAGATGGCCGGGTCCTGCCGAGAGCTCCAGACGGGCCGGCTGCCCTCGCGCCCCTACCTCATCCTTGGCCAGCAATCCCTCGCCGACCAGACGCGAGCGCCGGCGGGGCGGCACACCGCCTGGGCCTACACCAGGATCCCGGCGGGGCTGGACGACCGCACGCTCGAGCTCCACGCCGAGCGGATGGAGGCCCAGATCGAGCGGTTCGCCCCGTCGTTTCGCGACCGGATCCTAGCCCGGCACCTGCTCGGGCCGGCGCAGATGGAGAGAGCAAACCCGAACCTCGTCGGCGGCGACATCGGCGGCGGCAGCTACTCCCTCGATCAGATGCTACTGCGACCGACACCAACGCTTTCGCCCTATCGCACGCCGATTCGTGGCCTCTACCTCGCCAGCGCCTCGACTTTTCCGGGAGGTTCCGTCCACGGAGTATGTGGGTGGGCTGCCGCCCAATGCGCTCTCCGCGACCAGCGCGCCGTCGCCAAGTTGCTGCCTGCCTGGTGGTAGTTTCGCTAACGGTCTTCCTGACAGTTATTGGCCACCCCCATCCGATTGCTAAAGCAGCCGGGTCGTCTTCTCTCAGACCTCACCTCGCCCAGAGCCTGCCCCACGGCCGATTTTGCACCCTATTGTCCGTCCAATAGGACGAACAAGCCCCGCACTTGCGGGGCTTTCGTCCTATAGCGGGGCGGGTTCTGAGCGGATTCCCCCTACCGGATGTCGGATTGTCGAGGTCCGAAATTTGGCTTGATAAAGCCATCCTGTGGCCTCTGTCGCACTCGGTGCTACAGTACGCACATGGCCCGAGACGTTTCAATCCGTGAGCTACGGAACTCCACCTCCGCCGTCGTCTCCGAGTTGGAAGCCGGCGAACGACTGACGCTCACCGTCAATCGCCGCCCGGTTGCCGACATCCTCCCCCACATCGAGGAGCGCGACCCCTGGGTTCCCGCCGCCGAACTACACCGCATTAGGCGCGAGGCACCGGCCGATCGCGGCCTTCTTGATGACCTCGCCGAGATCCGCAACGCTGAGCTCGACGACGTTTGAGCCGGGCGATTGCCGACACCTCGGTGTTCGTCGCCCAGGAGACTGGTCGTGAGTTGGGCGACCTTCCAGAGGAGATCGCTGTCTCGGTGATTACCGCGGCCGAGCTCGAGCTCGGAGTGCTCCGTGCCACCGAGCCAAACACCCGCGCGACTCGCCTAGCCACCCTCTCGCGAGTACAGGCTGCCTACCCCTTGCTTGCGGTTGACCCCGAGGTGGCAAGCTGCTTCGCCCGCATCGCCTCGGCGGAGCTTGCAAAAGGGCGACGCCTTCGCCGCCATGACACCTGGATCGCCGCAACCGCGATGCGACACGGGGCCGCAGTCCTCACTCAAGACGCCGATTTCAACTCGTTCCAGAATGTCGACGTGATTCGCGTCTGAACGTCGTCTGTGAGGGTGGAGATCTCGTCTAGATAGGGTCGCCTTCCCATGACGACTCAGCGATCACGCCGAGCCGAGGCACTCGACCTCGCGGAGCAGCTCCTCAATGACATTGAGATGTCAGGTATCTCGCCTATGGACGTTGCGAGAAAGACCAGCAGGCTCGCACGGTTGCTCGACGATGCCTCCGCGATGGCTTGGTTGAGCTTTGAGGTTGGTGGTTATCCCACTCCCCTCACGGTCGACGCAACTGTTGCAGCGAGACGCTCCAATCGTGTCGTTCCAGTCGAAGAGACCGACGATGACTCCGAGAAGGTGATAACGGGAACGTTGGGACAAATGGGGGTCCTCATGGAGAGCGCCAAAGCGCGAATAACTGTCGCGTCCGCGCTGCCGGTGGAGCGCAATGAAGCGCACAAGCTTGTGGTTCAATTTCAGCCGGTACTCGACAAGGTCGTTGGGTCGATGCACGGTTATGTTGTTGAGCGCTATCAGGAGCTGCGCTTTGGCTCGGCTGTTGAGTCGGCATTTGAAATTGTCAGGAGGGATGTCGACTCCGCCATCAGTGACTTGGTACCCGAAGCGTTGCCCATGCTGAGTGCGGCGTTCGAAAATGCGACTTCGGATAATCCAGAGGATTGGGCAAGCGCTGCCGGGACTTGTCGCCGACTACTGAAGGCAGTAGCGGATGCGCTTCGCCCGCCAGGCGATGCGGTCGATGGTCGTTCCATGGGTGACACCAACTACATAAATCGCCTGGTCGATTGGATCCTGGCGAACTCCAAGAGCAGAACCGCCGCAAAGGTCGCGACCGCAGATCTGGCCTACCTAGGGGAGCGTCTCGACGCCGCGGACACCGCCGGCCACAAGGGGGCGCATAGCGAAGTTGACCGCTTTGATGCCTCTCGCTTCATCACCGGTACCTACCTTATCCTGGGAGACGTGCTGCGAATTTCCGCAGATACCCCCCGGCCGTAGAGACGCCTAGGCTTAGGCCAGACAGAGCCATGCACATTGATGGCGGATAGCTGCATCCTGTGCCAACTCTCCGATCCTAAGGCCGGGGGATTCGTTCATAGCGGGGGCAGGATTCGAACCTGCGACCTTCGGGTTATGAGTTCTCTGGGGCTGGTTGACCAGGCTGGTTCTTGGCTTGTTTAAGCGGTTCGAGTTGGACCGAGTTGGCCCTAGTTGCGCTCAACTTAGTACCCGCTTAGTACCCGTTCCCGGCTCGGGCTTGCCGATGAAGATGGTCGCTGCATCAGGCAGACCAGCGCGCCGCGCCCCCTAGCTAGTCGGCGAAGACCTGGCGAAACTCGGCGTCCTCGATCGCGCGGCGGCCCGCGACGGGTTCAGGCGGTGCCTCAGACTAGGAGCGTCGGAGCCGCGATGGAAGGCGGGAACGGATGCCTATTCCGTCTGAGGATCCCTGATCCCTTCGATGCAGCCCTCGAAAGCGGCTTGTTCAAACCGCCCGTAGTACCCATCTGCGTAGGCTTCGGCAACCTCAAATTCGTTTGCCGAGGGCGAGATATGGAATTCCTTGGCTATCCGTTCGAGGGGATAAAAGCCGCAGGAGAACAGAGCAACTTCGTAGGCTTCTTCGTACTTCCCCGCAAAGCCAGCGGCCTGAGCGGGAGTCTTCTTCTTCGCCTTCGGTTTCGGCTTGGGAGGGCGATCTTTTTCTTCGCGGACTTCTCGGCGAATTCGAGCTTCGTCCTTACGGATCTCTTTTGTTGCTTCTCTGTTCGCGGCAATCACTTCCGCTTCGGCTTCTTCTTGGCTCAGCCCGAGGTCTTCAAATTCTTCGATCGCCTTGGCGTTGGGACCATTTGGGCCGGAGTCTCCGCAGCCAGTGATACCAGTCGCAAGGGCGGCGGCAAGAATGAGAAGAAGAATGCCCTTCATCGCCGCCGACCGTAACACGATGGTGGATGGTCGAAAAGGAAGCCAGCATCCGCGAGTACGCCGAGTCGGAGTATCCGCAGCTCCCTTCGCGGAGACGCGCCTCTTCTTACAAGCTGTGTCGCATCCGATCCCAATGACAGTTCTTGAACTTCTTTCCGCTCCCACAAAGACAAAGGTCGTTTCGACTTAACTTGCGCGCCTCTACTGGATCGATTACCGCGAACGCGAACGCGTTATCGGTGATGGCCTGATCGAGTTCAGCTTGTGCCTCCGGTCCGAGCTTGAAGTGATCGACCAAGAGAAGCAGCAGGTTGCTGTGGTTCAGGAATGCGCCCTGGGCGGCTTCGTCCAATGAATCTGGTCCTGGTCCCACCCTCACCGAGATACCGCGATGTCCATCGGGTCCAACCGCGGCGGGATTGATGGCAATGCCGAAAATCGCGCTAGCCGTCGCGTGCATCTCCTTGGTGTTGCGGCCATGGTCGTGCTTCATGTAATCCAGCAGCGTCAAGCGGCCTGCTTTCTCCAGTCGACCCTCGACTTCCCGGATCAGGTCCCAGATCGTCCGGTGCCCCGTCCACAGCCGCTGGTTGTCTTTTCCAAAGAGCTTGCGTGCCTTCGCCAGCTTCTCGTCGTCCAGCCTCCCCATGCTCGGAGAAAGTGGATCCGCAATGCCTAGCTCGTCCAACTTCTGACCCATCAGATGGATCTCATGTTCATTAGAGAGAGCGAAGTGCTCCGCTGCCTTGTCCGGGTTGCTGGAGATCCAATAGGCAACCGCCGCCCCCTCGAAAAGCGAGCGAGTCAGCATCAGGGCCTCTCGGCCAAATCCGTTTTCAATTAGGCAGAGCGCCCCCTTGAAGGTCGTCGTTCCCCTAGCGATTGCCATAGCCAGGATTCGGTCTCCTTCATTCTGCAAACCCCGCGATGGCAACAGGTCGAGGAGTCGCTCTGAGGCCGCATCGAGCGCCCGAAGGGCCGCTAGCTCCAGATCGAATCCGCGCTCGACATTGGCCTGTATTTCCTCCGGCGTTTCCATGTTCAGACCATAAGCACTGAATCAGGGCCGAGCACATCCCATTCGTGGATACTGCGGGTTCTAGTCTGCGCCTATGAACAAGCTTGGGCGCAACGACCTTTGCCATTGCAACAGCGGCAAGAAGTACAAGCAGTGCTGCCTAGAGCGCGACCGCGAAATCGAGCGCGGCGAAAGGCCGGCCTTCACGATCGACGGGTCCAAGAGCCCCACTGTCGAGGACGGACACATCGTGCCTCGCATGTACCAGAAGGCATGGGAGACCGATGGAAGAAAGGTCTCGGTACACACCGAGAGCAATGCGCCCTGCAGGAAGAGGTCAACGAAGTCAGTCGCAACGCGCGGGCCGTACTACCGGCGCACCCGTCCCGAAGGGGAGCAACTTGACGACACCGAGAAGTCGCTCTCTGTTATTGAGGACAAAGCGGCAGGATCGCTACGGCGATTGATAGAAGGAGGCCAGATCGATGCAGAGACCAAGGGCATCGTCGCTCAGTTCTTCGCCGTGCAGATTTTCCGCGGTCCCGCCTTTTTCGAGCAGCGCGAGGAGATCCTTTGGCCGTCGCTCGAAGCTCTAGAAGCTGACCACTTCAAACCTCAAGCGCTTGCCGAACTCAAAGGCAATGTCACCACGGCCCGAGAGAAAGCGATCGACGATTACCTAGATCCAACGCAGAGGTTCATGACGATGCTGCGCTATGCGGTGAAAGTGGCGAGCATTCTCGGGTTGATGCGCTGGCAGATTCTGCACTTCGCCGGACCAGAACTCGCATATTCAGATCACCCGGTCGTTCTCTGGCCACTGGACCTCCCATCCAGTGCCCCATTTCAACGTCAGGGCTTGGGTCCAATCGAAACGCTGGAGATTCGAGTGCCGATCTCCCCTAGCACCGCCATCTTGATGAACTGGATCGATCTGGACGATGTCGTTGGTGTCCAAATGCCCTCAACGGCTGCCGCCGAAGTAAACGCATTCACCGTCGCCCAAGCCGAAAAGGAATGGGCGCACCAGATAGGCAGCGAGCCTGAGGTCGCGCAAGGAACCTTCAAGCCCTTGTCGCGATTGATCGATCTCTCCTACAGCAAGCGGACGGTGACGACTTCCCTTCGCCACGCTCTTGCTCGCAAATTCTTCAAGGAGATCCGTGGGCGCAAGTTCGCGAACGAGGTTGAAGTGTTGGTCGACATTGAGAGCGCTTTGGGTCGCAGCCCGCCCCGGCCAACCTCCCGGGAAAGCTAGTGTCCAACCCAGCCGTCAACCGTGCGGCGGATCACGCCGCTGTCGAGCGGTTCGCCATCTTCGCGCAGACCCTCGACGTAGAGGGCAACCGCCTCGCTGGCGTTCGCCATCGCGCCGTCCATGTCGTCGCCCTGGGTGTGAAGACCGGGAAGGTCGGGCGCGTAGATGTGGTAGCCGCCCTCATCCTGGGGCTCGAAGACCAGCTCGATTTCTTGTGCGTCTGCCATAACCGCTCCTCTCTAGCTTACGCCGGCTGGCGGGCCTCCTCGCCTAACTGGCTTCGTGTAGTCGCGGTGCCCATCCACTCCTGAATGGTCCGCAGCGGCGCACCTGCGGCGGCCATTCTCGTGCCGAAGGTGTGGCGGAGGTCGTGGAAACGGACGGAGCGAACGCCGGACGCCTTGAGCGCAACCTTGAAGCGCTTCCTCTTCGACGCGTCGAACGGGATGCCGGTCCCGGCCAAGGGCGAAAGCGGTCGAAAAATAGGCTGGCAGCTTAAAGGCCGCCGCTCTAACCCGACTGAGGTGAGCAGGGCGAAATAGGCTGGCCTGATGAGCGAGGAGGCCGGGGCGGGCGGGCGAGGGCCGGAGCGTGAGGCCCTGGTCGAGACCTACCTGGGGGAACGCTCCCTGGTCCTGGCGGGCCTCTACGCGGAGGCCCGGCGCCTGCTCGCCGTGCGCGAACCGGCGGGCTGGACGAACCTGGTCGGTCACGTCGGCCGCGAGCTGATGAACCGCCTCGCTGACCACGAGCCGGTCCCGATCGAGGACCCGGACCGAAAGCGCGGGCGCACCGGCACCGAGCGCTACGTGGAGCGACTGCGGGAGGCCGCGAGCTCAGACGATACGGCCGAGCTGCGCGCCGCGGCGGAGTGGGTCGTGGAGGACTTCGAGCGAGGGCGGGAGTCGATCGAGGGGCAGGCGGAGACCCTACTCGGAGCCGATGCGGTAGAGGCGGGCGGCGACACCGCGGCCTGGGTCTCGCAGTGGCGACGGGTGCAGGGCGTGATGGTCGGCTTCGCCCACGTCGCCGCCCCGAACGCGGCCCCACGCGACCCCGAGAAGCTGACCGGGGCCTTCGCGGAGCTGACCGATCTCCTGGCCGTCCGGGTCGCCCGCGAGCCGTTCTTCGATTCCTTCGACGAGCTGATGGAGATCGCCCATGCGGCCAAGCCGGACAGAGACCTTGCCCGGGGCGCGCTGGCGCGGCTCCGCGCGGGCACGGCGGCGCGCTTCTTCGCAGAGCTCGAAAGCCCGCGTTGGGTGGAGCTCCTGGCCGGCCTGGGCGTCTTCACCAAGGAACCACCACCCCCGCGGCGAGACGGCGACTGGATCAGCTTCCCAGCCTGGCCGGAGGGGCAGATACTCCTGCGCTTCGCCGGCAGCGCGCCCGAGAGCGTGGCGGCAGCGGCACGGTCGGTGCCCGATAGCGAGAACGCCGCAGTCGCGGCGGTGCTCGCCGAAACCGCGCTGCTCCTGCCCGCACCGCTGGTCGCAGGCACGCTCGCGCGCCGGGTCGCCCGCGATCTCGGCACCAGCGCCAGACTTCTCAACCTGTCGATCACCGCCGGGGACCTGATCGCCCACCTGGCCGAGGGTGGCTGCATCCCCGGCGCGCTCAAGATCCTCGTTGCCCTGCTGGCGGTCGAGGTGCGGAGCGAAGAGAGCGCCGCCGACTTCCTCCCACCGCGCGCGGTCGGGCGCTTCGCCAACGACTCCTACCAGGTCACCGAGGCGGTGGAAGGCGCCCTGCCAGCCCTGCTGGAGGCCGACGCGCCTGCGACCTTCAAGAAGCTCGTTCGCCAGCTGCGTGGTGCCCAGCGCCGACTCGCCCTCAACGATTCGACCGCCTGGCGGGACGGGATCGACGGGCCCGATGAGCCTGCGGAATTCGAGCCGCGCCACCTTCTGCTCCAGCTCCTGCGCGACACCGGAATCCACTTCCTGGGCGAAGGGGAGGCGGCCGGCGAAGCCGCACTCGCCGAACTTAAGGCCGAGGAGTCAGCGATCTTCGCGCGCCTGCGCATTTATCTGCTGGCGCGCTCGGACCTGGCGGTCCGTGAGGCGCCCGAGCTGCTGGGAGACCACGAGGTGCTCTTCGACTTCCACAGCCGCCCCGAGGTGAGGGAACTGCTCGGGGTGGCCTGGCCGGGGTTGGATGCAGAGAAGAAGGCCAGGCTCCTCGAGTCGATCGACGGCGGTCCCGATCCGACCCGACTCGCGATCGACCCGGTGGCCGAAGCCGAGAAGGCCCGCAGCTACCGAGACGACTGGCGCCTGGCGCTGCTCGAGCCGCTGGACGGCGAGCTCGACGCCGAGCATCAGCTCTGGCTGGAGGCACTGCGCACCGCGCGCGGGCCGGAGATCCCGCTGCCTCCCTCGGGCTTCTTCGCAGCCGAATCGCCGAGCACGCCGGAGGAGCTCGCAGCTATGGATCTCGACGCCCTGATCATCCACCTACGCGATTTCCGCCCCGAACGCCACTTCGGCGCACCGTCGCGTGAGGGCCTCGGAAGGGAACTCAGCGAGGCGGTCGCCACCGATCCCGAGCACTTCTTGGCGCTGGTCGATCGCCTGGACGAGCTTCCCCTGATCTACGTCCGGGGAGCGCTACAGGGGTTCGCGAAGGCCCTGAAAGGAGACTGGGCACCGGCGGACGGCCAGGTGATCGGTGCCCTCGCCTTCCCCCTCTCCGATCCACCCGAGGCCGCGCCCGCGGACCCCGAACGCTCCGGCGTGCAGCTGGTCGCGATGGAGACTCTCGAGACGCTCCTGCGCACCGATCCGCCGATCGCGCTGCGCGAGCAGATCTTCGCGGTGATTGAGATGGCCGCGGCCAGTCCCGACCCGAGCCCCGAACGCGACGCCGAGGCCGAAGAACCGATGGGCCTCGCGATCGGCTCGATCCGGGGGCGCGCGGCGGAGATGGCGGTCGAATACCTCGGCTGGCTACACCGCGCAGGCGTGGTCGGCTTCGGGGAGGCGCCGGAGGCACAGGATCTTCTGGATTGCCTGGCTGCGGATCCCGCACGGGCGGTGCGGGCGATGATCGGCGCGAACCTCGGCCGGTTGGCGGCGGTCGACATCGACTGGGTGGCCAAGCGTCGCCCACAGGTGGCGGATCCAGACGGAGAGGGGCCCGCCCGGGCCGGCTGGGAGGGCTACCTCGGATACGGGTCGATCGTCTCGGGCGACCTGGTGGCGGCGCTTTCGGCGAGCTATTCGGAGGCTGTCGATCAGCTTTCTGGCGGAGGCCCCGACGAGGAGCGGATCCGCAACAGCCTCGCCGAACACGTCGGGGTGATCTGGCGTGACGTGGAAGAGCGGGCGCCGAAGCTCCTCTCCAGCTTCCTGGCTTACGGAACTGACGAGGACAAGGCGCGGCTGATCGGCACCCTCGGTCGGGCGCTCCGGGGCGGCGAACCGGGCTCCTACCAACCCGATGAAGCCGCGCTCGAGCGCCACCGCGAGCTCTGGTCGACGCGCCTCCGCGCGGAGGACCTCGGGACCAAGGAGGCGGAAGAGTTCGGCTGGTTCTTCACCTCGGGGCGCCTGACCCGCCCGGAGGACGTCGAGCGACTGGCCCGGACGCTCGAGCGGACGGGCGGTCGGGTGCAGGACGTCCGGGGCGCGCTTTCCCTGCTGTCCGGCCTGGTCGGCGAGGACCGCACCCTCGCGGGGCCCACGATGTCGGTGCTCGAGGCATTGGCGGCGGCGGCCAGCGCTGGGCCCCAGTACATCCGGACGGCACACCTGCAGTCGATCCTCGGGGAGGGCCTGCGGGAGGAGGACACCCGCGAGCGCGCCCGTGCGCTCATTCACGCCTTCGGCGAGCAAGGCTTCGTGACGCTGCGGGCGCTACTCGACTGACGACCATCGACGGCTGCTCCGCTTCGCGCCGCTCCCGCCAAGAGCGGAGAACTTAGTACCCACTTAGTACCCACCGGAAGGGCCGCCTCCAGAAAGGGCACGAAAAAAGCCCCGTTTCCGGGGCTTTTCTCTATAGCGGGGGAAGGCTACGATCCCTCGGGCGACCTCGTGATCCCAATTGAATGGGCGTCAAACTTGGCTTCACAGGCCGGAAAGCGCACGCTGACCTAGCAGGCCGCAAAGTATCTCAGCGAGGATCCTGGCGATCTTCCGCTTGATTTCAGCGACGCCGCAGGGCTACCTTCGCCAGCGCCAAGACATAAGTGGCCCCGGCGGCGCGCTAACGCCCCGGGGCCTGGCACCGAAGCCGAAGACTTCGATGCGCCAGAAACGGTACTGCCGTTGCCCCAACCGGGGCGGCATCCAGTCCGGCTTCGGTGCCCTACCGAGAAAGAGGGGCACCTGTGCCCGGCACCACGATCAAGATCAACAGCGAGCAGCGCGGCGGGCTCTACGAACTGCTCCGCAATCACATCGGCTCCGTAGGCGACCTCTGGGACGCGCTGGAGCGCGAGGAGGACTACGCCAAAGCCGAACAGCTCGGCCTGGAGTTCGCCGAAGACCTCCGCCTGCTGGTGGAGATCGGCTGGGCCAAGAACGACCCCCGCGGGGAGTTCGAGCTGACGATGGAGCCGCACGACCTAATGGAACTCCTCATGCGCCTGCGTGGCGAAGCCAGGCTGATCATCGGCGGGGCGGAGGCCAGCCCCGAGGACATCGAGACGAACCGGCGGTTCCAGCAGGGCTATGACGCCTGCGAGGAAGTGCTGGCCGCGCTCGACCCGACGGCAGGCGAGCGAGCGTGACCGCCGCCCTCGTCATCGGCCAGAAGGACCGCGACACGCTCCACTGGCTCATGTGCCGGCGCCTGTTCATCCTCGGCCAGGACCCGCCCGGGCTGGCTCTCAAGGAGGGGGTCGGCACCGACGAGCTCGCAGCCGAGTTCGGCGAAGACCTGCAGCTCATGGAAAACCTGGGCTGGGAGGTCGAGCGCGACGTCGAGACGGTCGAGCTGACCATGCCGGCGGACAGCCTCACGAGAACCCTCAAGCGCCTACGCCGAGACGCGCGACGGGCGCCCTGCGAAGAGCGACACGATCTGGAGGCAAAGGACTCCGACTGCGAGCGATGGGATCGCTTTCGCCGGGCGGTCGACGTCTGCGAAGAGCTACTCGACCTACTGGACTCACCTCACCGCGAGGCAGTGGAGCAGCCAGGCAGCACGGCCTGTCCGCTGGCCACGGCCGCCCAGGAGCTGAAGCCCTACGCCCCTCTCTCCGACGGCCTCATCTTGGAGGCCGTCGATCGGGCCGAATGCCACGACGACACCGAGGAGGTCTGGGTCTTCGTCGTCGCCGAGCACCTCGGCTTCGAGCCCATGCCTAAGACCGTCGCGGCGCTGCATCCCCAACTCGAAGACCTGCGACGGGCCGGCTTGCTGAGCCGCAGCGAGGCGCAGGGCCGGGAGCGTTGGGGCCTGACTGCCACCGGCCTGGGGGAGCTGGGCAAGCGCCGCGAGGCGGGTGAGATCGGCGAGCTGGCCGAGTCGCCTCAGCACCGGGTTTGGCGGCACGCCCGAATGGAAGCCGCCGTTCGGATCGAAGAGTTCAAACGGGAGGTGGCGGAGCTTTGGGAAGAGACCGATCGCCTGCTGAGCCAGCGGGAGCTGGTGTTCTCGGGGAGGTGGTTTGACCTGAGCGAGCGCTTCCGCCGAGCGACGTGGCGGCTGGGCTCGGCGACCCACTGCATAGACGAGTGGGTCGAGCCCGAAGACGACGAGCCGGATGTCGACGAAAACCCGGGGCCAGCCCCAGGTCGGCGCGCGGTCGCAGCCTGGGATGGCCTCGCCAACGAACCAGAAGGACTGGCATGACAGCGAAAGCGCCAACCGGAGGCGCGAGTCCTCGGGGGTCGGACCGCAGGCCACAGGGAGGATGCGGGTCTTCCGAAGCAGGAAGCCCTGCACCCTGGTCCGGTCCCCGAGGACTCGCGCCGATGGGGAAAGCGCGACGCGCAACCGCCGATCGCAGTTCGAGGACCGAGACCCAGGCCACCGACGGCGGAGAACCTCGACGCCGGTCCGGGGACCTCCGCTGCCTGGCTCGGTCCTCGAACGGCGATCGGCGGCGACTTGAGCGGCAGGCGAGTGGCCCCGGCTGCCGGCAACAAGCCCCCCGCGAAGACGAACCCCGAGGGGTTGTTTCGCGATGAGGAGGCGGGACAGTAGGTCGGAGGGCGAACCCCTTGGCGGCGGGGCTTCAGGCCGCGTCGCCGGGCGCAGTGCCACCGAGATCGCCCCCCGACCGAACTCCCGATCCAGCGCTGCCAGAGACGCGCCGCAACGCCTCCGGCTGTTCATTGCCATCGATCTCCCTGCGGCGGTGCGGCTGGGCATTGATTCCTGGGGACGAGACGCCCTGGCCGACCCGGCGCTTCGCCGCACGGGCGCACCGATGCTGCGGATCACCCTCGCCTTCCTCGGCAATCGACCGGCCGACGAGGTCGATGCTCTCGTCGCCGCCGTCCGCCAGAAGGGCGAGGGCGCCTCGGCCCCCTCGATCTCGCTGCGCGACGTCGAGGCCCTTCCCTCCCGAGGCAGGCCGCGTGTGTTCGTGCTCGCGGCCGACTCGCCGGAGACGGAGATCTTTCAGATAGGACTGCGGGCGGTCTTGGTCGACCGGGATCTCTACAAGCCCGAGGGTCGACCCTTCCGGCCTCACGTAACGGTTGCTCGGGTCCGACCCGAGGAACGCGGATCGCGAAGGCCGATGGCGATTCGGGATGTCCCTTCCGGCCCGCTGCCGCCGCCGCTGCTGGAGCCCTTCCTTGCCGAGAGCGTCGGCCTCTACAGATCCGAGCTTCATCCGAACGGAGTTCGCCATCGCCTTCTCGGGAAGGTCGCGCTGAGCAGTTCGCGGTGATCCCCGATGGACTCGCCGGGCCAGGAGTCAGCGCTCGAGGAACGGTGCTGCCCGGAGTGCGACCGGGAGCTTCTCGCGCTCGAACCCGATGGGGCGCCTGAAACGTGCGAGGACTGTCGGCGGGAAACCGGCTCCGGAAGTCAGCTGGTGCAGAGGCTCGCGACCAACCTCCGCAGGCTTCGACTGAGCAGGGGCTGGGATCAGGCCGGGCTCGCCGAGCGAGCGGGGCTGCACGAAAGCGACGTTTGGCAGCTCGAAGGTGACAGCGCCCGCGAACCCCGACTGACCAAGGCGGTGAAGCTGGGGCACGCGCTGGGCGTCTCCCTAGACCAACTGGTCGAGGGCATCTTCTGGACGCCTGGTCAGGTGTTCCGCAATGCCGAAGGGCCGCTGCCCCCCGAGCGGCTCTCCGGGTTCTTCTTGGTCGTCCCCGTCAACGAGCCCTCCTTCGATTCGGGGCCGCGACACGCGCCGGCAGGCGACCGCCGCGGGGTGGCGAGGATTCTCGGCGCCAACATCCGCGATGCGAGGGAGAGGCGCCACCTGACCCAGCAGGCTCTCGCCAGCGCGTCGGGCCTCGGCAAAAACGGCTTGTCGCTGATCGAGCAGGGCATCAACGAGACGACGGTCGAGACGCTGCTGGCCATCGCCTGCTCCCTCAACCTCCCCCCTGCCCTCCTGCTCAGTGGTGTCCGCCTGAAGCCCCAGCCAACGCCCTCTCCGTCATGCGGCGGCAGGGCACACCGGCCGATGAGCGCCATCGAGGGCGACGTCCTGCGCCTATGGAATGAGGACAAGCCGGCGTTCGCCATCGCCGAGACCCTCGGCGTCTCGACGGGCACCATCTCCTCCACCGTTCACCGGCTCCGCGAGCGCGGGGAGCGGGCTCCCTATCGTCGCCCTCCGACGAGAGCCGCGCAGGAGCGAGCTCGGCAGCGGCGGGAGACCTGCGCCCGGCCGAGCGAAGGTGCCGTTCGCCAGGAGGAGCCGCAGCCCGTCGACGCCCGCGCCGCTGAGGACGCCTCCAACGAGGAGATCGCCGCTCGAATCGGAGCCAACATGGCGCTCTGGCGGGAAGCGGCCGGCATGACTTATCGGGAGCTACGGGAAGCGGCCGAGGTCGATCACTCTTACCTGTTCCGGGTCGAGCATGGGATCTCGGGGGTTCCGAGCCTGTCCCTCGCCTTGAGGCTCGCGGGCAGCCTCAACGTGCCCGGGTCTTTCATAACCGCCGGGCTCACCTGGAGCCCGGACCTCGGATCGTTCCGGGTGGAGGACCCGGACGTGGTACCCCGCCTCCTGCCGACGCGCCTGGGCCTGAACGCGATGCGCGCCCGCCACCGGCTCGACCTCTCCCAGCAGGCTCTTGCCGACCGCGCCTCGATGAGCCGAAGCGACGTCTCAGAATTCGAGCGCTGGAGCCGCAACTTCAGGCTGTTTTCTCTAGTGCGAGTGGCGGCCGCGCTCGGCGTCACCTTCGATGAGCTGTTCGAGGGCGTGGCGAATTGGTACTTCCGGCCCCTGCCGCCGCCTGAATACCTGCCCGGCGAGCGTCCGACCAAAGCCGAGCGCGATCGGTTGCTCGCGCGGCTGTGGTGGGACGGGCGACCGGAACGGGAGATCGCCGAAGCGCTCGACCTGAAGCCCCACTCTGTCGGCCCGTATGTACGCGACCTTCGTGACGCGGGAGTGGATCTCCCATATCGACGGCCACCCCGAAGGGAGGCCGAGGCAACGGCGCGTCGCCGACGTCGCGGCTCCCCGCCCAAACTCCAGACCAGCCAATCGCCGTAGGCGCAATCAGTTCCGTTTTCCGATTCGAACCGCCGACCTCCTGAGTGCGATTCGCGTCGGCCATGATGCGGAGGGCGCAAAAAGTGACCAAGTACCCAGCGTGTTTTTTGCGGAGATAGCTGTGGCCCCCGCCAAACATGGGTACGCGGGGATTAGCGGGAAGTCAGCCGAGAAGTGGCTGGTATGAAAGGGGCGGTTGGAGTGCCGACCATCTCCCCAGTTGGCCCGCAAAGACCCTCGGGTATCTTTTGGGAACTGGCTGAGTTTGGAGGCTGCCATGAATGGTCCTGAAAGACCGACGCTCCGCCAGCGGCTCGCTGACGCTGGCATTGGAACCGTCGAACAGATCATCGCGGGGGTAGTGGTTGCGGCCGTGGTCATCTATGCGCTTGGCTCTCAGATCGAGTCCGGTGGTTCGGACCCGCCCGAACCGAAACCAAATCCGACCCCATCGCCGCGTCTGCAGGCGAAGGACGAAGCGGTACCCGACGCCAAAGGACTTGTGAAGGAGCGTGTCTGGTCGGAATCCGCACGGACCTTTGCAGACCCCTACTCGCTGACCCGAGAAGGACCGCGTATTCCTCACAACCGCTCAATCCGCGTCAGCTGCAAGTTCTACTGGCCGTATCCCGAATCGGTCGAACGTGACGGATATTGGTACCGCGTTGAGTCCCAGCCTTGGAAGGGCCTATTCACTCCCGCTAACTCGTTCTGGAATGGCGACGTTCCAGGCAAGCCCTACACCCACCGCACCGATTTTGCGGTGCGGGAATGCGAAGCGGACGAGCTGCCTGAACGGTAGTCCAATGTTGATCATGATCCGAATCTCGCCCTCGCGCCGTCAAGCGCCAGCGGCCCAGACTCTGGCGTTTCCATGCGGAGCGATCTAGGTCGCGGCGCTCGCCGCCTTGAGGAATGCGATCTCCTCTACCCTTCCAGCCGTGCAGATTGCGAGCCGCTTCTCGGCGAAATTGGCGCTGGCGATAACCATCTCCTGGGTCGCCGTCCTCGCCCTCACCGGCTCGACCGAGGCTCTGCTGTTCATGGCCCCGGCGCTGCTGATCGCCATTCCGCTTCTCGGTGGCCACTACATCGGCGAGGAGCTGATCGTCAAGCTCGCCTCGCGGCGAGACCGTCCGCCTCGGCGAGCGACGACTTCCCCGTCCTGGCCGCTCCCGTCGACACCTGAGAGCTGGCGCCCGCGCGGCACCGGCCTGATCGCCTTCTCCCTGGCGAAGCGCCCGCCGCCCGTACTCCTGCTCACGCAGAACTAGCGCGAGGCGCCGGACTCTTTCGGTCGCGCCTCGCGTGCGATCGAAAGGAACCCGTGCGAAAGCGCTGGGCGGCCCTGGCCGCCACGACAACGTTGCTCTGCCTGCTCATGGCCACCCCTGCCCTGGGGCATGAAGGCAACCCCAACTTCCGCTCTGAAATCGAGTCGGTGAGGCCGAGCGTGCCCGGCGTCAGCCTCGAAGTCCTCAACTACGACGCCGATCTCGAACTGGTCGATCGGGGCGAACACGAAATCGTGATCTACGGATACGAAGGCGAGCCCTATGCCCGCATCCTGCGCGACGGGACCGTGCAGAAGAACCAGCGCTCCCCCGCCACCTACCTGAACGAAAACCGCTATGCCGAAGTGCAGGTGCCAAAGAGCGCGAACGCGAAGGCGCCGCCCGAATGGAAGACGGTGGACGACTCGGGCACGCTGCGCTGGCACGACCACCGCAGCCACTACATGGCGACCGGCACCCCGCCGCAGGTCAAAGACGAGAGCAAGCGCACCAAGGTCTTCGACTACGAAATCCCGCTGCGGATCGACGGGGAGAAGGGCGCCATCGACGGCACCCTGTTCTGGGTCGGTCCCACCGACACCTCCAAGACGCCGTTCCTGATCGCCGGCATCGCGATCATCGTCCTCGGCGGCGCGGCGGCCCTGATCGCGCGGCGACGTCGGCGGGACGAAGACGAAGACGACGAGCGCCCGGCGAAGGAAGCCTGGTAGGTGCCTCGCAGGCTGGACAGGCTCATGCTCGCCCTCGCCGCCACGCTGGCGGCGACGCTGCTGATCGCGCCGAGCGCCGCCCTCGCGCACGCGACCCTGGAGGGCACCTCGCCGCCACGCGGGGCGACGGTGAAGGAGCAGCCGAGCGCGGTCGTCTTCCGCTTCAGCGAGCCGGTCGAGGGCAACTTCGGCGCGGTGCGCGTCTATGACGCGGAGGGGCAGCGAGCGGACGAGGGCGATGCCTTCCACCCCGACGGCGAAGGCCCGAAGCTCGGAGTCCACCTGAAGCCGGACCTGCCCGACGGCAGCTACACCGCCACCTACCGGGTCGTCTCCGCCGACGGGCACATCGTCTCCAGCGGCTACGTCTTCTCGATCGGCAAGGCCGGGCGGGCGCCGAAGGAGACGGTCGCCGAGCTGGTCGCCGGGGGCGGCTCGGGCACCGCGACGGAGATCGGGATGGGGATCGCTCGTGGCGTCCAGTACGCGGCGCTGGCGGTCGCCCTCGGTGCTCTCGCCTTCCTCCTCTTGGCCTGGCGCCCGGCGCGGCGGCTGATGGGCGGCGACACGGAGCGCTGGCAGCAGGCGGGCGCCGCCTTCGAGCGCCGCCTGCGGATCGTCCTGCTCGCCGCCGCCGCAGCGGGCGCGATCAGCGCCGCCGCCGCGGTCGTCTTCGAGGCGGCGCAGGCGGCAGGGATCTCGGCGACCGCGGCGCTCGACTCCACGATCTTGCGCGAGGAGCTGGGCACCCGCTTCGGCACCGTCTGGGGCTTCACCGCCCTGGCCTGGGTCCTGCTCGGGCTGGGCGTGGTGCCGGTGCTTCGCCGCGCATCGCTCTGGCGCATCGCGGCGCTCTTCGTCCCGCTCGCCTTCATCGCCCTGGAGCCGGCGCTGTCGGGGCACCCGAGCACGCAGTCGCCGGTGGCACTGCTTTTCCCGGCCAACGTTCTCCACGTTGTGGCGATGGCGATCTGGGTCGGTGGGCTGGCCTCGCTCGTTCTGATCCTGCCCGCGGCCACCCGCGAGCTGGAGGCGGGAGATCGCAGTCGCTTGATCGCGGCGACGCTGGCGCGCTTCTCGCCGATCGCGTTGGCCTGCGTCGCCGTGATCCTGCTGACCGGCATCGGCCAGGCATACGCCTACGTCCGCCACCTCGACAGCCTGCTCGACACCGCCTATGGGCGCGCGGTCCTAATCAAGTTCGTCCTCCTTGTCGGCGCCCTGATTCCCCTCGGCGCCTACAACCGCTATCGCTCGGTTCCCCGCCTTGAGCGGATCGCGGCCGGGGGAGAGGCGCCAGGCCGCGCCGGGCTGTTCCTGCGGCGCGCGCTTCGCGGCGAGGTCGCGCTGATCGTGGTCGTCCTCGGCATCACCGCCGCGCTGGCCGGCTACGCCCCGGCGACGGCGGTGCAGTCGGGACCGTTCTCGGGCAGCGCCTCGCTTGGCCCGGCCGAGTTGGAGATCACGGTCGACCCGGCGCGGGTCGGCTCCAATCAGGTTCACCTCTACCTCTTCGACGCCACCAGCGGCGCGCAGTTCTCGCGGATCAAGGAGCTGGAGGTCACGGCCACCGAACCCGAGAACTCGATCGGCCCGCTGCCGCTCGATCCCCAGCGCGCCGGCCCCGGTCACTACACGGTGCAGGGGGCACTGCTCAGCGTGGCAGGGGATTGGAACCTCGACGTCACCATGCGCGTCTCAGCCTTCGATGAGTACGCGGCCAAGGTTGAGGTGCCGATCCGATGAGCCGCGATTCGCTGCGAGAGAAGGCACCAATCCTCGTCGGCCTGGGCCTGTTGATCTGCGCCCTCGTTGGCCTCCAGCTCACCGACTCCGAACCGGGCCTGCTCTACCTGGCGCCGGCAATTCTTCTGCTGAGCGCGCTCGCCTTCGATCGCTACCCCGGCGAGCGGCTGTTGGCCGCGGCGGCTCGTGCCCGGCACCCTGTTCTTCGCGTCGAGGGACGGCCGCCGACACAAACCCTCGCCCTGCCGCGCTCCTTTCCACGCGGCGGCGTCCTCTTGGCGCTGGCGCTCGCCGGGCGCGGGCCTCCGTCGTGAGCTTCGCCACCTCTTCGGGTGGCGCTCACGTTCGAAGTAACCGTCAACGAAAGGAAACGATGAAACTCAAGATCACCCTCGCGCTGATCGCGGTCCTCGCCCTCGCGGTGCCCGCCAGCGCTAGCGCCCACGTCACCCTCCAGCCAGAGGAAGCCGCAGCCGGGGATTTCACCGTCCTCGACGTGCGGGTTCCCAACGAGACCGACGACGCGGCGACGACCAAGGTCGACGTGCAGCTCCCGGCGGGCTTTGTCTTCGCCTCCTACCAGGCTGTTCCGGGCTGGTCGGTGGAGGTGAAGATGCAGAAGCTCGCCAAGCCGGTGCAGACCGACGACGGGCCGATCGCGAGCGAGGTTCGCGAGATGACCTGGACCGCCGACAGCGACAAAGACGGCATCCAGCCAGGGCAGTTTCAGGACTTCCCGATCTCGGTCCAGATCCCCGGCGAAGCTGGCGACACCCTGACGTTCAAGGCGATCCAGACCTATGACGACGGAGAAGTGGTGCGCTGGATCGGCGCCCCGGAATCCGAGGAGCCGGCGCCCCAGGTCGCCGTCACCGAAGGCAGCGAGGGCCATCACGGCGCAGCTGCCGATTCCGAGGAGGAGTCCAGCGACGATTCCGACAGCGCCAGCAAGGGCCTCGGGATCGCCGCGCTGATCCTCGGCGCTCTCGGGCTCTTGGCCGGTGGCGCGGCGCTGGTGCGCTCGCGTCGCACCGCATAAGGGCGCATTGACAGGGCAGTCGCCGGGCGGGTGTGAACCGCCCGGCGGTTCGCCCGCTGGTACAGCGGGAGATGGTTGCTCGATGTTTGAGGAGCGCATCGCGCTCGGAGTTCCGTGACCACGGCGATAAGACGCGGATGACGCTGAGCGACGGCCTCTGCCGTCCAAGGGCCGCGCCACGCCGAGCCGCTGGAACGCCGCCTTCGAAAAGCTCGCGGCACACGTCGCCGAGGCTGTATCGTCGCCGCGAGTGCAGGGGACCGTGTCCAACGCCGCCCGTATCGCCTGGGTCTGCGCGACGGCGTTGGCTGTGTTCGTCGTTTGGCTCGCGACGGACGCCAGCGCCAACGCCGGCATCGGCTTCTTCTACACGGTGCCGATTGGCCTGGCGGCCTGGTGGGGCGGAGCCCGGTTCGCTGCATTCGCGGTCGCCGGCTGCCTCGTCCTCTACAACCTCGGCGCCCTGATCCAGCCGGTGCCCGATTTCGGGCTTGCGCTGGCCGTGCGGGTGACGGTGTTCGTCGGCGTCGCGGTCGCGGTCTCGGTGGTGAGGGAGCGACTGAACGACCTAGAGCACTCGGCCGAGGAGCTAGAGGACATCCGGGCGGCGCTCACCCCCACGAAGCTCATCGACATTCCCAACGTCGATGTGGGAACGGCCTTCGTCCCCTCCGATCACGGCGTCTCGGGGGACTTCTTCCTAGTCACCAATGGCCCCGACGGCTCCACCGTCGCGATCGTCGGCGACGTCGTCGGACACGGTCCGGAGGCCGCTCGCCTGGCCACGTTCATCAGGGCTCGTTTCGCGGCCTTCGTTGCCAGCACCAGCGATCCGGGCGAACTCCTCTCCCTCGCCAACACTGCCCTGATTGAGCGCCCGGGACCCGAGCACGAGTTGGTCACCGCCGCCTGCCTGCGCTTCGGGGCCGAAGACGCAGGGCTCTCCTGGGCGATCGCCGGCCACCCACCGCCACTGCGGCTGCCGCGATTGGAAAAGCTGTGCCCCGTCGGCTCGACCTTCTTGTTGGGGGCGAGCGCCGACCTCGAGCTACGCACCGGGCACACGTCTCTCGACACCGGAGATGGTGTCTTGATCTACACCGACGGAGCCACCGATGTCCGCCAAGGCGGTGCGCTGCTGGGCCTGGAAGGTCTTTCGCGCCTCGTCAAGCCGCTGCTCCTGCTTGCGGCGAGCGCGATGGCGAGCCAGGCAGAAGAGGCGATCCTAGGGTGGACCGATGAGCCGCTCCGCGACGATCTCTGCCTGCTCGTGATGAGGCCGAAGCTTCGACCTTGAAGGTCGGTACGCAGGCGTGATCCACGTCGACGCCGAGTCATTCTTCGCAATCGTCTCGGTCGCGGCCCTGGCGGCGATCACGGTCGCCGTCGTGCCCCGCCGTTTCGCGCCCCCGGTCGTGGTCGTCGAGCTATTCCTCGGGATCGTCGTCGGTCCCCAGGTGCTGGGTCTTGCGGAAACCGACAGCTTCATCGACTTCTTCTCCAACCTCGGCCTGGGGATGCTCTTCTTCTTCGCCGGCTACGAGATCGACTTCGAGCGCATCCGGGGGATGCCGATGAAGCTCGGGGGCGTCGGGTGGCTGCTCTCCGTGGCGCTCGCCTACGCGCTCGGAGCGGTGCTGGCTGTAGCCGGGGTCATCGACTCCTTTCTCTACGTCGGCTCGGCAATGGCGACGACGGCGATCGGCACGCTGATCCCGATCCTGCGCGACAAGGGTGAACTGAAGACGCGCTTCGGCACCTATCTGCTCGCCGCCGGGGGCGCCGGTGAGTTCGGTCCCGTCCTGTTGGTCACGCTCTTCCTCTCTACCAGCCATCCGCTCCACGAGGCGGCGGTCCTGATCGCCTTCGTCGTAATGGCGATCGGCGTGGCGCTGGCCTCGGTCGGTCTCGCCTGGCGCGGTTGGCCTGCCCTGGAGCGCACCTTCGAGGCGAGCAGCCAGCTCGCCGTGCGGGCGGCGGTCGTCCTCGTCTTCGGCTTGGTCCTGTTGGCAAGCGAGATCGGGCTCGATGTCCTGCTCGGTGGGTTTGTCGCGGGCTTGATCACCCGTATGGCGCTCGAGGGCCATGAGTTGCAGGTCTTCGAGTCGAAGCTGACCGCGATCGGCTTCGGCTTCTTCATTCCCTTCTTCTTTGTGGCGAGCGGGATCTCTTTCGACTTGGACGCGCTCGGCTCGGTCGGTGCGCTGCTTAAGCTCGCGATGTTCTTCGGCCTCTTCCTAGTCGTGCGAGGGGCTCCGGCGCTTCTGCTCTACCGGGGCGCCCTCGACGCCCGAGACCGGGGCGCCCTTGCCTTTTACTCGGCGACCGAGCTTCCGCTCGTGGTCGCGATCACCTCGATCGCGGTCGAAGCCGGGCACATGAAGAGCTCGACGGCGGCCGGCCTAGTCGGGGCCGCCATGCTTTCGACGCTCGTCTTCCCGTTTGTCGCCGCTGCCCTGCGCAGGGGAGGCGAGATGACGCCGACCGCGTCGGCTCCCAGCCAAATGGGTACTGTGTGAAGCGGTGAGCCGGGAAGCCTGGTCGGCACGTTCGTCGCCGACCCCGAAAGGCCCCGATGGCAATCGCAGTAGCCACCTTCCTCATCGCCTTGGCGATCATCGCCAGCGAGAAGCTGCACCGCACCAACGTCGCCCTGCTCGGCGCCGCGATCGTCGTCCTCTTCGTCGGCGACTTCTCCCAGGAGCAGGCGATCGAGGCGGTCGACTTCAACACGATCGGGCTCCTGGTCGGGATGATGATCCTCGTCTACCTGACCCAGCAGACCGGGGTCTACGACTACGTCGCGATCCGCGCCGGCCAGCTCTCCGGCGGCCGCTCCTTCGCGCTGACGATGAGCCTGGCCGCGATCACGGCGCTGCTCTCCGCCTTCCTCGACAACCTGACGACGATCCTGCTGGTCGCGCCGATCACCTTCCTGCTCGCCGACGCGCTCGACATCGACGCGATCCCGCTGCTGATCATCGAGGTGATCGCCTCCAACATCGGCGGCACCGCGACCCTGATCGGCGACCCGCCGAACATCATCATCGCCGGCGCCACCGGGCTCAGCTTCAACGAGTTCATCGTCAACCTGGCGCCGATCGTGATCGTCACCTTCGCGGTCGTGATGCCGCTGCTCTACCTCGTCTTCCGGCGCCGGCTGCAGATCGAGGAGCGAAACCGGCAGGCGGTGATGGGGCTGAACGCCGCCGCTTCGATCCGGGACTGGCCGGAGCTGAAGCGGACCGGCCCGGTCCTGGTGGCGACCGTGCTCGCCTTCTTCGCCCACCAGGCGCTGCACGTCGAGCCGGCCACGGTGGCGCTGGCAGGAGCGTCGGTCGGCCTGCTGGTCACCAGGGTCAACCTGGATAAAGCGCTCTCCTCGATCGAGTGGACGACGCTCTTCTTCTTCATCGGCCTCTTCGTGATGGTCGGGGCGCTGGAGGCGACCGGGGCGATCGGCCACGTCGCCGACGCGGTCAAGGACTTGACCGGGGGAGAGCGCAGCGCCGAGCTGCTGGGGATCCTCGGGGTCTCCGCGCTCGGCTCGGCGGTGGTCGACAACATCCCCTTCACCACGGCGATGATCCCCGTCGTCAGGGAGCTGCAGGAATCGGCGGGAGCGACGGGAGACGACGCCTACTGGTGGTCGCTCGCCCTCGGCGCCTGCTTCGGCGGCAACGCGACGATGATCGCCGCCGCCGCCAACGTCGCCGCCGCCGGCCTCGCCGAGCGCGCCGGCACCCCGATCGGCTTCATGACCTTCCTCCGGGTCGGCCTGCCGGTTACCTTGATCTCGATCGCCCTCGCCGCCGCCTACATCTCGATCCGCTACATCGCGCTCTGAGAGGAGACGAATGCCCGACTCCATCGCCAACGAGACCCTGCAGGAGATAGAGCCGCTGGGCGCCGACGAGCTGATCGGCCCGGCGGCGCGGCGGGTGATCGACGCCGGTCTCCCCGGCCTGCCCGCGGTCGAGGAGGACGGCCGCTTCGCCGGCATCTTCGGCGAACGCGAGTTCATGGCGGCGCTCTTTCCCGGCTACGTCGGCGAGCTGGCCTCGGCGGCGATGGTCTCGCGCTCGGTCGACGAGACGATCGAGCGGCGCAGCGACTGCGCGCTGCAGCCGATCCGCCGCTACCTGACCACCGACCACGTCCTGGTCGAGGACGACTACTCCGACACCCAGCTCGCCGAGATCTTCCTCCACCACCGGGTCCTGATCGTCCCGATCGCGACCAAGGGCAAAGTCCACGCGCTGATCACCCGCCACGACTTCTTCTGCTCGCTGGTCGAGCGCTTCGGCGAGATCGCCGAGGACCGCTGAGACGGAGACTATTCAGGCGGCAGGACTCGGCGAAGTCCGCTCCGGCCTCCACCCACCGGCCCAACTCGGCGGCGGTGGCAACGGCGGCGGCTTCGACCAAGACGAAACCACGCATCGGCCGGCCGGTGAATTCCATCGGGCCGACGTGCTCCTCGGCTTTGGCTCGCTCGGCATCCTCGCGCTCGAGCCGCACCATCAAATCCTCGCCGATGATCCCGCAGGCCATGTTGCCGTTCACCATCCAGGCGACCCCGCCGAACATCTTGCGCTCGCCGACGCCGGGCCGGCCGTCGAGCGCCTCGCGGACACGCTCCGCCAGATCCTCTGAGTAGGCCACGGGCGCCAGTCTAACTTTGGCCTAGCTCGCCCCCGGTCGCTTGCCTAGCCGCGACTGATCGCGAAGCGCACGCGGGTGCCCGACTCGGTGGGGGGCAGCCAGATCCGGCCGCCGTGGGTCTCGACGATCGCGCGGGAGATCGCCAGGCCGAGGCCGGCGCCGTCGGAGTCGCGGGCCGCGTCGGGGCCGCCGCGGTGGAAGGGCTCGAAGACCCGGTCGCGCTCCGCGGCGGGGATTCCCTCGCCGGTGTCGGCGACCTCGACCTCGATCTCCCTCGCCCGTCGCCTCCGCCCGGACGGTGACGCTGCCGTCGGCGGGGGTGTGGTGGATCGCGTTGCGGATCAGGTTGAAGAGGACGCGCTGGATCCGCTCCGGGTCGGCGCGCGCGGGCAGCGGCCTCGGCCTCCAGCTCGGTGCGGATCTCGACGCCGCTTCGCCCGCGCCTCGGGGCGCATCGCGTCGACCGTCTCGTCGACCAGCAGCGCCAGCTCGACCTGGCGCATCGACCACTCGATGTCGCCGGCCTCGATCCGCGAGAGCTCGAAGAGGTCGTCGATCATCGTGCTCAGCGAGCCGATGTGGGTCTGCATCGTCGCCAGGTAGCGGCGCCGGGTCTCCTCGTCGACGATCCCGTCGTCGATCGCCTCGACCAGCAGCCGCAGCGAGGCGATCGGGGTGCGCAGGTCGTGCGAGACGGCCGCGACCAGCTCGCGCCGGGTCTCCTCGGCGGCGGCCCGCGCTCGCTCGCGCTCGGCGAGCGCGGCGGTCCGCAGGGTGACGATCCCGATCGCGAGGACGAGGATCGAGAAGAGCAGGGCGTCGCGCTCGGACACGTACATCATGTGCGCGGCGAAGACGATCGCCGCCAGGACCGCGGCGACGAGGAGCGCGGTGACGACGGCCTGGCGGCCGATCGCGCCGAAGCGACGTCGGGGGCGAGGAGAGCCGAGCGGCGCCGGGCTCATGGCTGGAACCTGTAGCCGACGCCCCACACCGTCTGGATGAAGCGGGGCTGCTCGGGATCGGGCTCGACCTTGGCGCGCAGGCGGCGGACGTGGACGGTGACGGTGCTCGTGTCGGAGTAGAGCGCCGCCTCCCAGACGCGGTCCATCAGCTGGTCGCGCGAGAAGGCCTGGCCGGGGTGGGCGGCGAGGAAGGCGAGCAGGTCGAACTCGCGCTGGGAGAGCTGGACCTCCTCGCCGTCGCGCAGCGCGCGGCGGGCGCGGACGTCGATCTCCAGGCCGTCGAAGCGCAGCGGCTCCGTCTCCGGCATGGGCCGGGCTGGGCGCGGCGCAGCACCGCGTCGACGCGGGCGACCAGCTCGCTCGGCGAGAACGGCTTGACGATGTAGTCGTCGGCGCCGCGGCGCAGGCCGGCGAGCTTGTCGTCGTGCTCGCCCTTGGCGGTGAGGAGGATGACCGGCGTGCGCTCCTCGCCGTCGGCCTGCAGGCGGCGCAGCACCTCGAAGCCGTCGAGCTCGGGCAGCATCAGGTCGAGGACGACGAGGTCGGGGTCGCACTCGCCCGCGACCCGCAGCGCCTCGACCCCGTCGCCGGCCGTGGCGGTGGCGTAGCCGGCGCGCTCGAGGTAGCGGGCGACCACCTCGGAGATCGTCGGCTCGTCGTCGACGACGAGCACGGTACGGCGATCCGCCTGCTGCGCCATCTCCTCGATTGTCGCAGTGGCCGATCTCATCCGAAGGTGAAGGCGTAGCCGGAGACGCCGGGGGCGAAGTCGAGGGTGAGCAGGTGGCGCTCGGCGCGGGGCAGTTCGACCAGCCGGTAGAGGCGCTGGCGGCGCGACCTCGACGCGCGCCGCCCTCGACGTCGCGGCCGGCGAGCTCGGCCGCGATCGGCTTGCCGTCGAGCATCACCCGCACGCTGCGCGGCGTGCCGCCGCGCGAGCCGAGCACGAGGAAGACGCGGCGGGCGCCGAAGACGAGATGCAGGCGCGAGCGCCGCACCGACGGTGGCGTCGTCGGTGGCCGATCCGCCACGTCCCCTCGTAGGCGAGGCTGTCGTAGGCGAAGCGCTGCGGGCGCTCGCGTAGCGGTGGGTGCCCGGCACGATCGGGCCGTTGAGGAAGCGGTCGGCCCGCGCCGCGCCGAGGTAGCTCTCCGGCGTCGTCACCAGCGCCGAGGCCTGCTCGCCCTTCGACCTCGACCATCTCCGCTCCGGGCCGGTGGCCGGCCTCGGCGAGCAGCTCGCGGATCGCCTCCTCGGTCTCCTCGTATTCGCCCTCGCCGAAGTGGGTGTAGCGGACCCGGCCCTGGGCGTCGATCAGGTACTTGGCGGGCCAGTATTCGTTGCCGTAGGCGTTCCAGGTGGCGTAGTCGTTGTCCTGGGCGACCGCGTAGCCGAGGCCGTTCTGCTCGATCGCGTCCTCGACGTTGCCGGCCTCGCGCTCGAAGGGGAACTCGGGGGTGTGGACGCCGACGATCGTCAGGCCGTCCTTGCCGTAGCGCTCGTCCCACGCCTTCAGGTAGGGGAGCGTGCGGATGCAGTTGATGCAGGTGTAGGTCCAGAAGTCGACCAGCACCACCTGGCCGCGCAGCTCGCGCAGGCTGAGCGGCTGCCCGCCGGGGGTGTTGAACCACTCCTGGTTGCCGGTGAAGTCGGGCGCGGGGCCGAGCACCGGCAGGCGCTCGCCGGAGGACGCCTGGGCTGCGGTCCCGCCGTGCGCCGTCGCCGCGGCGAGCGCGCCGACGGTCCCCTCGTGCGCCTGCGTGCCGCGCAGCTCGGCGAGCTGCTCGCGCACGCCGCCGCTCTCCTCCAGCTCCTTGGAGGGGTTGACCAGGAAGGCCGGCAGGTCGTTGGCGATCGCGGTCTGAAAGCGGGTGTCGTAGTCGGCGAACATCGCCACCGCGACGAGGACCATCACCGCGCCCATCGCCATCTGCAGGCGCCCGGCGTAGCGGGTGAGGCGGCTGCTGAGCCGGCGCCCGCCGAGCATCAGGAGGTAGAGGACGGCGGCGCTGCCGAGCGCGTAGGCGAGCGCGACCCCGAGGCGCCCGGCGGTGAGCGACTGCGAGGCCGAGACGGTGATCACCCCGGCGAGGATCGGCCCGGCGCAGGGCGCGTAGACGACGCCGAGGCTGAGCCCGACCAGCACGCCCGAGCCGAAGCCGTCGCCGCGCTGTGCCGCCCTGCGGCGCCGGCACCATGCGGCTGATCCAGGCCTCGAGGCGGGCGGCGACCGAGGGGACCAGCAGCGAGATGCCGAAGCCGAGCAGGACGACGATCGCGATGTTGCGCAGCAGGTCGCCGGGCAGCCCGAGCGCGTCGATCACGTAGACGAGGGCGACGATCGCGAAGGTGAAGGAGAGCACGAGGCCGGTGACGACCCCGAGCGGGCGGCGACGGCCGCCGGTGACCCCGGCCGAGAGCGCCACCGGCAGCACCGGCAGCACGCAGGGCGAGAGCGCGGTCGCGGCACCGGCGAGGAAGGCGAAGGCGATCAGGGCTGCCACGGCGCGGACTCTGGCAGGCGCCGATTACGAGTCCCTTACGAGGCTCGCCGGCGCTGTAAGGGACTCGTAAGGAGCGGGGCGGATACTCGCGCCGAGAACCCCGACCCGAGGAGGAAGACCGATGAGATGGATCGCGCTTGTAGCTCTCGTGACGGCCGTGGGCTTGCTCGGCGCCGGCTGCGGCGGCGACGATGCCAACGGCGATCAGGGCGCCACTCAGACCGGCGCGGCGATGAAGGACGAGTCCGATGCCGCGATGAAGGACGAGTCGGGCGGGCGATGAAGGACGAGGGCAAGATGAAAGGCGAGGCGATGAGCGAGGAGGCGGCGATGAAGTCCGATGCCTCCGCGAGCGCCGCCAAAGGCAGGCTGATCAAGGCGGTCGGCTCCGAGTACGGCCAGGTCGTCGCCGACGCCAAGGGCGAGGCCTTCTACGTCTTCGGCAAGGAGAGCTCGGCGAAAAGCAAGTGCTACGGCGCCTGTGCCGCCGCCTGGCCCCCGGTGCTTACGAATGGTAAGCCCCGCGCCGGCAAAGGCGTCACCGCGAGCCTGCTCGGCACGACCAAACGAGCGAACGGCAAGCTGCAGGTGACCTACGACGGCCAGCCGCTCTACTACTACGTCGACGACACGCCCGGCAACATCCTCTGCCAGAACGTGAGCGAGTTCGGCGGCCTCTGGCTCGTCGTCAGCCCCGGAGGTGCGCCGGTCACCTGACTCGGGCTTGGAACCGCGACTCGATCTCCTCCTGCCAGTTGTCGAGCATCGCATTGCACTCGGCGGGCGAAGGCCCGGCGAATGAATGGGCTGAAGGCTCTTGCCGAGAAGCGAGAGCTCGACCTTCGTAGCGCATGGTCACGCGGGCGACACTCCTATTCGGTCTCGACTTCCCAGGTGCCGCGCGAACTGCCGCGGAACCATCTGGCGCAGGGGGAAGGGATAGGTCTCGTCTGTCGCCGACCCGCATCGAGTAGCGATGCCGCCTCCTCCCTCCCACAGCGTGCAGACCTCGTCCCAGCCGCGGCCCCGCGAGTCGAAGCAGCGCCGCTGCATTCCCTCGCCCGCGCCGTCGAGGACTTCCACTTTGCTGAGGTTTGGGGCGGCGTCTCCGAACGCGCTCATGTCGGAGACGACGTCCCAGGCCACCTCACAGGACTGGCGACCATGCGAGTGAAGACGAGCGGCTCGATCAGCTCAATGCCTACCCCGCGACGGAGGCAGCGCGGCTCGCCTACTTCGGCGGTAGCGATTCGGCGAAGTCTGCGCCGGAGTCCACCCAGCGCCCGAGGCTGGCTTCATCCTCGATGCCCGCGGCCTCGACCAAGACGAAGCCCCGCATCGGGCGTCCGGTGAAGTCCATCGGGCCGACGTGCTCCTCCGCTTGGGCCGAGGCGGCGTCATCGCGCTCGAGGCGGACCATCAGATCCTCGCCGATGATTCCGCAGGCCATGTTGCCGTTCACCATCCAGGCGATTCCCCCGAACATCTTGCGCTCGACCACGCCAGGGCGGCCGTCGATCGCGTCGCGGATTCGGTCGGCGAGCTCCTCTGAGTAGGCCACGAACTCAGGCTTTCTCGTCTTTCAGCAGCGGGCGAAGATCCTCAAGCTTGTCGAAGAGATGCCAGACGTAGTTGCCGCCGCCCGCTTCGCGGTGAGGATGGAGATCGGCCAAGTCGGGGTCTTCGCGATAACTGTCGAAATGCGTGCGACTCTTCCATTCGACGAGAATCAGGGCCTTGCGCGCCTCGATATCGCCCGAATCGCCTCGGAGAACCGGCCGAGCGCGACCACCCTGCCTCCATGACGCTCCACCTCGGCAGCGGAGCGCCGCGAGTAGGCGAGGTACTCCTCACGATCGGCGACGTCGAACAGGTTGAGCGCGTAGATGGGTTGATGCCCGCCATCGGCCAATGGCGGCACGGTAGCAGCGGGCAGAGTCTTCAACCGCTGCGCGACCGCGAGTGGTCGAAGGCCAGATATCCTGTGTTCTAGATGCGGATGGCAAAGCGAGTGAATCCGATTCCTTTCCTGCTGCTCCTCGTCGGCGCGCTGCTCACGCTGTGCGCCTGGCAGGCGGGAGGTCCGACGGAGATCCTCGGCACCCTGCCGGCGATCCTGCTCGCGGTCTCGCTGGCCTTCAACCGCTATCCCGGCGAGGAGCTGATCGCCCGTTTCGCCGAGCGCTTCCGGCGCCCGACGCCACGGCCGATCTCGGTCGCTCTGCCGCAGCGCAGCAGCGTCACCTTCGCCCCTCGCCTTCTCCTGCTGGCCGGAGTCCGCCCGCTCCGCGGGCCGCCGCTCCTCTCGTAGCTCTCGATCCAAGGCCAGGCCGCCGATCGGCCTCGGTCCGTGTGCCCGCGCGGCCGTCTGGCGGCGGATCGCGAGGCACCGCCCATGTGCTCGCCCGCCTCTGCGGCGGCGAGTCGAGAACGCGAACGAGAAGGAGCACAACGTGTCCAAGAATGCGAACGAAGCGAACCACCCGCAGGGGCGGGCTGAGGTTCCACCTGGCGGCTGTCGCCGTGGTGGCGCTGTCCCTGGCGCTGCCGGCGATCGCCGCCGCGCATCCCGCGGTCTACGACGTGACCAAAAAGGCTGGCCCCCGGGGGCTGCGAATGGCCCAACACCGGCGACTGCATGGTGACGCCGGCGCCGAAGCGCTACGTCGTCGTCAACCACAACATCCCGGTCGCCTACGACGAGACCAACGGGCTCGGCGAAAGCTACGGAGGCGTGATCAACTTCCAGCGCTTCCCGGGCAGCTACAGGAAAACGGTCCCGACGCCGGCCGACTGGTTGGCGGTCCTGCCGCCACGGACCGGCGTGCAGCCGCACGCCACCTGCGAATCGCACCCCCACCTCCAGCGCGGCCGAACATCGTCGGCTGGCAGGGGGCGGAACCGTTCTACGCCTACATCCCCTGGCAGAGCACGTCCGCCGGGATCGACGACGACCCGGCCGAATGGATCGGCTACGTCAAAACGCTCACCGGCGAAGACCTGACCGGGATGAACGCGGCCGCAGCCGAGGCCGCCTGCGAGTCGCTTCCAGGTGCCACCGCGACCTCCTACCACCCGGCGGACACCCCGCTGGCGACCTCGATCGCCTCGGGCCTGGTCGCCCACGAAGTCGAGCACGCGACCGAGCCGCTGCACGCGGAGATCGACGCCCTGACCGGCGAGAAGTCGAGCTTGCAGGCGCAGATCGACGCCTGGAAGTCGAAAGGCTCCTCGCTGGAGGGTCAGGTGGCGGCGCTGAGCGGGGCGAAGGCGACCTTGGAGGGTGAGCTTGCGGCGTCGGAGCGAGCCAAGGCCAAGTTGAAGAAAGCCAACACCAGGAAGCAGAAGACGATCAAGAGGCTGCGCGAGCAGTTGAAGGCGGCGGGCCAGAATGGCTAGCCGCGCGGGCCGGAGGGTGGTGGCGGCGCTTGCCGCCGCCGCCCTCGCGGCGCTCCTGATCGTGCCGGCGGCATCGGCGCACGAGGACATCGTCTCGACCAAGCCCTCGGGTCAGGCCAAGGTCGGGCTCGGCTCGGTCAGCGTCACCTTCAGCGGCCCGATCCGCAGCGCCACGCTGAAGGTCTTCGACGCCGACGGCAGCAAGGTCTCCAAGGGCTCCGGCGCCCGCGATCCGCGCAACGTCAGCCGCGCCCGCGCGGCGCTGAAGTCGGGCCTCGGCCCCGGCCGCTACACCGCCCGCGTCAAGTGGGTCGGCGCCGACGGTCACGAGCAGAGCTCCAGCTTCGGGTTCCGGCTGGTGAGGTGAGGCGCGATGCGACACCCGATCGCGAAGCTCGGCATCGGCCTGGTTGCCCTCGCGGCGCTGCTCGGCGGCGGCGCCGCGACCGCCGCCGCCCATATCCAGGTCAGCCCGACCGTGGCCGCGCCCGAAGACGCGGTGCGCTTCGACTTCCTCGTCCCCGGCGAGAAGACCGACGCGCAGACGACGAAAGTGGCGCTGAAGGTCCCGGCCGGCGTCCTGCCCTACTCCTACGCCGACCCGCCGGGCTGGCAGCGCAGCTCGTCAAAGCCCCCGACAACTCGGTCGCCCAGATCGTCTGGACCGGGCGCCTGGCGCCGGACGGGTTCGCCGAGTTCTCGGTCCTCGCCGCGACGCCGCCGAAGCCGGGGACGCTGAGCTGGAAGGCGCTTCAGTTCTACTCCGACGGCGAAGTGGCCCGCTGGATCGGCTCGCCCAGCTCCGACGACCCGGCGCCTGTGACCGAGATCGTCGCCGGGGCGCCGTTGCAGAACGCCGGTGGCGAGGGCGCGGGAGGCGGCTCCGAGATCGAGGTGACGACGGAGAGCGAACAGAGCGAATCGGGCTCTGACGAGGACGGCCCGGCGCTCGCCCTCGCGATCGCCGCACTCGCCCTCGCCGCGGTGGCGCTCGTCTTGACGTTGCGGGGGAGGCGGTCGGCATGAGGGCCGCCCGTCGTCTCGCCCTCGCGATCGCAGCGACGCTCGCGGCTCTGGCGATCGCCGCCGCGCCGGCCCCGGCGGCTGCGCCTCCGCCATGCGGCGGCGTCGCCCAGATCATCGACACCACCGGCGGCGCACCATCCCGCGACCGACCTGCTCTCGGCCTGGTTCTCCGAAGCGAACGGCCGCCTCCAGGCGGTCGTGCGGGTGCAGGCCGGGACCTGGCTGCCCGAACACACCGACGAAGCGATCGACGTCGCCGGCTACGCGGTCCTCTGGGAGGCCGGCGGCCGCACCGCCTACGTCCGCCTCCAGGTCTCGCCTGCCGGGGCGGCCGAGCTACGACTACGGCAGCTTCGACGGCGCCCGCTTCCAAAGCGAAGGCCCGAGCGCCGGGGAGATCGTCTACGCGCCCTATGGCGGCACCGCGACGATCGACGTCCCGGCGGCGACCGGGGCGGTGGGGGGCACTGTGCTCGCGCGGCCCCTTCGCGCTCACCTACGACGGCACCTCCGCCGACGGCCTGCCGCACTGGGTCGACCAGGCGCCCGGCGTGGACAAACCCGGCGACCCGGCGCGCGGGACCGACTTCACGGTCGGCTCCTGCGTCGGCGGGCAGCCGAGCGGCAACGCCGTGACCGCGGTGGAGCTGGAGGCGCCGAAGCGGATTCGCGGCGGCGGGGTGGCGCAGGTCAGCGGCCGGGTCGTGCCGGCGATTGCCGGGGTCGCGGTCGAGCTGACCCGGCGCGATCGGCGCAGCACGGTCATGCGCACGGTGACCGGCGCCGATGGTCGCTTCTCGCTGCGGGTGCCGGTGCGCGAGAGCGCCGAGCTTCGCGCTGTCGCCGGTGGTGTCTCCTCGGCGACCGTGGAAGTCGACGTCGCCTCGCTGGTGAAGATCCGGGTCCGCGAGCTGCGCTCGGGCGCGGTCCGCGTGCTCGGTCGCCTGCGTCCGGCGCTGCCGGGCCGGCTGCTCCTGCTCGGTGCCGAGGAGGTGGCGCCGACCGCGACGCGGTCGGCTGGCAAGCGGCGCTTCGCCTTCCGCTTCGGCGCCGGCAAGTTGGCGCCGGGCCGCTACCAGGTCGTCTACGTCCCCTCCGCGGGACGGGCCGAGCGCTCGACCTCCAACACCGTGACCGTGCGATGAGGCGCTGGGCGCGAGCGCTGCCGATCGCCGGGGCGCTGCTTGCCCTGGCCGCGCCCGGCGCGCTCGCGCACGGCGGCAACGCCGACTACCGCTCGGTGATCGAGCGGGTGACGCCGAGCGTGCCCGGCGTCGAGGTCGAAGTCCTCAACTACGACGCCGAGATGGAGCTGATCGCCGGTGACGGCAATGAGGTGACGATCTATGGCTACGAGGAGGAGCCCTATGCCCGCGTGCTCGCCGATGGCACCGTGCAGGTCAACGAGCGCTCGCCGGCCACCTACCTGAACGAGGACCGCTACGCGAGCGTCAAGGTGCCCGCGAGCGCCGATCCGAAGGCGCCGCCGCGCTGGAGGACGGTCGATGAGTCGGGGCGCTTCGTGTGGCACGACCACCGGATGCACTACATGGCACAAGGCACCGCGCCCCAGGTCAACGACGAGAGCGTGAAAACCAAGGTCTTCGACTACGAGGTGCCGATCGCGGTCGACGGCCGCGCCGGGGCGATCGCCGGCACGCTCTACTGGGTCGGCCCCGAAGACACCTCCAAGCTGCCGTTCATCATCGCCGGGGCGGTGATCGTGCTCGGCGGCGGCGCCCTGGTGATCGTCCTGCGGCGGCGACGCGATCGGGCCGAGGTCGACGGCGGCGAGGGCAAGGAAGCCTGGTAGCGGTGCGCCTCGCGCTCGCGGCACTCTTCGCCGCGCTCCTGCTCGCCTTCCCGGCCACGGCCGGCGCCCACGCCCTGCTCGAGGAGACCAGCCCGCAGCGCGGGCGCCGTGGTCGAGCGCGAGCCGACCGCCGTCACCTTCGGCTTCAGCGAGCCGGTCGAAGGCGCCTTCGGGGCGGTGCGGGTCTATGACGCCGAGGGCGGCCGGGCCGACGACGGCGCGGCCTTCCACCCCGGCGGCGATAGCTCGAAGATCGGCGTGCGCCTGCGCCCCGATCTCGCCGAGGGCACCTACACCGCCACCTACCGCGTCGTCTCCGCCGACTCCCATGTGATCTCCGGCGGCTTCGTCTTCTCGATCGGCAAGGCGGGGGCGCCGCCGGGGGAGACCGTCGCCGAGCTGATCGGGGACTCGGGGACCGGCGCGACCACCGACGTCGCCTTCGGGATCGCGCGCGGCCTGCTCTACGCCGCGATCGCGATCGCGGTCGGCGGCTTCGCCTTTCTGCTGCTGGCCTGGCTGCCCGCCCTCGGCGCGGTTGGCCGAGCGGAGCAGTCCTGGGACGACGCCCGCGCGGCCTTCCTCGGGCGCCTGCGCGCGGGGCTGCTGATCGCCGCCGGCCTCGGCGCCATCGGCGCCGCCGGGGGCGTCGTCATGCAGGGCGCCGAGGCGGCGGGGGTCTCGGGCTTCTCGGCGCTGCGCTGGTCGATCCTCAGCGAGACCCTGGGAACGCGGTTCGGCACCGCCTGGGGGCTCGCCGTGCTCGCCTGGCTCGCGTTCGGCCTCCTCGCCGCACTGGTGCTGAAGCCCTCCGCGAAGCGGCCGAAGCCAGCGCTGCTCGCCCTGCTCGCGGCGCCGCTCGCCTTCCTCGTCCTCGTCCCGGCGCTGGGCGGGCACCCGAGCATCCAGTCTCCCGTCGCCCTCAACTTCCCGGCCAACGCCCTCCACGTCCTCGCGATGGCGATCTGGCTCGGCGGCCTGGCGGCGCTGCTGTTCGTCCTCCCGGCCGCGACCCGCCGGCTCGACGGCGCCGACCGCAGCCCGCCTGCTGGCCGCCGTCCTCTCGCGCTTCTCCCAGGTCGCCCTGATCGCGGTCGCGGCGGTGCTGCTCACCGGCCTGATCCAGGCATATGTCTACGTCCGCGATCCCGCCGACCTGCTCGACACCGCCTACGGCCGCGCGGTCCTCATCAAGTTCCTCCTCCTGCTTGCTGTTGCTCGCCGTCGCCTCCTACAACCGCCGCCGCTCGGTGCCGCGCCTGAACCGGATCGCGGCCGGAGGCGAGGCGCCCGGCCGAGCCGGGGTGCTGCTGCGCCGCGCCCTGCGCGGCGAGCTGGCGATCCTGCTCGTCGTCCTCGGCGTCACCGCCGCCCTGGCCGCCTACGCGCCGCCGATCTCCGCCCAGGCCGGTCCCTACTCGGGCGATGCCACCGCCGGCCCGGCCCGGCTCGAGATGACCGTCGACCCCGCCAGGGTCGGCGCCAATCAGGTCCACCTCTACCTTTTCGACGCGCGCACCGGCGCCCAGTTCACCGGGCGCGAAGGAGGTCACGCTGAGCGCCGCGCTGCCCGAGCAGGACATCGGCCCGCTGCCGCTCGACCTGCGCCCCTCCGGCCCCGGCCACTACATCGCCCCCGCCGCCGCGCTCGGCGTCTCCGGCGAGTGGACCCTGCTGGTCAAGGTTCGCGTCTCCGCCTTCGACCAGTACGAGGCGACGTTTGAGGTACCGATCGAGTGAGGTTCTAAGACGAAGCCGCAGGTTGGTTGAACCTGCTGGCTTCCTGCAGGAGCGATTCACATCGAAGGCTTCCGGTCCAGCCTCTTACGCTCGGAATCGATCGCAGGCGATCGGCGGTATCGGAATCGGCCTCTTCCTGTTGCTCACCGCCGGCGGGGCCGCAGGCATCATCGTCGGCATCTGCGCTGTCGGGATCGGAGCCAACTACGTTCCCCTGGCACGGCACACGCTCTCGCTGCGAAAGCCAACGGATCTGTGGAGCGAGCTGGCGCGGGCCGACATCCGAGATGAACTGCGTCGCTACACCAAGTCGCAGTTCTGGGTCTTCGTGCCCTTTCTCTTCGTCGTTCTCGCTTTGGGCCAGCGCCACTAGGCGAGGACGACATCTCTGCGTCCCTTCGAGGTCGCGCCAGGCATACGCTGGTGGCCCAATGCGCCGACGTCAGCTCAGCCTTGGCATCGAGCCGCCAGCCGCCTGGCTCGGGATCGTCGCGACGCTCGCCGCGGTCGCGCTCGGGACGCTGCTCGTCTACCCGCTCAAGTCGGTGGCGCCGGTCGTCTCGCTCGGGGTCGTCTACCTGCCGGCGATCCTGCTGATCTCGACCGTCTGGGGCCTGCGCCTGGGGCTGCTCGCCTCGATCGCCAGCGCCGCCGCCTTCAACTTCTTCCAGATCCCGCCGCTGCATCGCTTCACGATCGCCGACGAGGAGAACTGGGTCGCGCTGGCCGCCTTCGTGATCGCGGCGATCGTCAGCAGCACGGTCGCCGGTCTCGCGCGGGCCCGCGCCGTCGAGGCCGAGCGGCGGCCGCGAGGAAGCCGACCGCGCGCTCGCCGAGCTGGAGGCGCTGACCCGCGAGCGCGACCGGATGCAGGCGGAGGCGGTCGAGGCCGAGGCGCTGCGGCGCAGCGACGAGCTGAAGACCGTGCTGCTGCGCTCGATCTCCCATGACCTGCGCACGCCGCTGACCTCGATCATCGCCGGCGGCTCCGCGCTCGGCTCGGAGACGCTTGACCGCCGAGGAGCGCGCCGAGCTGAGCGAGGCGATCGTCGGCGAGGGCGAGCGGCTCTCGCGCCTGGTCGAGAACCTGCTCGACATGTCCCGGCTGGAGGCCGGCAAGGCCGAGCCGCACCGGGAGCCGGTCGACCTCGCCGAGGTGCTGGAGGCGGCCCGCGAGGGGCATGGCCGAGCCGGAGTCGATCCGGCTGGCGCTCGACGCCGAGCTGCCGATGGTCGACGCCGACGCCGCCCAGCTCGAGCGTGCCTTCGCGAACCTGCTCGAGAACGCGGTCCGCTACGGCGACGGCCGGCCGGTCTCGGTCCGCTCGCGGCTGGTCGGCGGCAATATCGTCGTCCGCGTGGTCGACCAGGGGCCGGGGATACCCGAGAGCGAGTGGGAGCGGATCTTCGAGCCGTTCCAGCACGGCGACGCCGGCGCAGCGCCGGCTCCGGGCTCGGCCTGGCGATCGCCAAGGGCTTCGTCGAGGCCAACGGCGGCGAGATCGCGGTCGAGTCGCTGCCGGGGCAGGGGACCAGCTTCGTCGTCACCCTGCCGCCGCACGGCGGGGGCGAGGCGTGAGCGAGGCGACCCGGGTCCTGGTCTGCGACGACGAGCCGCAGATCCTGCGCGCCCTGCGGGTGATCCTGCGCGACGCCGGCTATGAGGCGGTCACCGGCGGCGACCGGCGAGGAGGCGCTCGACCGCGCCGCGGTGAAGCCGCCGGCGGCCGCGATCCTCGACCTGATGCTGCCCGACATCGACGGGGTCGAGGTGACCGAAGCGGCTGCGCGAGTGGAGCGAGATGCCGATCATCGTCCTCTCCGCGGTCGGCGAGGAGGAGGCGAAGGTGCGGGCGCTGGCGGCCGGCGCCGACGACTACGTGACCAAGCCGTTCGGGCCGCCGGAGCTGGTGGCGCGGCTCGAGGCGGTGCTGCGGCGGGCCAAGCCCGAGGCCTCGGAGCCGGTGATCGCCGCCGAGGGCCTCGAGATCGACCTCGTCGCCCGCGCCGTGCGCCGCGACGGCGAGGCGGTCCACCTGACCCCGACCGAGTTCGAGCTGCTGCGGACGCTCGCGCAGAACCGCGGCCGCCTGATGACGCACCGCGCCCTGCTGGTCGAGGTCTGGGGGGTCGAGTACGAAGACGACGTCCAGGTGCTGCGCGCCCACGTCGCCAACCTGCGCGCGCAAGATCGAGCCGCCCGACGGCCCCCGCTACATCCGCACCGACCCCGGCGTCGGCTACCGCTTCGCGGGCTAGAAGCGACCTTTACGAAATCTGTATACGGAGGCCGCGTTTCTTCATGCGGCCTTGACGGGGTGAGGCGCACGATCGCTGCATGGATCTCGTCTCAATCGCCCTGGCCCTCGCCGCCTTCGGCGCGATCTACGCGCTGATCGGGCGCTGGACCGCGTATGAGCGCCGCCGAGCTGTTCGGCCTGGTCGTCTCCGCCGCGGTCTTCGGCTACCTCGGCTACGCGCTGTTCCGCGGGGAGCGGCTGATGGCGCAGGGCTGGGTGCAGATCGTCGTCTTCCTGGTCGTCCTCACGGCGCTGGTGCCGCTGCTCGGCGGCTACATCGCCAGGGTCTTCCGCGGCGAGCGGGTCTTCCTCTCGCCGGTCCTCGGGCCGGTCGAGCGCTTCGCCTACCGGGTGCTGCGCGTGCGGCCCGAGGAGGGGCAGGACTGGAAGGCCTACGCCCGCTCGATCGTCGTCTTCAGCCTGCTCTCCTGGCTCGCGCTCTACCTGATCCTGCGCACCCAGAGCATCCAGCCGCTCAACCCCGAGGGCTTCGGCTCCGGCCCCTGGAACCTCAGCTTCAACACCGCCTCCTCCTTCGTCACCAACACCAACTGGCAGTACTACGGCGGCGAGACGACGCTCTCCTACTTCGCCCAGATGGCCGGGCTGACGGTGCAGAACTTCGTCTCCGCCGCGGTCGGGATCGCCGTGCTCGCCGCGGTGATCCGCGGCTTCGCCGCCCGCTCGGGCAGCGGCGCTCGGCAACTTCTGGGTCGACCTGGTCCGGATCAACCTCTACGTCCTGCTGCCGATCTCCTTCGTCGCGGCGCTGGTCCTCGTCTCCCAGGGCGTGATCCAGACCCTCGACGGCTCGCAGACCTTCCACACGATCGCCGGCGGCGACGCAGACCCTGGCGCTCGGCCCGGTCGCCTCGCAGGAGGCGATCAAGGAGCTGGGCACCAACGGCGGCGGCTTCTTCAACGTCAACAGCGCCTATCCCGTTCGAGAACCCGAGCGGCCTCACCAACATCGTCGAGCTGCTGCTGATCCTGGTCGATCCCGGCCAGCCTCACCTACACCTTCGGCCGCATGGTCGGCAACCGCCGCCAGGGCTGGGCGCTCTACGCGGCGATGATGGCGATGTTCATCGTCGCGGTCGCCGTCGTCTACGTCGCCGAGCAGCACGGCAGCCCCGCCCAGCACCACGCCGGCGTCGCTGACCCACGGCCTTCGACGGCTCGACCGGCGGCAACATGGAGGGCAAGGAGCAGCGCTTCGGGATCGCCGAGTCCTCGCTGTGGACGGCGGTGACGACCGTCACCTCCTGCGGCGCCGTCAACGCCGCCCTCGACTCGCTGACCGGGATCGGCGGCCTGGTGCCGCTCGCCAACATGGGGACCGGCGAGGTGGTCTTCGGCGGGGTCGGCTCGGGCCTCTACTACATGCTGCTCTTCGTCCTGCTGACCGTCTTCATCGCCGGCCTGATGGTCGGCCGCACGCCGGAGTTCCTCGGCAAGAAGATCGAGTCGCGGGAGGTGAAGCTGGTCCTCGTCGGCGTGCTGGTGACGCCGCTGCTGGTCCTGTTCGCGACCGCCTGGGCGGTGGCGAGCCCGGACGGCACGCAGTCGATCTACAACCCCGGCCCGCAGGGCTTCTCGGAGTCGCTCTACGCCTACATGTCGCAGGCGAACAACAACGGCTCCGCCTTCGCCGGCTACACCGGCTTCGTCCAGCCGAACGCGCCCGGCAACGCGCGGCTCGGAAGCGTTCAGCTTCGCCAACCTGCTCGGCGGCGTGGTGATGCTGCTCGCCCGCTTCCTGCCGATGATCGCGGCGCTCGCCGTCGCCGGCTCGCTGGCCGGCAAGCGGGTCGCCCCGGCCGGCGCCGGCACCTTCCGCGCCGACTCGCCCACCTTCGTCGTCCTGCTGATCGGCGTCGTCGTGATCGTCGCCGCGCTCACCTTCTTCCCCGCCTTCCTGCTCGGCCCGGTCGTGCAGGGACTGACCGACCAGCTCTTCTGAGATGAACGGACTGCGCAAAGACCTGACCACCGCGGCGATCGCGATCGTCTTCTTCACGCTGCTGCTCGGCGTCGCCTATCCGCTGGTCACCACCGGCGTCGCGCAGGCTGCTCTTCCCCAACGCCTCCAACGGCAGCAAGATCGAGGTCGACGGCAAGGTCGTCGGCTCGAAGCTGATCGGCCAGGACTTCCGCGGCCTGCCGCGCTACTTCCAGAGCCGCCCCTCGGCGACCGAATACAGCGCCGACGTCACCTACTTCAACAACCTCGGGCCCAACAGCAGGGAACTCTCCGAATTCTTCGCCGAAGCAGCTCGCCGCCTACCTGAAGCGCGAGCGCCCCTATGACCCGGGCCTGACGCGCCGCCGAGGTGCCGGTCGACGCGGTCACCACCTCGGCCTCGGGCGTCGACCCGCATATCTCCGAGGCCAACGCCCGCATCCAGGCGCACCGCGTCGCCGCGGTCCGCGGCCTGCCCCTCGATCGGGTCCTCGACCTGGTCGCCGAGCACACCGACGGCCGCTTCCTCGCCCTCTTCGGCGAGCCCGGGCGTGAACGTCCTCGAGCTCAACCTCGCCCTCGACCGAGGAGGCCGCCCGATGACCGACGAGACGCTTCGCAACGAGCCGCGCTCGCTGTTCGACCGGCGCGATCATCGCGCGCGCCGCTGCTCGACTCGCTGCGCAAGCTCGACCCGCGCCACCAGTTCCGCAACCCGGTGATGTTCGTGGTCGAGATCGGCGCCGCTGATCACCACCGGCGGCTGGCTGATCCAGGTCTTCGGCGGGCCTCCGCTCGGCGGCGGCGACGAGCCCGCCTGGTTCGCCTTCTCGATCGGCGTCTGGCTCTGGCTCACCGTCGTCTTCGCCAACTTCGCCGAGGCGATCGCCGAGGGGCGCGGCAAGGCGCAGGCCGACGCGCTGCGCTCGATGCGCACCGAGACCGTCGCCCGCCTGCGCGACGGGGGCGAGAAGCCGGCCTCGGAGCTGCGCCGCGGCGACGTCGTCGTGGTCGAGGCGGGGGAGACGATCCCCGGCGACGGCACCGTGATCGAGGGCATCGCCTCGGTCGACGAGTCGGCGATCACCGGCGAGTCGGCGCCGGTGGTGCGCGAGTCGGGCGGCGACCGCTCCGCCGTGACCGGCGGCACCCGGGTCCTCTCCGACCGGATCGTCGTCGAGATCACCCAGGAGCCGGGGCAGAGCTTCCTCGACCGGATGATCGCCCTGGTCGAGGGAGCGGAGCGGCGCAAGACGCCGAACGAGATCGCCCTCAACATCCTGCTCGCCGGGCTCACCCTGGTCTTCCTCGCCGTCGTCGTCGCGCTGCGGCCCTTCGCCGAGTTCTCCGGCACCGACGCCTCGGTCGTCACCCTGATCGCGCTGCTGGTCGCGCTGATCCCGACCACGATCGGCGCCCTGCTCTCGGCGATCGGGATCGCCGGCATGGACCGCCTCGTCCGCCACAACGTCCTCGCCCTCTCGGGGCGCGCGGTCGAGGCCTCCGGCGACGTCGACGTGCTGCTGCTCGACAAGACCGGGACGATCACGCTCGGCAACCGCGAGGCGACGCAGTTCATCCCGATGCCGGGGATCGAGGAGGCCGAGCTGGCCGAAGCGGCGCAGCTCTCCTCGCTCGCCGACGAGACGCCGGAGGGCCGCTCGATCGTCGTCCTCGCCAAGCGAGTACGGGATCCGCGAGCGCGAGCTCGAATCGCACGAGGCGCACTTCGTCCCCTTCTCGGCCGAAACGCGGATGAGCGGGGTCGACGTCAACGGCAACCAGTACCGCAAGGGCGCCGGCGACGCGATCGTCCGCTACGTCGAAGAGCAGGGCGGGCGCCCGCCCGCCGAGCTGCAGGAGCAGCTCGACCTGATCGGCCGCGAGGGCGGCACGCCGCTGGCGGTCTGCCGCGACAACCACGTGCTCGGCGTCGTCTACCTGAAGGACATCGTCAAGGAGGGGATGCGCGCCCGCTTCGACGAGCTGCGGCGGATGGGGATCGCGACCGTGATGGTGACCGGCGACAACCGGCTGACCGCGGCGAAGATCGCCGAGGAGTCCGGGGTCGACGACTTCCTGCCGGAAGCGACGCCCGAGCAGAAGCTGGAGCTGATCCGCGGCCACCAGGAGGAAGGCCGGATGGTCGCGATGGCCGGCGACGGCACCAACGACGCCCCGGCGCTGGCCCAGTCCGACGTCGGGGTGGCGATGAACACCGGCACCCAGGCGGCGCGCGAGGCGGGCAACATGGTCGACCTCGACTCCAACCCGACGAAGCTGATCGAGATCGTGGAGATCGGCAAGCAGCTGCTGATCACCCGCGGCGCCCTGACCACCTTCTCGATCGCCAACGACGTCGCCAAGTACTTCGCGATCCTGCCGGCGATCTTCGCCTTCACCTATGCGGCGAACCCCGGCGAGCGCGGCCCGCTCGACGCGCTCAACATCATGGAGCTGGGCACGCCGCTCTCGGCGATCCTCTCGGCGATCGTCTTCAACGCCCTGGTGATCCCGCTGCTGGTGCCGCTGGCCCTGCGCGGCGTCCGCTACCGGCCGATCGGCGCCACCGCGCTGCTGCGCCGCAACATGCTGATCTACGGCCTCGGCGGCCTGATCGTCCCCTTCATCGGGATCAAGCTGCTCGACCTCGTGATCCACAACCTGCTGGGAGCATGAGCCGATGGCTGCGCCGGCCAGGACCTCAAGGTCTTCATCGGCATGGCGGCCGGGGTCGGCAAGACCTACCGGATGCTGCAGGAAGGCCACGCCGAGCAGGAGGCCGGCCGCGACGTGGCGATCGGCTACATGGAGCCCCACAAGCGCCCGGAGACCTCGGCGCTGGCCGAGGGCCTGGAGACGGTCCCGCGGCGGCGCGTCACCTACCGCGGCACCGAGCTCGAGGAGATGGACCTGCCGGCGCTGCTGGCGCGCGCGCCCGAGCTGGCGCTGATCGACGAGCTCGCCCACACCAACGCGCCCGGCGCCGAGCACGAGCAAGCGCTACGAAGACGTGCGCGACGTGCTCGCCGCCGGGATCGACGTCTTCTCCACCGTCAACGTCCAGCACCTCGAGTCGCTGAACGACCAGGTCGCCGAGCTGACCGGGACGCGGGTGCGGGAGACGATCCCCGACGCGGTGCTCGGCGAGGCCGACGAGGTGGTGCTGATCGACCTCACCCCCGAGGCGCTGATCGCGCGCCTGCGGGCGGGCAAGGTCTACCCCGGCGAGAACATCGAGGCGGCGCTGCGCAACTTCTTCACCGTGGAGAACCTGCTGGCGCTGCGCGAGGTGGCGCTGCGCCAGGTCGCCCAGGAGGTCGAGGCGAAGCGGCTGGTGGTCGAGGAGCCGCTCGGCACCCGCGAGGAGCGGGTCGCCGCCGAGGTGCCGAAAGCGGTCGGCGAGCGGCTGCTGGCGCTGGTCCGCCCGCAGCCCTCCTCGCAGCGGCTGGTGCGCCGCGCCTGGCGCTCGGCGCAGCGGCTCGGCACCGACCTCGACCTGCTCTGGGTGAAGCCGCCGAGCCAGCCGATCGAGGGCGAGGTCGAGCGCCAGGTGACGGCGCTGCGCCACCTCGCCTCGGTGCTCGGCGCCACCTTCCTGATCGAGGAGAGCGACAACCTCGTCGAGGGCGCCGCGCGAGGTCGTCCGCGAGCGCGGCACCACCTACATCATGGTCGGCGAGTCCGAGCCGCCGCCGCGGCCTGGCGCGGCTGCGCGAGCCGCTGCCGCAGCGGCTGATGCGAGCGACGCCGCCGGGCGTCGACGTGCGGATCGTCGCCCACCGCGGCGCGCAAGGAGGAGGAGCCGAGTGAGCGTCGAGCGCGTCCTGATCGGCGTCGCGCTCGTCGCCGGGCTGGCCGGCGGCTACCTGATCGCCCGCTCGCGCTGGCGCGGCCGCCGCTCCGAGCGGCCGCAGGCCGTCCACCAGATCCTCCTGCCCTTCACCGGCACCGCGATCTCCCGCCGCGCGGTCGACGCCGCGCTGCGCCTGGCCCGAGCCGAGGAGGCGACGCTGATGCCCGCCTACCTGGCGGCGGTGCCGAAGCAGCTGCCGCTCGACTGCGCGATCCCGGCCGAGGCGGCGAAGGCGATGCCGATGCTGGAGGCGATCGAGCAGCGGGCCGCCGCCCAGGGCGTCGCGGTCGACTCGCGCATCGAGCGCGGCCGCTCCTACCGCCACGCCCTCGCGCGACTGCTCGACCGCGAGAGCTTCGACCGCGTCGTCGTCCCGGCGACCGCCGAGGCCGGCGCCGGCTTCTCCGGCGACGACCTCGTCTGGCTGCTGGAGAAGGCCCCGGCCGAGGTGCTGATCCTGCGCCCAGCCCGCGAGGACAGGAGGATCCTGACCCTCTCGTCCGGCTAGACTCGCGTACTCGAGCGATGAGGCTCGCTCCTTCATAACCGCGGCTGCGGGCCGCTGATGGCCTCTATCCACGTCCAGCGACGCTGATAGGAGGCCCGTGCGATGAGACCCCAGTTCGACCTTCGCCAACTGGCGGCGATCTATGTCGGCGGCGTGCTCGGCGCGTTGGTCCGCGTCGGTCTTACCGAGGCGCATCCCCACAGCCCCGGCGGATGGCCGTGGGCGACCTTCGCGGTCAACATGGCGGGGGCACTGGCCCTCGGGTACTTCTTCGCCCGACTTCGCGATCACCCGGAGGACAGCCTCGCCCACCCCTTCCTGACCACCGGCATCTGCGGCACCCTCACCACCTTCTCCACGCTTCAGCTGGAGCTGTTCGAGATGGTCGACGGCTGGCCACCTGCCGCTCGCCACCGGCTACGTAGCGGCCACTTTCATCGCGGGCTATATCTGCATCCGCCTGGGCATCGCGGCCGAGCGGCGACCGCGTTGGGAGACGGCGGCGTGAGCGTGGCGACCTGGGCCTTGGTCGGATTGCTGGGAGGAGGTGCGGCCACCGCTCGCTTCCTGATCGACGCGACCATCGCGAGTCGCAGCGACCACCCCTTCCCGCTGGGGATCCTCGCGATCAACCTCGGGGGCGCCTTTGCCCTCGGCCTGGCGGCGGGAGCGGCGCTCAGCGGCGAGGCGCTGATCGTCGTGGCCGGCGGTGGCATCGGGTCCTTCACCACGTTCTCGACTCTGATGCTCGACTCCCACCGACTCAGCGAGGCCGGTCACACCCACCTCGTATGGCTGAACGTCGGCCTTTCGCTCATCGCCGGATACGCGGCGGTCGCCCTCGGTCACTGGATTGGGGCCCACTAGAGAAGCCGCTACTGTGTGAGCGGTGAGCCGGGAAGCCTGGTCGGCACTGTCCTTGTCGACCCCGAAAGGCTCCCTTGGCAATCGCCGTCGCCACCTTCCTGATCGCCCTGGCGATCATCGCCAGCGAGAAGCTCCACCGCACCAACGTCGCCCTGCTCGGCGCGGCGATCGTCGTCCTCTTCGTCGGCGACTTCTCCCAGGAGCAGGCGATCGAGTCGGTCGACTTCAACACGATCGGCCTCCTGGTCGGGATGATGATCCTCGTCTACCTGACCCAGCAGACCGGCGTCTACGACTACGTCGCGATCCGCGCCGGGCAGATCTCCGGCGGGCGCTCCTTCGCGCTGACGATGAGCCTCGCCGGGATCACGGCGCTCCTCTCCGCCTTCCTCGACAACCTGACGACGATCCTGCTGATCGCGCCGATCACCTTCCTGCTCGCCGACGCGCTCGACATCGAGGCGGTGCCGCTGCTGATCATCGAGGTGATCGCCTCCAACATCGGCGGCACCGCGACCCTGATCGGCGACCCGCCGAACATCATCATCGCCGGCGCCACCGGGCTCAGCTTCAACTCCTTCATCGTCAACCTGGCGCCGATCGTGATCGTCACCTTCGCCGTCGTCGTGCCGCTGCTCTACCTCGTCTTCCGCGGCCGCCTGCAGATCGAGGAGAGAGAACCGACGCGCGGTGATGGAGCTCGATGCCGTCGCCTCGATCCGCGACACGCGCCGAGCTGCGCCGCACCGGGCCCGGTCCTCCTGCTCACGATCCTCGCCTTCTTCGCCCACCAGGCGCTCCACGTCGAGCCGGCGACCGTCGCCCTGACCGGCGCCGCGATCGGCGCTGCTGGTGACCCGGGTCAAGCTCGAGGACGCGCTCGCGCACATCGAGTGGACGACGCTCTTCTTCTTCATCGGCCTCTTCGTGATGGTCGGGGCGCTGGAGGCGACCGGGGCGATCGGCCACGTCGCCGACGCGGTCAAGGACGTGACCGGCGGCGAGCGCACGGCCGAGCTGCTGGGGATCGTCTGGGTCGTCGGCGCTGGGCTCGGCGGTCGTCGACAACATCCCCTTCACGACGGCGATGATCCCCGTCGTCAAGGAGCTGCAGGAAGCGGCGCATGCGCAGGGCGACGACGCCTACTGGTGGTCGCTCGCCCTCGGCGCCTGCTTCGGCGGCAACGCGACGATGATCGCCGCCGCCGCCAACGTCGCCGCCGCCGGGCTCGCCGAGCGGGCGGGGACGCCGATCGGCTTCATGACCTTCCTCCGCGATCGGCCTGCCGGTGACCTTGATCTCGATCGTCCATGGCCTCCGGCTACATCGCAATCCGCTACATCGCACTCTGAGGAGGAGCCATGCCCGACTCGATCGTCAAAGAGACCCTGCGGGAGATCGAGCCGCTGAAGGCCGACGACCTGATCGGCCCGGCGGCGCGGCGGGTGATCGACGCCGGGCTGCCCGCTCTGCCCGCGGTCGAGGACGACGGCAGCTTCGCCGGGATCTTCGGCGAGCGCGAGTTCATGGCGGCGCTCTTTCCCGGCTATGTCGGCGAGCTCGCCTCGGCGGCGATGATCTCGCGCTCGGTCGACGAGACGATCGAGCGGCGCAGCGACTGCGCCTCCGAGCCGATCCGCCGCTACCTGACGACCGATCACGTCCTCGTCGAGGACAACTACTCCGACACCCAGCTGGTCGAGATCTTCCTCCACCACCGGGTGCTGATCGTCCCGATCGCGACCAGGGGCAAGGTCCACGCGATCGTCCCCCGCCACGACTTCTTCAGCCTGCTGGCCGAGCGCTTCGGCGAGATCGCCGAGGACGGCGCTCGGTAGGTCGGCCTTCCAGGTCGGGATCGGGCGATGGTGGGGGCAGAATCTGGTGCACACCTGAGATGTATAGTTGGGCTTCCAGATGGCAGTTCTAACCCGTCGGAATACCCCGTGGATTCCGCCGGGGTCTGGGCTGACCTGACGACGTGGCTTCCCGTCATGCTCCGGACCTCCAGCTTCAAAGGTGTTTCATGCCGAGTGCCGTCCCCCCAGGGACCAGCGAGGTGTCTATCTGTTCTCCGAGGCAGGGCAGCATCTCTATGTCGGTCGAACGGGTATCACGGCTCGCTCGCTTGCAAAGGGTGGGGAGCCGATCACGAGCTTTCGGCACCGGTTCGACCAGCACGTTCAGCCAGGACGCCCTCCGGGCGCGTCGTCATTCGCCAATCGCCTGATGCTCGAGCGCGCGACTCAGCTCGACCTCGTGGTGTCCGGCAATTGGTGGGCTGATCGCCATGAGGCCAGCTTGGAGATTTACGACCTCTATAAGGCGGCGAAGACACGGATCGGCGGCATGGAATGCCGCGTCGTACCGTTCGAGGATGACATTAAGGGCGTTCGGTCCACCGTCGCCGAGGTCTATGCGCATGTACATCTGGAGACGCCGTATAACGACTTTTCGACCTCATGAGTGATCCGCTATGCCGCCAGTGAGCAGGCTGAAAGATCACGTATGTATCCAGCTGGCGATTCGTGGCGGGTAGGAGCTCTGGGGGCTCGCGCAAGAAGGCCAGCAGCTCGTCCTACTCCACGGGGCGCCGACGGCTCCGCTCGGCGTAGGCGTCCCGTTGGGCGCAGGCGAGTTGGTCCGCGCGCTCGTTCAACTCGACCCCGGTGTGACCGGCGACCTTCACCCATTCCACGTCGCGACGGGCAACCTCGGTGGACAGCTCCTCCCACAGGTCGCGGTTCTTCACCGGCTTCCCGTCCGCCGTCCGCCAGCCGTTGCCTTGCCAGCGCTCAAGCCGGCCCTGGAAGTTCTTCATCACGTAGGTGGAGTCGATGTGGATGCACACGCGCGCGGGCGCGGGCAAGGCGCGCAATCCGGTGATGACCGCCATCAGCTCCATCCGGTTGTTCGTGGTTTCGAAGTCGCCGCCGACGACCTCCCACTGCTTGGCGATGCTGCCATCGGAACGGCGGGCGACCAGTACTGCCGCGTACCCACCGGCGCCGCTGGTCTTGTGGGCGCAGGCGCCGTCGGTCCAGATCTCGTATGTGAGGTCGCTGGGTGAAGCCACGATGCCCGCAGTCTGCCTAACGACGTCGACAGCGCGCTCGCACAGGGGCACTAGACCGGATACCCCCTTTGCCTGTAATCGGGCCAGCTAACCGGATACCCCCCTTTCTCCAGAGCGCTCATGCCTGCCTCATTTAGGTCCACTCAAATCGAGTAGGTCTGTAATGTGAGGCATGGCCCGAACCTCATCGCAGGGCGCTTCCAGGCCGAGGGTTCTCATCGTCGGCGGCGGGCGTTGGCGGGGTCGAGGCAATGGTCGCTCTGCATGACCTCTGCGGAGACCGCGTTGAGATCGCAGTCCATGCGCCGCGCCGCGAGTTCCTCTACCGACCCCTGGCTGTCACCGAGCCCTTTGGCGTTGGCGAGGTGCTCAAGTTCGATCTTCAGCAGTTGACCGAGCGCTGCGGTGCTTCCTTTTCTCTCGACAGCATCGTCTCCGTGGACACGGAGGGGCAGCGCGCCACGACGCACGACGGGGACGACGTCGACTACGACTATTTGATCGTGGCTTCCGGCGCGCGGATGCTTTGGACCGTTCCCGGCGCGGCGACGTTTTGGGGTGCTTCAGATGAAGACGCTTCCGCTGATGTGGTGCGCGAGCTCCAGGCCGGCACGCTGAGGAAGGTGGTCTTCACGATGCCAGCAGGACTCGGCGTGGCCGCTGCCGATCTATGAGCTGGCCCTCCTCGCCGCAGCGCAGTTGAAAGATGCAGACGCCCCGAGTGCGGAGCTGAGAATCGTCACCCCCGAGGATGCGCCCCTCCAGTTGTTCGGGGTGAGCGCCAGCGAGCAGATGGACCAACTGCTTGCCGAGCGTGGGATCGAGATTGTCACCGGCGCTAGTCCCGTCAAGTTCGAGAACGGGCATCTGGACATCGCCCCAGGGGATCCCATCGAAGCCGACGCAGTAGTGAGCGCGCCGAGTTTCGAGGGAAGGTCCGTTGAGGGTCTTCCCAACGACGAGGACGGCTTCATTCCCGTTGACGAGCACAGTCTGGTTCGAGGTCTCCAAGACGTCTTCGCCGTTGGAGATGTGACGAACTTTCCCGTCAAGCAGGGCGGCATCGCCACGCAGCAGGCAGACGCCGCCGCGGAGGTGATCGCGGCTCAGATCGGCAGCCCGGTCGAGCCTCAACCGTTTGAGCCGGTGCTGCGCGCGGTACTGCTGACCGGGGAGGAGCCCAAATATCTCTATGGGAAGCTGGGCGGCGGCCACGGTGAAACTTCGACCTTCAGCGACGCACCCCCCTGGCGCGATGAAGGCAAGATCGTCGGGAAATACCTGGCGCCATTTCTGGCTTCGACCTCTGACGCCGCCGCGCGATCCCTTAGGTCTTCTCCGGACAGCAGCTGACCCGCTGACATGCCGGAGGTTGTCGTCTTGCTGCTTGCCGCATGCGCCACCACCCTTGCCACCGGCCTGGGTGCGATCCCCGTCTTCTTTCTTGGTCACCGCGCGGCCCAGCTAACGCCGCTTCTGCTCGGTTTCGCGGCCGGAGTGATGGGTGTGGCCTCGGTCGCCGGCCTATTGATCCCCGCGACCGAAGAAGGCTCGGCCCTGTCGGTGATCGGTGGACTGGCGGTGGGAGCGGGGCTGCTGGTTCTGGCCCGCGCCCGGCTGGACCCTCACGCCACCTTCATGGGCCGCTCCGGCCCCGGTGCCCGCACCTCGGCCCTGGTCTTCCTGGTGCTCTTCGTCCACAGCCTCCCCGAGGGGTTCGCGGTGGGCACGGCCTTCGCCTCTGATCGCGCCGGGCTCGGCCTGTTCGTGATCCTCGCGATCGCGCTCCAGAACATTCCCGAGGGGACCAGCGTCGCGATTCCGATGGCGGTGGCCGGCTTCAGCCGCAGCCGTCAGTTCTGGGCGGCGGTCGCCACCAGCGCCCCGCAGCCGGTCGGGGCGCTGTTCGCGTATCTCCTCGTCGAGCAGATCCAGGGATTGCTCCCCTTCTCCTTTGCCTTCGCCGCCGGGGCGATGCTGGCGTTGATCTTCATCGAGATGCTGCCGAAGGCGTTTGCGCGACCGACCAAGCCGATCGGGCCGGGAGTCGGCATCGCTGCCGGCGGCGCCCTGATGCTGGCGCTGAGCCTCCTGCTAGGCGTTTGACGGCGGACAGACGCCAGTCCCCTAAGTCCTCTTCACCCCGGTGCGGCTCTTAGGGCGATCCGCTGGATCGCCCACAGGCCCAGGCCGAGGCAAAGGAGCGCCCCCGCTCGCAGCCAGGTCTCGCCCTCGACTTGGGTCATGACGACGGCGCAGGCAGCGATGCCAAGGAACGGGAGCGCGAGTGGCACCCTGAAGTGGTCATGGTCGACATGGTTCTTTCGCAGCAGCAGGGCCGAGACGTTGACGGCAATGAAGACGCCCAACAGGAGAAGCACCGTCGTGTCGGCCAGCGCCCCGAGGTCACCCGTGAGGATCAGACCCGCCGCGATCAGGGTCGTGAACGCGATCGCCACCAGCGGGGTCTTGCGCCGGCTCAAGCGACCAAAGGACGAGAGCAGCACGTCCTCTTTCGCCATTCCATAGAGCAAGCGCGAGGCCATGATCATGTTGATCAGCGCGCCGTTCGCCAAGGCCATCAGCCCGATCGCCGAGAAGACCTTGGTCGGGACGGCGAGGGGCCGATCTGAACGACCTCGAGCAGGGCCCCGCTGGAGGTTTCGAGACGCTCGGTCGGGACGGCCATCGAGGCGACGATCGTCACCACGAGGTAGATCGCGCCGGCAACAGCCAGGCCGGCGAACAGGGCGAGGGGTAGGAGCGCGCCGGCCGAGTCGTCTCCTCGGCGATGTTGACCGAGTCCTCGAAGCCGATCAGCGCGTAGAAGGCGAGCGCGGCGCCGGCGAGGATCGCCAAGGCCGGGAGCCGAGCCCTCCTTGAACTCGACGGCCCTGCCCGGGTCGCCCTCGCCGCTGGTGAGGGCGGCTACGCCGATCGACCACGACCAGGACGAGCCCGCCCAGCTCGACCAGCGTCAGGACGACGTTGAGGCGAACCGAGATCGAGGATCCCGATGAAATTGATCACCGCCACGGCTGCGATGAAGACCAGGGCCGCCACCGCGACCGGAACTGCAACGAACTCGGCGAGGTAGTCGCCGCCGAAAGCCCGCGCGAGTGCGCTCGCCGAGGTGACGCCGGAGGCCATCACCGCGAAGGCGACGAGGAAGGCGACCAAAGGACTGCGGAAAGCCTCCTTGGCGTAGAAGGCGGCGCCGCCGGCTCGCGGGTACTTCGTCACCAGTTCGGCGTAGGAGCCCGCGGTTAGCGCGGCGAGGAGGAGAGCAACCAAGAACGAAGCCCAGATCGCGCCGCCGACCTCGCTGCCGACCTCGCCGACAAGCGCGTAGATCCCGCCACCCAGAATGTCGCCGAGAATGAAGAAGAAGAGCATCCGCCGCGAGACGACCCGGCGCAGCTTCCCCGGGCGCTCACCATCGCTTACCGACCGTCCGCGGCGCGAGAATGGATTGGATGGACGAATCACGCGACCTTTTCACCGGGGAGGCTCAGAGATCATTCAACTGCTCGGGTTCCGGTCATCTCACCGTCACAATCCGCTCGCCGAGGCCCGTCGCTCCATAGTCGGTAAATCGTTCGATCTCGTCGAGGGCGTCGTGGTGCTCGATGAGGGCAGGCTAGTCGGCCTCGTGGCGCTGAGCCGATTGCTCGAGGCTCCTGAGAGACACTCCTCTCGAAGACCTGATCGACCGCGATCCGGCGGTGATGCGGCCGGATGAATCCGAGGAGGCGGCCGCGTGGCAGATGGTGCGCCGCCGGCAGAGCAACCTGGCCGTCCTCGACTCAGACGGTTCGTTCGTCGGCCTCGTGCCATCGCACAAGCTGATCGGCCGCCTGCTTGCGCAGCACGATGAGGACGCAGCCCGCCTCGGTGGCTATCTCGCCAGCAGCGGGCGCGCTCGCCTGGCGGCCGAAGAGCCGGTCAGCCGCCGGCTCCTGCACCGGCTGCCCTGGCTGCTGATCGGCCTCGTCGGGGCGATGGCCTCGGCGGTGATCGTCGGCGCTTTCGAGGCCCAGCTGGAGCAGGTGGTCCTCCTCGCCTTCTTCGTTCCCGCGGTCGTCTACATGGCCGATGCGGTCGGGACGCAGACCGAGACGCTGCTGATCCGGGGGATGAGCGCAGGTATCGACATGCGAACGGTCGTCCGACGAGAGCTGATCACCGGGGTCCTGATCGGAGTCCTGATCGGGCTCTCGTTCTTCCCCTTTGCCTTGATCGGCTGGGGCGATGCCGACGTAGCCCTCGCGGTAGCGCTGGCCCTGACCGCGAGCTGCTCGATCGCAACCTCGGTGGCGACCGTCCTGCCCCGCCTGCTGTCGCGCTTTGGCAGTGACCCAGCTTTCGGCTCGGGGCCTTTGGCGACGATCATCCAGGACCTGCTGTCGATCGCCGTCTACCTGGCGATCGCAACGCCAATAGCCACTTAGGACTCGATGAGGTGGTCGATTGACTAGGCCAAGGCCATTAGGAATCGGTGTCTTGGGGTTGAACGATCAGAATTGGGATCGAACTCGCATGGGCCAAATGCAGGCTGACGCTGCCGAGGAAGCCGCCCAAGGCCGTATGCCCTCGCGAGCCGACAATCAGAAGGTCATAGTCACCCGCGGCTGCCTCGTCGGCGATTGACGGCCCGGCTGAGCCGTGCGACAGCTTCGTATCCGCTCTGCTCCGAACCTCATCGGGAACGGTTGCGAGAGCTTGGTCGACTGCGAGGTCCACGAGTTGTCGATCTCCTTCTGGAGTTCCTCGCTCCCAAATGCCACGCCCATCTGTCCCCCCACGATCCAGCTGGTTGGATGGGGGAGCGACGCTGAGAATGGTCAGGTGGCCGCCCTTGCCTGCAAGCTCGACCGCCTTGCGTAGGGCCTCCTCGGAGTGGGCTGAGCCATCAAATGCCACGAGGATCTTTTTGAACATGGGGCCAGGCTAGTCGGTTATGCGCGAGACGACCGAGCAATACTTTTAAGCCTCCAGACCCGCGATTCGACAATGACTTCTGAAGACCGCTTCGACTCCACACCAATCGGCTCGCCACGAAAAATTGCCGTTCGATGGATCGCTGCCTGGGGCGGTGGGGCGGCAATCGGTATCGCCAACGGAATGGCTAGAGAGGCGACTTTCGGCAGGCGGCTGGGGGAGCGAACGGCCAATCAGCTCTCAGCCCTTTCCGGCATGGGCGCTTTTGCCGTCTTCTTCTGGAAGCTCCAACGGCGGTGGCCGATTGCGAAGAACTCAGAGGCGCTGGGAATCGGCGCAGCTTGGCTGGCGCTGACGGTCGTCTTCGAGTTTGGATTCGGCCGATTGGTAGCCAAGAAGTCCTGGCGGTCTCTCCTTGATGAATACGACCTCAGAGAGGGAAGGGCCTGGCCGCTGGTATTGGCGTGGATCGCAACCGGACCCGCCGTCGTGCGGGGGTTGCAAAGAAAGTCGGGGCGAAGGTGACGCCGCGCTGCTACCCGTGCGGGCAGATCACCGCGCGGCCGTCGAGGTTGCCGTTGCGCATCTTCTCGTAGGCGTCCTCCACTCGATCCAGGGAGAAGCGCTCGACGTGGGAGCGGATTTTCCCTGCTCGAGCAAGTCGAGAACCTCCATCAACTCGACCGCGCTGCCCCAGTAGGGAATCGTGAGCTGGCACTCGAAGGGCAGGGCGCCGAAGCCGAACTGGAAGGTTCCTCCGGCCAGGCCAACCACCGTGAGGTGGCTCTCGAAGCGGACGAGCTGTGCGGAGAGGGCGAGGGTGTCATCGCTTCCGACCATGTCGACCACGAGCTCGGCGCCACGTCCCCCCATCGCGTCATTGATTGCGTCTGCCGCCCCCTCGCCTGCCATGACGGCCTCCTCGGCGCCAACCTCGCGCGCCAACCGCAGCTTCTCGTGGGAGGTGTCGACCGCGATCACCCGCGCCGGGCTGAGAGCGCGGAGGATCTGCACCGCCATGTGGCCGAGGCCGCCGACGCCGATCACCACCGCCGTCGATCCCGGCACGAGAAGGTTCAAGGATCGCTTCACGGCGTGGTAGGGGGTCAGCGCGGCGTCGGAGAGCGGCGCGGCGTCGCGAGGGTCGAGGTCGCCGAGCGGCAGCAGTAGACGGGGGTGCGGCACGAGCATGTACTCGGCCATGCCACCGTCGAGGCCGAGGCCGCCGCCGAAGGCCCCGATCTCCGCCTGGCGCTCACAGTAGTTCTCCGCCGAGCGGCGACAGGCGCGGCAGCGACCGCAGCCCCAAGGGCCGTAGACGGCAACTGGCTCGCCAACCTCCAGGCCCTCGACGCCGGCCCCAAGTGCCTCCACCCAACCGGCGTTCTCATGGCCGAGGGTGAACGGCAGGTCGAAGTTCATCAGGCCCTCCGGCCATTCCATCAGGTGAAGGTCTGAGTGGCAGGCTCCGGCGCCACCTACTTTGAGCAGCACTTCTCCAGGTCCGGGCTCGGGAACCTCCACCTCGCGCAGCTGCGGTGGCGTCTGCCAGGCCGTGAGCTGGTAAGCCTTCATCGTTCGCCCTCTCCTCGTTCCGTTCAGCTTAGCCCTGCGAGTATGCGCCGGTGTCAGTGATCGAGACCGAGCGGCTGACCAAGTCCTACGGGACCGCGCGGGGCATCGAGGACGTGACGATCACCGTTGAGGCTGGGAGGTCTTCGGGTTTCTCGGTCCCAACGGCGCCGGCAAGACGACCACGATCCGCACCCTGCTCGACCTGCTCCATCCGACCTCCGGCAGCGCTCGGATCTTCGGACTCGACAGCCGGCGCGAGAGTGTTGCGATCCGGGCGCGGCTCGGCAACCTGCCTGGGGATTTCGGCTACGGAAAAGGAGCCAGCGGCCGCGAAGCGCTCTCGCTCTTGGCTCGACTTCGCGGGATGAACGACGTTGGCAGGGCGGAGGCGCTGGCAAAGCGCTTTCGAGCCAACCTCGACCGTCCTTTGGGCGAGCTCTCGCGCGGCAACCGGCAGAAGGTCGGCCTGATCCTTGCGACCTTCCACGAACCCGAGCTATTGATCCTCGACGAGCCGACCAGTGGACTAGACCCCCTGATGCAGGAGGAGTTCCTGGCCCTGGTCGGCGAGGAGCGCGAACGCGGCTGTGCGGTCTTCATCTCCTCGCATGAGCTCGACGAGGTGGAGCGGGTCTGCGACCGAGTTGGCATCGTGCGCGCCGGACGCCTGATCGCCGTGGAGCGGATCGCCGAGCTACTCGGCAAGGCCAAGCGCCGGGTAAGGCTGGAGTTGGCCGAGCCAGCCGACTTGGCGGAGTTGAAAGTGCTTTCGGGGGTCAGCGAGCTGAAGGTCGAGGGCCGTCGCGCCTCCTTTCTCATCGGTGGAGATCTCGACCAGGCGATCAAGGCGATCGCCGGCCACCACGTCACCGACGTCGAGATCGCCCATCCGACGCTCGAGGAGGTCTTCCTCACCTACTACGAGGAAGGCGGAGCCGGATGAGGCATCTGGTCGCGACCCACCTCCACGACCGGCGTCGCTCCGTCTTCGCCTGGGGCCTTGCCCTCGGCCTCTGGTCAGCCTTCATCGTCGCGATTTTCCCCTCGATCGAAGACGCGCTGTCAAGGCGACCAAGGGTTATCCCCCGGCACTGAAGGAAGCTTTCGGAGTCAGCGAACTGGCCAATGTCGAGCAGTACCTGCAGGCCGAGATGCTGAGTCTGATCGTGCCGCTCGCCCTTGGCTACATGGCGGTTAGGGCGGTCGCAAGCGGCCTCTCCGGCGCCGCTGAAACCGGCCGTCTCGACGTCCTGCTCTCGGCGCCGGTCTCGCGCAGCATTCTCGCGGCGGCGAGCTTCGCGGCAACGGCCATCGAGCTGGTCCTGGTCTTGGCGGTCACGGTCGCATTCACCGCCCTCGGCAGCGCACTATCCGGCGCCGGTCTGTCGTTCGGCTCCGCCGTTGCCGGCTTCGCCAACGTCTGGCCGCTGGCGCTGCTGTTCGCCGGGCTCGGCGTCGTTGCCACCGGCTGGTCTTTGCGCACCAGCGTCGTCACCGGATCGGTCGCGGGCGTCCTGGTCTCGATGTACGTGATCGACCTGATCGGCCGACTCGACACCGACCTCTCCGGCGTGCGTTACGTCTCGGTCTTCAAGTACTACGGGAACGCGATCGAAGACGGCATCGAACCGGTCGCCTTCTGTGGGGTCGCTGCTGCTGCAGTTGTCGTCGCGACGTTTGGCGCCTGGCTCTTTGAGCGGCGCGATCTATCGGGATAGCACCGATCGCCACGCTAGGACGATTACCAGCCACGCGGGCGTGGCTTCCTGAAGACGATTCGCGGCTTCTTGGGCCAAATCTAGGGGTGTCACAGTCAGCCCAGCCTCCTCTTTTCACAGGGGTAGGGTGGGGCTATCAAAACGAAAGTTCTTACTCGCGCTGAGTACGAGAAGGAGCTGAAGCGCCTGCAGGTCGAGCTGGTGCGCCTGCAGGAGTGGATCGTCCAGGAGGGGCTCGAAGGTCGTCGTCCTCTTCGAGGGTCGCGACACCGCGGGCAAGGGCGGCGTGATCCGCCGGATCACCGAACGGACCAACCCGCGGGTGGTCCGCACCGTCGCGCTCGGCACGCCGAGCGACCGCGAGCGCACGCCAGTGGTACTTCCAGCGCTACGTCGCGCACCTGCCGGCGGCCGGAGAGATGGTCCTCTTCGACCGCAGTTGGTACAACCGCGCCGGCGTCGAGCGGGTGATGGGCTTCTGCACCGACGCCGAGTACGAGGAGTTCATGCGCACCTGCCCGCAGTTCGAGCGATCATCCAGCGCTCGGGCATCGTCCTCCTCAAGTACTGGCTCTCGGTCAGCGACGAGGAGCAGGAGCGCCGCTTCCATGGCCCGCCTCAAGGACCCCGCCAAGCGCTGGAAGCTGAGCCCGATCGACATCGAGGCGCGTGCCCGCTGGGTCGACTACGCCGAGGCCAAGGACGAGATGTTCGCCTACACCGACACCAAGGACTCGCCCTGGTTCGTGGTCGAGGCCGACGACAAGCGCACGGCCCGGCTGAACCTGATCGCGCACCTGCTCGACCAGATCCCCTACGAGCGCGATCGATCACGAGGAGATCGAGCTGCCGCCGCGCCAGGAGCGCGCCTATGTGCGGCCACCCGTCGACACGCAGAACTTCGTCCCCGAGCGCTACCGCGTGGAATGACCGAGTAGGGCATGGCAAAGAAGGGCAGAGGCGGGAAGCGCAAGCGCAAGCGCGGCTCCTCGAGCCTCGACGACCATCAGCGCCAAAAAAAGACCCTGGTTCCTCCTCTCAAGCAGCTGCCCCAGATGCAAGAGGTGAGCTGGACCCACGAAGCGCTTCCCGACATCCTTTGGCTCGCCGCGGTCGAGCAGGAGACCGGGCATTTGCCGGCCGCCCATCAGCCCTTGGACGCTCTCGATGAGTTCTTTCCCGACGGCACTCAAATCCTCGATGGCCGTATCTCTCGATTCGCCTTGATTCCGGAGGCGCGACGCGCCGAGGCGCGCGGCGCCCTCATCGAAAGGGCTGCCTGGGGTCTTCCCGACGCCCTGGGCCATGCCTTGGCGCTCTACCCCGACTGCCCGGCGGCCTGGCTCTACGAGGAGTGGGCGGAGGAGAACTCGGCTGACCCGGAGATCGGCGCGGGCTCCCTCAAGCGGCTCGTCGCCCCATTGCTCGACCCGAAGGGATCTGAGTCGAGCCGGCTGCGCTTGATGGTCCTGGCGCGCTACGTCAAGCACGGAAAGGTCCATGTCCCGCCCGATAGCGAGTTCGTGACCTTGATGCCGAAGTACCCCGATGGGCTCGACGAGGAGGAGCGGCGGATTGCCGAGTCGCTGGGAAGAGCGATGTGGAACGGCTTCTTCCAGATGGACGACGAGTCCATCGGTCAAAGCTGGGCCGAGTACTTCTGGCGACATAGCTGGCATATCTCCCAGTGCGAGCCCTGGGAGAGCTTCCGTGGCTACATGCCGGCGGAGGCCGCTGACGGGCTCGACGAGGACGACAGCAAGGGCGACGAGGACGACGCCTCGCCGCAACAGGCGGCTGAGATGCCGTCGCTCCCAGAGCTTTGTCGGGCGTTTTCGGCTGCCGTCGCGGAGCTCGGCAAGCAGTTGCGGGTGCTGGCGGATCGCTGCGAGGTCGATCTCTACGAACCCACTCCCGATGAAGTCAAGCTCGGCCTCGCCTCCCGCCACTTCCGGTTGCTGCAGCGCTTCGTCGAGGACTTCCGTCTCTGGACCGCGCAGATGGGACCGCACCTGGCGCGCTCAATGATCGATACCCGGATCGTCACCGGCTGGCTGCTCAAGAAGAACGATCCCGAGCTGTACGGGCGCTTCAAGGAGTACGGCATCGGTAAGCGCAAGCTCTTCAAGCTCCAGATCGAGGAGTTCATCGACAACGACGACTTCGAGGGATACGAGGGGCTGGAGGCAATACATCGTCGCCTCGAGGCGGAGGTCAATGTCGACAAGATGGAGGAGTTCCAGACGATCGATCTCGGCGGCGGCTTCTCCGGCAAGAACATCCGAGAGATGGCGATCGAGGCCGGCCTCAAGGATCTCTACGTTCTCAACTTCCAGCCCTACTCCACGGAGGTCCACGGTGAGTGGGGAAGCTTGATGGCCTTCGATTTGGAGCCCTGCGGAAATCCTCTCCATCGCCACCATCGCCGCCCTGCATTCGGATTCGGAGACCGCGACCGAGTCGTGCATCCCGGGTGGGTCCGCCACCTCTGCAGCCTGGCCTGGGAGTCGATCGATGAGATCTTCGGAAGCTACGGACTGGATGTCGACCCGGCTTTCGAAGCCTGCCTTGAGGCCTTTTCAGCGGCGATGGTCAGCGGGGGCAGGACAGACTGACCTGGGCGGAAGCTCCGGTCCTTCAGGCACTCCTGCCCGAAGGAGCACGATTTCGGACGTGATTGCCTACATCGGCCCGGCCCACTTCTTCACTAGCTCGACCAGCTTCGCCAACCCGGCGATCGACAGTCGGTCGGATGTTCTCCGGCGCCGGCCTCGCCCCGGCATCGGTTCCGGCATTCGTCGTCATGCAACTCCTCGGCGGGGGGTAGGGAAGCGCCGTGATCCGGGCGCTTTATCCTGATCTCACCCCGGACGAGGCTGTGGAGGCGATGCTGTCGCAGACCGAGGTGCTTGAGGAACACGCCGGCAGGTAAGGAGGAGCTATGAAGATCAAGCCACGGCGCCCTTCGCCAGCGATGGCCGTTGCGCTGCTTGCTCTCTTTCTCGCGGTTGGTGGCAACGTCGTCGCTTACGGCCTGGGCCGGAACTCGGTCCACTCTCGCGACATCGCGCCGCGAGCCGTGAAGGCTTCTGACCTCGGCCACCTCCAGCTTCGGAGGTCAGGCCCCATCCTTGATCCGGACCCCACCGCCCATGACGGCATCTACACCGGCGCTGGCGGACGCGCGAAATGCAAGAGGGGCGAGCGGCTAATCACTGGCGGCTCGTCGCAGGCCGGCGAAGCCGGCACCCCGTACATGCGGGTTGTGGATGAAGGGCCGGTGCCAGTCGAACAGGCTTGGCGGGTGAGGTGGGCGTCTGACATGGGGGGAGCGGCGAGCGAGGACTTCGTCGTCGTTGCCCTCTGCCTAGTTCGGTAGCCCGGTCGCGGGCGCCGATTCGATGCGCGCCAGCTACCCGCGCGAGACGCGGTCGGCGCTGATTGAAAACCCTCTGATTATCGGTCCTTAAAAGTGGGTAATAAAGCCGGTTGCACGGAGTCGCTGACGTAGCGACTCGCGGAAGTGTCGGAGGCGGCAGTGAGCGATTTCGGCAGGTGCGGCAATGAGTGAGGGGGCCAATTTCGCTCCTTCTCGCCCTGTTGTAGTGATGGGTCCCGATTCCCCCGCCTCGACCGACGCCGAAACCGCCCCCGACGAGCTGTTCCAGAGCCTGGTCCGCGAAGGGCCTGGACGCGGAGAGGCACTGCGGAACGCCAGCTCGCAGCGAGCTATCCCGACTGCTCGGCTGACGAAATCGAGGAAGCGATCCAGTATGCCTGCAAGAGCTTCCTGGACGAAGCCGAGGGCATCGGCGCCCCCGGCCAGGTCTACGCCTGGATTCGCACGGCAGCGCATCGCAGCCTCGGCCGCGAAGCCGACAGGCGACCATCGCGAGGTCGTGGTCGACCTCGGTGGGGATGGTCTTGAGCGGGTCGGCGCTGAGGTCGCCGGACCGGTCGAGGAGCTGATCGAGATCGAAGACGACGCGGACCTGGAGCTCTTGGTCAGCGAGGTCTCCTCCTCGCTCTCCGAGCGCAGGCGCGACGTTCTCGCCCTTCACGGCGCCGGCTGCAAGCGCTCGCAGATAGCCGAACGTCTCGGTCTGCCCGAGCGGATCGTCAAGCGCGACATCGAGGCGATCATGGACGAGGCGCGGGCGACCCTTGCTCGCCTTGCCGGCGGCGGCTGCGAGCGCGGCGAGCCGCTGGTGATGCGCCTTCTCTGCGGCATCTCAGATCCAGCGGAGTCGGCACAGGCGCGCGAGCATCTTTCCCATTGCGGGCGCTGCGAGCTGTTCAGCGAGCGGCTGATCGCCTGGCGCGAGAAGGCCGGCGCGATGCTTCCGCCCCGGTCGCCGAAGGCGCTAGTCCCGGAGTCCTGGGGCGGATCGCGGAGTCCTCCACGGAGCGGCTGGCCGCGCTCAAGCAGCATGTCCTCGACGGAGGGGCGCAGCTCAAACAGCACGCGACGACGACCTACTACCGCGCCGTCGATCCGACGCCCCTCGCCGCCGCTCGCCCCGGCACCGTCGCCGCCGTGATCGCGAGCTGCCTCGCGATCGGCGGCGGCGCGGCGACGTACTGCGTCGAGCAGGGCGTGATCCTCTCGGCGCCGCGAAGGGCCTGATCGCCTCTGCGCCGGAGGAGCCCGATCCGACGACTGCGCCGACCGAACCCGAATCGACCGGGACCCGACTACACGCCGGTCGAAACGCCGGCGGCCGAAGAACCCGCGCCCACCCCGGAACCCGACACCGCAGCCAGAGCCGGAAGCACCGAGCCGAAGCCCGAGCCGAAGCCCGAGGACAGCTTCGAGCCCGTCTCGCCGGGCTATGCGATCGAGCGAAGGCGGCGGATCGGAAGAAACCTATAAAGGGTCGGAAGCGGCGCCAGTCGAAAGCACGCAGTCGGCACCGGCTCCCGCCCGGCCCGGCCCGCAGTTTGGAGGCCCATGATGCAAGTCGCTCTACACCCCGATCTCCGCCCCGCCCGCGTCTCCGCGCTCCTCGCCATCGCCGCCGCGATCGTGCTCGCCGTCGGCTCGCGGCACCCCGCCCGGCGAGCGCCGGCGAATACACGATCTCCGTCTGCCAGGCCGACGAAGCGGGCTATGTCAGCTCAGCCTTTGAACACTTCGCTACCCGCGGAATGAAGTGGCGGCGGGCATGCGATCCGCGCGGAGATGGGCTCCGGGGACTCGTCACCGCGAACGTCCCTCGTGCCGGTCGCGTAGAGCAGGGGGCGCAGTCCGGGTTCATCCTCAACGCCCCGCCGGGGACGACCTTTTCCCGCTTCCGCTGGTCGGGCCAGGCGCAGCGCCGCGACTGCCGCTACGCCCTCCAGCTCTTCGCCGAGCGTCCCGGCGCCACGCCGGTCTCGATCAAGAACGTGCGCGCCAACCGGCGCTGCCCGCGCCCCGGCATGGCCAGTCGTCCGGCTGGCCCGAACCCGCGCGCCTACGACCTCGGCGGCGCCACCCGCATCGTCCAGCGGGTCGTCTGCGTCGGTGTCCGAGACACGCAATTCTGCTCGGCGCGAGGCCGAACTACATCCGCACCTTCACCGCCGAAGCAACGGTGATCGACAGCAGCGCCGCCCGCGGTCGGGGTCGTCCAGGACAAGCGTTTACCCAAGGCGAGTGGGTCAGCGGAACACAGACCTTCGACTACGACGCCTCCGACAACGCCGGGATCAGAGCGCGCTCCGCGCTATCAGCGGTGGGGCCGCGGAGGCATCGAACGCGCGACTGCGACTACTCGCAGCGAGTCCCTTGCCCCAGCGGTCGGAGCCGATTCGCGATCGACACCGCGGAGGCGGACGAAGGCTCCCAGCCGCTGACGGTCGTCGCCGAAGACGCAGCCGGCAACCGCGCCGAGTCCGGCGCCGTCACGGTGAGGATCGACAACGCGCGCGCCCGGCGCAGTCGCCGGTCGGGGTCGGCGGCGGCGAGACCTGGCGCAACCACAACGACTTCGACCTCGCCTGGGCCAATCCCGCCGAAGGTGACCGGGCTCCGATCGCCGCCGCGCATTACCGCCTCTGTCGCGCGGGCGGCGACGAGTGCGTAAGCGGCGACCGCGCCGGTGCCGGGATCGCGAGCGATCGACGATCTCGCCGTCCCCCGCCGGGCGAGTGGGAGCTGCGGCTCTGGCGGAGGACGCCGCTGGCAACCAGCAGCCGGCCAACGCCTCCGCAGCCGGTCCGCCTGCGCTTCGACCCCGAGCCGCCGCAGCTCGGCTTCGAGAGCCCGAGCGCCGAGGACCCGACGCGCGTCGTCCGTCCTCGTCACCGACCGGATCTCCGGGCTCGCCGGAGGCGGGATCGAGATCAGCCGCGCGGGGTCCGGCAGTTGGCAGGTGCTGCCGACCACCCAGGAAGGGCGACCGGCTCGTGACGCGGATCGACGACGCCTCCCTGCCGCCCGGCGACTACGAACTGCGGGCCACCGCCCACGACCAGGCGGACAACCTGGCGGGCACCGACCGCCGCCTCGACGGTCAGCCGATGCGGCTGAAGCTGCCGCTGCGGATCGCGACCGCGATGAAGGCCGGCGTGGTCGAGAAGCGCAGCGTCACCCGCAAGGGGAAGAAGGGCAAGGTGCGCCGGACCGTCCTCGAGCCGCAGCGCCAAGGTGCTCGTTCGGGAGCAAAGTGCATCTCGGCGGTCGCCTCGTCAACCGGGCGGGGCACCCGCTGCCGACGCGAAGGTGCTCGTCTACTCGCGCCCGAAGGAAGGAACCGAGCAGCTCGTCGGGACGGTGACGACCGACGCCAGCGGCCGCTTCACCTACAGCGGTCGAGGCGCGCGCCTCGCGCACTTTCCGCTTCGCCTATCCAGGCACGGCGACGATCCTGCCGGTCGAGGACACCGCGACCCTGCTGGTCAAGGGGACCTCGACCTTCACGGTCAAGCCGAAGCGGGTGCTGAACGGCGATTCCGTCACCTTCAGCGGGCGGGTGAAGGGACGCCCACTCCCGAGGCGGGGAAGCTGTTGGAGTTGCAGGTCCGGTTCACGTCGGGATGGCAGACGTTCCGCACGATCCGCAGCGACGCGGACGGCACCTGGCGGATCCCCTACCTCTTCGATCGCACCTGCGGCGAGCAGGAGTTCGACTTCCGGGCTCACCTCGCCGGCGAGGCGGGCTGGCCGCTGGAGGCCGGCAACAGCCGGACGTTGACGGTCCGAGTGAAAGGGCGGCCATGCTAGCGGACAGGTCGACACCCAGAGCCGAGGAGAGCCCGGATGAGAGCGCTGCTTGACCGCACTCACCTACGCCAACGTCGTCGCGACCCTGGCCCTGTTCATCGCCGTGGGGACCGGCGGCGCCTACGCCGTCTCGAAACTCGACGGCTCGGACATCAGGAACCGCAGCCTGACCGGCAACGAGTTCAAGGCGAACTCGATCGGCGGCAAGGCGTCAAGGAGTCGAGCCTGGGGCCGGTCCCGCGCGCGCAGAACTCCGCCCGGCTCGAAGGCCAGCCCGCCTCCCGCTTCCTCGACAGCTGCCCGCAGGCGTTCGCTCCGACGATCCCGGTTGGGGACGTATGCGTCGAGACCCAGGCCCGCCCGCCTCGGTCCTATGGAAGCGCCGTGTTCTCCTGCGCGCTGACCGACAACCGGGAACGGGCCGGGCGGCGGCTGCCGACCCACCAGGAGCTGATGGCGGCGCTCGGCGCAGCCGCAGATCCAGCTCGCACCAGGCGGCGAGCTGACCAGCGAGGTCTACCCGTCAAGCAGCAAACCCGGCGCGGTCGACGTCCTCTACGTCACCGAAGAAAACGGCAGCGTCGGCATCACCGAAGACGTAGGCGGCGACAAGAGCTACCGCTGCGTCGCCGATCCCATGAACTGAAAGCAACAGCCTCGACAACGAGGAGGAGCCCGATGGCAAACATCACCCAGCACCTGACGTCCATCTCCCTCGACCCGCGATCGGGGTCTCCTCCTGGCCGGCGGCTTCTCGCCCTGACGCTGGTCGTGATGCTCGTCTTCGGCAGCACCTTCCCCGGCTTCGCCTTGGCGGGCGAGAGCGACAGCGAAGGGGAGGGGACGGCGCCACCGATCGAAGTGCCGGTCGATCCGGGCTTCGATCCTGGCGGCGAAGAAGAAGCGCTCGAAGAAGCGCCCGGCAGCGGGCGGCGAAGAAGAAACCGGCGCGGTCGAAATCGAACCCGAAGTGGACCTGGAAGCGCCTCCGGTCGGTGAAGTCACCAGCGCCGCCACCGAGGCGCCGGACGAACCCGCATCGTCGGCGCCGAGCACTCGCCGGAGCCCGCCGCCTCTGCGCCCGAACCCGAACCCGTGCAGCAGCAGGCGCCGGAGGCGAAGACCTCCGAGCCGGTCGCCAATCAGTCGATCGTCGCCCCGAAGCAGCGAGCCGCCGGGCAGCAGGCGGCGTCTTCGGGCGCGACGCCGGCGAAGCCGCCCCGGCGAGCGAACCTCCCGAGGAAGAAGCGCCGTCGGCTCCGGCGCCCCAGCCCGCCGCGACGCCTCCGGCCGACCACGGCCGCCACCTCGCAGGGAAGGACTCCTACGTCGTGCAGTCCGGCGATTGTCTCTGGCACATCGCCGCGGGCCTGCTCCCCGGAGATGCCAGCGATGCGCAGGTCGCCGCCGAGGTGGCGCGACTGTGGAGTCTCAACGAATCCGCCATCGGCACCGGCGACCCGAGCCTGATCTACGCCGGGACCACGCTGCGGCTGCACTGAGCTCCTGACGCGCATTCATTTCCTGACTCCGGCCCGCTCGGGCCGGAGTCTTTTTTGCGCCTGGTTTCCAGAGCTTTCGACACAAATACACACTTCGCAGGGGGCCAGTTTTCACCTACGGCGCCCTGTTGTAGTGAGATGGTCAATCCGAAACAACGATCAGACGTAACGGTAGAAAACGAGCCTCTGTCCGAGCAGACGGTCGAGATGGTGGCGGCGATGCTCCAGGTCCTGAGCGACCCGATCCGCATTCGCCTGATCGAAGTCCTCAACGATCCAGGGGTGGCGCCACGGTCGCAGCGCTTACCGCCTGCGTCCCGGTGAGTCAGCCCAGCGTCTCTAAGCACCTTGCGGTGCTGCACAACGCCGGCATCGTCAGCCGGCGTGCGCAGGGCGTGTGGGTGCGCTACAGTTGACCGACTTCACCGGCTTGTGGCTGATCCAGCAGCTCGCCTCGGGGCTCGCTACGAGCCCCGCCACCTCCTCGACCTGAGCCTCCTCGGAAAAGGCTCCCGTCAGAACGGGCGGCGTCTCAGACGCCGCCCGTTTCACTGTGTGGAAATAACACCCCCCACATAACCACATGCCTATGCGGTTATAACCAATCCGTCACTTCGGCACCCCGTTGTCGTGAGCCAGCAAATCGGCTGGCACCAAGCACGACAACGGAGGTGGTCTAGAAGTGTCAGTAGGAATTGGTACTTAAGCTCAGGCGGCACCAAGGCGACAGCCGCTCGGTCGGCTCGGCGATTCGGACTGTGGGCCGGGTGGCGCTGTGGGCGCTGGTCGGTTTCCTGCTCTTTCGGGGCTTCGCGAGTGTGCTCTCCGGCCCCGCCAGCACGGCTCACCCGCGCCGACCGCGGGGGCGCTCCGCCGACCCCGCGACGACCGCCTTCGCGGTCAGCTTTGCGCGGACCTACCTCGCCGGACGCCTCACCGCGAGCGCTGGCTCCTGTCTCGCACCTGGCGCGGCGGCGCCGGCCCTTGCTCCGACCGAGGCCGTCGCCGTCGAGCAGGCCGAGGTCGCCGCGGTTCGCGATCTCGGCGACGGCCGGGCGATCGTCACCGTCGCCTGCGACTCCGCGACGCGCGCACCCTCTATCTCGCCGTCCCGATCGTCCGCGCGCAGGCGGGCGAGGTGGCGGCGCTGGGAGTGCCCGCGATCGTCGCGGGGCCGGCAGCGGCTGGGGCCGAGCTCGAGCGGCCCCGGCCGCTCGCCGGCCCCGACGCTGCGCGATCGAGATGCTGGTCCCACGCTTCCTGCCGGCTACCTCGGTGGCGGCGAGCGCCGGCGATCTCTCCTACCTCGCTCGCCGCCGGCGCGCGGTGCCGCCGCTCGCGGCGGCGGCCTCGAGCTCGATCGCCGTCTCCCGCGTGAGGAAGATCGGGCGCGGGCGAAGGGGCGCGGCGGACGGCGCTCGCCGCCGCGCGGGTCCGCGACCCGGCGAGCGGCGCGGTCTACCCGCTCGCCTACCGCCTCGATTGCGCGCGGCGCGACCGCTGGTATGTCGCGCGGGTCGGGGGGGCGCTCGCGTGAGCCGGCGACGCGCATCTGCCCTCCTCGCCTCGTTCTCGTGGCGGCGCTGCTGGCTGGCGCCGGACGGCGCTTGCCGCCGGCAACGACGTCGGCCGAACATCGGCTCGGAGCTGCGCCGCTACGCCGGCGCAGATCTACGGCGGCGCTGATCGCGATCGTCGGCCTCGTCTTCCTGCTCAACAGGAAGTTCACCGACCTGGCGGTCTTCCTCGTCGCCGCGATCCTGGTCGGCTGGCTGGTCTTCTCGCCCGACCAGGTCGCCGACGCCGCGCGGGCGATCGGGGAGCGGATTCTGCCGTGAGCGACGTTGCGAGCCGATCCGCTCCTACCAGCGGATCTTCCGCCCCGAGCGCCGGATCTACTCGATCGAGGGTGGCCGCTGCCGGTTCCGGGCGGCGTCCCGCTGCGCTGGCTCGCCTACGCGACGGCCGCCCTGCTCCTCCGTTCTCGCCCTAGGCTCGGGCTCGGCGGCGGTCGCGCTGGCGTCGCCGCGGTCGCCGGCTCGCCGGCCTCCGAGCGTCGGGGGCCGGGCGGCGGGCGCTGGCGGCGCCGGCGCGCTGGTGGCGCTGGATCGGCGGGCTGCTCTCGGCCTGCTCGACTGGCCGCTGCGGCTGTCGTGTTCCCGGCGCCGTCGCGACCCTCGCGACCCAGGCGACTCCGGACGGTCGCCGCGCCGACCGCTTCGCGCTTCCTGGCTCGCCTGCGCTTGGCGCCGCTGCGGCGCTCGCTGGGCCGGGCGCTGCCGCCTCGGCCGGGCGCAGCGCTCGGGGGCGGCTCTGGGTCGCGCCCGACGAGCGCTCGCCGCGGCTGCGCCGCGGCCGGGTCCGCGGCCCGGCGA
>CAWEBZ010000005.1:0-157288 GCA_963807425.1 uncultured Solirubrobacterales bacterium | reverse complement strand
GCCGTGTTTATGTCTACATCTGCTTCGACGGTTCGGTCTTGCTCGCGACGCGATCGACACCGAGCTCGAGGTCGACGGCCGCCGCGTCATCCTCGTCGACACCGCCGGCCTGCGCCGCCGCTCGAAGGTCGCCGGCACGGTCGACTACTACGCGCAGCTGCGCTCCGAACGTGCGGTCGAGCGCGCCGACGTCGCCCTGGTCGTCTGCGACGCCTCCGACGGGATCACCGCCGAGGACCTGCGGGTTGCCGAGATGGCGATGCGGGCCGGCTGCGCGACGCTGCTGGCGCTGAACAAGTGGGACGTCACCGCACCGACATCGACGACGCCCGCGCCCGGGTCGGGCGCAAGTCGCGCCTGCGCCCGGCTGTCGTCACCTGCTCGGCGACGCGCGGCCGCAACGTCGCCAACCTGCTGCCAAGGCGCTCCAGCTGGCCGATCGGGCGGGGGAGCGGATCCCGACCCGGAGCTGAACCGCTTCGTCGCCGACGTCGTCGCCAAGCCCCGCCGCCGTCGCGTCGCGGGCGCCGCCTCCGCCTCTACTACGCAGCCCAGGTCGGAGAGCGCCCGCCGCGGATCGCGATCCAGGTCAACGACCGCAAGCTGATCTCCGTGACTGGGCGTATCACCTCGAGAACCGGTTGAGCGAGACCTACGCTCTCGAGGGGGTGCCGCTGGTGATGACTTCGTCCCCACAGCGGTCGCCGCAGAGGATGAATCTGACCATTTAGTCTTCGGCGTATGAACCCAAGCCAGCCGCTCGCCGAGGGCGAGTACCTCTTCACTTCCGAGTCCGTCACCGAGGGCCACCCCGACAAGGTCTGCGACCAGATCTCCGACGCGGTGCTCGACGCGGTGATGGCTGAAGATCCCGAGGGTCGCGTCGCCTGCGAGTCCCTCGTCGACACCGGGATGGCGGTCGTCTCCGGCGAGATCTCGACTGAGGTCCACCTCGACGTGCCCGACCTGGTCCGCGAGACGATCCGCGAGATCGGCTACGACCACGGCGACTACGGCTACAACTGCGACCACATCTCCGTCCTCGTCTCGCTCGACAAGCAGTCGCCCGACATCGCCCAGGGCGTCGACACCGCCCACGAGACGCGGGTCGGCGGGAGCGATGACGAGCTGCTGGTCGCCGGCGCCGGCGACCAGGGAATGATGTTCGGCTACGCGACCGATGAGACCGAGGCGCTGATGCCGATGCCGATCCAGATCGCCCACCGGCTGGCCGAGCGCCTCAGCGCCGTCCGCAAGGACGACACGCTTTCTTACCTCGGCCCTGACGGCAAGACGCAGGCCACGGTCCGCTACGCCGACGGCCGCCCGGTGCGGATCGAGAAGCTGCTGATCTCGACCCAGCACGCCGAGGGCGTCGAGTCCGAGACGACGATCAAGCCCGACCTCTGGCAGCACGTGGTGATGCCGGTGCTGAGCGGCGAGTTCGCCGGCCTCTTCGACGAGGAAGAGCTGCGCGAGGGCTTCCTCGTCAACCCGACCGGCAAGTTCGTGATCGGTGGTCCTGTCGGCGACGCCGGCCTCACCGGCCGCAAGATCATCGTCGACACCTACGGCGGGATGGCCCGCCACGGTGGCGGCGCCTTCTCCGGCAAGGATCCCTCCAAGGTGGATCGCTCGGCGGCCTACGCTGCCCGCCACGTTGCCAAGAACGTCGTCGCCGCCGGCCTGGCCGGGCGCTGCGAGGTCCAGGTCGCTTACGCGATCGGGGTCGCTCGCCCAATCTCGCTGATGGTCGAGACCTTCGGCACAGGCAAGCTGCCCGACTCTCAGATCTCACGCCTGGTCGAAGCCGAGTTCGACCTGCGCCCAGGCGCCTTCCGCCGCTACCTCGACCTGCACCGCCCGATCTTCCGCAAGACGGCGGCCTACGGTCACTTCGGTCGCGAGGACGAGGCGTTCACCTGGGAGCGGACCGATCGGGCCGAGGCTCTTAAAGCAGCAGCTGGGCTCGAAGCAGCTCCTGCTTGACGCGTAGATCCGGAGAGGGTCCGGTCGGCATCTAGACAAATTGATGTCGCACGGCCTTCGGCCTTAGCGACGATGTTTGAGCGCGGCTCCGCCGCGCATTGATCAGATTGCATATCGCCGCCTTCGGCGACATTCGCCTAGATGCCGACCGGACCCTCTCCGAAGCGTTCCGTCAACCCACAAGCTTCGGCGCAAAGGACAGCGGGTCAAATCCGCTTCGTCCGGGTGTGCCGAAGCTGAAGAGTCTCGGTTTGGCGCCGAGCTCCCTCCGTCTCGAAGCTTGGTGTCTCGGACGGGATGGCGGGTGTGCTTCTCCGGGAATGTCGCCGAAGGCGGCCTATGCAATCCGGTTCTGCGCGGCGGAGCCGCGCACCAACATCGTCGCTAAGCGCGCGGAGCGCGCGTGCGACATCAATTCACGGGAAGGGGTACCGCCATCCCCACGCTGCAGGCTGCTCTATCGAGGCGGCTGCGCCTCGCCCAGGCCGTGAGAGCCGGCTGCGGTTGCGCCGGTTGCCTGGTCGACCCGGTGGACGACGTCGCCGGGGTCGGCGACGCCGGCGAAGGTGAAGTTGTAGTCGTCGCCGGCCGCGGTGTCGAAGTCGACATCGCCGATCTGCATGATTCGCTGGTAGACCGACTGCCGGTAGTTGACGTTCTGTACCCGCTCCAGGCGCGTCTCCTGGATCTCGCGCGAGATGATGCCGCGCTTGATGTTGAGGCGGCGGTCGGTGATCGTGTAGGTCGTCGCGACCCGCTTGACGAAGCCGATCAGGACGGTGAGGCCGATGATCACGAGGACGATCAGGAAGACGGTGCCGCTACCGGCGCCGATCAGCTTTGCGATCACGCCGACGACCGCGGCGACCAGGATTCCCTTCAGGTAGAAGCCGAGGATCGCCCGCCACGAAGGGTGGCCCTGGAAGATCACCTGCTCCCCGGGACTGAGGTTGAGAGCCATCGCGGCGCAGCATACCCCCGCCGTCCGCCTCCCTCCATAACGTGGCCGAGTGTCGATAGCGAAGGTCGAGCCGCTCACCACTGCCCGCGCCCTGCGCGGCCCGTTCGACTACCGCCTGCCCGCCGAGATGGCCGATATCGAGGTCGGCAGCGTGGTGCGCGTTCCCTTTGGCCGCCGCCGCGTACTGGGGGTCGTCGTCGACCTGGCGGATACTTCGGAGCTGCCACTGGAGCGGTTGGCCGAGCCGATCGAGGCGCTCGAGGCGGGTGCCACGGCGGAGCTGGTCCGGCTCGGCCTCTGGATCGCCCGCGAGTACTGCTCGACTCCGTCGCGCGGCCTGCAGCTGGTGCTGCCACCCGGCACCGGCGCCGCTGGGCAGCGGGTGCGCTCGCGCACCGAGCTGCGGGCTGAGATCGCCGCCGCCGGCGAGGCGGCGCTGAGCGGCGGCGAGCGGCTCGGCGTCAAGCAGCGGGCGACGTTGGAGGCGCTGCGGGCGGGGGAGATGTCGGCACCCGAGCTGGCGGCCGCCGTCGGCGCCGATCGCCAGGTACTGCGGCGGCTCGAGGAGCGCGGCCTGATCGTCACTCGCAGCTCGCGGGTGCGGCGCAGTTCCCTCCACCCCGACGTCGGCGCGGCCGGCGGGCGGCCCGAGCTGCTCGAGGAGCAGGCCGCGGCGGTCGCGAAGATCGTCGCCGCGCTCGACGGCGAGGCCGAGGCGCCGCGCGAGCTGCTTCTCCACGGCGTCACCGGCTCGGGCAAGACCGAGGTCTACCTGGCCGCGGTCGAGGCGGCGCTGGCACGGGGCAAGGGGGCGATCGTCCTCGTCCCCGAGATCGGACTGGCGCCGCAGGCAGTGGCGCGCTTCCGCGCCCGCCTCGGCGATCGCTTTGCCGTCCTCCACTCGGCTCTCTCCGACGGCGAGCGCTACGACGAATGGCGGCGCCTGCGCAGCGGTGAGGCGAATGTCTGTGTCGGTCCCCGTTCCGCCATCTTTGCCCCGGTGCGGGACCTCGGCCTGGTCGTGATCGACGAGGAGCACGACTCCTCCTACAAGCAGGAGGGAGACCCCTGCTACGACGCGCGCACGGTCGCTCGCCGCCGCGCCGCCGAGAACGGCGCCGTGCTCGTCGCCGGTACCGCTACGCCACGCCCAGAGTCCTGGCTCGAGCTGCCGCGGGTCGAGCTGCCGCGCCGGGTCGACGGCCGTCGCATGCCGCCGGTCGAGGTGCTCGACATGCGCGAGGCGGATCCGCGCTCGGGCCCGCTTCATCCCGCCACCTGGGGCGCGCTCGAGCAGGTTCGCAGCAGCGGGGCGAAGGCGATCGTGATGATCAACCGTCGTGGCTTTGCCCCCTGGCTCACCTGTCGCTCTTGCGGGCGCCACTGGGGCTGCCCCAACTGCGACGTCTCCCTGATTGTCCACCGCCATACCGAGCGCTTGGTCTGCCATCACTGCGCTCACGCGGAACCGCTGCCGGATGCCTGCGTGGATTGCGGTTCGACGACGCTCTCCAGGACTGGCGCGGGGACCGAGCAGGTCGAGTCGCTGCTGGCCGAGCGGCTGGCGCCGATGCAGGTCTTCCGCCTCGACGCCGACACCGCTGGCGGCCGTGGCGCCCATGCACGCATCCTGGCCGCCTTCGGCGAGGCGGAGAGCGGGATCCTGGTCGGAACGCAGATGGTCGCCAAGGGCCACGACTTCCCCGAGGTCACCCTCAGCGCGATCCTCGACGCCGATGCGACCCTGCGCTTTCCGGATTTCCGGGCCTCCGAGCGGACCTTTGCAATGGTCGCCCAGCTCGCCGGCCGCAGCGGCCGCGGTGCCGCCGGCGGCGACGTGATAGTCCAGACACTGGCCCCAGGTGCGCCCAGCATCGTCCACGCCGCGCGGCATGACGCGGAGACCTTCCTCGCCGAGGAGGTCGAGCGGCGCAGAGCGCTGCGTTACCCGCCCTTCTCCCAGCTGACCCGGATCGTGCTCAAGGCCGAGTCCGAGCCGCGCCTCGAAGAGGCCGCAACCGGCCTCGCCGTCGCCCTCGGTCCGGCGCTGCCCGATGACACGGATCTGCTCGGACCGGCGCCGATGTTCAAGGTCCGCAACCGCCACCGCCGCCGGCTCCTGTTGAAGGCCGCCGATCGCGATGCGACCGTCGCGACGGTGCGCGACGCGGTCGAGCGCCTCGCCGCCGACCGCTCCCTGCGCGAGGTCGCGATTAGCGTCGACGTCGACCCGCAGTAGCGCGAGCCCGATCCTTAGACTCAGATCGACGATGAGCGAGCGGGCCGAGACGGAAACCGACGAGCGCGACGAGGGAGAGCACGAGCTCGACGCCGAGCTACTGGAGCGGCGCGAGGTCGCGCTGGCTCAGGTCGTCAAGTTCGGCGACCCGGTCTTGAAGAGCAAGGCCTCCCCTGTCAGCGACTTCGGCCCCGAGTTGCGAGCAGAGGTCGAGCGGATGATCGAGATCATGCACGGCGCAATGGGGGTCGGCCTGGCGGCGACTCAGGTAGGGATCCTGCGCCGTCTGCTCGTCTTCCAGGCGGGCCCCGACAGCGAGCCGACCGCGCTGATCAACCCAACTGTCGAGTGGCTCTCCGAGGAGGCCGTCGTTGCCGAGGAGGGTTGCCTCAGCCTGCCCCGGGTCTCGATGGACGTCGAGCGGCCTCTGCACGCTCGGGTCGCCGGCCTGGACGTCGACGGTGAGCCGGTGCAGATCGAGGCGTCGGGTCTCGAGGCGCGAGTGCTCCAGCACGAGATCGATCACCTCGACGGGGTGCTGATCCTCGATCGTACGCCGCGTGCACAGCGCAAGCTGGCGCTGCGCGCGCTTCGCGAAGGTGGCAGTTACAGCCCGGCACTGTCCGAGGAGGCCGAAGCCGAGGACGGCGGCGAGCACCGCGAGCCACGCACTGACGCGTGAGGACCGTCTACCTCGGCACTTCGGAGTTCGCCACCGTCGTGCTGCGGGCGCTTGCCGAGTCGGCTCACCGGCCCTCGCTGGTGGTGACCCCGCCCGACCGCCCCAAGGGCCGCGGGCGACGCACCCTGCCGCCGCCCGCCGCCGAGACAGCGAAGGAGCTGGAAATCGAGCTGCTGCAGGCAGCGAGCGTCAACGACGAAGAGGCGCTGGAGCGGATCCGCGCGGCCCAACCGCAGGCGCTGGTCGTCTGCGCCTTCGGCCAGCTGATCCGCGAGCCGCTGCTCTCCACCTGGCCGATGCTCAACGTCCATCCCTCGCTGCTGCCGCGCTGGCGCGGTGCGGCTCCGATCGAGCGGGCGATCATGGCGGGCGACGAGCGCACCGGCGTCAGCATCATGGAAGTTACCGCCGGTCTCGACTCCGGCCCGGTGGCGCTGCGTGAGGAGTTCGCAGTTGGCCAAGAGGAGGACTTTGACGCGCTCTCGATGCGGCTTGCGACGCTGGGTGGGGAGCTGCTGGTGAGGGCACTCGACCTCCTGGCCGAGGGGCGGCTCGAGTTCACCGAGCAGGACGATGGAGAGACGATCTACGCCGAGAAGATCGAGCCGGCGGAGCGTCGCCTCGACCCCTCGCGCCCGGCCCTGGAGCTGGCCCGCATCGTTCGTGCCCTCACGCCTCATGTCGGCGCCTATCTGGAGACCGCCGATGGCGAGCGGCTCGGGGTGCGAAGGGCGCGAGCGGTCGACGTCGGCGTCAGGGCAGGTGAGGTTCGGGCCGAGTGGGGCGCGCTGCTGCTCGGCTGCGGTCAGGGGGCCCTTCGCCTCGAGGTCGTCCAGCCGCCAAGCGGCAAGCCGATGGCGGCAGACGCCTACCTTCGTGGCCATCAACTGCCAAAACTGTGATCTCGCCGGCGCGAGTTCTCGCCTACGAGACGATCAGGGCGACCTTCGAGCAGGACGCCCACACCGAGCGGGTCTTTCGCGAGGCGGCCGACGAGCGCGGCCTCGGTGGCCGCGAGCGAGCGCAGGCGCAGCGTCTCGCCTTCGGCGCGGTCCAGCGCCGCGGCACCGCTGACGCCGCCGTGGCGCGGCTCGCCGACCGGCCGCCCCGCGAACTCGACCCGCCGGTCCTCGCCAGCCTGCGCCTCGGTCTCTACGAGCTGCTGTTCGCCGATGCCACCCCCGACCACGCGGCGGTCGATCAGGCGGTCGAGCTGGTCAAGCAGGCCGGCGCCGCCCACGCGTCGGGTCTGGTCAATGCCGTGCTGCGCCGCGCCGTTCGTGAGCGCGCCGAGCTGACCGAGGCCCTGCTCGGCGACGACTCGACCCCCGAGCGCGCAGCGGTGGCGCACTCGGCGCCGCTTTGGCTGGCGCAGATGTGGTGGCGGGAGCTCGGCGCTGAGGATGCCCGTTCGCTGCTGGCGGCCTGCAACGAGCCGGCGGAGCTGGCCTTCCGGGTTAACACCCTCGGCGCCGACCGGGAGGCGACGATCGCGAAGCTGCGCGAGGCTGGGGTCGAGGCCGCTGCGGCTCATGGCGAGTGGCCTCTCGCAGCTGAGGACATGATCGTTATCGAGGGCCAGACCGGCGCGATCGTCCCCGAGCTGGTCGCCGCTGGCGTGCTCACTCCGCAAAGCCGCGGCTCTGCTGCTGTGGTCGAGGTGCTCGACCCCCAGCCGGGCGAGCACATCCTCGACCTCTGCGCCGGCCCTGGGATCAAGACCGGCCAGATTGCCGCCCGCATGGGCGACCGTGGTGAGGTGATCTCGGTCGAGAGCGATTCCGCCCGCGCCGCTGAAGTGGCGGACCAGGCTCGCCGCCTCGAGCTGCGCAGCGTCACCGTGATCGAGGCGGATGCGACCGGGCCCGCGATGGGCCCCGGATTCGACCGGGTCCTGCTCGACGCGCCCTGTTCGGACCTCGGCGCTCTTGCCTCCCGACCCGATGCCCGCTGGCGCAAGTCACCGGCTGCGATCGAGCGCCTCGTCGGGATACAGGCCGAGCTGCTGAGAAGGGCCCGCGAGGCCCTGCGGCCGGGTGGCACGCTCGTCTACTCGACCTGCACGGTCAGCGCCAGGGAGAACGAGGGTCAGATCGGCGCATCCGACCAGATCCAGCTCCGTCCCGACCGCGATCGCACGACCGGATTCTTCATCTGCCGGCTGAAAGGGGATGATGCTCGGGATGAGTGAAGCGAACGAGGGGGAGACGCTGCGCCGCGCGGCATGTCCGGGCTGCGGCGAGCCCTGGCTGCGGCCGACCCAGCTCCCCGGCCGCTTCCGCTGCGTGTACTGTCTGCGCCGCTTCGAGCTGGTCTCGCAGTGCCCCAACTGCGGCGAACACCAGACGATCGCCAGGATGAGCACGACCGAGGACATGACCTGCCAGATCTGCGGCGACTCGATGCTGAGGCCGGTATGAGCGCTCGGATGCAAGAGCTGATCGGCTCGGCTCGGGTCGCGCCGTCGATCCTCTCTGCCGATTTCTCGAAGCTGGGATCGCAGCTGACCGAGGTGATGGACGCCGGCGCCCGGGTAATCCACTTCGATGTGATGGACGGCCACTTCGTGCCGCCGATCACGATCGGGCCGCTGGTTGCCTCCTCGATCGCCGACCAGGTCCACGATGCCGGCGGCGCGCTCGACGTCCACCTGATGGTCGAGGCGCCCGAGCGCCACATCGAGGCCTTCGCCGAGGCGGGCGCCGACTCGATCACCATTCACGAGGAGGCGACCCCGCACGCTAACCGCACTCTGACCGCGATCCGCGAGCTCGACTGCCTTGCCGGTGTCGCGATCAACCCCGGGACGCCGGTCGAGGTGGTCACCGAGCTGCGCGGCTACGCCGACATCGTCCTCTGCATGACAGTCAACCCGGGCTGGGGCGGGCAGGCGTTCATTCCCGGCTCCCCAGGCAAGGTCTCGCGCCTCGCACCGCTCGTCGGCGACGCCAAGATCGAGGTCGACGGCGGCGTCGACGCCGCAACCGCCAGCTCGATCGCTACCGCTGGCGCCTCCCTCTTCGTCGCCGGCTCCGCCGTTTTCAAAGCCGACGATCCCGCCGTGGCCTACACAGAGATTGCCGCCGCGGCAAGCGCTGTCTAGCCGCGCGCGATCAAAGCCCCCACGACCTCCTGCCACCAAGCTCTTTCTGCGGGGTCGTCGTTGCCGCGCTCGGCACGGCGCTCGCACCAGTTCGCCAGCGCGCGGCGGCCGCCGATCGCGACGATCGTCTCGGAGGTAACTGCGTAGCGGCCGTCGGCGAGGGCGACGAGGGCGGTGGAGCGGTCACGGCGGCTGCGCAGGACCGTGACGACGGCGATCCCGTCGACTGAGGTTGGCCCCGACGGGTTCTCGATGTCGCCCGCCGGCCGCACCGAGAAGACCTGCGAGGCCCCGCGGCGCGGCAGCAGCGGCGGAGCGGGCAGGCCGACCGGTCCCTCGTGCCAGCGCCGGGTCAGTTCCTCTACCTCATCGCGCAGCTCGCCGCGGACGAGGATGTGGAGCTCGTCTCCCTCTCGCACCTCGGTCGATCCGCGCGGAGGGATCGCGTTGCCATCGCGCACGATCACGTTGACCAGCGCATCCCGCGGCAGCCCAAGTTCGCGCACCAGGTGTCCGGCGGCAGCCGACCCCGGCCGCAGCCGGTAGGAGACGACGTCGCCACCCATACGGCGGATCCGCCCTGACTCGAGCAGCCGCCGCGGCAGCGATGGCTCGTCGGTGGTCAGTCCGAGCCAGCGGGCAAGTGGCTCGAAGCTCGCTCCCTGGATCAGGGTCGAGGTGACGACGACGAAGAAGACGATCGCGAAGAGCTGCTCACCGCCAGCGACGCCGGCGACCACTGGGAAGGTGGCGAGCCAGATCGGCGTCGCTCCCCGCAGTCCCGCCCAGCCGAGCATCGCCCGCTCGCGCACGTCGAAGGGGGAGAGGGCGGTCGCGGCGAAGGCGGCGACCGGTCGCGCGACGAGGATCAGCGCGGCCGAGAGGGCGAGCCCCTCGAGCGCGACGTCACCCAGCGTGCTGGGGAAGATCAGCAGTCCGAGCAGGATGAAGAGGCCGATCTGGGCGACCTCGCCGACGCCCTCGTGGAAGGCGGAGATCGTGCGCCGCGCCGGCACCTTGGTCGAGCCCATCGCGAGGCCGGTGAGGTAGACGGAGAGCAGGCCGGAGCCGTGCGCCAGCTCGGCCGAGCCGAAGGCGATCCCGGCGATCGCGATCGTCGCGACCGGGTAGATGCCGTCGGTGGGCAGGCGCACCGCGTTGAGGGCGTAAACGGCGATCCGGCCCAGCGCGAGGCCGACCGCAGCGCCGATCGCCAGCTTCAGGACCAGCAGCGCGGCCATGTCTACGGCGCCGTAGTCCGGTTGCTGGATCCATTCGATGAAGCCGACGACCAGCAGCAGCGCGACCGGGTCGTTCATCCCCGACTCTCCCTCGAGCGAGCGAGCGAGCTTCTTCTGCAGGGTCGAGCGGCGCAGGACGGCGAAGATCGCGGCCGAGTCGGTGGCGGCGATCGCCGCCCCGACCAGCATCCCCTCCAGCGTGCTGAGGCCAAAGATCAGCTTCGCCGCGATGCCAGCGAGCAGCGCCGTGACGATCGTCCCCACCGTGGCCAGCGAGGCTGCGGTGCCGAGCACCGGCCGGATCTCCGACCAGCCCGCGGTCAGGCCGCCCTCGAAGACGATAAGGACGAGCGCGACGGTGCCCAGGGTGCGGGCCAGCTCGGCGTTGTCGAACTCGATCCCGCCGATGCCCTCCGAGCCGGCCAGCATGCCGAGCCCGAGGAAGAGCAGCAGGCCGGGGACCCGCAGGCGGTCGGCGAGAAGGCCGCCGACGATGCCGGCCGCGAGCAGGGCGCCGGCGACGAAGATCAGCTCGGCGTCGTGTCCGCTCACCAGATCCCCTAAGTGCTCTCGTCGACGGCGGCCAGGCGCAGCTCTAGTTCCTCAGGAGAGCCGGGCTCCGGCACGTCCTCGGGCCGTTCGTGGGGGCGGCGGTAGATCAGGTAGAGCAGGCCCAGCAGCAGCCCCGCTGTCAACGTGAAGCCGATCTCGACCCGGCGGAACTCTTCACTGACCAGAGGGATGAAGTTCCAGGCGATGAAGAGCGCGGCGCAGCCGATCCAACGAACCGCGGCTCGCCGTACCTGGCCCTGCGCGATGCAGGCCTGGTTGACGGTCACCGAGGCGAGGTAGAGGCCCATTCCGGCGGTGACCAGCAGCAGCCCCGCACGGTCGTAGGTGAACTTGTCGCTCCAGGCGAGCTGCATCAGCTGCGGTCCCGCGATCAGGACGACGAGCGCGGTGAAGGTGGCGAAGGCGGCGATCCCGAGCAGCACCATCCGCACCGAGCGGTGGAACTCGCGCTCGCTGTCGGGGTCCCTGCTGGTGTGGAGGCTGGTCAGGTGGGGGAGGATGCTGGTCGAGACCGCCTGGAAGAGCTGCAGCGGCGCCCGGGCGAGCATCAGCACGTTGAAGATGAAGCCGGCAGCCGCGGCGCCCTCGAGCCCGCGCACGATCAGCGGGCCGGCGTTGAGGAAGGCCTGTTCGCTGAACATGATCACCAGCACCGCCGCGGCGAAGCCGCTGCCGTGGGCAACCGAGATCGAGGCGTCCTCGGCGGTCTTCTGTGGCGGCGGTGCGGTGCGTGCCCGCCGGGCGAAGGCGAGCGGCACCACCAGCAGACTGAGCGAAGGGGCGGCGACGATGCCGATCGCCACTGCCGACTGGCCGCTGAGCAGGCTGACCGCGACCAGCACCGCGAACGAGGTCCGGAAGACCGACTCGGAGAGGATCAGCGCGGTGAAGAGGCCAAAGCGCTTCTGCCCGGCGAGGAAGCCGCGGGCGAAGTAGCTCGCGGCGTAGAAGAGCACGGCGGAGAAGTAGACCCAGTAGAGGGTTTCATTGCCCTCGAGCAGGCCATCCTGGAGCGGCCCGCGAAAGACCAGCGCCAGCACAGTGAACGTGGCGGCAAGGCCGAGCTGGATCGTCGCCGCGTTGCGGGTCGTGCCTCCGATCGGCTCGCCCTTGACCAGGTGTTCGGAGATGTGGCGGGAGAGCAGCTGTTCGACCGGCCGGTAGAGGGTCGAGATAGTGATGAAGACGGCCGACCAGAGCACCGCAATCTGCCCGTAGTCGGGCTTGGAGAGCACGTGGGAGGCGATCACGAAGTAGACGTAGGTGATGACGCCGGTGAGGCCGACGCCGATCGCGAGGAAGCTGGCGGTCTTGCCGTAGTCGGCGGTCGCCGAGCTAGCCTCCGCGCCGGCGTCCCGCTGGGCGCCGGGCGCTTTCGGGCGCATCTGCATCAGCGCTCCGGCGTGCCGCGCTCGTAGTGGGACGGCGGCACGTCGAGCGCCAGCTCGACCCGCCGTACCCGCTCGAAGACCCGCTGCGTCATCACCCGCTGGCCGGCCAGCAGGTCGCCGATCACGCCGAGCGCGAGCAGCTGCACGGCGGCGATGAAGAGCACCGCGCCGAGGATCAGCGACTGGATGTGACCGCTGCTGTCGCCGTTGAGGATCCAGTCGAGCAGGAACGGCAGCCAGGCCGCGAGGGCGAGGACGAAGACCAGCAGACCGGCGCTGGCGAAGACCCGCAGCGGCTCGTAGCGGGCGTAGATGCGCAGGATCGAGAGTGCGTTGCGGCGCACGTAGGCGCCGGTCGAGTCGAAGAGACGGGACTCGCGGGTCTGCGGGTTGGTACCGATCTCAACCTGGTCGACCGCGACCAACATCTTGCCCGCCTGGATCAGGCTCTCGAGCGTGTAGGTGAAGTTGTCGACGACGACCAGTCCCAGCGCCGCCTCGCGGTTGTAGGCGCGAAAGCCCGAGGTCGTGTCGGCGATCTCGGTCCCCGAGAGCCTGCGCACGACCCAGCTGCCAAGCTGCTGCAGCACTTTCTTGGAGCCGGAGAAGTGCTCGATCCGCCCGACTTGGCGGTCGCCGACGACCATGTCGGCTTCGCCGGCGAGAATCGGCGACAGCAGCTTCGGGATGTCGGCGCCGCGGTACTGGTTGTCGGCGTCGGTGTTGACGACGACGTCGGCGCCGAGCTTCAGGCAGGCGTCCAGCCCTGCCTGGAAGCCGGCCGCCAGGCCCTTGTTGTTGGTCAGGCGGACGATGTGCTCGACCCCGTGCTGACGTGCGACCTCGACCGTGCGGTCGGTCGATCCGTCGTCGACGACGAGCAGCTCGACCTCGTCGATCCCTTCGATCTGGCGCGGCAGATCGGCGATCGTGGCGGCAAGCGTCGCCTCCTCGTTCAGGCAGGGAATCTGGACGATCAGCTTCATCGGGGCGCCCAGGGTATCCGGAGGCCACGTCGGCCCCCGGGTAGAATGCCATTGATTGACTAGTCAATCGGTCGTATGAATGCCCAGCTCACAGACACGGATCGTGCTCACCTGCGGCGGGCGTTGGAGCTTGCCGAGGGCGGGCGCGGGCGGGTCAGCCCGAATCCGCTGGTCGGCGCGACGGTCGTGCGCGACGGCGAGACGATCGGCGAGGGCTTCCACGCCGAACTGGGCGACCTGCATGCGGAGCGAGCCGCCCTCGAGGATTGCCGTAGGCGTGGCGAGGACCCAGCCGGCGCGACGATGTACGTGACGCTGGAGCCGTGTGCGCACCAGGGCAGACAGCCGCCTTGCACGGAGGCGCTCCTGGAGGCAGGGATCGCGCGGGTCGTCATCGCCTCGGAGGATCCGAGCGAGAAGGCCTCCGGCCGTGGCCTCGGCATCCTCCGCGACGGCGGGGTCGAGGTCGAACTTGGAGTCGGCGAGGAGGCGACCGCGGCACGCCTGCTCAACCAGCCTTTCCGCAAGCACGCCCGCACCGGGCTGCCGCTCGTCACCCTGAAGATCGCGATGTCGCTCGACGGGCGCACGTCCACCGCGCCGGGCGACTCGCCCTGGATCTCGGGCGAGCGGAGCCGCGCCCTGGTCCACCGCTGGCGCGCCGAATCCGACGCGATCGCGGTCGGGGTCGGCACCGTCCTCGCCGATGACCCCTTGCTCACGGCCCGCGACCCGGACCGCGATGCCGTCAGACAGCCGCTCCGCGTCGTCTTCGACCGCCAGGCCCGCCTACCGCTCGATTCGCAGCTGCTCGCCAGCCTCGACCGGTCTCCGGTGCTGGTGATCACCTCGCCCGAGGCTGAGCCGGCCCGAACCGCGGCGCTGCGCGACGCCGGGGCCGAGGTGCTCGTCGTCAGCGGCATTCGCGCCGCCCTGACCGAGCTCGGCAGCCGTGATGTGACAAGCCTCTTCCTTGAGGGCGGCCCGACGCTCGCCGCGGCTTTCGCCGACGCCGAGGAGATCGACGACGTGCGCGTCTTCGTCGCTCCGCTGCTGCTGGGTGGATCGCGGCGCCTCGCGGCGCTGGACCCGGGCGCCGGCGACACCCTGATCGAGACCAGGCTGAGGGAGTGGTGATGTTCACCGGGCTCGTCGAGGACATCGGCAGGATTGAGGCGGTCGAGGCGACCGACGAGGGGGCGCGGCTGCGAATCTCGACCCGGCTGGGGCCCGCGATCCAGCCCGGCGACTCGGTCGCGGTCAACGGCGTCTGCCTCACCGCCACCGGAGCGGATGAGGATGGGTTCGGCACAGAGGCGATGAACCAGACGCTGGCGGTGACGGCGCTGGGCGGTCTCGGTGCCGGCGAGCGCGTCAACTTGGAGCTGGCAATGAAGGCATCGGACCGGCTTGGCGGGCACATCGTGCAGGGGCACGCCGACGGCGTCGGCGAGGTCCTCGGGCTTACCGAGGACGGATTCGCCCGCCGCCTGCGCGTCGGGCTCGGACCGCAGCTGATCCGCTACGTGGTCGAGAAGGGGTCGATCGCCCTCGACGGCGTCAGCCTCACGGTCGTGACCCTGGGCGAGGACTGGATCGAGGTCTCGCTGATCCCGGAGACCTTGGAGCGGACGACCCTGGGCGAGGCCACGACGGGACGCAAGTTGAATGTCGAGTGCGATGTGGTGGCGAAGTACGTGGAGCGGTTGGTGGCACCATTCGCTGGAAAGGAGCGAACGTGAGTCGGATGACCGAAGCGCAGAAGACAGACGGGGTGGAGGGGAAGGCCGACGAGGGCCCTTTCTCGACCATCGAGGAGGCGATCGAGGAGATCCGCCAGGGACGCATGGTCGTCGTCTGCGACGACGAAGATCGCGAGAACGAGGGCGACCTGACGATGGCGGCCCAGTTCGCCACGCCCGAGGCGATCAACTTTATGGCCAAGGAGGCCCGCGGCCTGATCTGCCTGGCGCTGACCCCGGAGCGCTGCGACGAGCTCGGCCTCGACCTGATGGCGGCCAAGAACGAGACGCCGCTGCAGACCGCCTTTACGGTCGCGATCGAGGCTCGCGAGGGCGTCACCACCGGCATCTCCGCCGCCGACCGCGCCCGCACGATCCAGGTCGCCGTCGACCCCGGCGCGAGCCCCCGCGACTTGGTCCAGCCCGGCCACGTCTTCCCACTCAAGGCAAAGCCCGGCGGGGTCTTGGAGCGGACCGGTCAGACCGAGGCGGCGGTGGACCTGGCGCGGCTCGCAGGCCTCAACCCGGCCGGGGTGATCTGCGAGGTGATGAACGAGGACGGGACGATGGCCCGGGTGCCGGACCTGATCCCGTACTGCCAGCGCCACGGCCTGAAGATGATCACGGTCGCTGACCTGATCGCCTACCGCCGCCGCACCGAGAAGCTGGTCGAGCGGGTGGTCGACACGGCGCTGCCGACCGCCTTCGGCGACTTCAGCGCGGTCGGCTACCGCTCGCTGGTCGACGACAAGCACCACGTGGCGATGGTCAAGGGCGAGGTCGCGGGCTGCGAGGACGTGCTGGTCCGCGTCCATAGCGAGTGCCTGACCGGCGACGTCTTCCACAGCATGCGTTGCGACTGTGGCGAGCAGCTCGAATCCGCCCTGGCGATGATCGAGCGCGAGGGCAAAGGCGTGCTGCTCTACCTCTCCCAGGAGGGCCGGGGCATCGGCCTGCTCAACAAGCTCAAGGCCTACAAGCTGCAGGAGGACGGCCTCGACACGGTCGAGGCCAATCTCAAGCTGGGGTTGCCGGCGGACCTTCGCGACTACGGGATCGGCGCCCAGATCCTCGTCGACCTCGGACTCAGCAGCATCCGCATCCTCACCAACAACCCGAAGAAGATCCACGGGCTCGAGGGCTACGGCCTCTCGGTCGCCGAGCAGGTGCCGATCGAGCACGCCCCCAACGCCCACAACGAGGCCTACCTGCGGGCCAAGCGCGACAAGCTCGGCCACGTGCTCCACCACCAGGGGCTCGCCCTCGACGAGGAGATGATCCACGACGAGGAGGAGCGCGACGCCGCCAGCAAGGACGAGCCCGGGGATGGCTGAGTCGACGGCCTTTCTCGAGACGTTCAGCGAGGAGGAGCGTGAGGCGCTGAGCGAGCGCGAGTTCGCGGTCTGCGTTGGCCGCTTCTACGAGGACCTGGCGCAGCGGCTGCTCAGCGGTGCCCGCGAAGGCTTCGAGCTCGCCGGCGTGCCCGCGTCCTCGATCAGCGAGGTCTCCGTCCCGGGTGCCTACGAGCTTCCCTTCGCCGCCAAGCTGCACGCCACGACCGGCCGCTTCTCCGGGGTCGCCTGCCTCGGCGTTGTGATTCGCGGCGAGACCGACCACTACGACTTCGTCTGCGCCGAGGCGGCCCGCGGTATCCAGGACGTGCAGCTCGAAACCGGCGTGCCCTGCGCCTTCGGCGTGATCACCTGCGACACGATGGAGCAGGCGCTGGCCCGCGCCGGGGGCGGCAAGCGGGACCAGGGCCGCAACGCCGCGCTCACGGTTGCCCGCATGGCCCTTCTGAAACAGGAGGTCAACCCGTACCGCTGGCAGTTCCGCGACGGATAGCAGCGACCTGTACCATCACCGACCCGATGGCCAAGGTATGCCACAGCTGCGGCAAGGGACCGGCGTTCGGCCAGTCCCGCAGCCACTCGATGGTCGCGACCAAGCGGCGCTTCGATCCGAACCTGCAGAAGGTGCGGATTCAGGAGAACGGCCGTAAGCTGCGCGCCTACGTCTGCACGCGCTGCCTCAAGGCCAACAAGGTCACCAAGGCTGCTTAGTTCTCGCAAGCGGATGACGGGGAGAGAGCCTGGTCGGTCTCCGGGCGAATTGATGTCGCACGCGCTTAGCGCTTAGCGACCAAGGAGGAGCGCGGCTGACGCCGCGCAGAAACCGGATTGCATAGGCCGCTTCGCGACATTCCCGGAGAGGGCACCCACCATCCCCGCCTACCTGCCCTTTCAGGTTCTCTAGTCGGCCTCTGCAGACGCAGCAACCACAGGGTGCTCGCCTGTCGGCGCCGGATCGCCCTCGGCGGGCTCGACGTGAAGCCTCGGCAGGATGCGGTCTAGCCAGGCGGGGAGCCACCAGGCGCGCTCGCCGAAAAGCTGCATCAGGGCCGGGACCAGCACCGAGCGGATGATCACGGCGTCGATGAAGATGGCGGCGGCTAGGCCGAGGCCGAAGAGCTTGATGATGCGGTCTTCGCCGATCATGAAGGAGAGGAAGACGGTGACCATGATCGCGGCCGCTGCGGTGATCACGCGGCCGGTGAGGGCGAGGCCGCGGGTGACGGCGAGGGTCGCGTCGTGGTCGCGTTCCCACTCCTCGTGGATCCGCGACATCAGGAAGACCTCGTAGTCCATCGAGAGGCCGAAGATGATCGCGAAGAGGAAGATCGGGAAGAAGGAGATGATCGGGCCGGTGCCGTCGAGCCCGATCAGGCTTCCGCCCCAGCCCCACTGGAAGACGGCGACGATCAGGCCGAAGGCGGCGCCGATGCTGAGCAGGTTCATCACGATCGCCTTCAGCGGCACGAGGACGGAGCGGAAGACCGCCATCAGCAGCAGGGCGGAGAGCAGCACGACGACGCCGATGAAGAGCGGCAGCTTGTCGGAGATCGCGGTGCCGAAGTCCTCGAAGATCGCGGTGATGCCGCCGACGTGCACCTGGGCGCCGGTCTGCTGCTCGACCGCCGGGATCAGCTCGCCGCGGATGTGGTCGAGCAGCTCAGTTGTCTTCTCGCTCTGCGGCGAGGTCGTCGGGTAGACCTGAAAGACGCCGGTGTTCTGCGCTGGGTTGAGCATCACCGGCGTCGCCTCTGCGACGCCTTCTTCGCCGACGAGGGTGCGGTGCAGCTCGGTGAGTGCGGCGTCTTCGCCTTTGCTGGGCAGCGCCGCGACGATCGAGAAGGGGCCGTTGAAGCCGGGCCCGAAGCCTTCGGCGAGCAGGTCGTAGGCCTCGCGCGTCGTCGTTCCCGCTGGGTCGGTGCCGGCGTCGTTGGAGCCGAGGCGCAGCGAGAGGGTGGGGATGCAGAGGACGAGCAGCAGGCCGCCGGAGAGCAGGGCCGAGGCAACGGGCCGGCGCTGGATCTCGCGGCTCCAGCGGAACCAGACGGGTGTCTTCGGCGGTCGACGGTGCGCGCTTGAGCCCTGGGATGCGCAGCTTGTCGACCCGCCGCCCGGCGATCGTCAGCAGGGCGGGCAGCAGGGTGAGCGCCGCGATCATCGTCATCAGCACCGCGAAGGCAGCCGCCATCGCCACGCCGTAGAGGAAGGAGAGGCCGAGCAGTAGCATCCCCATCAGGGCGATGATCACCGTCACGCCGGCAAAGAGCACGGCCCGGCCGGCGGTGTCGACCGCGGCAATCGCCGCATCGCGTGACTCGAGGCCCTCGTCGAGGCCGTTGCGGAAGCGGGTGAGGATGAAGAGGGCGTAGTCGATGCCGACGCCGAGGCCGATCATCGCCGCCAGCTGCGGCGCGAACTCGGCGGTGTCGAAGACGTGGGTGCCGAGGGTTACCAGGCTGAGGCCGACGCCGAGCGCGAACAGCGCCGTGACCAGAGGGAGGCCCATGGCGACGACCGAGCCGAAGGTGAGCAGGAGGATGACCACCGCCGCCAGCAGGCCGATCATGAACGAGGCATCGCCTTCTTCTTCGGCGCGCGCTTCCTCGACCGGCTGGCCGCCGAGATCGACTTGGAGCCCGCTGCCGTTCGCGGCCTCGGCCTCGTCGATCAGCTTCGCGGTGTCCTCTTTTTCGATTTTTTCGCTGAAGACGTCGTACTGGACGGTCGCGTAGGCGATCTTGCCGTCCTCGCTGATCGCCGCCGCGCCGCCACCTGAATAGGGGCTGGCGACTTCGCTCACGTGGGGCAGCGCTTCCGCTTCGGCGAATAGCCCCTCCATTGTCTTGCGGACCGCCTGTGACTCGACTCCGCTGTCGGCCTCGAAGACGATCGTCGTCGTGTCGCCCGACTGCGCCGGGAACTTGCTTTCCAGCAGGTCGAAGGCATCGGTCGAGTCGGAGGCGGGCAGCTTGAAGTCTTCGGAGAAGTCCGAGCCGACCGAGCTGGCGATCATCCCGACCCCGATCAGGGCAACGATCCAGCTGAGGATCACGGTCTTGCGGTGCCCGGTGCACCAGGTGGCGAAGCGTCGCATCGACGGCGCACCGTAGCGAATGGCCCACCCGGCTTCGCCGTGTCCGCATGCGACGGCTAGATTCCGGCGTCAATGCCCGATCCAAGCATCGTGCGCTTCCGGCGCGTCATCACTTCCGCTTACGCGAATCTGGAGGCCCGCCGAGAGGAGGTCAACGACCTCAACGTCTTCCCGGTCGCCGATGGCGACACCGGCGACAACATGGCGATGACGATGCGCGCGGTGATGGAGGAGCTGGACCGGCTCGACGGGCTCGAGGTCGACGAGATCGGTCGTACCGAGCTGGTCCAGGCGCTGGCACGCGCCGCGTTGATGGGAGCGCGAGGCAACTCCGGCGTGATCCTCAGCCAGATCGTCCGCGGCGCCGCCGAGGAGCTCGCCAGTCGTCCCGGCGAGCTGATCGATCCGGTCCTGGTCGCCTCCGCCTTCGCCAGCGCCGCCGACGCCGCCTACGACTCGGTGCGCGAGCCGGCCGAGGGGACGATGCTTACCGTCTTCCGCGAGATGGCCCACTCGATCGCCCGCCAGCTCTCCCGGCTGGACGCCGACAAGCAGCGGCTCAACCGCGGCGTCAGCGACGAGGATCAGGACGCGGTGCTCGCTGAGGTCCTCGAGCGGGCGATCGCCGACGGCCAGCGCGCGGTCGAGCGCACGCCCGAGCAGCTCGACGTGCTGCGCGAGTCCGGGGTCGTCGACGCTGGCGGCTACGGCCTGGTGCTGATCCTCGCCGGGGTCGTAGCCGGCCTGCGCGGTGACGGTGCCGTCGTTCCCGAGGTCTCCCACCACGAGGCGCCCCGCCTCAGCCGCCCCCACCACGAGGACAGCCGCTTCCGCTACTGCACCAACTTCATCGTCTCCGGCAGCGGGCTGCACGGCCGCGATTTCCTTCCCCGCCTCGAGGGCCTCGGCGACTCGGTGCTCGTCGTCGGCGACGAGGTGACGCTCAAGGTCCACGTCCACACCGACGAGCCCGAGGTGGCAGTGGCCCTCTTCGAGGACGCAGGCGAGGTCACCAACCTCGACGTCGCCGACATGCGCGAGCAGATTGCCGAGCGCCGCGCCCGGCTCGAGGCAGGGCGAACCGGAGTCCTCGCGGTCGCCGCCGGCGAGGGCCTCGAGCAATTGTTCGGAGAGCTGGGCGCCCACGTCGTTCCCGGAGGGGAGACGCTCAACCCTTCGACCTACGAGCTGCTCGCAGGGATCCACGAGATCCCCTGCGAGGAAGTCCTCGTCCTGCCCAGCTCGTCCAATGTGATCATGGCCGCCGAGCGCGCCTGCGAGCTCTCCGAGAAGCCGGCGCAGGTCGTCGCCGCGACCTCGCAGCAGGCGAGCCTGCTCGCATTGGTCGAGCTCGATCCGGGCGCTTCTGGGAAGAGAACGCCGAGCGCCTGGAGACCGCTCTGGCGACGGTGGCGACCGGCGGGGTTGCCCCCGCGGCTCGCGACGATGCGCAGGGACGCTTCCGCAAGGGGGATGCGGTGGGGTTCGCCGGCGAGGAGATCATCGCCTGGGGCGGTGCCGGCTCGACCCTGGCGGCGACGATCGAGCGCCTCGCCGAGGGGTCGGAGATCGTCACCGTGATCGCCGGCGAGGGGGCGCCGATCCCACTCGCCGAGATCGACCCGCACGTTCCGGACGGGGTCGAGATCGAGACCCACGAGGGCGGCCAGCCGAGCTGGTGGTGGCTGCTCGCCGCGCAGTAGCTGTGCGGTCCTTCGCCAGCGGCTCCAAGCTGACCGAAGGCGCAGCTGCGCGACGCCCCGGTCCACTGGCCGCGCCCGAGCGCCCTCGACGTCTCGGTTCAGGTCCTCGACGGAGTCGGGCCGAGGCTGGCGGAGGCGGCGGCGGAGGCGGGCGTGGAGACTGTCGGCGACCTGCTGCGACGGTTCCCGCACAGCCATCGTGACCGGCAGATCGTCTCCGTCGGCAGCCTCGAGCCAGGGCAGCAGGCGACCATCGTCGTTGAGGTGCTCTCCAGAGCCGGGCGCCCGTTTCGCCGCCGCGGCCTGACGATCTCCTCGGTCAAGGTCGGCGACGAGACGGGGAGCGTGCGGGCAACCTGGTTCAACCAGCCCTGGGTCGCCGAGAAGCTCACCGAGGGAACCGCGGTGCTGCTCACCGGCTCGCTGGACAAACGCGGCTTCCGCGTCGCGGAATACGAGCTCGTCTCCACCGGGCCGGAGGGTGGCCTGGTTCCGGTCCACCCGGCAACCGAGAAGCTGCGGCCTCAGCGGCTACGCCAGTGGATCGAGCAGGCCTGCGGTTGGGTCGGCAACGCGATCGAGCCGCTGCCGGTCGAGCTGCGCCTGCGGCGCGGACTGGCCGGGGCCGCCGACGCGATCAAGGCGATCCACTTCCCCGAGACGGAAGAGGATGCCGAGGAGGCCCGGCGCGGCTCGGGTTCGAAGAGCTGTTCCTCTATCAGGCGGTCCTGGCGACGCGCAAGCGGGCCCACCGGGTCTCGCGGCCGGCACCGAAGCTGGGCAAGCCGGGCGAGCAGGTCGGCCGCTGGATCGAGTCCTTGCCATTCGAGCCGACCGCGGACCAGCTGCAGGCCTTCGATGCGATCGACGCCGACCTCGACTCGGGCGAGCCGATGCAGCGGCTGCTGATGGGGGAGGTCGGGTCGGGTAAGACCGTCGTCGCCATCTACTCGATGCTGCGAGCACTGGAAGCTGGATTCCAGGCGGTGCTGATGGCACCAACCGAGACCTTGGCCGAGCAGCACGCGATAACGCTGGGCAAGCTGCTGGCGGAGGAAGCGATCCCGTTCGCGCTGCTGACCGGGGCCACTCCCGCGGCTAGGCGCAGGGAAGCGCTGGAGCGGCTGGCCACGGGCGAGCTGGGGCTGATCGTCGGCACCCACGCCCTGATCGAGCCGTCGGTCGAGTTCGCCCGCCTCGGCCTCAGCGTCGTCGACGAGCAGCACCGCTTCGGGGTCGAGCAGCGCCGGGCCCTGGACTCGAAGGGAGTGGAGGGCATGGCGCCCCACGTGCTGCACATGACCGCGACGCCGATCCCGCGCACCCTCTCTCTGACTGCCTATGGCGACCTCGACACCACTGCGCTGCACCAGCTCCCGGCTGGGCGCAAGCCGGTGGAGACGCGGCTGGTCGAGGAGGGCGACCGCGCCGCGGCCTACGAGTTCGTGCGGACGCAGCTGCGCCAGGGGCGGCAGGCCTTCGTCGTCTGCCCCTGGTTGAAGAGTCCGACAAGCTGCAGGGGCGAGCGGCGGAGGTCGAGGCGGAGCGGCTAGCTGCGGGCGAGCTAAGCGAGTTTTCGGTCGATGTCATCCACGGCCAGATGCCGTCCGCCCGCAAGGCGGAAGCAATGGAGGCGTTCGCCGCCGGCGCCACCCAGGTGCTGGTCGCAACGACGGTGATCGAGGTCGGGATCGACGTCCCCAACGCGACCGTGATCTTGATCGAGGGGGCCGAGCGCTACGGCGTCTCGCAGCTCCACCAGCTGCGGGGCAGGGTCGGGCGGGGAGAGCATGCGTCCCACTGCCTTCTCTTTCCCGAAGACGCGGGCGCGATGGCTCGGCGCCGGCTGAAGGCGGTCGAGCGAGAGCGCGACGGCTTCAAGCTGGCCGAGGTCGACCTCGGCCTGCGTGGGAGGGTGAGGTCCTCGGCACCCGCCAGCATGGCCTGCCTCGCTTCGCGCTGGTCGAGCTGCCCGAGGACACACCAACCCTGGTCGCCGCCCGCGACGAGGTGCTCGCCCTCCTGCGCCGCCACGGCTCCCTCGACGCCCCCGAGCTCGGGCCGCTGCTCGAGGCCGCCCACCGCCGCTTCGGCGCTGACGCCGCCGACCCGATTCCGCTCTAATCGGCAGGTGCGTGTGATCGCGGGAGAGCTCGGGGGCCAGCGCCTCGCCGTCCCCCGAGGCTGGAAGGTGAGGCCGACGTCGGATCGCGTTCGCGAGGCGATCTTCTCTGCGCTCGGCGACGTCGCCGGAGCCAGCGTCCTTGACCTCTACTGCGGCACCGGCGCGCTGGCAATCGAGGCGCTCTCGCGCGGTGCCGTCAGCGCCGTGCTGGTCGACCGCGACACCCGGGCCGCCCTCGGCAATGTCGAGAGACTCGGTCTCGGCGAGCGGGCGGAGCTGGTCCGCGCCGACGTTCCCCGTTGGCTGGCCGGCCGCTCCGGCGGCGCTGAGGCACCCAGCTTCGACCTCGTCTTCGTCGATGCCCCATATAGACTCGCCGACCGCGTGGGGCAGGAACTGAACACACATCTTCCCGGCTTGCTTGCTGACGGCGGGCGGGCGGTCGTCGAGAGCGGCGCCGGGCAGCCGCTGCGGCTCGACTCGCTCGAGCGCCTGCGCCATCGCCGCTACGGCGCCGCCGACGTCGCCTTCTACGGACGGGCCGCCTGATGGCTCAGCGCAACGGCACCGTCGTCTGCCCGGGCAGCTACGACCCGGTGACGAACGGTCATCTCGACATCATCACCCGCACCTCCGCGGCCTTCGATCGGGTCGTGGTCGGCGTCGTCAACAACCCGATCCGCAAGGAGAGGACCCTGTTCACGGCCGAGGAGCGGCAGGCCTTCATCCAGGAGGCGACCGCCGACCTCGCCAACGTCGAGGTGAGGATCTTCTCCAACCTGCTGGTCGAGTTCGCGCGGGAAATGGAGGCAAAGGCGATCGTCAAGGGGCTGCGAGCGATCTCCGACTTCGAGTACGAGTTCGAGATGGCGCAGCTGAACCGCAAGCTCGACCCCGGAGTCGAGAGCATCTACATGATCGCCTCGCCCCAATACAGCTTCCTCTCCTCGACTGGAGTGAAGGAAATGGCGACCTTCGGAGGCGACGTCTCCGACCTGGTTCCGACCCCGGTGGCGGCGATGATGGCGCAGCGCCTGGGCGACAGGTAGGCTTTTTCGAGGCGGAGCGGCGTGGGCGAGAGTTTGCAAAAAGTCGAGGAAATAACCGCTTCTTCACCGAAGATGTCTCCGACACGTAGGCTTACGCACTGCTGATGGACGTTCTCGTTCTAATAGACAAGCTGGATGACGTAGTCCACAACGCCCGGCCCGTCCCCCTGACGGATCAGGTTCGCGTGGACCGCGAGGAGATCTATGACCTCCTCGACCAGATGCGCGCGACGATCCCCGAGGAGATCAAGCAGGCGCGCTGGATCGTCAAGGAGCGCCAGGAGATGCTGGCCGAGGCCAAGCGCGAGGCCGAGCGGATCGTCCGCGAGGCCCGCGAGCAGCAGGCTCGCTTGATCTCCGACGAGGAGGTCACCAAGCAGGCCGAGCGGGCCGCCGACGAGATCGTCGAGGACGCTCGCACGCGTGAGCGCGAGATCCGTCTCGGCGCCGAGGACTACGCCGACGAGATCCTCAACACGCTCGAGGTCAACTTGCAGAAGTTCCTCGCCGCCGTGCAGCGTGGCCGCGACCGCCTCGCCGGCCGCGACGAAGAGCCGGCCCCCGAGCTCGACGAGCAGCAGCAGCAATCGTCGTAGCGGCTACTCGAGCTTCAACTCATTGAGCTTCGCCCAGCGCGGGTCCGGGCCGCTCTCGTGTTCGTGGTCGGCCGGGTCGGCATCGTTGAGGGACTCGCCGCAGACCGGGCAGAGGCCTGCGCAGTCCTGGCGGCAGAGGAAGCGGGTGGGGATCGCGAGGATCGCCGCGTCGTGTGCCCAGCGGCCGAGGTCGAGCTCGTCGTCCTCGACGTAGGGGCTGCGCAGCTCTTCATCGTCGGTGTCCTCTTGGGCAACCTCGCGGGCCTCGACCTCGGTCGCCAGCGTCGCGGGCTCGAGGCAGCGCATGCAGGGACCTTCGATGCCGAGGGGGAAGCGAAGGCGGAACGCGTAGCCGCCGCTGGGGCGAGAGACGTCGATTCTGGCCTGGACCGATTCCGGCGTCACCGCGTAGGTCTGCCCGCCCAGCTCCAGGGGGTCGAGCCGGACCGGCAGGTCCAGCCGCTTTCCCTCACCGTGGGATAGGGAGAGCCGGGCGAGGTCGATGATGGTTGGCGCTTGCGCCATGAGCACTCCTCCGCTTGGGCCGGGACTTACGATGGCAGCCTCCGACGAGATTACGGAATGGATCGATTCGACTGGACACCCGAGATTTACCTGGAGCGGATTCGCGCCCAGATCCCCCGCTACGACGAGTTGCAGGAGCAGGCTGTCGCGGCTGTTCCGTTCCTGCCCGAGCGGGTTCTGGAGCTGGGGATGGGCACCGGCGAGACGACGCGGCGGCTGATCGAGGCCCATCCGGACGCCTGGGTGGTTGGCCTCGACGCCAGTCCCGACATGGTTTTTCGCGCTCGCCAGACCTACGACGACGTCCAGCTCGCCCGCATGGAGGACCCCCTGCCCGACGGCCCCTGGGATCTGGTGATCTCCGTCCTCTCGATCAACGATCTCAACGACGAGCAGAAGAAGTCCCTCTTCCGCCGGGTCAGGGAGCACTCACGCTCACTCGTCATCGGCGACGTCTTCGAGGCCGATCAACTGGCGCATCTGGTCGAGTGGTGCGGTGGCGAGGTCGTCTGGGAAGCCGACGACCTGGCCGTCGTCCGCGCCGAGTACTGATTCAGGCTCTTACCCGGTACCATCCCGCGACCGATGGCCGTCCCGAAGAAGAGAACCTCGAGCGCACGCCGCGACAAGCGGCGTGCTCAGCACAAGGCCGGAAAGGCGCGGCTGAACAGCTGCCCCCGTTGCCATGGCCCCCGCCTCCCGCATCGAGTCTGCCCGACCTGCGGCACCTACGCGGGGCGCGAAGTGATCAAGCACCCGATCGCCGAGACGCCGGCGACGCCCCCCGACTCGGAGTAGGGCTTGGGGGGCGGGCCGACCGTGGCCCTGGATGGGTTCGGGGCCGAGCAGGGCTTCGCGACGACCGCTGAGGGGGCGCGACTTGCCGCCGCCGATGGCATCTCGGTGCGGGTGTTTGGTCCGCCTGGGGAGCTTGGCTTGGACGGCGCTGCCGGAATCGAGGTCGTGCCGACCGCAGAGTGGATCGGCAACGACGAGGATCCGGTGCCGGCGGTTCGCGCTCGCAAGGAGGCCTCTGTCGTCCGTGCCGCCGCCGACGTCGCCGGGGGCAGGGCCGACGCGATGGTCAGCCCGGGGTCGACCGGGGCGACGATGGCCGCTGCGACCTTTGGCCTTCGCAGGCTGAAGGGGGTACAACGCCCCGCCCTTGCCGTGCAGCTGCCGGTCCCCGGCAAGCAGCTCCTCTTCCTGGATGTCGGCGCCAACGTCGAGGTTCGTGCCCAGCATCTGGTCCAGTTCGCCTTCCTCGGCGCCGCCTTCAGCGAGGTGGTGCTGGGGATCCAGCGGCCCCGCGTCAGGCTGCTCTCGGTTGGCGAGGAGGCGGGCAAGGGCAGGGAGGAGGTCGTCGCTGCCCACGAGATTCTCTCCGGGGTGTCTGGGATCGAGTTCGCCGGCAATATCGAGGGTCGTGACCTGCCGGGTGCCGGCGCCGACGTCGTCGTCACCGACGGCTTCACCGGCAACGTCTCGCTGAAGCTGATGGAGGGCACGGCGAGCGCGGTCACCGGGGCGATCCGTGGTGCCGCCCGCTCCAACCCCGTGGCCGCCCTGGGCGGCTTGTTGATGCGCCCGGCGCTCGGCGGCCTGCGGCGCGAGCTGCATCCAGACACGACCGGTGGCGCGATCTTGCTCGGGCTGAGGGGCATCGCCGTGGTCGGTCACGGCAGCTCGGGAGCGGAGGGGATCGCCAACGCGGTGCGCCTGGCAGCGCGCTGCGTCGAGGTCGACGCCGTCGGCCGCACTGCGGCACTGCTGCGGGAGGGGGGCGTTGGCCGGGGGTCCCTTGCCGGCGATCGCGCCGTCGGCGACGGGGCGTGATAGGAACCAGGGAATGACCCGCGAAGAGGTTCTGACCTTGGTTCGCGAGCACCTCGCCGAGGAGCTCGAGGTGGACATCGCGACGATCGGCGAGCAGACTCGCTTCAAGGACGACCTCGATGCCGACTCGCTCGACCTCTACGAGCTGGTGATGGAGCTGGAGGACACCTACGGGATCTCCATCTCTGAGGAGCAAGCGGCACGGATCGAGACCGTCGGTGACGCCGTCGCGTTCGTCCTCGAGCACGCTCCGGCGTGAGTGGGGCGGCGCTCTTAGGGCTCGTCGCGGAGCTGCCCGAGGACCTGCGGCGCCAGGCCCTGACCCATTCCTCTTGGACCGAGGACCGCAGCGACTCGTTCGAGCGCCTCGCCTACCTCGGCGACAGCGTTCTCGCGCTCGCCGTCGCCCGCGATCTCCTCCTGCGCTTTCCCGGCGAAGACGCGGGGGGCTTGACCAAGATCCACAACCAGTCGGTCAGCGGCGTCTCCTGTGCGGAGGTCGGACGGGCGCTGGGCGTGCCCGAGATGCTGCGGGCAAACGAGCCGGAGGACACCGTCGCGGGGATCCCGGCTGAGGTGCTGCTCGGCGGCGAGCGACCGCTGCCGGAGGCAACCGAGGCCCTGATCGGCGCCTGCTTTCTCGCTTTCGGCTTCGAGCGCACCGCGGAGGCGGTTGCGGCGGCCTTCGAGACCCGGATCGAGCATGCCTCCGAGACCAGGATCGACTTCAAGTCGGCACTGCAGGAGCTGCTTGCGCGGCGGCGGGTGCGCGTAAGCTACGACGTGATCGCCGAATCGGGCCCACCGCACCAGCGCACGTTCGAAGTGGCGGCGGTTGTCGACTCCGAGCGGGTAGGAGAAGGCAAAGGCCGGAGCAAGAAGACGGCGGAGCAGGCCGCGGCCGAGCAGGCACTGAAACGGCTTGGCGGCTAGGGATGATCGTCGCGTCCGATCCACAAGCAAGTCTTGGCGGTCCAGGACTGAGGACTGAGCGATGTATCTGAGATCGATCGAGATGAAGGGGTTCAAGTCGTTCCCCGAGCGGGCGAGACTGGAGTTCTCGCCCGGCGTCAGCGTGATCGTCGGTCCCAACGGCTCGGGTAAGTCGAACATCACCGACGCGGTGCTCTGGGCGCTGGGCGAGCAGAGCCCCGGCGCGATCCGCGGCGCGTCGATGCAGGACGTGATCTCGGCAGGCGGCAAGGGCGTCGGCCAACGCCGCGCCGCCGAGGTGGAGGTGGTGATCGACAACTCCGAGGGCCGCGCCGCGACCGAGCTCTCCGAGATCTCGGTCAAGCGCACGCTCGACCGCTCCGGCGACGGGGCCTACCGCCTCAACGGCGCCCGCTGCCGGCTCGTCGACATCGGCGAGGTGCTGTCCGACGCCAACCTGGGCCAGGAGATGCACTCGGTGATCAGTCAGGGCCGGGTCGAGTCGATCGTCCACTCCAAGCCGCGCGAGCGGCGGCTGCTGGTCGAGGAGGCGGCGGGGTTGGGCAAGCACCGCAAGCGCCGCCGCCGGGCGGAGCTGAAGCTGCGCGCAGCTCGCGACAACCTTGACCGGGCGCTCGACCTCGAGCGCGAGGCGCGGGCGCGGCTGCGCCCGCTGAAGCGCCAGGCACAGGCCGCGGAGCTGGGGGCCCGGATCGAGCGCGAGGAGCTGGGACTGCGCGGGCAACTCGTCAGCGAGGACCTGCGCTTCGGTGCCGACCGCGCCGCTGTGGCCGAGAAGGCGGCAGCCGAGGTCCGCGCCGCACGCGCCGAGCTGGAGCAGCGACTCGCCCACGGTCAGCGAGCAGCGGCGTGCCGCGGAGGAACGCTTCGCTGACCGCGACCGCGAGCGCACCCAGGCCTGGGGCGTGCTGACCAAGCTGCGCGGCGACCAGCAGCGGATCGCGGTCCGCGCCTCTGGCCTTGGAGATCGCGAGGGCGAGCTGATGGCCGGGCTGGATGCGCTGCGGACCGAGCTCGGTCCGCTGACGCTCGACGTCGGTTCCGCCGCCGCGCCGGGCGAGCGCGCCCGCAAACTGGAGGAGGAGCTGGGAGAGATCGACGGCGGTCTCTCCAGCGCTGCCGAGGGACTTGCCCGCGCCCGTTCTGCCGAGGCGAGCGAGTCCGCTCGCGAGGCGGCGCTGGGGGCGGTTCGTAGCGGTGCCGAGCGCGCATCGCGCCACGCGCGCCGGGCCGAGGGCCTGCTCGGCGAGCGCCACCGCGAGATGCTGCGCAGGCGCCTGCAGGCCGGCGAGGAGCTGCTCGACGACGTCCGCGCCGCCGCCGCGGCGGCGGCCGGTGCGGAGGCTGCGATCCGCGCCCGAGTCGAGCGGATCGAGCGCAAGGTCGTCGGGGGCGAGGGCGACGGCGACGAGATCGCCGAGGAGATGCGGGCCTGCTCGCAGCGCGAGTACGAGCTGCAGGCGGAGATGAAGGCCGCCTCCGACAAGCTGACCGAGGTAGAGGTCGAGGCCGCCCACCTCGGCGACCGCCGCGCCGAAGCGGCCAAGGAGCTGGCCTCAATCGCCGAGCGGCTCGGCGAGGAGGTGGCACCCGCGGAGCAGCCGCTGAGCGACGAGGAGCGGGCGGACATCGACCGCCGCCTCGAGCGGCTCGAGCGTCGCCGCGCCCAGATCGGCCCGGTCAACCCACTCGCCGAGCGCGAGTACGAGGAGGCCCGCGAGCACGTCGAGACGCTGCAGACCCAGCGCGAGGACACCGAGCGGGGCATGCGCGAGCTGGAGGCGCTGATTCGCGACATCGACCGCGAGATCGAGCGCGCCTTCGAGCAGACCTTCGAGGCAACCGCGAAGAACTTCGAGGAGATGGTCGAGCACCTCTTCCCCGGCGGTCGCGGCAAGCTGCGCCGGGTCAACCTGCGTCCGGTTCGCGACGCCGACGCCGCCGAGGATGAGCCGGCAGAGGAGGGCGAGGAGGAAGAAGGGCGCAACGAGTTCGGCGTCGAGATCGAGGTCACGCCGGCGGGCAAGTCGACCCGCAAGCTCTCGCTGCTCTCCGGCGGCGAGAAGTCACTGGTCGCGCTGGCCTTCGTCTTTGCCGTGTTCCTTGCCCGGCCCTGTCCCTTTTACATCCTCGACGAGGTCGAGGCAGCGCTGGACGACGCCAACATCGACCGCTTCCTGCAGCTGATCCGCCGCTTCTCGGACCGCGCCCAGTTCGTCATCGTCACCCACCAGAAGCGGACGATGGACGCCGCCGACGTTCTCTACGGGGTCACCATGGGCGGCGACGGCGTGACCAAGGTCGTCTCGCGCCGCCTGCCACGCGAAGCCGGGGAGGAAGAAGAGAGGTTGGAGGAACCCGCTCCGCCTCCCTTTGCCGGCGTTGCCGCTGAGGACGAGGATTCGAACGAGGATGCCGTCGATTTGCCTCCAGCGGGCTTGCTCGGCGAGTCTCCACCCGCGCGCCCGGCGTCCGGCTCGGCTGAAGCCGCGTAAGCAAAGCTCAAAGAAACTCTCACGTTTCTTGTAGGGGCCCTGCGCTACGCTGTTGCCGGGTACGAAAGGAGGGCCCCGATGGCCCAACGCCACATGGACAGGCTGACGTCCTTTGACACGTCATTCCTATCCAACGAGAGGTCGCACGGACACATGGCGATCGGCGCCGTGCTCGTCTGCGAGGGCGAACCGCCCAGCCACGAGGACTTCCTCGCCAGCGTGCGCAGCCGCCTGCACCACCTGCCGCGCCTGCGCCAGCGCCTCAGCTTCCCGCCCCTGCAGCTCGGGCGTCCCTTCTGGGTCGACTATCCCGACTTCGACATCCATGACCACGTGCGCCGCACGAGCCTGCCGGCGCCGGGCACCGATGAGCAGTTCCGGGCGGCGGTCGGACGCACCTTCTCGCCGCCGCTCGACCGCTCGCGACCCCTCTGGGAGCTCTGGCTGGTCGAGGGCCTCGAGGGCAATCGCTTCGGCATCGTCTACAAGACCCATCACGCGCTCGCCGACGGGATCTCGGCCGTCGACATCGGCACGCTGCTGTTCGACGTGGCGGCGAAGGCTGAGCCGCCGGCCGAGGAAGAGTCCTGGCACCCGCACACCCCGCCCTCGAGGCTGGGGCTGGTCGGCCATGCCGTCACGGGCATCGGCGGCACGGTGCGCCGTCTGTTCCGCTGGCTGATGACCGCCGTTCGCCGCCCGCGACGGGCATTCAAACGCGCCTCCGACGGCCTCGTGGGCCTCTGGGAGGTGACCTGGGCGCTGACCAAGCCGGCGCCGAAGGTTCCGCTCAACGTCGAGCTCGGACCCGACCGCTGTTTCTGCGGGACCCGAGTCAGTCTCGAGGAGTTCAAGCAGATCAAGAACGCACTGGGCGGCACGGTCAACGACGTCTCTCTCGCCGTCGCCGCGGGTGCCCTGCGCGGCTGGATGGAGGGCCGCGGCCTGGAGACCGACGGGGTCGAACTGAAAGCCTTGGTCCCGGTCTCGGTCAGGACCGAGAACGAGCACGGCGAGCTCGGCAACCGGCTGACCGCGATGCGCGGGCCGCTGCCGGTCGGCATCGCCGACCCGGCCGAGCGGCTGCAGTTCGTCCGCGAGGCGATGGACGAGCTGAAGGCCTCCAAGCAGCCGCTCGGGGCCGAGGCGATCTGGGGGCTGAACGACTGGTTCCGCGATTTCGCCCCGCCCCTGCTGCTCTCACCTACTTCGAAGATCAACTTCTCGACCCGGCTCTTCAACCTGTTGGTCACCAACTTCCCCGGCCCGCAGATCCCCCTCTACGTCCTCGGCCGCGAGCTGGTCGAGGTCTATCCGGTCGGGTTCCTGGCCAAGCGCCACGCGCTCTCGATCGCGATCATCAGCTACAACGGCGCGATCGGCTTCGGCCTACTTGGCGACGAGGCGGCGATGGGGGACATCGAGCAGATCGCCCGCCACATCGACACTGCCGTCGATGAGCTCCGCGGTGCTGCCGGCTTGACGCGAAAAGCAGCGTCCCCGCCTCCTGAGTCCGCCGGCGCGCTCACCTAGGGGTCAGGCGCCGCGCTTGCGCTTGCCGCCGCGCCGGCCACGCCCCAGCTTCGCCCGAATCCGGCTTCGCCGCCGCCATTCCTCGCGCCGCGGGATGCGCTGTTCCTCTTCGGAGTTCCTCAGCTGCAGGGGATCGGTGTAGCAGGGGGAGAAGTTGGCATTGTCGCGCACCAGCCTGGTCCACCAGCTGCGCGGCGATACGACCATCACCCCCAGGTAGCACTCGCGGCCGCCACCGGTCATCGCCGCAAGCAGTGCCGGATTGCAGCGCAGGCTGCTGACTGGTTCCGTCGAGCTGGCGATGAAGCGGGTCACTCCCTTGCCCTCGACAGTGAGCGAGGAGTCGAAGTCGTACGCACCGCCGGCATCGTCTGAGCCGAGGCGCATCTTCACCTTCTCGTCCTTCTTGTGCTCCAGGCTCCGCGGTTTCCCGTCGGCGAGCCTCTCCACGTACGTCTGCCCGGCGAGGCGCACGAACAGCTGCGCGGTGTTGATCGCCGAGACCGGAGATCCGCCCCGGTTGGCGATGATGCCCTTGATCCGAAGCCGGTCGTAGCGTTTCAGCTCAGCTTCCAGCTTGGCCTGGACCTCTTCCAGGGTGTGGGCGTGCTGTCGTTTGATCTTGAGCAGAAAGGAGGTCAGCTGCTGCAGATCCGCTTTGTGCTCTGCCGCCACCGCGACGGCGGTGCGCATCGCGAAGGCGTAGGCCTTCGCACGCTGTCCGGATTTCACCTTGGTCCAGGGGAATCCGAGATCGCGTGGACCGTCGATCGGCATGATGAACTCACCGTCGGCGTCGATGACGATGTCGCTGGCCCAGCTCTCGTGGCGCAGCACCCGGTCCTCTTTCGGCGTCGTCTCGACCGAGACCTCCTGCAGGGCGGTGAGGTCGTATGGGTTGGCGGCTGCGCTGGCGCCGTTGCCCCCCGGTTCCCCGGCCTGCGTCGAATCGATCGGCGGCGGGCCCTCTCCGCAGTAGTCGAAGCCGCCGCGTCCTCTGGCGCTGATCAGGGAGGGCCAGATGCGCGGCGACTCGCGGCTGAAGATCTCCGCATAGTCGATGAAGTCCCCGCGCTGCAGGCACTCGTTCAGGTCTACGGCGACCTCGTGCAGCGCCGGTAGGTCGGCGCTGGCCGTCTTCACCTCGTCGAGGGCTTTGCGCAGCCTGACGACGTACTCGGCCTCGTCTATTGCGTCGCGCGGTCCCAGCTCGACCGTGACGAACTCGCTGTCGGCGCATAGAGCTGCCAGGCCGAGGTTCGGCACCGCGACGGTGCTCTGTGGCGTCGGGCTCGCCCAGAGCCCGATCTCATCGACGATGATCACCGGGCGGGCGCGGCGAATCAGGGCGCCGAGCGCGGCCGTCAGCAGGCTTCCCAGGATCACCGCGAGGATGGACACCAGCGTCGGCGACAAGATCAGTTGCCTCTTCGAATCGGCGGTACTTCGTGGCTACGCACGATCTATCGATCCCTTTCCACCCCGGCGAGCGACAGGCTATGAGCGACTGGACGCTTGATCAAGCTTGAAAACTAAGAAAAATTCAAATATTGAGTAACTCCGTGCCGAGGCACAACGCTGCGCGGTCGTGCCGCCCCAAGTAGCGTCTGCGCCCCGTGGCGACCAGTTGGCAGGAGATATTCGACCTGGGGTCGAGGGCGACCCCAAAGGCCTCGTCCGAGGCTGAGTCCGAGGGAGAGCGCCGCGGCGTCTTCCGCCGCCTGCGCGAGAGCCTCTCCAAAAGCCGCCAGGCACTGACCGAGGAGATCTCGGCCAGCCTCTTCGACCGCATCGACGAGGAGACCTGGGAGCGACTGGAGGAGGCGTTGATCTTCGCCGACGCGGGCGCACCGACCACGGCCAAGGTGGTCGAACGGCTCGAGCACGAGGTCGAGGCTGGAACGGTTCCGGCCGATGGCGAGGCGGTGCGCGAGCGTCTGATCGAGATCCTCGCCGAGGTTGCCTCCACGGGCCGCAAGCCGATCGACCTCAGTGGCGAGCCGGCGATCCTGCTGGTGGTCGGCGTCAACGGCACCGGCAAGACGACGACGATCGGCAAGATCGCCTGGCATCTCTCGAAGGAGATGGGGCTCTCCGTGGTGCTCGCCGCCGCCGACACCTACCGCGCTGCCGCAGCCGAGCAGCTCGCCGAGTGGGCCGAGCGCGCCGGCGCGGAATTGGTCCGCTCCGCCGAGGGCGGCGATCCCGGCGCTGTCGCCTTCGACGCGATCGCCGCCGCCCGCGCCCGCGGCGCCGACGTCGTCATCGTCGACACGGCCGGGCGCCTGCACACCCAGAGCAACCTGATGGACGAGTTGACCAAGGTCCGCCGCGTGATCGGCAAGCAGATTCCGGGTGCACCGCACGAGACGCTGCTCTCGATCGACGCGACCACGGGCCAGAACGGGCTGCGTCAAGCGAAGGTCTTCGCCGAAGCGGCCGAGGTCGACGGCGTCGTCCTGACCAAGCTGGACGGGACCGCGAAGGGCGGGATCGTGCTGGCGATCGCGGAGGAGCTCGGCATCCCGGTCAAGCTGATCGGCATCGGTGAGACCCTCGAGGACCTCCGCCCCTTCGACCCGACCGACTTCGCCAACGCCCTGCTCAGCGAGTAGCGCCCTCTAAGCTGCGACTGCGTGTTCGACCAGCTTTCAGATCGCCTCCAGGCAACGCTCTCCGAGGTCCGTTCGCGCGGCAAGCTGAGCGAGGCCGACGTCGACGCGGCGATGCGCGAGATCCGCCTCGCCCTGCTCGAGGCCGACGTCAACTTCAAAGTCGTCAAGGCTTTCACCGCGACGCTGAAGGAGCGCTGTCTCGGCGCTGAGGTGCTTGAAAGCCTCGACCCGGGCCAGCAGGTGGTCAAGATCGTCAATGAGGAGCTGACCACGCTGATGGGCGGCAGCGGTCGCGATCTCGCCTTCGCCTCTAGCGGCCCGACCGTGATCCTGATGGCCGGCCTGCAGGGGTCAGGCAAGACGACCGCCTGCGCGAAGCTGGCCCGTCATTTGAGCGGGTCCGGCAAGGACGTCGCCCTGGCTGCCTGCGACGTCTACCGCCCCGCCGCGGTCGAGCAACTGGTTACGGTCGGCGGCCGCGCTGGTGCCCATGTCTACGAGCAGGGCACCGACCGCGATCCGGTCGAGATCGCCGGCTGGGCGCTCGATCGTGCCCGCGAAGAGCGCCGTGACGTGCTGATCGTCGACACCGCGGGTCGCCTCCACATCGATGAGGACCTGATGGCCGAGCTGAAGCGGATCCGCAAGCGGGTCAAGCCCCACGACGTGCTGCTGGTCGTTGATGCGATGACCGGTCAGGATGCGGTCGGCGTTGCCGAGTCGTTTGCCGAGGCGGCCGAGTTCGACGGCGTCGTGATGACCAAGCTCGACGGCGACGCCCGCGGCGGCGCCGCGCTCTCGGTCAAGGCGGTGACCGGCAAGCCGATCCTCTTCGCCTCGACCGGCGAGAAGCTCGAGGCCTTCGACCGCTTCCACCCCGACCGCATGGCCTCGCGCATCCTCGGCATGGGCGACGTGCTCAGCCTGATCGAGAAAGCCGAGCAGCAGGTCGACGAGCAGCAGGCGCTCGACCTGCAGCAGAAGCTCGAAAAGAACCAGTTCACCCTTGAGGACTTCCTTCAGCAGATGCGTCAGGTGCGCAAGATGGGGCCGCTCAGCGGCCTGATCGGGATGCTGCCCGGCATGGGCGCGATGAAGCAGCTGAAGAACGCCGACGTCGACGAGGGCGAGCTCGACCGGGTCGAGGCGATCATCCTCTCGATGACGCCGGAAGAGCGGGCCAACCCGGCGCTGATCAAGGGATCGCGCCGCAAACGGATCGCCAACGGCTCCGGGACCAAGGTCCAGCACGTCAACCAGCTGGTCAAGCAGTTCGACCAGATGCGCAAGCTGATGCGGCAGATGACCACCGGCAAGATGCCCAGCCCGGAGCAACTCGCCCAGATGTCTGGGGGCGCGCCGCGCCCGAAGATACGCAGGCGCTAATCTCTCGCGGCTCATGGCAGTCCGAATCAGACTCAGACGCGTCGGGTCGAAGAAGAACCCGATCTGGCGGATCGTCGTCGCCGACAAGCGCTCTCCGCGCGACGGGCGGACGATCGAGACCATCGGTCGCTACAACCCGCAGACCGAGCCCTCGACGATCGAGTTCGACGAGGAGCGCGCCAAGCACTGGCTCGAGCACGGCGCCCAGCCTTCGGAGACCGTCGCGACTCTGTTGCGCACCAAGGGCATCGCCGCCTCGGGCAGCTGAGCGCTGATGACCGAGCTCCTGGAGTTCCTCGTCAGAGCACTGGTCGAGGATCCCGAGGCGGTCGTAGTCGAGGAGCTGGAAGAGAACGGCGACCTCGTCTATGAGATCTCCGTCGCCGAGGAGGACCTCGGCCGGGTGATCGGCAAAGGCGGCCGGGTGGCAAACGCGATCCGCGCGATCGCCAAGGCTGCCGCGGTACGGCTCGACCGCCGTGTCATAGTCGACATTCTCGACTGAGGCGCGGGGCGCCCCCGCTTATGAAGCTCGACGTCTTCACGCTCTTCCCCGAGGCATTCGACTGGTTTCAGTCGCAGCGGTCGGTGCAGAACGCGCTCAACGAAGGGAACGAGCTTCGCTTCTTCAACTACCGCGATACGACGCCTCTCGGTGCCGGTCAGGTCGATGACGCGCCCTACGGGGGCGGCGCCGGGATGGTGCTGCGAGTCGACGTAGTCGACGCAGCGCTGCAGGCCGCCTATCCGAATGGGGAGAGGCCAAGGGTTGTGTTGCTCTCCCCGACCGGGAGGCTGCTGGACGACGCTCTCGCCGATGAGCTGACCGCCGAGCCGCACCTGGCCGTTCTCTGCGGTCGTTATGAGGGCTTCGACGAGCGCGTGCACGAGCACTTCGCCGACGACGAGGTCTCGATCGGTCGCTACGTGCTGGCGGGAGGAGAGCTGCCGGCGATGGTCCTGGCCGACGTCGTCATGCGCAAGCTGCCGGGCGCGCTCGGGCACGAGCACAGCGCGGTCGAGGAGTCCTTCAGTCAGCTACTGGAGGGGGCGCCGGAGTACCCGCACTACACCCGTCCTGCCACCTACCGCGGCTGGGGTGTGCCGGACGTACTGGTCTCCGGCGACCACGAGCGGGTGCGCCGCTGGCGGGCTGAGCAGAGCCGCGCCCGAGCCGAGCAGTTCGATTCGCGCGCCGAGTAGCTACCATTCGGCGGCCGCGCGGAGCCCGGTTCCGGGTCCGGCGGTCTTTTTTCGCCAATGAGCAGCGTTATCGACAGCATCGAGCGGGCCCAACTGAGGCAAGGACTGCCGTCCTTCGCCCCGGGCGACCGCGTGCGCGTTCACTTCCAGGTCGTCGAGGGCAGCCGCCGCCGCACCCAGGTCTTCGAGGGAATCGTCCTGCGCCGGCAGGGCTCCGGCGTCCGCGAGACCTTCACGGTGCGCAAGCAATCCTTTGGGGTCGGCGTGGAGAGAACGTTCCCCTTGCACTCGCCGAAGATCGAGAAGCTTGAGATCGCCGCGCGCGGCGACGTGCGCCGGGCGAAGCTCTACTACCTGCGCGGCCGGATCGGCAAGGCGGCCCGGGTCGCCGAGCGCCGCTGGGGGATCGACGAGGAGCTGATCTCGACCCCGACCGCGGCGGCAGAGCCCGCGGCCGTGGATGCAGAGGGCGCCACCCAGGAGGAGGCCGAAGCGGTCGAGGCACCGGGGGCAGACGCGGGGGAGGAGACCGAGGCCGCTGCGGCAGAGGCTACGGAGGCACCTGAGGCAGAGGCCACAGAGAGCCCTGAGGCGGAGACTGCGGAGGCACCTGAGGCAGAGGCCCCAGAGAGCCCTGAGGCGGAGACTGAGACGGAGGCAGACACGGACGCCGAGGCGCCCGAGGCAGGGGAGACCGAGGACAGCGCCGCGGCTGAGGATGCCGAGGACGAATCGACGGAGAAGAAATCCGGCGATTCCGGCGAGGACTCGGCCTGAGCCCCTCGATCCCGAAGCCGAAGAGTCGCGGCGGCGGGCTGATCGAGCTGGTCGTCATCGTTGCGCTGGCCTTGGGGCTTGCGCTGGCGATCCAGGCTTGGCTGATCAAGCCCTACCAGATCCCCTCACAGTCGATGGAGCCGACGCTCGACGTCGGCCAGCGGGTGCTGGTCAACCGCTTCCTCTATCACCTCGCCGATCCGGGCCCCGGCGACATCGTCGTCTTCCATCCTCCGACCGGAGCCGACAACGGAGCCGAATGCGGCGCCCCTCATTCACCGCAACAGGCCTGCGGCGTACCGACGGAAACCGAGTCGAGTCAGAACTTCATCAAGCGGATCGTCGCCGGGCCGGGCGACACGCTCAGCGTCCGCAACGGCCATCCAGTGGTCAACGGAGTCGCGAAGACCGATGAGCCGTACACCAGGCCCTGCGGCAGCGCCCCTTCCTGCAATTTGCCGAAACCGATCACCATCCCGCCCGACCATTACTTCATGATGGGAGACAACCGTGGGGAAAGCGACGACAGCCGCTTCTGGGGCCCTGTCCCCCGCGACTGGATCATCGGTAAGGCCTTCGCCACCTACTGGCCCCCCGACCGCGTCGGCGTCTTCTAGGGCCCCATCCGAACCCTCCCCGCGCACGCCTGGCGGCGGCGGACGCGGCGCGGTGCGGCGTCCTCGGTCGGCCGAATGGCGCTGCCATTCGCGCCTCCCTGCGTCCTTGCCCCGCTTGGTCCGGCGCTCGCCAGCCGCACACGCGGAGGTTCCGAATGGGGCCTAGCGCCGGTGGCAAGGTCCACCGGCGCCGTCTGGCTCGAACCCGGCGGCTCTTCGCTTTCGACCGCGGCCTCGGCACGCGCCTCGTCGCCGGTGCCGACGAGGCGGGGCGGGGTTGCCTGGCGGGGCCGCTGGTCGCCGCCGCGGTGCTGATCGATTACGAGACGCTCTCGCACAGCGACCGCCGCGCGCTCGCCGGCCTGCACGACTCGAAGCAGATGAACGCGGAGCGGCGCGAGGAGCTGTTCCCCTGCGTCCTGCGCGCCGCGGAGAGGGCTAGCGTCGTCGTCCGCTGTCCGCGCGGGATCGACGAGCGTGGCTTGCACGTGACCAACATCGAGGCGCTGTCCAGCGCGCTCGAGCAGCTGGCGCCCAGTGAGGACGCGACCTGCCTGGTCGATGGCTTCTCGCTGCGCGACTGCACCGTCCCGCACCGGGCCGTGATCGAGGGGGACGGGACAAGCGCGGCGATCGCCGCCGCCTCGATCCTCGCCAAGGTCACCCGCGATCGCTACATGCACGGTGCCGGCCGCGACCATCCCGGCTGGGGCTTCGAGGAGCACGTCGGCTACTCGACGCCGGAGCACCGCAGCGCGATCGAGCGGATCGGGATCTCGCCGCTGCACCGCCGTTCGTTCCAGTCGGTTGCCTACAGCCAGCTCGAGCTCGCCGGCTAGAACGCCGCGCGGATGTGCTCGACGTCGGCCACCTGGTCGTGGCGGTCGAAGCTGACGCCGACGGCGTCGAAGCGGATCTCGGCGTAGTAGGGGGCATTGCGCCGGTCCGCCATCCAGGCGGCGGCTAGGCGGCGGACGCGCAGCTGCTTGCGGCGGTCGACGGCGAGGACCGGTCGCTCGGGTCCGAAGGCCGAGCCCTGGCGGCCGGCCTTGACCTCGACGAAGACCAGCGTTCGACCGTCGAGCGCAACGATGTCGAGCTCGCCGAAGCGGGTGCGGGCGTTGCGCTCGACGATCTCCCAGCCCGAAACGGTGAGCCGTTCGGCGACCAGGGTCTCTGCTGCCTTGCCGATCTGCTGCCGTGCCAGGGTCACGGAGGCCACGCTACGGCGCCCTGGCGCGCCAGTTGCACTCCAGGCGTGACGAATCCCTGACATCCGGCGCGCCACGCGTCGGATTCACCCTCCTAGCGTCCCCACCGTGCTCGCCACGGCGCAGACCTTCACCCTCGACGGCATCTCGGCGCGCCCGGTCCGGGTCGAGGTCGACGTCCACCGCGGCCTACCCGCCTTCTCGGTGGTCGGCCTTCCCGACGCGGCGGTGAGAGAGGCGCGCGAGCGGGTGCGGGCGGCACTGGTCAACTGCGGCTTCGAGTTCCCCCTGCAGCGGATCGTCGCCAACCTCGCTCCGGCCAGCCTGCGCAAGGCCGGGCCCGGGATGGACCTGGCGATCGCGGTCGCCTTGCTGACCGCTTCCGGTCAGCTCAGCCTCGACGCCCTGTCGCGGATGGCACTGGTCGGCGAGCTTGCCCTCGACGGCTCGGTTTGCTCGATCTCCGGTGTGCTGGCGATCGCCGAAGCGGCCCGGGAGCGGGGCGCCGAGACGATCGTTGTCCCCGCGCAGAATGGACCCGAGGCGGCGCTGGCCGGCGGGATCGAGGTGATCGGCATCGAGAGTCTCGGGCAGCTCCCCGCTCTGGCCGCGGGGGAGTGGATCCCGCCGCGCCCACAGCCGCTGGATCTGGTGCTTGGCACGGCTCCCGGTGAGCCCGATCTCGCTGACCTGCGCGGCCAGCGTCATCTGCGCTACGCGCTCGAGGTTGCGGCAGCGGGTGGGCACAGCCTGCTGATGATCGGACCGCCCGGCGCCGGCAAGTCGCTGGCGGCGAGCAGGCTGCCCTCGATCCTGCCGCCACTCGCCCCCGAGGAGGCGCTGGAGGTGGCGCGGATCGCCAGCGCCTGCGGTCGCCTCAACAGGGAGCCGCCCGCCGGGCGGCCGTTTCGCGCTCCGCACCACACGATCAGTCCCGCGGGGCTGATCGGCGGCGGCAATCCGCCCGGACCCGGCGAGGCGACCCTTGCCCACCGGGGCGTCCTCTTCCTGGACGAGCTCTGCGAGTTCCGTCGCGACGCCCTCGAGTCGCTGCGGGCCCCGCTGGAGACGGGCTGCGTCTCGATCGCTCGCGCTGGCGCCTGGCGCCGCCTGCCCTGCTGCTTCATGCTGGTCGCAGCCGCCAACCCCTGTCCCTGCGGGCGCGGCGATGCAGATCCCGAGTGCGCTTGCGCGCCGCTCGCGGTTCGCAACTACCAGGCCCGTCTCAGTGGCGCTCTCGCCGATCGCATCGACGTGCTTGCCGCGATTCGCCAGCCAAGCGCGGCGGAGATCGGCGGGCCGCCAGGCGAGGCCTCCGCCGCCGTACGCGAGCGGGTCAGCGCGGCGCGAGAGCGGCAGGAAAGCCGCCTCGGTCCAGGTAGGTGCAACGCCGAGATGACGCCCGCGGAGGTGCGAGAGCGTCGGCTCAGCGAGGGGGCCGGAGCTCTCCTTGCCGAGTCCTATGCCCGCAAGCGGCTCAGCGGCCGTGCCCACGACCGGGTTCTGCGCCTCGCGCAGACGATCGCCGACCTAGCCGCGACGAAAACGATCGAGCGCGAGCAGATGGCCCAGGCGTTGCAGTTGCGGCGGAGGGAGCAATGACCGAACCTCGCGCTTGCCCCGATTGCCTGCGCCGTTCGCGCCTGCTCGCCCATCTGGCGCCCTACATCGAGAAGATCTCGACCGGCGCTCCGGGCTCGCGCTCGCCTGAATTGCTGCGCCTTTCAAACGAGGATCTCGCTGCTGTCGCAGCCCCGAACGTCGCGGTCCAGGTACTGGCGCAGGTCGCAGCTGTTTCCGAGCGCCGGCTCAACGCCGACCTGCTCGCCGCGCAGTGCTGGGCCTGCTGCCGCCACGATCCGCTCTACCCGGTGGGGCTCCGCGACAGCTCCGATGCTCCGTGGGCGCTGATCGGCAGGGGCGATCCCGCTCTGCTCGGCCGGCTCGAGCCCGATGGCGTGGTGACCGTGGTCGGCGCCAGGCGGGCCAGCTCCTATGGCCGTGAGGTCGCCCGCGGGCTGGGTCGCGAGCTAGCCGCCGCCGGGCTGATCGTCGCCAGCGGGCTTGCCTTCGGGATCGATGCCTGCGCGCATCGGGGCGCGCTCGAGGCGGGGCTAACGGTCGCCGTGCTCGGCTGCGGCGCCGACGTCGCCTACCCGGCGGCGCACCGTTCGCTCTGGCGGCAGATCTGCGAGCACGGCCTGGTCCTCTCCGAGCTACCTCCCGGCAGCGGCGCCTGGCGCTGGACCTTCCCCGCCCGCAACCGGATCATGGCGGCGCTGGCGGGGATGACCGTGGTGGTCGAGGCGGCCCAGCGTTCCGGCTCGCTGATCACAGCCGACCTCGCCGCAGACCTGGGCCGGGACCTGGGCGCGGTGCCGGGGCCGGTCAACTCGCGCGGCTCGGCCGGCTCGAACAACCTGCTTGCCGGCGGTGCCTGCTTGGTTCGCGACGCCCAGGACGTGCTTGACGCGATGCTCGGGCCCGGGGTCCGCAAGAGCGAGCGGGCGGGACCGCGGCTGGAGCCACAGCTGCTGAGCGTCCTAGCCGCGGTGGAGAGGGGAGAGGAGACCTGCGACGCCGTCGCCGCCGAGCTCGATCTCAGCGGCGCCGATGCTGCCGCCGCGCTCGCTGCGCTCGAGGCGCTCGGCTACGTCTCCTGTTCGCTCGTCGGCCTCTACTCGCGCACGCTCCTGACGGCGCCCGCCATCTAGGCTGCGGACGTGATCTCGGGGCGCATTCCTGCGGTGCTTTCGATCGCCGGTTCGGACTCCGGCGGCGGCGCCGGCATCCAGGCCGACCTCAAGGCGTTCGCCCACTGCGGCGTGCACGGGATGACCGCGATCACGGCGGTCACGGCCCAGAACACGGTCGGGGTCGATGCCGTCGAGGCCGTTTCGCCGGCGACGATCGTCGCCCAGGTGAAGGCGGTGGCCAGGGACATCGGCGTTGACGCGGTCAAGATCGGGATGCTGGGGAATGCCGAGACGGTCGAGGCCGTGGTCGAGTCCCTTGCCCTGGTCGGCGAGGCGCCGGTGGTGGTCGACCCGGTGATGGTTTCCGAGAGCGGCGCCACGCTGCTCGACGACGAGGCACGGGCGGCGCTGATCGGCCAGCTGCTGCCGCTTGCCACCGTCGTCACGCCGAACATCCCCGAGGCGCGGGCGCTGACGGGAGCGAAGGAGGGTGCCTCGCAGGAGAATCTGGCGCGTGAGGTGCTCGCGCTCGGGCCGCGGGCGGTCGTCGTCACCGGCGGCCACAGCGAGCAGGTCGTCGATCTCTTCTTCGACGGTCTCGAGCTGGTGGAGATCGCGGGGGAGCGCCACCCCGATGGTGCTGCCCACGGCTCCGGCTGCACCCATTCCTCGGCGCTGGCGGCCTTTCTCGCTCACGGCGAGACGCCTCTGAATGCGGCTCGCAGAGCCCGCGAGGTCGCCTCGGCCGCGGTCGCTGCCGGCCTGCGCGAGATCGGCAGAGGACCCGGTCCGGTGGACGTCTTCGGTTTAGCTTCCTCTAGACGTCAGTAGATTTCGGGTAATGAGCACGAACGGCGCCACCTCGACGAAGCTTCCCCGTCCTCGCTCCAGCGTCGTCTTCGACGGTCCCGACCGAGCCCACGCGCGCGCCTACCTGAAGGGCATCGGCTTCGACGACGAGGCGCTGAGCCGGCCGACGATCGGCATCGCCAACACCTGGACCGAGGCGATGCCGTGCAACTTCCACTTGCGCGGGCTTGCCGAGCACGTCAAGGAGGGCGTACGGGCGGCGGGCGGCACGCCGATGGAGTTCAACACCGTCGCCGTCTCCGACGGCGTGACGATGGGCACCCAGGGGATGAAGGCCTCGCTGATCAGCCGTGAGGTGATCGCCGACTCGATCGAGCTGATGGCCCGCGGCTACCAGTTCGACGCGATCGTCGCCCTCTGTGCCTGTGACAAGACGATCCCGGGCTGCGCGATGGCGCTGGCCCGCCTCGACGTCCCCTCGGTTGTCCTCTACGGCGGCTCGATCGCCCCCGGTCACTGGCATGGCCGCGACGTAACGATCCTCGACATCTTCGAGGCGATCGGCGCCCACAGCGCTGGCAACATGACCGATGAGGAACTGAACGAGCTCGAGGGCGTCGCCAGCCCCGGCGCCGGCGCCTGCGGCGGTCAGTTCACCGCCAACACGATGGCCTGCGCTTTTGAGGCACTGGGGATCAGCGCCGGCGGCTCGGCGATGGTCCCGGCCGAAGACAGCGAGAAGGGCACGGTGGCGGAGCGGATCGGCGAGCTCGTCCTGGGTGTGCTGGCCGACGACGTGACGCCGAGCAAGGTGATCACCCGCAACTCGCTGGAGAACGCGATCGCCTGCGTCTGCGCCTCGGGGGGATCGACCAACGCGGTCCTGCACCTGATCGCCCTTGCGCGCGAGCTCGAGATCGAGCTGACGATGGCCGACTTCGAGCGCATCTCCCGTACGACGCCGCTCTTCGCCGACCTCAAGCCGGGCGGTCGGTTCGTCGCCACCGACCTTTATGCCGCCGGCGGGGTGCCGCTGATCCTCAAGCGCCTCGCCGAAGGCGGGAAGCTGCACGAGGGCGCGCTCACGGTCACCGGCAAGACGATCGGTGAGGTGGCTGCAGAGGCCAGCGAGGCGCCCGGCCAGGAAGTAGTGCGTCCCATCGATGACCCGCTGAAGAGCGAAGGCGGGCTAGCGATCCTGAGCGGCAACCTGGCCCCTGACGGGGCGGTGGTCAAGCTCGCCGGCACCGAGCGCACCCAGCAGACCGGCCCGGCTCGCGTCTTCGAGTCTGAAGAGGAATGCTTCCGCGCGGTCAAGGACCAGCAGATCAAGGCCGGTGACGTCGTCGTGATCCGCAACGAGGGGCCGGTAGGGGGCCCCGGCATGCGCGAGATGCTGCAGGTCACCGCCGCGATCGTCGGCGAGGGACTAGGGGAGAGCGTCGCGATGGTCACCGACGGGCGCTTCTCCGGCGCCACCCGCGGCCTGATGATCGGCCACGTCGCCCCAGAGGCCGCCAAGGGAGGGCCGATCGCGGCGATCCGCGAGGGCGACGAGATAACCGTCGACATCGACGGCCGCCGCCTCGACGTCGCCCTCTCCGACGAGGAGATCGCCCGGCGGGTTGCCGACTACGTGTCGCCGCCCTCGCCTTTTGGCAAAGGCGTGATGGCCAAGTATGCGGCGACGGTTTCCTCAGCCTCTCAGGGCGCGGTCACGAGCTGACGGGCGCGGCGAGGAACTCCTCGAGCACCCGGTTGAACCGCGCCGGTCGCTCCATCTGCGGCACGTGGCCGGTGTGCTCGAAGATCTCCAGCCTGGAGTGAGGAATGCGGCGGTGGTAGCTGAGCGCCGCCGCGGCTGAGATCACCCAGTCCTCGAAGCCCCAGACGATCATCGTCGGTATCTCGATCTCTTCGAGCCGATCGCGGGCGTCGTATTCGATCACCGCGTCGAGCGCGTCGGCGAAGCCCGGGCAGGGCACCCCCGATGCCATCTGCTCCCAGAGCAGCTCCTTGCGCAGCCGGCCCGGATGGCGGATGGCGAAGCGGAACATCAGATAGCGGGCGCGAGAGTGGGTAACGAAGAAGCGCGCCGCGGCGCCGAAGGGGCGCCCGAAGGTGTTCCAGGCATGCGAGGTTGCCTTGCCCCGCTGGTGCGGCAGCCAGGTATTGATCAAGCCCGCCGCCGAGACCAAGACCAGCCGCTCGAAGCGCTCGGGAGCTGAAAGCACCGCCTCGGCGGCGACCAGCCCGCCCATCGAGTTGCCGACCAGGGTCGCGCCATGCTCAATGCCGAGCTTCTCGCAGAAGTCGTGCAGGAGCTGACCGTAGGCGTGCATGTCGATCGTCCAGGAGGGCATCGGGCTGGAGCCGAAGCCCGGCAGGTCGAGAGCGATCGCGCGGTGGGTGCGACCGAAATGAGGCAGGTTCTCCAGCCAGGCCTGCCAGGAACTCGTGATGCCATGGATGAAGACGATCGGCTCGCCTTCGCCGACCTCGGCGTAGTTGACCTCGGCCCCTGGGAGCTCGACCCGGTGCACGTGGGGTCGCCAGTCGATGCCCAACCACTCGGGGTTCGGGTTGCCGTAGTCGTCAGGCATAGCCCATACGTTCGAGTATGGGTATCTCGCGGATCTGTGGAGGCTGCAGGTGGTCCCAGAGGATGCCGCGCGGACGCTCGTACTGGCGCTCGACCTCGATCACGGCGCGCGGGGTCGCGATCACGTCAACCGGCAGGTCATGCGAGGTCATCATCAGGTGCTGGCGCAGGACCTGGGTCGGGTGCACCGTCGTCGCAACGGTCGTGTGGTCGTCGATCTTGCCGGCGTCGATCAGGATCCCGTACTCGAGATCGGAGTAGCCGCCGCCCTTGCCGACCCGGGCGCCGCTCAGGTTGACCGCCACCGAGCCGCAGAGGACGAAGTCGATCTCGGGCAGCTCGTCGAGTGCGATCACCCGGCCGTGCTTGAGCGCACCCTTGATCGTCGCCGCCTCCTTGACCGCGCTTTTGGTCAGCTTCTTCGGGTCGAGGACGCGAAAGGGATGGGGATCGCGCAGCCGCGGCACGGCCATGATCACGATCTTTCCTTCCTCCAGCGCGGCGCGGCGCACGTAGGTCTGGGGGGAGTCGGGGTTGGCCTTGATCACCCGCGCCCGCTTCCAGAGCCGCTGCCCAGCGAGCTTCTCGGCCGCAAGCTTTGCTCCGGCGAAGTTCGGGATCCGCCCCTCGGCGCCCGGGAAACGGGACACGCCCTCGCGGTCCATCGCCTTCCAGACCTCCTTGCGGACATCGTCCTTGGAGCGCATCCCCTCAAAACATATCCGCAGCGAACGTCACCCTGCCGAATGCAGATTTGCAGGGAAGAGAGTGAATTTGGCCGAATGATCCGTATGCCTAAACTTTTCGCAAGTCAGTTCGAGCTCGTGTCGATGGTGTCGTCGAGGAAAGGGTGATGGGCCGCAAGACTCAAATCGCGATCGTCACCGGTGTTCTCGTCCTCCTCCTAGGCGCCTTTGGCGCCTACGCCTATGACAACTCCCAGAAGGACGAGATCGCCGATGGCGTGACGATCGGCGGCGTCGACGTCGGTGGTCTCAGCGCGGCTGAAGCGAAACAGGCGGTGAGCCGCCAGCTGCTCGGCCCGCTGCGCCACTCGTTGCGCGTCGGCTATGACGGGCGCAGCTGGGAGCTGCCGGGAGAGAAGCTGAAGGTTCACGCGGATCTGGACGCCGCGATCGACGAAGCGCTCGCCGAGAGTCGCGACGGGGGGCTGCCGGGCCGTCTCGTCCGCTACGTCAGCGGCGGCTCCGTCGACGACCGGATCGGGGCCGACGTCACCTACTCACAGCCCGCGATCAACCGCTTCGTGCGCAAGGTGGCGAGGGAGGTCGAACGGGCGCCCGAGGACGCCACGGTCAGCGCCAACGGCGCCGAACTCACCGTCGTCGCGGCGCAGTACGGGCGCAAGCTGCGCGACAACCTTCTGACCAAGCAGCTGAACGCCGCGGTGTTGAACGCGAACGCCGACCACACGATCGCCGCCCGCACCCATCCGGTCGAACCGGAGGTGACTGGAGACGAGGTCACCACCGAGTACCCGACCTACCTCACGCTCGATCGCGCCACTTACACCCTGCGCCTCTGGAAGGACCTGAAGCTGGCCAAGACCTACACGGTCGCCGTCGGCCAGGAAGGCCTCGAAACCCCCGAAGGGCTCTACCACCTCCAGGACAAGCAGGTCGAACCCACCTGGCACGTGCCCGAGTCCGACTGGGCCGGCAGCCTTGCCGGGCAGTCGATTCCGCCCGGCCCGTCAAACCCGCTGAAGGCGCGCTGGATGGGGATCTACGAAGGGGCGGGCATCCACGGCACCGAAGAAACCTCGTCGCTGGGCTCGGCCGCCTCCCACGGCTGCGTGCGGATGTCGGTCCCCGACGTCGAAGAGCTCTACGACCAGGTTGAAGTAGGAACGCCGATCTACATCGGCTAGAGGCTCGCGGGTCATCGCGGCGAACCTCCTCCCATGGACTGGGGCGAGGCACTGGCAAGCTACGACCGCGACCTGAAGGGACGGAATGCGGCCGAGCGGACAAGGCGGGCTTACGCGGTCGATCTGGGTCAGTTCGTCGAGTGGGCCGGGGGTCGGATCCCCGGCGAGATTCGCCATCGCGACGTGCGCCGCTACGGCGCCGGGCTCTCTTCTGACGGCGCGGCGCCGGCGACGGTCGCCCGCAAGCTTGCCGCGATCCGCGGCCTCTTCGACTTCCTCGTCCGAACCGAACGGGTGAGTCAGAACCCGGCCGACCTGGTCTCCAGCCCGAAGAAGGAAGAGAAGCTGCCGCGGGTGCTATCCGCCGAGCAGGTCCGCTCCCTGCTCGAGCGGATACCGGCACGCACGCCTCTGGAGCTGCGCGACCGGGCGATGCTCGAGCTCGCCTACTCGTGCGGGCTGCGCTGCGAGGAGATCGTCAACCTCGACCTTGGTGCGCTGGACTTCGAGACCGAGCAGCTCCGGGTTCTCGGCAAGGGTTCCAAGGAGCGCCTGCTGCCGGTCGGCGAGCCGGCACAGCAGGCGCTGCAGCGCTACAGCGAGCGCGGCCGCCACGCCTTGAGCGCTGACCCGCGCGAGCGCGCGCTTTTCCTCTCGAAGAGCGGCCGCCGCCTCTCCAACTCCGATGTCACCCGCCGCCTCGGTCTCTGGGTGCGGGAGGCGGCGCTGGCCGGCGGCGTCTCTCCGCACTCGCTGCGTCACAGCTTCGCCACGCATCTGCTCGAGGGTGGGGCGGACCTGCGCACGATCCAGGAGCTGCTCGGCCACGCCTCAATCTCGACCACTCAGGTCTACACTCGCGTTGATGCGGCCCGCCTGCGTGACGCCTACGCTGCGACGCATCCGCGTGCATAGCTGCGCAAATCCACGTGCATGACGCGCGATAACCCCCTGCAAACGTAGAATCGAGCCAAGCGGCATGGAAACCGGCGTAAAAGAGGTGGAGCTGCGTGATCTGTGGCGCCGCTACAAGGCAGACGGAGACGCGTCCGCGCGCGAGCGTCTCGTCGTCGCCTACTCGCCGATGGTCAAGTTCGTCGCCGGCCGGCTTGGCGCCGGGCTGCCGTCCCACGTCGACGACGCCGACCTGATCTCCTACGGGCTGATGGGCCTGATCGGGGCGATCGAGCGCTTCGAGCCCGAGCGGGGAATCAAATTCGAGACCTTCGCGATGACCCGGATCCGTGGCGCGATCATCGACGAGCTGCGCTCGCTGGACTGGGTGCCGCGCTCGGTGCGCTCGCGGGCGCGGGAGATCGAGGCCGCCCAAGCTAAGCTCGAGCACGAACTGCAGCGAGCCCCCACCGAGGCCGAGCTGGCGGCGAAACTCGGTGTCAGCGAGGACGAACTGCAGACCTCGCTGCTGGAGATCCACAATTCGTCGGTCTACGCGCTAGACGAGCTCTGGACCGTCTCCGACTCCTCCGGCGATCAGGTCTCGCTGCTCGACACGATCTCCGACCCGCGCGCGGAGGATCCTCAGGAGTCGCTCGCCAGCAGCGAGGTCAAGGACCGCCTGACCGAGGCCGTCGCCTCGCTGCCCGAGCGCGAGCAGCTCGTCGTCGCCCTCTACTACTACGAGAACCTCACCCTGCGTGAGATCGGCGAGGTGCTCGGGGTCACGGAGTCACGCGTATCGCAGCTCCACACCAAGGCGGTCATGCGCCTCAAGTCCGGCCTGCAGGCTGCTTAGCTCTACAGGTTTGAATTAGTCCGTACCGGGTGTAACTTCATTGCGTGCCACATAAGGCCGCAGATCGGATTCGCAACGTCGTCCTAATAGGGCATCGGGGCTGCGGCAAGACGAGTCTGCACGAGGCGATGCTGTTCGAGGCCGGTGCGGTGACGAGGCTGGGGTCGGTGGCCGACGGCTCGACCGTCTCCGACCACGAGCCCGACGAGCAGGAGCGCGAGATGTCGATCGGCGCCGCCGTCGCCTGCTTCGAGCACGATGGGCGAAAGATCAACCTGATCGACACGCCGGGCGAGCCGAGCTTCGTCGCCGACGCGATTGCGGCGCTCCGCGTGGCCGACGCAGCGGTCGTCGTCGTCAACGGGGTGATGGGAGTCGAGGTCCACACCGAGCGGCTCTGGCGCCGGGCCGACGCAGAGGGCTTGGCGCGGCTCGTCTACGTCAACATGCTCGATCGCGAGCGGGCCGACTTCTTCCGCGCCCTCGATTCGCTCAAGGGCGCCTTCGGCCCGCATGTGGTCGCCACCGAGATCCCGATCGGCGCCGAGCAGGGGCTGCGAGGCGTGATCGATCTAATCGACCTCGAGGCCTTCGTCTACGAGGACACCGGGCCCGGTGCCGCCAAAGAGGTGGAGATCCCCGAGGAGCTGCGCGCCCAGGCCGAGGAGTACCGGGAGAAGCTGATGGACGAGGTGGCGGAGAACTCCGACGAGCTGATGGAGCGCTACCTCGACGGCGAGGAGATCGACCACGACGAGATCGTCCAGGTGCTGAAGCAGGGTGTCACCGCCGGGCGCATCTTCCCGGTCACCTGTGGGGCCGCGACCCGCAACCTGGGTACCGGCCGGCTGCTCGAGGCGCTGGTCGAGGATCTGCCCTCGCCGGCGATGCGCGGCGCGGTGTCGGCGCTCGGCGCCGAGGGCGAGTCGATCGAGCTCGAGCCCGACGCGGACGCCCCCCTCGTCGCATACGTCTTCAAGACGCTCGCCGACCCTTACACGGGCCGCGTCAACCTCTTCCGCATCTACCGCGGCACGCTGCGCTCCGACTCGCAGACGGTCAACGTGACCAGAAGCCAGAAGGAGCGGATCGGGCAGCTCGGGCAGGCGGTGGGAAAGGACCTGACCCAGGTCTCCGACCTCGGCGCGGGGGACATCGGCGCGGTCGCCAAGCTGAAGGAGACCCGGGCCGGCGATGTCCTCTGCGAGCAGCAGCAGGAGGTTGCCTTCCCTCCATTGGATCTGCCGGCGCCGGTGATGGCGTTCGCCTACGAGCCGAGGTCGAAGGGAGACGAGGACAAGGCCGCCGCGGCAGTGCGGCGCCTGACCGAGGAGGACCCGACGCTCGACGTGCACCGCGACCGGCAGACGGGGGAGCAGATCATCGCCGGCCTCACCCAGATCCACGTCGAGGTGATCGTGGCGCGGATGAAGCGGCGCTTCGGGGTCGAGATCGAGCTGCACCCGCCCCGCGTCCCCTACCAGGAGTCGATCCGTGCTCCGGCCAAGGCCCACGCCCGCTACAAGAAGCAGTCCGGCGGCAGGGGCCAGTTTGCCGACTGTCAGATCGAGATCGAGCCGGCTGAGGACGGTGTCGGGCTCGACTTCGTCAACAAGATCAAGGGCGCCTCGATCCCGGGCAGCTTCATCCCGGCGGTGGAGAAGGGCGTGGAGGAGGCGATGGCTCACGGGACCGTCGCCGGCTATCCGGTCAAGGGCGTGCGGGTGCGGTTGGTCGACGGCAAGCATCACGACGTCGACTCCTCCGAGATGGCCTTCAAAATCGCCGGCGCGATGGCTTTTAGGGAGGCGATGGAAGAAGCGGAGCCGGTGCTGCTCGAGCCGATCGTCCGCCTCGTCGTCAGCTGTCCCGAGGACGTCGTCGGAGACGTGATCGGCGATCTCAACTCACGTCGCGGTCACCCGCTGGGGATGGAGCCGAAGGGGACGATGACCGAGGTCAGGGCCGAGGTGCCGATGGCCGAGGTGCTCGACTACGCGCCGGACCTGCGCTCGATCAGCGGCGGCCGCGCCGATTTCGAGCTCGAGTTCGATCACTACGAAGAGGTTCCCGCGCACCTCGCTTCCAAAGTCGTTGCAGCGGCATGAATCGGGTGCGCGGGCGGATCCCGATCATCTAAGTTGAGGGAGTGACTCGCGAAGAGAGCTGCGCGGTCTGTGGCCGGACCATTCTGGCGGGGGAGAGGACCCGGACCTACATCAGCCCCAAGGACGGGCCGCGGCGGGTCTGCGAGCTTTGCCGCAGCCATGCCGAGCGGCTCGGCTGGGTCGATCCGGCGGCCCCGGGCGCCAATGTGGGGCGCCAGCAGCCGGACGGCGGCGAGTCCCCCCAGGGCCGACTCGATCGAGCTGTGGCGCGCTTCAACGCGAGCGAGGCCGCTCGCACCGTCGCCGGCCTGATGCGGACCCTGGGCCAGCCCTGGGTATCGGTCGGCGCCGCGGCGGGATCGCCGAACGAAGTGCGGATCACGGTCGCCTGGGAGCTCTCTTGGTACCAGTGGGGCGTCGATCTCGGCGATGAGTTGCGCCCGGTCTTCGAGCTCGACAAGGGCCGTGAGGTCGACCAGCTCGACGGCTCCGCTCGCCAGTGGAACGCCGCCGCCGCTGGCGCCGGACAGCTCAGCCTGGGCGCACCGAACAGCGGACGCGCGCGCGACGGCGAACCGGTCGGCTGAGTCTTCGTGAAGCTCGTGGTCAACGTAGACGGCGGTGCTCGGGGCAACCCGGGCCCGGCGGCGATCGCGGCCGTCGTGCAGGGTCCTGGCGGCGAGGTGCTCGAGGAGCTCGGCGAACGGATCGGCCGGGCGACCAATAACGTCGCCGAGTACCGGGCGCTGCTGCTCGGCATCGAGCGGGCGGCGGCGCTGGGGGCGAGCGAGCTGGAGCTGGTCGGCGACTCGGAGCTTGTCGTGCGCCAGGTCAAAGGCGAATACAAAGTCAAGGACTCGACGCATGCGCGAACTGCACGCCGAGGTGAAGCAGGCCCTGCGGCCCTTTGACAACTGGTCGATTCGCCATGTCCGTCGCGAGCACAACGGCGAGGCAGATCGCCTCGTCAACCAGGCGCTCGATGGCTGAGCCGATCGATCCCGGTGTGGACATCGGCCACGTCCACCTCAAGGTGGCCGACATAGACCGCGCCCTCGACTTCTACTGCGGCGTGCTCGGCTTCGAGCTGCAGCAGCGCTACGGAGAGGAAGCCGCCTTCGTCTCCGCTGGCGGTTACCACCACCACATCGGTCTCAATACCTGGCACTCGAAAGGCGGTTCGCCACCGCCGCCGGGGACGACCGGCCTCTTTCACTTCGCGATCCGCTACCCGACCCGCCGCGCCCTGGCGGATGCCCTGCGCCGCCTCTCCGAGGCGGGCGTTCCGCTTACCGGCGCCTCCGATCACGGCGTCAGCGAGGCGCTCTACCTCAACGATCCCGACGGCAACGGCATCGAGCTCTACTGGGATCGGCCGAAGGACGAGTGGCCGGAGCCCCAGCCCGGGCAGAAGGTCGAGATGTACACGCGGCCACTCGACCTGCAGGACCTGATCGCCGAGCTGGACCGCTAGGAGGGCTAGGAGCCGAGTATCGCGCCGAGCAGGTTGGCTTTGAACGGCTCGGTCCCGGCGACCAGCTGGACCGTGGAGAGCGGGCTGTGGGCCCTCATGTAGGCGAGCTCCTTGGCAAGGTCGCCGACTCCGTTGGAACCCGGCAGCGGGGCCAGCTGCAGGGTGCTGAGCACTCCCAGGGCCGCCCCCGAGGAATTGAGGAAGCCGCTGCCCGAGTCGCCGGGGATCCCCGGCGACAGCGTGACCACGTTGTGGCTCCAGCCGCCACCTTCGCTCTGGACCACGATGCCCTGCTTGGGGCTGAGCTTGGTGATGCCACCGCGCAGTTCCGAGTTGCCGTAGGAGTACACGGTCGAGCCCAGGCCGCCGGCATCGCCTACGCCGGTCGGTCCACCGAAGCCCGGCACCGACGGATCGACCCTGCCGATGTCGGCCGGGTCGATCCTGATCAGGGCGAAGTCGTTGAAGGCGCAGGCGTCGGGGTTCGTCTCCCCGTTTGCCTGCATCGTCAGCCAGGAGCTGTAGGCGAGCGTGCCCGCTTTGCTGGCGCCGGTCACTTTCACCGGCGTGCCGAGCGGCAGCGAGCCGCTGCTGCAGCCGTCGGTTTCGGTCTGACCGCCTGTTCCCGAGCAGTGCGCCGCCTGTCCCAGGTAGACGCTGGAGGCGTCCTCAAAGACGAAGTTGGAGGTGCACTGCGCGCCTTCGGTGAAGACTTGTACCCCAGGATGGACGGTCGCCTGGCCAGCGGGTGCCCAGGCCAGCGCAACGGAGGGGGAGAGCGCCGCGGCGATGATGACTGGGAACAATGCGACTAGGACTGCCAACTTTCGATTCATCGTGAGCCTCCCTGTCGCTTCGCTACCGACGACCGCCCTTCCAGGGGCAAGAATCAACATACCAAATATTGGGTAGCTCTAAACCTGCCCGCCCCATCCGACTACCCGGCACGCACGGCTATACTCGCCCCCGATGCGGCTGTAGCTCAGCTGGCTAGAGCGTCTGCTTGCCATGCAGAAGGTCGTGGGTTCGAATCCCATCAGCCGCTTCGCTTCGAATCCCCTGGGTAGGGTGAGCTCCATGTCGCCTGACGCCACCAGTGACACATCGCTGGCCAGCACGGCCTTTGAGGCCGCACTCGAGGTAGTCGCTGGCGTGGCGCCGGAGGTGGCTACCGCGATCCGCAGCGAACTCGAGGACCAGCGACACGCGCTGAAGCTGATCGCGAGCGAGAACTACAGCTCGCTGGCCGTCCAGCTGGCAATGGGCCAGTGGATGACGGACAAGTACGCCGAGGGCGCCACGGGCAAGCGCTGGTACGCAGGCTGCGAGAACGTCGACACGGTCGAGGGGGCCGCGGCGTCGCTGGCTCAGGAGCTGTTCGGGGCGGACCACGCGTACATGCAGCCGCACAGCGGTGCCGACGCCAACCTCGTCGCCTTCTCGGCGATCCTCGCCGAGCGCGTCGAGAAGCCGTTCCTCGAGGAGCAGGGGGTGCGGGACACGCGGCTCCTGTCGGCGGAGCAGTGGGAGGCGCTGCGCCAGCGCCTCGTCAACCAGCGCATGCTCGCGATGGAGTTGACCTCCGGCGGCCACCTGACCCATGGCATGCGGGCCAACCTGTCCGCCAAGCTCTTCGAGGTCGTCCCGTACGGCGTGGATCCGGAGTCGGGCCTGCTCGACTACGACCGGGTGCGCGAGCTGGCGCTGGAAACCCGCCCGCTGCTCATCCTCGCGGGCCACAGCTCCTACCCGCGCAAGATCGACTTCCGCCGCTTTCGCGAGATCGCGGACGAGGTCGGCGCGGTGTTCATGGTCGACATGGCCCACTTCGCGGGTCTCGTGGCCGGCGGCGTCTTCCAGGACGAGTTCGACCCTGTTCCGTACGCCGATGTCGTCACGTCGACGACGCACAAGACGCTACGCGGCCCCCGGGGCGGTCTCGTGCTGTGCACCAGCGAGTTCGCGGATGCCGTTGACCGGGGGTGCCCGATGATCCTCGGTGGCCCGCTGGCCCACGTCATGGCGGCGAAGGCCGTGGCATTCCATGAAGCGCTCGCTCCATCGTTCCGCGACTACGCGGCGGCGATCGTCGCGAACGCGCGCGCGCTGGCCGAGGCGCTCCTGGCCGGCGGCGAGGTGCTGCAGACCGGCGGGACCGACAACCATCTGCTGCTGGTGGACGTGCGCCCGCACGGTCTCAACGGCCGCCAAGCAGAGGCGGCGCTGCGCCAGTGCAACATCGTGCTCAACCGCAACGTCTTGCCGTACGACCCGAACGGCCCGTGGTTCACGAGTGGCATCCGGCTCGGGACCGCGGCCCTGACCACGCGCGGCCTCGGCGAGGAGGCGATGGGCCAGATCGCCGGGCTGATCACCGCCGTCCTAGGGGCGGTCGCGCCGATCGAGGACGACCGGGGGAAGCCGGTGCTTCCGGACGCGTTGGTCGGCAAGGTGCGTGCGGCCGTCGAGGAGCTCACGGCGGCGTACCCGCTGTATCCAGATCTCGTCGTCTGAAACGGTTCCGTGCAGATCGAGGCGGGGCACAGCCGGCCAGGTGAGCCCTGGAGGCTGCTCGCTTGTGGCGCCAGCGCCTCTAGGAAGCCCGAGGCTCGTACCGCATCGCCACCGCCCCTGAGGCGAACTCCTGCCGGCTCACGAGCCTCAAGTCGAGAGGCTTCGAGAGCCCCGCGAACAACGTCGGCCCATGGCCCACCAGCCTGGGGTGCACGACGAACTCGTACTCATCGATCAGCCCCAGCTCAGCCAGCGCCAGCGGGAGCTGCACGCCTCCCACGCCCAGTCCCTTGCCCGGCTCTTGCTTCAGCTCCTGAACTGCCTCCCCGAGATCCCCGTGCACGAGCTCCGCGTTCCAATCGACCCGGTCCAGGGTGCTCGACACGACGTACTTCTTCATTGCGTCGATCGTGCGGCCGAAAGGCGCCATCCAATCGGGCATCGCATCCATCTGCCCGGGCGGCCGCCAGGCTGACTCCATCAACTCGTAGGTCACCCGGCCGAGGAGGAGGGCATCGGCCTGCTCGAGACCCTCCGTCGCGTGACGATGGGTCTCCTCGTCCGGGGATATTGCACGGTGATCGCAGCATCCGTCCAAAGTGACGTTGATGGAATAACGAAGGGGTCGCATAGCGTGAGCGTACTGACCGGACCCAGCTTTCTGAGCCGCTCGGCGAGAGCCCCGATCGCGAGCTCGCCGCGTCGGCAATCAAACCGCCACCTCGGATTTCGGGCACTTCTCCGCCGGAGTTCCGTGGCTTTCCGGGTACGAGTGCCCAAAATCGGCGCGAGGGTGGATCTCACCGCCACAACTCGCGGCGCAGCATCGTATTGCCGCGCTCGAGTTGCTCGATGGTGGCGCTGGCGACCGAGCGCGTCTGGGTGGCGCGATTGATGCGGGCCTGGACCTCCCGGTGCGACTTGCCTGTGCGCCGGGCGACGTCGGCGACCAGGCGGCTACGCTCGCCGCGCAGTCGCTCTCGGGTTGCGTAGGCCGACTCCCGTTCGGGTTCGAGGTCTTTCGGCACGGCTTCGGGCCTGGCGAGGGCGGCCGCCCTCTTCGCACCCGGCTCGGGATCATCGGTCGGGAAGAGCTGAAGCGCGGTCTCGCTCATGATCGCCTCGTCCAGCTCGGCGTCGCCCGAGCTCAGGGCGGCAAAGCCGCCACCCGGCTCGGGCAGCTCCGGGTCGGAGTCGTCCATCTCGACCTCTTCCTCCTCGGCGTCCGGCAAGAGGTCGAGCGCGTGACGGCGCTCCAGCTCGATCTCGTGGGCGAGTGCCTTCAGCCGAGAGTCGGCCGGCATCAGGAGGTAGCTCATCTGGTGGCGCGGCCCTGGGATGGTCCGGATGAAGCGCCCGACCACTTGGCGGAAGAAGAGCTCGGTCCGGGCCGCCGTCGCGTAGACACCGACCCGCAGGCGGGGGATGTCGACGCCCTCTGAGACCATCAAGACCGAGACCAGCCAGCGTCGATCGGAGGAGGCGAAATCGGCGATGCGCCGGCTGGCACCGGGCTCGTCACTCATCACCAGCTCGGGTTGCTCTCCCGAGACCGACCCGAGCCGCGCCGCAATCGTCCGCGCGTGATCCTGGTCGGAGGCGATGACCAGGCCGCCTGCGTCAGGGTGCCCGTCGGCGCGCACCGCGCTCAGCCTGGCATCGCCGTCGCGCAGCACCTCGCCCATCCACTCGCCATCCGGGCTGAGCGCCGTCCGCAGGCGCCGGGCCGCCTCCGCCCCCGGCAAGGCAAGGTCGAAGTCGGCGCTGCGCAGCCGACCGTCCGAGATCCACTCCATCTCGCCGTCATAGGGCAGGAAGGTGATCGGGCGGCACACCCGGTCGACCAGCGCCTGCGGATAGCCGTAGGTGTAGTCGGCCCTGCTGAGGCCGTCCTCGTCGTAGGTAACCCAGGGAATGGCCGAGTTGTCGGAGCGGAAGGGCGTGCCCGAGAGAAGCAGACGGAAGCGGGCGCCGTCGAAGGCCTTGCGTGCTTGCAGGCCCCAGGCGGCCTGATCGCCCATGTGGTGCGGCTCGTCGGCGATCAGCAGGGTCGGCCGGCGGCCGGCGGCCAGTCGGTGCGTATCCGGCCCGGCCGCGATCGTCTGGTAGGTGACGGCGACGCCGTGGAAGTCGGCCGACTCCGGCCCGTCCGAGTTTGGCCTGTTTGGCTCGAGGTCGATGCCGTAGCGGCCCGCGTCGGCGGCCCACTGGCGGCAGATGTGGGTGGTCGGGCCGGCCACGACAACGCGCGAGACGAACTTGGCGCTCAGCATCCGGTGGGCGATGTGCAGGCCGAAGGTGGTCTTGCCGGCCGCCGGCGTAGCCGAGGCCAAGAAGCTGGTGGCCGAGTGCGCCCGCACGGCCTCGGTCGCCTCCTCCTGCCATGAGCGGAGGGGTCGGGCATCGGGCCAATCCGGAAGCGATCGGGCACGCGCCCTGCCGCCGATCAGGTGCTGAGAGGCGTCGTACAAGGGCGGGCCACAATAGGGTCGCCCGCGGTCGGAGGACGGCCGGGCCGCACGGGCTCGATCAGTGCCGGCCCCGTTGTTCGCGCTTAGCTCGCTGCCCTGCGGGCTGTTCCTGGCGGCTCCGGGATCGCCGTCGCCTGGTCGGCTCCAGCGGGGAGCCGCCCGCCGCTAGCTGTCCTGCCCCCAGACGTTATGAACACGGCTGATCGGCGGCCGGTCTCCCAGCGAGCTGTGAGGGCGACGCCGGTTGTAGTAGCGCAGGAAGGATGCCAGGGCCCTGGTCCGCTCGGTTGAGTTGGGCCAGGAGTGGGCGTAGGCCCACTCCCTCTTCAGAGTCTGGATAAAGCGCTCCACCTTGCCATTCCAGCGCGGCGTGTAGGCGGGAATGAGAATGTGGCGAGCGCCGTGGTGCTCGAGCGTCGCTCTGAACGCGGCCGACTTCGTGTAGGCGAAGGCGTTGTCGCTCATCACCGCCTCCGGTCCCTCGACGCCGTGGGCGGCGAGGTGCTCGATCGCCCGCCCCAGCACCGCGGCGGCGGTCTCCCCGCTCTGGTTTCGGTGCTGCTCGACGTAGGCGTAGCGGGAGTTGTCGTCGATTACGCAGTGCAGGTAGACGTAGCCCCAGCCGGCCCGCTTCTCGGCGCCGGTCGTGGAGCGGTCGCCGGTGACCGCGTGCCCGGGGCGCTCGAATCGAGCCAGGCGGGCGACGTCGACGTGCAGGAGGGCCCCGGGGCGAGACCACTCATAGCGGCGGTAGGTCTCACGCCCGGGTCCCCGGCGCCGAGAGAGCCCGTGACGATGCAGCACCTTCCAGATCGTCGAGCGCGAGCGCCGGCAGATCCCCGCCAGACGGCCTGGGCCGAGATTGGTCTCCCACCGCGCCCGCAGAATCGGCTCCTCTTCGGCGGGGGTGAGCCGTCGCGGTTGGCGATGCGGCGTGCAGGGCCGGTCTCTAAGCCAATGTCCTGCTTGACGCTCGGCCTCGCTGGCGAGTCGATAGCGATGCCACCAGCGATGGGCAGTCGCGGGCAACGTCATCCCCGACTCGATCGCCTGCACCAGCGCCAGCCGTCCCGCTGGTCCGAGAGCGGCGTTACCGTGAACCTTCATCCGGGTCCTCCTTGCTTGGGCGTCAGAACCACAAGCCTTTTGGAGGGCCCGGATGCCTCTCAGCCGTTCACAAGGTGTGTGGGCGTGTCAGCTAGCCGCGGCGGAAGGGATCGATGTAGACGTCGTCGACCTGCCACTGGCCGCTCGAGTCGAGCGGGGTGAAGCGGATTTCGATCGCACTTGGGATCAGCGTTCCGACTATGGTCGAAAGGGTGAGCACGGTGGAAACCGACTGGGTCGGTGCCCAGGTGGCACCGGCGCGGAGGGTGCCGGTCGTCTTCGTGCGCAATAGGCCGAGCAGCTTGTAGACGGCTTCCACGCGCAGCTGCGAGGACGGATTGCCGCTGTTGCGGGCGACCAACCGGAATGAGGGCGTGTCGATCGCCATGCAGACTGGTGGGCTGACGGCCGAGCTGCCGGCGGGGAGGGATAGCGACTTGGAGTCCCCGGCATCGTTGAGGTAATAGCTCTCGTTGCCTTCGACAATTGCCGCGCCGCGGCTCAACTTCCAGCCGGAGCCGCCGGCCTCAAAGCCGCCGTCTGGGGCGAGAACGTAGTTGCGCTGGTCTCCCCAGGGGCTGAACACCGTCTTGGCGCCGGAGTATGAGCATGCCTGAGCGGAGCCGGCGAAGACGGCCAGCGCCAGCAGTGCGGGGATCAGCAGAGTGGCCAGTCTGTTGCGGTTCGAGCTGAGGACTGGGCGGGGCATGGGCAAACCTCCTTGTCGCAGGCCAAAAAGCCTGGTCGTCAAACCAAGCTGGCGGTCGAGCCGTCTCGAGCCGAGCACGAGATCTCCAACTTTGCGTCCCTGCCTCGCGACAGGTTTGCCCTTATTCAGCTGACTTATGTGTGCAGCGCGCAGATGATCGGCTCAGACTCCACCGGCCGGAATAGATTTCATACACACGGCTACCGAATTCTGTGGTCTTCGTGCCTGGCGTATTGCCGATTCGCTTTGCGGAACTCATCCTTCTGCCTCGTCAGTCGATGAAACTGCGCGGTTGAACGCCGGCCGCATCGAATGGCACTCGTCTCGCAGATAGAAGACGTCGAGCATCTCTTCGCTCGCGGGCGCGAGCGAGTGCAGCTGCGTGCGCAGGGCGTCGAACGGCTGGTCGAGACGGCCCTCGCCTTCGGATTCGTCGTCGTTGCCGTAGCGATGGCCCTGATGCTGCCGTCTCCCCGTGCACTCGACGTGCCCACCCTGGCGATCCTGATCGGCGCGTACGTCGTCTGTAGCAGGGCGAAGTTCGACATCGCCGACGGCCATACGGTCCCGACCGAGCTGGTCCTGGTGCCCATGCTCTTCCTCCTTCCGACCCCGGCGGTGCCGCTGGCCGTCGCCTGCGGCGATCTGCTGGGACGGGGATTCGACTATGCCAGCGGCCACACCAGCGTCCACCGCTCCTTCCATGCCTTGGGGGACTGCTGGCACGCCGTCGGCCCGGCGCTGGTCCTGGTCGCGGCCGGCGCCCAGGTCTTCTCCTGGGACGAGTGGCCGGTCTACCTGGTCGCCCTGCTGGCTCAGTTCGCCTTCGACTTCGTCCCGGCCGCGATCCGGGAGCGCTTAATCGATGGCGTCTCGGTGCGCACTCTCAGTGGACTCGTCGCGCCGGTTTATGCGCTGGACGGGGCGCTGGCTCCGATCGGGCTGCTGGTCGCTTTCGCGGCGATCCAGATCGGCCCGGCGCTGGCGCTCCTGATCCTCCCCCTGGCGACGGTGCTCGCCGTGCTTTCCCGCGAGCGCCAGGCGCGAGTTGACCAGGCGATCGAGTTGAGCAGCGCCTATCGCGGGACGGCGATGCTGCTGGGTGACGTGGTCGAGGCCGACGACGCCTACACGGGCAGCCACAGCCGTGGCGTAGTCGAGCTCTCGCTGGCGGTCTCCGACCGCCTCGGACTCAACCACCGGCAGCGCCGCAACGTTGAGTTCGCGGCCCTGCTGCACGACGTCGGCAAGATCGCCGTGCCGAAGGAGATCATCAACAAGGCGGGGCCGCTCGACCCGGATGAGTGGCAGGTGATGTACCGGCATACGATCGAGGGGGAGGAGATGCTGAACCGGGTGGGTGGCGTGCTCTCCGAGGTCGGACGCATCGTCCGCTCCTCGCACGAGCACTACGACGGCAGCGGCTACCCGGACGGTCTGGCCGGCGAGGAGATTCCGATCGAGGCGCGGATCGTCGCTTGCTGCGATGCCTTCAGCGCAATGACCACCACCCGTTCCTACCGAGAGGCGATGCCGGTCGAGGCGGCCCTAGCCGAGGTGCGGGCCTGTGCGGGCACTCAATTCGATCCTAGGGTTGCCGCAAGCCTGGCTGTTGCGACCCGCGGCTCTCGGAGGCCTCTGTAATTGCCATGCAGAAGGTCGTGGGTTCGAATTCCATCGGCCGCTTTCTCATACGGATTGCTCGATTAATGCGAGCGCAATCTACGCTTTTTGAAGAGCTGCCTACCCTGGATTCGAAGTCAACGCAAAGGGAGGAGCGGAATCGTGAGCAGCAGAGCCAGGCTTCGTTTCGTTGGCGCAGGTGCGGTGGTCATCGCCTTGGCGGTCCCCGCAATAGCTTTGGCTGAAGGGGGTCCGGCGGCTCGCTACCACGAGCGCGACCCGGCGATCTCGGCTGAGTTCACCGTTCCCGGCTCCAACGGCTACTCGCTCAACGTGAAGAGCGAAAAAGGCCTCCTCTCCGTGGTCGCCTCTCGGGACCGGCCTCCGATCGCGACCATCTCGGCTGCCGGCGGCTTGCGTCGTGCCAATCAGGGCAACGTCGCCGCCACCACTTACGCCACCTTCGGCCAACCAGAGGATCCGCGTGCCATCGACGCCGACCTCGGGTCCTTCGGCAGGATCTCGGTCGTCTTCGAGCCATCCGGCAAGAGGCACGTCGCCAGGCTGGACCTTTCCGACAAGACGAAGAAGTGCGTTGCCCCCAGCAGAATCGTCAGGCAGCTAGGAACCTTCACCGGCACGATCTCCTTCGAGGGCGAGAACGGCTACACCCGGGTCGCCCGGACCAGCGCGAAAGGCAGCGTCGGGACGTCGCCTTTTCGCAATTGCTCGACCAAGATCGACCGCCGCACAAGTGGCCCTGATCGCCAGGCGCTCGCCACGCGAGGCGGTTCCCTGGCCGTTCGCGGTGAGAGCAGGGTCGGCTCACTGGTGCTGCCGAGTTCATTCTTCGCGGTTACTCTCGACGATGGGGCTTCCTTTGGCGCAACATCGAGCGAAGTGCTCGATAACGGGGTCTTCGTCATGCGCACTGCGCAGGCGACCGCACCCAGCGCGAGCTTCGTCTTCGACGACGCGCTCGGTCCCGCCCGGGTCACGCCCCCGTCGCCCTTTTTCGGCAGTGCGACTTATACCCCTCGCGAGGCTCCGCTATCCCCTCGCTGGTCGGGGAGCCTCAGCGTCGCCTTTCCAGGGCTCGCCGTGCCTCTGACCGGACGCGGATTCGAGGCGGTCCTCCGGCCCGTCGTGGGCTAACCGGCTCGAATCCATCGGTCGCTGGCTCTCTGGCCGCGATCCTGCGGGCCCTGACTACAGCTTGAACGGCGAGGCGCCGACAAAGGTGGCCTCGCCCACGTTCGCTATGGGAGTGAAGGGAAGCCCAAGAACAACGATGAAGATCTGTCCATTGCGAGCTGTCTTCCAGGAGAGACGGTTACGGGGGGCGGCTTCGACTTCCTCGATCCCCCGCCCGGAAACTTCGAATACACATTGCTCGCCAATCGGCCGAGCACCGAAGCCAACGCGATGTGCGCGAGGCCGTAGGCGCGCAGCTTTGAACCCCTGACACAATGCCCGCGGTGGCGGGCGAGCGGCAATACGATCTGGTCCTGTTTGGGGCCACTGGCTTCACCGGTGGCCTGACTGCGCGCTACCTCGCCGAGAATGCCCCGGCGGGACTGCGTTGGGCGCTCGTCGGTCGCAACCGAGCCAAGCTCGAGGCGGTTCGCTCGCAGCTGGAGGCGATCCCGTCTCCGGCCGATGCGCCGGACCTGCTGGAGGCCGATGCGGCCGATGCCGGTGCCATGGCGAGGGTCGCGGCGGCGACCAGGGTCGTCGTCACGACCGTCGGTCCCTATGCGCTGTACGGGGAGCCGCTCGTCGCCGCCTGTGCCGCAGCCGGCACCGACTACGCCGACCTCACCGGCGAGCCCGAGTTCGTCGACCGCATGTGGCTCGGCTATCACGCCAAGGCGCAGGAAACCGGCGCCCGGCTCGTCCACTGCTGCGGCTTCGACTCGATCCCGCACGACCTCGGTGCCTACTTCACCGTCCAGCAGCTGCCGGAGGGGGTTCCCCTGGCGGTGAATGGCTTCGTTCGCATCAGGGCGACCATGTCGGGTGGGACGTACCACTCGGCGATCAACGGCTTCGCTCGTGCCCGCCAGACGCTCAGCGCCGCGGCAGAGCGCCGCCGCCGCGAGCAGCGCCCGCCGGGCCGGGAGGTCCACTCGGGATCGAACCGCCTGCGCCGCGTTGCAGAACTTGACGGCTGGGCGGTGCCGCTGCCGACGATCGACGGGCCGGTCGTTCGGCGCTCCGCTGCGGCTCTCGAGCGCTACGGACCGGATTTCTCCTACGGCCACTACGCCGTCGCCAAGCGGCTCGCCACCGTCGCTGTGGCGGCTGGGGCCGTTGGCGCCGCCATGCCGCTGGCGCTGCTGCCTCCGACTCGCAAGCTTCTGCTCAAGGCCAAGGCGCAAGGCGAGGGCCCGAACGAGGAGCAGCGCGCCAAGGGCTGGTTCAAGGTGCGCTTCGTCGGCGAGGGCGGTGGCAAGCGGGTCGTCACCGAGGTCTCGGGCGGCGAGCCCGCCTATACCGAGACCGCCAAGATGCTCGCCGAGTCCAGCCTCTGCCTCGCCTTCGACGACCTACCCGAGACCGCTGGACAGGTGACCACCGCGCAGGCAATGGGGGACGCCCTGCTCGCTCGCCTACGGCGTGCCGAGATTGCCTTCCAGGTCATAGAGGCTTAGAAGCCCCACGCCGCTACCCTTCATCACCTCTCGGCGCCTTGGCGGAGTGGCTACGCAGCGGCCTGCAAAGCCGTTTACACCAGTTCGATTCTGGTAGGCGCCTCTGGCCCTCTGGGTGCATCATCGAGGCGGGCTTCGAAGAACAGCATCGGGCCGGAGCGATCGATGCTGGGTGTGCTGAAACCCGCGCTGTCCAGCCAGGCTTCGATCTCGGCTTGTGTGCCGACTCGACCGAAATCGCCGTTGCCGGGGCGGATCAGGAGGCGCTGGCGCAGGGCGTCGCTGCCGCGGACGAAGCTGGAGCCGATCAGGCGGCCGCCTGGCTTGAGGATGCGGGCGGCCTCGGTCAGGGCGGCTTGCGGATCGTCGAAGCAGTGCAGACCCCAGAAGGTGAGGAAGAGGTCGGCGCTGTCGGGGGGTAGCGGGATCTCGGTTGCGGCCGCCTCGAAGAACTCGACGTTGGAGAGGCCGCGGGTTGCGGCGCGCTTGCGGGCGCGACGAAGCATCGAGGGCGAGAGGTCTGCCGCGACGTAGCGCAGCGAGCTTCTTGGGTGCAGGGCGCGCAGGGCCGGACCCGCTCCGCAGGGACAGTCGACGACCGTCCCGCCCTCGGGCACTTCCGCGATCGCTTTCATGCTCTCGTAGTAGCGCCCGCTGTCGCCGCCCCAGACGGCCTTGCCGATCGGGCGGCTGAGGCGGGGCCACTCCATGTAGGCGCTGTAGACGGCACCGAAGGGGGAGGCATAGAAGTCATCCCGCGCCACTCGTGGAGCTTAGGTCTCTGACGGCCGGACGTCATCGTTCAGATCTTCAGCTGAACGGAAAAGGGCCCCGTGAGGGGCCCTTTGTTTCCGAAGGACGTGCCACCAAAGAGACTCGTTTCCCTGGCTCGTCGGTCCTCAAATCTTGCAAGCTCAAATAGATAAACACCGCGTCTGTTGAAAAGTTGCACCTCTTGAATCGGCGCCTGCAGCGAAAACTTGAGTCGCCGCGCTTGCCCGTGCGCCGCTGCTAGATTCAGATGTCCCGGGCGTTTAGCTCAGTTGGGAGAGCGCCAGCTCGACAAGCTGGAGGTCACTGGTTCGAGCCCAGTAACGCCCATCCTTCCCTGCCGGAACCGGGGTTTCGGGTCTCCGCCGTCTAGGCTCGCGGCCTCGTGACCCCGACCTACGCAGCCGTGCTCGCCGTGTGCGGCGCCTCGCTGGCGATCGGTCAGGCTGCGGTCGCTCTCTGCGGACAGCGGCAATGGTCGTGGCTCTCGCCAGCGGTGGGGCTGGCGCTGCTCTGCGCGATCTGCTGGGGGACGGTGCGGCTGCCGGGGGAGGGGACGGTGTCCGCGATCGTCGTGCTGGCGCTTACGGTGGCCTCTGTTTTCTATCTGCGGGGGCGGATCGAGGGAGGGGGAGAGGCCCTGCGAGCCGGCTGGCCGGTGGCGCTCGTGGCTCTACTTGCCGCCTCGCTCCCCTTCATCGCCGAAGGTCACTTCGGCATCCTCGGCACCAGCTTCAACCCCGACATGTCCCAGCACCTGCTGGCCAGCGACCGCCTCGCTCACAGTGTGAACTCCCAGCTTCTCCTGCAGGGCTATCCGCTCGGACCCCATGCGATCACGGTCGCTTTGAGCGAGGGCCTGGGTATCGGTCTCGTCCCGGCTTTCGGCGGTCTCACCGTCGCGGTGGCGGTCCTGGCGCCGCTGACTGCGCTGACGGCCTTCCGCGACCAGCCCCTGGTCCTCCGCACCGCCGCAGCGCTCGTTGTCGGCCTCGCCTACCTGGTCGCCTCCTACTTCGCCCAGGGTTCGTTCAAGGAGACGATGCAGGCCCTCTTCCTCCTCTCCTTCGTCCTGGCCCTGAGAGAGGCCTCGGTGAATCCCGCCTGGCGCGAGCAACCTCTTCGCTTCGTCCCCGCGGCGTTGCTCGCGGTCGGCAGCGTCTACGCCTACAGCTTCCCGGGCTTGATCTGGCTGGGTGGGGCACTGGCCATCTGGCTGCTTTTGGAGAGGCGGCTGGCGGTGCGGCCGATGCTTCTCGGTCTAGCCGTCTTCGCCGTCCTGGTCGCGCCGGAGATCGGGCGGATGATCGACTTCCAACGCTTCGAGACCTTCGACCCCAACGGCCCTGGCCTCGGCAACCTCTTCGGCCAGCTCTCGCCCTTCGAGGCTCTCGGCATCTGGCCCTCCGGTGACTTCCGCCTCGCTCCCGGCGACGGCGCCGTGCCTGCCCTTGGCTACTACCTGGGGGCCGCTTTCGGTGCGATCTTGCTCGTCTACGGCTTTGTCCTCTGCTGGCGGCGCCGCGAGACCGCGATCGTCGCCGGTCTGCTCGCCGCCGCGCTCGCTTACGTGGCCGCCCGTCTAGGCGGCACTCCCTACACCGCGGCCAAGGCGCTCGAGGTCGCGGCACCGCTGGCGGCTCTCGTCATCCTCCTGCCACTGCTGCGCCGGCCGGTCGCCTGGCTCTATCTGCTTGCAGCGGGGGGTTGTTCGCTGCTCGCGCTCGCCAATGCGCCGGTCGGCCCTTCCTCCTACACGCCAGCACTGACTGGACTACGGCCGCTGATCGCCTCTGGTTCGACCGTTGTGCTCGCTTCAGAGGATTTTCTCGCCGACCGCCACGGCACCCCGTACCTCGCCTGGGAGCTGCGTGGCGGCCGAGTTTGTATCGAGACGCCGCAGGAAGCCGGCGGTCAGCCGCCCCCCGGCGTGCGCTTCGTCGTTGCCGAGGGCGAGCCCTCGCAGCCGCCATTCCCGGGGCTGCGGGTGCGGCGCGTCGCCGATACATACGTGCTCTGGGAGCGAACCGGTCCGGTCCGCGGCCGAAGCCCCTGCCCACTGATCGCCGTGCGCCAGGCCCGCCAGGGCCCTTCCCGCTGACTGAGTTCGCGTTTAGTCGCGTATAGGGCGAACAAACACGAAGTCAGCGTGGCGGAGATGCGTTCATGCCGCGGGTAGCATGAGCCGCATCGAGGCCGCGACCCAAAAGATCACCGTCTCACTGCCCGATGGAACGCCGCTGGAGCTGCCCGGCGGCGCCAGCGGCGCCGATGCCGCGGCGGCGATCGGCCCCGGTCTCGCCAAGGCGGCGCTGGCGATCAGCGTCGACGGCGAGCTGCGCGACCTCACGGCCGCCCTCCCGGACGGGGCCGAGATCGCGATCCTCACCGACCGCGACCCCGAGGCGCTGGCGCTGATCCGCCACGACGCCGCCCACGTGATGGCCGAGGCGGTACAGGAGCTTTATCCCGGCACCAAGGTGACGATCGGGCCGGCGATCGAGAACGGCTTCTACTACGACTTCGACTTCCCCGAGGACGTGAAGGTCACCGACGCTGACCTGGAGCGGATCGAGGCGGCGATGCGCGCCCACATCGATGCGGACGAGGAGTTCTCCCGCCGCGACGTTCCCGCCGCCGAGGCGATCGAGCTCTTCGAGGGCCAGGGCGAGGACTACAAGGTCGAGCTGATCCGCGACCTGATCGAGAGCGAAGGCGTCGAGACCGTCTCGCTCTACCGCAACGGCCCCTTCGAGGATCTCTGCCGCGGCCCGCACGGACCTTCGACCGGCCGGATCAAGGCAGTCAAGCTCAGCTCGCTCGCCGGCGCCTACTGGCGCGGCGACGAGAGCCGTCAGATGCTGACCCGGATCTACGGCACCGCCTTCTTCTCGAAGAAGGACCTCGAGGCACACCTGGAGCGGATCGAGCAGGCGAAGGCGCGCGACCACCGCCGCCTCGGCCCCCAGCTCGGCCTCTTCATGCTGCGCGAGGAGGCGCCGGGAATGCCCTTCTGGCTCTCCAACGGGACCACGCTGCTGCGCCTGATCGAGGCCGAGGTGCAGGACCAGCTGCGCAAGCGCGGCTACGAGGAGATCAAGACCCCGCACGTGATGGACGTCGAGCTCTGGCACCGCTCGGGGCATTGGGACAACTACCGGGAGAACATGTACTTCACTGAGTCCGGCGACCGCCAGTACGCGATCCGGCCGATGAACTGCCCGGGGGCCTGCCTCGTCTTCGGCGCCGGACGCCATTCCTACCGCGAGCTGCCGCTGCGAATCGCCGAGTTCGGCCAGGTCTCCCGCGCCGAGCGGGAGGGCGTCCTGCACGGCCTCCTGCGGGTGCGCGCCTTCACCCAGGACGACGCCCACGTCTACTGCACCCCCGAGCAGATCGTCGACGAGGTGACCGCGGTCTGCGCCGCGATCGATGAGCTCTACGCCCGCTTCGGCTTCGACGACGTCCGGGTCGAGCTCTCGACTCGGCCGGAGAAGTCGATCGGCACCGACGAGCAGTGGGGGCAGGCCGAGGACGCCCTGCGGCAGGCGCTGGAGAGCCAGGGCCGCGAGTACCAGCTCAACCCCGGCGACGGCGCCTTCTACGGGCCGAAGATCGACTTCCACGTCACCGACGCCCTCGGCCGCTCCTGGCAGTGCGGCACCTGCCAGGTCGACTTCTTCATGCCCGAGCGCTTCGACCTCTCCTACACCGACCCCGATGACGTCCAGCAGCGCCCGGTGATGATCCACCGCGCCCTGCTCGGCTCGATGGAGCGCTTCGCCGGCATCCTGATCGAGCACCACGCCGGCCGTTTCCCAGTCTGGCTGGCGCCGGTGCAGGCGATCGTCCTGCCCGTCTCCGATCGCCACAACGAGTACGCCGCCCGGGTGGTGACGGAGCTGCGCGAAGCGGGGGTGCGGATCACCATCGACGAGCGCTCGGAGTCGGTCGGTAAGAAGATCCGCGACGCCGAGCTCGGCCGCTACCCCTACATGTTGGTGGTCGGCGATCGCGAGGAGGAGGCGGGTGCGGTCGCTGTGCGCTCTCACGAGGAGGGCGAGGTGGGGGCGCTGCCCCTCGCCGAGTTTGCCGCCCGCGTGCGTGGCGAGAGCAAACCTGCCTGAGCCCGAGCTGTTGCCAAGCGCCGCCTTGTGCCTATACTGCGGAGCACTTGACTGATGGCACCCAAACCAGCTTGCGCCGCTGAGCGACCCGTGCCTTCGTCCCTACCTCTCGTCCGCTTGAAGCTCCACCTCTCACTTAGATAGTGCCGGTCCCGCGTAGGTTCGATCGGCGCCCACCAGAGCGCGACACGACTCGGATCAACGAGCGTATCCGCGTTCCTCAGGTTCGCCTGATCGGTGCCGAGGGCGAGCAGCTCGGGGTGGTCGAGATCACCGAGGCGCTCAAACGCGCCCAGGACGCCGACCTCGACCTGGTCGAGGTCGCGCCCAACTCGAAGCCGCCGGTCACCCGCCTGCTCGACTACTCGAAGTACAAGTACGAGCAGGAGCAGAAGCAGAAGGCCGCCCGCAAGCACCAGCAGCAGGTCAACATCCGCGAGATCAAGCTGCGGCCGAAGATCGCCAATCACGACTACGAGACCAAGAAGGGCCACGTCGAGCGCTTCCTGCGTCATCAGGACAAGGTCAAGATCACGATCATGTTCCGCGGTCGCGAGCAGGCTCACCCGGAGCGGGGCAGGGCGCTGCTGCAGCGCCTCTTCGAGGACCTCGACGGGCTCGCCGTGATCGAGTCGGCGCCGCTGCAGGAAGGCCGCAACATGAGCATGCTGCTGGCGCCGGGCAAAGATGCCGTGAAAGAGGCCCCCGAGACCGGAGCTGATGGGGAGAAGTCGGCCGATGAGGCGGCCGCGGCTGAGGACACTCCGCCGGCTGCCGAGGCCGCTCCAGCCGATGACGCCCCTGCGGCGGCCGATGCCACTCCGGCTGACGACGCACCTCCAGCCGACGACGCCGCGCCGGCTGACGACACTGCCCCAGCCGACGACGCTGCTGCTTAAGTAGCGGCTGGCTTCGTCACAACATTCGCAATTCGCTCCGCGGCCCGGCCGTCCCAGAGGGGCGGAGGCTCGGGCGGCTCGGCGGGACGCTGGGCAAGCGCAGCCGGGATCCTCGCGATTGCGGCCGGGTCGAGGCCGAGCAAGGTGTTGGTTCCAGCGCTGATCGTCACCGGGCGCTCGGTGTTGTCGCGCAGGGTGAAGCAGGGGATGCCGAGGTAGGTCGTCTCCTCCTGGATCCCGCCGGAGTCGGTGAGGACGGCGCCGGCGTCGGCGAGCAGCGAGAGGAAGTCGAGGTAGCCGAGCGGCTCGGAGAGCAGCAGGCCCGGATGCTCGGACTCGACCGCCTCCATCATCTTGCGCGTCCGCGGGTGGACCGGGAAGACCACCGGCATCTCACGGGCGAGGGCAGCCAGCTGCGAGATCGTCTCCGGCAACAGCGGGCCGTCGACTAGGGCGGGGCGGTGCAGGGTGACGAGCGCGAACGCCCCAGGCTCGACCCCGAGGCGCTGCGCCGATCCCGCCGCCCGGAAGCGCTCCTCGAGCGCGACCAGGGTGTCGATCATCGTGTTGCCGACGAAGTGCATGCGCTCGTCGGGAATGCCTTCGGCGCGCAGGTTCTCGATCGCGTCGTCGCTGTGGAGGAAGAGGAGGTCGGAGAGCGTGTCGGCCACGATCCGGTTGAGCTCCTCCGGCATCGTGCGGTCGAAGCTGCGCAGGCCAGCCTCAATGTGGGCGACCGGGATCTGCATCTTTGCCGCGGTCAGCGCCGCGGCGAGGGTCGAGTTGACGTCGCCGGGAACCATCACCAGGTCGGGTTCCTCCGCCTTCAGTACCGGCTCCAGCCGCTCCATCACCCGCGCCGTCTGCTGCGCGTGACTGCCGGAGCCGACCTCGAGCATGTGGTCAGGCGCGGGCACTCCGAGCTGCTCGAGGAACACCTCCGACATCAGGCGGTCGTAGTGCTGCCCGGTGTGGACGATCGTGTGCCGGCCCTCGGGCAGGCGGGCGCGCAGGGCGCCGATCACTGGGGCCGTCTTGACGAAGTTGGGCCGGGTTCCGATTACGTAGACGATCCGCATCCGGCGGCACAGTACCCTGCGCCCAGCCTCTCACCTGCAAGAGAGGGCGCGTCGAGGGCGGCCGGTCTGCTTCAATAGCGAACCCGTGCCCAAGATGAAGACACATTCCGGCGCCAAGAAGCGCTTCCGCAAGACCGCTACCGGCAAGCTGCGTGGGCGGCGCGCTTACTCGAGTCACATCCTCGAGAAGAAGTCGCCGAAGCGCAAGCGGCGGATGGCGCGTCCGGTGGAGATCTCCCCGGCCGACACGAAGTCGGTGCGGCATCTGCTCGGGGGCTCGAAGTGAGTCGCGTCAAGCGCTCCGTTCACGCGCGCAAGAAGCGCCGCAAGGTGCTGAAAGAAGCGAAGGGCTACTTCGGCCGCAAGCACTCCTCTTACCGCTTCGCCAAAGAGCAGGTGCAGCGGTCGGGCATGTACGCCTACCGCGACCGGCGCAACCGCAAGCGCGATTTCCGCCGGCTCTGGATTACCCGCATCAACGCCGCCGCACGACTGGAGGGCATGAGCTACTCCGAACTGATCCACGGTCTCAACGGGGCCGGGGTCGAGGTCAATCGCAAGATGCTCGCCGACATCGCGGTCAACGACCGCGAGGCGTTCCGCCGATTTGTGGAGCTAGCCCGGGAGGGTGCGGCCGCCTAGCCGCAGCCAAGACTCCACTTTCCCGGGCGGGCCGTCTTCACGGCCCGCTTTTTCGTTCCAGGAGAAGAAACAGACGACCAGAAGAGACCACCGGATGATCGAAAGCCCCCAAAACGAGAAGCTGAAGCTGGTGCGAAAGCTGCGCGAGCGCAAGCACCGTGAGCGCGAGGGCGCCTTCGTCACCGAGGGCGAGGACCTGATCGAGGCTGGTCTTGCTGCCGGTGTCGAGCCCCGCTTCGTCCTCACCGCCGCCGGCAGCGGCCTCGACGGCGAGGAGGTCGACGCCGAGCTGCTCGCCGGGGTCTCGAACCTCGGCTCCGGCACGCGCGCGATCGCGGTCTGGCCGCAACGCTGGGCCGAGCCTGTCGGCTCAGTCTGCATCTACCTGCACGGCGTCGCCGACCCTGGCAACGTCGGCGCGATCGTCCGCACCGCACACGCCCTGATCGAGGGCACCGTGGTGCTCGGCCCCGGTTGCGCCGACCCCTTCTCGCCGAAGGCGGCGCGAGCCAGCATGGGCTCGGTCTTCGCCCAGCCGCTGGCCCGGGGGGAGATCGGCGAGACCCCCGCACCTCGCGCGGCGCTAGTCGCCCACGGCGGTGAGGGTCCGACGGCGCTCGAGGGCGCGGCGACCCTCTGTCTCGGGGCGGAGCGCCAGGGCCTCCCCGGCGAGGTGCTCGCCCAGTGCCAGACCGAGGTCACGATCCCACTGCGCGGTGGCGGCGCCGAGTCGCTGAACGTCGCCGCCGTGGCTGCGATATGCGCCGAGCGGATATCGTCGCTCGCCATGCCGGAGGCCCAGCCCGATGCTTGAGAGGATCGAGAAGATCAGGGCCGAGGCCGCAACGGCGATCGAGTCCGCCGCCGGCACCGCCGAGCTGGAGGAACTGCGGGTCCGCTACCTAGGCCGCAAGGCCGAGCTGACCACGATCCTGCGCGGGATCGCCGATCTGCCGGCAGAGGAACGGGGCAAAGTCGGCGCCGACGCCAACCAGGCGCGCAAGGCGTTGGAGTCGTTGCTCGAGTCGCGGAGCGCCGCGCTCGACTCCAGCGAGCTCGAGTCCCAGCTGCACGGCGACCGGATCGACGTCACGCTGCCTGGCGCCCCGCCGCGCCCGGTCGGCCATACCCACCTGATCACCCGCACCACACGGCAGATCGAGGACGTCATGGTCGGACTGGGCTACCGGGTGATGGAGGGCCCCGAGATCGAGCACGACTACTACAACTTCACCGCGCTCAACCACCCACCCGGGCACCCCGCGCGGATGCTCCAAGACACCTTTTATGTCCAGTCCGATCCCGAGATCCTGCTGCGCACTCACACCTCGCCGGTCCAGGTCCGCGGGATGGAGTCCAAGCCACCGCCGATCTTCGTGATCATGCCGGGCAAGGTCTACAGGCGCGACTCCGACGCGACCCACAGCCCGATGTTCCACCAGGTCGAGGGGCTGGCGATCGGCGAGGGGATCACCCTCGCCGACCTGCAGGGGACTCTCGACGAGATGCTGCGGGCGATCTTCGGCGGCAACCGCGAGGCCCGCATGCGGCCGCACTTCTTCCCCTTCACCGAGCCGAGCGTCGAGTTCGACGTCTCCTGCTTCCAGTGCGAGGGCACCGGGACCCTCTCCGACGGAGCTCGCTGCAACCTCTGCAAGGGGATCGGCTGGATCGAGGTCGGCGGTGCCGGCATGGTCGACCCCAACGTGCTCGGCTTCGTCGAGGACAACGGCTACGACCCTGAGCGGGTGCAGGGCTTCGCCTTCGGCATGGGCGTCGAGCGGATCGCGATGCTGCGTCACGGCGTCCCCGACCTGCGCCGCTTCTTCGACAACGACGTACGAGTTCTGGGGCAGTTCCGGTGAGGGTGCCCTACTCATGGCTGCGCGAGTACTGCGATCCCGGCATCGAGCCGGGGGAACTTGCCGAGCGGCTGGCGATGACCGGGACCGAGGTCGAGCGGGTCGGCACTATTGGTCCGCCTTTGGCCGAGGGCTTCGTCGTCGGCAAGGTCCTCACCGCCGAGCCGCATCCCAACGCGGACCGGCTGCGTGTCTGCACACTCGACACCGGCGACGGCGAGCGCACGGTCGTCTGCGGGGCTCCCAACGTCGAGGCCGGACAGACGGTCCCGGTGGCGCTGCCGGGGGCGACCCTGCCCGGTGGACACAAGATCGGCAAGGCGAAGCTGCGCGGCGTCGTCTCGATGGGGATGATCTGCGCCGCCTCGGAGCTGGAGCTGGGGGAGGGCCCGCCGGGGATCCTCGTGCTCGAGGACGGCTTGGCCCCCGGCACACCGCTCGCCGAGGTGCTGCCGATCGCCGAGCCGGTGCTCGAGCTCGAGGTGACTCCGAACCGGCTCGACTGCTTCGGCATCTACGGGGTCGCCCGCGAGGTGCACGCGATCTCAGACGCCCCGCTCGGCCCCGAGCCGTGGGCGGAAGATGCCGCCGCTGGCGGAGAGGGTGAGGCGAGCGACTTCGCCTCGGTGACCGTGGAGGTGCCCGACCTCTGTCCCCGCTTCACCGCTCGCGTCTTTACCGACGTCACGATCGGCCCCTCGCCGATGTGGCTGCAGGCGCGCCTGACCGCCGCCGGCCAGCGGCCGATCAACAACGTCGTCGACATCACCAACTACGTAATGCTGCTCACCGCCCAGCCGCTGCACGCCTTCGACCTCGACCAGGTGTCGGGAGGCGAGCTGATCGTTCGCACGGCCGCCGAGGGCGAGAAGATGACGACCCTCGACGATGTCGAGCGCACGCTCGACGCCGAGACGGTGGTGGTCTGCGACCGCAACGGCCCCTCGGGCATCGCCGGGATCATGGGCGGGCAGGTCTCAGAGGTCTCCGAGGGGACGACCCGGGTGCTGCTCGAGGTCGCCAACTGGAACGGGACCAGCATCCTGCGCAGCTCCCGCCTGCTCGGGCTGCGCTCCGAGGCCTCGTCGCGCTTCGAGAAGCAGCTCCATCCCGAGCTCTGCCTGCGGGCGCAGCGGATCGCATCGCGGCTTATGGTCGAGCTCTGCGGCGCCAAGCTCGTGCCGGGCACGATCGACGTCGCCGCGGAGATGCCGCCGCCCCACCGGGTCATCCTGCGCGCGGCCCGGGTTGAGGGCCTGCTGGGGATGTGGATCGAGCAGGCGGACCAGATCGCCTACCTGGAGAGGCTCGGCTTCGGAGTCGAGGCCTCGGGCGAGGACCTCGAGGTGACGGTGCCGCCCGACCGCCACCACGACGTCAGCCGCGAGGTCGACCTGATCGAGGAGGTCGCCAGGGTCCACGGGCTCGACCAGCACCTGCCGAGCACACTTCCAGCGGGCGCCGGGCAGGTCGGCGGGCTGACGCGGGAACAGCGGCTGCGCCGCCGCGCCGAGGACGTGCTGCGAGATCTCGGCTTCGACGAGGTCGTCGGCTGGAGCTTCACCGATCCGGAGGAGACCACCAGGCTGCGGATCGCGGAGGACGATCCCCGCGCCGCAACCGTCGTCATCGACAACCCCCTCTCCGAGGACCAGTCCTCGATGCGGACGACCGTGCTCGGCTCGCTGCTCGACGTCGCCCAGCGCAACCTCTCGCGTGGGGTCGATCGCGTCTCCCTCTTCGAGTCGGGCCGGGTCTACCTCACGGCTGCAGCGAGTCCGCGAAAACCCGTCCTCAAGACGGGAAATGGCGACTTCAGTGCTCTCTCCGGCATGTTCCCTGGAGAGCGGCCCGCGCCCGCTGCCGAGCCGCATCGCTTTGGCGGCCTCGCGGTCGGCCCGCTGGTCACCAAGTCCTGGCGGGGGGGCGGCGAGCCCGCCGATTTCTTCGCCCTCAAGGGGGCGCTGGAGGCGCTGGCGGGTCAGCTCGGTGCCGAGCTGAGCTTCGAGCCCGTGGAAGAGCCGTTCCTTCACCCCGGCCGCTCGTCTGCCGTGCTCGCCGACGGCGTTCCGGCCGGCTGGATCGGCGAGCTGCACCCGTTGGTCGGCCGGGCCTGGGACCTGGACGCCGCGGTCGCCTTCGAAGTCGACGCAGCCGTGCTGATCGCGGCCGCCTCGGCCGGCGAGGAGGCCTACGAGGACGTCACCACCTTCCCTGCCGTCTATCAAGACCTGGCCGTCGTCGTGGCCGAGGACGTCCCTGCCGCTCAGGTTCATGAGGCGGTCCTGGCGGGCGGGGGGGAGCTGCTCCACGAGGCCGGCGTCTTCGACCTCTACGAGGGCGAGCAGGTGGGCGCCGGACACAAGAGTCTCGCCCTGCGGCTGGAGTTCCGGGCGCCCGACCGGACTCTGGTCGACGAGGAGGTAAACGCGCTCCGTGCCTCGATCGAGGCCGAGCTGAGCAAGATCGGGGGGTCGCTGCGTGGCTGAGCTCCGCTCACAACCGCTCGATGGCGATCCCGCCGCGCGGGTGCTGGTTGCCGGCGCCTCCGGCTTCACCGGTGCGCTCGCCGCGCAGATCGTCTGGCGCCACCCGAAGCTGGAGCTGGTCACGATCACCTCGCGCAGCGACGCCGGCACCCGGCTCGACCATCTCTACCCGCGCTACCGGGTCTCGCTGGAGTTGAGCGAGCTCGATCTCGACTCGCTCGAGGGGATCGACGCCGCGATCGTCGCCTATCCACACGGCGCCTCGGCACCGACCGTCGCGGCGCTGCGCGGCCTCGGCGTCCTGGTCGTCGACCTCTCCGCCGATTTCCGCCTCCGCGATCTGCCCACCTACGAGCGCTGGTACGGGGAGCACGGCGCGCCCGAGCTGCTCGAGGGCGCCGTCTACGGCTTGACCGAGCTCTATCGCGACGAGCTGCGCGAGGCCGAGCTGGTGGCGACGCCCGGTTGCTACCCGACCGCCAGCGTCCTCGCCCTGGCCCCGCTGGCGGAGAAGGGCCTGCTTGCCGACGTCGTCATCGACGCCAAGCAGGGCGTATCCGGCGCCGGCCGCGGTGGCGGCGACGCGATGCACTACGCCTCGATGGACGAGAACGCCTTCGCCTACAAGACCGAGGGGCACAGGCACAGACCCGAGATAGAGCAGGAGCTGGCGGCGCTGGGCAGCCCGGCACCAGTCACCTTCGTCCCGCACCTGCTGCCGCTCGACCAGGGCGAGCTGACCAGCTGCTACGCGCAGACGAGCGAGCCGATCGGCAAGGAGGAGGTGCAGGCGCTTTACCGCGAGCGCTACGCGGAGGAGCCCTTCGTTCACTTCGTCGATGCGCCCCCCGGCCTGCGCGACGTGCGCGACACGAACGACTGCCATGTCTATGTCACGGTCGAGGGGCGCGGCCGCGTGCTGGCCTTCTCGGCGCTCGACAATCTCTGGAAGGGCGCCTCGGGCCAGGGCGTGCAGAACCTCAACCTGATGCTGGGCCTCGACGAGACGTTGGGGCTGACGTGAGCGGGCCGGCCGCGGACGCGCAGCAGAGCAGGCCGGCTGGCCACTTCTTCAGATCGCGCTGGGTCGATCCCCCCGTGGGCGTCGAGGAGCTCGATCCGGCCCAGCTCGCGCCCGGCTTTCGCGCGGGCGGTGCTCACTGCGGCCTCAAGGGCGGTGGCAAGACGGACATCGGCCTGGTCGTCTGCGACGCCGAGCAGGTCGCTTCATCGATCCTGCTCACCCGCAACGCCTCCTCCGCGGCCCCGGTCCGGGTCTGCCGGGATCGCTGTGAGCGCGGCGCGATCCGGGCCGCGGTCGTCAACGCCGGCAACGCGAACGCCGAGACCGGGGCGCAGGGCTACGCCGACGCGGTGGCGATGTGCGACGAGGCGGCGAGGCAGCTCGACCTGCGGCCGGAGTCGGTCGCGGTCGCGGAGACTGGCGTGATCGGCGTGCCGCTGCCGATCGACGCGGTCCTCGGCGGGATCGGCGAGGCCGCCGAGGACCTCTCCGAGAGCGGCGGGGTGTCCTTCTCGGACTCGATCCTCACCACCGACCGCTGGCCGAAGCGGTGCTCGCTGCGGGCTGGCGGGGTGACGCTCTCGGCCCAGGCCAAGGGCGGCGGGATGATCCAGCCCGGAATGGCGACGATGCTCTGCTTCGTGCAGACCGATGCCGTCGTCGAGGACCCCGACGCCGCTCTGCGCGCCGCCTCCGAGGCCTCCTTCGAGCGGATCACCGTCGACGGCCAGATGAGCACCAACGACACGGTCCTGCTGCAGGCGACCGGTGCCGCCGGCGCGCCGCTGCCCGACGGCCTGCTCGACGCGGTGCTCTTGCAGCTGGCGATCGAGGTCGTCGCCGACGGCGAGGGCTCTTCCCGGGTCGGCAAGGCGCAGGTCGAGGGCGCGGCCTCGCCGGCGGAGGCCGAGCGCGTCGCGCGGGCGATCGCCAACTCGCCGCTGGTCAAGACGGCGCTCTTCGGCCGCGACCCCAACTGGGGGCGGATCGCACAGGCGGCTGGGATGGCGCTGGCTGGAGAGGACCTGGAGGAGATCGGCGCCGACTCGATCGACGCCGCCGAGCTGGCCGCCGACGTCCCCGAGGCGGAGATCGGCATCCGGCTCGATCGCGGCGACCACAGCGCCCACGTCTGGTTCTCTGACCTCGGCTACGAGTACGTTCGGATCAACGCGGAGTACACGACATGAGCCCAAGCAGAGAAACGAACATAGAGACCCTCCTCGAGGCGCTGCCATACATCCGCGAGTTCCACGGACGCACGGTGGTGATCAAGTACGGCGGCGCGGCGATGCGGGAGGAGGACCTGCGCGAGGCCTTCGCCACCGACGTCGTCCTGCTCAAGTACGTCGGGCTGAACCCGGTGGTCATCCACGGTGGCGGCCCCGAGATCACCGAGCACATGGACCGGCTCGGGATGGAGGTGCGCTTCCACGAGGGCCTGCGGGTCTCTGATGCGGAGACGGTCGAGGTGGCGAAGATGGTGCTGCTCGGCAAGCTCAACTCCGACATCGTGCAGCGGCTCAACCGCCACGGACAGCCCGCGGTCGGGCTCTCCGGCGAGGACGGCTCGCTGTTCGAGGTGGCGCCTGTGGCCAACGCCGAGCAGGTCGGCTTCGTCGGCAAGATCGAGCGGGTCGACGTCGACGTGCTCAACCACATCGCCGCCGACTACATCCCCGTGATCGCCTCCTCCGCCTCCGACCGCGGCGGCCAGTCCTACAACGTCAACGCCGACGAGGCGGCCGGCAAGGTCGCCGCTGCCCTCGGCGCCCACAAGGCGGTCTTCCTCACCGACGTCGACGGCTGGCTCGCCGACCCGGAGGACGCGGGCTCGCTGATCTCGAAGGCGACGGTCACCGAGGTCGAGGAGAAGCTGACCGCGATCGACGGCGGCATGCGCCCGAAGCTGCAGGCCTGCCTCGACGCGATCCGCGGCGGCGCCCAGTCCGCCCACATCATCGACGGCCGCAAGCCACACTCGCTATTGCTCGAGCTCTTCACCGATGCCGGCATCGGCACGATGGTGACGCCGTGAACCTGACCGACCTGCAGGCCCTCGAGGAGCGCTACCTGATGCGCACCTACCGGCGGGCGCCGGTCGAGTTCGTGCGCGGCGAGGGGACGCTGCTCTGGGACGCCGAGGGCAGGGAGTACCTCGACTTCCTCGCCGGGATCTCGGTCTGCTCGGTCGGCCATTGCAACCCTGCCGTGGTCGAGGCGGTGCGCGAGCAGGCCGGTCGCCTGATGCACACCTCGAACCTCTTCTACACCGAGCCGATGGTGCGGCTGGCTGAGCGGCTGGCGGAGTCGAGCCTCGGTGGCCGCGTCTTCTTCTCCAACTCCGGTGCCGAGGCGAACGAGTGCGCGATCAAGATCGCCCGCAAGCACGCCCACCGGCGTGGGGTCGAGGCGCCGGAGATCGTCAGCTTCGAGAACGACTTCCACGGGCGCACCTACGGAGCGCTCTCGGCGACTCCGAAGCTCGCCGCCAATCCTGACCTGGCGCCGATGCTGCCCGGCTTTCGCTCGGTCCCACTCAACGACGTGGCGACCCTGCGTGAGGCGGTCGGCGAGCACACGGCGGCGGTCCTGATCGAGCCGATCCAGGGTGAGAGCGGCATCTACCCGGTCAGCGACGAGGCCCTGCTCGCGGCCCGGCAGGCCTGCGACGAGGCCGGCGCGCTCCTCATCTTCGACGAGATCCAGACCGGGATCGGTCGGACGGGCTCGCTCTGGGCCTACGAGCAGACCCCCGTTCGACCGGACGTCCTGACCAGCGCCAAGGCACTGGGGGGCGGCCTGCCGATCGGCGCCTGCCTGACGACGCCCGCGGCGGGAGAGGTGCTCGAGCCCGGCGATCACGGCTCGACCTTCGCCGGTGGACCGCTGGTCGCCAGCGCTGCACTCGCCGTGCTCGAGATCGTCGATGACCCGGCACTACTGCGTCGCGTCCGCGAGCTGGGCGCCATCCTCCGCGAGGACCTGCTGGCGCTTGACGGGGTGCGCGAGGCTCGCGGTCGCGGGTTGATGATCGGAGTCGGCCTCGAGCAGGGAGTCGATGCCGCTGCGCTCGGTGCCGACCTGCTTCAGCGTGGCTTGATCGTCAATGTCCCCGAGCCGGGGACGCTGCGGCTGCTGCCGCCGCTGACGGTCGATTCGGCCCAAATCGAGCGGGCCACCGCGTCGATAGGCGCCTCGCTCCTAAGCTACGCGGCTATATGAGCTCGGAGAAGTTTCCCCCGGAGCCCCGCCTCACCGCAAGCACCGCTGCCGAGCGGCTGTCGGCGATCGTCGAGGCGGCGGAGCGAGCCGCCGCGAGCGTGATCGACGACGCTGAGAAGCAGGCGCAGCATCAGCTCGAGCAGGCGAGCATCAGGGCTGACCGGATCGTTGCCGAACGCCTGCGCGCTATTGCCGACGAACTTGATCCCGCGGCGCAGGCGCCAGAGCGCCCCGAGCCCCACCTGAAGCCCGTCGAGGCCGCTCCCGAGCCGCTTTCGCGGCCCCGTAGCGGTTCGTCCGGCGCGCGTCTGCTCGCGACCCAGATGGCCGTCTCCGGCAGCAGCCGGGAGGAGATCGAGCAGCGGTTGCGAAGCGGATTCGACATCGAGGACACCGGCGAGATCCTCGACGCGATCCTTGGACCGGAGGAGTAGGCGATGCACGAGGACCCGACGCGGATGATGGACCAGCCCGACGGCGGCAAGCGCCCGCACGGCAACACACGCCTGTTGATCGCCTGCCTGATCGCGGTGATCGTCGGCCTGGTCGTGGCGATCGTCGTGATCGCCGGCGACAGCGGCGACAGTGGCACGACCTCGCCTCCGGAAACGGTGACGGCGCTGCCCAGCACCACCGAGTCGACCACCGAACCGGAGACGGACACGACGACCGAAACGACGACGCCGACGACCACGACCGAAACGACCGCTCCGACGACCACGGAAACCACCACCCCGACCACGACGCCGACGACTGAAGAAGAAAACGGCAGCGGCGGGATCCCCGCTCCGTAGTGCCACCCGACTCTCCCGCACAGATCCGTACGGCCAGCTATGAGGCCGACCCCGCCGAGGTGCGGCGCGTGCTGCTGCTCTACTCGGGTGGGCTCGACACCAGCGTGATGCTGAAATGGATCCAGGACTCCTACGAGGCCGAGGTCGTCTGCCTCACCGTCAACCTCGGCCAGCCCGGCGAGGACTACGCCGTGATCGAGGACAAGGCGAAGCGGCTGGGCGCGCTCGAGTGCCACGTCGTCGACGCGCGAGAGCAGTTTGCGCATGAGTTCGTCGTCCCTGCGATCAAGGCGAACGCGCTCTATGGCGGTGGCTACCCTCTCTTCACCGCGCTCGGCAGGCCGCTGATCGCCCAGCTCGCGGTCGATTACGCACGGCGCAGCGGTTGCGACACGATCGCCCACGGCTGCACCGGCAAGGGCAACGACCAGGTGCGGATCGAGGCGACGGTGGCGACCCTGGCGCCGGAGCTGAAGACGATCGCCCCGGTGCGCTCCTGGCAGATGGGCCGCGAGGAGGAGATCGCCTACGCCCGCGAGCACGGCATCCCGGTCAAGGGCGGGACCGAGGTCGCGCCCTACTCGATCGACGACAACCTCTGGGGCCGCTCCTCTGAGGGACGCTGGATCGAGGATCTCAACCACGCGCCCGAGGACGACGTCTTCCAGCTAGTCACCCGCCCCGAGCAGGCCCCGGACGAGGCCGAGACGGTGAGCGTCGAGTTCGAGGCCGGCATCCCGGTTGGGCTCAACGGCGAGCGGTTGGAGCTAGTCGAGCTGCTCGAACGCGCCGCCGAGATCGGCTGCCGTCACGGCGTCGGCATTGTCGACCACATCGAGGACCGCATCGTCGGGCTCAAGGTGCGCGACATCTACGAGGTGCCCGCGGCGGCGATTCTGCTGCCCGCACATCAGGAGCTGGAGAAGCTGGTCTGCACGATCCACCAGAACCAGCTCAAGCCGAGCCTCGACGACAAGTGGGCCTACCTCGTCTACGCGGGCCTCTGGTGGGAGCCGCTGCGCTCCGACCTCGACGCCTACGTCGACGCGGTCAACGCGCAGGTGACCGGGACGATCGGCCTCAAGCTCTACAAGGGCAGCGTGCGGGTCATCACCCGCAGCTCTCCCAACGCCGTCTACGACGCCGACCTCGCCTCCTTCGCCGAGTCGGGCGGCCTGTTCTCGCAGACCGCCTCGCCCGGATTCATCGAGCTCTGGTCGCTGCAGTCGCGGATGGCGCATCGGATCCGCCAGCGTGGGGTAGAGGAGGAGGACTGATGTACAACAGGCTCGGCAAGGCCGCTATCCGCTTCGCCTTCAAGTACGTGCGGGTGCGCTACCGGCGCCAGATTCGCCTTGGCATCGGCTTCTCCGCTGTGGCGATCGGGGTCGTCGCTTACCTCGCCAGCCGTAACGTGCCCGAGGGCTGAGGCTGCGCGCCTAATCCGCAAGTTTCATTGCGGTTTATGGTCAACTCATGAGCATTCGCTAACAAAGTTCGCTAGTCTCGCGCGCTTCGTGCCGCGAACTCTCGCGACAAAGGCAGGTGGCGCTTTGGCATGCGCCCTGTGCATCGGTGCGCTGTGGCCGGTTGCAGCCACCCCGGCAGGGGTCGATGACCTGCAGGGCAAGGTCGCCGCCGCCCGCAGCGAGGCCGGTTCGCTCGCATCCGAGCTGCAGGCCGCGCAGGGAGAGCTTGCCGCCGCCGCGCAGCAGGCCGCCGCCGCGAGCGCCCGCGAGCAGCAGCTCAGCGTCCTGCTGGCGAGCGGAGAGGAACGCGCCGCCGAGCTGGCCGCCGACGTCGATCGCACCGAGCGTCGCCTCGAGCTCGAGAGGAAGCGCCTGCGCCGTGCACGCCTTGCGCTGGCAGAGCGCCTCGTCGCGATCTACGAGAGTGGCTCCCCCAGCACGGCGAGCGTGATCCTGGGCTCCAGCGACTTCGACGAGCTCGCCACCCGTACCGACTACCTGCAGCGGATCGAGGAGGCCGACGCCGACCTCGCCGACCGGGTCGAGCAGGTTCGCGCCGCGGTTGCCCGTGGGCTGAAGCTGGTCGTGGCGCTGAAAGCGCGGATCGACGCCTACAACGCTCGTCTGGCCGACGCCCGCTCGCAGATCTCGGCCGTGCGCGAAAGCGCCGAGGCCGCAGCTTCGCGTTTGCAGTCAGTCGCTTCCGCCCGAGCGGCTTCCCTCGCCAGCCTGAAGACGAAGATCGGTAGCTGGGTCAGTGACATCGAGGCCGCCAAGGCGGCTGCGGCCGAAGAGGTGAGCGATGCCGAGGCGGAAGCCACGGTCGAACGCTGGCTCGGTGGGCCCTACTCGATCCCGACCGAGATCGTGATGTGCGAGTCCGGCGGCAATTACGGTGCCGTCAACCCCTCGAGCGGCGCCGGCGGTGCCTACCAAATCATTCCCTCCACCTGGGACCTCTACGGCGGCGAGGGCAACCCAGAGGACGCGCCGAAGTCCGAACAGGATTCGATCGCCGCCCAGATCTGGGCCGACTCCGGCTCGGGCGCCTGGGTTTGCGCCGGCTGAGCGCCGCGGCGCCGTAGATACACACGGAGATAGCGCGAAAGACGCGCGGAACCGGCCCGGTCCATCTGCCCTGCTTGGCATGATCGCCGAGTCCCGTGAGCACGCCCTCTGCCGTACATCTCCACGCCCACAGCGAGTACTCGCTGCTCGACGGCGCCTGCAAGATCGACGCGATGGCGGCCCGCGCCGCGGAAATGGGGCAGCCGGCGCTGGGCCTGACCGATCACGGCGTGATGAACGGCGCCGTCGACCTCTACAAATCCTGCAAGAAGCACGGGATCAAGCCGATCGCCGGCTTCGAGGCCTACTTCGTCGACGACCGCGAGGCGGTCAAATCGCAGGTTCGCTACGAGCGCAACCACCTCACCCTGCTGGCCGAAAACGACACCGGCTTCGCCAACCTGGTCAAGCTCACCTCGGCCGGCTTCCTGGAGGGATTCTCACGAGGTAAGGCCAACGTCGACCTGGATCTTCTCTCCACTCACTCCGAGGGGGTGATTGCCCTCACCGGTTGCCTGCAGTCCCGCTTCTGCCGTCGTCTGGTCGAAGAGCGCGAGGACGACGCTCGTGCCCACCTCGACGATCTGATCCAGGTCTTCGGTCCCGAGCAGGTCTATTTCGAGGTGCAGAAGAACGGGATCGACGACCAGGACAAGGCCAACCAGGGGATCGTCCGCTTCGCCCGTGAGCTGGGCCGGCCGCTGGTCGGCACGGCCGACGTCCACTACCTGCGGCGCGAGGACTTCGACAATCACGCGGCGCTGCTCTGCGTGCAGACCAAGTCGACCCTGGAGGCGCCGAAGCTGAGCTTCGACACCAACGAGTTCTATCTCAAGGACAGCGAGGAAATGTCGGCCTCCTTCGCGGAGTGGCCCGAGGCGGTGCCGACGACGCTGGAGATCGCCGAGCGCTGCGAGATCGAGATCGAGCTGGGCAAGCTGCTGCTGCCGCAGTACCCGACTGCCGACGGCGAGGCGCCCGAGGCGATGCTGAGGCGGATCGCCTACGAGGGCCTGCGCGCCCGCTACGGCGACCCGGCCCCCGCCGAGGCGATCGAGCGGCTCGAGTTCGAGCTCGGCGTGATCGAGGAGATGGGCTTCTCCTCCTACTTCCTGATCGTCTGGGACTTCGTCCGCTTCGCCAAGGAGAACGGGATCGCCGTCGGACCGGGTCGCGGCTCGGCGGCGGGCTCGATCGTCTCCTTCTCGCTCAGCATCACCGACATCGACCCGCTCGCCAACGACCTGCTCTTCGAGCGCTTCCTCAACCCCGGCCGCAAGTCGATGCCGGACATCGACATCGACTTCTCGGTGCGCGGACGCGAGCGGGTGATCCGCTACGTCGCCGAGAAGTACGGCCGCGAGTCAGTGGCGCAGATCATCACCTTCGGCAAGATGGCGCCGCGCGCCGCGACCCGCGACGCGGCGCGGGTGCTCGGCTTCGACTACGGGACCGGCGACCGCCTCGCCAAGCAGATCCCCGAGCCGATCCTCGGCCGCAACCCGTCCTTCGAGGAATGCCTCGCCCCCGGCCAGGAGCTGCGCAAGACCTACGACGCCGAGCCCGATGCGAAACGGGTCATAGACGTCGCCCAGGGGCTGGAGGGGATCATCCGCAACAACTCGATCCACGCCGCCGCGGTCGTGATTGCCGACCGGCCGCTGCAGGAGATCGTGCCGCTGCAGCTCGCCGAGGACCGCAGCGCACCCGCCGCCGCCGGGAACGGCAACGGCAGCGGCAAGGCGGAGCGCCAGTACAAGATCGTCACCCAGTACTCGATGGGCCCGATCGAGGAGATCGGGCTGCTGAAGATGGACTTCCTCGGCCTGCGCAACCTCGACGTGATCGAGGACGCGGTCGAGATCGTCCACCGCTCGCGCGGGGTCGAGCTCGACGTCGGCGCGATCCCGATGGACGACCGCCAGACCTTCGAGATGCTCTCGCGGGGCGACGGGACCGGCGTCTTCCAGCTCGAGTCTGAAGGCATGCGCGAGGCGATGAAGAAGGTGCGCCCGACCGAGTTCGACGACATCGTCGCCCTCGTCTCCCTCTACCGCCCCGGGGCGATGAGCTACATCCCCGCCTACGCCAAGGGCAAGCGCGATCCCTCCTCGGTCACCTACCCCGACGACCGCCTGCGCCCGATCACCGAGCCGACCTACGGCTGCGTCCTCTACCAGGAGCAGTTGATGGAGATCGCCAAGCAGATGGCCGGCTTCAGCCCGGCCGAGGCCGACGACCTGCGCAAGGCGATCGGCAAGAAGAAGCGCGACCTGATGGCGACGATGAAGGCGAAATTCCTCGAAGGGATGCAGGCCTCCGGCACCGCGACCAAGGTCGCCAACGACATGTGGTCGCTGATGGAGGCCGCCGCCGACTACTCCTTCAACAAGTCCCATGCCGCCTGCTACGCGCTGATCGCCTATCGCACGGCCTACCTCAAGGCGAACTACCCGGCGGAGTACATGGCCGCGGTGATCTCCTCGGTGATGAACACCAAGGACAAGGTCCCCTTCTTCGTCAATCGCTGCGAGGAGATGGGGATCGAGGTGCTGCCGCCCGACGTCAACTCCTCCGACCACGACTTCGTCGTCTCCGAGAAAGCGATTCGCTTCGGCCTCGATGCGGTCAAGAACGTCGGCCACTCGGCGGTCGAGGCGATCCTCCGCGCCCGCGAGGACAGCGACATCGCCTCGATCTGGGACTTCTGCGAGCGGGTCGACTCACGCGCCGTCAACAAACGGGCGATCGAATGCCTGATCAAGTGCGGCGCGCTCGACTCCACCGGCGGCACCCGGCAGGGGATGCTGGAGGCGCTGCCGGCGGCGCAGTCAGCCGGCCAGAAGGCCCAGGAGGACGCCCAGATGGGCCAGGGATCGATCTTCGACTTCGGCGAAGGCGGAGACGGCAACGCCGGCGCCTCGCAGGCTCACCACCGCCCGCCGATCTCCGCCGCGGAGTTCGACCGCGCCGAGCTGCTGGCGATGGAGAAGGAGACCCTCGGCACGTACCTCTCCTCGCACCCGCTCTCCGAGGTCCGCGACGCGCTGCGGGCCCGCGTCGACTGCAGCCTCGCTGAGCTCTCCAACAAGCAGGACGGCTCCTGGGTGACGGTCGGCGGGATCGTCGTCGACTGCAAGAAGATCCGCACCAAGAGCGGCAACCAGATGATGTTCGCCACCCTCGACGACGTCGAGGGGCAGGTAGAGATGCTGGTCTTCAAGGCCGATCAGGCGGAGAGCGCGACGACGATCGTCCCCGACGCGATCGTCGTCGTGCGGGGCCGGATCGACCACAAGGAGCGGGGCGAGACGAAGCTGGTCGTCCAGGAGGCGGAGCGCTTCGAACCGAATGCCGAGGAGGTTTCCCGGGCGACCGCGGCGGCGAGCGCCCCGGCGGATCCCCTGCGGCTGACGCTGGCCGCGGCCGACCTCGAGAACCCAGACTTCGTCGACGAACTCAAGGCTGTGATCGAACACCACAAGGGCGATGCCGCCGTCTATCTGGCGATCCCCAACGGGAACGGAAAACCGAGGGAGTGGAAGCTGGGCGACGAGTTCAAGGTCCGCCACTCGAGCAAGCTGCTGGCCGAGCTGGGCCACGTTCTCGGCCCCGACGCACTGGCTGCTTAGCCAGTCGAATCCGTGGTTTTCGCGGCCTCGCGTCCCTAGACTTCCTGCATGCCAGCAACGCGGGAGAAGACCGGGGAGTGCCGTCAGTGCCGCTCCTTCTGCGACAAGATGGTCGAGCCGCGCGGTTGCGTAGAGATGCGCTGCCGCTTCCTCTACAGCTTCGTCGACATGCTCAACGGCGTTCAGTACGTCGGCTGCATGCAGGAGGTCTTCGGGGCGAAGGTGGAGCTCGACGCGGTGCTCCAGCCGGGCGGCTTCGGCGGCGTCAAGATGACCGGCGAGGCGCTGCCACACTGCCAGTTCTCGATCGAGCAGGCCTATGAGGGCGGCGGCGAGGCCTACGACTGCGTCAACCGCCGCTTCTTCGACTGCGCCGACGAGGGGCCCGAGGGCATCCGCGCCTTCGATCTTCGCGACGTCTGAGCGGACCGCGGATCACGACATGGTCCCGTGTAGAATCGCCCGCTATGACAGAGACTTCCGCAGTGGCAGAGGCAGAGCAATTGGTGGCTGAAGCGGCCGGCAGCGACGGCACCCCTTCCGAGGGACCGAAGTTCACGCTGGAGCTGAACCAGGACCAGAAGGACATCCGCGAGTGGGTGCACGGCTTCGCCGAGGGCGTCGTCCGTCCCGCCGCCGAGGAATGGGACGAGCGCGAGGAGACACCGTGGCCGGTGATCCAGGAGGCCGCCAAGATCGGCCTCTACGGCTTCGAAGCGCTCGGCCAGTTCTGGGCCGATGAGACGGGCCTGACGCTGCCGATCGCCAACGAGGAGCTCTTCTGGGGCGATGCCGGCATCGGCATGGCGATCATGGGCACCTCGCTTGCCGTCGCTGCAATCTTCGGGCAGGGAACCCCGGAGCAGATGGGCGAGTGGATCCCGCAGTGCTTCGGCACCGCGGACGATCCCAAGGTCGCCGCATTCTGCTCGTCGGAGCCGGACGCCGGCTCCGACGTGTCTGCGATACGCACCACCGCCAAGTACGACGAGGCGACCGACGAGTGGGTGCTGAACGGCCAGAAGGCCTGGGCGACCAACGGCGGCATCGCCGACGTCCACGTCGTGATCGCCACCGTCGACCGCGAGCTGCGCTCGCGCGGCCACGCCGCCTTCGTGATCCCACCGGGGACCAAGGGCTGCGAGCAGGGTGCCAAGGTGAAGAAGCACGGACTGCGCGCCTCGCATACCTCCGACGTCCACCTCGATGACTGCCGTATCCCGGGCGCCTGCCTGCTCGGCGGCAAGGAGAAGCTCGACGAGCGCCTCGCCCGCGTCCGTGAGGGCAAGCGCTCGAAGTCGCAGGCGGCGATGCAGACCTTCGAGGCGAGCCGGCCGACGGTCGGCGCCCAGGCGCTGGGCATCGCCCGCGCCGCCTACGAGTACGCGCTCGAGTACGCCAAAGAGCGCCAGCAGTTCGGCCGGGCGATCATCGAGAACCAGTCGATCGCCTTCACCCTCGCCGACATGAAGCTAGAGATCGATGCCGCACGGCTGCTGGTCTGGCGGGCCGCCTGGATGGGTCGCACGGGGCAGAAATTCGAGAACGCCGAGGGTTCGATGTCGAAGCTGAAGGCCGGTGAGGTCGCCGTCTGGTCGACCGAGCGGGCGATCCAGATTCTCGGCGGCAACGGCTACACCCGCGAGTTCCCGGTCGAGCGGATGCACCGCGACGCGAAGATCTACACGATCTTCGAGGGCACCTCCGAGATCCAGCGCCTGGTCATCAGCCGCGCGATCTCGGGCGTTCACGTTCAGTAGCTCCTGCGCGAAGCGCTTGGTGAGAAGCAGCCCGGTCGGTCTACTGGGGAATTGATGGCGCACGCGCATGCTCCGCATGCGCTTAGCGCCGAATTCGCTGCGCGGCTATCGCCGCGCATTCATCAGATTGCATGTCGCGGCCTTCGGCCACATTCCCCAGTAGACCGACCGGGCTGCTTCCCGCGAGCGGATCCCGGCGACGCGACCGAAATGGGGGCACCCAAGCTGGGGCCCCGTAGGGAGAGGCGCTGGCTCGTTTCCGGTGAGCTTGGGTGCTTCGAGGCGTTTGTGGGAGGGACGGCGATGCCCTCTTCCGGGAATGTCGCGAAGCGGCCTATGCAATCCGGTGTCTGCGCGGCGGAGCCGCGCACTTTCTTCGTCGCTAAGCGCGAAGCGCGTGCGACATCAATTCACGGAAGAGGGCATCGCCGTCCCTCATCCCTGCCGCCTCTTCAGCCCCGCCTTGCGCAGCCGCTTCGCCGCCTGCACTTCTTTCCTGTCGGAGCCTTTCTTCTCGGGACCAGGAGTCTCCAGCGTCGCTGGGAGCCCCTCGAAGCGGGGCTCGGAGAGGAAGGCGGCTAGGCCCTGTTTGCCCATCTCTCCCTTGCCGAGGTTGGCGTGGCGATCGCGGCAGGAGCCGAGCGGGGCGGCGGCGTCGTTTACGTGCAGGCACTGGAGCCGGTCCAAGCCGACCTTCTCGTCAGCTTCGTCGACCACCTTGGAGAGATGCTCCTCGTCAGTGATGTCATAGCCCTGCACGAAGAGGTGGCAGGAGTCGAGGCAGAGACCCAGCCGCTTGCCGCTGCCGGCCAGCTCGATCAGCGCCGCGGTCTGATCGAAGTCGCGACCCAGCAGTCCTTTGTGCCCCGCGGTCTGCTCGAGCAGGAGCGGGCAGCTATCGCTGTCCTTCAGGGCTGCGGCGATCGTCTTGCCGGCCCGTTTCATCGAGGGACCCAATGGCTCTTTCACCTGGGCCCCCGGGTGCAGGACGACTCCGGCCGCGCCGATTTCGTCGCCGATTCGCAGGGCGTGCGTGAGCGAAGCCTGCGACTTCTTGCGCAGCTCCTTGTCCTTGCTCGCGCAGTTGATCAGGTAGACGGCATGGATCACCACCGCTTCGACGGGCGAATTTGCCATCGCCTCTTTGAATGCGGCGAAGTCATCCGGCCCGTATTTCGTCGGCCGCCACATGCGTGGGCTCTGGTTGAAGATCTGGATTGATTCGCAACCGCGCTCGGTCCCGCGCTCGATCGCCTTGTCGAGGCCCCCAGACGTAGAGACATGCGCGCCAATGAGCATGAATTGCGCATCCTATGGAGCCGATTGCGAGACACGTCTTGGAGCGGCGATTTCCGTGCATATCGTCGGCCGTGTCCCCCCGTAGCTCAGTGGATAGAGCACGCCTATGACTAGGGACGAGGTCGCGGGTTCGACTCCCGCCGGGGGGATGCAGACTTCTATCGTGCTCCACTTCCTACGCTACGCTTGCGGTCCCTAGTCAAGGGCGCTGCTGACGCTGAGAGGGGTTCGGCCCATGGCCGGGCTGCTAGTGGAGCAGCTTCTTAGCAACAGGCCTGCCTCGGCGGGCCTGTTGCGTGTAGGTACCGGCCATCGGCGCTGTTCATCTAGATTCCCCTCGTGCCCGAAGGTCATCCACTTCGTTTCCGATTCGCTCCGTCGCCCACCGGGGCGCTGCACATCGGTGGGGCGAGGACGGCACTCTATAACTGGCTCGCCGCCCGCCATGAGGGCGGTCAGCTGGTACTGCGGATCGAGGACACCGACCGCGAGCGCTCGACTGCCGAGAACGTCGAGCAGATCCTCGACGCACTGCGCTGGCTGGAGCTCGACTACGACGAGGGGCCGCTCTCTCAGGCTGCTCGTGCCGAGAGCCATGCAACCGCGCTGCAGCGCCTACTCGATTCAGGTGCCGCCTATCGCGACTCGGCCACAGCAAAGGACGTCGAGGCGTGGAAGGCCGAGCACGGAGCCGGTCGCGGCTACCGGGGCAAGTCGACCGAGGAGCCGAGTGCGGCGATTCGCCTGCGGGTGCCCGACAAAGGAGAGACCGTGGTCGAGGACCTGATCCGCGGTCCGGTCAGCTTCCCGAATCAGAGCTACGACGATTTCGTCATTGCCCGCGGCGACGGTTCCGCCCTCTACAACTTCGCGGTCGCCGTCGACGACGCCGAGATGGGGATTACTGACGTGGTGCGGGGGGACGACCACCTCTCCAACACGCCCAAGCAGTTGCTCGTCCTCGCCGCGCTGGGCTTCAAGGCGCCGCGTTACGCGCACCTGCCGCTGCTGCACGGCCCCGATGGCAAGAAGCTCTCCAAGCGCCATGGCGCCGCCTCGGTGCAGGAGCTGCGTGACGCTGGCTACCTGCCGGCGGCGGTTCGCAACTACCTGGCGCTGCTCGGCTGGGGCACCGACGATGACACCACTCTGATGTCGACCGAGGAGCTGGTCGAGCGCTTCCGCATCGAAGACGTCGGCAAGGCGGCAGCGATCTTCGATGAGAAGAAGCTGCGCTGGGTGAACGGGCGCTTCATGCGGGAGATGTCACTTGACGAGTACACGGCGGCGGTGGCCCGGCATCTGGGGCGTGAGCCTGACGAGCGCCTGCGCGCGGCCTGCGCGATCGCCCAGGAGAAGGCCCAGACCCTGGCCGAGGTCTGGCCGCTGATCGGTTTCCTCTTCGAGCCGCCGGTCGAGGACGAGAAGGCCTGGCGCAAGGTGATGGCAGACGGTACGCCGTCGCTGCTGGAGGCTGTGCGGGAGGCTCTGGGCGAAGCTGGCGACTTCAGCCCGGAGGCGGTCGAGTCCGCTCTTGCGCCGCTCCCGGAGCGCCTCGAGCTGAAGCCGGGGAAGGTCTACCAGCCGATACGGGTTGCGATCACCGGTACCACTGTCTCGCCCGGAATCTTCGAGTCGCTCGCCGTGCTCGGGCGTGAGGAATCGCTCGCGCGCATCGACGCCGCCCTCGCGCGCCTCCGTTCCTGACGGACAATTGACGCCCGTCTACTTCTCCAGGGCGGACAACCGAATCCGCATAAATCCTCAATTTTTAGGAGGCAAGGGCTAAACCGAACGTCCTCGGCTGCCGATGAGCCTTGCGGAGCCTGTTTCCGCTATGCAGTCGACGAAGACACAGACCAACGGCAAGGTGAAGGCCGACGCTATCCGTCGCAAAGACGGTGGCGGCAAACCCGCACCTGGCGCCCGCCTGGCCGCCGCGTTCGAGGCGGTCGAGCGCTTCCCCGTCCTGCTCGAGTCACGGGCACGGGTGATGAGCGCGGCAACCGCCGACTCCGCCCGTACCGGCGAGCTGGTCGAGGCGGTCGAGTCAGACGTCGGCTTGGCGATTGCCGTGCTGCGTGTGGCCAACCGCAACAGCGCCACCGTTGGCGGCATTCCTGCGGCAATCGAGTCGCTGAAGCCCTCCGGCGTGCTCGCGATTGCCGGCACGGCACCCGTCTTCGACTTCTTCGAGACCAACGGTGGCCGCGAGCTGAGGCCGGAGCGCTTCCGGGTTCACGCCCTCGCGACCCAGCAGGCCGCCGAGCAGATCGGTCGCAATGTCGGCTGGGAGGATCGCGACGAACTGGCGGTCGCGGCGCTTCTGCACGACGTCGGGCGACTGGTCATCTCCAGCCTTCACCCAGGCCAGAAAGGCTATTCGGACGCGACCCTTCATACCCCCGAGCAGCGAATCCGCGAGGAACGCGATCGCCTCGGGATCGACCACGCCCTGGTCGGCGGGGTGCTGGCGCGACGCTGGAACCTGCCCGGGCGGATCGCGGTGGCGATCGAGCGCCATCACGCCGAGGATGCCGAGGGGCTCGCGGCGATCGTCGCGGCGGCCGACATGGTCGCTCACTACAGCCAGGGTGAGGCGGTTACGCCGGAGCGACTGCGGGCCGCCGCCAAGCAATGCGGCCTCAGCCCCGAGGCCCTCCGAGACCTTCTCTACGTACTTCCCTACCCACGCACGGGGACCCCGCGAGTGACCGAGCCCTGCCCCCTCTCGGCCCGCGAGCTGGACGTGCTCAGGCACCTCTCCGAGGGCATGGTCTACAAGCAGATCGCGGGCGAAATGCAGCTCTCCGTCTCGACCATCCGCACCCACCTGCACAACGTCTACGGCAAGATCGGCGCGGTCGACCGGGCCCAAGCTGTTCTGACTGCCCGCGACCGCGGCTGGATCTAGGAACCAAGCGCGAGGCCGCGGGTCCTGTCGTCGGGGTGGGGTGCCCCGCTCGGGCTACGCGCTGCTTCGGGCGGAGGGACGTAGCGCTTGCAGGGTCGAAACCTTGCCCTCAGCAGCCTTCGCCCTTCGCGGATCACCCACCCCGACACCACCCGCGGAGGATTCGTCCCTAAGAAGCTTCTCCGCAAGCTAAGAGGCATCTCAAGACGCCTGTGCCCAAAACCGATGGTCCCGAGGAGCTTTCGCACATCAGCCAGTGTGCACAAGCGCCTTGCCGTCGTAGCTTGGGTGGTAGCTCTTGTCCGCGGGTGGCATGGGGGTGGGGTGGACTCCGCTGCCCGAAGGCTGCGTAGCCGAAGGCTTCGAAGTATCAGTCGCTTTATCCCGGCCGGCGAAGCAGCGCGTAGGGCGAGGAGGGTGCCCCGCCCGCATGACAGGACCCGCGGCCGAGAGCTTTCGTCTCTACTCGATCAACGACTCGCGCAACGCAATAGCCACCGCATGAGTCCTGTTCCTGGCCCCCAACCGAGCCAGGACGTTCTTCGTATGCGTCTTGATCGTTTCTTCGCTCAGGTCCAGCTCGCGGGCGGCAACCGTGGTCGATTCGCCGTTGGCGAGGAGCTGGAGGATTTCTCGTTGGCGGCGGGTCAGCTTGCCGCGGCTGCCGCGCGGGGGGACGGCCGGGTCGATGAAGCTTTCCTGGGCGAGGGCCGCTTGCACCGCCTGTTTGAGCAGTTCGGCGCTGGCGGTGCGGGAGACGTAGGCGCTGGCGCCGGCCTGAATCGCGGCGTTGGCCAGGTGGCGCTCGGCTCGCTCGCCGTGGGCGACGATGCCGAGGCCGGGTTCGCATTTGAGCAGCGCGCGGATCGTCTCGTGGCCGTCGAGCGGGGTCGGCACCGCACCGTCCGACCAGCGCCGCATGTCGACGATCGCGACGTCGATGCTGCCGATGTCGCGTACGAGCTCGACTGCCTCCACGCGGCTCTCGGCCTCCTGCACCTCGAAGCCGTCGTGCAGAGCCCGGCGCACGCCGAGCCGGACCAACGGGTGTCCGTCGATCACAAGGCAGTGTGGACGCTCGCTCAGAACGGTTCCGATCTACTTAGGTTCGGCGAAAGGCTCAGGCGCCAGCCCCAGAGCCCCAACGCCTCCGATCCTAACCCAGCCGGGTCCGGGCGGTGCGGTAGAAAGGTCGATGTGATCTCGATCACCTCGAAGTCCCGCTACGCGGTCGTCGCGATGGCGGAGCTGGCCCGCTCAGGCGACCGGCCGGTTCCGATCAAGGAGCTGGCCGAGCGGCGGGAGATTCCCGAGCAGTTCCTTGAGCAGCTCTTCTCGACCCTGCGCCGCTCCGGCCTCTTGACCAGCCACCGCGGCATGAGGGGCGGCTACACGCTCGCCCGTCCCGCCGAGGAGATCACCGTGCTCGAGGTGGTCCAAGCGCTCGACGGCAAGGTCGGCGAAGAGGCCGACGAGGCCGGCGGCATCTGGGCCGAGGGCGTCACCGCCCTGCGCAAGGTCTTCGGCCAGACGACGATCGCCGAAGTCGCCCGCCGCGAGGAGGAGGCAGCGGGCTCCGGCATGTACTTCATCTAGCGCGGGCCGCATCGCTGCTGGCATTTCGCTTGTTCAAGCGGAGTGCAATCCGGCTGAATCCGGTTGTGTCCGGTCTAACTGGCGCACCAGTGGCGCTCGACGCAAGCGGCAGAGTAGAGGGCCGGGCGTTTACGCAGTTTGGCGCCGAATAGTTAAGGATAACCGCGTGAAGAGTTTGTTGAGGGTTGCGCTCTGCGCCTTGGTGGCTCTGGCCGCCTCCTCGATTGTGGCCGTAGCGGCGGATTCGCCCGCCGGCCCGCGCCTCGCAGTCCTCATCGACGGGGTCGAAGGCCCGAGCACCAAGACCAAAGAGGGGTACACCTCGGTTTTGGCCACGGTTGGTCCCGCCGGCGAGGAACCAATGATCCTGATCACCCAGCCGGAAGGGGATCAGCCGTCCTGGTCTGCGGACGGCAGGCTACTCGTCCTGACCGCTACCGGAGCCAGATGGCCGAGGCCGATAGTCGCGGTGGACGATCAGGGGCAAGGGGGTTTGAGGTTCTATCCACGCGCATATTTGAATGCCGGCGGCAACCCCGTGGTCTCTCCGGACGGACGCAGGATCTTTTTCGAGCGGGTGAAGTTGGTCAAGGTTCTCCCGGGCCGGGAGAACTATCTGTTCAAGAGTTCAATTTGGTCGCTGAACGTCGCGGACGGCTCGGTGAAGCAGCGGACCCGATGGCGCCTTCAGTCGTTTTTGTCCCCGATTTCCTTCTCGGCCGACGGCTCGACTCTCGCTGCGGAGTACAGCCATGGAGGCATGGTGAGCGCGGTCGCGGTCGACCTGCGCAGCGGCCACCTCAGCCTGCTGGCCCGCAACGCGCATCATCCGACTTTCTCCCCGGACGGTTCGAAGCTTGTCTTCATTCGCTACCGAGGCTTGCCGGCGCCCCACATTCAGCCGCCGGAGATCCCGCGGCCGGTCAGCGAACTGCTGATCTCCAACGCCGATGGGAGCGCAGCCAAGCGCCTGATGCGAAGGCGAGGCTTCATCTCTTGGCCGAGCTGGGACCCCTCCGGAGCCCGCCTAGCCTTCACTCACTTCCCGGCCGATCGCGTGGGCGAGCCGACTGCCGAAAAGGGCGACAAGCTGATGGCGATCAACGCCGACGGGAGCTGCCTGATGACGGTCTTCTCCGATCCCGAGCTAACGGTCCGCGGCAGTGCCTGGCAGCCGGGGGTCGGGCGCGAGGCAGGGCCGATCGGATGCTGAGATCGATGATTCGGCGAACGGGATAGCTCGTCCGCCTTCGTCTACTAGCCTCGCGGCCGATGGCAGAACTCAATGCCACTGAGCTGGTGACCTTTACTCCGGCTACATCGATTCCTGGAACAGGCGCGATCTAGAGAGCTACTACGCGCTTTACGCCGCGGACCTGGTGTTCCGCGACGGCTCGGCCGTACTGCACGGGGTCGATGCGCTCCGCAACCGCTACGAAGCCGAGTTGCGCGAATACCCCGACCTGACGATCGAATGCGTGCGCTTGTTCGTCGATGTGGAGTCCCAAGAGATGGCGGCCGAGAACATCGAGCGAGGCACGGGCATCGAATCAGGGGGGCCCTGTCTCTGACCCTCGACCCGCAGGGTCGGATATCGGAGATAGCCGAGTATTTGGACAGCGGAGCGTCCCCCCGGGTCGGGATGACTTCATCTAGGGCGCAGCGCCTTTTTGCTGAGCCTGGACCGAGAACTTCTCTCCCGGCCTGAGCACTCGGGCCTCGATGCCTAGCTCGGCAGCAGCTGCGCAGAGGCTGTCGGCAGGGTCGTCGGATTGAACGTAGTTGGGGGCTTCGTGAAGCGGCCCATAGTGGATCGGGACCACCGTTCGTGCGCCGAGCAGCTTGGCGGCTACTGCCGCCTGTCTGGGGTCCATGCCGGCAGGTAGGGGACTGGGCGGCTGGCGCGGGGGGAGATCGACGATCGCACCGCCGACGGGTAGGAAGGCCACGTCGAAGGGGCCTTGGCGAAGTGCCGACAGCCACCACCATCCGTGAAAGAGGGTGTCGCCGGCATGAAGGATGCGACACCCGTCGGCCGCGATGCACCACGAGACCTGTGGGTCGCCAAACCCATCTGCGGCAGGGAGGGCCGTAAAGCTGAATGGGCCGATCTCAACCGTCTCCCAAGGTTCGACAACGCGGGTGGCGAGCCCACTCGTTTCAAGCTCCGATTCGGATCTCTCGATCAAGGCAACCTCGGCTTTGCTGCCGAAGCTCTTTTCCGGTCTCAGGACAACAGCCGTGGGGGCGAGCGCGCGGCCAAGGGCATCGACGTCCGCGTGATCGCTGTGCAGGTGGGTGAGCAGTCCCGCAACCGCAGTAGCGGGCGCGGGGGAGGGTGGTATCTCCTCGCCTGGGGGACTGCAGCCGTGAAGCTGTGAGAAATCCTCGACCAGGTCGACCACCGCGGTCTGTCCAGCGGCTTTGACTTCAAGCCCCGCCCAAGCCAAGCGTCGAACCTCCATCGCTCGGTTGGTATCACACGGCTAGGCCCCGGTAGCTTGCCCGTGTGAGCGTGCCCCAGATCTACGTGTGCGACCTCGACGGGACGCTGTTGCGCTCAGATGCGACGCTCAGCGAGTTCGCGCGGGACGGCCTCAACCGACTGCTCGACGCCGGCGTTCGGCTGACCGTGGCAAGTGCCCGCGGCACGGCGGGGATGCGTTCGCTGCTCGACGGGGTCCGGCTGCGTCTCCCGGTGATCGAGCTCAACGGGGCCTTCGTCTCCGAGCTCGAGAGCGGCCGTCACGTCGCCAGCAGCGTTCTCTCCGGGGAGGACGCTTGCGCCGCACTGGGGGCGATTCTTGCGACAGGGGTGGATCCGGTCCTCTCGACCTGGGACGGCCAGCGCGACCGGGTCCATTTCGGCGCCCGCACGAACGAGTCGATCCGCTGGTACGTGGACGAGAAGAAGCGGTACCGCGATCCGCGGCTGATGCCCTGTGACGACCTGCTGGCGATTGCGGGGATGGAGGAGGTGGCGCAGATCACCACCTTCGCTGTGGAGCGAGAGGCCGCCGAGCTTGCGGATCGGCTTCGTGGAGCGATCGGGGGGGAAGCGATGGTGCACTGCGCCGCCAATTTCTACCTGCCGGGTTGGGCTGAAATCACCGTGCAGCACCGGGAGGCCGAGAAGGGCGCCGCGGTTCCGGCTCTCCTCGCTGCCTGCGATGTACCCGACGCCGCCGTGATCGCCTGCGGCGACCACCTCAACGATCTCTCGCTGTTCGCCGCCGCCTCCCGCTGCGTGGCGCCGGGAAACGCCCATCCGGCCGCGCTGGAAGCCGCAACCGAGATCGTCGGGTCCAACGACGAGGATGGAATCGTGCGCTACATGCTCGACCGTCATCTAGGGTCGGCGCTGTGATCGAACGAGCGTGCCGACGATGAGCATCCGGCCGACAGCCGCAGCGGCAGTGGGCGAGACGCCGATGGTGGCGCTCGGACGACTGGGAGAGGGGCTCGCGGCCGAGGTCTGCGCGAAGCTCGAGTACTTCAACCCGGGCGGGTCGGTCAAGGACCGGATCGGGGTGGCGATGATCGACGCGGCCGAGCAGGAGGGGCTGATCGAGCCGGGGGGTTCGGTGATCGTGGAGCCGACCAGTGGCAACACGGGGATCGCGCTGGCGATGGTCTGCGCGGCCCGTGGTTACGAGTTGATCCTGACCCTGCCGGAAGGGATGAGCCGTGAGCGCTCCAAGCTGCTGCGCGCCTATGGCGCGGAAGTGAGGGAGACGCCCTCGCTGGGCGGGATGACCGAGGCGGTCGAGTTGGCGGAAGAGATCTGCGAGCAGCGCAAGGGCTTCATGCCGCAGCAGTTCGCCAATCCCGCCAACCCGGAGATACACCGCCGCACCACGGCGGAGGAGATTTGGCGCGATGCCGACGGGGAGGTGGGCGCCTTCGTCGCCGGTGTCGGCACCGGTGGCACGATTACCGGGGTCGGGCAGATGCTGCGCGAGCGCAGTCCCGAGACCGTCGTCGTCGCGGTCGAGCCGGAGGCTTCTCCGGTCCTCTCCGGTGGTGCTCCGGGTCCCCACAAGATCCAGGGGATCGGCGCCGGCTTCGTCCCCGAGGTCCTGGACCGCTCGGTGATCGACGAGATCGTCTCGGTCTCCGACGAGGACGCTCTCGAGACCGCCCGCCTCGCCGCCAAGCGCGAGGGAATCCTTGCCGGCATCTCGGCGGGGGCGAACATCAGGGCGGCGCTGGAGGTGGCGGCGCGGCCCGAGCTGGAGGGAAAGCGCGTAGTGACGATCGTCTGCGACTCGGGCGAGCGCTACGTGTCCCTACCCTTCTTCTCACCATGAGCCGGTGGAAGAGAGTGGTCTCCGAGGTGCGCGCGGACGTCTCCGCGGCGCGCGATCGCGACCCGGCAGCGCAGGGGGTCTCGACCTTCGAGATCCTCACGAGCTGGGCGGGGGTGCAGGCGCTGCTGGCCCATCGGGTTGCGCACGCGATGGACGAGGCGGGGGTCCCCGTCGCGCCGCGGGCGCTCGCCTACCTGACTCGCTCGATCACCGGGGTCGAGATCCATCCCGCGGCAAGGATCGGCGGCGAGTTCTTCATCGACCACGGGTCCGGGGTGGTGATCGGCGAGACGGCGGAGATCGGCGAGCGGGTCACGCTGTACCAGGGGGTGACCCTCGGCGGGACCGGCTTCCAGCGCGGCAAGCGCCACCCGACTTTGGGCGACAACGTCACGGTCGGCTCCGGCGCCAAGCTGCTCGGCCCGATCGCGGTTGGCGACGGGGCGAAGATCGGCGCCAACACCGTCGTCGTCGAGGACGTGCCGCCGGGATCGACCGTGGTCGGCAATCCCGGCCACCCGGTCAAGGTCGACGGCAAGCGGGTCGAGGGCCCAGACGCCGACTGGATCCACCTGCCCGACCCGATCGCCGAGGCGATCAAGGCGCTTTCCCAGCGAATCCTCGATCTCGAGCGCCGCCTAGCCGAGCTCGACGGCGGCGAGCAGTCCGAGGCCGGGACGACGGAGTTGCGCGAGCGGACCGGCCGCTCCTCCGCCGGCGGCTGAGCCAGAGCCCCTCCGGGGGCGTGGCTATTCTCGTAAGCCAATGCTCCAAGCCGATGCGGAGACTGTGCCCGACGCCGAAAACGGGATAGAAGGGGCTCCGGTCGAAGCCGGCGCCGACCGCGCCGAGCGCCTGCTGGCAGAGCTCAACGAGCCCCAGCGTGAGGCGGTGCGTCACGGCGAGGGGCCGTTGCTGGTCCTCGCCGGGGCCGGCTCGGGCAAGACCCGGGTACTGACCCACCGCATCGCCTATTTGCTCGCAACGGGTGCGGCTCGGCCGGGTGAGATCCTCGCGATCACCTTCACCAACAAGGCGGCGAGCGAGATGCGCGAGCGGGTCGAGGCGCTGGTCGGCCGCTCGGCGCGGGCTATGTGGGTGACCACCTTTCACTCTGCCTGCGCGCGGATGCTGCGCGCCGATGCCGAGGGGCTCGGCTACTCGCGCAGCTTCACGATCTACGACGAGTCCGACTCGCTGCGGATGCTGAAGCGGGCGATGGCGGAGCTGGAAGTCGACCCGAAGCGCTACCCGCCGCGGGCGATCCGCTCGCAGATCTCCGGCGCCAAGAACCAGCTCGTCGACGCAGCCGCCTACGAGCAGGCCCAGGGAAGCGTCTTCGAGGAGGTGACGGCCGCCGTCTACCGCCTCTACGAAAAGCGGATGCTGGAGGCCAACGCGATGGACTTCGATGACCTCCTCGTCCGCACGGTCAAAGCGCTGGAGGGCTCCGAGCAGGCGCGCGAGCGCTGGCGCCACACCTTCCGCCATGTCCTCGTCGACGAGTATCAGGACACCAACCACGCCCAGTACCGGCTGCTGCAGCTGCTCACTGAGGAGCACGGCAACCTGATGGTCGTCGGCGACGAGGACCAGTGTCTCGTCGAGGGAACGCTCGTAACGATGGGGGATGGCTCGTTGAAGCCGATCGAGGAGCTTGTCGAGGGCGACATGGTGATGTCGTGTCACGGCAGCGCCGACTTCCGGCCGTCCCCGGTCACCGGGGTCTTCAAGGCATGGGAGAAAAGCGGCGTGGAGATCAAGACTCGTTCTGGGCGCAGCATCGTGAGCACCCCCGAGCACATGCACTTTGCCGGCTATCGCCTCGGTACCACCCCCCAACTGCATCTGACTTACCTGATGTGGAAGAGGGGCATTGGGTTCCGCGTCGGAGTCTCCGGGGTCTACACGCAGCGCGGCCAATCGGCCGTCGGGATCCGGCAGAGGTGCCTGCATGAGCACGCCGACGCCGTCTGGGTGATCTCTACCCACGGCAGCGATGCGGAGGCACGGGCTGCCGAGATCTCGCTCTCCCTTCGCTATGGGCTGCCGATGCTGCCTTTCTACCGGCGCAAGTCGGCTTCGGGGAAGAGCTTGATCGGCAATCAGGCGCTGATCGACCAGGTGTTCTCGACTCTGGACACCGAAGCGGGAGGCTTCCGCCTTCTCGAGGACGAGGGGCTTAGCCTCCAGCACCCGCATCACATCGCTGCGACCTCCGATGGGCGTCGTCGTGTTCTCCGGATCACCCTCTGTGGAGAGCGGCGAGGGGAGACCCCGATGCATCGAATCGCCCTGGCCGGTCGTGATCCTCACGATCGCCGTGTGCTCGAGGGCATCGGGCTCAAGACTCGAGAGGCGAAGAGTGCCTCGGCGTCTTGGCGCTACGAGACAGTCATCAAGGACCTGGGCGAGGCGGTGCGCATCGCCGGGGACATCAGCAGGGCACTCGATGTCGATGTCTGCTTCCTGGGTCGCTTCGGCAAGAAGCAAAGCGGGCGGATCGCCGGCAACTCCCTTCCGAGCATTCCGGCCGCGTCGGTTCGCGCTGGAATGACGATGTTCACTGAGGACGGGGGCTATGACGCAGTCGAGTCCGTCGAAAAAGTCTCGCTTAAGCGTCCTGTCTACGACATCAATGTGGAAGGCACGCACAACTTCATCGCCAACGGCCTCGTCACTCATAACTCGATCTACGGCTTCCGCCACGCCGACATCCGCAACATCCTCGACTTCGAGCGCGACTTCCCCGACGCCGAGGTGGTCAAGCTCGAGCAGAACTACCGCTCCACCCAGACGATCCTCTCCGCCGCGAACGCGGTGGTCGAGCGCAATCGCGAACGGCGGCCAAAGCAGCTCTGGACCGAGATCTCCGGCGGCGAGCTGGTTCAGCTCTCCGAGCTGTCGGACGAGCACGAGGAGGCACGCTGGGTCGCGGGGGAGATCGAGCGCCTCGGCGAGGAGGAGGGGGTACGGCGCGAGGACGTCGCGGTCTTCTATCGCACCAACGCGATGAGCCGGGTGGTCGAGGACACGCTCAATCGCTTCGACCTCCCCTACCAGGTGATCGGCGGCACCAAGTTCTACGAACGGGCCGAGATCAAGGACGCGGTCGCCTACCTCAGCCTGCTCGCCAACCCGGCCGACCAGGTCTCCTTCGCCCGCATCGTCAACTCCCCCCGGCGGGGCATCGGCAACACCAGCCAGGGCCGGCTCGCCGCCCACGCCAACACCACCGGGCTGCCGATCTGGGAGGTCGCTGAGCGGGCTGAGGAGGTGCCGGGACTGAGCGGTGCCGCGATCAAGGCGGTCTCCCGTTTCTACGAGACGATGGCCGGGCTGCGCGAACGGGCCGAGGAAGAAGGCCCTGTCGCCGGGCTGCTCGAGGCGGTGCTAAACGAGAGCGGCTACCTGGAAGCGCTGGCGGCCGAGCGCACGGTCGAGGCTGAGGGTCGTGCCGAGAACCTCGAGGCTCTGATCGCCGGCGCCGCGGAGTTCGACATCGAGCGCGAGAGCGAGGGTGAGAGCGCCAACTTGACTCCGCTGGAGGAGTACCTGCAGCAGATCTCGCTCTACACCCAGCAGGACGAGCTGCGCGACGAAGGGTCGCTGATCACCCTGATGACCCTCCACAACGCGAAGGGGCTCGAGTACGACACGGTCTTCATCATCGGCTGCGAGGACGGCGCCTTCCCTCACATGCGGTCGCTGGAAGAAGGGGGAGAGGAGGAGGAGCGGCGCCTCTGTTACGTCGGCATCACCCGCGCCCGCCAGCGTCTCTACATGACCTGGACGCGCGAGCGGCGCCTCTTCGGCCGGGCCGAGCGCAACCTGCCCTCGCGCTTCGTCGACGAGCTGCCGGCGGAGCTGACCGAGCGCCATTCGAGCGCCCCGGGTCACGCAGCGGGGCTCGGCTGGGAGTCAGGTCCCGCCGACGCGGCGACCCCGGTTGACCCCGGTCCGGCGCTGGAGCTGCGTACCGGTGATGACGTCGTCCATGCCAGCTTCGGCGACGGGGTGGTCACGGGGGTTGAGGCGGGGGGGATCGTCGTCGTCCGCTTCGCCGACGACGGCGTCGAGCGCAAGCTGATGGCCGACTACGCGCCGATCAGGAAGCGCTGAGCCTTGGCCGCGCGGATCATCGACGGCAAAGCCGTTGCGGCGACGGTGCGGCAGCGAGTCGCCGAGGGGGTCGCCCTCTACGCCGGCGAGGTCGGTCGAGCTCCCTCGCTCGCGACGGTGATCGTCGGCGACGATCCTGCCTCGGAGATCTACGTTCGCGGCAAGCACAAAGCGTGTGCGGAAGCGGGGATGCGCTCCGTGCATCATGGCCTCGCGGGCGAGACGAGCGAGGACGAGCTGCTGGAGCTGGTCGCCGAGCTGAACCGCGACGACGAGGTCGACGGCATCCTCGTCCAGCTGCCGGTTCCCGACCACATCGACCCGGACCGGATCGTCGCCACGATCGATCCCGCAAAGGACGTCGATGGGCTGACCCCGGTCAACGCCGGCCTGCTGGCCCATGGCATGCCGGGGCTCGTCTCCTGCACGCCGGCGGGAGTGATGGAGCTGCTCGTCCACGAGAAGGTCGAGCTGGAAGGGGCCGAAGCGGTCGTGGTCGGTCGCTCGAAGCTGGTCGGGGTGCCCGTCGCGCGGCTCCTGCTCGCGGCCAACGCGACGGTGACGAGCTGTCACTCCCGGACCCACGATCTGCCCGGCGTCTGCCGTCGCGCCGACGTGCTCGTCGCCGCGGTTGGCGTGCCTCATCTGCTTGGCGCAGACGCGATCAAGCCGGGGGCGGTGGTGATCGACGTCGGCGTCAACCGCACCGAGGAAGGCTTGCGCGGCGACATCGACTTTGAGGCCGCGGTGGAGATCGCGTCCGCGATCACGCCGGTGCCGGGAGGAGTCGGGCCGATGACGATCGCGATGCTGCTCGTCAACACCCTCGCTGCCGCCCGAGCCCGGGTGTAGTGTCGAATCGACCCCTAGTCCCACGGAGGATGTAGATGGAACTGGACAAGCTGAGCCCTGGAGAGAAGATCGCTGGCGTCTCCGCGATCCTGCTCTTCGTCTTCATGTTCTTCTTCGACTGGTTCGGAGTCGAGGTCTCTGGAGTGAACGGCTTCACCGGCAGTATCTCCGGGGAAGGTGGAAGCGCCTGGGACGCACTCGACCTGATCCGAATCGTCCTCCTGGCGACGGTCGTTGCGGCGCTTGTGATGGTGGGCCTGCGGCTCGCCGACTCCACGGCCGAGCCGGTGGTGCCGATGAGCACCGTGGTCACCGTCCTCGGCGTGATCTCGGTGCTGTTGATCCTCTACCGGATCGTCGACCCTCCGAGCTTCGGCGAGGTCGCGGGGGTCTCGTTCGACGCCACCCTCAAGCTCGGCATCTTCCTCGGCCTGATCTCCGCCGGGGGAATCGCCTACGGCGGCTACAGCACGATGAAAGAGGAAGGCGTCACCTTCGGCGACACCGCAGACCGTCTCGGCGGCGGTGCCGGCGGCGGCCCGAGCGGCGATCCGCCGCCGCCCCCTCCATCCAGCTCGCCGCCGCCACCCCCTTCGAGCACCCCGCCGCCTCCTCCGCCACCCGGCACCGGGGCCTAGGGATCTACGCCGCCGGGGTCCTCGCGACTCCGGCGGCAACCTGCTTGGCGAAGGCGATCACGGTCATCATCGGGTTGACGCCGACCGAAGTTGGGAAGAGCGAAGCGTCGGCGACGTAGAGATCGTTGACGCCGTGAACGGAGCCATCGGAGGCGCAGACGCCTTCGTTCTCGCTTGCGATGCGGGCGGTGCCCATTGGGTGGAACGCCTCGAGGCGCAGCTCGGAGGGCTTGAAGCGGGTTGCTTCGAACTCGGCGAGGCGGTTGGGCTTCAGTGCCCCGACGCGGGCGATGTTGGGATAGACCTCGGTCGCACCGGCGGCGAAGTGGATCTCGGCGGCGCGGGCGATGCCGAAGGTGAGGCGATCGGCGTCCTCTCGGGTGAGCTTGTAGGAGGCACGCAGCGAGCCGTCGCCGGCGAGGCCGACACGGCCGCTCGACTCGTCGGAGAGATGGACGCCGATCGAGCCGATGTGGCCGAACTCGAGCATCGCCTGCTGGTGCTCGCGGCCGGCACCCTGCAGCCAGGCGCCGCCGAAGGCAAGCGGGGTGAAGGTCGCCTCGAGCAGGATCCGCTGCGGCTCCCACTCGTCGACGTAATAGCTCTGCATCACGCCGTCCCAGCCGCGCACCTCCTCGCCATAGCGGGCGCCGACCCAGCAGGCCGGGTGGATGTGCAGGTTGCGGCCGACCTGGCCGCCGCCGAGGCCGGAGCGCAGCAGCAGCTCCGGCGTTCCCAGGGCTCCGCCGGCGACGATCGTCGCGCGGCGGGCGCGCACGGTGTAAGTCGCACGGCGCCCGTTGCTGCTTGGGGGGACGGTGGAGATGCAGTGCACGCCCGCGGCGCGGCCGTCCTCGATCAAGACCCGGCGCGCCTCGACCCCGGTGCGGATCCGCGCTCCCGCCGCGACCGCTCGCGGCAGGTAGCTGACGTGCATCCCCCGCTTGGCGTCGATCTCGCAGCCGAACGGGCAGGAGCTGCACTGCACGCAGCTGCCGGCGTTGCGGGAGATCGGGCCCCCGGAGGCCCCGATCGCCGCCGCGCCCTCCATCGCGAGCTGTCCGTTGCGTCCCATTCGCTCGGGGTCGAGCGGTGTCACGCGCAGGAACTCCTCGGCTTCGGCGAAGTCCGGAGCGAGGTCGCTCGCCCACTCGATCCCGAAGCGCCGGCGCCAGTCCTCGAGGACCGGATCGGGAGCACGGAAGCAGGTGCCGGAGTTGATCACGGTGGTGCCGCCGACGGTGCGTGCCACGGGTACGGGGATCGGCGGCCGGCCTTCGGCGATCGTCAGCCCGCCGTCGCGGTAGAGGGAGGCGATCGCTTCGAGCGGGTCGCTCGGGTAGCTGTCGCGGTCATAGCTCTCGCCGGCCTCGAGCACGATCACCTCCAGGCCCGCCTCGGCCAGGACGGTCGCCGCCACGGCGCCGCCGGCGCCAGAGCCGACGATGACGACGTCGCATTCCTCGAGCTCCCTGCTGGGAGCTGTATCGCCGAGCGATCCAGCCGGCTCGGGGAGCGAGCCGTCGGCCAGCCGGCAGCTCGTCTCGACCCCGATTCGCTGCTCGACCACTGGCGTGACGGCGTAGCCGAGGGTCGTGAGCACCTTCCCCAGCAGGAGCAGCTCGTGGTAGAGGCCAAAGCGCGATCCCTCCATGCGGCGCAGGAAGTCCTCGCGGGCGGCGAGGTCGAGGCGGCTGAAGCGCCAGGGGAAGGGCAGCCACTCGAAGGCGCGCAGTCCGAGCCTGAGCCGGCTGAGGATGCGGGGCGAGATCGAGGTGAGGAACTCGCTCACCGGGCCGGAGACGTCGACGTCCCGCTCGGCCCTGGGCAGGCCGTCGAGTCCGGGCGCCATCGCTTCACAGATCGCGCTCAGGGTGCGCTGCTCGGCGGCGGAGAGCCCCGGCGCGCGCTGTCAGCCAGGCGAGGGCAGCCGGCCGATGCGACCGACGAGCGACCAGAGCCAGAGCGCGAGCAGGGCGAGGAAGCCGTCGACGAGGAAGTTGAGCAGGTAGATGAAGACGTCGTCGTCGAAGACGAAGAAGGCCAGCGAGCTGAGCGAGGACGCGGTCTTGCCGGCGGCGAGGACGAGCAGCAATGGCCGGTAGCGGACCACGTCGGCCTGGGCGACCAGGCAAACGGCGGTGATCACCACCATGTAGGAGAAGGCGAGCGCCAGCCAGAGCTGCTGCTCGGTGTCCGGCGTGCGGGCGAAGCTGCCGAACCAATCGCCGAAGTCGTAGATCACGTCGCCGACGCCATCGGGAACGGCGATGAAGAGGATGCCAACGGTGGCGAAGCTGATCGCGAGCAGGCGCAGGCTGAGGACCACGAACTTCTCTGCCGTTTCGCCCCTCATCGGGCCGGACTCTAACTGGCTGTACAGCCAATGCGCTCGATTCCCGCTACCTTGCAGCGATGAGATCGGGGAGGCGCTTGGGAGCGGTCATCGTCTTGGTCATGGTGGTCCTCGCGATCGCGCCGGTGGCCTCCAGCGAGACCACCCACACCTACCCTGTCGCCCTGACGATCAGCGTGGACCGCGCCACCCACAAGATCAGTGGCACGATCGTCACCGATGCCCCCTCGGAGTTCTGCGAAAGCAGCACCGTTCGCATCCTCCGCATCGAGCCCGGGAAGGACGAGGTAGTGGCGCGGATCTCTCCGTACGGAGGCAAATGGGGGATGAAATCGCCAGCGGCCCTGCGCGGTGAACGTGTCTACGCCGAGCTTCTCTCCTACCACCTTCCCAGTCGCCCGGTGGTATGCCTCGCGGCTCGCTCGCGCACCGTCACCGCGCCCTAGAATCACGCGCGTGATCGAGCGCGAACAGGTGCTGCACGTGGCGAGGCTCGCTCGCCTGCGCCTCTCCGATGGCGAAGTCGAGACGATGACCGGCGAGCTCTCGGGCATCCTCGAGCACGTCGACCGGATCGCGGCGCTCGAGCTCGACGACGTGCCGCCGACCTCGCACGTGGTCGAGCTGGAGAACGTCCTGCGGCCGGATCGCCCGCACGAGAGCCTGCCCAGGGACGTTGCCCTTGCGCCGGCACCGGACCCGGTCGATGGCGCCTTTCGGGTTCCTTCGCCGCAGGCCGACGCCTGATGGGGGAGCTACTCGACCTCACCGTCGCCGAGGCGGCGGGGAAGATCGCTGCGGGGGAGATCTCCAGCGCCGAGTACTTCGAGGCTTGGCGCGCCGCCGCCGCCTCCGACGAGCTGAATGCCTACCTGTGGCGGGCCGAGGGCGAGGCTGGGAAGGACGGCGGGCCGCTCAACGGGATCCCGGTCGCGGTCAAGGACATCTTCTGCACCGAAGGGGTGCCGACCACCGCAGGGTCGCGGATCCTCGAGGGATACGAGCCGCCCTACACATCCACCGCCGTGCAGCGGCTTTGCGAGGCGGGCGCGCGGGTGCTGGGCAAGACCAACATGGACGAGTTCGCGATGGGGTCCTCGAACGAGAACTCGGCCTACGGGCCGGTGCTCAATCCCTGGGACCGTGGTCGAGTTCCGGGCGGCTCCTCGGGCGGCTCGGCCGCAGCCGTCGCGGGCGGCCTCGCGCCCTGCGCGATCGGGACCGATACCGGCGGCTCGATCCGCCAGCCGGCGGCGCTCTGCGGGATCGTCGGCCTCAAGCCCACCTACGGGGCGATCTCGCGCTACGGGATGATCGCCTTCGCCTCCTCGCTGGATCAGTGCGGGCCGTTCACCCGCGACGTCACCGATGCGGCGCTGCTGCTCGCGGCGCTGCAGGGCCGCGATCCCTGCGACTCGACCTCGGTCGGGATCGAGGGCGGGGTGGAGGCACCCAGCCGCGAGGACCTCAAAGGACTGCGCTTTGCGGTCCCGGCCGAGCTCGCCCATGACGCGATCGAGCCCGGCGTGCGCGCTGTCTTCGAGCAGACGCTGGAGACGATCGAGCGGCTCGGCGGCGAGATCGCCGAGGCACCGCTGCCACATGCCGAGCACGGGATCTCCGCCTACTACGTGATCGCTCCCGCCGAGGCCTCGTCAAACCTCGCCCGCTACGACGGCGTCCGCTACGGGATGCGCGCGGAGACCGGCGGCGACCTAATCGAGATGTACGAGACGACCCGGGCCGAGGGCTTCGGTACCGAGGTCAAGCGCCGGATCATGCTCGGCACCTACGCGCTCTCCTCGGGCTACTACGACGCCTACTACGGCCAGGCGCAGAAGGTGCGGACCAAGATCGCCGGCGACTTCTCGGCCGCTTTTGAGGACTTCGACTTCGTCGTCACCCCGACCTCCCCCTCGGTCGCCTTCGGGCTCGGCGAGAAGACCGACGACCCGCTGGCGATGTACCTGAACGACTTCTTCACCGTGCCGATGAGCCTCGCCGGCATCCCGGCGATCTCGATCCCGGCCGGCCTCGCCGAGCCGAAGGGGGGCGGGCCGCAGCTGCCGGTCGGCTTCCAGATCGCCGCGCCCGCCTTCGGCGAGCAGAAGCTGCTGGACGCCGCCTACGCTCTGGAGCAAGCGGTGGGGTTCGATGCCAGGCCGGGAGGAGGCGCGGATGGCTGAGCTCGAGGCCGTGATCGGGCTGGAGATCCACGTCCAGCTGGCGACCAAGACGAAGATGTTCTGCGGCTGTGAGCTCTCCTTCGGCGATGAGCCCAACGTCCACACCTGTCCGGTCTGCCTCGCCCACCCCGGCGTGTTGCCGGTGACCAACGAGCAGGCGATCCGCTACGCGCTGCAGATCGCTGCGGCGCTGGAGTGCGAAGTCGCGCCGCGCTCGATCTTCCACCGCAAGAACTACTTCTATCCCGACAGCCCCAAGGCTTACCAGATCAGCCAGTACGACATTCCGCTTGCCAGCAACGGCCGCCTCGGCGACGTGCGCATCCACCGCGCCCACCTCGAGGAGGACGCGGCGAAGACGATCCACGTCGGCGATTCGGGTCGCATCCATGGCTCCAGCGCCTCGCTGGTCGACTTCAACCGCGGCGGCACGCCGCTGGTCGAGATCGTCACCGAGCCCGACCTGCGCAGCGCCGCCGATGCCGCCGCCTGGGCCCGTCTGCTGCGTGAGACCGTGCGCCAGCTCGGCGTCTCCGACGTCAACATGGAGGAGGGGAGCCTGCGCGTCGACGGCAACATCTCGGTGCGTCCGGCCGGCAGCGAGGCGCTGGGCACGAAGACCGAGCTGAAGAACATGAACAGCTTCCGCTTCCTCGAGCGCGGGATCGAAGCGGAGCTGGCGCGCCAGCGGGAGCTGATCGAAGCGGGGGGGACGGTGGAGCAGGAGACCCTCCACTTCCATCCCGGCGACGGCACGCTGACGCCGCTGCGCTCGAAGGAGGAGGCGCACGACTACCGCTACTTCCCCGAGCCCGACCTGGTGCCGCTGGCGCCGACCGAGGAGATGCTGCGAGAGGCGCGGGAGTCGTTGCCGGAGCTGCCGGCGGCGCGGATCGAGCGCTACGAAGAGATGGGGCTGGCCGGGGACGCGGCGGGGCTGCTCGCGACCGACCCCGAGACGGCGAGTTACTTCGAGCGGACAGCAGGCGAGGCCGCCGGTGTCGAGCCGCGCGTGGTCGCCAACTGGGTGACGGGCGAGCTGGCGGCGGCCTTGCGCCAGGAGGGCGACGAGACGAGCGCGGCCGGGTCCAGGGTCGAGCCCCAGGCGCTGGCAGCCCTCGTCCTCCTCGTCCAGGAGAAGAAGATCTCCCACGGCAGCGGCAAGACGGTTCTGGCGACCCTCGTGGCCGGGGGCGGCGATCCCGCCGCGATCGTCGAGCGCGAGGGCCTAGCCCAGATCTCCGATTCCGGCGAGCTGGAGGCGATAGTCGCCGCCGCGGTCGACGCCAACCCCGAGGCCGCCGAGCAGATCCGCTCCGGCAACCAGAAGGCAATCGGCGCCATCGTCGGCGCCGTGATGAAGGAGACCAAGGGCCGCGCCGACGGCGGCGAGGTCAACCGCCTGATCCGCTCCAACCTCGGCGTCTAGCCTTCGCTGAGTTCGCCTTTCTTCGCCCCTGTTGACGAGTAAAGGCGAAGTCACCGAAAGTGCCTTCCGATACTTTGTAACAAGTTGTTACAAAGTGCTAACGTCAAGGCATGGCCTGGAACGTCGTCATCGCCGGTGGAGGGTTTGGTGGGGCGATGGCTGCGCGCGAGTTCGAGCGGATCCTGCCGCGGCAATCGACCCGGCTGGTGCTGGTCAACGACGTCAACTTCCTGCTGTACACGCCGTTCCTGCCCGAGGCAGCGGCGGGGACGCTTGAGCCGCGGCACGTGGTCACGCCGCTACGCGAGATTCTCGACCGGACCTACCTGCGGCTCGGCTCGATCGAGGGGCACGATCCGGTAGCGAAGACGGTCGAGCTGCGGACCCGCGACGGCGAGACCGAGCAGCTGCCCTACGACCAGTTGCTGCTCGCGCTCGGCTCGGTCTCGCGGGTGTTGCCGGTGCCGGGCCTCTCCGAGCACGCGATCGGCTTTAAGAGCCTCGCCGACGCGATCTGGCTGCGCAACCACGTGGTCGAGACGCTGGAGGCGGCCAACGCGACCGAGGACGCCCACCGCCGCGACGAGCTGCTCACCTACGTCTTCGTCGGGGGCGGCTACGCCGGCCTCGAGGCGCTGGCAGAGCTGCAGGACTTCGCTGCCGATGCAATCGAGAGCTACCCGCGCGCCCGTCTACACGGGATGCGCTGGGTCCTGGTCGAGGCCGGCGACCGGGTCCTACCCGAGATCGATGCCGAGCTCGCCGAGTACGCGCTGCGCGAGCTGCGCGGGCGTGGCATCGATATTCGCCTCGGCACGACGCTGGAGGAGCTGCACGCCGACAGGGCCTGCCTTTCAACTGGTGAGACGCTGCCGACCCGGACCACCGTCTGGACGGCGGGCGTGGCCCCGCACCCGAGCCTGCGCCGGCTCTCGCTCTCGCTCGACGAGCGCGGCCGCGTCCCGGTCGACGAGCACCTGCGGGTCAGGGGCATGGACTCGGTCTGGGCGATCGGCGACTGCGCCGCGGCGCCCGATCCGCGCGGCGGCCTCTGCCCCCCGACCGCTCAGCACGCCGTGCGGCAGGGCCCGGTCGCCGCTCGCAACATCGCCGCCGAGCTGGGAATCGGCTCGCCGCGCCCCTTCGAGTACCGCGGCAACGCTTCCTTCGTCAACCTTGGCCGCTACAAGGCGGTTGGTCGGGTCGGCGGACGCACCTTCCGTGGCTTCCCCGCCTGGTGGATGGCCCGGACTTACCACATGAGCCAGATCCCGGGGGTCGCTCGTAAGACTCGCGCGGTGATTGACTGGACCGCCAGCCTTCCTTTCCGCCGCGACATCTCCGAGGTCGGCTCGATCGGACACCCAAAGCCGCTGGAGGCGACAATAGGACCATGGGATTCGAGTACCTCATCATCGCCTTCTCCTTCGGCCTCGCCACCGGAATAATCGGCCGCGGCAAGGGCAGCTCGTTCTGGCTCTGGCTGCTAATCGGCACGATGCTGCCCCCGCTAGGCCTGATCGCCGTCATCCTCTACCGCTCCGAGAAGGACGAACCCGAACGGCAGTGCCCCAACTGCCACAAGGCAGTGAAGCTCTACGTCCAGGTCTGCCCCCGCTGCGGCACCGACCTGTACCTGCCAGACCCCGCCGCGGTGCGTCATCCAGCAGTGGACCGCTGAGCCCCGAGCTCCATCGGCCCTGAGCGACAGCCGGAATAGAAAACCGAGCCAAATGGAAGTTGACCTAGCCCAGAGCCGGGAGGATGCTCGTTGGTGCGTCTGGCCCCAACGGCCCAGCGCAACCGTAACTACCAGTGAGAGGAGTTGGAGATGCGCTACGCAAGGAATCGACTCAGGCCGCTGGGCCTGTCCTTCTTGGCCGCGCTTGGTCTTATGGCGTTCACCGCTGTGGGTGCGCAGGGCCAGTCAGCTGGAATCTGGTTTGATTTAGTAAAACCAAGTGAAGATCAGGGAGAGATCCACCAAGCTACATTCACCGGAACACAAGAGGGTCAAGGTTCTCTCTTAGTTCCGAAACTGAACATGGCGATCGAATGCGAAGCAGCCGACGTTGAAGAAGGAAAACTTGAATTAGGCGGAGTCGGCCATGCCCAACTCAAGTTCTTAAACTGTATCGTCAGATCAGCCGCTTTAGTGACTTTGGGAGCCTGCAAAATCAACGAAGGCAAAACGATTACAGCCAAAGTCAAGCTCTTAGCTAGATTAGCGGAAGCGCATGGTAACGAAGTGTTCGTATTAGCTGAGGCCTTAACGGGAACAAGTTGGGCATCACTCAAAGTTGAAAACGAAACCGGAAAATTCTGCTCGCTTTCTGGAGAATATTCTCTATCAGGTACCCTTGCCCTCAAAATACTCCCTGGTCATGAAAAAGTTCAATTACTTATCCCATATACAAACCAGGCCTTATTAGGTGATGCAGGTCTGAAAGTAGGTGAAAACCCTGCGACCCTGGATGCTTCGGCGACGGCGGAACTGACAGGTCCCCTAGGATTAGCGGGAAGCCTTTGGGGGGCCGAGAGCGTCCAAGGACAGTCAGCTGGAATTTGGTCACATTCAGCAGACGGAGACCCAGGCAGAATCCACCAAGCTACATTCACCGGAACACAAGAGGGTCAAGGTTCTCTCTTAGTTCCGAAACTGAACATGGCGATCGAATGCGAAGCAGCCGACGTTGAAGAAGGAAAACTTGAATTAGGCGGAGTCGGCCATGCCCAACTCAAGTTCTTAAACTGTATCGTCAGATCAGCCGCTTTAGTGACTTTGGGAGCCTGCAAAATCAACGAAGGCAAAACGATTACAGCCAAAGTCAAGCTCTTAGCTAGATTAGCGGAAGCGCATGGTAACGAAGTGTTCGTATTAGCTGAGGCCTTAACGGGAACAAGTTGGGCATCACTCAAAGTTGAAAACGAAACCGGAAAATTCTGCTCGCTTTCTGGAGAATATTCTCTATCAGGTACCCTTGCCCTCAAAATACTCCCTGGTCATGAAAAAGTTCAATTACTTATCCCATATACAAACCAGGCCTTATTAGGTGATGCAGGTCTGAAAGTAGGTGAAAACCCTGCGACCCTGGATGCTTCGGCGACGGCGGAACTGACGGGTCCTTTAAGTTTAGGGGGAATTCCCTGGGGGGCCGAGGGCGTCCAGGGGCAGTCAGCTGGAATTTGGTCACATTCAGCAACCGAAGCTACGAGAGAGATTCACTCAGCGACATTCACAGGACAGCAAGAGGGTAATGGTTCTCTCTTAGTTCCAGGGTTGAATTGGGCGATCGAATGCACAGCAGCCGATGTTGAAGAAGGAAAACTTGAATTAGGCGGAGTCGGTCATCTCAGACTCAAGTTCTTAAACTGCATTACCAAAACGTCTGCCTTAGCATCTTTTGGGGCTTGCAAAATTGGAAATGGCAAAACGATTACAGCTAACTTCCGTCTCTTAGCCAGATTAGCTGGAGCTGCACATGGCAACGTACCATTCGTGTTAGCTGAGCCCTTAACAGGAACAACCTGGGCCTCACTCATAATTGAAAACGAAACAGGCAAATTGTGCTCGATTGGTGGAGTCTATGGACTAGTAGGCACGTTTGCCTTCAAAGTGCTTGCCGGGGATGCGACTCCACAGTTACTGATTCCCTATGCAAACCAGGCCTTATTAGGAGATGTGTTCGAACTCGGCCAGCATCTAGGGATCCTGGATATGTCGTTTACAGTGGAATTGACAGGACCCCCTGGATTAAAAGGACCCTTTGGAGTCTGCTAAACCTCAGTATTTTGGAGCGCCTCAGCGTACGGTGTAAACACAGGCACGACCGAACCGACCCGGGACCGCTCCAAGTGGTCCCGGGTCCAGCTCTGGCCAAGGGGATGCTCCTACCGCCTTATGCACAGCCGCGACCCGCGCTATGACGGCCACTTATTCGTCGGCGTCATCTCGCGGCACCTACTGCGGCCCGAGTTGTCGGGCGCGGGCTGCCGAGCAGGCGTAACGTGCGTCTCTTCTGTAGCGCGGCGGCAGCGCGGGAGTCGGGTCTGCGGGCCTGCAAGCGCTGCGATCCCGATGCCGCGCCGATCCCGCCGACCTGGAATCGCCACTTCGATGTCGCTGACCGCGCCTTTCGTCTGATTGCGATGGCGAGGTCGATTGGCGAGGGTGTTCCCGGGTCGGCGAGGCGGCTTGGCTACAGCGAGCGGTATCTGGAGCGGATCGTCTCAGCCGAGGAGAGGCTGGCCGAAGCCTGACGCCCGTGGGCGCTCACATGCCGTCATCCACCTCTGGCGCAGCCTCGAGGACGAGTCGGTCAGCGCAGCCAGGTCCGCACGATCGCGTTCGCGAAGCCGACGCCGTAACGGACGACGGCCGGCTTCTTTGAGTGCCCGTGCAGTCGCTGCTCGACCGTGATCGGCACCTCCTTGGCGGGGATGTCGCGCTTGATCGCCTCGATCATGAACTCGGAGGTGTGGAACTGCTCCTGGCGCAGGACGAGCTGGGGCAGGACGGTCGTGCGCACGGCGCGGTAGCCGTTCGAGCAGTCGGTGACGTGGGTGCGGGTGATCGCGGAGACGAGACGGTTGAAGAAGACGATGCCGAGCTCGCGGGCGAAGTGGTTGCGGTCGGCGTGGCCGAGGACGCGCGAGCCGTGGGCGACGTCGACCTCTCTGTCCAGCACCGGCTTGACCAGACGCTCCATCTCTGAAGGGAGGTGCTGGCCGTCGGCATCGAGGGTGACGACGATCTCGGCTCCCGATTCGACCATCAGTCGATACCCGGTGCGCAGCGCAGCGCCGCCGCCGCGGTTGATCACATGCCTGGCGACTACGGCGCCGTGCTCGGCGGCGACGTCGCCGGTGCCGTCGCGCGAGCCGTCGTCGACGACGAGCACCGCGGTCGGCGCGCCGCAGACCTCAGCCGGCATCAGGTTCAGGACGTGACCGATGTTCTCGGCCTCGTTGTAGGCGGGGACGAGGATCGCGATCTTGCCGCGGAAGCGCTCGGGAAGCTTTGCCTGGCGGAACTCCTCCCAGGCGAGCCCCTCGAGCACGGCGGAGAGCTGTCGCGAATTGCGGGCCGCCTGGGAGAGCGCCCGCAGGATGAGGAAGAAGAGGATGAAGATCGCGAAGACGGCGAGACCGAGGATGCGACCGCCGTTGCCGCGCTCGAAGGAGAAGGCGGAAAGCAGCGCGTCGGTGATTTCGGTGCCGGAGACGAGCGCCAGCCCGAGCCCTGCGGCGAGCAGGATCAGCACGTCGACGTTGCGCAGCGAGTGGCGCCGGATCAGCGCGTAGGCGATCAACGCCACGGCGAAGATCAGCCCGGCGCTGCGCAGCGCCGTCAGCTCGGCGGGGAAGATGCCTGCTCGGAGGACCATGAACGGCTGGAGGATATGGCCGCGTTGGCCCTGGAGAGCGCCGCGCCGGCAAGTGGGAAGACGAGTGTCATCAGCACCTCGTTGCGGCGCGGCGCGGCGAGCGTCGCTGCGCCGACCGCGGTGACGAGCACGATTGGGGTCGCCATCGCGACCAGGTCCCACCAGCGGCGGCGCATCGCCAGCACCCCGAGCCCGGCCAGGCCGAGCAGCACGATCAGGACCTGGACGACCCGGCCGGCGCTGCTGCTCATCGCTTCGCCGATTCCCCCGCTCCACATCCGCCAGACCTTGCGCACGGTCATCTCCGCGTAGCCGATCGGGTCTTCATCGATGTAGTGGGAGAAGTTCTGCCTGCCGACCTTGCCCAGGGCCTCGTCGCGCGGCAGGTCGGGATAGCGGGCCGCGACGCGGTCGAAGAGGGGCGTCGGGTTGATCTCGTCCAGTGCCTGGGAGCCTGGCTCGAGGTCTTGCTGCAGGTAGCGGCGCACGAGCAGCGTCTTGGCCTGCTGGTACTCGCCGTCGGCGGGGAGAAGGGTGCCGACGTAGAGGGCCTTGCCGCCGCCGGTCGAGATCGGCACGTTGCGGTCGAGGACGACGGCGTTGCGCACCGCCCAGGGGACGATCGGCAGCAGCAGCGCGGCGACGAGCAGCGCCGCGCCCGCCAGTCCGGGGCGCCAGCCTCGCTCCCGGCCGACCCTAATCAGAGCCAGCACCGCGAACGCCGCTCCCACCAGCAGGTACTCGGGCCGGATCAGCGCCGTCAGACCGAAGAGGAATCCGGGCAGGAGCCAGGCCCGCAATCGCTCCCGTTCTCCCGCCCAGAGGAAGGCGAGCACCGCGGCCGGCAGGGTCAGGATCGCTGCCGGCTCGCTGAACAGCGCCCCGGTCGAGTGGATGAACGGCGGGTAGACGGCGACCCCGAACGCGCCGAGAAGCCCGGCCGGGCGACAGTTGATCCGCCTGCCCAGAAGGTAGACGACGATGATCGCCGCCATCCCCAGCAGCAGCTCGACTATCCGCGCCGTCCCTTCCCGGGCGCCGCCGGTTGCATAGAAGCTCGCCGCGTAGAGAAGCGGCGCCCCCGGCGACCAGTCGCTGGCGTCGCGGAAGCTCGGCCCACCGTAGCTGCCTTCCTCGTAAAGGGCCTTGGAGAGGGCGTAGTAGGCGCGGGCGTCATCGCCGGGAGTCTGCAGCGGCTCGACCACCCGGTAGGCGCGCAGTCCGAAGCCCAGCGCGAGGATCGCCACGAGCAGGATCAGCGTCGTGCGCCCGTGGCGCTCGGGGAGCCCGCGCAGCCAGCGACTCAGCGATTCCATCGCGCGAGGCTATCCCGACACGCTGCCACCCCGACGCCGGCCAGGGCGGCAAGTAGCGGCAGCACAACCAGCTCGCGTCTTGGGGAGGCGATCAGCAGCGCTCCCACGGCCGTCATATAAGTCAGCACGAAGGCGGCGATCGCCGCCTCGAAGCGACGACGCCGAACGACGAGCACCACGATGCCGAGCAGGGCGAAGAGCACGGTGCCGAGCTGGAGGACCCGCCACGGCTGCCTCTCCATCACTTCCCGCGGAGTGTCTGTCCAGGTTTCGTATGCCTTGTCGATCAGTAGGCCCACGAACCGGACCGGCTCCTCGGTGATGTCGTCCTCGAGGTTCTGGCGGCCGAGCCGTCCCAGGGCGGCGTCGGTTTCGAGGCCGGGGTAGCGCTCCGCCGCCACCCGGTTGAGGACCCGCTCGAGAGCCATCTGACTCGGGTCGTCGACCGGGCCGCGCTGAGAGAGCCGCTCCCGCAGGGCGGGTCGTTGGGAGAGGAGGAGTTCGCGCAGCTTCGGCCCGTCCCCGTCGGCGTCGAGGTAGGTGCCGATGAAAAGCGTCTTGCCACCGCCAGTGGAGACCGGGACGAAGCGATCGAGAACAATGGCGTTGCGTATCGCCCACGGGGCGAGGATCACGGTGGTGGCCAGCAGTGAAGCCGCCACGGCCAGAACCGCTTGGCGACTCTTCCCCTGGAGCGCCTCTCGCAGTAGCCAAGCGAACGGCACCAGGACGGCGAGGGCGAGGTACTCGGGCCGGACCAGGGCCAGCGCTCCGAACAGCGCGCCACTGGCCAGCCAGCGGCCGAGCGACGAACGCCGCTCTGCCGCGCCCAGAAGACGACCAGCCCGGCGCTGAGCAGGAACGCCGCGAGAGGCTCGGTCAGCAGCAGGCCCTGGTACTCGAGCAGCGCCGGGTAGATGGCGATCACGGCGGCCCCTGTCAGGCCCGCAAGGGTGCCCGCCAGGCGCCTGCCGAGCAGATAGGTCATCGGGATCGCCCCCGCGCCGAGCAGCGCCAGCAGGATCAGGAAAAGGGTGAGGTGGACTCCGCCGCTAAGCCAGTAGACGGCGGCTGCCAGCAGCGGCAGACCGGGCGAGTAGGAACTGGCAGGCTGGATTTCGTGTGGAGCCCCAGGTGCGCGAGCGTCGAACGACCCATGGTGGTAGAGATTCTCCGCGATGCGCGCGTAGGCAAAGGAGTCCGGCGGCTGCTCGGCCGGAGCCTCGACTGCGTAGCCGACCCGCAGCGCCAGCCCTGTCACGGTCAGCAGCGCCAGTATCACGAGCGCTGCCCGCCCGCCGTTGCGCGCCGTGAGAGTCGTCATCGGGCGGATGCTATGGCGCTCGGCGGGGGCTTCCTGCGGGCACGAGACATCACCCCTGTCCGCTACGCTGCCGCGACCTATGCGCGTTCTCATCCTTGGGGGCGACGGTTACCTGGGCTGGCCGACGGCATTGAGGTTTTCGGCCCGCGGACACGAGGTCGCAGTCGTCGACAACTTCATCCGGCGCAGCTGGGTCAGCGGCGTCGGCAGCGATTCGCTGACCCCGATCCTCGGCCTCGACGATCGGATTGCCGCCTGGCGCGAGGTCTCCGGCAATGAGATCCGCAGCTTCGTCGGTGCGGTCGAGGACGGCGACTTCCTCGACCAGGTCGTCGCCGAGATCAGGCCGGACGCCGTCGTCCACTACGGCCAGCAGGCTTCGGCGCCCTACTCGATGGCCTCGCGCGAGCAGGCGGTGGAGACCCAGTACGGCAACGTGATCGGCAACCTCAACCTGCTCTTCGCGATCCGCGACCACGTTCCCGAGTGCCACTTGGTCAAGCTCGGGACGATGGGGGAGTACGGCCAGCCCGAGATTGACATCGAGGAGGGCTACATAGAGATCGAGCACAAGGGGCGCAAGGACACGCTGCCCTTCCCGAAGCTCCCGGCCTCGCTCTATCACTGCTCCAAGGTCCACGACTCGACCAACATCCACTTCGCCTGCCGCACATGGGGGCTGCGCGCGACCGACCTCAACCAGGGGGTCGTCTACGGGATCGAGACGGAGGAGGCGGCCGGCGACGAGCGCCTGGTCACCCGCTTCGACTACGACGAGATCTTCGGCACCGTGCTCAACCGCTTCTGCGTGCAGGCCGTGATCGGCCATCCGCTCACCGTCTACGGCAGCGGTGGCCAGACCCGCGGCTTCCTCAACATCCGCGACACGCTGCAGTGCGTCGAGCTGGCGGTCGAGAATCCCGCCGAGAGCGGCGAGTTCCGTGTCTTCAACCAGTTCACCGAGCAGTTCTCGGTGATGGAGCTGGCGGAGCTGGTCAAGGGCGCCGCTCAGCACCTCGGCTACTCGGTCGAGATCCAGCACTGTGAGAACCCACGGGTCGAGAAGGAAGAGCACTACTACAACGCGATCCACACCAAGCTGCTCGACCTAGGCCTGCAGCCGAAGCTACTCGGTGAGGAGCTGGTCGAGTCGATGATCCATGCGATCGAGCGGCACAAGGATCGCGTGATCGAGTCCTCGATCGACCCCAAGACGCGCTGGAGCCCCGGGGCTCCGGTCAAGCTCTAGGAGGCCGTCAAATCGCCTGCATGGTGGGCATAGTCCCGCTGGTACCATCGCCCTCCCAATGAGAGCCGCAGACGCATTGATGGAATCGCTGAAGGCCGAGGGTGTCGAGCACATCTTCGGCATCCCCGGTGGCGCGAACCTGCCGACCTACGACGCCCTGGTCGACGCTGAGTTCCGCCATATCCAGGTGCGGCACGAGCAGGGCGGAGGGCACGCGGCGGAGGGCTACGCCAAGGCCTCAGGGCGGGTCGGGGTCGCTTTCGCCACCTCCGGACCGGGCGCGACCAACCTGGTCACCGCGATCGCCGACGCGATGATGGACTCGGTCCCGACCGTGTTCGTCACCGGCCAGGTGCGGACCGAGCTGATCGGCACCGACGGCTTCCAGGAGGCCGACATCCTTGGCGCCACCCTGCCCTTCGTCAAGCACTCCTTCCAGGTGACGGACCCGCGGCAGATCCCCGAGTACGTCCATGAGGCCTTCCACGTCGCCTCGACCGGGCGGCCGGGGCCGGTCCTGCTCGACATTCCGCAGGACCTCTCGCGCGCCGACATCGAGTACCAGCAGCGCACCGAGCCGGTCGACCTGGCCGGCTACAAGCCGCCCAGCGGCGGCAACATCAAGCAGATTCGGATCGCCGCCAAGGCGATTGCCAACGCGCGGCGGCCGATCCTCTACAGCGGCGGCGGCGTGATCAATGCCAACGCCTCTGAGCAGTTGCGTGAGCTGGTCGCCGCCGACCGCTTCCCGATCACCTCGACCTTGATGGGGCTGGGTGGCTATCCGGCCTCCGGCGAGCAGTGGCTGGGGATGCTCGGCATGCACGGCACCCGCGCGGCTAACTACGCGATGGACGAGGCCGACCTGATCGTCGCGATCGGCGCCCGTTTCGACGATCGCATCACCGGCAAACTCTCGGAGTTCGCGCCACACGCGAAGTTCATCCACATCGACGTCGACCCGGCGGAGATCTCCAAGAACGTCCCCGCTCACATCCCGATAGTCGGCGACGCCAAGCAGGTGCTGCCGGCGCTGACCCGCGAGTACCAGGCGCTGCAGACCGACCCCTCGCGCCTCGACGCCTGGTGGAAGCAGATCCATGCCTGGCAGGAGGAGTACCCGCTCCAGTATGAGCCCGGCAAGGACGGCGAGATCAAGCCGCAGTTCATGATCGAGGCGATGCACCGGGCGACGCAGGGCGACGCCATCGTCACCTCCGACGTCGGCCAGCACCAGATGTGGGCGGCGCAGTACTACGGCTTCGACAAGCCCCGCCGCTGGATCAACTCCGGCGGGCTGGGGACGATGGGCTTCGGCCTTCCCGCCGCGGTTGGCGCCAAGATCGCATGTCCCGACGAGGCGGTCGTCTGCCTCGCCGGCGACGGCAGCTTGATCATGAACTGTCAGGAGCTGGCGACCTGCGTCGCCGAAGAGATCCCGGTCAAGGTCTTCCTGATGAACAACGGCTACATGGGCATGGTCCGCCAGTGGCAGGAGCTCTTCTGGGACCGCCGCTACAGCTCGGTCGAGATGGGCCCGAGCCCGGACTGGGTCAAGCTCGCCGAGGCCTTTGGCGCTACCGGCCTGCGCTGCGAGAACTCCGCCGATCTCGAGGAGACGATGGTGAAGGCGCTCGAGACCGACGGTCCGGTGCTGCTCGACGTGCGGGTTGCGCAGGAGGAGAACTGCTTCCCGATGATTCCTGCCGGTGCCGCCGCAAGGGACATGGTGGGCTGATGGAGGCCGGGACCCCGGATCTGGTCAAACTCGAGGAGCTGCGCGTGCCGGGGCAGCTGAGCGGGCGCAAGCACATCCTCTCGATCCTGGTCGAGAACAAACCGGGTGTGCTGGCGAGGATCGCCGGCCTCTTCTCCCGCCGCGGCTTCAACATCGACACGCTCGCCGTCGGCCCCACCGACGACCCGAGCATCTCGCGGATCACCCTCACCCTCGACGGTGCCGTGCACCCGATTGACCAGGTGACCAAGCAGCTGCACAAGCTGGTCAACGTGCTGAAGATCCGCGACATGGAACCGGAGGAGACCGTTGCCCGCGAGATGGCGATGTTCAAAGTCTCGGCCGCGGTCGAGAACCGGGCAGAGATCATCCAGTTCGCCGAGATCTTCCGGGCGAAGATCGTCGACGTCGCGCGGCGCACGATGACGATTGAGGTCACCGGCTCCGCCGAGAAGATCGAGGCCTTCGAGCGGATGGTCCGCCCGCATGGCTTGGTCGAGATGGTCAGGACCGGCGAGATCGCCATAGCAAGGGGTGCCGAGTAGCTCCGTTGCTCGAGCTGCGCTCCGCCGACCTCGAGCAGCGCCTGCGCGCCGGGGTCGAGCGAGCGCAAGCGAGGGGAAGGCGAACGCTGGTCAGCGTCACCGTGCCGGTGGAGGGGATCGATCCCTGTGCGGCAGTTTTCGCCTCGCGTCTCGCCTCTGACCACTGGTTCTGCTGGGAGCAGCCGGACCGGGGGTTTGCTCTTGCCGCGCTCGGGGTCGCCGCTCAGGCCACGTCTCGCGGGGCGGCACGCTTTCGAGACGTCGCTCGGGAGTGCCTCGGTGGCGAGACGATCTTCGACGAGCCCACTGGCCTGCCGGCAGGCGCCGGCGCGGTCTGGGTCGGCGGCTTCGCCTTCGACCCGGAGGGCGGCGCCTCCTCGCCCTGGTCCTCGCTGCCGCCGGCGTCGCTGGTCTTACCCGAGCTCTCGCTCTGCCGCAGTGGCGAGGACACGTTCCTCACCGTCAACACGGTCGTCCGCTCTGGCGAGGCAGCCGAGGAGAAAGTAAACGCTCTTGCGGCCCGGCTGGCGGGCCTGCAGGCCGACTCGCTGCCGCTGCTCGACCCGCACCCGACCTCGCGGGTCGAGATCGAAAGCGTTCGCCCGCCCCGTGAGTTCGAGCGCACGATCTCGGCAGCGACCGAGCGGATCGGAGCGGGGGAGATGTCGAAGGTGGTGCTGGCGCGCGAGGTGCTCGTCAGCGCCGGCGCCGCCCACGACCCGGCGGCGCTCTTCGGCGCGATCCGGGAGCAGTTCCCCTCATGCTTTTGCTTCTGCTGCGGAACGCCTGAGGCCGCGTTCATCGGCGCTAGCCCGGAGCTCCTGGTGCGCCGCTCGGGGGCGAGCGTCTCGACCGTCGCCCTCGCCGGCTCGACCCGGCGCAGCTCCGATCCCGCTGTCGATGATCACCTCGGCGAGCAGCTGCTGCGCAGCGACAAGGACCGTCGTGAGCACGCGATCGTCGCCGAGCGGATCGCGCGCACGCTGCGCCCGCATGCGGTCTGGGTCGAGACGGAGAGCGAGCCCGAGATCGTCAAGGTGGCCAACATCCAGCATCTGGCGACCCCTGTCGTGGCGCAGATGGCCGAGCCGCGCTCGGCGGTCGAGCTGGTCGGGCTGCTGCACCCGACCCCGGCCGTCGGCGGCGAGCCCCGCGAGGCCGCCGCCGCCGCGATCGCCGAGCTCGAGCAGATGGACCGCGGCTGGTACGCCGGCCCGGTTGGCTGGATGGATGCGACCGAGGACGGAGAATTCTGCGTCGCCCTGCGCAGCGCCCTGCTCCGCGACCGCGAGGCCCACCTCTTTGCCGGAGTCGGCGTCGTCGCCGGCTCCGACCCCGCCGCCGAGCTGGCCGAGACCGAGATCAAGCTCGAGGCCCTGCTACCGCTGCTGGCTGACTGAGGAATACTCGGACGTACCAAATAAGTAAGGATGTGCCGCGTGATTGGTCGCGCGCTGTCGTTGTGGGGAGCCCTGACGCTGTTGGGATTGGTGGCTTGCGGAAGCGCCCATGCGGCGACGGCCCCCGGGGGCGCTCGGCTCGCCGTGACGCAGATCTCGTTCAAACCGGCCCGAGCAAGCCTGGTGACGGTGGGCTCGACCGACTCCCAGCGGGTTCGCCTTGCGGGGGAAGGCGGGCGCTCGCGCTTCTCGCTCGAACCTTTTTCCCGGCCCAACTGGTCGCCGGACGGAGGTCTACTCGTCTTCGCGGCCACCCTGGGTGGGGGAAGGACGGCCGAAACCAGGTGGATCTTCACTGTGCGCCCGGATGGGACCGGGCTCCGACGGTTGATTGGCACACGCGGGGGCGGCGATCCCGTCTTCGCGCCCGACGGACGCTCGCTCGTCTTCTCCCGCTACAAGCAAAGGACACGTCCAGGACGTCGTGGCCGGCGCACCGTGACTTTCGAAAGCACCTCGGTATGGCGGCTTGACCTCGACGATGGCCGGCAGCGAAGACTGACGCCGTGGCGCAATGGTCTGCACTTCTTCCCCTACTCTTTCTCGCCAGACGGGTCCGCCGTGGCGCTTACGCGCATCGACGACAGTCTCGGTGAATCGTTTGACGCGGTTCTCCTCTGGATTGCTACGGGCGACGTCGAGCTGCTGGCGGCGGAAGCAGTGGAACCGATGTTCTCACCCGATGGCTCGGCCCTGGTGCTGGTGCGCGAATCCTTCCGCGAGGACTTTGAGATAACCAGCGATCTATACGTCGTCGACAAGGAGCACCTATCGCTCCGTCGACTGACCAGGACTCCCGGCCAGTACGAGACCGCGCCGAGCTGGGATCCGTCGGGATCGCGACTCGCATACGTCGTGACTCCCAATGAGTCCCCACTCACCCTGTTCAGCTTCGGCAACGCCGTGATGGAGATCAACAGCGACGGATCGTGTCCGCACGAGCTCCGGGTCCATCCCCGCTCGGCGTTCTATGGGATTGCCTGGCAGCCCGGTCCCGGGCGCGAGGCTGGCCGAATCAGCTGCTGAGCGCCGGTCCGGTCGGCTGGTGCGTTGGCGGCTTGCGCCGCCGCTCACGTGGCCCATTGAGCATGCGACCGATGACCGTGTAGCGGACGAAGAGTGGATAGGTGATGAGGGAGAAGGCAAGGGAGGAGAGGGTGACGAGGGCGAACAGCGGCGCCGTTCCGAGGGCGGTAGCCCCCAGCCAGGCGGTCACCAGCACCATCGCCGGCATGTGCGAGAGGTAGATCCAGTAGGACGAGTCGGCCATGTAGCGCATGGCCGGCCAGGGACGATTTAGAAAGCGGTCAGCGAGGCCGATCAGGGCGAACAGGCTGGTCCAGGTGGCGACGGCGTAGACGACGAGGGCCGGTCCGTGCACCAACGGGTGGGACCCGTAGTCCGGTGAGTTGTGGAGGGTGAAAAGTGCTCCTGCCGGGATCGTGGTCACCACGGCGCAGAGGGCCCATCGCCAGGCGTTGCGACTGGCCGACTCGATCAGGTCGCGATGGGCGCACAGCGTCGCCCCGAGGATGAAGAAGATCGCGTAGTAGGCGAGCACGGGCAGCTGCGGGACGAAGGTGTCCATCGGGGCCGCGGCCGACCAGGTGGGCTCCCACCAGATGCTGAGGGCGGTGGGAATGGCAAGCAGGGGAATCCCGATCAGGGGTCTGGAGATCAGCTGACGCGTCCTTGCGCCGGCCCCCTTCAGGGTTCGCGGCGCGAGGAGGTATGCCGCGATCGCGATGCCGTCGATGATCAGCAGGTACCAGAGGAACCAGAGGAAGTTTGGCTCGAAGGAGAAGGGGCTTCCCGATGGGATCCCATCCGCCTCGATCGGCGTTCCGGTCTGCTGGGAGAGAAAGAAGAAGAGCGGGATCAGGGTTACGAGGCCGAGCGCCAGCGGGACGAGGATCCTGGTGGTGCGATTCCGCGCCGTTTCATGCAGCCCTCTGCGGGTCAGCAGCAGGGTCAGGAAGAAGCCCGACATGGCAAAGAAAAGCGGCATCCGGAAGACATGAACGACCCAGTAGATGACGATTGCCCAGGCTCCGGGGTGACCGTTGAGCCAGACCATTCCTGCTCCGTGCACTGGGACGAGCAGGAGCATCGTCGATGCTCGGAGCGCGTCCATCGAGTGGATGCGCCCACCGTTGCTCACGTCGCGATCGCCGCCCCGACTGCCGCGCTGAGGCGGCGGTGAATCTCGACGTTGGCCTGGCGGTCGACGGGGACCTCGATCAATCCTGTGCCCATGTCAAGCGCCTCGGGCAGTTCCGCGATGGTCTCGATCCGGTGATGGTGCAGGCGGAAGAGGTCCGCCGCCTTGGCCGTGTCGACTCCGCGCGGGGTGCCGAGCAGCCCCTCGAACTCGCCCGCCTCCAGCGCGTCGGCCTGGGGCAGGAAATGGAAGATGCCGCCGCCGTCGTTGTCGAGGACCACGATTCGCACCGGCGTCTCCGCCTCGCGCAGCGCTGCGAGGCCGCCGACGTCGTGCAGTAGCCCCAAGTCACCGCTCACGATCGTGGTCGGCCTACCGCTCGCGCGGGCAGCCCCGATCCCGGATGAGATGAGCCCGTCGATCCCGTTGGCGCCGCGGTTGCAGAGAAAGAGCACGTCGGTCTCGGTTGCGGGCAGGAACGCCTCCTGGTCGCGGATCGGCATGCTGGAGGCGGTGTAGACGAGGTCGCCGTCACCGTGCGCAAGCCCGAGTGCCAGGTGCAGGCCGGGCTCCGTCAGCTCATCCATCTCGCCAAGCCCCTTTTCGATGGCCGCGCGCGCCGCCTGCTCCGCCTCGAGCCACATCGCCGGTGCCGGTCGCTCCTCGCCGAGCCGAGCGGCCCACCCGGCCGCAAGCTCGGTCGGGTCGGCACGCAGCAGCGCTGCCGCCCTGCGGGTTGGCTCGTTCCAGGCCATATCGGGGTCGACGACGATCTGGTCACCGCCGCCTCGCGCCAGCCATTCCCGCAGTGGCTTGCTGGTTGGCATCCCGCCGAAGCGCAGGACCAAATCGGGAACAGCGTCAGCAGCGAACTGCTCGTCGCGCAGCAGATGGTCATAGGCGGTGACGACGTAGGAGCGATCGTGCGGGCCGCAGCGCATTTGCGAGGTCGGCTCGGCGAGGATCGGGAAACCGGCAACCCGGGCCAGGTGGGCTAGCGGCTCGCGCAGCTCGGGATCGAGCTGGCGGCCGGCGACGATCACGCCGAGGTCGGCATCGCGGATGTGGCCGGCGACCTCATCGAGCAGGAAGGTCGAGGGCTCGACGTCGATCGGCGTTACCGCGGTTAGCGGGCGGACGTCACGACCCTGAAGGGCGAGCGGGTCGGTCGCGGTGACGGCGCCCTCGACCGGGACCGGTGAGAGCGGCTCGCGCCAGGGGAGGTTGAGGTGAACGGGTCCGGGGCGAGGCTCACCTCGCGCCACCGCGAGTGCCTGGCAGGCGACCGAGCGGTAGTGGAGGAGGCCGGTGTCGTCAGCCTCGTGGGTGCCGACTTCGCAAAACCAACGTACCGAGGAGCCGTAGAGCTTCAGCTGGTCGATCGTCTGTCCCGCGCCGATGCCGCGCAGCTCTGGCGGGCGGTCGGCGCTGAGGGCGATCAGCGGCACGGCCGACTCGTCGGCCTCGCAGATCGCCGGGTGGTAGTTGGCGGCGGCGGTGCCGGATGTGCACAGCATCGCCACTGGCATCCGTGTCGCCTGGGCTGCGCCGAGGGCGAAGAAGGCCGCCGAGCGCTCGTCGACGATCACCGTCACCTCGATCTCCGGCTGGCGCCAAAGCGCCAGCGCGAGCGGGGTCGAGCGGGAGCCGGGTGAGACGACGGCGTGGCGCAGACCACCCCGCGCCAGCTCCTCGACGAAGGCAGAGGCGAGTGCGGTGTTGCCGTTAGTCGGGTCCACAGATGGAGGACGTTAGAGGCGGTGCGCGTCGAGCGCGGCCTCGTCGATCTCCACGCCGAGCCCGGGGCCCGCCGGTAGGTGCAGCATCCCGTCGCGAAGCTCACACTCGACCTTGGCCACGGTCGAGGAGAAAAGTCGCTGTGTGGCAAGCCCGTGTGCCATTGCCACCGCCTCGCCACCGCCTGCCTGGTCGAGGGTCGACGCGACTTGGGCTGCGGCGGCGATCCCGACGGGCCCGTCGAGGGCGCTGGAGAGGAAGGCAGGCAGCACCTCAGCGATCTCGATCGCCGCCTCCGGCCCGCCGACCTTGGAGAGCTTGATGCCGGTGAGCTCGCAGGCGCTTAGCGACAGCGCGCGCTCTGCGTCGGCACGGCTCTCGACGCTCTCGTCGCCGGCGATTGGGATCGAAGTCGCGCTTGCCACCTCCGCCGCCTCCTCCAGGGTCGCCACCGGCTGCTCGGCGAGCTCGACCTCGAAGGGCTCCAGCGCGCTCAGCGTCCGCTTCGCCGTCGCCACATCCCAGGCGGCGTTGGCGTCGACGCGAATCCGCGGGCCCGGTCCGACCGCGTCGCGCACTGCCCGCACCTGACCGACGTCATCGCCGGCACCGAGCTTCAGCTTGAAGGTGGCAAAGCCCTCCTCGGCCCAGCGCAGCGCATCCGCCGCCACCGCCGCCGGATCGCCCGCGACAAGGGTCGCGTTGCACTCGACCGGCTGGGTCTCGGCGGGTGGGGCCGATCCTTCCCCCGCGGCTCTTCGCCCGCGCAGGTCAAGCAGGGCGGTCAGTGCCGCGCAACGGGCTGGTGCCGAGAGGCCGATCGCGTCGCCGGACAGGGTCGCCTCGTCGAGCGCCTCCCGCTCCCCGAGCCGCTCCAGCTCCTCGACCACCCGCGCCAACCCGGTTCCGTTTCGCAGCGAGAGGGGCACGGCTTCGCCGAGACCGACCAGGCCCTCCGCGGAGCGCAGCCGCAGCAGCACCATCTCGCGCTGATCAAGCCGGCCGCGCGCAGTCACATAGGGCTCGCGAAAGGGGAGCGCGTAGGGGATGACCTCGACCGATGCGATGCGCACCGTCACAGCATCCCACCAATGGTCGCCGTTCCACGCCTGATTTGAGGCCCGAGCTCGCCTGAGCCGCTCAGCTGGAGATCAGCAGGCCCGCGGTGACCAGCAGGCTGAAGACCGCGAGCAGGGCGCCGGTGGCGGCGAGGGCGCCGTTCAGGGCAGGGCCGTCGGTGCGATTCGACATCGTCCGCATCGGCCCGATTGCCATCGGCAGCGCCAGCAGCCCGATCAGCGGCAGCAGGCTGGATTCACCTCCGACCAGGGCGATCGGCAGCACCACGAAGGCGCCGAGCACGAGTAGGCGGAAGAGCACGACGGCGTTGTGGCGGCCCATCCGCACCGCCAGGGTCATCTTGCCGGCGCGACGGTCGGTCTCGATGTCGCGGACGTTGTTGACGACGAGGATCGCCGTGGAGAGGAAGCCGACGGCGATCGAGAGGCCGAGCGGCAGCGCATCGAGCTGCTCGACCTGCACGTAATAGGAGCCGTTGACAGCGACCAGGCCGAAGAAGAGGAAGACGAAAACCTCGCCCAGCCCGGCGTAGCCATAGGGGCGGGGGCCGCCGGTGTAGAGGACGCCGGCGGCAATCGAGACCGCACCGATCAGCAGGATCACGATCCCGGCCACGGCGGCGAGGTAGATGCCGCAGGCAACCGCGATCGCGAAGGCGATCCAGGTCGCGTTCAGCACCCGCTGCGGCGTCACCAGCCCAGCCGAGGTCACCCGCACCGGTCCCAGCCGATCGGCCGTGTCGGCTCCCCTCCGGGCATCCGAGTAGTCGTTTGCCAGGTTCGTCCCGATCTGGATGAAGATCGAGCCGACGAGCGCGGCGATGAAGGCGCCGACTCGCGGCAGCTCCCCGGCCAGCTGGACCGCGGCCGCCGTCCCGACCAGCACCGGAGCGATCGCGGCTGGCAGCGTCCGCGGCCGCGCCGCCATCAACCAGATCCTCATCGTCTTGCCTCTGCCATCGCGACCTTCATGGGCGGCGGGCGAATTGGGAGAAGTCGGGCGGGCGCTTCTCCTTGAAGGCCTCGCGGCCCTCACGCGCCTCCTCACTGCCGTAGAAGAGCAGGTTAGTGTCGTGGGCCAGTTGCTGGATCCCCGCGTAGCCGTCCTCGTGGGCGTTGAAGCTGGCCTTGACCAGGCGCAGGGCGAAGGGGGAGAGGGCCAACATCTCCCGGCACCACGCGACTGTCTCCCGCTCGAGGTCGTCGAGTGGGACGACCTTGTTGATCAGCCCCATCTCGAGCGCCTCCTCGGCGTCGTACTGGCGGCAGAGCAGCCAGAGCTCCTTCGCCTTCTTGGTGCCGACAAGGTCGCGCAGAAGGGAGGCCCCGAAGCCACCGTCCCAGGAGCCGACCCGTGGCCCGGTCTGACCGAAGCAGGCGTTGTCGGCGGCGATCGTCAGGTCGCAGCAGATGTGGAGGATGTGGCCGCCGCCGATGGCGTAGCCGGCGACCATCGCCACCACCGGCTTCGGCAGCCGCCGCATCTGCACCTGCAGGTCGGTGACGTGGAAGCGGCCGAGGGAGGCGCCCTCGGCGACGTATCCGGTGTCGCCGCGTACCTGCTGATCGCCCCCTGAGCAGAAGGCCTTCGTCCCCTCGCCGGTGAGGATCACCACGCCGATCTCGGTGTCCTCGCGAGCGAGCTCGAATGCGGCAGAGACCTCGATTAGCGTTTGCGGTCGGAAGGCGTTGAGGACATCCGGCCGGTCGATCGTGATCTTGGCGATCCCGTCGGCCTTCTCGTAGCGGATGTCCTGGTACTCCGCGGCCGCCTGCCAGTCGATCGGCGCGTAGAGGTTCTCTTCGGGTGGAGCTTCCTTATGGCGTTTGGGCATGATGGGCACGATATCCCGCCGATGAAACTCGACAACTGGCTCGCCCAGAGATCGCAGAGTTGTCCCGACCGCACCGCACTGGTCGCGGACGGCGCCGAGGTCACCTACGCCGAGCTCGAGGCGGAGGCGACCTGGGTGGCACGGCGCCTGGCGGCGGATGGCGTGCGGCGGGGGTCGGTGGTCGCCCTGACGATGCACCCACGCCGCGAGCAGGTGGTCATGGTCCACGCGCTGATGAAGCTAGGGGCGGTGCTGCTGCCGCTCGGCCCGCGGCTGAGCGAAGAGGAGCGTGCGGCCGTCGTCACTGCCGAGGAGCCGGCGATCGATTTCGACGACCCTGGTCGTGTGACCCAGACCGAGGCCGACCTGCCGCTGCTCGGTGAGCACGACATGGACGACATCGTCTGCCGGGTCCTGACCAGCGGCAGCAGTGGCACGCCCCACCCGATCGGGTTGAGCTACGGCAACTTCCTCTGGAACGCGGTCGGCTCCAGCTTCAACATTGGCGTCGACCCCGGCGACCGCTGGCTCTGCTGCCTCCCTCTGGGTCATATCTCCGGGCTCGGGATCGTGATGCGCTCGGTCATCTACGGGACGGCGGCCGTGGTCCATGACGGCTTCGACGTCGACCAGGTCGCCGCCTCGCTGGAGGGCGAGGGAATCACCGTGGTCTCGCTCGTCGCGACGATGCTCACCCGTCTGCTCGACGCTGGCGCCGACCTCTCCGGTCCGCGGGCGATCCTGGTTGGCGGCGGCCCGGTGCCGGAGGAGTCGCTCGAGGAGGCGATCGGACGCGGGGCCACCGTCGTACAGACCTACGGCCTGACCGAGGCCTGTTCGCAGGTGACCACGCTGGCGCCGGCCGATGCCCGTCGCAAGTTGGGTTCCGCCGGTAGGCCGCTGCTAACCACCCACCTGCGTATCCAGGACGGCGAGATCCTCGTCCAGGGCCCGACGGTGGCGCCGGGGCGGGCTGACGCCGACGGCTGGCTGCACACCGGCGACGTCGGCAGGATCGACGAGGAAGGCTTCCTCTATGTCGACGACCGGATCGACGACATGATCGTCACCGGTGGCGAGAACGTGGTCCCAGCGGAAGTCGAGAAGGTGCTGTTACGTCATCCGGAGGTCGCCGACGCCGCGGTCGTCGGTCGCGACGATCCCGAGTGGCAACAGGCGGTGACCGCGATCGTCGTGCTCAAGGACGGCTCCGAGGCGACGCCGGACGAGCTGCGCCGCCACTGCGCCGAGTCGCTGGCGGGGTACAAGGTGCCGAAGCGGGTCGAGCTGGCGGCGGCACTGCCGCGCACGCCCTCCGGCAAGCTAATGCGCAGGGCGCTCCGATAGCCTGCTCGACCATGCCTGACGACATCTTTTACGACAAGGACGCCGACCTCTCGCTGCTCGACGGAAAGACCGTGGCCATCCTCGGCTACGGCTCCCAGGGGCACGCGCACGCTCTCAATCTCAAGGACTCCGGGGTCGACGTGGTCGTCGGCCTGCGACCTGACTCCTCCAGCCGCGCCAAGGCCGAGGCCGCCGGGCTCGAGGTGCTCGACATCGCCGAAGCCGCCAGCCGCGGCGACGTGGTGATGATCCTGCTGCCCGACGAGAAGCAGGCTGAGGTTTGGGGGGCCGAGATCGCGGACGGGATCGCGCCCGGCAACCTGCTGCTCTTCGCTCACGGCTTCGCGATCCACTTCGAGCAGATCCCGCCGCCCGCCGGCGTCGACGTCGGCATGGTCGCGCCCAAGGGCCCCGGCCATCTGGTCCGCCGCCAGTACGAGGAGGGGACAGGTGTCCCCTGCCTGATGGCCGTCCACCAGGACGCTACCGGCAACGCCCATGGCCTCGTACTTGCCTACGCCGCCGGTATCGGTGGCGCCCGCGCGGCGGTGATCGAGACGACCTTCAAGGACGAGTGCGAGACCGACCTCTTCGGTGAGCAGGCCGTCCTCTGCGGCGGCGCCAGCGAGCTGGTCCGGGCCGGCTTCGAGACCCTGGTCGAGGCGGGCTACGACCCCCGTCTCGCCTACTTCGAGTGCCTGCACGAGCTGAAGCTGATCGCCGACCTGATGTACGAGAAGGGGATCCAGGGGATGCGCTACTCGATCTCCAACACGGCCGAGTACGGCGACATGACCCGCGGCAAGCGTGTCATCGGCGAGGAGTCCCGCGCCGCGATGAAAGAGATCCTCGGCGAGATCCAGTCGGGCGAGTTCGCCCGCGAGTGGATCGCCGAGAACCGGGCCGGCGGCGAGAACCTCTCGCGGATGCGCGAGGAGGGCAAGGGTCACCAGGTCGAGAAGGTCGGCAAAGACCTCCGCGACATGATGCCCTGGGTCGACCAGGAGTTTTAGTTCTGGGGTTTCTGCTGGGGAGGGCGGCGGTGCTGCTCCCCGGGAATTGATGGCGCACGCGCTTCGCGCTTAGCGCCGAGGAAGGTGCGCGGCTACGCCGCGCAATAAACAGATTGCATATCGCCGCCTTCGGCGACATTCCCGGTGAGCAGCACCGCCGCCCTCCCCGTCACACAGCTCCAGAACCAAGGCCGAAGACCCAGGACCTCCCGCGCAATAGAAGCTTCTGGAAAGAGGTCGTGGTCGGCCACTCTCGGGCTGGAGGTGTGGAAGAGGCGCCCGGTCGTCCTCCGGGTGAATGTGGCCGAAGGCCGCCTATGCAATCCGGTTGTTGCGCGGCGAAGCCGCGCACCTTCTTCGTCGCTAAGCGCGAAGCGCGTGCGACATCAATTCACCCGGAGGACGGGCGCCTCACCCGCCCAACCACCTACCGCCGCGTCTCACCCTCCGGCTGCCGACCGTCCCGCCCCACGTACCCGTCCTTACCGCCAACAACCACGTAAACGGCATCCTCGGAGTCGCTCGTGTTGCGCACCTTGCGAACGGTCGCAGCGTCGACCCAGGCGAGGCCGCCCGGCGACAGCTCGTGGGCCGAGCCGTCGCCGAACTCGATCTCGATGCTGCCGCTGTGCAGGAAGTAGAGCTCCTCCTGCTCGTCGTGGAAGTGCTGTCCGGTCTCGTAGGAGGGAGGGATCACGATTGCGTTGGCACCGAAGGCGGTGACCCCCATCTCCTTGCGGATCTTGCGGAACCCGTGACCCTCGCCGAGGTCGTCTAGGTGGGCGACCGCGTATCCCTCGCCTTTCTTCACGTTTGTCATGCCTGTACCCCCGCTGGCTTCGCTCGCTCGAGCCCGATCGGCGGGTAGTCGTCGGTGAGGATCGCGATGTAGCCCAGGACCCGGGCGTGGAAGCTGTTGACGAAGGTCATCATCGAGTTGATCCCCTCCGGCAGGTAGCCGCGGAAGACGATCGTCAGCCAGGCGACCACCCCGGCGAGCAGCTGGATGTACGAGGTGCCATAGGAGAGGACGAGGGCAACCGGCAAGACCAGGATCAGCCGGAAGAACGCCTTGAGCCGGCTCTGCCGCTCTGCGGCGGGTGCGATCCTGACCCGAATCGGATAGCTGTCGTCTTCGGAGAGGGTGAACGGGGGCCAGGCGTCGGTCTGCAGGTAGATCCAGGCCGAGACCCGCACGGAGAAGCGCACGATCCCGGAGTTGAACTCGTATAGCCACTGTGGATACCGGCCGAGGACGACCACGGCGATCCACGCGAAGAAGTGCGTGAAGAGGAACAGGATTCCCCAGAAGGTCGCGACGATCATCCACGGAATCGCAAGGATCAACCGGAAGAACGTCGTGGCCCGGTTTGGCGTGGGATTGAAATCGGCCTCGTAGGCAATTGGGTACATGCGATCCCTTCTTGGAGGTGACTGGGCGGTGCGGCGCTCAGCCTAACCTCGCGTCCGGGGGGAGTCCACCCGCGCCTGTCAATAACCTGTCCGTCCCCGCCAACCGGTTGGCAGATGCCTACCGGTCTGCACGATGACTTCGACCACAGGCACAGCCCAGATCCCCAGCGAGCTCAAGCCCGCCGACGGCCGCTTCGGCTGCGGTCCCTCCAAGGTCCGTCCTGAGGCGCTGGCGAAGCTCGCCGATCAGGCCTCGCTGATGGGCACCTCTCACCGCCAGCAGCCGGTTCGAGACCTGGTCGGACGTGTCAGGGGCGGCCTCGCGGAGCTCTTCGGCCCGCCCGAGGGCTATGAGGTCGCTCTCGGCAACGGCGGCACGACCGCCTTCTGGGAGGCCGCCGCCGCCTGGCTGGTGCGCGAGCGCTCCCTCCACCTCAGCTACGGCGAGTTCTCGCAGAAGTTCGCTAAGGCGACCGCCGCCGCTCCCTTCCTCGGCGACCCGATCGTGGTCGAGGCGGACCCTGGCGATGCGCCGGTCCCGACCGCCGACCCCGCCGCCGATGTCCTCGCCTGGGCGCACAACGAGACCTCGACCGGGGTGATGGTCGATGTCGAACGTCCCGAGGGGTCCGGCGAGGCTCTGGTGCTGGTCGATGCAACCTCTGGCGCCGGCGGTCTGCCTGTTGACGTCGCCGAGGCCGACGCCTACTACTTCGCTCCGCAGAAGGCCTTCGGTGCCGACGGCGGCCTCTGGCTCGCCCTGCTCAGCCCCGCCGCGATCGCGAGGATCGAGCAGCTCGACGGCAGCGGCGATCGCTGGCAGCCGGCCTTCCTCTCGCTGCTCACCGCGCTCGAGAACTCGCGCAAGGAGCAGACCTACAACACGCCCGCCCTCGCGACCCTGATCCTCCTCGCCGACCAGGTCGAGTGGATGCTCACCGGCGGCGGCCTCGATTGGTGCGTGGGACGTACCACGGCTTCATCCGGTCATCTCTACGGCTGGGCCGAGCGCACCGAGTTCGCCACCCCGTTCGTCGCCGATCCGGCCAAGCGCTCGCTGGTCGTCGGCACGATCGACTTCGACGACTCCGTCAACGCTGCCGCGCTCGCCGCGACGCTGCGTGCAAACGGCATCGTCGACGTCGAGCCCTACCGCAAGCTCGGACGCAACCAGCTGCGCGTCGGCATGTTCCCGGCGGTCGAGCCCGCCGACGTCGAGGCGCTCACCGCTTGTATCGATTGGGCCGTGGAGAACGTGGGGGAGGTGACCCGGTGAAGGTCCTGGTCAAGGAGAAGATCGCCGACTCAGGGGTCGATCTCCTACGCGCTAACTTCGATGTCGACCTCGGTCTCGATATGTCCGACAAAGAGCTGGAAGGGGCGATTGCCGAGTACGACGCGATCCTGATCCGCTCCGCGACCAAGCTCACTGCCGACCTGATCGAGCGGGCAGGGCGCCTCAAGGTGATCGGCCGTGCCGGCACGGGAGTCGACAACGTCGACATCCCGGCGGCCACGCGACGCGGGATCATCGTCGCCAACGCGCCGGAATCCAACTCGGTTGCCGCCGCCGAGCACACCCTCGCCCTCGCCCTCGCGCTTTGCCGCAACGTTCCCCAGGCCCAGGCGACGCTGGTCGACGGCCGCTGGGAGCGCTCGCGCTTCAAGGGTTCCGAGCTCTACGGCAAGACCCTCGGCGTGATCGGCTTCGGCCGGATCGGCCAGCTCGTCGCCAAGCGCGCCCAGGCGTTCGAGATGGAGGTCATCGGCTTCGACAAGTTCGTCTCCGCCGAGCGCTTCCGCGAGCTCGGCGTCGAGGGTGCTGAGGGCCTCGACGACCTCTTCGGCCGGGCTGACATCGTCACCCTGCACGTGCCGAAGACCCCCGACACGATCGATCTGATTGGCGCCGAGGCGATCGCGGCAATGAAGGACGGCGCCCGTGTCGTCAACTGCGCTCGCGGCGAGCTGGTCGACCTCGACGCGCTGACCGCTGGCCTCGAGTCGGGCAAGCTCGGCGGCGCCGCCCTCGACGTCTTTCCCTCAGAGCCCTTCACCGAGCACCCGATCTTCGCTCGCGAGGACGTTGTCGTCACTCCGCACCTGGGTGCCTCGACCGCCGAGGCGCAGGATCGGGCCGGGGTTGTCACGGCCGAGCAGGTGACCGCGGCATTGACCGGCGGCGTCGTCACCAACGCGGTCAACATCGCCGCCGTGCGCCCCGAGGAGATGGAGGCGCTGGCGCCGTTCGTGCCCCTTTGCGAAAAGCTCGGCCGGCTAGCCGAGGGGCTTGCCCCGGGTTCCGTCGATCGCGTCTCGGTCGAGTTCCGCGGCAAGCTGGCCCAGCACGACACCCGCCTGCTCGGCATCGCCGTTCTGGTCGGGATCCTCTCCGGGCACACGGAGGAGCCGGTCAATCTGGTCAACGCGCCGCAGCTGTCCGAGGAACGCGGCATCGAGTTGACCGAGACGAAGGAGTCGAGCTCAGAGGACTTCACCGAGCTGGTCACGGTCCGGCTCCATTCCGGCGAGGAGGAAGTCGAGGTCGCCGGCACCAGCGTCGGGCCCCGCAACGAGCCCTACCTGGTCTCGGTCTGGGGCGAGAGCTTCTACCTGCCCTTCGCCGAGCACATCGCCGTCTTCCGCTATGCCGATCGCCCCGGGATGATCGGCAGGGTCGGGACGATGTTCGGCGAGGAGGGGGTCAACATCGTCTCCGCCGCGGTTGGCGCCGAGGAGGATGGCGAGCGCGCGGTGATGGCGCTGACCACGGACGCCCTGGTCCCCGACGAGACGATCGCCAAGATCCTTGAGGTCGACGGCTTCTCCGTCGGTCGCTCCGTCGACCTCTAGTCGAAGTCGGCCAGCCAGCCAGTAGGGTTCGCGCCGTGAAGGCGGTGGTGCAGACAGGGACGGGTGGGCCAGACGTGCTCGAGGTGCAGGAGCGTCCCGACCCTGAGGTCGGACCGGGCGAGGTGCGGATCGCGGTCAAGGCCGCGGGGATCAACTTCGCCGACACGATGGCGCGAGTCGGCCTCTACCCCGATGCGCCGAAGCCGCCCTGCGTGATGGGCTACGAGGTCGCTGGGACGGTCGAGTCGCTGGGAGAGGGCGTGAGCGAGCATGCGGTCGGTGACCGTGTCATCGCCGGCACCCGCTTCGGCGGCCAGGCGGAGCTGGTCACTGTTCCCGCCGAGCAGGCCCTGCCGATGCCGGAGTGGCTCAGCTTCGAGCAGGGCGCGGCGTTCCCGGTCAACTACGGCACGGCCTACGCGGCGCTGATCGTGATGGGCAGCCTGCGCAAGGGCGACCGCGTTCTCATCCACGCGGCAGCCGGGGGCGTTGGCATCTCCGCCACCCAGATCGCCCGCAACGTTGGGGCTGAGATCTTCGGTACCGCATCGCCGTCTAAGCACGATGCGATTCGTGCCCAGGGTGTCGCCCATCCGATCGACTATCGCAACCAGGACTTCGAGGCGGAGACGATGCGGATCACCAACGGCGAGGGAGTCGACCTCGTGATCGACGCCATGGGCCCGACCTCGTTTCGCAAGGACTACCGGTTGCTGCGGCCCGGCGGGCGATTGGTTATGTACGGGCTCTCCGAGGCCTCCAACGAGCGCGGTCGCGACATCCCCGCGGCCCTCAAGGGCCTCGCCAAGATGCCACTGGCCACGCTGCCCTGGTGGAAGAGCCTTGCCGTGATGAACGAGAACAAGGGCGTCTTCGGCCTCAACATGCTGAAGTGGTGGGAACGCGAGGGCAGCCTGGATCGCGTCACCGAGCCCCTGATGGCCGATCTCGTCGAGCGCAAGCTCGATCCGGTCGTCGCCGAGGCCTTTCCCTTCGAGCGAGCCGGCGATGCGCATAAATTCATTGCCGAACGCCGCAACGTCGGCAAGGTCGTGCTGTTTCCAGAGTAGGTGCCTGTCCTCTCTCGGGGGATAGGGGGAGATTCTGCGATGAAGAAGGCGATGCTAATCCTGCTGGCGATCCTCGCGGCCCAGACCGCGACGGTTGCTCACGCCGAGACCTCCTACACGGTGGTTCTGGCCGGCGGCGCGGAACAGAGCGCGATCAAGATCTGGCTCACCCCCGATGGCCGCAGCTACGTGATCGACTCGGTTGCTCCGCTCGAAGTCGGCGGGCCGATTTGCGAAAACTCGTCCGGCAACCCGAATGAGCTGATCTGCAAAGCGCCGCTGGTGGCGGGCTTCGAGATCAACGCGGGGCCCGGCAACGACTCGATCGTGGTCGAAAAGGACGTGCCCGTTCCGGTGACGATGCGGGGTGGCCCCGGCCACGACACGCTCGTTGGTGGCGACGGGGCCGACAAGCTGATCGGCGGCGACGGCAACGATCATCTCCTCGGCCGGGGAGGCGCCGACCTGATCTTCGGCGGCGACGGCAACGACCTGATCTCCGGCGGCCCCGGCAAAGACCTGCTGCGCGGGGGCCTCGGCAAGGACGCGTTCGGGGGCGGACCGGGGCCAGACGACGTCCGCCAGGACCTGCGCCCCTTCTAGGCGGTTTCGCCGGCAGCCCGCCGCCGTGTCAGGCGGCCACCGACGAAGAACAGCGCGACCAGAAAGCCGGCCAGCGAGAGCGCCGCGTCGAGCCGGAACGCGGCCTGGATGCCGTCGACGAACGAGGGCTGGGCCGAGAAGACCGTGGTCGTCAGACCGAGGCCGATCGAGCCACCGGCGATCTGGAACATGTAGACGATTCCGCCGGCGAGGCTGGTCTGTGACTCGTCCACCGAGGTGACGCCGGCAGTCGTAGCGGTCGGGTAGAAGCTGCCAATGCCGACGCCCAGCACGACCATTCCCGCGATCAGCGACTCGTAGCCGGAGCTGGAGTCGACCAGGGAGAAGATGAAGGGCGAGACCGCAATGCAGGCGGCACCGACCGCTGCCAGCAGCTTGGCGCCGAGCCGCCCGTAGAGCGGACCGGCGACGAACGAGACAGCGGCGAAGGTGGCGAGGAAGGGCAGCATTCCAACTCCCGCCTCGAGCGGCGAGTAGCCGAGCTGGTGCTGCATGAACTGCGGCAGGTAGAGCAGGGCGGCGAAGAATGTCGCCGACATCAAGAGGATCGCCAGGCAGGAGGCCCGGAAGCTCTCATTGGCCATCACCGCCCGCGGCACCAGGGCGCTGAGCCCCGCCCGCCGCTCAATTGGGACAAAGGCGACGACGAGCATCGCTGCGAGGGCGAGCAGCCCGATCACCCGCGGGTCGCCGAAGCCCCAATCGGCGGCCTGGTCGAGGGCGACGAGCAGCGAGACGAGGCCGAGCGAGAGGGTCGCGATGCCGGCGTAGTCGATTCGTTGCTGCCCCACATCCGGTTCGGTCAGCTTGACGAGCCTGTATGTGACGAGGACGGCGAAGGCGGAGATCGGCACGTTGAGGAAGAAGATCCAGCGCCAGCTCAGCACGTCGGTCATCACCCCACCGATTAGCGGCCCGATCGCGTTGCCGAGCCCGGCGGCACCGAGGATGATGCCCCCGGCGAGTCCCGCCCTGTCGTCCGGCAGCAGGGCGTAGGTCATGCCGAGGATCGCCGGCCACATCAGCGCGCCGCCGATGCCCATCAGGGTTCGGGTCGCGATCAGCCAGGCCTCGCTCTGCGCCGCGCCGCCCAGCGCAGACATCGAAGCGAAGATCGCAGTGCCGAGGAAAAAGGCGTTGCGGCGGCCGAACATGTCGGCCAGCCGCCCACCGGTGACGATCATCACGCCGAAGGTCAGGGCGTAGGCGTTGATCACCCACTGCATCGTGTTGATGTTGGCGTCGAAGTCCTCCTCCATCGTCGGCAGGGCGACGTTGATTGCGGAGAAGTCGTTGGCGATCACCACCACGGCGATGCCCATCGCGATGAGGGCAAGCCAGGTGGACCGGGGTATCGGAGTTGCCGAGCCTTCGTTGCCGATGGCGGCAGCCTACGCTAAGCTCGGGCGGCGAATGACGTACCGGCTCGACAGCCTCGCGCTACTCCTTCTCCTCCCCCCTCGGGGGGAATAGCGCTGGGCGGCGCGAGAGCCGCGAGAGACAAGGTCATTCGAACTAAGAGGAGAAGGAGAAGGACCCGTGACACCCGCAGCCGACGCAAACCGCGTCCACATATTCGACACCACTCTTCGCGATGGCGAGCAGTCGCCTGGGATCTCGCTCAACACGGCGGAGAAGGTCGAGATCGCGCAGCAGCTGGCACGGCTCGGCGTCGACGTGATCGAGGCCGGCTTTCCGATTACCTCGCCGGGTGACTTCGAGGCGGTCGAGGCGATCGCCCGCAACGTCGAGGGGCCGGTGGTGTGCGGCCTGGCCCGCACGCACAAGGCTGACATCGACGCCGCCTGGGGGGCGATCAAGGACTCCCAGCGCCCGCGCATCCACACCTTCATCTCCACCTCCGACATCCACATCGAGCACCAGCTGCAGACTGATCGCGAGGATGTCAAGGGCCAAGCCCGAGCGGCAGTCACACTGGCGAAGTCCTACTGCGACGACGTCGAGTTCTCGCCGATGGACGCGACCCGTGCCGACGTCGAGTTCACCGCCGAAGTGTGTGCGATCGCGGTCGAAGAGGGCGCCACGGTGGTCAACATCCCCGACACGGTTGGGTATACGACGCCGGAGGAGTACGCGGAGTACTTCCGCCGCCTCTACGAGCTGGTCCCCGCCCTGCGCGAGGTCGAGACCTCGGTTCACTGTCACGACGACCTGGGCCTGGCGGTCGCCAACTCCTACGCCGGCGTCCTGGCCGGGGCGCGTCAGGTCGAGTGCGCCGTCAACGGAATCGGCGAGCGTGCCGGCAACTGCTCACTGGAGGAGATCGTGATGTTGGTCCGCACCCGCCAGGACGCACATGGGCTGAGCACTGACATCAACACTCGCGAGCTGGCCCGCACCAGTCGCATGGTCTCGCGCCTCACCGGCTACGCGATCCAGCCCAACAAGGCGATCGTCGGCCGTAACGCCTTCGCCCACGAGTCCGGGATCCACCAGGACGGCGTGCTGAAGGAGCGCACCACCTACGAGATCATGGACGCGACCGAAGTCGGCCTCGAGTCGAACTCGATCGTGCTCGGCAAGCACTCCGGCCGTCATGCCCTGCGCGATGCGCTGGAGCAGCTCGGCTTCAAGGTCGAGGGCAATGCGCTCAACGCAGCCTTCAAGCGCTTCAAGGAAATCGCCGACCGCAAGAAGCAGGTCACCGCGCTCGACCTGGAGGCGATCGTCTCCGATGAGATGCGAGAGAAGGACGACGCCCACGAGCTGTCCTGGTTTGAGGTCGAGGCGGGCTCGCGGCGCGAGCCACTGGCCAAGGTCGCGGTGAAGATGCCGTCGGGCGAGGAGTCAGTGGGCGAGTCGAGCGGCGACGGCCCCGTCGACGCGATCTTCCACGCGATCCAGAAGGCGACTGCGACCGAGTGCGATCTGCGTCAGTACACGGTCGAGGCGGTGACCGGGGGGGAGGACGCCCTCGGCCAGGTGACGGTGATGCTGCGCGCCGCCGGCCGTCTGGCCACCGGTCAGGGCGTCGCCACCGACATCCTCGAGGCCTCCGCCCGCGCCTACGTGCGCGCGCTCTCCAACGCCCTCGAGGGGGCCGCGATCCGCGAGGCCGAGGCTGCGACGGCGGAGGCAGCGGTAGAGCGCACGCCTGGTCCTTGAATGGATGACGATGCTCGCAAGAAATCAAGAGGGGTGGATCTGAAGAATGGGATTCAGGGAGCGACTAGAGGCTAAGGAAGCCGAGCTGAGATCGCGCGCCGAACGCCAGGAGGCTGGCCGGCACGAATATGAGGAAACAAAGGCCGAGCATGCGAACCTGGCTGAGGCGTTGATACCCGAGGCGGATGACGCCATTGCGATGCTCCGCTCGGCTCAGGATGCCTCGGTCGCAGCGCTAAAGGAACAGCGCAATCGGGACATCGAGCTCTGCTGGCAAGGGCAGGGGCGGAAGAGGAGGTTCATTGGCTGGAAGGTCTTCACCTCGCGGGCGTCGGGGCCCGGCCAGATTGGCGAGTGGTCACCAGGACTGGTCTGCGTCTTCATACCGGTCAACGGCGAACTGCAGGTTGAATCCAGCGCTCCATCTGCCACCGGGCCGCTGCGCGAGTACCTTCGGGGCGGTTGCTGGCATTGGGAGGACAAAGACGGTTTCCCTTCTATCGCGCGAGAAGAGAAGGCCGACGAGACCTTGGAATCCCTCTTCGGGCTTCTGGCCAGTCATCTTGCTGTGGTGAACTTAAAACAAGGATGTATGTGATAACGTACAAGCGTAATGTCAACCGTTTTGCCCGGGAATATCAAGAGCGCGGCCGTCAATGCACCGGCGATTGGCGACCGGGTGCGGGCCTTGCGCGAGGCAATGGGGCTGTCGCTTCGCGACCTGGGTGAGCAATCGAGTGTCAGCGCCCCGATGCTCTCGCAGGTCGAGCGGGGGGAGACGAGCCCGACTTTGGCGGTTGCGGCGAAGATCGCCGCTGGGCTCGAGTTGACGCTGTCGCAGCTGTTGCGACTGGACGAGGGCGAGCACGTCGCGGTCAGCCGGGCGGGAGAGCGCCGCGGCTCCGAGCGTGGCGGTCACCGCGTCGAGGAGCTGACGCCCCCGCTGCCCGGGCAGCGGGCCGACGTTTCGCTGCACGCGCTGGATGCCGGCGCGACTACCGGTGGCCGGGACGACCCGCCGATGCACGAGCCGGGCAGCCGCGAGACTGCGGTCGTGCTGACAGGCACGCTGGTGCTGATTGTCGATGGCACCCGCCACGAGCTGAACGAGGGGGACAGCGTCACCTTCGACGCGGACCTGCCCCACCATTTCGAGAACGAAGGCGAGGAGCCGACCCGCTTCCTCGCCGTGATCGCCGCAGGCCTAAGGAGGTCGTGATGCCGCAAACCATGTTCGACAAGCTCTGGGAGGCGCACGAGGTCTCCGACGGGCTGATCTACATCGACCTGCACCTGGTCCACGAGGTGACCTCACCGCAGGCGTTCGACGGCCTGCGCCTTGCCGGCCGCGAGGTGCGCCGCCCCGACAAGACGATCGCCACCGCCGACCACAACGTCCCCACCGACGGCACCATGGCGGCGCGCCTGATCGCCGACGAGCTCTCCCGCGTCCAGGTCGAAACGCTGGAGCGCAACTGCGAGGAGTTCGGCATCCCGATCTACTCGCTGGGCTCCGACCGTCAGGGCATCGTCCACGTGATCGGTCCCGAGCTCGGCGTGACCCAGCCGGGGATGACGATCGTTTGCGGCGACAGCCACACCTCGACCCACGGTGCCTTCGGCGCCCTGGCCTTCGGCATCGGCACCTCCGAGGTCGAGCACGTGCTTGCGACCCAGTGCCTGGTCCAGAAGCGGCCGAAGACGATGCGGATCTCCTACGCGGGAGAGCTGGGTGCCGGCGTCACGCCGAAGGACCTGATCCTGGCGACGATCGGCCGCGTTGGCACCGGCGGCATGGTCGGTCACGCGGTCGAGTACGCCGGCCCGGCGATCGAGGCGCTCGCGATGCCGGGGCGGATGACGATCTGCAACATGACGATCGAGGGCGGCGGCCGTGCCGGGATGATCGCCCCCGACGAGGCCACCTTCGAGTGGGTGCGGGGACGCGCCGCCGCTCCCCAGGACTTCGACGCCGCGGTCGCCCGCTGGCGCCAGTTGCCCACGGACGAGGGCGCGAGCTTCGACACCGAGGTGGAGGTCGACGCATCGGCAATCTCGCCGATGGTGACCTGGGGCACCAATCCCGGCATGGTGGTCGAGGTCACCGACGCGGTCCCCGACCCGACGGCGATGGACTCGCCCGCCGATCGCGAGTCCGCAGAACGCGCCCTCACCTACATGGGGCTGCGGCCCGGCACGCCGATGACCGAGGTGGCGCCGGAACGCGTCTTCATCGGCTCTTGCACCAACTCGCGGATCGAGGACCTGCGCGAGGCGGCGGAGATCGTCGATGGCCGCAAGGTCGCCGGTTCCGTGCGGGCGATGGTCGTGCCCGGCTCCCAGCAGGTGAAGGCGGATGCCGAAGCCGAGGGCCTGCACGACGTCTTCCGCGCTGCCGGCTTCGAATGGCGCGAGGCGGGCTGCTCGATGTGCCTCGGCATGAACCCCGACATCCTGATCGAGGGCGAGCGCTGCGCCTCGACCTCGAACCGCAACTTCGAGGGCCGCCAGGGCAAGGGCGGCAGGACGCACTTGGTCAGCCCGAGGATGGCCGCCGCGGCGGCGATCGAGGGGCACTTCGTCGACATCAGGGATTGGAGCTGAAGATGAGGCCGATAGACGTGATCGAGGGCAAGGTCTCGGTGCTGGACCGCGCCGACATCGACACCGACCAGATCATCCCCAAGCAGTTCCTCAAGCGGGTCGAGCGGACCGGCTTCGGCGAGTTCCTCTTCTACGACTGGATCCGCGACGGCGAGATCGAGCTGGAGCCGAACCCGATCCTCGTCACCGGGGCCAACTTTGGCTGCGGCTCCTCGCGCGAGCACGCGCCGTGGGCGCTGGAGGACTTCGGCTTCCAGGCGATCGTCGCCCCGTCCTTCGCCGACATCTTCTACTCCAACTGCACCAAGATCGGGCTGCTGCCGGCGATCCTCGACGAGGCACACTGCCGCGCCGTCGCCGAAGCGGGCGAGGCACGGATCGACGTCGACGATCAGACCGTCGACTGCGCCGCGGGGGTCTTCGAGTTCGAGGTCGAGCCCGACGTCAAGCACCGCCTGCTAGAGGGCCTCGATGACATCGGCATCACGCTGGGAAACGGCGCGGCGATCGACGCCTTCGAGGGTTCAGGCGCCACTTCCCGCGGACCGGTGACGACGGCGCTCTGAGCCATGTCAGGCTCGACCGCCGACTGGGACGCGAAGACCTACGATCGTCTCGCTGCCCCTCAGGAAGAGTGGGCGAAGGACGTCCTCGCGCGCCTGCCCCTGCACGGGGACGAGGTCGTGCTCGACGCTGGCTGCGGCTCGGGGCGTGTGACCAGGCTGCTGCTCGAGCGGCTGCCCCATGGCCGGGTGATTGGGGTCGATGGCTCGGAGTCGATGATCGCCGAGGCGCGAGAGGCGCTGGCGGGCTTCGGTGAGCGGATCGACCTGGTGCATTCCGATCTGCTCTCGCTCGACCTGGCCCAACCGGTGGACGCCGTCTTCTCGAACGCCGTCTTTCACTGGATCTTCGACCACGATGCCCTCTTTCGCGGGCTGCGCGGAACCCTGAAGCCGGGCGGCACCCTTGCGGCGCAGTGCGGTGGAGAGGGAAACGTCGAGAACTGGGTCGCGGCGGTGAAGCGAGCTTCGCAACGAGAGCCGTTCACTCGACACTTGGCCGGACGGCCTGAGCCCTGGCATTACGCCACCGCCACCGAGACCGAAGGGCGCCTGCGGCGCGCCGGATTCGCCGACGTTCGCTGCTGGCTCGAGGAGCGCATCGTCGAACCTGAAGACCCGCGTGAGTACGTTGCGGTCGTCGGTCTCGCCGCCCATCACGAGCGGCTTCCGGTCGACCTGCGCGAGCCCTTCACGGATGCCGTCGACGAGGAGCTTCCCGAACCGCTCGTGCTCCGCTACGTCCGCCTCAACATCGAGGCAAGACGTGCCACTGGTTGAGCACCTATAGGGACGCATAGTCGGTGGCACGTCTAGAGTGCCGCGCGTGATGGATGCCCCGCGCATAGTGCTGCTGCCCGGCGACGGGATCGGCCCAGAGATCGTCAGCGCCGCCCAGCGCCTGCTGGAAGCGCTGGGGGAGTTCGAGTTCGACCAGCGGCTGATTGGCGGCTGCTCGATCGATGCGCATGGGACAGCGCTCACCGAGGAGGTGCTCGAGGCCTGTCGCGCCGCCGATGCCGTTCTGCTCGGCGCCGTCGGCGGACCCAAGTGGGACACGACCGACCCCGATGCGCCGCGTCCCGAGCAGGGCCTGCTCGGCCTGCGCAAGGGGATGGGCCTCTACGCCAACCTGCGGCCGGTGCGGCCGAGCCCGGCGTTGGTCGGCGCCAGCCCGTTGCGTGAGGAGCGGATCGCTGGCACCGACCTGCTCGTCGTCCGCGAGCTGACCGGCGGCATCTACTTCGGTGACAGCGGCCGCGACGGCGACGTCGCGCATGACACCTGCGAGTACTCGGTCGCGGAGATCGAGCGGATCTCCCGCGCCGCCTTCGAGGCTGCCCAGCGCCGCGCCGAGGGATCGAGCCGGGCTCCTCGCGTCACCTCGGTCGACAAGGCCAACGTGCTCGAGACCTCGCGGCTCTGGCGCGAGACGGTCGGCCGCGTCGCACCCGACTACCCCGACGTCGAGCTCAACCATCTGCTGGTCGACAACGCGGCGATGCAGCTCGTCTCCCGGCCAGCCGACTTCGACGTGATCGTCACCGAGAACCTCTTCGGCGACATCCTCAGCGACGAGTCAGCGATGTTGACCGGCTCGCTGGGGATGCTGCCCTCGGCCAGCCTCGGCGCTGACGGCGATCCCGGCCTCTTCGAGCCGGTGCACGGCTCCGCCCCCGACATCGCCGGCCAGGGTGTCGCCAACCCCCTCGCCACCTTCCTCTCGACGGCGATGATGCTGCGCCACGGTCTCGACCGGCCCGACGACGCGGTGCGGATCGAGAGCGCGGTGGACGCGGTGCTCGACCGCGGCCTCCGCACCCCGGACCTGGCGGGCGAGGGGGAGACCGCGGTCGGCACCGACGAGGTGACCGAAGCCGTGCTGGCCGAGCTCTAGGGCGCGGTTACCGCCCACTGGCCGGCGGCGGAGAAGATGCCGCTTTCGCCGATCGCCTCGAGGCCGAAGCCGAGCCTGGTCAGCGCCACACCTGGAATCGTCACTCCCGCGCTCGAGACGCTCGACGTGTTGGTGACGTAGACGCAGAGCTGGCCGGGGGCCGCCTGTGGTGTCTGCCCGCTGCCGGTGATGCCGGGGCAGGCTGCGGTGGTCGCCGTCGCCGGATTGATCACTTCGGCTTTGGGCGTATTCGCGAGCGGGAAGGCGAAGGACTGGCCGGTCTGAACCGCGTCCCCGTTCCCGCCGCCGATCGCGAACTGCCCGCGCAGCGTCTGCCCGCTCTTCAGCGTGCCCAGCAGCGGCCCGACTTCCCCACTCAGCTTCGCCGCGGTGACCGAGTCGTTGGCGAGCTTCGTCGTAGTCACCGAGCCGTTGTCCAGCTTCGCCGTCGTCACGACTTCGTTGCCGAGCTTGTTCGTGCCGACGACGCCGTTGGCGATCGCCGCGTTGATCACGGAGTTTTTGGCCAGCTTGGACGAGGTGATTGCGCCGTTGCCGATGTTGCCGGGACCGACGGAGTTGGCCGCCAGCTTGCCTGCGATCACCGACTGCGGCGCCAGCTTGCCGCTTGTCACCGCCTGCTTGCGCAGCTTGGCGGTGGTGACGGCGCCGCGCTTCAGCTGTTTGGGGCCGACGCTGTTGGGAGGAAGCCCGGCGGCGACCGCTACGCCACCGAGGGCGATGAACAGCGCCAGCGTCGCGATCACGTTCGAGTAGCTGATCTTGCTGCGAAGACTGCGGATCATTGGAGCGCTCCTTTTGGTTGGCCCGGTTCTCTTCTCGGCTTGGGTCGAATGACCTTGCGCCATCGGGCATACTTCTCCGAACATGGAGCAGGCTGAGTTGATTTGGCACAACGGCGAGTTCGTTCCCTGGGAGGACGCGAAAGTTCACGTTCTCAGCCACGCGCTGCACTACGGCACGGGCGTCTTCGAGGGAATCCGCTGCTATGAGACCGAGCGCGGCCCGGCTGTCTTCAGGCACGCCGACCACATCGACCGCCTGGCGAAGTCGGCCGAGCTCTACTACCTAGAGCTGCCCTATGACAAAGAGCAGATCGCCGAGGCAACGCGGGAGCTGATCCGCCGCAACGGGCTCGGCTCCTGCTACATCCGCCCGCTCGCCTTCCGCGGCTACGGCAACCTCGGTCTCTACGCAACCGACGCACCGGTCGACTTGATCATCGCTGCCTTCCCCTGGGGCGTCTACCTCGGCGAGGAGGGTCAGAAGCACGGGATCCGCGCCAAGGTCTCGAGCTGGCGCCGGATCGGCCCCGGTGGCCTGGTCCCGCACGCCAAGGCGTCCGGCCAGTACCTCAACTCGATCCTGGCCAAGACCGAGTCGACCAACGCCGGCTACGAGGAGGCGATCCTGCTCGACGAGCGCGGCTTCGTCTGCGAGGGCTCCGGCGAGAACATCTTCCTCGTCCGCGACGGAGAGATCGTGACCCCGCCGCACGTCGCCTCGATCCTCGACGGGATCAACCGCAAGTCGGTGATCCAGATCGCCCGCGACCTCGGCTACACCGTGGTCGAGCGCGACGTCGCCCGCTCCGAGCTCTACCTGGCGGAGGAGGTCTTCCTCACCGGGACCGCGGCCGAGCTGGTGCCGGTGCGAGAGATCGACGACCACCCGCTCGGCGAGCCGGGCGAGATCACTCGTCAGTTGCAGGCCAAGTTCAACGACGCCCTCTGTGGGCGGGCCGAGGAGTACCTGGAGTGGCTCGACTTCGTCGAGGTCTCGGCCGGGGCGGACGAACCGAGTAAGGTCAGCTCCTGATGCAGCGCCGTTTCGGATCGATCGGGCGAATTACCGCAGCCGCCTAGCGGCTGGCGTGGCCTTCAAACGACCCGCGCGCGATGGGCTTGTCGCAAGGCCCTCCCGATCTCTCGATTCGAAAGGCATCAGATGGAACAAGTAAGGCTCTACGACACCACCTTGCGGGACGGCATGGGTGGCCAGGGCATGTCGCTCTCGGTGGGCGAGAAGCTGAAGGTGGTGCAGGCGCTTGACGCGCTCGGCATCCACTTCATCGAGGCCGGCTTCCCCAGCTCCAACCCGAAGGAGGCGGAGCTGTTCGAGCTGCTTGCCGAGCTGGAGCTGGAGCAGGCGACGATCGCCGCCTTCGGCATGACCCGCCGTCGCGACCGCCAGGCTGAGGACGACGAGGCACTTGCTGTGCTCGTCTCCTCCTTCGCCCCGGTCGTCTGCCTCGTCGGCAAGAGCTGGGGCCTGCACCTGGAGAAGGTGATCAAGGTCTCCGCCGAGGAGAACCTGGCGATGATCGGCGACTCGATCGGCTTCTGCCGGGCGCAGGGCAAGCGCCCGGTCTTCGACGCCGAGCACTTCTTCGACGGCTACCGTGACGACGCGTCCTACGCGCTCGAATGCGTGCGCGCTGCGGCCGAGGCGGGCGCCGAGAACGTCACCCTCTGCGACACCAACGGCGGCAGCCTGCCCGACTTCGTCGCCGAGGCGACCGCCGCCGTGGTCGCCGACCTCGACGGCGCCGCCGAGGTGGGGATCCACACCCACAACGACGCCGAGTGCGCGGTGGCGAACTCGCTCGCCGCGGTTGGCGCCGGGGCGCGGCTGGTGCAGGGGACGGTGAACGGCTACGGCGAGCGCTGCGGCAACGCCAACCTGGCCTCGATCCTGCCGGCGCTGCAGCTGAAGATGGGCTTCGAAGTGGTCTCCGAGGAGCGGCTGGCGAGCCTGGCACCGACCTCCCACTACCTGGACGAGCTCTGCAACATGGCCGCCGACCCCGACCAGGCCTACGTCGGCCGCAATGCCTTCGCCCACAAGGCGGGCATGCACGCCGCCGGGGTCGCCGCCGACGCACGCACCTTCGAGCACCTCGATCCCGCCCGGGTCGGCAACGAGCGCGACATCCTCGCCTCCGAGCTCTCCGGCAAGGCGACGATCCGCAGCCAGGCCGAGCGAGCCGGGCTCGAGCTCGACGATGCCGCCGCGACCAGCGCGGTGGAGCGGCTCAAGGAGCGCGAGCACCGTGGCTACCACTACGAGGCGGCACCGGCCTCGTTCGAGCTGCTGCTGCGGCGCGAGGCGGACGTCTACCAGCCTCTCTTCGAGCTGGAGAGCTTCCGCGTCACCACCGAGAAGCGCGAGGACGGCCAAGTCGAGACCGAGGCGACGATCAAGGTCGTCGTCGACGGCGAGCGCTTCGTCGAGGTCGCCGAGGGCAACGGACCAGTCAACGCGCTCGACCGGGCGCTGCGGGCGGCGATCGTCAGCCGCCACCCGCACCTCGCCGACATCGAGCTGACCAACTACAAGGTGCGGATACTCGACGAGACCCACGGCACCCAGGCCGTCACCCGCGTGCTGCTCGACTCCTCCGACGGCGAGCGGGAGTGGGGCACGATCGGCGTCTCGGAGAACATCATCGAGGCCTCCTGGGAGGCGCTGGTCGACTCGCTCGAGTACGCCTTCCAGCCGCAATGACCCCGGCCGAGGACAGCGGACAGATCCCGCTCGCGCGCCCCGAGATCGGCGCCCGCGAGGAGGAGCTGGCACTCGAGGTCCTGCGCTCGGGGAGGCTCTCGCTGGGCCCGATGGGGGAGCGCTTCGAGCGCGAGCTCGCCACCTGGCTCGGGGTCGAGGACGCGGTCGCCGTGTCCAGCGGCACCAGCGGCCTCCACCTCGGCGTGCGGGCGCTCGGCTGGGGCTCCGGCGACGAGGTCCTGACCAGCCCCTTCAGCTTCGTCGCCTCGGCAAACTGCCTGCTCTACGAGGGCGCACGCCCCGTCTTCTGCGATGTCGACCGCGAGACACTGAACCTCGATCCGGCGGCCGCGGCCGCCGCGACGGGGGAGGGAACGGCCGGGATCCTTCCCGTCCACATCTTTGGCTACCCGGCGGCGATGCCGGAGCTGGAGGCGCTCGCCACCAAGCAGGGGCTCGGCATCCTCGAGGACGCCTGTGAGGCGCTCGGCGCGGTTGACGCGGAGGGGCGCCGGGTCGGCGCCCGCGGCAACCTCGCCACCTTTGCCTTCTATGCCAACAAGCAGCTGACGACGGGGGAGGGGGGGATGATCGTCCCTACCGATCCCGGTGTGGCCGCCCGCCTGCGCAGCGAGCGCAACCAGGGAAGGGCCGTCGACATGGGCTGGCTCGACCATGGCGGCCTCGGTTTCAACTACCGCCTCTCCGACCTCGCCGCCGCACTCGGCGTCGCCCAGGTCGAGAAGCTCGATTCGCTGCTAGAGAGCCGAGCCCGCGTCGCCTCGCTCTACGGGCAGGGCCTGGCCGGAATAGAAGGAATCGAGGTTCCGATCGCGGCTCGCGGTCGCGAGCTGCGCAGCTGGTTCGTCTACGCGGTCCGCCTGCCGGAGGGAGTCGACCGGGACGCGACCATCGGCCGGCTCGCAGAGCGGGGGATCGCCAGCAAGGGCTACCTGCCCTGCATCCATCTCTTTCCCCACCTGCGGGAGCTCGGCTACCGCGAGGGTCAGTTCCCGGTTGCCGAAGAGGCCTCGGCCCGCTCATTGGCGCTGCCCTTCTTCCCCTCGATGAGTGAGTCCCAGATCGAGCGGGTATGCGAGGCTCTCGCCCTGTCGCTCAACTGATGTCCCGCTTCCGCAAAGATCCCGACCCACGCTTCTGGCGGCTAAATCGCTCGATCGAGTTCGACTGGCGGCTGGCGCCTTACGACATCGACCAGTCGCAGGCGCACGCTCGCGGCCTCTGTGGAATCGGCGTCCTCGACGAGGAGGAGCTGGCGCAGATCGATGCCGGCCTCGAGCGGGTCCGGGCCCGCATGGCCGAGCACGGCTTCGAGTTCGAGCAGGCTGACGAGGACATCCACATGGCGATCGAGCGCCTGCTCGGCGAGGAGATCGGTCCGCTCGCTGGCAAGCTCCACACCGGCCGCTCGCGTAACGACCAGGTCGCCACCGACGTCGCGATGGTGGTCCAGGCGCACTCGCTGCGGGCGATCGAGCTGGCCGGGGCGACGATGGAGCAGCTACTGGCGCTCGCCGAGTCCCATCGCGCCTGGGCGATGCCCGGCTACACCCACCTGCAGCGGGCGCAGCCGGTCTACCTCGGCCATCATCTGCTCGCCTACTTCTGGATGCTCGCCCGCGACGTGCTGCGCTTCCAGTTCGCGCTCGACAGCGCCAGCGTGATGCCGCTCGGCTCGGGTGCCCTGGCCGGGGTCAACTGGGAGATCGACCGCCGTGCCGTCGCCGACGACCTCGGCTTCGAGCACGTCAGCGCCAACTCGATCGACGGTTCCTCCAACCGCGACTTCGTCCTCGACTACCTCTCCGCTGCCTCGGCCTGCGCGATGCACCTCTCGCGGCTCGGCTCTGAGATCGTCATCTGGTCGAGCAGCGAGTTCGGCTTCTGCGAGCTCGACGAGTCCTTCTCCTCGGGCTCGAGCATCATGCCGCAGAAGAAGAACCCCGACTCGGCCGAGCTGCTGCGGGCGAAGAGCCCGCGCGTGGCCGCCGACTACGCCGCCCTGCTGGGGACGATGCACGCGCTGCCGCTCACCTACGGCAAGGACATGCAGGAGGACAAGGAGCCGCTCTTCGACGCGATCGACACGGTCGAGCTCTGCCTCGATGCCACGGTTGGGATGCTTAGCGGGATCGAGTTCGACCGCGAGCGGCTGGAGGCGGCCTCGGGCGACGAGATGCTCGCCGCCACCGAGATCGCCGACCTGCTCGTCCACCGGGGCGTGCCGTTCCGCGAGGCGCACGGGATCGTCGGCGGGCTCGTCCGCGACGCGGTCGAGCGGGGTAAGTCCCTCTCCGAGCTCACCCCCGAGGAGCTGCGCGAGCGCTCCGAGCACCTCGACGACTCCTTCTACGAGGTTCTCGAGCGCAGCAGCTGGCTCGAGTCGAAGCGGATTGAGGGCGGCACCGGCTCCGCGCCCCTCGCTAGGCAGATCGATCTTGCCCACGAGACCCTCACCGCGGTCAAGGCGAGGGTCCTCGACGAGCGCTCCTGAGGGTGGCTGCCGTTTCCGAGCAACGGCTCGGGGTCGATTTCTTCGATCGTTCAGTCCACGTGGTCGCGCGGGATCTGATCGGCTGCCGGCTCTTCTACGAAGGCCGTGGGGGGATCGTCGTCGAGACCGAGAGCTACGAGCGCGACGATCCTGCCTGCCACGCCTACGTCGGCCTGACCGACCGCACCGAGGTGCTGTTCGGCCCTCCGGGGCGGGCCTACGTCTACCTCTCCTACGGCATTCACAGCCTGCTCAACGCGGTCGCCGAACCGGAGGGCGAGGCCGCCGCGGTGCTGATCCGCGCGCTCGAGCCGACCGCCGGGATCGAGCAGATGAGAGCGTTCCGCGGCGGACGCCCCGAGCGCGAGCTCTGCTCTGGCCCGGGCAAGCTCACCGAGGCTCTTGGCATCGGCCTCGACGCCAACGGGGCGGACTTGACGAGCGACCCGTTCTTGCTGCTGCCCCCGGAGCCGAGCTGGGACGGTGAGGTGATAACCGCCCCCCGCGTCGGGATCACCAAAGCCATCGAGCGCCCCTGGCGCTTCTGCGTCGCGGGCAGCCCCTACGTCTCCCGGCCCTGGCCGGGCGCAGTACCCGCCTAGCCGGGCGCTGCGGCGCCACCCGTGCCACCACTGACCCCGCCGCCGGGCGTCACTTCCGGTGCTGCTTCGGGCGCGGCCGATTCCGGGGCGCTGGATTCTTCTTCTGGCACGACAGGTTCGGGTTCGGCTTCCGGGGCGCTCGATTCTTCTTCTGGCGCAGAGTAGGTCGAGGGGGTTTCCGACGGCACGTAGCTCGATTCGCCATCGGAGGAGTCGGACTTCTTGCCCGCCTTTGCTTCGGCTGCCCGTTCGTCGCGGATCTCCTCCCAAGCAGAGATGACGCTGGCCCAGATCAGAGCGGGGAAGGTTCCGCCGTCGACCGGGCCGCCGGAGAACTCGGTCAGCATCGGGGTCAAGGTGTCCGCGTAGCCGACCCAGACGCAGGAGGTGACTTCGTCTGTCGCCCCGCAGAACCAGGCGTCGCCGTTGTCGTCCGTCGTCCCCGTCTTGCCCCACTGCGAGGGATCGCCGATGTCGGCCCGCGTGCCGGTGCCGCTGCTGATCACCGTGCTGAGGATCGACTTCGCTTCTTCGGCGACCCCGGCGGGCAGCACCCGGGTGTGGGTCGAGTCGTTGTCGCCGTCCTTGATCAAGTCCCCCTCGTTGTCGGTGACTTCGGTGTAGGCGACGGGGCTATCGCCTGGGATCGGAGCCAGCGTGCCGCTGACCCGGTCGCCGTTGTTGGCCAGAGTCGAGAAGGCATAGCTCCACTCCAATGGGGTCACGCCTTCTTCCAGCCCGCCGAGGACCATCGCGGGGTTGGTCGAGAGGTGGGTCTGGACCCCGAGCCGGTGGGCGGTGCGGGCGATTGCCCGCGGCCCGCCTTTGATGCTTTCGAGGCCGACCTGGGCGTAGACGGCGTTGTCGGAGTAGGTGGTCGCCGTCGCCAGCGAGGCCGAGCCGAGATAGCTGTCGCCGTAGTTCTTGACCGGGAAGTCTTCCTCGCCTTCTTTGCCGAAGGGGAACACCTGGGGTGCCGATTCGTAGACCGTTTCCGGTGAGATCCCCTGCTGCAGCGCCGTCGCCAGGATGATCGGCTTGATCGACGATCCCGGCTGGCGGTGCCCGAGCGTCGCCAGGTTGAACGGCTTTTCCTCGAAGTCCGGGCCCGCAACCATCGCCTTGATGCCGGCGTTGCGGTTGTCGATCACGACCAGGGCGGAGGTCGGCCCGAGGCTGCCGAGGTATGAGGAGACGACTTCCTCCGCAGCCGCCTGCAGCCGCAGGTCGAGCGTCGACTTGACTTTGAGCCCGCCGAAGAAGGTCTTTGCCGCGCCGTAGCGTTCAACCAGTTGCTGGCGCACCCACGAGGTGAAGTAGGGGGCCTCTGAGTCGATCGTCGGCGGCGAGATGTCATCGGGCGAGGGCAGCGCTTGTCGTCGGCCTTCGTCGAACTGCTCCCGCGTGATGTAGCCCTGTTCGTACATCCGTTCCAGCACCAGGTTGCGGCGCGCCAGGGCGTTTTCGGGGAAGAACTTGGGGTCGTAGGCGTAGGGCGACTGGATCACGCCTGCCAACAGTGCCGCCTCCCAGGGCTCGAGCACCGAGGCGCAGGGCTCGGTGTCGGTGCCGCAATCGGGGTGGGCGTCGCCGAAGAAGGTCCGTGCCGCGGCCTCGATCCCGTAGGCGCCGGCGCCGAAGTAGATCGTGTTGAGGTATTCGGTGAGGATCTTGTCCTTGCTCCAATGCCGCTCGAGGCGGTAGGCAAGGGCTGCCTCGCGGAACTTCTGCAGCACGGTTCGGTTTTCCTGGGCAGTTAGGGCGTCCTTGATGAACTGCTGGGTGATGGTCGAGGCGCCCTGGCTGGCGCTGAGCGAGAGCACGTCCTGGACCAGCGCGCGCCCGATCCCCTGGAAATCGACGCCGCTGTGCTCGTAGAAGCGAGAGTCCTCGATCGAGACCACCGCGTTCTTGACATTGGGGGAGATCTGACCCGACTCGAGCAGGATCTTGTTCTGGTTGCTGGTCAGGGTGCCGATCGGCTCGCCGCTGGCGTCGAAGATTTCGCTGTTTTTCGAAGCCTTGTACTGGGCGAAGTTGTAGATCGCCGGCAGATCCTGAGAGACCGCCATCATCATCCCGAAGACCATCGAGATCACAGCGAGGACCGAGAGCCCAAGCAGGACGAAGAGGAAGCGCAGCTTCTTCATCCGCGGCTTGGCGCGCTTGGTCGGGGAAGTCGGCGGCGCTGGCGGCCGCACTGCGCCACCCCGCCGACGGGGCTTTAGTCCTAGGGACGGCATCTAGAGGTCGCGGCTCGGGAGCGGTGCTCGGCCCGCCGAGCGGGAGGCGGCAGTCTAGCATTGGCGCCGTGGTGGATCTGACGCGCAATGCGGTCGACGTGCTGCCGGCGGGGATGCTCGATGAGCAGCTCGGCGCCGGACGGCCTTTGCGCGTGAAGCTGGGCATCGACCCGACCACGCCCGACATCCACCTCGGCCATACCGTGGTGCTGGAGAAGCTGCGCGAGTTCCAGCAGGCCGGTCACACGGTCGTGCTGATCGTCGGCGATTTCACCGCCCGGGTCGGGGACCCGAGCGGCCGCTCGAGCCAGCGGCCACTGCCATCTCCAGAGGAGATCGCCGCCAACGCCGCCACCTACCAGGAGCAGGCGTTCAAGGTGCTCGATCGTGAGCTGACCGAGGTGCGCTTCAACAGCGAGTGGCTGCGGATGGAGCCGGAGGCCCTGCTCGGGCTGCTCGCCCAGACCACCGTCGCCCGGCTGATCGAGCGCGATGACTTCCAAAAGCGCCTCGCGGCCGGGGCGCCGATTGCGGCACTGGAGTTGCTCTACCCGCTGCTACAGGGATACGACTCGGTTGCGGTCGAGGCCGACATCGAGCTGGGGGGGACCGACCAGAAGTTCAACCTGCTCTTCGGCCGCGACATCCAGGCTGCCTACCAACAGAAGCCGCAGTCGATCCTGACGATGCCGATCCTGGTCGGGATCGACGGCGTGCAGAAGATGAGCAAGTCGCTAGGTAACTACGTCGGCGTTACCGATGCGCCCGAGGAGATGTTCGGGCGGCTGATGAGAATCCCCGACGAGGCGATGCCCGATTACTACCGGCTGCTGCTCGGATCTGAGCAGCCCGCGGGAATGGCGCCGAACGAGGCCAAGCGGGCGCTGGGACGGGGCATCGTCGAGCGCTTTCACGACGCCGCCGCCGCGCAGTCGGCGGAGGAGCATTTCAACCGCCTCTTCGTCGAGCGCGGCGCGCCCGACGAGGTCGAGGAGATCGGCCTGGCGCCGTTCCTCGGCGACGACGGCGGGCTCGTGCACCTGCCCAAGCTGATGGCGGGCGCCTTCGAGATCAGCTCCAGCGAAGCCCGCCGCCTGATCGAGCAGGGGGGCGTGAAGCTCGATGG
>CAWEBZ010000004.1:0-55060 GCA_963807425.1 uncultured Solirubrobacterales bacterium | reverse complement strand
GACCACCTACGAGACGACCAAACCGTTCGCCAAGGCGATCGCCCAGCTACTTGAGAAGCAAACCCCCGACCAAGTCGTCTCGAAAATGAAAAAGGCCGAGCGCAAAGGCAAGGTCTTCGTCGACTGGTCACAGAACCACCAGCGCAAGACGACGATCTCCGTCTACTCTCTCCGCGCCCGCGAGCGCCCCACCGCCTCGACCCCGGTCGAATGGAACGAGGTCGAAACCGTTGCCGACAGCGGCGACGGCTCAACCCTCGTCTTCGAGGCGAACGACGTGCTCGAGCGAGTCGAACAACATGGCGACCTCTTCGCTCCCGTGCTCGAACTTAAACAGGAGCTACCCGAGCTCTGACAGCACTCGATGCAGGAGTTCGGCTTGATTCCCAGTTGCTACCCAGTTGACCCGGGACCGCTTGAGGCGGTCCCGGGTCGGTTGGGTCGGTGCTGTGTTGCTTGGTGCTTGTGCTTCTAAGTGGTTTAAATGTAGAAGGAGCTAGCAGACTCCAAAGGCAGCTTTAAATAATTCTATACCTACACCGGTCAATTCAATCGTTGCCGAAGCATCCAACACCGCTGGATTTGTACCGAGCCGGAATTCATCAAATAATAATGCCTGGTTGGCATACGGGATGACTAATTGCGTTTTGTTAAGCCCAGCAAGGACTTTGAGGGCAAGTGTGCCTGACACTAGATAGGCTCCAGTAAGCGAGCAGAATTTGCCGGTTTCGTTTTCAATTTCGATTCGGGCGAATTCCCCAAATAACGGCATGGCTAATATGAACGGTTCGTTGCCGTGCAGACTAGATAAGTTAGCTAAGAACTTGACTCTGGCCACAAACGCTTTGCTTGCGCCGACTTTGCAGGCTCCCAAAGTAACTAAAGCGGCTGATCTGACAATGCAGCCTAAGAATGTGAGCCTGGCATGGGCGGTTCCACCGACTCCTCCGCCTTCTTTTAGGGCAACCACCCCTTCTTCAACGTCGGCTGTTGTGCATTCGATTGCCATATTCAGTTTTGCGACTAAGAGAGAGCTTTTGCCCTCTTGCGCCCCGATGAAGGTAGTTCCAATGGCAAGCTCTCCGCCTGCATCTAAGAACTTCCCAGGTGACTGCCCCTGGGCCCCCGCTGCAAGCGCCATCAACCCAAGCACAGCCAGGAAGCACAGCCCCAGACCTCTGAGCCCTTTCCTTGCATAGCCCATCTCCAACTCCTCTCACTGGTAGTTACGGGTTTGCGCTGAGCCGTTCGGGCTCTGCACGCACCAGCGAGCATCCTCCCCGCTTGGGGTGAGGTCAACTTCTATTTGGCTTGATTTTCTATTCCGGCTTTTGTGCTCAAGCCGATAGGGCGCTGCGAGCAAGCCGACGCTGCACCGACGTCCTCGCTGATTCCTGTGCCAGTTCCAGGGAAATGAAAAGGCGCTACACCGCAACTGCTCAGATTGAGCCAAAGCCCGGCTCGGTCAAATGAGCATTTCGTACCCTATATTGCCCTGGGTGCTGCCGTTTGCTTCTTACTGCTTGTCCCCTTGCTACCGATTTGACCCGGGACCGCTTGTGGCGATCCGGGGTCGGCCTGGGTAGGTGCTGTGTTGCTTTGGGGCTGGTGCTCCTGATGTTGAGGCTCAACAGACTCCCCAAGAGACTCCTGCTAATGCTACGAGGCTGGCCAGCTGCATTGTTAGCGAAGCATCTAAGGTCGCTGGATGCACGCCGATATTTAACCCCGAATCTCCTAATAAGGCCTGGTTTGCATACGGAACCAGTAACTGTGGATTCTGATGCCCCGCAAGCACTTTGAAGGCGACCGAGCCATTCATCACATAGTCTCCAGAAACTGAGCAGAATTTGCCAGTTTCATTTTCAATTTGGACTAAGGAGTAATTTGTTCCTGTTAAGGCCTCGGCTAATACAAACGGTTCATTACCGTGCGCCGCACTCGCTAATCTAGCTAAAAGGCGGAGGTTAGCTGTAATCGTTTTACCTTGTCCGATTCTGCAGACTGTCAAAGATCCTAAGGCCGATGTCTTGGTAATGCAGTTTAAAAATTTGAGTTTGAGGTGGCCAACTCCGCCTAATTCAAGTTTCCCTTCTTCAACGTCAGCTGTTGTGCATTCGATTGCCATATTCAGTTTTGCGACTAAGAGAGAGCCATTACCCTCCTGCGCTCCCGTGAATGTCGCAAAGTGAATCTCTTTTGCGACTCCGCCTGCTAAATCTAACCAGATTCCAGCTGACTGCCCTTGGGCGCCCGCGGCAGCAAACGCCGTCAACCCAAGCACCGCCAGGAAAGACAAACTCAGCGCTCTGAGCCCATTCTTTGCATGGCTCATCTCCAACTCCTCTCACCGGTAGTTACGGTTTGCGCGGAGCCGTTCGGCTCTGGGCGCACCAGCCAGCATCCACCCCGTTCCGGGCGAGGTCAACTTATATATGGCTTGGTTTTCTATCCTGGCTTTGCGCCCAGCACCTACAGGTCACTGCGAGGAAGCCGAGGATCGCGTGGTCAGCCGAGTGGTTGGCGGACGACCGGCTTGCGGGCGGCCTTGACCTCGTCGAGGCGTCGGACGGGTGTGGTGTAGGGGGCCTGCTTGGCGATCTCGGGGTCGCGCTCGGCCTCGGCGAGGATCTTCTCGATTGCGTCGGCGAAGGCGTCGAGGCTCTCCTTGGTCTCGGTCTCGGTCGGCTCGATCATCAGCGCCTCGTCGACCAGGAGGGGGAAGTAGACGGTCGGTGGGTGAAAGCCGAAGTCGAGCAGGCGCTTGGCGAGGTCGAGGGTGGCCAGGCCCAGCTCTCTCTTCATCGGCTTGCCCGAGAGGACGAACTCGTGCATGCAGTGGCGATCGAAGGCGACCGGTAGGCGCTCTCCGGCACGGCCCTTCGCCAGGCGTGCCTTGAGGTAGTTGGCGTTCAAGACCGCGGTCTCCGAGGCCTCGGCAAGCCCGTCGGCGCCGAGGCTGAGGATGTAGGCGTAGGAGCGGACGAAGACGCCGAAGTTGCCCTGGAAGCCGCGCAGCCGGCCGATCGACTTGGGTCGCTCGAGGTCGAGGTCGAAGAAGGGCGCACCGCCGTTGTCGCCCTCGCGCCGCACCACCTGCGGCCGCGGCAGATAGGGCTCGATCCGCTCCGAGACGGCGATCGGGCCGGCCCCCGGGCCGCCGCCGCCGTGCGGCTGGCTGAACGACTTGTGCAGGTTGACGTGGACGATGTCGAAGCCCATGTCGCCAGGGCGCGAGTGGCCCATCACCGCGTTGAGGTTGGCGCCGTCGTAGTAGAGCGTGCCGCCGGCCTCGTGGATCAGCGCGGCGATCTCGGCGATGTTCTCGTCGAAGAGCCCGAGCGTGTTGGGGTTGGTCAGCATCAGGCATGCGACCTGGTCGTCGACCTTCGCCCGCAAGTCGTCCATCTCGACCCCGCCGCGCTCGTTGGTGGCGACCTTGACCACCTCGTAGCCGGCCATCGTCACCGAAGCCGGGTTGGTGCCATGCGAGGTGTCGGGGGCGAGCACCTTGGTCCGCTCTTCACCGCGGTCGGCGTGGTAGGCGCGGGTCAGCAGCAGGCCCGCAAGCTCGCCGTGGGAGCCGGCGGACGGCTGCAGGCTGACGTGTGGCAGGCCGCAGATCTCGGCCAGAGACCCCTGCAGGAGCCACATCAGCTCGAGCGCGCCCTGGGCCTGCTTCAGCTCTTGGGCCGGGTGCAGGCGAGCGTGGCCGGGAAGCGCCGCAACCCGCTCGTTGAGCCGCGGGTTGTGCTTCATCGTGCAGGAGCCGAGCGGGTAGAAGCCGCTGTCGAGGTCGAAGTTGCGGCGCGAGAGCCGGTTGTAGTGACGGACGATCTCCGGCTCGGAGACCTCGGGCAGGCGCGGCGGCTCGGCCCGCAGCAGCCCGGCCGGGATCAGCTCCTCGAGCGGCTGCTCTGGGACTTCGGCCTCGGGCAAGGTCGCGGCGCGCCGGCCGGTCTTCGACTTCTCATAGATCGTCAGAACTGTTTCGTCCTGCATGTTCACGCGAGCGTCACCGCCTCGGCTGCGATCGCTGCGGCAAGTGCATCGGCGAGGTCGTCGATCTGGGCGCGGGTGCGGCGCTCGGTGATCGCGACTAGGAGGCCGTCCTCGTACTCGGGGTAGTCGCGCCCGAGCGGATAGCCGGCGGCGATCCCGCGCTCGGCGCAGCGCTCCAGCACCCGCTCGACCGGCGCCTCGAGGCGGAGCGCGAACTCGCGCACAACCGGCGCCTCGTGCAGCAGCTCGACCCCGTCGATCGCGGCGAGCCGCTCGCGCGCGTAGGCGCTGCGCTGTGCCAGCAGCTCGCCCAGCTCGCGGAAGCCCTCGCGGCCGAGCCAGGCGAGATGGACCATCGCCGCCAGCGCGTTCAGGGCCTGCGCGGTGCAGATGTTGTGGGTCGCCTTCTCGCGGCGGATGTGCTGCTCGCGGGTCTGCAGCGCAAGGACGAAGCCGCGGCGCCCGTCGACGTCGTCAGTCTCCCCCGCGATCCGCCCCGGCATGCGGCGGATCTGCTCCTCGGTGCAGCAGAAGAAGCCGAAGGAGGGCCCGCCGAAGTCGAGCCGGTTGCCCAGAGGCTGGCCCTCGCCAAGGGCGATGTCGGCCCCGCACTCGCCGGGCGGCCTGAGAATGCCGAGCGTCATCGGGTCGGTGGCGACGACGAGCAGGGCGCCGTGCTCCCTCGCGCTCGCCCCGAGCGCCTCTACCTGCTCGACCGCACCGAGGAAGTTGGGGCTCTGCAGAAAGACGGCGGCGGTCTCCCCATCGACGGCAGCGGCGAGGGCATCGGCATCGGTGACGCCTTCCACCAGCCCGACCTCGACCACCTCGGCGCCGTACCCCACGGCGTAGGTCTCCAGCGTCTCGCGGCTGTGCGGGTGCAAGCCGCGCGAGACGACGAAGCGTCGCCGTCCGGTGGCACCGATCGCCAGGTAGCCGGCCGAGGCGACGGACGAGGGGCCCTCGTAGAGGCCGGCGTTGGAGACCGGCAGCCCGGTCAGCTCCGACATCGCGGTCTGGAACTCGAACATCACCTGCAGCCCGCCCTGGGAGATCTCCGGCTGGTAGGGCGTATAGGGCGTGAGGAACTCGGAGCGCTGGGTGATCGCATCGACGATCGCCGGCACGTAGTGGTCGTACATCCCCGCTCCGACGAAGCAGACCTGCTCCTCGGCATCGGCGTTGCGGGCGGCCAGCGCCGCCAGCCGCTCGAACACCTCGGCCTCGCTCATCCCGGCCGGCAGCCCCAGCGGGCGGCCGAGCCGCAGCGGCTCGGGGATCTGCTCGAACAGCTCGGCGGTCGAGTCGATCCCGATCGCGGCGAGCATCTCGGCGCGGTCGGCAGCGGTTGCGGAGGTGTAGCGGGTCACGTCGACAAGGCTACGGAAGCTGCAGGCCGAGGCGGCCTACCCGTTTTCCAGCAGCTTGCGGTATTCGCCGGCGTCGAGCAGCGATCCCGCCTCCTCTGGGGAGGTCAGCTTCACCTTGACCAGCCAGCCTTCGCCGTAGGGGTCGCCGTTGATGTTCTCAGGTGCGTCGGCGAGCGAGTCGTTGACCTCGACGATCTCACCGGACATCGGCGCGATCACGTCGGAGACCGCCTTCACCGACTCGACCTCGGCGTAGGAGGAGTCTTTGACGATCGTCGCGCCGACCTCGGGCGGGTCGTAGAAGACGACCTCGCCGAGGCTGTCCTGGGCGTACCAGGTGATTCCGAAGACCGCGTGCTCGTCCCCCTCCAGCCGAGCCCAGTCGTGCTGGTCGTGGTAGAGCAGCTCATCTGGGTAGTGCGCATCCGCCAAGTTCATCTCGCTTTCCGGTAGAGGGGCTTGGAAGCTACCCGGGCCGCGCGGAGCTTGCCGCGCACGTCGATCTCGATCTCGGTGTCGGGCTCAACCAGATCGGCGCGCAGGTAGGCCATGCCGATCCCGATGTCGAGCGAGGGTGAGAAGCTGCCGCTGGTGACGACGCCAACCGGCTCGCTCTCGAAGAGCACCGGATTGCCTTCCCGAGGAATACCCGCGCCCTCGATCCTGAACGGGACGAGCTTCTCAGCGGGGCCCTCCCGCCTCACAGCGGCGATCGCCTCGGCGCCGACAAAGCCCGTCTCCTCCTTGCAGCACCAGCCGAGCCCCGCCTCGATCGGGTTGCGCTCGGGCGTCAGGTCGTTGCCGTGCAGGTGGAAGCAGACCTCGAGGCGAAGCGTGTCGCGAGCACCGAGGCCGCAGGGAACCACCCCGGCGTCGAGCAGCTCAGCCCAGATCGGCGGTGCCACCTCGGGGTCAATTAGCAGCTCGGCCCCGTCCTCACCCGTATAACCGGTGCCGCAGACCAGCGCCGGCTTCCTGCCGATCCGGCTCGCCGCCACCCGCATGCGCGCCGGCAGCTCGAGGCCGAGAGTGCTGGCGAGAATCCGCCTCGCGTGCGGGCCCTGCACGGCGAGCATCGCGTAGCGGTCGGCGACGTCACGGACGGCAACGTCGAAGTTGCGGCTCCAGCGCCCCAGCCAGGCGAGATCAGCTGCGTGGTTGGCCGAGTTGGTGACGATCAGGTAGCGATCGCCGCCGAGCCGGTAGGTGAAGAGATCGTCGAGGACGCCGCCCTCCTCGTTGCAAAGGCACGAGTACTGGGCGCCGCCGACCTCGATCGCGGCGACGTCGTTGGAGAGAACGCGCTGCAGGAAAGCCAGCGCACCGGGACCCTCAACCTCGACCTCGCCCATGTGGGAGACGTCGAACATGCCGGCGTGGGTACGCACCGCCGAGTGCTCCTCGCGGATCCCCTCGTAGGTGACCGGCATCTCCCAGCCGGCGAACGGCACCAGCTTGGCGCCGAGCTCGGCGTGCTGCTCATAGAGGGGGGTGCGCCGCAGCGCCGCGTCAGTCACGCGCGGCAGCGTATTGGAGAGCTGTGGCAAGCTCACTCACGGAGATGGCCGAGACTCCACACAGCGAGATCCGCCGAGCCGGCGCGGACGACGCCGCGAGGATCGCCCGTCTGCTGCACGACTTCAATTCCGAATACGAGGACTTCACGCCGGGCGTGCCGGTGCTGACCGCGCGCCTCGGCGAATTGCTGGCGAGTGGAGAGATCACGGTGCTGCTGGCGGAAGACCCGGCGCAGGGCTTCGCTCTCTTTCGCCTCCGCCCCTCGCTCTGGTCGAAGGCCGGCGACGTCTACCTCGAAGAGCTCTACGTCGTCCCCGAGCACCGAGGGAAAGGCATTGGAAGGGCGCTGCTGAACGCAGCGATCGAAGCCGCCCGCGAGGCCGGAGCCGACCACTTCGAGCTGACCACGGGCGAAACCGACACAGAAGCACGAGGTCTGTACGAGAGCCGCGGCTTCACCAACCGCGAAGGCGCCCCCGACGGCCCCCGGATGCTCTATTACGAGCTGGACCTCTGAGCTATTCCTTGAGGAAGCCCGGGACGTCGATGTCGTCGTCGCTCACCCGCAGTTTGCGGATATCGGTGTCATCCGGCGAGATCCGCGGCTTGGCCTCATAGCGACGGCGCACCCGCTGCGGTGAGCGGGCCAGGAGCTCGAAGCCCTCGAAGCCGGTGGCGATCACCGTGACCCGGACCTCATCGCGCATCGACTGGTCGACGACGGAGCCGAAGATGATGTTGGCGTTGTCGTCGGCCTCAGCCTGGACCAGCTGCGCGGCCTCGTTGACCTCGAACAGGCCGAGATCCTCGGGGCCGGTGATGTTGAGCAGCATCCCGGTCGCGCCCTTGATCGACTCCTCGATCAGCGGCGAGGTGATCGCCGCCTTGGCGGCGTCGAGGGCGCGGGCCTCGCCAGAAGCGGAGCCGACGCCCATCAGCGCCGAGCCAGCGTCGCGCATGATCGTGCGGACGTCAGCGAAGTCGAGATTGATCAGGCCGGGGATCGTGATCAGGTCGGTGATGCCCTGCACGCCCTGGCGCAAGATGTCGTCCGCCTGGCGGAATGCCTCCAGCACACTGGTGCGCCGCTCGACCGCCTGCAGCAGCTTCTCATTGGGGACGATGATCAGGGTGTCGACGTTGTTGCGCAGCTTCTCGATGCCCTCGAGCGCCTGCTGCATCCGTCGCTTGCCCTCGAACTCGAAGGGCTTGGTGACCGCGCCAACGGTCAGCGCGCCGATCTCTTCCTTGGCGATCTCGGCGATCACCGGCGCCGAGCCGGTGCCGGTGCCGCCACCCTCGCCCGCGGTGACGAAGACCATGTCGGCGCCCTTCAGCGCCTCCTTGATCTCGTCGCGACTCTCTGCGGCTGCGCCAGCCCCGACCTCGGGGTTACCGCCGGCACCGAGCCCACGAGTCAGCTCCTGACCGATCGAGAGCTTGATGTCGGCGTCGCAGGCCTGCAGCGCCTGGGCATCCGTGTTGACGGCGACGAACTCGACGCCGCGAATGCCGGCATCGACCATGCGACTGACGGCATTGGTGCCGCCACCGCCGGCGCCGACGACCTTGATCACCGCGAGGTATGTGGATTCCATCTCCCGATTTCTCCAGCCACCGACTCTGAGATGGTCGGCGTTTGAGTTGAGCTGAGTTGAGCCTTTGTTCTGTCCGAGGCTTCAGCAATGCTTGAAGGTTCAAGCCACCGCTTCAACCGCGGAAATTGCGCTCAACGTAGGGTATTTGAGCGCCTCTGTCAAACGCGCGGTCGGCATCCTGCAAGGCAGATGTCTCAAGTCTTACTTGAGGGTTTTACCAAGCTAACCCTGAAGTCGAGGGTTTAGGGAATGGGCGGAAGCGTATGCCCAGAGCCACCAATTGTGGGGCGGCTGGGCGCGTGCAGGTCTACATAATCGAGCGTCGTCACGGTGGGGTTCGCCAGCATCGCCGCCGCAGCTCGCCACTTGCGCGCGAGCTGCGTGTCGTCGCCAAAGAGCAGTTCGATTCCCGAGCGAAGCTCGACGTCCACCCCGCTGGTCCCGTAATAGCTGCTGTGCAGGTAGGGGCGAAGCGTCGCCGGAGCGGCACCGAGAACCCGGGCCTGTTCGAGCACCGGGCCCTGTAGGCGCGGGCCTTTGGGCGGAGCCGAGAGTGGCAGCTGGGGAAGCGAGTCGTCTTCGGGCGGCGGCAGCCAGGGCAGGATTGTTCCGTCGGCGGCAACGGCGACAGCGCTCGCGCCGCTACCGATCACCGAGGTTGGCTGCGAACCCACCAGGCGCGGGGTGACCGACTCGTCTCGGAGCACGAACAGGTAGATGGCCGCGACGAGCCCGGCAGCAGCGAGCCCGACCAGCAGACGCCGTCTCACAGCTCCCAGCCGCTGGGCCAGTGGACCTCGCCCAGCACCTGGACCTCCGGTTCCAAGACGACACCAAAGCGATCGTGGACGCGACGACGTCCCTCGGCCATCAGCGACAGCACGTCCTCCGTGGTCGCCCCTTCGGCGTTCTCGACGAAGTTGGCGTGCTTCTCAGAGAAGCGAGCGCCACCCAGTCGCAGGCCGCGGCAGCCGGCCTCCTCGAGCAGTTGGCCGGCGCTGCGCCCTCCAGCGCGCTCGTCGTCGGGGTTCTTGAAGGTCGAGCCGAAGGTCTTGATCCCGGAGGGCTGCACTTCGCGGCGCTTTCCGCGCATCGACGCCAGCGTCTCGCGGATCGCGGCCGGCTCGGCCGGCGCGAGCCGGAAACAGGCCAGGGAGACGACCTCGCCCGGGCCGAGGTTGGAGCGGCGGTAGGCGAAGTCGAGCTGCTCGGGAGGACGGCGATCGCGACCGCCAGCACTGCAGACGTCGACCCACTCCAGCACCCCGGCCAACTGACCGCCATAGGCGTTGGCATTCATCCTTACCGCCCCGCCCGCGGTACCTGGGATGTTGACGCCGAACTCGAGGCCGGAGAGGCCCCAGCCGGCCGCCTTGGCAGACGCCGACGGCAGCCGGGCGCCGCCGCCACAGAGCAGCTGCTCGCCGTCGCGCGAGATCGTCGCGAGCTCGCCGTCGAGCTTGATCGCGAGTCCGCGGAACCCATCGTCTGCGACCAGCAGATTCGACCCCGAGCCGATCACCCCGATGGGGACGGCCTCGTCTCCCGCCCAGGAGAGCAGCTCCAACAGCTGCGTCTCGTCGCCGGGCCTGGCGAACCAGTCGGCGCCACCACCGGTGCGGACCGTGGTCAAGCGAGCCAGGGGAAAGTCGCGCAGCAGACCTGCCGGGGTCGGGCTCACTCTGGCGCCCCCTCGATCAGAGCCTCGCCCAGCCTGAAGACGTCACCGGCGCCGATCGTGACCAGGACCTGGTCCTCGAGACCGATCGCCCGGTTGCGGTCGAGGAGGCGGGCAAGTGCACTACGGGCACCATCGGCCTCGGGCAGCCACCAGACCCGCTTCCCCCCCATCCGCTCGGCCGCCGCCTGAGCCACCTGCAGCCCGCTGACGCCGGCGAGCTCGCCGACCGGCTCCTCGCGCGCCGGGTAGACGTCGAGCACCGCGACCTCGTCAGCCAGCGCCAGCGCCGCCCCGAACCCGTCGGTGAATGCCTTGGTGCGCGAGTAGAGATGGGGCTGGAAGACGGCGATCAGCCACTCCGGCCGCAGCTCGCGCAGGGCCGAGAGAGCCGCGCGGACCTCGGTCGGGTGGTGGGCGTAGTCGTCATATATGCGTGCGTCGCCACGCGTGCCCTTCAGCTCGAGCCGTCTGCGCACACCTGGGAAGCCGGCAAGAGCAGCGGCGGCGGCATCGACTTCCAGGTCCGCCAGCTCGATCGCCGCCAGTGCGGCGCGTGCGTTGAGCAGATTGTGGGCGCCGGGAACCGCGAGGGGCAACTCGGCCGGGCCGGGGCTGTCGGCGTCAAAGCGGGCCACCCCCGCCGCCGGCTCCAGGAAATTCCCAAATGCACGGCGAAGCTCGGCCTCCGAGCCCCAGCGATTGTGATGGTCCATCTCGATGTTCGTCACAACGGCGATCTCCGGTTTCAGCTCGAGGAAGCTGGCGTCGCTCTCGTCGGCCTCGGCGACCACCCACTCCCCCTCGCCCCAGCCGGCATTGGCGGCCTCGCCGCCCGACCCGAGCCCCGGTACCTCGCCGCCAACGAAGAAGGCGGGATCGGCACCGATCGCCCGCAGCGCCCAGACAGCCATCGCGGTGGTCGTCGTCTTGCCATGAGTACCGCCGATCGCGATCAGCCGCTTCTCGGCGCAGAGCTCCGCCAGCAGGGCGCCGCGGTGGATCGGCTCGACCCCCCGTTCGCGAGCCAGCGCCAGCTCGGGATTGTCGGCGCCGATCGCGGTCGAGACGACCACCTCGGCGCCCTCGAGGAGGTTGGCGGCGTCATGGCCAACCGCCGGCTCAAGCCCGGCCCGGCGCAGGCGCTCCATATAAGAGGAGTCGGCACGGTCGCTGCCGGTCACCGTGGCTCCGAGCTCGGCGCAGACCAGCGCCAGGCCACTCATCCCGGCACCGCCGATGCCGATGAAGTGCAGGCGGCGGCCGCTCCAGTCGGCCTTTCCGTGCGGATCGGTCATCGCACTGCCGCCAGGACCTCGTCGGCGATCCGCCGCGCCGCGTCGGGGCGCGCAAGCGAAGCCGAAGCAGCCGACATCGCGGCGAGGCGCGTCGCATCGCCCAGCAGCCCCGCGACTCGCTCAACCAGCAGCTCGGCGCTCAGTGCAGAGTCCTCGACGATCTCAGCCGCGCCCGCATCGACCATCCAGGCTGCGTTCGCGCTCTGGTGATCGGCGGTCGCGTGCGGGTAGGGAACGAGGATCGCCGGCTTGCCGGCCGCGGTCACCTCGAAGATGGAGCCGCCCGAGCGAGCCAGCGCCAGGTCGCAGGCGGCCAGCACATCGCCGAGGTCGGGCTCGTAGGCGATCAGCGTGTAGCGATCGGCCTGTGGCGCCTCCTCCAGGCGCCGCTCCAGCTCCGCGTAGTCGCGACGCCCGGTCAGGTGGATGACGTGGAAGTCGCGAGCGTCGGCACCGTCGCCTTCGGTGAAGGCCTCGATCGCCGCAAGGTTGATCGAGCGAGCGCCCTGGCTGCCGCCCATGACCAGCAGACAGCGTGCCTCGGCGGCGATGCCGAAGCGTTCGCGCGCCACCGCTCGGTCCGCATTCAGCATCGCGGCCGGAACCGGCCTTCCCGTGTGCAGGTAGCGCTCTCCTTCCCTGCCAGCGATCGGGAAGGCGAGGCAGACCCTCCTCGCCCGCCCCGCCAGCAGGCGGTTGGCGAGGCCAAGGTGACTGTCGGCCTCGCTCAGCACGAGCGGGGTCCGGCTCAGCGTCGCGGCCAGCCCCGCCGGCCCGGCGACGTAGCCGCCGCCACCGAGGACGACGTCGGCACGGCGGCTGCGGATCGCCCGCAGCGCGGTCCCAACCGCGCCGACCGCCTCGATCGCCGCCCCGGCAGCCCGCAGCGGGTTGCCGCGGTCGATCCCACGCACCTTCAGGTAGTCGATCTCGTAACCGGCGGCCGGCACCAGCTCGGCCTCGATCCGCTCACGAGTGCCGAGGAAGGAGACCTCGGCCCCGCTAGCCCGAAGCTCGGCGGCGACGGCCATCGCCGGCACGACGTGGCCTGCGGTTCCCCCCGCTGCCACTACGACTCTGGGCGCTTTTTCCACGGCTCGATCGGCTCCTTTTGCGGGCAGGGGAACGGCCACCCTCGACGACGCGCAGTTTGCCAGCGCTGGCGGTCCCCCCGCGAGCGACGTTGAGGATCAGGCCGACAGCGAAGAGAGACGTCATCAAGCTGCTGTTGCCGTAGGAGACAAAGGGCAGGGGAACGCCAGTCAGCGGCGCCAGCCCCATCACCGCGAAGAGGTTGATCGTCGCCTGCACCAGGATCAGCGAGGTGAGGCCGGCGACGAGCAGCTTGCCGTAACGGTCGCGTGCCCGTTGAGCGACCCGCAGTCCCGCGTAGCCGAAGAGGGCGAAGAGGCCGACGACGCCGACGATGCCGATCATCCCCAGCTCCTCGCCGATCACCGCCGAGATCATGTCTGTGTGGGCCTCCGGCAGGTAAAAGGCCTTCTGCACGCCATCGCCGATGCCGACTCCGAAGAGGCCACCGGAACCGAGCGCGATCTTCGCCTGGGCCGCCTGGAAGCCGGCGCCGGAGGCGTCGGCGCCCGGGTTGAGGAAACCGGTCAGGCGGGCCATCCGGTAGGGCTCGATCACCGTCGCCAGCAGGGCGAGGAAGGCGAGGCAGGCGGCGATCAGGCCGAGGTCGCGGGGCTTGGCACCGGCCGCGATCAGCATCGCTCCGACGGCGAAGGCGACGACCATCGTCGTGCCCAGATCGGGCTCGGCCACGATCAGCACGCAGGAGAGGGCGACGACCAGGAGATAGGGCGCCATGTCGCGGATCGAGCGCACCAGCTTCGGTTTGCTGGCCAGCAGGTCGGCTCCGTAGAGGACCAGCGCAACCTTCGCCATCTCCGAAGGCTGGATCTGCAGGAAGCCGGAGCCAATCCAACGGGTCGACCCGTTGACATTGGTGCCGATCGCGAGCACGGCGAGCAGGAGGAAGAGTGAGCCGAGCAGGATCACCGGGGTGAGCCGGCGCACCGCGACCAACCCGTGTCGGGCCACCAAGTGCATCACCACCAGGCCGACGACGCCGAACAGCAGCGTCCGCTTCAGGTAGAAGGCGCTGTTGGAGAGGCCGCCGTCGCTGAGCACCTGAGTGGTCGAGCTGGCGGAGAAGACCATCACCGCGCCGAGCGCGAGCAAGCAGAGGGTCGCGGTGAGCAGCAGGTTGTACTCGGCCGAGGGGGCGGCGGTGCGGGAGCGCTTCTTCTTCCCTTTCGCCTTGCCCTTTTTCGCCCTCCCAGGCCAGCCGAGACCATCGAGGGTGAGAGTCCGCGAGCTCACGACAGCCCTGCGACGATCTCGCGGAAACGCTCGCCGCGCCGTTCGAAGTTCTCGAAGGTGTCGAAGCTGGCGCAGGCCGGTGAGAGCAGGACGACCTCGCCGGGACGAGCCGCGGCGGCGGCTCGGGCCACCGCATCGTCGAGATCCGCGCAGCGGTGCAGCTCGACCCCGGCCTCGATGACCGGTGCCAGCTCCTCCGCGAGCCGCTCGGCCGAGGCACCGGTCAGGTAGCAGGCGACGCAGCGCTCGCGGATCGGGTCGAGCAGGGGCACGAACGGCTCTCCCTTCTCGCTGCCGCCGAGGATCGCGTGGATGCCGCCCTCGAAGGCGTGCAGGCCGACGCTGGCCGAGGCGACGTTGGTCGCCTTGGAGTCGTTGACGAAGCGGACGCCACCACGCTCGGCCACCTGCTCGAGGCGATGGGGGACGCCAGCGAAGCTGCGCAGGCCCTCCCGCACGGCGTCGCGGTCGATCCCCATCGAGAGCGCCGCGGCGGCGGCGGCCATCGCGTTGGCGACGTTGTGCTCGCCGAGCAGACCGAGCTCGTCGACGGCGAGCAGGGGCTCGCCGTCATAGAAGATCGTTCCCTCGGCAAGCGCGACCTCGCAGTCGGGACCGGCGCCGTGGCAGAAGGCGAGGCGCCGCGCGCAGCCACCGAGGTCGACGTCCGCCAGGGCGGGGTCGTCGGCGTTGTAGATCGCGACGTCGTCGTTGCCCTGATTGGCAAAGATCCGCAGCTTCGCCGCCAGGTAGGACTCGAGGTCTGCGTGACGATCGAGGTGGTCGGGGGCGAGGTTGAGGAAGACGGCGCACTCTGGGGCGAAGGCGACGCTGTCCTCGAGCTGGAAGCTCGAGGCCTCACAGATCACGGTGGCGTCGGGCTCGATCTCCGCTGCCAGCGAAGAGAGCGGCGTTCCCACGTTGCCCGCGACAGCAACCGACTCCCCGGCCGTCCTGTACACGTGCCCCAGCAACTCGACGGTCGTCGTCTTGCCGTTGGTCCCGGTCACGGCGACGAATCGGTTCGGGATCGCCCGCCAGGCAAGCTCGAGCTCGCCGACCACGTCGATTCCACGTTCGAGAGCCGCCGCGATCACCGGTGCCTCCCGGGGAACCCCAGGGCTCTTCACCACCGTCCGCACCCCATCCAGGAGCGCCAATTCGTCTGCATCCAGGACGACTTCGACGCCTGCCCCCCGAAGCCCTGCCGCCCCCTCCGGATGCCCCGAATCGACCCCTTTGACGCTCTCTCCCCGATCCGCAAGGAGCCGCGCCACCGCCTGCCCCGACCTCGCGAGCCCAACGACCAAAAACGGACCCTCAGGCAGCTGCGGCCGGAGCTTCCTGGGCGGCGGCGAATTCATCAGACATAGCTTCGCGCCCAAGCCCGTCGACCCTGTCCGCTCCTCGCGGCGGGTGGCATCGATCTGGGGGACCACCCGAGGAAGCTTTAGCTACCGCAGGGTGGTGGAACCAGATCGATGACAGGACCCGCCGCGCCTACCGCCCGATCGACTGCTGATACAGCGTGAACCCAATCCCCGAGCAAACAGCGGCGACGATCCAGAAGCGGAGCATGATCTTGGTCTCCGACCAGGCCATCATCTCGAAGTGGTGGTGAAGCGGCGCCATCAGCAGGACGCGGCGGCGGAAGGTCTTGAAGGAGAAGACCTGGATCGCGACCGAGAGCGCCTCGATCACGAAGATGCCGCCGATGATGATCAGCAGCACCTCGGTCTGGGTCATCACGGCGAGCGCACCTATCGCCCCGCCGAGGCCGAGTGAGCCGGTGTCTCCCATGAAGATCGATGCCGGGAAGGCGTTGAACCAGAGGAAGCCGATGCAGGCCCCGACCAGACATGCCGAGAGCAGAGCGAGGTTCTGCTGCTCGTTGGTGACAAAGGCGATCGCCGTATAGGCGAGCAGGACGATCGCGCAGGAGCCGGCGGCTAGGCCGTCGAGGCCGTCGGTCAGGTTGACCCCGTTGGAGGTGCCGGCGATCACCAGGAAGACGAGGACGAAGTAGAGGACCGGGCCGAGGTCGAGGCTGGCGTCCCCGATCCGGAACTCGAGCACCGGCTCGAGCCCGACCTCGTGGCGCGCCACCCACCAGAGGCCAAGCGCGAGAAAGACCTGGAAGAAGAGCTTGTAGCGGGCCGAGAGGCCGAGTGAGCGCCGCTTGACGATCTTGATGAAGTCGTCGGCGAAGCCGATCCCGGCGCAGCCCAGGGCAACGCCGAAGACCGCGAGGCTCTGGGCGTCGCGGTCGGAGAGGACGAGGTAGGGCACGCAGATCGAGGCGAAGACGATCAGCCCTCCCATCGTCGGCGTCCCCGCCTTGGCGTGGTGCTCCTCTGGCCCGTCCTCGCGGATGTGCTGGCCGAACTCCTTCACCCGCAGGTACTCGATGAACTTGGGACCAAGGAAGATGCAGATCAGCATCGCCGCCATCCCGGCAATCAGGACTTCACCCATCGAGCATCTCCTCCAGGGCAACCGCCACGGCCTCGAGGCCGGCTGAGCGAGAGCCCTTGACCAGGATTGCGTCGCCGGCTTGGGCCTGTGCGGCAAGTAGCTCCGCTGCCTCCTCGGGATCCCCGACCAGCTCGTCGGGACCGTACTCGCGCGCCGGCTCGCCGACACCGACCAGGAGGTCGACGCCTTCAGCCCTGGCGTGGGCGCCGATCTCGCGGTGATAGCCGGGACCGCCGTCGCCGAGCTCGGCCATCTCGCCGAGCACGGCAACCCGCCTCTCCGCCTCCAGGGAGGTGAGGTGGCTGAGCGCGGCGCGCATCGAGACTGGGTTGGCGTTGTAGCAGTCGTTCACCAGGACGATCCCGTCGCCCATCTCGAGGCGCTCGCCCCGGAAGCGTGAGAAACCTATGTTCGCAGCGCGATCGGCCATCTCGCCGAGCGGCGCATCCAGCGCCACGCCGACAGCCACGGCCGCCAGCGCGTTCTGGAGGTTGTGCGCCTCGGCGAAGGGGAAATGGAAGAGCCGGCTCCCCACGGGGGTCTCGATCAGCGCTTCCGTCACTCCGAACTCGACCCTGACCTCAGCCGCATTGACGTCCCCGCCGGGACCGAAGCGGATCAGCCGCGGTGCCCCGGCCAGATGAGGCTCCAACTCGCCGGCGTCAACCGGGACGATCGCCGCACCGTGCTCGGGCAGCGCCACCAGCACCTCCGCCTTCGCCGCCGCGATCGCCTCGACTGACCCCAGCAGCTCGACGTGCACGGGGCCGACGTTGGTGATCACCGCGACCTCGGGCTCGGCGATCGCCGCCAGCTCGGCGATCTGACCGGCGCCGCGCATCGCCATCTCCAGGATCAGGACCTCGCTGCCGGCTGGTGCCTCGAGCACGGTGAGCGGCAAGCCGATCTCGGTGTTGAGGTTCTCGCTGTTGGCATGCACCTGTCCCGGCAACAGCGCCCGGGCGATGTCCTTGACCGAGGTCTTGCCGACCGAGCCAGTCACCCCGACGACCCTGGCGCCGAGGGCACGCCGCCAAGCCCGAGCCAGTTCCTGGAGAGAGGCGAGCGGATCGGGGGTCGAGAAGACCCAGGCACCGCTGAGCCCGGCCGCGTGAGCCGGGTCGACGAACACGCCCCAGGCGCCCGCCTCGATCGCCGCCGCCGCGAACTCACCGCCGTTGACGCGCTCGCCGAGCAGGCCGAAGAAGAGGTCGCCGGCCTCAGCGTCGCCCGATGCGATCGTCGCCCGCCGCGGAGAGCCGGGCTCCCCCCTGACGACGATCTCGGCGCCGGTGGCCGCGGCGATCTCCTCCGCTGTCAGCTTCAAAGCTTGCGCAGCTCCTCACGGGCGACCTCGCGGTCGTCGAAGGGAACCTTGCGACCGTCCTCGAACTCCTGCCCCTGCTCGTGGCCCTTGCCGGCGATGACGACGGAATCGCCGGGCTCCGCCAGGCCCAGCGCCAAGACGATCGCGGCCCGGCGGTCGGGCTCAACTTCGACCCCGTGGCCGTTCTCGATTCCGGCCAGGACCTCGGCGACGATCGCGCCGGGCTCCTCGGAGCGGGGGTTGTCCGAGGTGACGATCGCCAGGTCGGAGTTCTCGGCCCCAGCCCGCCCCATCTTCGGTCGCTTGCCGCGGTCGCGGTCGCCGCCGGCGCCGAAGACGGCGATCACCCTTCCGGTCGTCATCCGCCGCGTTGCCTGCAGCACGTTCTCCAGCGAGTCCGGCGTGTGGGCGTAGTCGACCAGGACCGCGAACGGTTGCCCCTCGTCGATCGGCTCAAGGCGCCCCGGGACCCGCTCGGCTCGCGCCAAAGCGGCGGCCGCGAGCGCCGGCTCGACCCCGAGCACGGTCGCCGTGGCGAAGGCGCCAAGCGCATTGGCAACGTTGAAGTCCCCCGGGAGCGAGGTGCGCACCTCCGTCCTGCCGACTGGCCCAATCGCCTCGAAGCTCGAACCCAGCGCATCGAAGGAGACGGCGCGGGCAGCGAAATCGGCCTCGGCGCCCTCGGCCGAGAAGGTCAGGCATTCGAATTCGTCCGCGAGGCGACGGCCGTAGGAATCGTCGACGTTGACGAGAGAGGCCCCAGGCTCCGCCTCGAACAGCTTGCGCTTGGAGAGGAAGTAATCCTCCATATCGCCGTGGAAGTCGAGATGGTCCCGGGTCAGGTTGGTGAAGAGGGCGGCCTCGAAGTGGATCGAGTCGCAGCGGTGCAACGCCAGAGCGTGCGAGGAGACCTCCATCGCACAGGCCCGGTCGCCGGCCTCGAGCATGCGGCGGAAGGTCGCCTGCAGGTCGATCGCCTCGGGCGTCGTCCGCTCGACCTCCTCCTCTGCCCCGCCGACCACCTGCCTCACCGTCCCCAGCAGCCCGCACCGGATCCCTGCCGCCTCGAGGATCTCGCGCAGCAGAAACGCAGTGGTCGTCTTCCCGTTCGTCCCGGTCACCCCCACCACCCGCAGCTCCCGGCTCGGATCGCCCCAGAACCGCGCCGCCAGCGGCGCCATCGCCGGCCGCACGTCGCCGACCACGACCTGCGCCACATCGAGGGCCAACTCCCGCTCCACCACCAGCGCCACGGCGCCGGCCTCTACCGCCGCCGCAGCGAACTCGTGCCCATCGACCTTCTCCCCCGGAACGCAGAAGAACAGCGTCCCAGGCCCGACTTTTCGGTTGTCATAAGCAAGAGACCCCACCTCGACGGTGGCCTCCCCGACGATTCGGGCATCTGCAGCTCCCGCGGCAAGCGCGTCCAATCTCACCGCGTCGATTCTAGGAAGGGCGTCGGGTGCCCCTCCCGGCGGCTTGTACTTTTTCGGCGATCCAATCGCGGTCAGCCGCCCCCGCTCCACCGAAAAAGTTGAGCCGGGAGGGGTACCCATGCCCCCTACTGCGGAGGAACACCCAGATAGGGCAGTGCAAAAGCAGCGATCTCGCCAAAGGCAGGAGCGGCCACCGATCCGCCGTAGATGTCCCCCTGCGGCTGGTCGACGATCACCGAGACGAGCAGCTGCGGATCCTGCGCCGGGGCGAAGCCGATGAAGGAAGCGACGTACTTGGTCTCCGAGTAAGTGCCGTCTTCAGCCACCTGAGCGGTGCCGGTCTTGCCGGCCAGCGTGTAGCCGGGGACGCTGACCTCCGACGCGGTCCCGCCCGGAGCGAGCACCCCCTCGAGCATCGTCCGCACCTCTGCGGCAACCGAGGCGTCGATCACACGGTGGCCCTTCGGCTCGTGGACCGGCTCCTCACCGATCTTCTCGATCAGCTGCGGCCGCCGCAGGATGCCGTCGTTGGCGATCGCCTGATACCCGGCCATCATCTGCATCGGGGTCACCGAGAGCCCCTGACCGAGCGGCAGGTTGCCTATCGTCGAGCCGGAGTATTCCTCCAGCGCCGGCACGATTCCCTGCTCCTCCGCCGGGAACTCGACGCCGGTCGGGCGGCCGAAGCCGAAGCGCTCGATCCAGCGGCTGAAGCGCTCGCTGCCCAGCTGCTGGCCGATCGTGACGGCACCGACGTTCGAAGAGTGGGCGAGGATTTCGGCGACGGATAGCGTTTCCGTCCCGCGCGGGTGGGACTCCTCGATCGTCCGGTCGGCAACCTGGATCGTCGGTTCCAGAGTGAACGACGAGGCCGGCGTCACCAGTTTGTCGTCAAGCGCCGCGGCCACGGTGAACGCCTTGAAGGTCGATCCCGGCTCGTAGTTGAAGCCGGTCGCCCTGTTCATCAGGTCCTCGTTGCTGGCACTGGAGAGGTCGGAGGGGTCAACCGGCGGCCAGTTCGCCATCGCCAGGATCTGCGAGTTGCGCGGATCCATCACGATCGCGGTCGCCCCCTCCGGCGCGTAGGAGGCTCCAACTTCCGCCAGCGCTTCCTCGGTCTTCGCCTGGATCGCGGGGTCGAGGGTGAGCTGGATGTCCTCCCCGTCCTCAGCCTGGGTGACGGTTTCGAGCCGGATCGGGTCGCCGAGCGCGTCCTTGACGATGCGCCGCTCGCCGTCGGTCCCCTGCAGAACGTCTTCCTCTCCTTCCTCGAGCCCGGTCAGGCCCTGGTTTTCGGAGCCGACCGCGCCGATCACCTGCGCGGCGACCTCCCCCTGGGGGTAGATCCGCCTGCTGTCGGGAAGCTCGCCGATGCCGGGCAGCTCGAGACGGGCGATACGGTCCGCCGTCGGCAGGTCGACCTCCTGGGCGACGTATGAGAACCCCGAGTCCTCGGTGAGGCTGCGCAGGACGTCGCCCTTGTCCTCGCCGAGAATCGACGCCAGTTTGTCCGCCGCCTGCACCGGGTTCTTCACCTGGTACGGAGTGGCGAAGATCGTCGCCGCGTTTTCGGAGATCGCCAGCGCATTGCCGCGGCGATCGAGCACGCTGCCGCGCAGGCCGGGAACGGTGACTACGTCGGTCTGCTGGTAGGCCGCTTCGGAGGCGAGCTTCGCGCCCTGGACCCCCTGCAGCCAGAAGGCGCGCCCGATGATGACGAGGAAGCAGAGGAGAAAGCCGGCGAAGAGGAGCCCGATCCTTCGCTCGATCGTCCGCATTCCGGCCGGGGGTCCTTAGTAGGCCGAGCCGGCAGCGGCGAGGCGCTGCGCGGCGACAGCGACGTCCTGCGGGCTCGCCCGCACCTCGCCGACCTGGTCGGTGGTCGCGACGACGAGACCGAGCGCGCCGGCGTCGTGGCGCACTCGTGGTGAGCCGGACAGCTGCGCGTCGAGGCCGCGCATACGCGAGTTCTCCTCTTCGAGCGCCTGGATGTTCTGGTCGATGGAGCCGGCCGAAGCCGCGAGACTGAGCGTGACCACGTTGAGGGCGACGATGCCCGCCAGCAGTACCCCCAGCACGCCGATCCAGGCACGGCCGCGGGTCATTCGCAGCATCAGGCTGGAGTCCGGCAGCTGGCGCACCGCGCTTGCGGTGCCGACGGCGATCGGTATCAGCTGGCCGCCGGGGCGGCGCGCCGGAGCCTTGCGTCGCGCGGGCGCCGCTTTGCGTGACGGCGCTTTCCGGACGGGAGCCTTGCGAGCGGGTGCCGCTTTCAGCGCTGGGCTTTTTTTCCGCGGCGGCGGTTTGCGAGCCGGCGCCTTGCGGGCCGGAGCCGCCTGACGAGCTGGTGCGGCGGCGGCCATCAGGCCTCTCCCTCGAAGCTCTCGGCGATCTTCGCCGCAACGCGCAGGTGGGCGGATTTGGAGCGCGGATTGGCCTCGATCTCCTCCGGGCCAGGAGCGATCGCGCGACGGGTCAGCAGCTCCGCTTCGGGCTCGCGACCGCAGACGCAGACCGGCAGCTCGGGCGGACAGACACAACCGCGGGCACGGTCCGCCAGGAACCGCTTGACCGGCCTGTCCTCGAGCGAGTGGAAGGAGATCGCGGCAAAGCGACCGCCGAGCGGCAGCATCCCCCAGGCGTTGGGCAGTGCGTCCTCGAGCGAGTCGAGCTCGCCGTTTACCGCGATCCGGATCGCCTGGAAGGTGCGCTTCGCCGGATGGCCACTACCGAAACGAGCCGAGGCTGGCATCCCTGCCTTGGCCGCGGCGACCAGGTCGGAGGTCGTGCTCAGCGGGCGGCGGCGGATGATCTCGCGCGCGATACCGCCGGCGTAGCGCTCCTCGCCGAAATGGCGCAGCGCCTGGGCGAGTCGCGACTCGGGCCACTCGTTGAGCAGGTCGGCGGCGCTGAGCTGTTGGCGGGTATCCATTCTCATATCGAGCGGTGCGTCATACGAGTACGAGAAGCCGCGCTCGCGGGTATCGACCTGCATCGAAGACATTCCGAGGTCCATGTAGACCATGTCTGGACGGAGCCCTTCGCCGCGTAGGGTGCGAAGACCTGCCGCGTAATCGGTTCCGAAAAAGTGCGTTGTGCAGGGAACTTCGCTGGCGAAATGCTCGAAGCGCTCGGCCGCCACGGGATCGCGGTCGATGCAGATCAGCGTTCCGGCCGCTCCGATCGCGGCGGCGATCTTGCGCGCGTGGCCGCCGCCGCCGAAGGTGCAGTCGACAGCGGTCTCGCCCGGCTTGGGAGCCAGCAGGGCGCTCAGCTCGGGGGCGAGAACGGGTTTGTGTTCAGTCGGCATATAGACAAAGGTTGCATTTGGCCGAGCCTGGTCTGAGCCGTGGATTCGTTCGGCGCCGGTCCACATCTCACTCGGACCCCCCGCTCGCGGCGAGCCCCTCGGCGATCTGTGGAGCGCTCGCGTCCAGCTCCTCCTCCTGCTTGGCCCAGGCCTCGGCGTTCCAGATCTCCAGGTACTCCCCCGCTCCGATCACGACGCAGGGGCCATTGAGGCCGGCGTGCTCGATCAGCGGTTTCGGCACGCGGATGCGACCGGCCGAGTCGAGCTTCTCGTCGAAGGAGCCGCCGTGGAAGCGGCGGCGCAGGCTGCGGGCATCGCTGCCGAAGGGGCTGTGCGGCGAGAGGAAGCGCTCGGAGAGCTGCTCGAACTCCGCGGTCGTATGCACCCAGACGCAGGGGTCGAAGCCCTTGGAGAGAACGATCCCGTCAGATAGAGCGGCCCGGAACCTGGAAGGAACTGTGAGGCGATCCTTGGAATCGAGACTGTGCTCGTAGAGGCCCCGAAATGCCACCGTTCGGTTCCTTTCTGTGCGGGCGGACCGGAAAGAGTTAGGACCGAGGTGATGAGGTGGGAGGAGCCTCACCACCCCGGTCCTGGGCTTCAACTCGCGGCCACAGTACCCCACTTTCCCCCACTTTGCAACACGACCCCATCATGCAAGCCCATTTGCATCCCTGGTCACCCCCGTGTCTGAGCTAAGGGGGCCTATACGGGGGATAAGCTCAGACACGCCTGTGAGCGCCCCGGACGACGCCAACGACCTGCGCGGCTTCCACTTCAGGCGCCTGCTGGGCAAGCCGCTGACCTGGATCGCGATCGCGCTCTTCGTCGTCGCGGCCGGGGTTGGCGGTGCCGGCCTGGTCGGCCCGGGAATCGGCGCCGTTGCGGCGGGGGCGATGTTCCTGCTCTCCCTGCTGATCGTCTTCGGCATCGCCGACTCGCGGGCGGAGGACGCCTTCTTCGAGACCTACGCGAAGCAGCGCCAGATGACCCTGTCGGCAGAAAGGACCCCGCTGCCGCCCGCGACCCCGCTGCTGTGCAAGGGCGACGATCGCTACGCCGAGCGCACCCTCGCCGGCTCGCTCGCCGACGGCGTCGACGGAGTGCTCGCCCTATTCACCTACGAGGACGAGACCACCGACAGCGAGGGCAACCGCCAGACCAACTACTACCGCTACACGATCGGCATGGTCGAGGTCCCCGAGTGCGTCGCCCATATCCCGGAGCTGTTCTGCCAGCGCAAGTCCGGGCTGCGGGCGCTGGAGAAGTTCGAGGACGTCTTCCGCGGCTCCAAGCAACGAGTCAAGCTCGAGAGCGAGGCGCTCGACGAGCGCTACGAGATCTTCGCCGGCAACGAGCAGGACCAGGTCTGGCTGCGCCGCCTCTTCTCCCCCACCTTCATCGTCTGGCTCAGCGACTCGGCACCCGAGAAGTTCGCCTTCGAGCTCGTCGGCGGCACCCTCTGCTGCTACGTCAGCGGCCACAAGAAGACCGCCGCCGAGCTGGACACGATCCGCGCCGCTTCCGCCATGGTCGCGACCCGCCTCCGCGACGAGACCCTCGAGACGAGCTAGTCCCTCCTAAAAGCCCGTCAGCAGGGTGTCGGCGTTGGCGATCAGGCCGGCGGCGATCATCAGCAGGACCGAGGGGACGAGGACGAGAGCGACGACGAGCTGGATCTTCGGCGCCGCACGGGCAGCTCGCTCCTCCACTATCCGGCGCTGATCGCGTCGCAGGGCGCTGGACTGGCGGCGGAGCTGATCGGCGAGGGGCGAGCCGAAGCGGCGGGAGCGCTCGATCGCGGCGCAGAGGGTCGCCATCTCATTGCCCGGAACGCGAGCACGGAGCGACTCGAGGACCTCGGCGAAGGGCTGACCACAGGAGATCTCGGCGACGCTCATTCGAAGCTCATCGCTGAGCGGGCCCTCGCCGGCCTGGCAGAGCTCGGCGAAACCAGCGGCGGGACTGCGGCCCGAGGTGGCACCGACCGCGAGCAGGTCGAGGGCGTCGGGCAGGGCGCCGACCAGGCGGCGCCGGCGGCGGCGCGCCTCTCGCTCCAGGAGGGCGTCGGGCAGCACAAACCCCGCCGCGGGCATCCCGATCGCGACGAGCAGAGAGAGCCGGCCCGGCGCGGCCGGACTTGCCACCACAGCCGCGAGGCCGCCGACCATCGCCCCGGCCAACTTGGCCAGCAGCACCGTCGCCAGCGGAATGCGCGAGGCGAGCCCGGCCCTGATAAGGCGCTCGGGTAGCCCGAGGCGCAGAGCGGCGACCGCCATGCGGCCTCCCTTGCCGAGGTCGATACCGGGGACCCCGCCATCCTCGCGGGCGGCGAGGAGCTCATGAGCGGCGGCGATGGCAAGCAGCGTCGCGACTGCGGCAAACGACCCGGCCGCGCTCACTCGATCACCTGCGAGAGGTGGCGAATCGCAAAGAAGCCGGCGAGCTGCAGCGCCGCCGCCAGGGCGAGGAGGACAGCCGAGACCGGGGCGCCAATCACGCCGGCGAGAAAGCCCGGCTGGATCAGCTCGGCAAAAAGCGCGCCCCCGGTCGGCATCGCGACGACGAGCAGGCCGGTGAAGCGGGCCTGTGAGGTCGCGGCCTTGGCATCCTCGGCGACCCGGTCGCGCTCCGCCGCCCCCTCGGCGAAGCGACACAGCAGCCCGGCAAGATCGCCTCCCGCCATCCGCTGGCTCAGCAAGGCCGCAGCGAACGCATCGACCCGGGCCGAGTGCATGCGGCGCCGCCACTCCTCGATCGCGGTCGAAGTCGCGGCGCCCAGATCCAGCTCGGCGCCAAGACGGGCAAGCTCGACTGCCGCCGGGCCGTCGAGCGAAGCAGCCGCAGCCGGCAGCGATGCCCGCAGCGAGCGGCCGGCGCTCAGCGAGTCCGCGACGGCGACCGCGACATCCGGCAGCGCCCGCTCGACCGCACCGCGATATCGCCTGCGGCGAGTGCCGATCGCCCAGGTCGCGAGGGCCGGCCCGGCGACCGCCAGCAGCAGTGCGACGGCAAGGCCGGTCACAAACCAGGCACCAAGCACCAGCGCCCCTGCACCCAGAGCCGCAAGGCGCCGGCGCTCCAAGGTCGAGGGCGAGTAGCCCTCGCGCCCCGCCCGTCCCAGCGGCTCGAGCGCCATCCGCACCCAGCGAACCAGGGCCGGGCTCGCGAGCGCCGCTTCGCGAGCGGCGAGAACGACGAGGCCTCCTGCCGTCGCACCGGCGACAACCAAAAGGAGCTCAGGGCCATCGCTCATTCCGCGGCAGGGACATCGAGAGAACGAACCGCCGTCGCGCCGGCGGCCCGCACCACCTCGGCGATCTCGCTGACGCGGCGAACGCCGTCGGGGCGCCGCTCCAGGTGAACGACCAGGTCGACACCGCGCTGCACCTGCTCGGCGATCGCACCGTGAGGCAATCCCAAGCCTGCCATCAACGCCAAGGTCTCGAGCCTGCTCAGGGCGTCGGCCGGAGAGTTGGCGTGAACCGTGGAGAGGGCACCGTCGTGGCCAGTGTTCAGGGCGGTGAGCAGATCAAGAGCCTCGGGGCCGCGGACCTCGCCGATCACGATCCGGTCGGGACGCATCCGCAGCGCGTTTCGCAACAGGTCGCGAACGGTCACCTCCCCCCTTCCCTCGACGCTGGCCGGTCGGCTCTCGAGCCTCACCACGTGGGGCTGCTGCAAACGCAGCTCGGCCGCATCCTCGATCGTTACCACCCGCTCGCTGGATGAGATGAAGCTGGATAGAGCGTTGAGCAGGGTCGTCTTGCCTGATCCGGTGCCGCCGCTGACCAAAACGCTGTGCCGTGCTGCCACGGCCGTCTCCAGCAGCTTGCACTGTGCCCGTGTCAGCGTGCCGAGCTCGACCAGCTGACTCGGTGTCGGCCGCTGGGCACCGAATCGGCGAATCGAGAGCGCTGGCCCATCGATCGCCAGCGGCGGAATCACCACGTTGACGCGGGACCCATCCGCCAGGCGGGCATCGACCATTGGGCTCAGCTCGTCGATGCGCCGCCCGAGCGGAGCGAGGATGCGCTCGATCGCGTTGCGCAGCTCGGCCTCATCGGGAAAGCAGACGCCGGCGGCCTCGATCTTGCCGTGACGCTCTACGAAGACACTGGCTGGCCCATTGACCATCACCTCCTCGACCGATGGGTCGGCAAGCAGGTCCTCGAGCGGCCCGAGCCCAACGGTGTCGCGCACGATTCGGGCCTCGACCGCCGCCCGGTCGCGGGCAGCCAGCAGGGCCGCCTCCTCTTCAACCAGCTTGCGCACCTCGGCGGGCAAGTCCCCGGCGAGGGTCTCACCCGCCGCCGCCTCGGCACGCCGGCGCTCGACCAGGCGGCCGCGCAGCGAATCGGCAAGGTCCTCCACGTGCCGCTGCCTGGCAGCCACGTCGCTCAGCCCTCTGGCAACAAGGTCAACTTGCGGGCAAAGCTCTCGGCGGCAATCAAGCGCAGTGCCTGGCGCTTGGTCAGGCCAAGCGTCGCAGCCGAGGCACTGCCCAGCCCGGGACCATCGGACCCGGGACGGAGGGCGAGCAGCGGCACGCCCTCCACGGCGACGTAGGCCCGACCCGGGCCAGCCCCGGTTGGTTCGGTCGTCACCACCACGTCGACCTTCGTCCTGGCCGCGGTCGGCTCGGCCTCGAGCATCGCCTCGGCGCCGCTGACGGGGACCTCGACCGGTCGGCGGTTTCCGTCTAGCCCGGTGGCGGTCGCATCACGGTGCCGTGGCGCTTGCAGTTGGGCGGCAAGTAGATAGGAGCCTGCCGGCAGCTCGGAAGCGGGAGCAAGGCCCAGCGCTTCGTGCGGCCTCGCCAGCGCGCCGATGGGAACGAAACGTGCCGGTACGCGACGCACCTCCAGGGCGTCAGCCGCCTGACCGGGCACGATCGGCTCACCAGCCCTCAGGTCCCGTCCCAAGACCACGACCTGGCGGAGCGGGCCGTAGCCCCGTGCGATGCTCGATCCGTAGCCATCCGCGATCACCGCCGCCAACGCCGCCGCAAGCAGAGCCAGCAGAAGGAAGGCACCCGCGCGGACGCGCCTGCTCACGCCACCCGTCCGCCGTTGTCGCCCGTGAGCGGCAGCTCGAGCACCGCGATCGAGCCACGCTCCGATCGCCGCAGCGCAAAGCGACCCTCGTGTGCCGTAACGATCCGTCGCACGACTCTCAGGCCATGCCCGTCGCGGCGCCGGCCCGATAGCCGGGCGATCGTCTCGGCCGGGCTCTCGCGGCGAGCCCGCGGGCGCGAAGCGCGACCGGAATCGACCACTGCGATCCGCAGCATCTCGTTCCGCAGCCGGGCGGCGACGACGATTGACGGCCCACCGTGCTCGATCGCGTTGACGATCAAGTTGTCCAGAGCCTGGGCGAGCGCACAGCGATCGCCGTCGACGATGGCCCAGCCAGCCTGCCAGCGCAGCTCCAGCGAGCCTTCCGTGAGTGCCGCCCTTGCCTTCCACCGACCAACCGCGGCCTGCAGCAGCGGCTGACAGGCCACGGAGCCGCGGGTGGGAAACGACGAGCTGCCATTGATCTCGCGGTCGAGCCGCTCCAACGCTGCCGCCGCGAGCTGAACCGGACCATCGACGTCGCGGGGGGCCTCAATTCCAGGCCCTATTGAGAGGGCAAGCGCCTGCAGTGGCCGGCGCAACTCGTGGAGTGCCTCGTTGAGGACGATCCGCCGCCGTCCCGCCCGCAGGCCCTGGGCAGCGATCGCAGCCACCATCGACGCCGCAAGCGGCCAGCCGGCGAAGATCTGCACGAGCTCGCTCAACCCTCGACCAGCCGGTAGCCGTAGCCCCAGCAGTTGACGACGTAGCGGCCGTTCTCCGGATCGAGTTTGCGACGCAACCGGCTGGCGTGCGAATCGAGAGTGCGGGTACGGGCTGGTGTGCGGTACCCCCAAACCCCCTCGAGCAGCTCGCGCTTCGAGAAGACGCGAAACGGATCGGCGGCAAGCGCCCGCAGCAGGCCGAACTCCTTGTTGGAGAGCGTGACCTCACGTTCCCCAACCCAAACCTTCCGCCGCTCCGCATCGACGACTATCTCCCCCACCCGACACGGCCCCTCACGCTTTTCTCCACCACGTCGCAAAACAGCACCGATTCGCGCCCGCAGCTCTTGATAGTGAAACGGCTTGACCACATAGTCGTCAGCCCCGCAGTCGAGACCGCGTACTCGATCGGCATCCGCGCCGCGCCCGGTAAGGACGATCACCGGCAGACTGGGGTCGAAACGAGAGTTGATCCCGTCCGAGTCGCGAATCTCCCGCAGGACGTCGAGGCCGGAGGCATCGGGAAGGGTGAGGTCCAGCAACAGCAGGTCGGGCTGGTTGTAGCGGCAGAGCCTCAGCGCATCGGATGCGCTGGGTGCCGGCAGCACGCCGAACCGGTCCGCTGCCAGGTGATCGCAGAGCAGCTCCAGCGTCGCCGCGTCGTCCTCGCAGACGACCAGGTTCGCGATCTCTCTTCGCTGGGGCAGCATCTGGCCCCTCTAAGTCACGAGGGAACCAAACTCTCCCCCCGATCTCCCCCGAAGGAGAAATCTCACTTCGCTGGCCGCCCCTACACGCTAGCTTCGCGCGCTGTCGCCATCGCTTTCCCGCGAGGCGTCCAGGGCGGCACGCACCCAATCCGCCTGGCCATCGAGCGCCATCCGGTAGAGATGTTCAGTCGCGCCACGAACCGTTCGCGTCTCCATCAACTCCAGTGTTTTCGTGTTGGCGAGAACGGTGACGTGGTAATTGACCTTGCTCAAAGGCAGGTCCAAGGTGCTCGAAAATTGGATCGGACTCGCCAGGCGTTTCTCGTCCTCCTCATAGGTACGGAGAATCCTCCGCCGCACAATATGGCTCAAGGCGGTGAACAATTCTGGGGAATCTTTGGTCATGGCGCCACCACCGACCTGGACGAGATCCATAAAAACTGACTGAAAACTCACTTTAGAGTATATATGCTCTAACAATAAATGCGTGGGTTCGGCAGTGTGCTCGACCCATGCCGCCCCGCCGGAAGGCTCAGCCACGCTCATCTGAGCACGCCGCTCTCGGCGCGGCGATCCAACAACTCCGCAAGAACGCGGGCTTAAGCCAGGAAGCGCTCGCCGACGCCTCAGATGTTCATCCGACCCATATCGGCGGCTTGGAGCGCGGCGTCCGCAACCCGAGCTACGCAACCCTGCTGAAACTCGCGGCAGCCCTGGACACTCGGGTCGGTCGCCTCACCACCCTCGCCGACAAGATCCAGGACAAGTCCAGGCCCAGCTAAGCCGCAACGGCCGCAGAAACCACACTCGGGACCTCAAGCACGGCGGCAGCCGCGGCATCGAAGAGAAACCGGCGAGGCCCGATGTTGCGGTGCAGGGCAACGACCGCGCCGCTCCCGTCGAGGAGAAAGACGTCGAGCGGGAAGCGCATGCCAAGCGTGTGGATGCTCGAACAGCTTGGGATCAGCAGGCCCGCACCCGCCTCTCGCCGGTCGAGCAGGGCGAGGCCGAGCAGCCGCGCCCTGAAGCTCGTCGCTTCGCGAACCTCGACACCGAGGACGGTCGCAACCGGAAGACGAGAAAGGCGAGAGGCCAGTGACGATCTCTCCATGGCCCTTCAAGCAGACGGATGCGCTGCCTCTCCCCTATCTCGCTATGACCTACTGGCGGCCCGCGCGGTGCAAACCCTCGTTCAGGCACGGACACGCAGGGCAGCTGATTACGATGATCGGCATGATCCAGCACCTGCTCCCGCTGGGCTTGCGAGAGCCGATGGGCTTCAACCGTGGATAAGAAAACGACCCGCAGAGGGAACTACGAGTCTGGCTCCGATTACGTGCTCGAGTACGGGGAGCTTCGCTTCGCCTTCAACGAGGAGGACTTCGGCCAGCGCGTCGAGCAGGCCGCCGTCAAGCTCGGCTTCGTCGAACAGGGACTGAGCCAGGAGGAGCTCGACGACCTTCTCGATCTCGCCGTCAGCGGTGAGATCGCCGAGCCGAGCTCACACCTCGGCGAGCACATCAACGAGAACTGGGACGACCTCGTTGGCCCCGCCAACCGCAGCCTCGTCCACTGGCTGCGCCGCCTCGTCTTCCGTGGTGCCTGGCTGGACCAGCGGGTCAAGGAGGGTGAGCTCGACGTCGTCTTCGACGAGAGCACCCAGACTTTCGGCTACGTGCAGCCGGACCGCAGCTCCGAGCTGATCGAGCTCTCCAAAGAGCCCTCCTGGCGCCGCATCGCCTACCGGCGCTAGCGGCGGCGACCCAAAGCTAGGACTGCTGCTGCTCTAGGGCAGCGACCACGGTCAGAGAGCCGCTGCTCGCACGTCCCAGCTCGAGGCCAGCGTCGAACAGGTTCTTCGCCCCGTCGGCGTCACCGAAGGCCTGCTCGAAGCGGCTCAGCGAATCAACCAGCAGGATCACGTCTTCGCCCCCCTCGGCACGGCGGGCCGCCTGCGCCAGCGCGTCGCTCGCGTGGCGAGCCTGGCCGGCCGCGACGATCTCGGCCTGGGGCGCCTCGCGCTTCCAGTCGGCGAGCTCCTCGGGGCTGGGGTCGACGAGCAGGGCGATCGGATCGGGCCCGTTGGAAGCGCTCGCCAGCTCGCCCGCGAGCTCGCGTAGGAGCGTGGTGCAAGCGGCCCGGCTCTCGCCGTAGACGAGCGCCTGGCGGGTGCGGGCCGGCAGCAGCAGGTCCTGGATGTGCAGGCCCTTGCCCTTGCGGCCGAAACGGCGCCGGCGCCGGCGCCGTTTCGGCCGATCCGATTCGGGCGAAGGCTTGGGCTCTGCGGCGACAGGCTTGGGCTCGGGCCGCGACTCCGTACTCGCGGGCTTGGGAGTCGCTTTCGCGGGGCGCTCACGGCGGCGGCGCGGCGGCCGCTCGCGTTTCGGCGCCGGCTTCTCTCCTCCACCACCGTCGCCGTCGAGCAGCTTCTCGATCAGCTCCTCGCGGCGCAGCATGCGATACCGCGGCACGCCGGCCTCAGCGGCGAGAGAGTGCAGCTCGGACAGGTGCTTGGACTCCAGCTCAGTCTTCGTCATCGAGGCGGCAGGTTATTCAACCGGCTGGATCGACCCCCGCCTCGGCCGCTGCGAGGGGCCAGGCCTCGGCCTCGCGCTTGACCTGGCGCCGTGACCAGCCGAGCTCCGCGCCCATCGCCTCGGCAACCGGCCGCACCGAGTCGGCGCTGCGCAGCTGCGGCGCGGCGAGGATCCCCAGACGGGTACGGCGCAGGAGGACGTCGGCGACACAGCGCGCCTGCTCGAGCCTGGCGGCGATCACCGCCTCGGCGAGCAGATCGGGACGGCCGGGGACGATCGGCGCAGCCAGCTTCGGCTGCTCCTTGGCAAGGGCGAGAACCGCGCGTGCAGCATGCCCGTAGCGGAACGCGAGCTGGGAGATCGAGTCCTCGCCGACGCCGTCGGGCGCCTGCAGGTCCTCGGGTCGGGCCTCCATCCCAAGCGGGATCTCGGCGGTGTGGCAGGAGGCCTCGCGGCCCGCGCGCTCGACCAGGCGATCGACCGTCTGCTTGGCCATCCGCCGCCAGGTCGTCAGCTTGCCGCCGGTGATCGTCAGCATCCCCGACGAGGTCTCATAGAGCTCCGCCTTGCGCGAGATGTCGACCGACTTCTTCGGATCTCCGGTGGCGATGAGCGGGCGGACGCCGGCATAGGCGCCGACCAGGTCGGATCGTCCCAACGAGGCACCGAAGAACTCGTTGACCGCGTCGAGCAGGTACTCGATGTCGCCATCGCCCGGATGAGGGTGGTCGATGTCGCCGTCGAAGTCGTTGTCGGTGGTGCCGATCAGGGTGCGCCCGTACCAAGGCAGGGCGAAGATCGCCCGGCCTTCACCGGCGGGGACGATGCAGGCGGCGCTGCCAGTGGAGAGATCGGCGCGGTCGATCAGCACATGGGTGCCGCGGCTGGGCGAGATCCGTGGCACGTCCTCCTCCTCGACCACCTCCTCGGGACGGATGCGGTCGGCCCAGACGCCCGTCGCGTTGATGACGTTCTCTGCTTCGACCTCGAGCCTCTCCCCCGACTCGGCCTCGGTGAAGGCGACGCCGGCAGCACGCCCCTTGCTTTCCAGTACCTCGGTCACCTCGGCTCCGTTCAACATCACCGCGCCGAAGCGCTCGGCCTCGCCGAGGATCGTCAGGGTCAGGCGAACGTCGTCGGTTTGGCAGTCGTAGAAGAGGTAGGCGTTCTTCGGCTTGCGCGGCTCCAGCGCCGGCATCATCTCCAGCACCTCGTCGCGGTCGATCGTGCGGTGGCGGTCCGGCGACCAGTAGAAGTCCTCGTCCTCTTCCTTGGCCGAGCGCATCTCGCGCCGGGCGCGACCGACCCGCGTCGTCGCCATCACGTCGTACATGTTGAGGCCGAGGCCGAGGCGGCGGTCGCGGCGCTCCTCGCCCAGGGCAGGGACCAGAAACGGGGTCGGGTAGACCAGGTGCGGCGCCAGCTGGACCATCAGCTGGCGCTCCAGCAGCGCCTCGCGGACCAGCCCCAGGTCGAGGTTCTGCAGGTAGCGCAGGCCGCCGTGGACCATCTTCGAGGAGCGGCTGGAGGTGCCAATCGCGTAGTCGCCACGCTCGAGCAGCGCCACCGAGTAGCCACGTGCGGCGGCGTCGAGCGCCACGCCGGCCCCGGTGATCCCGCCGCCGATCACCACCACCTCGAAGCGCTGGCCGGCAATCGACTCGATGGCTGTGGCGCGGGTGAGCATCAGTCCAGGAAGATCGTCGTCTGCTCGACCGGGGGGCGTGGGGGCGGCGCCTGTTCCTGGCGCGGCCGGCCGAGGTGCAGAAGGCCGACGAAGCGCTCCTGCGACGGCAGGCCCACCGCCTCCAGTCCCTCCGCTCCGCGCAGCAGCGACGGGGTGCGCCAGTAGCCAGCGAGGCCGCGGGCGTGGGCGGCAAGCAGCACGATGTAGGAGGCGACGGCGGTGGCATGCAGGTCCTCCTCGTCCTGGACGGGCTCGCCGCCGAGCAGGCAGGAGACGACGACCAGGGTCGGAGCGCGGTCGAGCTTGGCGGCCCCCTCGGGCCCAGCCGCCTCCTTCAGCCGTTCCAGAGCCCCTGGGCCGACCACGCGAAAGCGCCAGGGTGCGGTGAGATGGTGGTTCGGCGCCCACCCCGCCAGCTCGAGCAGATCGAGGATCTCCTCGCGCTCAAGCCTCTCCGGGCCGAAGGCCTTGTGGGTGCGACGGGTCCTGATCGCGGTCTCTACGTCCACGGGGAGAACATAGCCGCCTCGCCGCGGCTACCAGCCGAAGCGCCGGCCGAGCAGGAGGACGCTGCCGAGCGCAAGGCCGCCGCTGGCGAGGCCGACCCCAAGCGGAGCCAAGGGAGAGGAGCCCTCGCCCTCATCGGCCGCAGCCACAGGCGCCAGCTCCGCATCGGCGGTCGAGGTCGACGGTGGGGCGGGAACCGCTCCGCTGCCCTCTGCGCCGGATCCCGATGGAGGGCTCGCCGGCGCTCCCAGCGCCGGCGGGGCCGGCGGCGTAAAGCTCTCAGGCGGGGCGTCGACACCACCTGCAGATGACGGCGGCGCCACCGGAGAGAAGCTCGGCGGGGTCGTGACATCCGGCGTCAGCACCTCGCTCCCACCCTCGACTTTGGGGGCACCCGCGGGCTCTCTCGGCGGCACCGGGACCGGGAAGGTCTGGCCAGCAACGGCAACGATCACCTCGCCGGTCACCCAGACCGGGGTCTGGTCGCTGGAGGCGGAGTACGTGTAGTGGCCGTCGGCAGCCTGGCGTGCAGCAAGATAGTCGAGGGCGTTCTTCCCGCCGGCCCGGACCGAGGCGGGGTCCGCGCCGGCGGCAAGCATTCCCTGGACCGCCCAGGCGGTCGATTGCGAGTTGACCCCGCCCGAGCCGCCGAGGGCGAAGCCGCCGCCGGGTCGCTGGGCACTGCGCAGGTAGGAGAGACCGCGGTCGGCGGCTTTGGAGCCGGCCAGCGCCTGCATCGCAGCCCCAGTCACATCGGCGTTGCTGGGAGCACCCGGGACGTCGCCCCAGCCGCCGTCTTCGTTCTGCGCATCGCGCAGCCAGGACAGGGTCTTCTCGAGCCCGCCCGTCGCGCCGGCGGCGCGCAGGGCGATCACGCTGAACGATGTCGTCCCCGGCCAGCCCTCGAAGGAGCCGTCTTTGCGGCGGCGTTCGAGCAGCTCGGCAACGAGGTTGCGACCGCCGAGCGAGCGCGGGTTGACCCCGGCTCCGTCGAGGGCGACGATCGTGCGAGAGATGTCCCCCGCGCTGCTCACTTCCTTGATGTTGGCGCGCAGGAAGTCGACCGGCGTCCGCCCAAAGCGCGCAACGTCGAGCGGGTTGGTGCCGGCAGCCTCCAACCCCAGCATCGCCCAGCCGGTGATCGCGGCGCTCGAATCGTCGCCGGAGGAGGATCCGAACCCGCCGTCCAAGTTCTGCATGGATTCCAGCCAACTCTCCGCGCCGCTGGCTTCCGCCGCCTTGGCCGGCGCGGGCATGAGCGCCGGCAGCACGACGAGGGCGACGAGCAGGGTGGTGGCAACCGCGGGCGTGCGCCACTCGAACCGCTCGCGGAAGCGGATCAGCATCCGCACCATCGCCGGGCCGGCGACGAGGGCGAGCACGACGTTGCCGATTGCGTGAGCAGCATCGAAGGGCACAGCACGAGACTGCAGCACAAGGAAGCGCTCGAGCGAGAGGTCTCCTCCGTAGGTCGCCATTAGGGAGAAGTTCAGCAGGACGCCGTACGCAATGCCAGCGAAGCCGCAGGCCATGGCAAGAGTCACCCGGCCGGCCCTGCGCCCGCCGAGCGCCAGCGCCGCGCCAAGCACGCCGCAGAGGCCCCAGCCGACCATCTGCCAGGGGGTCCACGGGCCCTGGCCGAACCAGAAGTTGGAGACGAGGCCGGTCAGCGCCCCAACCGCAAAACCGGGGGCCGGGCCGAGCGCATAGCCGGCGAAGACGACGATGTCCGTGGTCGGCTTGACGTTGGGGAACGCGGCGAAGGCGATGCGACCGGCGATCGCCAGCGCAGCAAGCGCCGCGACCAGCGCCACCACCTGCGATGGCGGCCGCGAGCGCTCGTACCAGGCGAAGCCGCCGAGCAGGACTGCGGCAAGGATCAGGAAGCTCGCCATCTCCCAGGACATCAGCCCTCTCCCCCACTGCCACGCAGCAGCTCCGCGCCTTGCTCGGGAGTGACGACACCGGGGCAATCGAGGACGCGAGCGACCTCGGTGGCGAAGTACCAGCCGCCAGAGAGGACCTCCGCCGCCGGACCGTCGGCGATCGTGACCCCGTCGCCGAGAAGCACGACCCGCTCGGCGAAGGTCGCGGCGAACTCGACATCGTGGGTAGCGACGACGACGCCTGCGCCACGCTCTGCCAGGTTGCCGATCAAACCGACCAGGTCGCCCTTGCGGGCTCGGTCCATGCCGCGTGTCGGCTCATCGAGAGCAACGAGACCCGGTAGCTCGTCCCCGTCGGTCTGGCCGGCGAGCGCAATCGCCAAAGCCAGCCGCTGCCGCTCGCCGCCAGAGAGATCGCGCGGATCGACATCGACAGCATGCTCGAGTCCAACCACTTTCAACGCAGCAAACCCGGCATCTCCCGGCAGCTCGTCCCCCACCCGCTCCCTGACCAGGTAATCGCTTGGGTTTTGGGTCAGCAGGGCGATGCCGCCAGGCGTCTCGACCTTCCCTCGAACCGGCTCCGCCAGCCCTGCGGCCGTCCGCAGCAGCGTGCTCTTCCCGGCTCCGTTCCTTCCCATCAGCGCCACCCGTTCTCCACCCTGGATCTTCAGGTCTACCCCTCGGAGGACATCGCGCATGACGTCGTTTCTGTTCAGCTCCACCCATAGGGCGCGGGCGGTAAAGGCGGGCGGGTCCTGTCGCCGGGGTGGGGTGCCCTCCTTGCGCTGCGCGCTGCTTCGGGCGCCGGGATCGAGCGCGCTTAGGGTCGAGGCCTTGCCCTTCGCAGCCTCCGCACTGCGGAGATCACCCCACCCCGGCACCACCCGCCCGAGCTGCCGCGCGTCGCGTACCCCGACTGGCAAGGGCTCAATACCGGCGAGGGAGAAGAGGCGGGCCGCAGGAGTCTCCAGGGCAGTGTCGGCGTCTTTGGCCCAGGCAAGGAAGTCGCGGGGTGCGCCGTCGAAGGAGATGGAACCCGAGGTCATCGCGACGACGCGGTCGGCGGCTGCGAGACAGCGCTCTAGGCGGTGCTCGGCTAGGAGGATCGTTACCCCCCACTCCTCGTTGAGACGACGGAGGAGCCAGATCAGCTCATCGCCGGCGACGGGATCGAGCTGGGAGGTGGGCTCATCCAGGAGTACGAGCTGGGGGCGAGTGACCAGAGCTGCAGCGAGAGCAACGCGCTGAAGCTCACCCCCGGAGAGGGTGTCGACGGTTCGGTCGAGCAGGTGGGGGATGGCGAGGGCGAGCGCTACCTCCTCTACAGCGCGGGCGCGGGAGGCTGGGGCGTCGCCTCGCATCTCCAAGGGGAGCTCGATCTCAGCGGCGACGGTGGTCGAGACGATTTGGGTCTCGGGGTCCTGGGCGACATAGCCGACCACCGCGGCTAGGTCCCCTGGGCCCGCAGTGATTGCGTCATGGCCGGCGACATTGATGCTGCCGGCGATCTCGCCGCCGTGGAAGTGAGGGACGAGGCCGCAAGCGGCGCGCAGCAGGGTCGACTTGCCACAGGCGGAGCGGCCAGCGAGGACAACGAACTCTCCCGCGGCGAGCTGCAGCGAGACGTCGGTCAGGGCAGCGCGGGTCGCGTGCGGATAGCAGTAGGTCAGGCCTTCGACCGAGAGGGCGGGCGTGGCGCGAGTGGGGGTCGCAAGCTCAGGCATGCCCTGGCTCCATCCGTAGAGCCGGAGCCGCGCGGCGGGGCTTTCGGCGAAGGGGCGCGAAACCGCTGAGAAGAACCAGCGCGGCAACGGCCAGGGTCACCGGCTCGGTCCCCACCGCAACCGCCGGGTAGGCCTCGAAGGAGTCGGCGCCGATCAGCTTGCCCGCGATTGCGACGGCGAGGACCCCGATGCCGACCGCATAGAAGCGGGGGTCGTAACGAGAGCGCATGCGCCTCCCCCGGGCCCGTGGCGCATCGAGCGAGTAGCCGCGCAGCTCCAGGGTCGCGGCGGCGTCGACGGCGCGATCGAGCGAGCCGGCGAGGAGGCGGCGGGCCAGCGGGGCGCGGCCTGCCGGCGCAGCGGCCGGGCCGCGCAGGCGGGCGGCGTCGCGCAGGCGGGCGGCGTCCGCCGCGGCGACGGGGACGAGACGAGAGACCAGGGTCGCCGTCAGCGCGGAGCGCCGAGCCAGCGGGCGCAAGGCGCGGAGGACCCGGTCCGGATCGACACAGGCCGAGTAGATCGCGAAGGCGATCATCGCGACGACGGCACGCAGCCCGAAGACGGCACCGTCGGCGATCGCCTCGGCGGTGACTTCGACCTGGCCCAGCAGCGGCCAGTCGCCCAACCGCGCCAGGACCGTCTCGCCACGACTGACGACGAGCGCGTTGACGACGACGATCGGCAGCGCGATCAGCAGACCGAGCCGGATCGCGGCGCGGACCGCTGTCCCCGCACCGGCGAGTACGCCCGCCAGCGCCCCGGCGGCGCCGGCCGCCGCCAGGACGATCGGGCTCGAATAGGCGAAGGCGACGACCGCAATCGAGCCGAGGTAGACCACCGCAGCCGGCGGCGTAGCCGCTTGCAGCGGCCCTGGCCTCGGGGTGTAGGCAAACGGCGACCTCATCGGACCGGCAGGGGCGTCTCCTCTCCGCCCTCCACGGCGACCGCGTAATGGTCACGCAGATCGGCGGCGTTGAGAAGACCGGAGGCAGCTCTAGCACCGGCCGCCGTCGACCCGGTCACGAGCCAGACCGGCGGTGCGTCGAAACGGCGCGTCGCCGCAACCAGGCCAGCTTCTGGCGCGAAGCTCCGCTCCGTCTTGCCGTCTTCTCCCAGCCCCTCTAGGACATAGCCCTGACCACGTCGCTCGAACGAGGCGAAGACGCCGCTCGCCTGCAGCCCGTCTTCGATCTGCGCCGCGGCTGGGTCCTCGCGCACTCGAGCCCAGGGACCAACCAGCACCCGGATCGCCTCATCTGTCGACTCAGCCGTGGTTGGGACTCCAACCCGACGCAGGCTGCCAACAACCTCCGCACAGGCGACTCCCCCGCCCAGGCACTCGACCGCGACTGGATGGCGGCGTCCGTCGTAGCCGTCGAGGAAAGGATGAGGCCAGGAACCGACCACCGCCGGGGCCCGCATCGCGGCACTCCAGTCACGGTAGTCCCACCAGATCGCCTCTCCTCCGTTCAGCGGATAGTCAGCTGCTCCAACCGTCGCCTCTACCCCGTTGACGTAGAAGAGCCAATCGGAGCTGTGGCCGAAGCGCTCTTCCGCCTCGACCCCGTCGATCGCCTGGACGAAGCCGCCGCCATAGCGGGTTGAGATCTCGGCGTTTCGTTCGAGCACCCGCATCACCGTGTCGGACTCGGTGGCGTCGTCGAGGGTGCGGCTGAGCATCGGCACCGCGCCGTATTCGCGCGTCACGGACAGCTTGACCGCACCGACGTCCGTGCCGGGACCGAGGCCGCAGCCGACGGTCGCGAGCGCTGCTGCAAGCAGCGTGATCGCGACCGCCGTGCCACGACAAAGCCTCATGGAATCGGGCAGAGACCTCCGACGCAAACGAAGACTGACTCGCGGTCGGGGATGTCCTTGCCGCGCTTCGCCGTCAGCGTCGCTGCACTCGGGACCGAACCGCTCAGCGTCACCGTTGCCCGACCGCTTGCATCAGTCGGCCCGGAGGCGCCCGACACGGTCACTCCCGCGGCCGGCTTCCTCTTGCCTTTGTCGTCGTAGGAGAAGACGCTGACCTGGAAAGGCTGGCCCGCCTCGATCGTCGGCGGCACATTCAGCGCCAGCTCCTTCGGATAGGGGAACCCGGCAAGAGCCCAGAGCACTTCGTCTCCCGGGCGGACCTTCACCATTTCGCCGCCGAGTTCGGGATTCTTGTGATTCACCTTCAGGTACCAGGAAGCCGAGTTGCCGGCGATCGACCCACCGACCCCGCAGATGCCAAGGCCGAAGTCGAAGGCGTCGGTAATCAGCAGCGGCCGCAGCGCGGCGGTCGATTTGGCGGCCTGCGCCAGCATGCCGAGCGCCGTCGCGCCTTTGATCGTCACCGATTTGCCGCTACCGGCGGTGCCGGCACCGAAGCAGTTCGCTTTCGGACTGGTCTTGAGTGAGGTCGTGCCGGCGCTCAGCCTCTGTTCGGTCAGGATCTTGCCGCCCTTGCCGACGACACGGAGGTCGGCGCTAACGCCTTTGGCAGCAGCACTGGCGACGAAGGAAACGGAGAGGGCAAGAGCCAGCGCGCACGCGGCGACCAGCCTGGATGAAACGAGTCTTGGCATTGAAGCCACCCCTTCCTCGAGGGTTGTCATGGCTGGCCGGGGACAGGTCTCCTGGCTTCCGGGGTAGTCGACCGCACCTTCCCGAGGGCTCTGTGTCGCCCTCAGTGGCTGACGCATTCGCGCCTGCGGCTTCCTTGACCCGGTCACAGTGGCGGGACCGCGCCGGCTCTGCACCGGACTTCCCTTGACCACCGACCGTATTTACGCGGGCGAGTCTATCCCCTGCGGTCTCCGCACCGCTCCGGTGCGACTTGCAAACCCTGTTGTGTACGTTCGTCCAAGAACCTTTGCCGCTTGATCGATCGTGACTAGGCTCGCCGCCGCAACGCTCGTCCTACCGAGGGGGGAAAGATGAGGCAGGGAACCTGGTGGCCTTCACCGGCCTTCGTAATAGCCGCGATCGCACTGTTCGTCGCGCTCGGTGGCACTGTCTACGCAGCGACGAAGATCAACGGCAAGGCGATCAAGGTGAAGTCGCTGCCGGGGAACCGGCTCAAGCTCGGTTCGGTTCCCGCCAACCGGCTGAAGCCGGGCGCGCTGCAGGTTGCCACACAGTCGGCCAGCCCGATCACCGGCGCCGAAATCGACGAGCTCAGCCTCGGCCAGGTGCCGGAGGCCGCCCACGCCGAAAGCGCCGATACCGCCCAGAATGCTATCGACGCGCAAACGGCGCTCAATGCCGTCAACGCGGTGAACGCCGCCAGCGTCAACGGCCACAGTGCCGGCTGCCTGCCCAGCACACAGCCCTTCGCCGGCGCCTGCTGGCAGAGCTCGGCAAGCGAAACGGCGCTGACCGCACCTGCCGCGGCCTCCTCCTGCGCTGCGCAGGGTGGGACGCTGCCCGAGGCGCTTCAGCTCGCTGCCTTCTCACAGTTGCCGGGCGTGACCCTTGCCGCCGGCGATGAGTGGTCGAGTGATGTCACGAACATGACTGCAACCGATGCCTTTGCCGTTGTGACAATTTCACCGGCAGGAAACGTCAACTTCATTGGCTCAACCAGCACCAAGAAATACCGCTGCGTGATCCCACTCTTGAGCTGACCGTAAGGCCGAGCTCGCCTAGGTCTCGACCAGTCCGTGCTCGAGCGCGTAGTGAACGAGTTCGGCCCGGCTCGAGAGCCCCAGCTTCTGCTGGATATGGGCGCGGTGGCTCTCCACCGTGCGCACGCTGATGTAGAGCTGCTCGGCAACCTCGGCGTTGGTGTGGCCGAGGGCGATCAGGCGCAGGACGCCGCTGCTCGCGCTCGCTCAGCTCGTCGGCGCCATGTGACCCCGACCCGGCGGCGAGACGAGCGCCGAGCGTCGGCTGCAGGTAGATGTCCCCGACCGCGGCGCTGCGCACCGCCTGCACCAGCTCGGCGTCGGCGGCATCCTTGAGCACGTAGCCGCGAACACCCGCCTGCAGAGCACGCCGGGCGAAGGCCGGCTCGTTCTGCATCGTCAGCACGACGATCTCGGTCTCCGGCGAGGCCTCGCGGATATCCGGGATCGCGTCGAGGCTCGAGCGACCGGGCATGTTGAGGTCGAGGATCAGCACGGTCGGCTTGTGCCCGCGGACGTAGCGAACCGCCGTCTCGGCGTCGCCCGCCTCGGCCACCACCTCGAAGCCGGGCTCCGACGTCCAGCAGCATCCGCAGGGCGCTGCGCACGACCGTGTGGTCGTCGACGAGGACGATCGTCGTCTCGCGATCGTCAGACGCACTCCCACTCGGCATGGCTACGCCACCAAGCCCTGCGGAGCTGCCGCGTCCACTCATCCGCTCTATCTAACTCCCTCTGAGAGCTATTGCATCAGTGTTTTCCCGCGACTTCGATTATGTCCGTGAAATTTGAGCATGGTGTTACCAAACGATAGGATTAATCGGGAGGATTGCTCGGAGGTGGAGGTCGGTGGTAGTACAGGGATACGAGAGTGGCGCCCTGGATGAGCCCCGCCTGCGGGAGCTGATCGAGTCGGCCGCAGCCTCGTGCCAGGAGCTCGACCCCGAGGTCGTCTTCCGCCGGGTGCTCGAGATCGCCTGCGAGCTGACCGGGGCCCGCTACGCGGCGCTCGGCGTGCTCGACGAGAAGCGGCACGAACTGGAGCGCTTCATCCCCCACGGCGATCGACGAGGAGACGAAGCGGGCGATCGGCAACCTGCCCGCGCGGTCGCGGCGTGCTCGGCCTGCTGATCGAGAACCCCGAGCCCCTGCGCCTTGCCAACGTCGGCATGCACCCACGCTCCTACGGCTTCCCCCGCGGGCACCCGCCGATGACCAACTTCCTCGGCGTGCCGATGCTGATCCGCGGCCAGGCCTGGGGCCACCTCTACGTGACCGAGAAGAGCAAGGGGGAGTTCGACGAGGCCGACGAGCAGTCGGCGGTGATCCTCGCCGAGATCGACCGCGATCGCGGTTGAGAATGCGCAGCCTCTACCGCAACGTCGAGTCACAGCGGGATGAGATGGAGCGCGCGGTGCACAGGCTGGAAGCGACGACCGAGATCGCCCGCGCGGTCGGCGGCGAGACCGACCTCGACCGGATCCTGGAGATCGTCGTCAAGCGCGGCGCGGGCGCTGGTCGAAGCCCGCTCGCTGCTGATCCTGCTCAGCGACGGGGACGAGCTGCGGCGCCGCATCGATCGCCGGCGAGCGCGAGGGCGGAATGGCGGAGATGCGCATCCCGATCGACGGCTCCCTGCCCGGCCAGGTGCTCGAAGGCCGCAAGCCGCGGCGGATCGACGACCTCGATCCGAGCCTGATGGCGCCATCCAGCCAGCCCAGAGCCGGCGTGACGTCACTGCTCGTGCCGCTCGTCTTCCGCGGCGAGGCGCTCGGAATCCTGGTCGCGCTCGACCCGCTGGGCAGGGAGACAGGGCTTCAGCGACGAGGACGAGCAGGTGCTCGTCTCCTTTGCCGCCAGCGCCGCTACCGCGGTCGCGACCGCCCAGTCGATCGCCGAGGACCGGACCCGGTACAGCATCGCCGCCGCCGAGCGCGAGCGCGGGCGCTGGGCTCGCGAGCTGCACGACGATGTCGCTGCAGAGCATGGCAAGCCTGCGCGTCCTGCTCTCGGCGGCACGGCGAGAGGAAACCGAAGACACCGATCGCCTGCTCTCCCAGGCGATCAGAACAGGTCGACAGCGCGATCGCCGAGATGCGCCGCCTGATCGCCGACCTGCGGCCGACCTCACTCGACGAGCTCGGCCTCGGCGCCGCCCTCGAAGCGCTCGACGAACGCCTGGCGCGGGGCGGCGGGATCGGGGTCGACCTTGACCTTGACCTCGAGTTCCCAGCCGGCGACGCCCCGACCCGCCTGGTCAGCGAGGTCGAGGACACGGTCTACCGACTGGTCCAGGAGGGTCTCAACAACGTGGCGCGGCATGCGTCGACCGGCCGGGCGACGGTCGAGGTGAAGGAGATCGGCGAGAGCCTGCGGGTGAGGATCGCCGATGCCGGCTGCGGCTTCGACCCCAGCACCACGACCCAGGGATTCGGCCTGCTGGGGATGCGCGAACGGGTCGCCCTCGCGGGTGGGTCACTGGAGGTGAAGAGCGCTCCCGGCAAGGGAACCTCGATCGTCGCGGTCCTTCCCGCACGGCATCGCGCCACCCAGGGCAGCTGATCAGGCGCCGAGCAGGTCGCGGTAGAAGCGGTAGTCGCGGCGGTCGGGTCGCAGGTTCGAGGCCAGCGCCAGATGGTGGCGGGCCCGCTCGGTCTCGCCGGTCTTGGCCAGGGCACGGCCGAGGCAGAAGTGGGCGAAGTCGTTTACCTGGTGGATCTCGACCACCGCCCCGAACTCGACCGCGGCGGCAGCGAAGCGGCCTGAGCGAAAGTAGGCGCGGCCCAGCGCCTCGCGCACCGAGGACTTCTCCGGCGCCCGCTGCGCCGCCGCGGCAAGGGGCGCCACCGCCTCATTGAAGTCCTCCTCCTCGAGCAGCTCGATCCCACGCCGGTAGAGGGTGAAGGTCGAATCACCATGCAGCTCAGAGGGCATCCACTCAAGTGTAGGAGGCCACCTGACCCGTTTTCGCAAAGGACGTTAGGCTTCCATCCGTTCGTGGGGGGAGAAGCGTGAAACTCGTCGTCGGAATCGTGCGCCCGGAGAAGGCGAACGATGTCCTTGAGGCTCTCTACCGCGCCGAGGTGCGGGGAGTCTCGCTCAGCCGCGTGCAAGGACACGGCGGTGAGCTGGAGCGGGTCGAGACCTATCGCGGCACGACGGTGAAGATGGGCCTGGCGGAGAAGGTGCGCTTCGAGATCGCGGTCTCCGACGAGTTCGTCGAGCCGACCGTCAACGCCCTCTGCGAGGGAGCGCGAACCGGCGAAGTCGGCGACGGCAAGATCTTCGTCCTGCCGCTCGAGCGCGCCGTCCGCATCCGCACCGGTGAGACCGACCACGGCGCCGTGACGCCGGTGAGCAAATGACGAGCCTGCCGCTCGCAGCAGCCGCCCAGGTCGACACCGGCGACACCGCCTGGATGCTGACCGCAACGGCCCTCGTCCTGTTGATGACACCGGCCCTGGGCCTCTTCTACGCGGGCCTGGTGCGCTCGAAGAACACCCTCAACACCTTCATGATGTGCATCGCCGCGATCGCCGTGGCGATGGTCACCTGGGCGCTGGTCGGCTACTCGCTCGCCTTCGACGGCGAACGGCGCCCTGATCGGCGGCCTCGACTACTTCGCCCTGCAGGGCGTCGACTTCACCCCGCGCGAAGGGACGACGATCCCGCACCTGGTCTTCATGGCCTTCCAGGCGACCTTCTGCATCATCACCGTGGCACTGGTCTCCGGCGCGGTGGTCGAGCGGATGCGCTTCGGCGCCTTCCTCGTCTTCGCGGCGCTCTGGTCGGTGCTCGTCTACGCGGTGCTGGCCCACTGGGCATTCGGCGGCGGCTGGCTGATCTCCGGCGGCACGCTCGACTTCGCCGGCGGCGTGCCGGTCGAGATGGGCTCCGGCTTCTCCGCCCTGGCGGCGGCGCTGGTCGTCGGCGCCCGCAAGGACTACGGCCGCCAGGCGCTCCTCCCCCACAACGCCGTCTACGTGCTGCTCGGCGCCGGCCTGCTCTGGTTCGGCTGGTTCGGCTTCAACGGCGGCAGCGGCTTCTCGACCGGCGACGCCAGCGTGCTCGCCTTCACCAACACCCTGCTGACCCCGGCCTGCGCCCTGGTCACCTGGTTCGCGCTCGACCTGATCCGCGGCCGCAAGGTGACCGCGATCGGCGCCGCGACCGCGATCATCGTCGGCTGCGTGCTGATCACCCCCGCCGGCGGCTACATCAGCCCGGGCTGGGCGATGGCGCTCGGCTTCCTCGGCGCGCTGCCCTGCTACGCGATGATCGTCTGGCGGCCGCGGACGCGCGTCGACGAGACGCTCGACGTGCTCGCCGCCCACGGCGTCGCCGGTTTCACCGGCATCCTCTCCATCGGCCTCGTCGCGCAGGTCGGCTGGAACGGCGTCTCCGACGGGCTCTTCTACGGCAACGCGGCCCAGCTCGGCGACCAGGCCCTGGCGGCGATCGCTGCGCCTGCCTACGCCTTCGGCGTGACCTTCCTCCTGCTCAAGCTGATCGGGCTCGTCGTCCCGCTGCGGGCCAGCGAGCGCGAGGAGGCGCTCGGCATGGACGTCGTCCAGCACGGCGAGGAGGCCTACGTCACCGGCGAGGGCGCGATCCTCGTCGCCCCCGAGGACGGCGGCAGGGTCCCGGCGCCCGTTGCCGATCCGGGCTGAGCCCGAACCCGAATCAAGTTCTCCATCTATTTGATCGAAAACTTGATTCGCTTCGCTTGATCTAGGCCTGCGCCGCCTCGGCGCCGGCAGCGACCGCCTCGCCGTGGCGGATCAGGTCGGCAGCCCGCTCGGCTATGGCGATCGTCGGCGCGTTGGTGTTGCCGCGCGGGACCGTCGGCATCACCGACGCATCGACCACGCGCAGCGCCTCGAGTCCCTCGACCCTGAGCTCAGCATCGACGACGGAGCCGATCGCGCAAGTGCCGACCGGGTGGTAGACCTCGTAGGTGGTACGGGCGATGTGATTGCGCAGAGCGTCGTCGGAGTCGTCGATCGGCCCGGTGAAGGGCTCGACGCAGTAGGGACGGAAGGCCGGCTGGGCGCAGATTTCCTCCGCCAGGCGAACCGCGTCCATCATCCGTGCCATGTCGGCCTCGGCCTCGTAGAAGGCGTTGCGGACGACCGGCTTCGCCGTCGGATCGCTTGAGGCGAGCCGCACCGAGCCGCGGCTCTCTGCCGTGAGCAGGCAGGGTGAGACCCAGACGCCGTGCGCCTGGGGGTCCCCCATCCCCTCTTCGACGATGTGGACCGGGGCGACGTGGAACTGCACGTCGGGTGCCTCGACGCCAGATCCGACCCGGGCGAAGCCGCCCGACTCGGCGAGGTTGGAGGCGAAGGGACCGGTCTGAGAGGCCTCGAACTCCTCCAACGCGGCAGGCTCGAGCGCCAGCAGCAGGCTCGCCGGCTCCGGCGTGGTCCAGACACCGTAGGTGGCCGGATGGTCGCTGAGGTTCTCCCCCACCGCCGGCTGGTCGAGCAACACCTCGAGCTCGCGCATCGCCAGGTGCTCGGCCGGGCCGACGCCCGAGAGCATCAGCAGCTGCGGCGAGTTGTAGGCGCCGCCGCAAAGGATCGTCTCGCGCTCGGCACGGTGCTCCTGGACCTGGCCCAGTTGGCTGGCCTCGACCCCAACCGCACGACGTCCATCGAATAGCACCCGGTTGACGTGCATGTAGGGCATCACCGTCAGGTTCGGCCGCTCGATCGCCGGGTGCAGGTAGGAGACGGCGGCGCTGGCCCGCATCCCGCCGCGCTGGGTCAGCTGGTACATGCCGACCCCGTCTTGCTCGGCGCCGTTGAAGTCCTCGTTCCGCGCCAGTCCCGCTTCCACCCCGGCCTCGACGAAGGCGGGTGAGATCGTGTTGCCGGAGCGCTGGTCGGAGACTGGCAGCGGCCCGCCCACGCCATGCCACTCGGAGGCGCCACGCTCGTTGTCCTCGGCCTTGAGGAAGTAGGGGAAGAGGTCGTCCCAGCCCCAGCCCTCCATCCCCCAGTCGTCGTAGTCGCGGCGATTGCCGCGGATGTAGATCATCGCGTTGACCGAGGAGGAGCCGCCCAGCGTCTTGCCGCGCGGCAGCGAGATCCGTCGGCCATTGCAGTGCGGCTCCGGCGCCGAGGCATAGCCCCAGTCGACCTCTGTGCCGGCGAGCTTCAGGTAGCCGAGCGGGACGTGGATGTTCTGGTTGACGTCCGGTGGGCCGGCCTCGAGCAGGAGGACGCTTACCTCCGGGTCCTCTGACAGCCGCGCTGCGAGCACGCACCCCGCGGAGCCCGCTCCGACGATCACGTAGTCGTACATCAACCGCTCCTTCCCGTTGGTTGCCGGCACCCGATCCGGCTGCGTCGAGTGTACGGCTGCCGAGGCGGAGTGGCAAAAGGAGACGGGCAGGCGCGGCGGGCGGCTAGGAGCCCGCCGCACCGCCCGTCATGCCTATCGCCCGCGGCAGCCGTCCACCTTCAGCGGTAGGCGGTTGTTGCGGACACGCTTGCCGTTCTGGCCCTTCAGGTTCATCACCGAGAAAGACGGCCTCGTGCAAAGGTTTCGCGAGTTCACCAAGAGACCCCGGTTGCCGCCCTTCATCTTCAGGATGAACTTGCTGACCGGAACGTCGGGAGCCCCGTTGAACACGGTCTTGATCCCACCCCGAACGGAGCTGATCACCCCGTAGAGCTGGATGTTCACCTGACCGCGCAGGTCGGCGACCAGGTCCGGTAGTTCGTGGTTCGAGGACGACCAGGTAGACCGGCCCCTTCAGCTGCTTGCTGAGCAGCGGGCTCTTTGCTTCCGCGTGTCCGTAGATCGCTGCCTTCGGACAGGTCTGCGAAGCGAGCTGCGGCCTCGTGCATACGGTCCTGATGTGGGCCTGGTCGAGGAACAGCGCCCGCGGCAGCGCGAGCGCGGCACGCAGCACGTTGGCATCCCCTTCGCGGGCCTGCAGGATCGCCCGGAACTTGGGGTTCTGGGCGCGCTGGGTCGACTTCTTGCCGCCGAAGAGGCGGGTGAAGAGACGTCGGCTTGAACTTCAGTTTGTTGCAGGCGGTGGCCCGGTAGGCCGCCGAGACCGGGTAGGTGCTGAACGCCGCCGGGCTGGCCGGGTCGGCCCCGCCACCGTTGAGGAAGCCGCTGGTGGCGGAGGCGGCGCAGTTCGTCGGGTTGAGCATGAACTTGTCGCGGTCGACGTTGACGTCGATCGAGCGCAGGTCTAGCTTCACCCCGCCGAAGACGTCGGGGATCGTGTCGGAGACCGCGTGGACCTGGGCGGTTTTCGGGTCGACGAAGAGCGCGATCCTGACCACTACCGTGCCGAGGTCAAACGGCCCCGCCACCGCCGGCGTGATCACCGCGAGGGACAGCGGCGCGCCCTTGTAGGGACCGGCGAGGTAGGCCTTACCGGCGATCTTGATCGGGTTTGGACCCGTGCCCGCGTCGGTGGAAGCGGTGCCGATCATGCTTTCCTCAGAGCAGCTGGAGCTTGCCTGCTCGGCCAGTCCGGCGCTTGCCGCCGCTGCCGCCAGCGCCTCCTCGTCGCAGTACGGGATCCCGGCGAGCTTGCCGCTGAGACCGGGCGGAAGCGTGACGTCCACGCCCTTCAGCTCCTGCTCGCCGTCGGGCCGGGAGATGTGGACCCGGAAGGGGCTGTAGGCCCCCGCTTTGGTGCTGTCGGATTTGGCCGTGTAGCCGGGCGCGAAGGGGCGCTCGGCAAGCGTCGCCGGACAGGCACGGCCGCCGGGGGCGGTCGTCATCGCAAAGCTGCTCGACGGGTTCTTGGTCGATTTCGGCGTCGACCACGGTTCCATCGTGCTGGTCGTCGTCGCCGGGGCGCAGGTCGGCGGGCTGCTCAGCACGCCCTTGGCGTCGTTGAGATGGACCTTCACCGAGGTGAACGGCACCTGCGGGTTCTCGGCGAACGTGGTCGTCAACTGACCCGTCACCGGGTTGGCCGCGGTGTTGCCGATCAGCCGCGCGGAGATCCCGTACTGCGCCGACTCTGCCGCGACGAAGATCCGGAACTCCTCGCCGGAGGCCGGATCGCGGCTGAGCTGCTCGCCGAGGTAGACGTCGCCTTTGAGCGCGCCCGCGGGCAGCGGCGGCGTCTCCACTTCAGCGGTGCCGATCTTCGAGCCGGCCGGGCAGGCGATCGGGTTGCGCGTGCCCTTGCCGAACTGCGCGTCGGTGCACGACTGCAGACCATTCGCTGCGGACGGGTTCAGGCCCATGCCCTGCGGCAGGACGATCTCGGCGTTGCGCAGGTGCGACTGACTCTGAGTACCGCCGCCCGTGATGAACGGCAGGGTCGTCTCGATCGTCGGAGTAGCCGGCGAATCGACCTGCGTCGTACCAGGGCTGACGATCAGGCCTGGATCGAAGGGCACGCTGGCGCAGCCGGTCTGGGTCAGGCCCTCGGGGAGCGAGAGATCTGATCCGAACGGCGTCGCGCTGGCAGGGAAGTCGGCTTCGGGTAGGGCCACCGACTCGGCTCGCAGGAACGTCGTGTAGATGCCCTCATACGGGGGCAGCTGAGAGCTGAAGCAGGTGGTCGGGTTAGTGATGTAGGTGCCGTCGCCAGTCGTGCCGACGTTCACCAGCCGGCTTTTCCAGCTCAGGCTGCCCGGCGACGGTTCGGGGATTTTGATCGTGAAGCTCTCGTGATAGTCGCTCTCCCAGGCAACCGCCGTTTCGAGGAAGACGCTCCTCTTGGTGGCGGGCGCGCCGATTTTGAAGCCGAACCTCGCCGGTTCGCCGAAGTTCGGCTCGAGGTTGTAGAGGGGAACCTGGGTGACACCAGGGATCGGAGCCACCGGTTCGCCTTTGGTCGGGCCGGCGACCGCCTTGAGCGTCAGCCGCTCTTCGCCAACCTGACTCGAAGCTGGGCAGCCGGGAAGTTCGAAGGGGGGCACAGGCGTGTTGAACTGCGCCATCGTGCAGCGCGTTTCCGTCGCCTGCGGGTTTACCGTCAGGCCCGGCGGAAGATCGACGTGAATGGTCTTCACCGGCCCCACCGGAATGAATTTCCCGGCTTCGAATTCTTCCTGCTTGACGATGTACTGGGTGAAGCCGATCGGGGGATGGCCAGCGGCGGTGCGGAAGAAGCGCGTGACCGGGTCTTCCGGCTTGCACTGATCCGCGATCGGGTCTTCCACGCACGTCCCCGCCTGCCAGCCGTCGTTGGCGTTGGCCGGAGTGTGCTGTTCTTCGATGATGTCGCCGGTATCGGCCTGTGCCGCCGGCGCCGCGAGCGCAGCGCCCAGGGCCAGCATCACAACAAGAATCAAGCGCCTAGCCATGTTCTCTCCTCGTTACGCATTGACGTGAATGCCGTCCCTGCGCATGGCGCTTGTTACCTCTCCCGTGCTCCTACACGGTACCCCCTACTTCAGGTTTGAATCAAGAGAACTTTCGGCCACTCCGTTTTTTTTGAGGTAGCCAGGCGGCGGTGCGCCCCAGAATCAGGTACCGAGGATCTTTGCCTTCTGGGCCGCGAACTCCTCCTCGGTGAGAATCCCCTGGCTTTTCAGTTCACCGAGCTCCTTGAGCTGATCGATCGTCGACCCTCCGGCTGCGGCCGCGGGGGCCGGCGGCGGGGCCTGGACCGGCTGTTGCTGCTGCGCTTCCTGCTGCGACCAGCGCTCGCCCTGGCGGCGCGAGACGCGGTTGCTGACCGCGGTCGCGGTTCCGGCGACGACCGCCGTCCGTGCGACTCCTCGAAGTAGTCCCGGCATGAAGTTCCCCTTTCCTCAGGATGCCGCGTCCGCCGCGTCGAGGGCGGCGAGAACGGCTTGGATTGGAATGCGCCCGCTGGCGACCAGCTGGCCACCGGATCGGCGTAGGGCAGTGGCAAGCGGCGCCGCCCAGCTGTTCTCGTAGACGAGCAGGGCCGCCGAGGTGCCGGGCTCGAGCGCGGCCGCCGCCTCGTTCGTGTCCTCGTCGGAGAGCAGCCCCGAAGACGCTCCCTCGAAGGCCGCGAAGGCCGCCACCTCCTGACCGAGGTCGGCGATCTCGAGCAGCGAGACCGACCCGTCCTCGGCCTTGGCGATGAAGGCAAGGTCGAGGATGCGGATCAGCCCTCGGTCGACGAGATCAATCAGATGCGGCGCCGCCTCTCCGGTCGGCTGGCGGCCCGGCCACTCGACCAGGAGGTAGTCGATCGGGCCCATTTCCTCGAACTCGTTGCCGCTCAATTCACTCCCCTCGTCGTGCTCCAAATGCAGAAGCGATCTTGTCGCCGAACCCTAACGGCTCCCGGCGAGCAGTTCGTCGAGGCGGTCGAAGGTCTCGTTCATGCCCTTCTCCATGCCCGACTCGAGCATCCCGTCCCGTTCCTCCGCGGTATGGAAGATCGTGTCCGAGACAATCTTGGTCTTCTCGCCGAGATCCTCGAACGTCGCCGTGTCCACTGAGACGTATCCGGGCATCCCGTCCCATTCGAACGTCTGCACGATCCGTTCGGGCGGAGTCACCTCGCGGTAGATGCCGCGGAAGACGATCTTGCTGCCATCCGGGTTCTGGCTGGCGAATCGCCAGCTTCCGCCCGTCGTCGCATCCATCTCCTCAACCGTGGTGGTCGTTCCCCGCGGTCCCCACCACTGCGGGATCAGCTCCGGATCGGTATAGGCGGCGAAGACCCGCTCCCGCGGCGCGTCGAAGACCCGCTCGACGTGGATCTCGCGGTCGCCCGGGGTCGTCAGGACCGATCTTCCTGCAGTTTGCTCGCTCATGATGCATCTCCTTTCGTTCGCTCGAGCAATTCCTCGAGCCGATCGAACCTCTCCTCCACCATTGCCCGGTATGAGTCGATCCACGCCTGCAGATCCTCGAGCCGCTTCGGCCCAAGGCTGCAGCGGCGCGATCTCCCCACCTTCTCGGTGCTGACCAGCTCGGCCTGCTCGAGCACCCGCAGGTGCTTCTTCATCCCGGTCAGGGAAATGCCGGCCGGCTCGGCCAGTTCGCTGACGGTGGCGACCCCCTGGTTACCGAGCCGCTCGAGGACTCCCCTCCGAGTCGGATCCGCCAGGGCGGCGAAGGTTCGATCGATCTGTTGATACTGAACCATATGGTTCAGTATAGCACCTGCCTGGAATAGTTCGGTCCGTGTCGGAGTGGCCGCTGATCGCCGAGCCGGAGTTGCTCGAACGCCTCGCGATGGACAACCGGGAGTTCGTCGCGTTCGTGGAGAGCCTGGCGGCTCGGATCCCGCCTCGGGCTTATGAGGAGGCGCTGTTCACGCACGCGATCGGGTACCCCTGGGCCCGCCCGAGCGGGTCCTACCTGCTGGCCGGCGGAGAGATCCTGCTGCTCGGGGACCTGACGGCGGAGGAGCGGGATCGCGTCATCGACCGATACGCGTCGGCGGAGGGCGACCGCCTGCCGGTGCTCGCGATCGGATCGAATGCCGCCCCCGAGGTCCTGGAGCGAAAGTTCGCCCACTTCCCCGACGAGGAGGATCGAGCGGTGCTCGCCCTGACCGGCAGCCTGCGGGATTTCGACGTCGGGGCAGCGGCACAGCCGACGCTGTACGGGGCGATGCCGGCGACGCTGTTCCCGAGCCCGGGAACTGCGGTGCGCGCGACGGTCCTCTGGGTCACGCCGGCCCAGTTCACCCAGCTCACCTGGTCTGAGCTCAACTACCGGCTCGGCAAGCTGCGTACGCGCTTCGAGGTCGACCAGAGCGAGACGTGCTTCGACGAGGTCCTCGTCTTCGTCTCCCGCTTCGGCGCCTTCTGCGTGAACGAGCGCCCGGTAGCGCTCGATGCAGTCCCTGCCAGCGGGCGAACCGCCGACGCCCTGACCCAGGAGCAACTGCTCGATGCCGCCGCCGCCCTGGCGATCGGGCCCGGTGCGAACGCCGAGATGCTGGTGCGCGCGATCTTCGAGGACCTCGGCCGGATCGGCCCGACGTTCGCGACTACGGTGAACAAAGCGTCGCTGCCCTTCGAGTCGGAGCTCTGGACGCCCTTCGAGCCGGTGCGCTAGAAGCTAGTCGTCGCTCGAGAGGTCGAGCTCGTCCTGGGCCAAGGCCGTCGCGTCGAATACTTCGCTCGGCTCGGGCACGTCAATCTCAGGGACGAGGCCAAAGTCGAAGAAATCCATGCGCATGTCGATGGTCATGGGTCCCTCGTCTCCCTCCCGCGGCTGCGATTTGACGAGTCTCGTGCGCCGCACCAACCCGTCGGCGTCGATCCAGGCCTCGACCCGCAGAGGCGTGCCCTCCTCCTCCATATACGAGGCGAGATCATCCGCGCCTTTCTCCCGCAGAAGCTCGACCTGCTCGGAGACATCGATCGTGCCGCGATAGCGCGTCGTCGGCACGCCGCGCACGTCCTCCTTCCCGAGCTTCTGTATATCGCCGGTCGCCGCTTCGAGGAGTTCCAATTCCCCCTTCGCGTCGCCGTCAGCGGGAAGCGGCGTGTCCGGCTTTAGCCCGAACGACGAAAAATCGAGCGACATCCACTCACGCCCGTCCGGTAGCGAGCCGAACATGCTCGAGCGCATGTACACGACGGTTCCGTCGCCGACGACCTGCATCTCCACCAAGCCGTCTGACTCGGGGCGCGGGAACGTCATGACCGCCCGGCTGCGACCCGTCTCTTCGTCGAAGACGATCTGACCCGTCATCGTGAACGACTCCGATCGCACCGGGGAGGAGACGACCGCCCGCATCGCGGCGCGCCCACCCGGTTCGAGCTGCGTCTTCTCAGCCGCCGCGGCGATCGCGTTCAGCGGTCCGTCGCCGTCGCCCCCCTGCGGCCAGGCGAACACGGCAAGCGCGACGACCAGGATCAACAGCCCGGTGACGGCCTGCCAGAAGCGCCGAGGGCGCCGACGCCTCAACGGCTCGCTGTCGATGGGCCCGGATGTCGTCGTGTCCTGCAGAGTGCCTGAAAGGTATCGATTAGGTGTCCGTTAGGTACTGGACGGCACCGCTACCTTCAAATCGGCTGGGACCTAAGCCGCGACGAAGCCCCCGACCTTTCTCGACCAAGCCAAGTGGCATAACGCACTGCTGGGAGCCGTCTCCCTAATCATGGGTGGCCGGAAGGCATACCCCTTACAGAACATCAAGCGAGTGGGGTAGCGCGGATTGAGTCTGCTTCGGTTTCGCTCCCACGGTAGCCGCATTATCGCCGGATCTCCGTACCCTCTCTCGACAATGGACCCCTTGGCACACACGGATTCTTGGAGCCCGGCCGACGAGCAAGCACTGCTCGCTCTCCCTGAGGTAGCTGAGATACCGCAGAGGGTCAATGCCGAAATGGACTGGTGGCTTAAGCAGGACAAGGGAGATGACGACGGGGCGCCAAAGCGATACCGGTGGGGACAGCCCCATCCACCGTCTGACCCGAGGCATGTACCAGCCCCCATGACCTATGACCAAAGGCTGGAGATCCTGCGTAACCAAGTGAGGGAAATCCGGTCGGAGGTAATCCCGTTTGGCGAGCCCCTTGTCTACTCGTTCCAGGATCGTCTCGCCGGCGCGGTATTGAGCCTCCCAGACGGACTAGCCCCGGTGGGGCCTGAGGATCAGGTCTGCCTGTTGAGCTATGGCTTCGACCTCAGGCCCGACAGCGATGAGGTGATAACTCGCATCAAGCCGAGACTGACCTACAGCGATCCAACTGGGCTGACCTACGCCATGGTTCCCAATACCGAACTGGAGGAACGTTTTCGTGCCCAGGCAAGTGTCGAACTGGGTGTCGCGGGCGAAGGTGCGGCTGGTATGCCCAAGGTATCGGTTGCCCCCTTCCTGCAAGTTGCTGCTGAGGCCACCGCAAAAAGCAAGGTGAGCTTGCTCTGGCGCTGGCAATACCGCGTCCTCAAGGCGAAGGTTCTTGCTTATGGCAAACAATCCGAGTTTGCAGAATGGGACATAGCAAAGGCTGGCCTGATCGGTCAGCTTGAGCTAAAGGTCATTCTTCGCCTCCCGCGAAACACGGAAAAGCTCACACTTGGGGTCAGCGGGAGCTATCTAGTGAGGAAGAAGCGATTCAAGGGGTTTAAACGCCCAAGAGAAGCGAAGCTTGATCCGGTCGTCGTCGCTGGCAAGCTGGTGTCGCCCGAATAGGCGGCACCGATTCTTCTGAATGTCGAGTTCTCGGTATTGACCTGGGCGGGCGAGGGCATAGTCTGCTGCAGAATGACAAAGCACTCGAAAAGAATCTCGACATTCCCGGAGAACACCGGGCGCCCGTTTTTTTTATGGGGTCCGTGGATAAGCTGAAAAACCAGCTGACTGCCGCTGTCGC
>CAWEBZ010000003.1:0-234200 GCA_963807425.1 uncultured Solirubrobacterales bacterium | reverse complement strand
AGCACGGCGTCCACGACGAGCGCCTCGCACCCGGGCGTCCCAGGCGCCGCGGGTCTCGGCGGCGCGGGCGTACACCTCGGCGGCACCGAAGGCCACCTCGCGGGCGTAGCGGACCACGGCGGTGCGGACGTCGGTGACGTCGGCGGGGTCGAGCACCCGCTCGAGCTCGTCCTCCACCACCTCGATCGACAGCCGCACGAGGTCGACGGTCTGCTGGAGGCTGATCGTCCCGGCGAGGTCGCGGGGCGCGGCGCCGAAGACGTCGGCCGCGACGTCGAGCCCGGTGGCCAGCGAGCGGGTGTCGCCGAAGTACCGCTCCACGAACGCCCGGATGCCGGCCTGCACGATCTGGCCGACCCACGACCGCTCGGCGGCGCCGAGCTCGCCGAACCAGGCGAGCTCGGCGTCCATGCGGGCGGTAGCGGCCGTGCTGAGCGTGCCGGATGCCCGGATCAGCGCCGCGACGGCCCGCTCCAGAGACGCCGGCACCGTGGTCACAAGACTGACTCTAGGAGTGGGAGGGTTCGTGTTCACCGGGCGTTCGTCCGTGGTTGGATTCCCGCAGCGCACGTCGACATGGGGAGGCCCAGGCTTGTCCGAGCAGCGGCACGAGGTGCAGTACGTCACCATCCACGGCCATCGCCGTGCCTACGTGCGCACTGGTAGCGGGCCGGTGCTCCTGCTCCTGCACGGCCTGGGGTGCGACCCCGGACGCGCTGAAGGCAGGGCGCTGGCGCCGCCGCGTCGCGGTGACCCTCTGGCTGGCGGCCCTGATCGTGGCGATGGCGCACCCGGTCGCGGGCGCGGCCAGCGACGTCTGGGGGAACGTCGGCCCCGCGCCTCAGCTGGGAGGCGACGGCCTCGCCGGCCGCTACCCGCTCAGCCACTACACGCTCGACCAGCACTTCGACGTCATCTCGGTCTCGGTGATCGGCGGCGACGTGGACGCCTCGGGCGTCCCGGCGATGATCGCCTACTTCCTCGCCTCGATCCTCTGGCTGGTCACGAGCTGGTTGTCGAACCTGCTCATCACCCTCTTCTCGTTCGCCTTCGAGCTGGACTTGGTCAACGGCTCGCAGGCGACCGGCGGTGCCGGAGCGCTGGCGCCCGTCTCCCGCGCGATCCACACCATCTACTCCGATGTCTTCGGTGCGCCCTGGCTCGTCCTCGCGGTCGCGGTCACCGGCTGCTGGGCGATGTGGAAGGCGCTGGTGCAGCGCCGCTACTCCGAGACGGCGGGAGCGCTCGGGCTCTCGCTGATCTACGTCGTCCTCGCCCTGTTCTTCGTCGCCCAGCCGGGAACGACGATCGGCAGCGTCTCGAAGTGGACGAACCAGATGTCGGGGGCGTTCCTGTCGATCTCCTCCCACGGCACCCCGTCGAGCGCCCGGCAGGCGAAGGAGGACACGGCCAACGAGCTCTTCAGCCTGCTCATCTTCCGCCCCTGGACCGTCCTCAACTTCGGCGGCCTCGAACACTGCACCCGCGCCGGCACCGGCTCGGAGGACTCCGATCCCGAGTCGGTCGCGGTGCGCCCGCTCTCCTCCAACCCCGTCCGTGACGCCGCGCTCGCCCGCCGCCTGCAGGCCGAGACCGAGATCACCGCGGACGGCAAGACCTGCATCAACAACGCGAACAAGTACGCGCCGCGCTTCCTCCGCTACAGCCTGAACGCCGCCGAGCACGACGAGCGGGGCAAGGAGTACGAGGCGCTGAACGACGGCGACGCTTCCGACCTCCCTGACGCCGAGCGCTCCGGCTACCGGCTCGGCGTCGCCGACAAGCCCGCCACCGATGCGATGGAGGAGGGCGGCCAGTACCAGCGGCTGCTGCTGGCGCTCGTCCTCTTCTTCGGCTCGCTCGGCGCCGTCCTCCTGCTGGGGGCGCTCTCGATCGGGGTGATCCTCGCCCAGGTTCTGCTGCTGCTCTGGCTCGCCTTCTCGCCGGTCGCGTTGGTGGCGGCGGCGATCCCCGGCCGCGGTCACGCATTTTTCCGCGGCTGGTTGGAGAAGCTCGCCGGGCTTCTACTTCGCAAGGCCGCCTACAGCTTGATCTTGGCGATCCTGCTCGCCGTCAACGGCGCCCTGGCGAGCGCGACCGCACAGCTCGGCTGGCTGATGTCTTTCGGCTTGCAGTCGCTCTTCTTCTGGGCCGTCTTCATCCAGAGGAAGAGCCTCACCGACAGCCTGATCGGGATCGCGACCGGGCCGAGCACGCCGGGGCGGGAGGGCACGCTGCGGGTGCTCGGGATCTACGCGGGCGCTCGCATGGGCGGCCGGACCCTCCGCTCGTTGCGGCGCGGGGGCGGTGCAGCGATGGGGACGCCGGGCCGTCTGTTCGGCCGCGGGGGACCGGCCGCGGGCGCCGGCAGCGCCGGCTCGAAACGGGCTCCCCTCTTCGGCACCCACTACAGCGCCCCGGTCGGCGGCGGCGTGCCTCCTCTCGACGCGCCGGGACCGACCGACCGCCCGCGCTCAGCACCGGCGACGGCCGGCACCGGGAAAGGCCGCTCCGCCACCTCGGCGCCGTCGTCCCCGAAAGGCTCGACGCCGACCCGCCCCGTATCCGCCAAAGGCGCGAGCAAACGCAAGCAGCCGAAGCGGGAGGGAGCCGATCCCCAGGCATCCTCGCGCGAGCCGCGTCCCGAGAAGGCGAAGCCCGTCCGCCCGCCCCAGCGTGAGGGCAAGCAGCCCGCGGGCCGAGCGCCGGTCCCCAAGCCCGCCTCCTCGGACGAGCCGGAGCCGAGCCTCGCCGAGGAGCTTCGGGCCGAGCGCGAGCAGGGCCGCGAGCCTCAGAAAAAACCGCGCGCTGAAAAGAAGGCTCGGCCCGACTCCGGCCGCGAGCCGGCGCCGCCCAGGCGCAGGCGCCGGGGACGGAAAGGCGGCGGGCGATGAGCGGCCGGCGACGTCGCGGCGTCTCGCTCGTGGCGCTCATCGCCACCGGCGCGCTGGCGATGGTGGTCGTGGCGCTGACCGGGACGGTGATGGCGATCCTCGGCTCGGAGATCGCCTGCATGGGAGGGGGAGGCCCGGCCCTCGCCGCCCCGGCGACCCGCGCCGCCGAGCGCGAGATCGAGCCCGGCCGCCTTCGCATCTACCTGGCGGCGGGCCGGCGCATCGACATCGACTGGAGCTTCTTGGCGGCGATCGGCGAGCAGGAGTGCGGCGAAGGAAACTGCGCCGGGGTCAACAGCTCCGGCTGCGCGGGGCCGATGCAGATCGGCTACGTGCGGGGGTCGGCGTGCAGCCCCGGATCGGGGCCGACGATCTGGGAGCTGTACCGGGTCGACGGCGATGGCGACGGCGTCACCGACGTCAACAACGCCGCCGACGCGATCTTCACCGCCGCCCGCATCCTGCGCAAGGAGAAGGGCGCCCCTCCGGTAGGCGGCTCCTATGCCGCCTACCGGGAGGCGGCCTGCGGCTATTACGGCGCTTGCGCCGACGGGGTGGCGAACTACGCCGACGAGGTGATGGCGCGGGCCGTCTCCTACGGCTTCGGCGGCAAAGGCACTCCGCCGTCCAGCGCCGCGGCCGCCGAGCCGGCGGCGAGCGGCGGCTCGGGTTGCGGATCGAGTTCGGGCGGCACGGCGAGCGGCAACGAGATCGTCCGCATCGCGCAGAGCCAGCTCGGTACTCCCGAGAGCCCACCCGGATCGAACTGCAATCCCTACGGGCCGTGCGTCAGGTGGTGCTCGCTCTTCGTCGCCTGGGTTTGGCAGCGGGCGGGTGTCCCGTTGGAGGGCAGCACCGCGACCTACGCCTACTCGGGCACCGTCTACGAATGGGCGCAGGCCCACGAAGGCGGTGGTCTGCCCGGCGTAGCGGCGCCGGGGGAGTCGCCGTTCTCCACGGCTGATCCGAACGGCGCCCGCGCCCTGCCGCCGACGGCAACGCCGGCACCCGGCGACGCCGTCCTCTACGGCACCGGGCCGACCGACTCAGATCACATCGGCATCGTCGAGCGCGTCTTCCCCGGCGGGCAGATCACGACGATCGACGGCAACCTCGGCGACCAGGTCGCCCGCTCCGGACCCTTCCATCCCTCCCAGGCACTGGCCTACGGGATGCCAGGGCCGATCTTCGGCTACGCCCATCCGCCCAGCACCGAGGACGGCGTCGATGGTTGACCGCCTCCGAGCCCTGCTCGAGGAGCCGCTCGATCCGCGCGCCGGGCGTGCGATCCTCGTGCTCGCCAGCGCGATCCTGCTCGGCCTCGCCTCGCTGTTTGTCCTCACCGCCCGCGAGCCGGACGGCGCGGATGGCCCACAGGGCAAGGCCCAGGCGCCGACCGCCGCGCCGGCTGTACCCGCCGCGCCGCCGACCGGCGACGTCGAACAGGAGCTGGCCGAGAGTCGCCCGCCCCACCGCCGGCAGGACCCCCAGGACGAGGAAGGCAGCCTCGCTGCCCGCCGCGCCGCTCGCGCCCTGCGATCCCACCGGGCGCTCCAACACGTCCCGTACCGAGGCGGCGAGGTGACGGTCGTCCTCGCGGGGGCACGCGGGGATCGGGCTGTGCTTCGCGTCAGCGCCCCGACCGCTCTGGCGGCACAACGGGGGTGGCATCGCTTCCTACGGCGCTATCGCGACTCGGGGCGGTCCTACCTGCCGCTCTTCGAGGGCAGAAACGGAGCGCCGGATGGCTGAGCGTCGACGTGACGATTGCTCCGGCAGAAGGTTCAATGCCCGCTGGCAGCGAGCTGGGTCGAGGCCGGATGTCAAACGTAGACCCCGCATTCGCCGAGGTTGCGGCTCGCGACCGAGGAGACCTCGTGGCTAGATGGGATGTCTTCTCGCGGGTCTTCCGGTGGCCGTTCCCCTGCCGCTTCCGCTGGCTCCTCCCGATCAAATCGCCGCGAGGTCGCCAGGTTCCGCATGGCTTCGGCGATCCCGGCGACTCGTTTTTGCCGACATCTCCACATCCGATCGAGGCGTGGTCGTGATCTCGAACTCGAATCGCTCCGATCCTCGCCCGATGCTCGCGATCTTCGCCGCCGCGGTGCTGTTCGCACTCTGGCGGCTCATATCGAGCATCCCCGTCGATCATCTCCTCGGGTCGGCCCTCTCCCTCGCGCCCTTCGCTCTCCTCGCCCTCGCTATCGCCGCCGCGCTGGCTACGCATCGCTTCCTCGCAACCCGCCGCACTCTCCGATCGCGCCGTGCCGTCGCAATCGTGCCCGCCGACGAATTCGACTCCGAGCCCGATGCCATCCTTCGATTCGCCGCCCAGCTCGCCGACAGCGAGCGCCGCGTCGCCGGCTGGGTCGACCGCCGGGCCTGCGCCGTGCGGGTCCGGCTCGCCAGCGACGCCGAGAACCGCCTCGTCTATCTACTGGAAGTGCCCGAGCGGTCGAGCGAGGCGCTGAGGACGGCGCTGCGCACCTTCGAGGGAGTCGAGGAGCGCCCCGCCGCTGAGGCGCTGGGCGAGGCGAAGCCGGTGCCGAGCGAGCAGACGGTGCTGCGCACCGAGCTGGTGCTGGCCCGGCCGAGCGTCGAGCCGCTGGCACGCCTCGGGCCGCAGCCCGATCCGCTGCAGCCCTTCGCCGCCACGATCGGCCGGCTGCGATCGGGCGAGGCGGTGGGCGTCTGCGTCGACCTGCTTCCGGCGAGCGGCTTCCGCGGCACCCGCCTGCGGCGACGACTGCGCCGGGAGGCCCGCCGCATCCACGGCGAGCGCCAGGACTGGTCCGCGCTGCTGGACGGGGAGAGCCGCCGTCGCGGCAGGCCCGACCCAGACGAGCAGGTCGAGCGCCGCGGGGCGGTGCAGGCGGTCGACGCGAAGCTGCGCGACTCCGGCGAGCTGTTCGACGCCCAGATCCTTCTGCGCTCCGAGGCGCCGACGCGAGGCAGGGCGGAAGCGACGATGAAGGGCCTGCTGGCCGCGTTTCGGCCGATGGCCGGCCGCAACCGGCTTCGGGCATCGGGCCTGCCGATCCCCGGCCTCGCATTTCTCGGCGCTGACTTCCCGCTGCGACGCCGCGGCTTTGACCGGCGCTTCGCCAGCGGCTTCTTCGGACCGGCGAGGAAGACGATCCTGACGGCCCGAGAGCTGAGCGGCTTCCTGAAGCCGCCGACCGTCCACTGCGGCGAGCGGAACGTGCTGCGCTCGGGCGCGCTGCTCTCGCCGCCGCCGAACCTGCCGACCTTCGAAGAAGGGAACGCCGAGCTGATCCCGATCGGGAAGGTGCGAGACGAGAAAGGCGAGCGGATCGCCGCCGTGCGCGTAGCCGACACCTTCAGCGTCTACATCGCCGGCCGCTCGCGCTTCGGCAAGACCGAGACGGCGATCGCGATGTTCACCCACCTCGTGCGGTCGGGGCACGGCGGCCTGTTCCTCGACCCGCACGGAGACGCGCTCGACAGGGTCGCTCCCTACCTGGATGAGCCCGGCGTGGCCGAGCGGGTGGTGCGAATCGACCTCGGCCCCGGCAGCTCGCCGGCCGACCTGCCGGGCTGGAATCTCTTTGACCTGCACGGCGTCGGGGAGCAGGACGTCGAGGGCCGGGTGGAGGCGATCGTCGACTCGTTCGCCTCCGCGCTTGAGTGGGGCGAGCGCTCGACGCGGGCGATCAACCTCACGACCCAGGCGGCCGCCGCCCTGGGGGCGGTTGCCGGCGCGGTGCCCGCCCACCTCGCTCCGACGATCTTCCAGATCTCCACCATCCTCAGCGACCCGGAGTGGCGGGCGGCGGTGCTGCCGATCTTGCCGCGCTCCTCGCAGCGCTTCTGGACCGACCGCTTCCCGCTCCTCGCCGCCGACGCGATCACGCCGATCACCAACATGGTCGACCGGCTTCGATCCGCGACGCCGATCGCGGCCTTCCTCGGCCAGAGCCGCTCCACCTTCGAGTGGCGGCGGGCGATGGACGAGCGCCGGATCGTCCTCGTCTGCCCCGGCGCGGGAGGGACGCGGGAGCGGGTGATGGCGAACCTGATCGCCTTCGGCCTGCTTCACGCCGGACGCAGCCGGGCGAACATCCCGCCGGCCGCGCGCCGCCTCTTCTACCCGTTCTTCGACGAGGCCCAGGCTTATGACGGCGGCGCCTCCGACAGCCTGGCGGGCCTGGTCGAGCAGTGCCCGAAGTTCGCGATCCGCCCGACCTTCCTCAACCAGAACCCCGAGCGCCTGTCCCCGACGACGCTGAACGCGCTGACGACGAACCGCTCCCATGCGCTGGTCAGCGGGCTCAACTCCCATGCCGCCGCCCTGCTGACGAAAGAGTGGGGAGGCCAGCCCAGCCCCGCCGCGATCACGAGGCTGCCGCGCTTTCGCTTCATCGCCCAAGTGACCCACCGGGGCGAGATCAGCGCGCCGTTCTCGGTGTCCGGCGTCCAGATCGAGAACGTGGTGAAGGAGCGGGCTCCTCGGAGGAGGAGCTGCGAGGAAAGGCGCCACCCAGCCGCCTCCCGAAGGCCGGCGACCGACGCCGCGGCCCACCTCGCCACTCTCGACGACCGCATCCACGAGGCGCTGCGAGGCGGCGAGGGCAAGGACGGCTCGCAAGCGCACGCGGAGGGGCGCAACCGCTCGGAGCACTCCGGTCCGCTGAAGTTCAAGAGGAGGCAGCACGGATGAGCCCCGCCGCGAAGCTCGGGGTGCCGGAGGCGGCGACGGAGATTCTCGCCTCGCTCGCTCAGCACCGGGTCCTCTCGACGCCGCAGGTCGGCGCCATCCACTTCCCCGACCGCAGCCCGCGCTGGGTGCGGACTGTGCTGGCCCGCCTCGCCGACGCCGGCTTCGCCGCGTTCGTGTCGAGCCTCGGCGCTCCGGGCGCTCCGCGCCGGCTTTGGTACGCGACCGAGCGCGGCGCGCGGGCAGCGCTGGAGGCGGGCCTGCTGGAGAGGATGCCGAGGCTGATCGACGCCGAGTCGGCGTCCGGGCCGCTGCAGGCGCACACGCTCGCGGTCAACGACGCGGCGATCTGCTTCTTGCGGAGCGCCCGCGAGCGTGGCGACGACTTCGGGCCGCTGGCCTGGCGCCACGAGGTGCCGCATCGGCTGGGCCACGGGCGCCGAGCGGGGACGCTCTTCGCCGACGCCGTCCTCACCTACCTGCGGCTCGCCGACTCCGAGGTCGCGGTCGAGCAGCGCTGCCTTGAGCTCGACCGGGCGACCCTCTCCGTCGATCGCCTCGCGGCCGAGCTGGGCCGCTACGGGCGCTTCATGCGGGCGGCGGGGAAGCAGGGCGATCCGCTGTGGCGCTCGCAGTACCCGTCCTTCCCGCCCGTGGTCTGCGTCCTCGCCGATTCCAACCGGCGACGACGGAGCGCCCGCTCCAGCCGGGCGGCGCTGCTGCGACGGCGGGACGCCGCGGTCGCGATCCTGCGCAACGACTTGGACTTCATGCGCTCGCCGGCCCTCTCGGTCCGGCTCTGCCTGGCGGAGGATCTCCGCGAGCGTGGCCCGTTCGCGCCGATCTTCACCGATGCCCGCAACCCCGAGGAGCCGGTCGACTGGCTCGTGCCCGATCCCGAGGAAGCGGAGGAGTAGGTGGCGGGCGCGAAACGCTCTGACTTTGGGCTCAGAGTCTCCTCACGAGCCTGGCCGTCCCTCGGCGATCCAGGCAGCGAGCAGAGGATCAATGATCCGGAACCCGACTGCACGAGAGCTGTCCTCGGCGATCTCACCGCGGTCGAGAAGGGTCTCGACCGCCTTTTGCACCGCGCCGCCCCGCGAGCCGCCGTAACGACGGCCGGCGGCGTAGACGCCCTCCCCTCCCCCGGCCACCGCTGCAAGCGCTCGACGCTGCGAAGTGGGAAGCCCCGACCACACGGCTCGCAGCTCGTCGCGAACCTCCCGCATCACTCGGTCATAAGCAGCAAGCCAGGTTTCCTCCGTCGCCTCCTCCCCCTCCTCGGTCAACTCCCAAAGGACGTATGCCAGGAGCATCGTTCGCTGAGGATGCCCATTCGCGATCTCGAGGAGAGGCGAAAGTGCCGAGCCGATTTGACGACCAGTTGCCTCGAAGCGGAGAAAGAGATAGTCGGCGACGTCGTCGGGGCGAAGCGGAGGGAGATCGACAGGCCCAGCCTGACCGAAGAAAGCCCGTCGGCGATCGGAGAAGAGCTCGCTCATCATTCCGACCTGGGACCCCGCGAAGACGTAGCTGGCGGCATCCCCGTGGTGCTGAATCTCGGCTCGAATAATTGCGTCGGCGCGGTCGGTCGCCGCAAGGATGTCTTGGAACTCATCGAAGATCACGAGCGTCCGCGTGCCGTGCTTTTCGTGAAGACGGGCCGGCAGAGCGAGCCGCTCGACAAGAGGGGGCTCGGCCTGGGGATCGACAGTCACCTCTACCCCCGCCGGGACCGGGCCTCCGCCGACCTGAAGCGTCGGCCGGAGAAGGCGACGCGCTCCAGCGAACCAGGTCGCCAAGCGGCCCTGGAGCTCGGCAGCGTAGGCGCGCTCAATCCGCTGCGCTATGTCGTCGAGCGTAAGCACGCCGAAGAAGTCGACGTAGACCGCCGCCCATCCCTCCTTGCGCGCTTCCTCTGCGACTCGCGAAAGCAACGAGGTCTTGCCGTATCGACGCGGCGCGACGATACGGCTGTTGTTGCCGCTGACGGCTCGGCTCAGAAGCTGCGCCGCCTCTTCGTCTCGGTCGAGCAGCTCGTCTGGGGGAACTGGCTCGCTGTATCGGAATGGATTTCTGCTCTCTTTCATAGAGCAGTTCTGCTCGCTAGAATAGAGCGCAATGAGAGCGAAGTGGTCACGGCCCCTCCGAGCACACGGGGGGAAGGAAGTTGAAATCCGCCGCCAGGCGACAGCGGCGGGGGGATTGCACAGCGAGCAAGAAGGGCTGCTCGGATCGAATCGAGGATCTCGAAATCCACATTGCCGTGGACTACACCACACCTGGGTCGAGCCTGGACGAGCAGCTCCGGCGAGAGCAGGCCAGGGCCGTCTTCGCGCTCTTGAAAAGCCGAAGCGGAAACGCCGACGAGGCCAGTGACCGCGGTCGCTAAGAAGAGGAAGCAGCCCAGCCTGCGCTTTGCCTGGTACGGGCGTCTCTCCACGAAGGACAAGCAGGATGCGACCCTCTCCTTCCCCTCCCAGAGAAAGGAGAGCGACAGGAAAGTCGCTGAACTCGGTGGCCGCATTGTCTGCGAGTTCACCGACCAGGACCGAGGTCGTCGTGACGATCGGATCGGCTGGAGCGAATTGATACGCGAGGCGAAGGAGCCGGACACCCGGCGCTTCGACGCGGTGATCATCTACTCGACCTCTCGTCTCAGCCGCGAGCTCTTCCACGCCCTGGCCTACGAGCGTGAGCTGGCTCGCGCGGGCGTCGACGTCTACTACGCCCTGAGCTCCGGAGATCAGACCAGCCCCGAGGGTCGCCTCGTTCGGCACCTCTTTCAGGCCCTGGATCAGTTCGAGGTCGAGAAGCTTGGCCGGGAGGTTCGACGAGGCCAGACGGAGAACACCCGACAGGGCTACCGGAATGGCGGGCGTGCTCCGTATGGCTACCGCCTCAAGCGCGAGCCGCATCCAGAACCACGCCGTGCCCGTGCCGGCGATACCAAGTCACGCCTCGTCCCCGATCCCGAGCAGGCGCCGATCATCACCGAAATCTTCGAGCGCTTTCTTTCCGGCTGGGGCTATAAGGAGATCGCCAATCACCTCAACCGACCGGGCGGTCCCCCCTCTCCCCGCCACGTCGACTCGAAGCGAAATACCGCGCACAAGTGGTCGAAGTCGACTATCCGCTCCATGCTCGAAAACCCCGTCTACACGGGGCGCCTCTTCTGGAACCGCCTCGACTTCCGAGCCGTCAAGCAGGGAGAGGGTCCACTTGTCCGGCGAGATCCAGACGAATGGATCGAAGCCTCGGATCAGCACGAAGCACTGATCTCGCAAGAGCAGTTCGATCAGGTCCAGGCGGAGATGAACCAGCGGCGCCGGAGCACCGCCAGCCCGCTGCGGCGAACTACGAAACGCTTCTACCTCCTGCGCGGCTTTATCCACTGCGCCACGGGACACAACCCGCTGCGAATGCAGGGCAAGTCTCGTAAGGGAAATACCTACTACGCCTGCGGCTACCGCATCGACTACGGCGACAAAGCCGCAGAGGCCCTTGGCCACGGCAAGTGGCAGTACGTCAACGAGAAAGTCCTAGTCCCGGTGGTAGATGGCTTCTTTGCCACCCGCATCTTCGGCCCCCAACGCCTGGAGCATTTCCAGGCCCAGATGAAAGGACTCTCGGCGGCTGTGCAGGATCAGAGCGACGAGAAGCGTCAGCGACTCCAGAAAATCGTCAGCGACATCGACACCCGGCTCGACCGTCAGATCGCGGCGATCGAGGCCGGCGTCGACCCTGCGGTGGTTGCCGAGCGCATTCGCCAGCTCGAATCAAAGCGAGAAGAGGCGCGAGATCGGCTCTCCGACCTCGAGGGGAATGCCCCGACCAACGGAGGCGATCCAGAGGACGCCTTGGCAATCTTGCAGGAGATGCCAGACCTCTCCAAGGCGCTGGTCGACGCCGAGCCCGAGCTCCGGCGAGACATCTTCGATGCATTCCGTCTGCGCATCGAGCTTGATCGAAATGCCGGCCAAATAAGACTGAAGGCGCTCGTGTCGAGCGCCTTCAGTGGAAAGTCTCTCGATGACCTCACGGTCGCCCAAGGGACCATAGCGGGGGCAGGATTCGAACCTGCGACCTTCGGGTTATGAGCCCGACGAGCTACCTGGCTGCTCCACCCCGCGGCGGTTTGTCCATGCTAGCAACGGGAGGGGGATGGGCACGGGGCTGCGGAACTTTGCGCAGGCGGGGTTGCGGGGGCGTATCGCTCTAGAGTGCCGCCGGCATGGATGCGGGCACTCACAGAGTGGCGGTAATAGACGTCGGCACCAACTCGACTCGGCTGCTCGTCGCCGACGTGAGCGGCGACCGGGTCGCCAAGGTCGAACGGCACAGCCGCGTCACCCGGCTCGGGCGGGGAGTCGATCTCTCCGGACAGCTCTCCAGCGAGGCGATCGAGGCCACATGCGAGGCGATCGAGGACTACGTCGCGCTCTACCGGGAGGCGGGAGCGGAGACGGTCGAAGCGATCGCCACCAGCGCCGTGCGTGACGCGTCCAACGGCAGCGCCTTCGTCGCCGAGCTGCGGGAGCGCTTCGCGCTCTCGGCGCGGGTGCTCGACGGCGAGGAGGAGGCCCGCCTCACCTACCTGGGCGCCACCTCCGAGCATCCGCCTTCCGAACCGACTCTGGTGATCGACATCGGCGGCGGCTCGACCGAGCTGATCGTCGGCGCCGGCCGGGAGATCGCCTTCCACACCTCGCTGCAGGCGGGCGTCGTCCGCCACACCGAGCGCCACATCTCAGGCGACCCCCCCACCGTCAACGAGCTGGAGGCGCTGGCCACCGATGTCCGCGGCTCGATCGAGACCGCGGTCTCGGCAGGACCCGAGGTCAGCCCCAAGGCCGGAATCGCCGTCGCCGGAACCCCCACCTCGCTGGCCTCGGTCGAGCTGGGGCTCGAGCCCTACGACCCGGAGCGAGTGCACGGCCACGTCCTCTCTCTCCACTCGATCCAGCACCTGCTCTCGCAGCTGGCCTCGGTGCCGCTCGCCGAGCGGGTCGAGATTGCCGGCATGCACCCGGACCGGGCTCCGACCATCGTCGCCGGCGTCGTGATCCTGGTCGAGACGATGCGCGCCTTCGGACTGGAGCAGATCGAGGTCTCCGAGCACGACATCCTCTACGGAACCGCGATCGCCGCCGCTGCAACCGCTTCAAACCGCGGATAAACCCGGATCCAAGCCCGGGGCTACTACGTGTGACCAGGTGGACAGACGAGTTTCAGGAAGCGCTCCAGATGGGTCAAGCCTGCGCTCGAACCCAGAAAACTCGGTAATCTCTGCCTACCTAATTACCGGTAGCGGCTAAATAGGCACCTAGACGTATCGGATAGCTAGGCAGATAATCGGTTCATCGGGAAAGAGGTGGGACAGAGACCTACCACAGACTCGATACAGGGCTCGGACGATTGCCGCATCATGGCGCCTCCCGCCGTCTGAGCCCACCGAATAAAACTGGTCCCTGAAGACGTACCCCTGCCCGTCCTGAGGGACCAACTTGAATCGACCGCCAGCGATGGCGGTCGATTCTCGTTTAGGGAGAAAATCCAGAAACTTGGCTTTTCTAAGCCAAGTTTGACTTGCGGGGGTAGACGACCTCAGGGTCGGTGAGCACGTTTACGAGCGTCGGCTTGCCGGATTCGAAGGCGCGCTCGAGCGCCGGACGCAGCTGCGCCGGCTCGCTCACCAACACCCCCTCGCAGCCCAGCGCTTCGACCATTTCCTCGTAGCGCGTCTCGGGGCGAAGCTCCGCCGCAACCGAGTATCCGTAGAGAAACTTCATCGGATGGTGCTCGAGCGCCCAGATGCCGTTATTGCCCATTACGCCCACCACAGGCAGGCCGTGACGCGCCATTGTGTCGAACTCGATCCCGGCAAAGCCGAAAGCGCCGTCTCCGAGCAGCAGACAGACCTGGCGATCGGGATGGGCCAGCTTGGCCCCGATCGCCTGCCCGGGGCCGGCCCCGAGGCAGCCGAACGGGCCCGGATCCATCCAGCAGCCCGGCTGGTAGGTGTTGATGAAACGGCCCGCGTAGGAGACGAAGTCGCCCCCGTCGCCGACGACGGCGGCGTCGCGCTCGAGCACTTCCCCCAGCTCTTTGTAAACACGGACGGGGTGCAGTGGGGAGCGCGAGTCGTTCAGCTCCTCCTGCTCGGCGGCTCGCTTCTCGTCCTCCACCCCACGCAGCTCGTCGAGCCAAGCCTTCGTGCGCGGCCCGCCGCCGGCAACCGACTCGTGGATCGCCGCCAAGCTGGCGGCCAAATCGCCGACCAGGTCGACCTCCGGCGCACGGTTTGAAGTCAGCTCGTTGGGAGCGGGGTCGATGCGGATCAGCTTGGTCTCCACGCCGAAGCTCTCGCCGAAGCCGAGGCGGAAGTCGATCGGGACGCCCAGAACGAGTGCCACGTCCGCGCCCTTGAGGCCGGCGCCGCGAGCGCGACTGAAGCTGAGGTCGTGATCGGCGGGCAGGCAACCGCGGCCGAGCCCATTGAGGAAGACCGGGATGCCGAGCTCCTCTGCCAGGGCTCTCAGCTGCTCCTCGCCACGCCCCCAGTAGAGACCGCTGCCGGCCATGATCGCCGGGCGCTCGGCGGCCGCGAGCAGCGCCGCCGCCTCCTCGACCCCAGCCGCGGGCTGCGCGTCGCCGCCAGCCGGCAGCGGCGGAACCTCGAGCTCCCCCTCCATGAAGACGACGTCGAGGGGGTAGTCGACGAAGGTCGGGCCACCTGGGGCGTCAAGCGCAAGATCGAGCGCGGCCGCGGTCGTCGCGGCGATCCGGCCGGTTTCCTTCACCGTTTCCGCCGACTTGACCAGCGGCGAGACGAATGGCAGGTGGTCGATCTCTTGTAGAGAGCCCGAGCCCCAGCGCATCTCCGGCGCACGGCCGCCCAGCACGCAAACGGGTGAGCCGTTGGCCTGGGCCCCGGCGATCGCGCTGAGGCCGTTAGTCACGCCCGGGCCGGCGGTCAGCGCCGCCACCCCGACACTCCGCGTCGCCTTCGCAAATCCCTCGGCCGCAAACGCAGCGGTCTGCTCATGCCGCACGTCGACGATCTCGATCCCCTCCGCACGGCAGCCGTCGTAGATGGAGAACAGGTGGCCTCCCGACAGCGTGAAGAGATGCGTCACGCCCCGCGACTTCAAGACCTTCGCGACTATCCGCCCCCCATGCTCCACAAATTTCACCCTATTAAAGGGAGGCCGCCAGAGGCTGCCGGCCCGAGTGCCCGGGGCGGGAGTCGAACCCGCAAGTCCCCCTTGCATTGGGACCTAGCGCCTTTTAAGGGCGCCGCGTTTACCAATTTCGCCACCCGGGCAGGGCGATCGTAACGCGTCGTCTGCACCTAAAACTGCACTAAAAATGCAGAGGAAACCGCAACAACCCCGGTGCTACGGTGTCTACAACTACGAAGACAACGCCTTCCCTGGAGAAAATCGCTTGGAGGCTTCTGCTCTACAACACGCCAGTCGCCGCGGACTCCTAGCCCGGCGCTCTCCGCTGCTCAAGCTTCAAGGCGACGAACGCCTGATCGCGATGGCCAGGTCCGGCAACCCAGGCGCCTTCGAGACGATCGTCGATCGCTACCAGGGGCGCCTGCTCGGCTTCTGCCGGCAGATGCTCGGCTCGACCGAGGACGCTGAAGACGTCCTGCAGGAGGTCTTCGTCAACGCCTACCGGGCGATGCTGGCCGATGAGCGCGAGATCAACCTGCGGCCGTGGCTTTACCGGATCGCCCGCAACCGTTGCCTCAACCACCTTCGCAAGCCGACGGCAGACGCACAGGAATCAATGGACATGGTGCCCGCCGTCGAGGCCTCCTCAACCGCCGAGAAGGTCCACAACCGCGAGGAGTTCCGCCAGCTGCTCGCCGATGTCAGCAAGCTCCCCGAGACGCAGCGCTCGGCTCTGCTGCTGCGCGAGATGGACGCGATGTCCTATGAGGAGATCGCCCAAGCGATGGAGACCAGCGTGCCGTCGGTCAAGTCGCTGCTGGTCAGGGCGCGGATCTCGCTCGCCGAGGCAAGCCAGGCGCGGCAACTGACCTGCGGCGAGGTGCGACTGGACCTGGCCGAGGCGGCCGAGGGCCTGCGAAAGCTCTCCGGGCCGGTTCGCCGGCACGTTCGCGATTGCGAGGACTGCGCCGACTTCCGTGCCCAGATCCGCTCCAACGACAAGGTTCTGGCCGCCCTCTTCCCGGCAGGCGCGCTGATCGCGCTGAAGGGCTTCATCGTCACCAAGCTCGGCCTCGGCGGCGCTGGCACCGGCAGTGCTGCCGGCGCAGGCGCGACCGGGGCGGGTGCAGGCGCCACCGGCGCGGGTGCGGTCGGCAGCGTCGGGGCTGCACTCAGCGGCGGTGGAGCCGCCGGGGGCCTGGGCGCAGTAGGCGGCGCGATCGGCACCAAGGCGGTCGCCGGTGTGGTCACCGCCGCCGTGATCACCGCGGGTGCGGTCGAGGTCAAGCACCGGGTCGAACCGACCCCCGCAAGCAGCGGCCCGGCGCTCACTCGAACCCTCAAACAGCCGCAGCCCACGCCTTCGGTCGCCCAGGCGCATGTCTCCCTGCCGGCCGCCCAGGCCGAACCGGTGCCGGTGGACAAACCAGCCGAGGAGCCGCTCCCCGTCGCGACGGATCTGGCGACTCCTCCAGCTACCGATCCAGCAGCCGAAAAAGCCGCGGATGAGTCCAGCTTGGGAAGCACCGAAGTGGAGACGACCCATACGCAGTCCTCACCTGGGGTAACCGGGGCAGCGCCCTCAGCAGGCGCGCCATCGGGGGCGGGCACCGTGGTCGTCACCGTCGGCGGCACGGTCGAACCCCCTCCGCCGCCACCGGCCGAAAGCACCCCCCCACCCAGCACGCCGCCGCCCGAAGCCACTCCGCCGCCCGCCGAACCGACTCCTCCCGATTCGCCTGAATCCACATCCGGTCCCGAACCGGACCCGGCCCCCTAGCTAAGACCCGCCCCGCCGCGGCGGTTACTGCAGGCCGATCACCTTGAGCCGCCGCATCAGGCAGGTGCCGGCGAACTTGCGGGTGTCGGCAAGCGAGTAGCCGAACAGCTCCCAGTCGTCCCCGTCGGGCGCCCAGGGCGGCGAGAGGACACCGTCGGCGACGGGCAGCGACTCCTCCAGCGTGCGCTGGATCGCCTGCTTGTAACGCTCGTCCTCGCGCGCCTTCTCGCGCAGGAAGACCGAGCCGAAGGCGACGTGGCGGTGCTCGTCGCGGGCGACGTTCTGGAAGCCTTCGACGAAGGTCGGCAGCGTGCCCTCGCGTTCGTTGTAGTCCATGATGAAGTGCTGGCCGGTGAGGGCGAGCATTCCCTCGATCACCATGTGGTAGAGCGTCACCGCCTCGACCAGCGCCTCGGTGTCCTCGGGCTCGACCGAGAGCCGGTCGGTGCGCTGCTTCAGCATCTCATCGAAGAGGCGGCCGAAGTTCTCGTTGAGGTGCTCGGAGGTCTGCTCCAGCATCTGCGAGAGCTCGCTGGAGTCGAGCACCCCGACCTCGCGGTAGAAGCGCTCGAAGAAGCGGACGTGGCGCGCCTCGTCGGCGATCTGGGTGCAGAGGAAGATCCGCTGGTCCTCGGTCGGAGCCGCGCGCATGATCGGCCCCAGCTCCTCGGCGACCTTCTGCTCGCCGATGAAGAAAGAGGAGAGCCCGTACATCCGCTGGAACCGCTCCTCCTCGCTGAAGCGCTCGTTCCAGTCCTCGCGGTCACGCGTGAAGTCGAGCTCCTGCGTCTGCCACTGCTGGCGCTCCCAGAGCAGGTAGAGCTCCTCGTAGGTGAGCAGTTTGACGTCGGCAGTGCGGTCGGCAGCCTCCATCAATGCCGGGTCCGCAGTCGCCTGGAAGTCGGCCCGCTCGGTCCTAGACTCGGTCCCCGATACCTCTCTGGTTCCCATCTCGCCTCCTCGGCTCTGTCGGCGCAACGTTTTTCGGCCCTAGCGGGGAGACAGCGCGTTGCACCGACATAGGGGTTCTGGGTTCGGGCGAGGGTACCACCGGACTGGCTGGTCAGCCAGTCGAGTGCGTCTCACCCGGCGCGAGGACCACCACCGAGGAAGAGGTCTTCTCTTCGACCTCTGTCTTGAAGGCCGCGGGGTCCGCCTCGATCGGCGGGAAGGTGTCGTAGTGCATCGGGATCACCGTGCCGGCACCGACGAGCTCCGCCGCCATAGCCGCATCGTGGCGGTCCATCGTGTAGTGGTCGCCGATCGGCAGCAGGGCAACGTCGACGTCGTGGCGCTGCCCGATCAGCTTCATGTCACCGAAGAGGCAGGTGTCACCGGCGTGGTAGACGGTGGTCTCGCCGATCCTGATCACGAGCCCCGCGGCCGGGCCGATCGCAACGCCGTGCTCGGCGCTGAAGGGGGACTCTTCAGAGCCGGGGAGAGTGTTGGTGTGCCAGGCCGGCACGAGAGCGATGTAGCCCCAGTCAAACTCGACCTTGCCGCCGAAATTGGGGTCGCTGACGTTCTCCACACCCCGCGCTTCAAGCCACTTCGCCAGCTCGACGATGGCGACGCAGTGGGCGCCGGTCCGCTTCGCCACCGGAACCGCGTCGGCCATGTGGTCGACGTGGCCGTGCGAGATCGCGATGTGAGTTGGGTCGACTTCCTCCGCGGTCGCCACCGCGATCGGGTTGTTGGGCTTGAGGAAGGGATCGATTAGGACGGTCGTCTCGCCGTCGCTCAGCTCGAAGCACGACTGGCCGTGGAACTTGATCTCCATCTCAGCGCTCTCCTTCGGTCTCGTTGTCGTCGGTCATCTGCTCGTGGAGTGCCCAGCCGACGGCGACTCCAACCATCATTCCCATCCTCGCCTCCTCGGCGAGCAGGGAGCGCACGGCGGCAACCCGCTCGTCCGGATCGGGAACCGTGGCTGCCTTCAGCGTCTCGGCGTCGTGCGACTCGCCAAACCAGCCGCCCTCGGCGAGGGCTGCGGCAAGTACCCGCTGCAGCTGTGGGGCGGCGCGGGCGACGATCTGCTCCGCCTCGGCGAATCGCTCCGCGTCGATCAGCCGCTCGATCGCGGCCTCCAGTTGCTCGTCCGAGGGCACGACGAGGAGCCTAGCCACCCCCGAACGCCGGAGGCGGGCCGGAGGTGCGGGTAGCTAGCGCGCCGCCCGCAAGGCCGAGGCGATCAGGCCAGCGAGGCCGCCGACAACGCCGCCAACCAGGCCGGCGAAGGGGTCGGCGGTGGAATCGAAGATCGGCAGCGCCAACAGAACCACCGCTGCCACGATTACTCCGATCGCGTCGTACTCTTCGTCGATCGCGTGGTGAGCTTCCGAGCGCCGGATCGTGAACCAAGCCGCAATCGCGCCCAGTGCGATCCCGTTGCCGCCGGCGATCACCTCGATGTCTCCCTGCGCGTTGGCGATTCCGTTGGCGGCGAGCATCCCCAGCGAACCGCAAGCGACGAGCAGCAGCGCCGTGGGCGCGCTGCCAAGGCGCCGCTCCAGGCCGATCGAGAAGATCGCCAGGGCGACCGCCACCACGAACAGGTAGCCGACGTCCACGTAGGCGAAGGGGGCGGTGAAGAATCGCCACCACTCATCCTCGAGTGGAACGATCAGGCCGCCGAAGGTGCTGAGCGAGTCGCCGGTCGCCTTCTGCAGCAGGAGGAGCGCGGCAGAGCCGAGGATCACGGCCAGGGTCGCGTAGGGCCTGACAGGGCCCTCGGGGTCAGCCGCCCGCCGGCGACGCAGGAGCTTGGGCCTGGAGCGCCGACTGGGCTTGGCCTCCAGCCCATCGCCGCGGCGCTCCAGCTTCGGGGCCCGCTTGCGCAAACGAGCGCCGCAGTACGGGCACTCGGTGACGTAGGGACTGACCTCGGACCCGCAGTTCTTACAGACGACGCTGAGCTCAGTCTCGCTCATGGTCTTCCGAGGATAACCGCCCCGCTGCGACTGCTTGAGCCCCGGCCCCGGTGGCATACTGAGGCTTCACCCGTCTTCGAGGAGGAATCAGCGTGGAGTTGAAGAGCCTGACCGAGCAGAAATCCCTGCTGGCCACCCTAGCCCCCGGCAAACGAGCGCGCCTGCACCGGCTGCTGTTCGAGTTCGGCCCGGGCAACGGAACCCTGATGCTGCTGCCGATCGACCAAGGCATCGAGCACGGGCCGCGCGACTTCTTCCCCAACCCGGCGTCGAAGGACCCCGACTACCAGTTCCGGCTCGCGGCCGAGGCCGGCTACTCGGCCCTCGCCTGCCAGATCGGCATGGCGACCAAGTACTACCCCGACTACGCCGGACGGGTGCCGCTGATCCTCAAGGTCAACGGCAAGACCGACGTCCCCGCCTCCGCCAAGGCCTTCTCCTCCTGCAACGCGAGCGTTGAGGACGCGGTTCACCTCGGTGCCGACGCGGTCGGCTACACGCTCTACGTCGGCTCGCCGCGGCAGGACGAGGACCTCGCCCAACTGCGCCAGGTGCGCCAGGACTGCGACCGCTTCGGCATGCCGCTGATCGTCTGGTCCTACCCGCGCGGCGAAGCCGTCGACGGCAAGGGCGGAGCCAACTCCTTCTACGCGATCGACTACGCCGCCCGGATGGCGATGGAGATGGGCGCCGACGTGGTCAAGCTCAACATGCCGAAGATCGACCCGGGCAAGGACAAGGACGCACCCGCGCCTTACAACGAGATGGAAATCGATCAGGCCGAGGCGATCCGCCAGTGCGTCGAATCGGCAGGCCGCTCCCTGGTCGTCCTCTCCGGTGGCTCCAAGGTCGACGACGAGACCGTCCTCACCAACACCCGCGAGGTGATGGAGGCCGGCGGTTCCGGAGTGATCTTCGGCCGCAACGTCTGGCAGCGCGAGTGGAACGACGCGCTCGAGATAGTCGCCCAGATCAAGGAGACCCTCCTGGCTAACGTCAGGCGTACTCCTTAGACGCCTGGTTTTCGGCGCCTTCCATGAATAGGGGCACGATCGGCAGCATCGTGCTGCTAGCCATCGTCGCGCTGCTGATCGTGCGCCCATGGGAAAGCAACGACCGGGACGAGGGCCCGGCCGAAGCCATGGCCCTAGTCATACGCGTGGTCGACGGCGACACGGTCGAGGCCCGGGTCGACGGCGAGCCGGAGGACATCCGCTACATCGGCGTCGACACCCCGGAGACGGTCAAGCCTGGGACGCCGGTGCAGTGCTTCGGCCCCCAGGCCTCAGCCTTCAACCACCGTTTCGTCGAGGGACGGCAGGTCCGGCTGGTCTTGGGCGCAGAGCGGCGCGACGCCTACGGCAGGCTGCTCGCCTACGTCCACCTGGGTGGGCGCTTCGTCAATGCGGTCCTGGTTCGCCGCGGCCTCGCTCGTTCGCTGACGATCCCACCAAACGATCGCTTTGCCCCCCTGCTCGAAAGGCTGGAGCTGCAGGCAGCCCGGACGGGACGCGGGCTCTGGGGCGCCTGCACGCCGTAGATCCTCCAGTGTGACGCCCCGCACACTCAGCGCCTGCAACTCCTCGTGCGCCTTTGCTACGGTCCCCCGCGGCCTTCGGGCCACCCTGATCTATGCGAATGCGACAAAGCATCTCCCAGTTCGAGACGGCCTTCGAGCAGGAGACCTCACTGGAGCGCCGCCGGCGCGAGCAGCTTCGCCGACGCGCGGCGAATCGTTCGCGGGCACGGCGCATCACCCGCACCGAGCAGGAGAGCAAGGTGCGGTTCAGCGTTCTCGCCGTCTGCCTCACCGTCACCGTCGTCGTCGTCGTCGTCTCGATGTTCGAGGCGCTCGCGTTCCTGATGGCCTAGCGACCAGCCGACGACCTGCCCTGTTGAATAGACTCGCCCGCCGATGGCCCGCCGTTCACTGAAGCCACAGCTAAACCAGATCCGCGCCTGGGTTCGCCAGGGGCGGACCGACGCCTGGATCGCCCACCAGCTCGAAGTCAGCGCTTCCGAGCTGCGCGAGTTCCGCAAACAGCATGGCTTCACCCCCGACGAGGAGGACTCCGCATCCGGCGAAGTCGATCTCCGCGACGAGATCGAGGCCGAGATCGAGGCTGCCACAGCCGAGGAGCCCGAGGAGGAGGAAGCCGAGCCCGAGGCCGATGCCGAGGACGAGGAGAAGCCGCGGCCCGGCGATGCTGGCGGGGACAGGCCGAAACGCAGGCGCCGTCGAGGCCGCCGCGGCGGTCGTGGACGACGCAAAGATCTCGAGGCCACCTTCGACCACGGCGAGACCGACGGCTACGGCCTCTGGCTCGATCCGGCTGTCAAAGACAATCCGGTCTACTCCGAGCACTGGGCCGGAAAACGCGAGGTCACCGTCCGCATCGACGCGGATCAGATCGTGATTCGCCGAGTCGGCCCAGCCGAGCCGGCAGAGTCAGAAGACTCAGACTCAGACGAGTAAGGCCGCCCAGCCCCCCGGTTAGACGCCGGACGTGTTGGGAATCCGGCGCAGGGGCGAATTGGCGGGTCCGCAGGTCGCGGGATCAAGTCTGCCCCTAACCCTCCAGATCGTCACCGGGCCGCTGCGCTTGATCGGCGTAACAGCCGACTCGCCGCGCAGCCAGCCCGCCTCCGGGGAGGGAACGGGATCGTCGGTGTGGATGAAGTTGAGGAAGGGCGAGGTCACTAGGTAGTCGAGATCGGCCGTGTTGACGGCTGCGCGAAAGCCGGCGCAGGTGGGGATCGCGTTGAAGGCTCCGTGTGGGCCCTTTTCGCCGAGGTAGACGACGCGGTTGGAGAGGTCGGTGCCGTAGAAGCCGTACTGGAGGAAGCCGGCGGTGGTCCCGGCGAGGCCGATGCGGGCGCCCTCGAGATCGCGCGCCCACTCATAGGCGCTATCGAGCTGCATGCCGGGGATCTCGGATGCGAGGCGGAAACGGTCCTGGAGGTAGTCGCGCTGGAGCGGGTAGCCAATCGCGGCGATCAGAAGCGCGAGGGCGGCAAAGCCGCCGATCGCTACTCCACGGCTGGCCCCGCGTGCCCGCGCCAACAGCAACCCCGCCGGAATCGCGACGACGAGCAGCGCCAGCCCAAGCGCGAAGATCCGCGCCGGGTCGCGCAGGACGGCGTCCGAGCGGTCGGTGGCGACAAGGACGATGAGCAAGGCGGCGAGCAACGCCCACTGCCGCCGCTCGCTCTCCAAGCCGCGTGCCAGCGGCAGCAGGACGACGCCCACCAGCAGGGCGGGGATCGCGTAGCGGATGTTGATCCCGAAGCCAACAGGGGCACCCTCGGCGCCCGCAGCGCTGAGCGGCGTGAAGAGGTAGGCAAGTAGCCCAAACAGGGCAACACCGCCGATCCAGCGTACGACGCGGTTGCGGCCCCAGCCGAGTGCCAGCGCCCCGCCTGCCACCGCGGCGAGGATCACCAGCGGCCAGAGACCGCCAAAGGCCTGGTCCAGACCGGGGCCGAAGTACTCACGCCAGACCTCGGTGTCGGTCAGGTAGTGGACGATGCTGAAGTCCGGCCGGGCAGTCTGCAGCCGCTCCGGATGCGGCAGCGAGATCGGCCCGATGCTCTCTGCCTGTGGCAGCGGATTGCCAGCGACGATCAGGTTGCGCAAGTACCAGTAGCCACCGCCGAGCAGGGCGGGCACGAGCCACCATCTGGCTGCCGCCCACCTCTTCCCCGCCGGCGCAAGCACAAGCACCGCCAGAGTCAATGCGGCAGCCATCGCGACAGCCGTTGACTTCGTTCCTACCGCCAACCCCGCAGCCAGCCCTGCGACAGCCAGAGGCCAGCCGACTGGCAGCGAGCCCTTGCTCTCTCCGTCAGAGCTTCGAGCCCGATGCGCCGCCCAAGCGTTGACCAGGATCGCCACGGCAGCAAGTAGGAAGGCGGCGGCAACGAGATCGTTCTTCGCCGCCCCAGGCTCCCTAACCACAAGCGTGTGGCACGCCAAGACAACCGCGGCAGCCGCGACGGTCAGGTGCCCTCTCCCATAGGGCCGCCCGATGCACCACGCAGCTAGGAAGCTAATCGCAAGGAAGCCGAAGTTGACGAATAGCGACAGCGTGTCCCGCTCGGTCAGCAAGATCCCCACCGCGTGCAGAAGCTCCGAATTCTGCGGGTAGAACCAGTTCGTGAACACCGTCTCGGTGTAGTGCAGCCCCGTCACAGAGTGGTCCTGGACCATGTCCACTGCAAACGGCATGTGGTACCAGAGCGAGTCGAAGTTGAAGATCCCTCGGTCCAGCGCGTCCTTCGTGGTCAGCCCCCAGTGGGCGAACACCAGCGCGACCACGCCCACGGTCACCAGCAACGCCAGCGCCCTGCCCCGCTCCGACCTCCCTCCCGCGGGTGGTGCAGGGGGAGGGGGGTCGAGGACGCCCCCGCCCGCAGCACCCCCCTCCCCCTGCGACAGGACCCGCGGCCAGGCGGCTGAGGCTGCCGCGAGCAGCACCGACATGGCAACGAGAGCCCATGCGTAGAACAGCCCTACGGTTCCCAAAAGCTCACTCACCCAGATGAGTAGGGCAAGGCCTGCGACCGCCTCCACGAGGCGCGCTGGCGCTCCCTCCCACGTCGGAAGCAAGCGCTGGCGAAGGCGGAACGCCGTAAATCCCAGAGACAGCGCTACGGCGACTACAGCGAGGACGCCGAGGACGTAGGTGCCGGCGCTAACCACCGCGGGCTCCCTTAAGGGTGCTTAGCGACCGAGGCCGTGGACCACGTAGGGCGTCTCTTCGGGCAGGATCATGCCCTGGGCACGCGCCCTGGCGCTGAGGACGACCGGGTCGTCGGCGTGTTGGATGCGCCAGTGCAGGCGGGTGTTTTCGGCCTGGGCGTCGTGCCGCTGGGCTTTGGCGGCTGTCGTCGCCGTATAGGTCTTGACGAAGTCGATCACCGGGTTCAGGTAGGAGTAGAGGACGGCGGCGAGGACCAGGGTCAGGGCGACGCGACCGACTCGGTCCCAGTGGATGCGGCTGGCGCCACGACGCGCGGCGGGTCGCCGGCGGGCGGCCGGACGGCGTTTGGACCGGCGGTAGGCGGTCGAGTTTCCTGCGTAGGCGCGCGCTGCGATACCCGGTCCTACGCGGCCGGGCGCCGCATTCCTTCATCTACGTGGACCGCTGGACGAACGCCTGCAAGCCGGGGAAGGTGGCCGTGGAGCCAAGCTCCTCCTCGATTCGCAGCAACCGGTTGTACTTGGCGACGCGATCCGAGCGCGAGGGCGCGCCGGTCTTGATCTGCCCGGCGCCCGTGGCGACCGCGAGATCGGCGATCGTCGTGTCCTCGGTCTCACCGGAACGATGCGAGATCACAGCGGTGTATCCCGCCTCTCGCGCCATCCGAATCGCCTCCAGCGTCTCGGTGAGGGTGCCGATCTGGTTGACCTTGACCAGGATCGAGTTGCCGACGCCGGCCTCGATCCCGCGCCGCAGCCGCTCCGGATTGGTGACGAAGAGATCGTCCCCGACCAGCTGAATCCGCTCGCCAAGGCGCTCGGTCAGGAGCTTCCAGCCATCCCAGTCCTCCTCATCCATGCCGTCCTCGATCGAGAGGATCGGATAGCGCGAGCAGGCGTCCTCCCAGTAGGCGGCCATCTCAGTCGGCGAAAGTGAACGGCCCTCGTGCTCGAGCACGTAGGCACCGCCCTCGAAGACCTCGCTGGTCGCGGGGTCGAGGGCGATGAAGACGTCGGCGCCCGGCTCGTAGCCGGCGGCCTCGACGCCCGCCAGAACGGCCTGCAGAGCCGCCTCGTTGGACTCGAGATTGGGGGCAAAGCCCCCCTCGTCGCCGACCGCGGTCGAGTGCCCGCTCGAGGCGAGGCTCTTCTTCAGCGCGTGGAAGACCTCGGTACCGACCCGTAGGCACTCCGAGAAGCTCGAGGCGCCGGCCGGAACCACCATGAACTCCTGGAAGTCGACCGAGTTGTCGGCGTGGGCGCCGCCGTTGAGGACGTTCATCATCGGCACCGGCAGCAGGGTTGGCTCGCCACCGCCGTAGAGCTCCGCCAGATAGCGATACAGCGGCAGGCCGGCGTCCATCGCCGCGGCCTTCGCAGCGGCGAGCGAAACGCCGAGGATCGCGTTGGCGCCGAGCCTGCCCTTGTTGGGCGTGCCGTCGAGCTCGATCATCGTCTCGTCGAGAGCACGCTGTTCGGCGGCGCGCGCGCCCTTCAGCGCTGCCGCGATCGTCTCGTTGACGTTGGCGACCGCCTGCGCGACCCCCTTCCCCGCCCAGGCATCGCCGCCGTCGCGCAGCTCCACTGCCTCGAACTCTCCAGTCGAGGCGCCAGAAGGAACCGCGGCGAGACCCCGGGCGCCGGAGTCGAGGGCGACTTCGACCTCGACCGTGGGGTTACCCCGCGAGTCGAGGATCTGGCGCGCGCGGATGGAGGCGATGGCGCTCACAAGACGCGCCAGTCTAGTTACAGCAGCGGGAGCTAGCCGCCTGGCGGCGGAGCGACGCCCGGGGGTAGGCCAGCCGGAAGTTCCGGAGCCGCTTCTTCCTCGCCGGCCGGACGCGGCCGCTGGGCGAGTTTTTTGCCTTCGGGTTCGAGGATGCTCACCGAGCCGGGCATGGCGGGTTTGACCTGAGTCACCGGGGCCGGGCAGGATTCCGGCTCACCGCCTTTCGGATTCGCTTCGTAGCAGGCGGGGTTCGCTTCGGCGGGACGCCCGTCGCCCCTGTAGTTGGCGCAGCGTTCGATCGTGAAGTCGTCAGCGCAGAAGGTGCGCGCCCGCCAGGTGCTGCCGTAGTTGCGAACGAAGCGGGTGAAGACCTGCTGGTTGGCCTGTTCGGTCAGCTGGCCGCTGATCTGTGGCTTGGCTTCTTCGAGCGTCTGGGTTTTTTCCGGGGTCGCCTTCCCGACTTCAAAGACGATGTACCCGTTGGGGGCTTCGATCGGCCCTTCGATCTGGCCGGTCGGTGCGGCGAAGACCGCTTTGTTCAGCGGTTCCGGCGTTTCAGTCAGCCCGGCTGAGAGGCCTCCGCTCGTTTTGGTGGCGACGTCGGTCGAGTATTTTTTCGCGACTTTTTCCCAGTTGCCAACCGAGTTGTCTTTTTCGAGCTCGGCTTTCGCTTCTTCGACTTTGCCCCGGTCTTTGTTGACGACGATGCGCGCATCACGCGTTTCCGGCTGCGTGAACTGAGAATCCTTCGCCGCTTCGTAGTACTCCTCGATTTCGGAGCTGCTCGGCGTCGTCGGCGCCTGCAGGGAGACCTGTTTCTGGATTTTTTGGCTGAGGATCTGGATCGTCACCCGCTCGTCGACATCCTCCGGGGTGAAGTGAGATTTCTTCAGGAAGGCTTTGTATTCCGCCTCGGATTTGAAGGTCTGTTTCTTCAGTTTTTTCAGTTCGTCTTCGATTTCTTCTTCGGTTACCTCGATCCCCATTTCCTCCGCGAGGCCCTGCAGCCAGACCGAGTCGAAAAGTTCACCGAGAGCCGTTTCCTGCAGTTCGTCGTACTGTTTGTCTCCGGGCTCGGGGACCGGTTTCACCTGGGCAGCTGCCGCCGCTTGGTCGAGCCTGTGCTGGAAGTCCTCTTCGGTGATCGTGCCGAGTCCCTCCGGGGCGTCTTCGATGATCGCGACCTCGCCGGAAGATGGGCTCGGATTGCCGATGCCCTGGGTGACCGCAAAGCCGAGAACGAGGACGATGAGGATGCCGCCGAAGGCGAGCAGGGCAAGCCGCTGCAGCCCGGCCGATCTCCTCCTCTGCCTCTGATTGGACGCCACGGAGCGGCCAGCATACAAACTTCCCGAAGCGGGGCCTTGTTCCCGGTCCGTCAGGTCGCGGCGGCGGCTGCATCGGCCGCGGGTGAGCCCTGCTGGGCGTCCCTGATCGCCTCCGCCATCGCCAGCACCGCCGCCAGTCGCGCCTCTGGCTCGTCGGAGACGCGCACTGCCGCCGTCTTCTCCCGCCACTCGTACAGCGCCCCCTCGACCTTGTCGCGCAAGGCGGAGGCCGCTTCGGAGTCGAGCTCGATCCCGGTGACGCTGAGCCGCCCGCCGCGGAACTCGATGCTGCGGGCGCCAGCCAGGCCCAGCTCGATCCGGGCCCGCTGCAGCGCCAGCAGGTTCTCCGCCTCTGGCGGCGGCGGGCCGAAGCGGTCGCTGAGCTCGTCGCGGATCGCCCGCAGCTCCCCCGGCTCACGTGCCGCCGCGATGCGGCGGTGCAGGTCGATCTTCGCCGCCTCGAAGGGAATGAAGGCGGCGGACAGATAGGCGTCGACCGGAACATCGAGGCGGACCGGCTCCGGCGCCTCCTCCCCCGCTCCGTCAGCCTCGGCCGCCTCGCCTACGGCCTCGTCGATCATCTGGCAGTAGAGCTCGAAGCCGATCGCGGCGACGTGACCCGACTGCTCGTCGCCGAGTAGGTCGCCAGCGCCACGGATGTCGAGGTCGCGCATCGCGATCTTGAAGCCAGAGCCGAGCTCGGTGTGGTCGGCGAGGGTCGAGAGGCGGGCGGCCGCCTCCTCGGTCAGCGCCTCGGCCGAGGGATAGAGGAGGTAGGCAAAGGCGCGCTCGCGAGAGCGTCCCACCCGACCGCGGATTTGGTAGGCCTGCGAGAGACCGAGCTGGTCGGCGCGCTCGACGATCAGCGTGTTGGCTGTAGGGATGTCGAGGCCTGACTCGATGATCGTCGTCGTCACCAGGCAGTCGGCGTTGCCGCGCAGGAAGCCGAGCATCGTCTCCTCGAGCTGCGTCTCGTCCATCTGTCCGTGCGCTTCGGCGAAGCGCGCCTTCGGCACCAGGCCGCGCAGCCGCTCGACCGTCTCTGGCAGCGAGTCGATCCGGTTATGGAGGAAGAAGGCCTGGCCGCCGCGCTCCAGCTCGCGCTCGATCGAGTGCCGCACCAGGTCCTCGTCGTAGGGGCCGACATAGGTGCGAACCGGCCGGCGGCCCTCCGGGGGCGTCTCGATCGTCGAGATGTCGCGCAAGCCGGCAAGGCTCATCTGCAGGGTGCGCGGGATCGGCGTCGCCGAGAGCGAGAGCACGTCGACCTTGAGCTTGAGCTGGCGCAGCAGCTCCTTCTGCTTGACGCCGAAGCGCTGCTCCTCGTCGACGATGACCAGGCCCAGGTCCTTGGCGCGAACGTCGCGGGAGAGCAGGCGGTGGGTGCCGATCAGGATGTCGACCTTGCCCGCCTCGAAGGCGACGAGCACCTGCTTGACCTCAGCCGGCTTGCGCAGCCTCGAGACCCCCTCGACCACGAAGGGAAGGTCGGCGAGGCGCTCGCGGAAGGTGCCGAAGTGCTGCTGGGCGAGGATCGTCGTCGGGACCAGCATCATCACCTGCTTGCCGTCGGCCGCGGCCTTGACCGCAGCCCGCAGCGCAACCTCGGTCTTGCCAAAGCCGACGTCGCCGCAGACGAGGCGGTCCATCGGCTGCTCGGCCTCCATGTCGCCCTTCACCGACTCGATCGCTTCCAGCTGATCGGCTGTCTCGCGGTAGGGGAAGGCAGTCTCCATCGCCATCTGCCACTCGCCATCAGCGGCAAAGGCATGGCCCTTGCGGGTGCGGCGCTCGGCATAGAGGTTGAGCAGCTCACCCGCGAGGGCGCCGGCCGCGCGGCGGGCTCGGGCCTTCATGCTCTGCCAGCGTTTGCCGCCCAGCGCAGAGAGGGCCGGTTCGCCGCCGGCGCCGACGTAGCGGCTCAGCTTCGCGAGCTGATCGGTGGGAACGTAGACGCGGTCTTCGCCCTTGTACTCGAGGTAGAGGTAGTCGCGGGTGACGCCGCCGACCTCGCGCGTCTCGAAGCCGGCGAAGCGGGCGACGCCGTGGTCCTCGTGGACGACGTAGTCGCCGACCCGCAGGTCGCTGAAGGCAAGACGCCCTCGGCCGGCGCCGGGAGCGCGGGCTTCGGCGCGGCGGCGGCGGTGGACGAGGCGGCGGAACGGGTAGACCGCCAGCCGCAGCTCAGGGCTGACGAAGCCCTCGCGCAGCCGCGCCTCGGCGAAGGCGAGCCCTGGATCGGGCGAGAGACGGCCGCCGTCGAGCAGCGAGACGTCGAGGCGGTCGAGGCCGTAGCGCGCCCGCTCCGCCTCGCCGCGATCGTCGAAGGCGACAACGGTGCGGTAGCCGGAGCGCACTAGTTTCTCCAGCTCGGCCTCGGCCTCTTTGATGCTCCGCGCCGGAGACTCGGCGCGGGCGGCACGGAAGGCGGCCTCGTCCTCGCTGCCGGCCGCGGTCAGCGAGAGCGTGGCGCGCTCGGCGAGCGGCGCCGCCACGTCGACGTAGAGGTGACGGGCATCGTCAGCGTGCATCGCCGCCGTCGCGTCCTCCCAGTGATCGCGCAGTGCCGGCTCGATCTCGGCGGCGGCGGCGAGGATCACCGCGGCCGAATCGGAAACTAGGTCGAGCGGGGCGCCGAACTGATCGAGCGGCAGCACGTCTGCCAGGTTGGGAGGCTCCTTGCCCTCCTCAGCGGCCTCCATCGCGGCCAGCTCGGCCAGTTCGCGGTGCTCGGCGTCGAGCTCCGCCGCCGGGGCGAGCTCGACCCGCTCGGCGTCACCCAGCGAGCGCTGGGTGAAGGTCGAGAACCAGCGCATCGACTCGACCTCGTCGCCGAAGAGCTCGATCCGCACGGCGCGCTCCTCGGTTGCGCCGAAGACGTCGAGGATGCCGCCGCGGACGGCGAACTGGCCGCGCTCGGTGACCTGCTCGACCCGTTCGTAGCCGGCGGCGGCTAGATCGCGGGAAACGGTCGCGAGGTCGACCTCCTCGCCCTGGGAGATCGCGAAGCCGGCTGGTCGCAGGGAGGCATCGGGCACCGCCTCGGCCAGGGCGGTGGCGCTGGCGACGACGACGGCGTCCTGCTCGCGGCCCAACGCATCGAGCGCGTCGATCCGCAGGCCGACCAGGTGCGGCGGTGGGGTCACATGGGATGCGAAGCCGGTGCCACGCGAGGGATAGAGGCGGACACGGCGCGGGGTCAGGTAGGCCCTCAGGTCGGCGGCGAGGTCACGCGCGGAGCGGTCGTCGGCGCTGACCAGGAGCGCCGGTCGGCCGGCGAGGCCGCGATCGTCCTCGAGCAGGGTCGCCAGCAACAGCGGCCGCAGCATCGCCGAGACCGGAACCGCGACCTTCTCGCCACCGGAGGCGGCATCGCGCACCTGCCCGGTGAGCGCGTGGACGCGCTCATTCTCGGCAGCAATGTCGATCAGCGGACGAAGGCTCATGGCAGGCGAAAAGCCCGGACCGGGAGGTTCGGGCTCGCCGGCCGATTCTAGGCGGGGTTAGCTACGGAGAGTCGACTCGGCAAGCGGAGCGAGGACGTCGCGGCCAAAGGCGTACAGAGCCTCGTCGTCGTGCGGGTCCGGGTCGCTCGGGGGAAGCGCGATGTAGGTGAGGAAGAGGCGGGCGAAGAGGTCGGCCACGCGCTGCGCCGCCCGGGTCGGCGCCTCGGGATGCTCGCCGAGGATCGTGCCGACGATGAACTCCGAGCCCATCCTCAGCAGGAGCGCGTCGTTGGCGGCGACGGTTGCGGTCACCGAGCCCGGGTCGGCGTGGGCGAGACGCTTCAGCATCGGGTGGTCGCGGACGAAGCGCATCGCCGCAACGAAGCCGCCCGCAAGCCTGTCCTGAGGCTCGACCTCGCCCTCCAGCCCCGCGGCCACCGCGGCGAGGAAGCGCTCGCCCTCACGCACGACGAGAGCTTCGACCAGGTCGTCACGGCGCGGAAAGCGCCTGTAGACCGTCATCCGGCCGAGCCCCGCTGTGCGCACGACCTGCTCGACGGTGACCCGTTCGAGACCGACCCGGGTGGCCTCCTCCACCGCGGCGTCGATGATGCGGGTCCGGGTCGGGTCGTCATCGCCCGCCGCAACATCGCGCGCGACCATGGCGCGGTCGAGGAGCGTCGCCAGCGACGCTTTCACGCGACGCGGGCCTCCGCCATGGCCCGGCAGGGGGGAACGCCGAAAGCCCAGCGCAGCGACCGCGAGGTCGCCCGCAGATAGGGCTCGACCGCCAGCCGCTGCACCAGCGGTGGATGGTCGAAGCCGGTCAGCCGCCGGGCCCAGCGTGGCATCACGCTCATCCCAGCATGGGTCTCGAAGCGGTTCACCTGCCGCGCCAGCGGCGCCGGCCCCTTCGCGCCAAGCGGCGAGTCGAGCAGGAAGCCGAAGAACTCGCGCGTCTGCTCGTTGACCGCGAGCTGGGGTCGCATCGCCTCGACGTACTCCTCCAGCTCGCCGACCGTGACCGGGATCTCGCCGGCGCCGCCCTTGCGTCCGATCGCCGCCTGCTCGGCCAGGTAGCGATCCCGTTCCTGCGGCGCTGAGCGGCCGGTTGTAACGCTCGAAGGTCCGCATCACCGCCCAGGGGATGCAGGTGTGCACCCAGCCGATCAGGGTCGGGTCCATCGCCCGGTAGGGCGTGCCGTCCGGCCGCACGCCCTCGACGCGCTCGTGCATGCGACGCACGCGGGCGATCAGGGTCTCCGCCGCCTCGGTGTTGCCGAAGGTCGTCGCGAGCACGTAGCCGGCGGTGTTTCGGGCCCGCTCGAACGGCTTGGTCCGGTAGGCAGAGCGGTCGTGGACGCCGGCCATCACGGAAGGGTGGAGGATCTCCAGCGACGATCGCCGCCACCCCGGCGATCCCGATCGCCGACATGTCGGAGTGGATCTCCCAGGAGACGCTGCCGGGCCCGATCAAGCCGGGATCGCCAGCCGGAGCAGCCGTATATCTCGGGCTCGTCGTGCCTGCCAGCTGACCCGGATGTACTCGTCGACGATCGAGCGTTTGGCCGGAGTTCATGGCTCTCCCCCTTGGTAGAACTGGTACGAATGTCATCCCAACCGTACCAGCACCAAGGGCGAACTCGGAACAACCTAGTATCTGCCCGCCATGTCCGCATTGGGAGACTTCACGGCGGCTCTGCTGCCGCCGGAGGCCGGGGGCCCGGACCCGGAGCGGACCGCGCACCGTCGCCCGGCGGATGATCGGCCAGCATGCCGGCGCTGTCCCAGGCCGGCATCGGCAGCGACCCTGGTCGGGCTGGAGGCTTTCTCGCTGGCGCGCACCGGGCGTAAGCTCGGCTCGCTGCCCCCGCAGCGGCGCGAGGAGCTGCTGACACAGCTCGCCAGGAGAGGCGGAGCGCCGATCCTCGACCCGATCAAGTCGATCGTGATGCTGGCGCACGGCGCCGACACCTTCGCAGCAGGAGATCGCCGCAGTCGGCTCCCGCCACGAGCCTTCGCGGCCCGACCCGGCCCTGGCGGTCATTCCGGCGACCGAGTGGCCGCGGGCGTCGAGCTGCGACGTGATCGTGATCGGCTCGGGCGCCGGCGGCGCCTTCGCCGCCCGAGCCCTGGCCCGGGCCGGGTTCGACACGCGTGATCGTCGAGGAAGGCGAGCGCTGGACGGCCGAGCGGATCCGCGCCACCCACCCGCTCGACCGCTTCGCCCAGATCTACCGCGACGGAGGCACGACGATGGCCTTCGGCAGGCCCTCGATCCCGCTACCGCTGGGACGGGCGATCGGTGGCACAACCGTGATCAACTCGGGCACCTGCTACCGCCCCCCCACCCAGGTGGCGAGGGCCTGGCACGAGCGTCACGGGCTCGCCCTCGCCGACCTCGAGCTGCTCGGCCCCAGGGTCGCCGACGTCGAAGCGACGATCGGGGTCGCGCCTGCGCCGATGGAGGTGCTGGGACGCAACGGAGAACTGGCCCTCGAGGGCGCCGCGGCGCTGGGCTGGAAAGCGGCGCCGCTGCGCCGCAATGCGCCCGGTTGCCGGGGCGCATGCCAGTGCGCGATCGGCTGCCCCAACAATGCCAAGGGCGGCGTTCACCTCAACGCCCTGCCGCAGGCCAGCGAGGCCGGGGCCAGGATCGTCTCGGGACTGAGCGTGTCGCGGGTGCTGACCGAGCGCGGCCACGCCACCGGCGTCGAGGCCCGCCGGGCCGACGGGACCGAGGTGCGGATCTCGGCGCCGATGGTCATCGTCGCGGCAGGGCGCGATCGGAACCCCACCGCTACTGCGGCGCAGCGGCCTCGGCAAGCACCCGCGAGTTGGCCGCAACCTCTCGATCCACCCCGCGATCGGGATCACGGCTTCTTTTGAGGAGGAGGTAGTGCCCTGGAGCGGCGTGATGCAGAGCGTCGGGATCGAAGAGCTGCACGAGCGCGAGGGCATCCTGATCGAGGCAACCTCGACGCCGCCGGGGATGGGCGCGGTCTCGGCCCCCGGCTACGGCACCCATCTCCAGGGCCGATTGGCACAAGCTGCGAACACAGCGACGATCGGCGCGATGATCGGCGACTCTCCCTCCGGGCGGGTGCTGGGATCGCGCTGGCCACTGGTCTCGTACCGCCTGACCGACGAGGACGGACGACGCCTCGTCAAGGCGGTCGGGGCGATGGCGCGGGTGATGCTCGCCGCCGGGGCCCGCGACGTGGAACCGGGTGCGGGAGCGCCGACGGTACGCGACGAGACCGAGATCGAGGCGGCGACGGAGCGACTCGACGTCAACCGCATGCGCCTCGCCGCCTTTCATCCCACCGGCAGCGCCGCCGCCGGTGCCGACCCGGCGAGGCATCCGGTCGACCCGACTGGCCGGCTGCGCGGCGTCGACGGGGTCTGGGTCGCCGACGGCTCGATCCTGCCCAGCTGCCCAGGGGTCAATCCCCAGGTCTCGATCATGGCGATGGCGATCGGGGTCGGGGAGGCAGCCGCCGAAGCTACGCGACCCTGAGGTCGTCAGGCAAGGACGCAGGGAGCGTGGCGTGCTCTGCACGGGAGCGACAGAGGACGCCGCATGACGGCCTCAGGAGCCGTAGGGCAAGCCGGGCCCCGAGCGCTGCCACTCAACCTGGCCCTCGCCCTCAGAGCGGGAGCGTCCCTCGATGTCGTCCCACTCGTGCAGCATCTGCTTGAGGCGAGCGACGGCCTCAGGCGGGTGGGCGGCGGTGGCGGTGGCAAGCTCGAGCGCCGCGTCCTCGGTGGCCGCGGCGGGTGCGATCCGGTTGACCAGCCCCAGGCGCAGCGCCTCGTCGGCGCCGATCGTGCGCGATGAGAGCAGCAGGTACTTGGCGGCGGCGAGGCCGCAGAGGGTGACCAGCCGGGCCGGGCCAACCGGGGCTCCCAGCGCCGCGCCGGGGAAGCGCATGCGCAGGTTGGAGCCGCCAACCCGCATGTCACAGGCGACGGCCATCTCCGCCCCACCGCCGACCACGTCGCCATGACAGACCGCGATCGTCGGCTTGGGGAGACCGACGATGGCGTCATATAGGTCGGAGAAGAGCTGCATACGCCGGACCCCGCCCTCGTCGTCGAGCTGCTCCTTGACGTCGGCGCCGGCCGAGAGGCCCATGTGATCGGAGGAGCTGACGACAAGCACCCGGACCGCCTCGTCGGCGCGGGCGACCGCAAGGTGCTCGAGCATCTCGACCAGCATCTGGGTGTCGATCGCGTTGCGCGACTTGGGCCGCTGCAAGCGCAGCACCGCCACGCCCTGCTCATCGAGCTCGTAGCTGGTCCGCGCCTCTGACTCGTTCTCCGTCACGAATTGGAACCTAGCTTCTCGACGAGGCGCTCTGCCTCGTCAGCGGCGCGGCCGATCAGCGCCTCGACCTCCTCGCGCGGCTCACGGAAGCGCGAGAGAACGTAGGCGGAGACGATCTCGGGGTCGGTCGAGTCGGGACGGCCGACGCCGACGCGGATGCGCCAGAACTCCGCCTCGCCGAACCCGCGCTTGAGGCTCTTGAGGCCGTTGTGCCCGGCGAGGCCGCCGCCGAGACGGCTCTGGATCTCACCGAAGGGAAGGTCGATCTCGTCGTGCAGCGCGACGACCCGGTCGAGCGGCGCCTTCAGCGAGCCCCGCGCCGGTCCAGCCGAGTCCCCAGAGGCGTTCATCTGGGTCTGGGGCAAGAGGATCGCGACCCGCGGGCCGCCCGGCCCGGTGCGTCCCTCGGCGATCAGGCCGCCGAACTTCCGCTTCGCCCTTGGCAGGTCCCAGCGCCGCGAGAGCTCGGCAGCGACCTCGAAGCCGACGTTGTGACGGGTGCCGGCGTAGCGCTCACCCGGATTGCCCAGGCCGACCAGCAGGATGCGGTCGCCCTTCTCCCCCTCGCCGCGATCGGCCCGGCGGCGAAAGATGGACAGGAACTACTCCCCGCCGGAGTCGCCCGAGTCGCCGCCCTCGCCCTCGCCGCCATCCTCGGAGGGCGCCTCGCCCTCCTCGCCGACCAGCTCGGTCTCCTCCTCGACCGCCGGCTCGGGCTCTTCCTCGACGCGGGGCGGCGAGAGGGTGGCGATCGTCACCTCCTCGGGGTCGTCGGCGACGAGTTTGACGCCCTCGGGAACCGGAATCGACGAAAGCTGAAGGGTGTCGTTGATCTCCATCGCGGAGACGTCGGCGACGATCCGGTCGGGGATCTCGGTGGGCAGCGCTTCGACCGTGACCTCACGGGTGACGTGCTCGAGCACGCCGCCGCCCTTGACGCCGGGGGCGGTGTCCGCGCCCTCGAGCTCGATCGCGACCTCGGCCTGGATCGCCTCGTCGAGCCTCACCTCCTGCAGGTCGATGTGCTGGAGGCTGCCGCGGACAGGGTGCAGTTGCTGCTCCTTGACCACGACGGGCACCGCTTTGGCGCCCTCGATCTCGAGGTCGAAGAGCGCGGCGCCGTCGGCGAGCACGTTGCGCACGTCGCGTTCGGAGACCTGGAAGGCCCGCGCCTCGGAGCCGCCGCTGTAGACGACGCCGGGAACGAGACCGTCGCGCCGCAGCCGGCGTGAGGTCCTGGAACCAAACTCCGCACGGGGTGCGGCCTCGAGCTTTTCGCGTCCACGAGCCATTCGGACGGGAGAGGATAGAGAAAGTGGCCGTGTGGGAACCTTCGGGCGTGGCCGATGGCTCGAAGATCCCCAAGGGCAGAGTGCGCCGCTCGGCGAAGCTGGGCTCGATCGTAGGCGTCCAGGGGGCCCGCTACGCGGGCACCAAGGCGACCAACGTCGCCCGCTCCGAGGAGGGAAGCAAGGAGAAGCTCGAGCAGCGCCACATGGAGACGGCGCTGAAGATGGTCGGCGCGCTCGGCCAGATGAAGGGCGCCGCGATGAAGCTCGGCCAGTTCGCCTCCTTCATCGACACCGAGTTCATCCCCGACGAGTACCGCGAGATCTACCAGGAACAGCTGGCGAAGCTGCGCACCGACGCCCCGGCGATGCCCTGGGAGAAGGTCGAGAAGGTGCTGGAGGAAGAGTACGACGGCGAACCGCTCTCCGAGCTCTTTGCCGAGTTCGAGCAGGAGGCGTTCGCAGCCGCCTCGATCGGCCAGGTCCACCGGGCGGAGCTGCTCGACGGAAGAACCGTGGCGGTGAAGATCCAGTACCCGGGGATCGCCGAGGCGCTCGACGCCGACCTGCGCAACGCCGGCACGATCGTCCGCCTCGCCCGCGCCCTCGCCCCCGGCCTCGACGCCAAGGAAATCGCCAAAGAGCTGCGCGAACGGGTGATGGAGGAGCTCGACTACGAGTACGAGGCGCAGAACCAGCGCACCTTCTCCCGCGCCTACCGCGACCACCCCTTCATCTACGTGCCGGAAGTGATCACGCGGCTCTCGCGGCGCCGGGTCCTGGTCACCGAGCTGGTCGAAGGCCTCGACTTCGAGCAGGTCAAGGCGCTGCCGCACGAGGAGCGCAGCCGCTTCGGGGAGATCGTCTTCCGCGGCAGCTTCGGCTCGATCTACCACCTGCAGCACTTCAACGCCGACCCCCACCCCGGCAACTACATCCTGATGCACGACGGCCGTGTTGCCTTCCTCGACTTCGGCATGACGAAGAAGCTCGACCACGAGCAGATCGTGCTCGAGCAGCGCGCCTTCGACGCCGCCTCGCGCGACGATCCGGAGGCATTCCGCAGCGCCCTGCACGACCTCGGCTTCATCAAGAACCCCTCGAAGCTCGACGCCGAGCGGCTGATGGATCACATGAGAGCGGTCGGCGGCTGGTACGTCGAGGACCGCGAGATCGAGATCAGCGCGCGGCGGGTGATGAAGATCATCGAGTCGACCAACGACCCGCGCTCGGAGTACTACGACCTGATGCGACGAGAGGCGATGCCGGCCGACGAGCTGATGGGACGGCGGATGGAAATCGGCGTCGTCGCCGTGCTCGGGCAGCTACGCGCGAAGCGCAACTGGCACCGGATCATGCGCGAGTGGATCTACGCCGATCCGCCCGCGACCGAGCTCGGGGAGCAGGAGTGGCAGTACTTCGAGGGAAGAGGTGTGACGCAGATGCCGGTAATCGAGCGGTCACTGGAAAGGGAGCAGCAATGAGCAGGATCAAACGCGGCTGGGCGTTGACGAAGAAAAGCTGGGGCCTGCTGCGAGCGAACCCGGCGCTGCTGCGCTTCCCGCTCTACGGCGGCGTGGCGACGATCGTCTGCGCGCTCATCGTCGTCGGCCCCGGCCTCTACCTGATCGAGGACGACCAGACGATCTTCGGCGGGGCGATCGCAGTGATCGGCTTCTACCTGCTCGCCCTGATCGGCACCTACTTCAGCGTCGGTCTGGCGGCCGCCGCCGACATGATCTTCCGCGGCCAGCAGGCCAGCGTCGCCGACGGGCTGGCGGTGTCGCGCAGCCGCTTCGCCCAGATCGCCGGCTGGGCGGCGCTCTCGACCACGCTCGGCCTCGCCCTCAGCGCCCTCGAGAACCAGGGCGTGCTGGGCCAGATCGCGGGCCGCCTGCTCGCCATCGGCTGGTCGCTGATCACCTTCCTCGCGGTGCCGGTGATCGCGCTCGAGGGAACCGGTCCATTCGCAACCCTGAAGCGCTCCGCCGGCCTGTTCAAATCGCGCTGGGGCCAGCAGGTGACCGGCAACATCGCGATCGGCGGTGCCGTCTTCCTCTTCGGCGTCCTGCCCTCGGCTCTGCTGATCTTCGCCGGCTTCCTGATCTGGGCCTCCGCCAGCTTCGCCGGCGCCCTGCTGCTGGTGCTCGGCATCATCGGCCTGGCGATCTCGATGCTCATCTCCAGCGCCCTGAGCAACATCTTCGGCGTCGCCCTCTACCGCTACGCCCTCGACGGCGAGGCCGTCGGCGGCTTCACCGCCGACGAGCTCAACTCGGCGGTACGGGCCAAAGGCGGCCGCAACGCCCCGCCCACGGCGACACCGGGCACCGTCTAAGCCGGCGTGCCTGAGCTCGAAGTCCGCAACCTGAGCAAGCGCTTCGGCAAGACCCTTGCCGTAGACGACCTCTCGTTCGCGGTCGAGGCCGGCCAGGTCACCGGCTTCCTCGGGCCCAACGGCGCCGGCAAGACGACGACGATGCGGGCCCTGCTGGGGCTGGTGAGGCCAAGCGCGGGCGAGGCCCTGGTCGAAGGCCGGCCGCCGGTCGAGATGACCGACCCGCTGCGGACGATCGGCGCCGCGCTCGAGGCGACCGCCTTCCACCCGGGGCGCAACGGCCGCAACCACCTGCGGGTGCTTGCGGCGGCGGCGGGCATTCCCACCTCCCGCGTCGAGGAGGTGCTGGAGATGGTCGAGCTGACCGGGGCGGCCGGCCGCCGCGTCAAGGGCTACTCGCTGGGGATGCGCCAGCGGCTGGCGCTGGCGGCGGCGCTGCTCGGCGAGCCGCAGATCCTGATCCTCGACGAGCCGGCCAACGGCCTCGACCCGCAGGGGATGCGCTGGCTGCGCGATCTGCTTCGTGAGCAGGCGGCCGAAGGGCGGACGGTGCTGATCTCCAGCCACCTGCTCGGCGAGGTCGCCCAGACCGCTGATGAGCTGATCGTGATCCGCGACGGCAAGCTCGTCGCCAAGGCCTCGCTCGACGAGTTCACCAGCACCGAGGTGAGCCAGATGCGCGTACGGTCCTCAGACCCCGAGGCGCTTGCCGGCGGACTGGCCCGGCGGGGGGCGACCGTTGACCGCGACGGCGACGCCGGCCTGCTGGTGCGCGGCATCAGCGGCGAGGAGATCGGTGCGCTCGCGCTAGAGCAGGGGATCGCAATCCACGAACTGGCACCGCTGCGCTCCAGCCTCGAGGAGCGCTTCCTCGAGGTGACCGGAGAGGAGGCGACCCAGTGAGGCTGCTGCACTCGGAGGCGATCAAGCTCTGGTCGGTCCGGACCACCTGGTTGATGCTCGGCATCGGGCTCCTGCTCGAAGGTCTCTTCGCCGGGCTCTACGTCGGCCTCGTCTCGCTCGATGACGTCGGCCCGGTCCGTGAGACGCAGACCGGCACCGGCATCCTGATGCTGCTGGTCCTGGTGCTCGGCGTCCTCGTGATCACCACCGAGTTCCGCCATGGAACGGCGAGCACGACCTTCCTCGCCTCGCCACGACGCTACCCCGTGCTGGTCGCGAAGCTTGGCGCGGCGCTCGGCTTCGGAGCCCTCGCCGGCCTCGCCTTCGTCGCAGTCAACGGCGGCCTGGCGCTGCCGCTGTTCTCGGAGCGCGAAGGCAGCCTGCCGCCATTCGACGACATCGTCGCGGTCTACGCCGGCTTCGTCGTCTCGCTGGCCCTGCTCGCCGCCTTTGGCCTCGGCGTCGGCGCGATCGTCCGCAACCAGGTCGGGGCGATCATCGCCGCGATCGCCTTCTTCTTCGTGCTATCGCCGTTGCCGGAATTGCTTCCCGGCAACATCGGCGACTACTTCCCGGCACAGGCGATCGGCTCGCTGCACGGGTTGCCGGAAGCAACCGAAGAGGGGCTCGGCCAGGTTGCAGGCGGGCTCGTACTCGCCGCCTGGACGCTGGTGCTATGGCTGATCGGAACCGTCCTGATCCGCCACCGAGACCTCAACGAATAGAGGCAAAGAGACGCGGGTCGTTCGAGCAGAGCCCGTTCACCCCGGCGGCAACGAGCTTCTCCATGCTGGGCAGGTCATCGACGGTCCAGGCGATCAGCTCGACCTTGGCGAGCTTGGTGATCCGGGCCAGGCGAGAGCTCACCAGAGGGTGGTAGACCCACATCGCCTCGACCCCGAGCTTCGGCAGCTTCTCAGCGGCGAGGCCGGGCAGGCGCTGGCGCATCGCCACCAGCGCCGCCAGCATCGGCGCCTTCGCCCAACGCTTCGAGGCCCAGTCCTTGGTCACTTTCGGATAGGTCCAGCCGCGGCGCAACTCGGGCTCCAGCTCGTGGATGCGGCCGAGCGAGTACAGCTCCATGGTCGAGACCATCGCCCGGCCGATCAGATCGCGCTCGCGCAGCGCCGCGACGATCTCCTCCTCGCGTCCCGGCAGCTTGATGTCGATGTCGATTTCGACCCGGTCGAGCGGCGGCTCCAGGAAGGCGTCGAGCGCCTCGGCCAGGGTCAGCGGCGTGCGCCTTTCCGCGTCGTGCCAGTCGTGGGCGACGACGAGCGGCGCCCGCTGCTCCAGCGGCAGATGGGCGTCGCGGAGCCAGAGCACGTCGAGCTCGATCGTGTCGACGCCGGCCTCGACCGCCGCGGTGAAGCTCTCGACCGTATTGCCGGGCGCGATCAGGTCCGCGCCCTTGTGGCCGACCAGCCGCAGACCGCTGTTTCGCTCGTCCGCTTGCAGCATCGAGGCAGCGTAGTGAGCCGTCGGGATCCTCAGGTGGGACGGATCACCATCAGGACCAGGACCGCGGCCACGAGCAGCAGGTTCAGCCTGGCCACGATCGGCACCCAGTTGCGGCCTGGGGGCGGCGGCGCGCCGCTTTCGAGACCAGCTATCCCAGCCTCCGCCTTAGGGCCGAGATAGAAGATCCCCACCGCGGTCGAGAGCACGAGGCCGATCATGCCGAGCTGGATCCAGAGCAGGTCCCAGCTGTAGAAGCTCTCGGTCAGCCAGATGCCGAAGACGAGAGTGGTCAGCGAGAGCGCCGGGAAGACGAAGCGGCCAAGGAACTTGGCAAGGCGCATCGCGGCCAGCATGCTCGTCGGTTCGCCGCTGCGCGCGCCGAGGGTCATCGCGATGTTGACCGCAAAGCCGGTACCGACCCAGAGGGCGGCGGCGAGGACATGGATGCTCTTGACGACCGTGTACTCGTCGACCATTGCTCCGGAGGGAGCGTAGTGGCGACCCCGGCTAGAAGAGCTGGTTCTCGCCGGCGAAGATCTCGGAGACCGAGTCGTCGGTGAAGATGCGGCGGATCGAGTCGGCGAAGGTGCCAGCGGTGGAGAGCACTTTGATGTTGTCGGGGGCACCGGGGCGCAGCGGGATCGTGTCGGAGACGACGATCTGCTCGATCCCGGAGCTCTCATAGGCGAGCCGCTCGTAAGCGGGGCCGGAGAAGACGCCATGGGTCGCGCAGGCGATCACCCGCGCAGCACCCTCGTCGAGCACCGTCTGAGCGGCTGCGCAGAGGGTCCCGGCGGTGTCGATCATGTCGTCGACGAGGACCGCGGTCTTGCCCTTGACGTCGCCGACGACGTAGCCGATCTCGGCCACCTGCTGGGCCGGCCGCTCCTTCTCCATCACCGCCCAGTGGGTGCCGATGCGGCGGGCGAAGTTGCGTGCCGTCTTCACCCGGCCGGCGTCGGGGGAGACGATCACCAGCTCCTCGGTCAGGTGCTGGTCGGCGAACCACTGGGTCAGCATCGGCATTGCCGTCATGTGGTCGACCGGAACGTGGAAGAAGCCCTGTACCTGACCGGCGTGGAGATCCATCGTCAGCACCCGGTCGACGCCGACTCCCTCGAGGCACTTGGCGACGATGCGGGCCGAGATCGGCTCGCGCGGCGCCGACTTCTTGTCCTGGCGCGCGTAGCCGTACCAGGGCATCACGGCGATGATCCGGTGAGCAGAGGCGCCCTGGGCGGCATCGATCATCGTCAGCAGCTCGATCAGGGAGTCGTTCGGGGTCATCCCGGAGTGTTCGTTGGCGCAGGTCGACTGGACGATGAAGACGTCGGCGCCGCGGATCGACTCCTCGTAGCGGCAGTAGACCTCGCCGTTGGCGAAGGTCTTCAGCGTCACCTGACCGAGATCGACGTCGAGCTTGCCGGCGACCTTGGCGGCAAGCTCCATCGAGCTGCGGCCGCCGAAGACCATCATCCGCTTCGAGTAATCGTGGGTGATGGCGGTCGCCGCCACCGCCTCGGGACGCTCCTCGATCGTGCTCACGGGTTTTGCTCCTCTTGCATCTTCGCCGCCTTGCGCTCGGCGTAGCCCTCGATGTTCCGTTGCTCGTTCTCGCTCACGGCGAGCGCGCCCTCCGGCACATCGCTCTTGATCACTGCGCCAGCGCCAGTGTAGGCGCCGGACCCGACTTCTACCGGTGCGATCAGCATCGTGTCAACGCCGATGCGGGCGTTCTCGCCCACCACAGTCCGGTTCTTGCGGAAACCGTCGTAGTTGGCGGTGATGGTTCCGGCGCCGAGATTGCTGCCGGCGCCGATATCGGCATCGCCGACATAGGCGAGGTGAGGGATCTTGGCGCCCTCGCCGACGCTCGAGTTCTTGATCTCGACGAAGGTGCCGGCCTTGGCGCCGGGCCCGAGCAGGGCGCCGGGCCGCAGGTAGGCGAAGGGACCTACCTGGGCGCCATCGCGGACGTCGCATTCGACCAGGTAGGAGTGCAACACAGTGACGCCCTCTCCGAGCCTGGTGTCGGAAAGGGTGCTGAGCGGCCCGACGGTGGAGTCGGCGCCGACCTCGGTCTGGCCGCGAAGGCTGGTGCCGGGCTCGATCCGCGCGTCGGCGGCGATCTCGACCTCGGCATCGACCCAAGTCGAAGCGGGATCGACGACGGTGACGCCAGCGAGCATGTGGGCCTCGAGGATGCGGCGGCGGGCCTCGGCCTCGACCGCGGCGAGGTCGGCGCGGTTGTTGACCCCCATCGTCACGGCGAGGTCGTCGGCGAGATGCGCAGCGACGCTGTGACCGGCCTCGCGCAGGGCCGGGAAGACATCGGGCAGGTAGTACTCGCCCTGGGCGTTGTCATTGGAGAGACCCGCCAGAGCAGTGGCGAGTGGGCCGGCCTGGAAAGCGTAGGTGCCAGCGTTGATCTCGCGGATCGCCAGCTGCTCGGGGGTCGCGTCGCCGGCGGTCTTGGCCTCGACCACGCGCTCGACCTCACCAGAGGAAGCGCGGAGGACCCTGCCGTAGGAGCCGGGCTCGTCGAGCTCGATCGTCAGCATCGTCGCCGCCGCGCCAGAGGAAGCGTGGGCCTCGAGCAGGCCGGCGATCGTCGCGGCCGAGAGCAGCGGCACGTCTCCAGAGAGGACGAGGACGGTCTCGCTCTCCTCGATCAGCGGCAGCGCGGCGCGCACGGCGCCACCGGTGCCGTCCGGCTGCGGCTGGGTGACGAGCTGGACCTGATCGGGCATGCCGCCAGCGATTTCCTGGTTCGGCGAGACGATTGCCGCGACCCGCCCGGCGCCGGCCTCACGCGCAGCAAGAATCGGCCAAGCGACCATCGGCCGCCCGCAAACAGGGTGGAGCATCTTCGGCAGCGAGGACCGCATACGCGTCCCCTCGCCCGCCGCCATGACGAGCACCAAGGGAGAACTCACCCCGGAATCGTAGACGTGGCGGGCGGGTCCTGTCGCCGGACTAGCTGCGCGAAAGGTCTCGCCCGACGAGGGCCACCGCAGTGAGGGTCCAGCCGGCGAAGATGAGGTCGATGCCGACCAGGAGGCCGATTGCCCAGTCGGCGGAGCTGGGGAACTTGGCGAGGATGAGGATGCCGATGATCAGACCTGCGATGCCGCTGAGGCCGACCAGGCCGGCGCCTTGCTGGCCCCGGGCGGCAAAGGCGACAAAGGTGCGGGTCAATCCCATCAACAGGAAATAGATGCCGAGCAGCAGGGTGAGGCTGACGGCGCCGCCATGCGGATCGGCGATCAGCCAGACGCCGACGATCACCGTCAGCGCCGCCCAGAGCAGGCGCACGATCACGGTCCCGACCGAGTGCGCCATGAATGCCGCCGCGACGAGGAAGGCACCGACGATGACGAGGATCCAGCCGATGAAGATCGCTGTGCCGACCGCAGCGACCGCTGGCACGACGATAGCCACGCAGCCGATGAAGATCGCCAGGATGCCGATCGCCATCAACGCCTTCCAGCTGCGGCGCAGCCCCTCGCGAACCTCCGGGTCCATCGCCGCTCCACCCATCTCCATACGAAGACCCTAAGCAGCGACGCGGACGCGATCGACCCGCCTCGCCGCTAGGCTCGGAACCGATCCGGGGTGGTGTATTTGGCTAGCACGCCAGGTTTTGGTCCTGGAAGAGAGGGTTCGAGTCCTTCCCCCGGAACTCGCCCGGAGCGCTTCTACTCCTCGGTCGAGCGGGGCACCTTGCCGGCTTCGGCACCCGGCTCCAGCGCCGGGCCGCGAGGCGAGGCGATGCCGAGCACGCGCATCGTCTTCAGGCCGAGGCTGAGCTTCTCGCGGCCCTCGGTGGCGGAGACATCATGGCCGCAGAGCTCCTTTACGCGCTCGAGGCGGTAGCGGATCGTGTGGCGGTGGGTGAAGAGCTGTTTGGCGGTGGCGGCGACGTTGCCATCGTTGTCGAGGTAGGCCTCGACCGTCGCCACCAGCTCGGTCTCGTACTGGTCGTCGTAGGCAGAGAGCGGGGCGATTGTCTCCGCGTAGAAACGCTCCAGCTCGCGCGGGTCCTCGCTCATCGCCGGCAGCAACAGGCGGTAGGAGCCGGTGTCCTCGAAGGCGAGCAGCGGCCGGGCCTCCGCTTCGCCGACGTTGACCGCGAGCCGGGCCTCGTTGCCGGCGCGGTAGAGGTCGACCGGATCGGAGGCGTGGCGGCTGCGCCCAATCGTCAGGTGGAAGCCGGCGAGGCTGTCCTCGAGCTCGCGCGCAAGGCCGGTAGCGGCGCGGGCCAGGCGAGCATCGTCCTCAGCCGGGGCGATCACGGCGATCTCCGCCGCCTCTCCCCCCTCCGCGCTTGCCAGTGAGCCGGGAGCGAGCGAGCGCAGCGCCCGCATGGCCAGGGTCAGGACTCGGGACCGCCACTCGCCGGTCTGGGCGGCGCGAGGAGCCGCACGGAGGATCAGCACCCCAGCACCCTGCTCCAGCTCGGCGCCGAGCTCGGCGCCACGGGCGACGATGTCGCCGCGATCGGTGACTTCGCGTGCGAGTACGGCGGAGACGAAGGCCCCCGCGACCTCCTCGCTCTCCCACTCGGGCGAGCGCGAGCGCTCCAGCTCCAGTGCCAGCAGCGTCGTCACCATGCGGGCGATCGACGGCTCGAGCGACGCGGAGCTGCGGTAGCGCAGCTCGCCAACGACGGAATCGGCCACACGCAGCTCGACCCGGGTGACCTCCTCGCCCCCCGCGAGCAGCTTCTGCTCCTGGTCCGGCGACGCTCCCGCCACGGCGAGGACGGCGCTGGAGCGATCGATCAGGGCGACGCTGGCATCGAGCAGCTTGGCCGCCGCGCGGGCGACGGCAGGCAGCCCGGCGCCCGATTCGACCGCCTCGGCAAGCGCGTCGAGGGTCCCTGTTTCCACCTTCTTTGCAGGAGCTTTCTGCCCTCTGGAGGCGGCTGGCATCCCGCCATTATCCCCAGCTAGGAGGGACTCCTAGTTTCCGTTGACGAGATTGAGGATGTCGTTGTAGTAGTAGACGAAGGCGAGACCGACGACGACGCCGATCAGGACCAAGGCGGCAAGGACGAAGAGTGAGAGGAAGCCGGCGGCCGCCTTCTCCCAGATCCGGCCGTAGGAGCTGACCGCCGGGACGAGGATCAGGCCGACGAACGCAACCAGGCTGACCAGCCCGGCGGCGCCGAACAGGACGTACTCATTCTCGATCTTCTGCAGCGCCAGCGGCAACACTCGCGTCATTCTGCCGCACCGTGCTGATGACCAGCGCGACGGCGGCGCAGAAGGAGAAGGCGGCCGCCCCGAGGGCCCAGCCAGCGCTGACGTCGCTGAGGTAGTGGACCTCGAGGTAGACGCGAGAGAGGCCGATCAGCGCGGTCAGCGCGATCCCACCGGCGATCACCGCGGCGCCGCGCGCCATGCCGACCCGTAGCCGCAGCACGATCGTCACCGCAAGCCAGACGTAGAAGGTGGAGTAGGCGGCGTGGGCGCTGGGGAAGGAGGAGCCGGACACGCCGACCAGGCCGCCTTCGGGCCGGGGACGATCGACCGCCGCCTTGATCTCGTGGACACCGGTGATCACGATCGCCATCCCCGCCACCAGCACGCCGAGCTCCGCCCAACGCCGGCGCGCGGCGAGGAGAATGGCGGCAACGAGCGAGAGGGACCAGGTGACAGCAGCCGAGCCGAGGCTGGTGACTGCCTTGGCGACGTCGACCAGCCAGCCGGCCTGGAGGCTCCCGACCACGTCCATCGCCGTTTCGTCTCCGGGGGTGGGACCGGCGTCGCCCGTGACGATCACCCAGTAGGCGATCAGGACGAAGCTGGTGACGGAGAGGACCGCCATCAGCGACGTGAACTCCAAGCCGAAGGTTCCCCCCGGGGTGACCCGATCCCAGAAGAATTCGAGCTGGGGGCGGAAGCGCCGGGTGAGGACGACGATCCAGCGCGTGGCCGCCTGATGCTCCATCCAGGCCACCGCCGCCCGGCGGTTGGCCTCGACCCGGAAGTGGCGGACCAGGAAGACGGTGCTGGCGACGACAACGATCACGGTTGCGAGCACGAAGGCACCGCGGCCGGCGTACTCGGCGGCGCTCTCGATGCTGCGCGAGAAGAAGTAGCCGACCAGGATGTGGGCGCTGGCCCAGAGCCCCGTGCCGAGGACGCTGTAGGGGACGAAGGCGCGGTAGCGCATTCCCGAGCTGCCGGCGATGAAGGGCGCGAGGGCGCGGACGAGGCTGATCCAACGGCCGATGAAGATCGTCTTGCCGCCATGACGGGAGAAGTAGCTCTCGACCTGCTCGAATCGCTCATGGCTGATCCCGACGCGCGGCCCGTGGCGGAGCACGAACTCGCGCCCGAGCCGGCGGCCGATGAAGAAGCTGGTCGTGTCCCCCGCCCAGGCAGCGAACCAGGCGATCGCGATCAGCAGGTAGATGTCGATCGCACCCTGGCCGGCAACCGCTCCACCGAGCAGCATCGTCGTCTCGCCGGGCACGACGAGTCCGACGAAGGCTCCGGTCTCGGCGAAGGCGAAGACTCCGACCAGGAGGTAGGTCCAGGCACCCAGCGTGTTGGAGACGTCTTCGAGCAGGCCCTGCAGATCGATGTGGCCGAGCTCGCGGCCGATGAAGTAATAGGCGGCGGCGATCGCCACGACGACGATCGTGATCAGCACCCGTTTGCGGTTGCCTCCTGCCTCCCCCGGCAGCTTCATGGCGCCCTCCCTGCATCGCAGACGATTGCGTCATCACGTTCGAGCGAGGCCGCAGCCTCGCGCGCGGCCGCGAGGTCCTCGAAGAGCCCGAACGCGGTCGGGCCGGAGCCGGTCAGGAGGGCGCAGTGGGCGCCAGCCTCGCGCATGGCAGCAAGCGCATCGCCGATCCGGGGCCGCAGCGAGCACGCCGCTGGCTCGAGGTCGTTGACCAGCAGCTCCGGGTAGGCGAGCGGAGAAGCGCCAGCTCCCGCCACGCTGCGAAGCCGTCCGGCCAGCTCCTCGAGCTCGCCGGCATCGCGCCCGAGGCCCATCCGATCGGCCTCGGCGAAGACCTCCGCGGTGCTCAGACCGCCGCCGTCGGGCAGCAGTACGACCGCGTGGGGCGTGGGGTCGGGCAACCGCTCGACGATCTCTCCAGCACCCCGGACCAGGGAAAGCGACGGCGCCAGCTGCGACGGCACGTCAGCGCCCAGCTCGGCCGCAATCTGCTCGAGTGCCGGAATCTCCCCCGCAGCCAGCCGCAACACCGCCGCGGCGTCGGCACTGCCGCCACCGAGGCCAGCCGCGACAGGAATTCGCTTCTCGATCTCTATTCGCTGCGGCGGCCGCTCCCAGCCGTGCTCGCGGAGAGCCGCCAGCGCTTCCGCCGCCAGGTTGTCGCCCTCGACCCCAGCACAGACGACTTCGTCGCGCGCGGCCTCGCCAGCCACGATCGGGTCCGCAAGCGCCAGCGGCTCGAACAGCGAGCAGAGCTCGTGCAGCCCGTCGTCCCGGCGTGGGCCGAGGTAGAGGCAGAGGTTGAGCTTGGCGGGGGCGTGAATCGGCATCGCAGTCGGTGTCGCGCTCAGGCGCCGGGGTGAAGCTTCGCGGATAGCGCGGCGAAGTCCTCGGGCGAGAGCGCCTCGGCGCGGGCGGTAGGCGGCAATCCGAGCTCCTGCAGGGCCTCGCGAGCGGCCTCCATGGAACCGGGGCGGACGTGCTCGAGCGAGCGGGCAAGCGCCTTGCGGCGGTGGGCGAACGCGGCGCGAACCAGGTCCCGAGTCGGGGCGTCGGCGCCGGGCCCTGTTCGCCGCAGGCTGAGGATCGCCGACTCGACCCGGGGCCGCGGCCGGAAGACCGCCGGGTCGACGGTGCGCAGCAGCTTCACCTCGCAGGCGAGCTGGACGAGCACGCTGGGCGAGCCATAGATGCGACTGCCGGGCGCCGACCGCAGCCGGTCGGCGATCTCTCGCTGGACCATCACCGTCCAGCGCTGAAGCGACGGCAGCTCGGCGATCGTGCGCAGGATCAGCGGCGTCGCCACCGAGTAGGGGAGGTTGGCGACGACCGCGGTCGGGGCAGGTGCGAGGCTCGCCAGGTCCAGCTCCATCGCGTCTCCCCAGTGAAGGTCGATGTTGGGGCGGGCGGCGAGCGAGCCGAGACCGGGCTCGAGGCGGCGGTCGATCTCGATCGCGTGGACATGGGCCGCGGCGGAGGCGAGGCGCTCGGTCAGAACACCCTCCCCCACCCCCACCTCGAGCACGACCTCGCCCGGATCGAGCGCCGCGTCGCGGAGGATCGCGTCGAGCAAGTTGGGGTCGGACAGGAAGTTCTGCCCGAGGCGGACCATCTACCAGCCGAACAGGGTCCGCGCGTTGGCTTCGACCGTCTGCTCCAGCTGCGCGTAGGAGACGCCGCGGACCTCGGCTACGACCTCGGCGGTCGAGACCACGTGGGCGGGCTCGTTGGGCTTGCCGCGGACCGGCTGCGGGGCGAGGTAGGGAGCGTCGGTCTCGACCAGGACGAGGTCGTCGGGCAGCTTCGCCGCGGCCTCGCGCAGCTCCTCGGCGCTGGGGAAGGTGACGATGCCGGAGAAGGAGCAGTACCAGCCGCGCTCGATCGCGTCCTCGACCCGCCAAGGCGCGAGGAAGCAGTGCAGGATCACCGCGACTCCGTCGCCGCGTGCATCGAGGATCTCGAAGACGTCGTCGACCGCTCCGGTCTCGCCGTCGGGGTCGCGGGCGTGGATGACTATGGGCAGGTCGCGATCGCGGGCGATGTCGATCTGGGCCTCAAACGCCCGGTGCTGATCAGCCCGGCTGGCGCTTTCGCGGTAGTAGTCGATCCCGGTCTCGCCGATCGCACGGACCTTCCCATTCTCGGTGGCGAGGCGGGCGATTTCCTCCGCCCTTGCGTCGTCAAATCCGGCGGCCTCGGTCGGGTGACAGCCGACCGTCGCGAAGACGCCCTCGAAGCGCTCGGCGGCGGCGACCGTCAGCGCATTGGAATCGGCGTCGAGACCGACGTTGAGCATCCGCTCGACCCCCGCCTCGAGTGCCCTCTCGACGACCTCGTCTTCCGGCCCCTCGCATAAGAAGAGGTGAGTGTGCGAATCGATCACGAGCGGATCTCAGCCTATCCCCGTTGGCCCGCGGTCCGACCGTGTCCAGGGACTGTGCGGATAGCCTTCTCGCCGCATGGCTGACTTCGCCGACTACTACCGCGAGATCTACGCCCGGGGCCTGGGCGGCGAGACGCCCTCGATCCCGGTCTCGAGCGCCGAGCTGGAGCGGCGCGCCGCCGAGACGATGGATCCGAAAGCGGCGAACTACGTCTTTGCCGGCGCCGGCAGCGAGGACACGATGGAGGCCAACCTCGAGGCGTTCCGGCGCCGGCGCATCGTGCCCCGCATGCTGCGCGACGTCGCAAAGCGGGACCTCTCCACCACGGTTCTCGGCACGGCGATGCCGGCGCCGCTGATGCTGGCTCCGCTCGGGGTGCAGAAGGTCGTCCACGAGGAAGGCGAGCTGGCGACCGCTCGTGCCGCGGCGGCGCTTGGACTGCCGATGATCGCCAGTACGGCCGCGGCCTTCACTCTGGAGGAGATCGCTGAGGCGAGCGGCGACGGCGCGCGCTGGTTCCAGCTCTACTGGCCCAACGAGCGCGACCTCGCCGCCAGCCTCGTCGAGCGCGCCGAGCAGGCGGGCTACGGCGCGATCGTGCTCACCGTCGACACCTTCGTCCCAGGCTGGAAGGCACGTGACCTCCAGCAGGCCTGGCTGCCCTTCCTCAACGGCGTCGGCGTAGCCAACTACTTCCAGGACCCGGTCTTCCGCGCCGCTCTGGAGCGCACGCCGGAGGAGGACATCGGCGCCGCCACCGGCCACTTCCTCGGGATCCAGGCCAACCCCTCGCTCTCCTGGGACGACCTCGGCTGGCTGCGCGAGCAGACCTCGCTGCCGATCGTGGTCAAGGGCATCCAACACCCCGACGACGCCCGCGAGGCGGCCAGCCGCGGCCTCGACGGCATCGTCGTCTCCAACCACGGCGGCCGCCAGGTGGACGGTGCACTCGCCTCGCTCGACGCGCTGCCGCCGATCGCGGAAGCTGCCGGCGACGATCTCGCGATCCTCTTCGACAGCGGCATCCGCGGAGGCGCCGACGTAATCAAGGCCCTCGCGCTCGGCGCCGACGCCGTCCTGCTCGGCCGTCCCTACGTCTGGGGCCTCGCCCTGGAGGGACAGCAGGGCGTCGAAACCGTGCTCAAGATGGTCCTCGCCGAGCTCGACCTGACGATGGCGCTCTGTGGCTACACCAGCCCGGATCAGCTCGGCCCGGACGTTCTCGCTCCCAACTGAAGCGCGATAGCGGTCGAGCGACGGCGTACCCAAGCGCGACATCGCTCATACTCAAATAAGAGTCCTAGACGGATGGCAAGGGAACCTTGAAAACGCTCGTGCTCGAGATCGTCGACTTCGTCAGCGACGCCCAGTTCCGCTGGCGACTACAGGACGTGGATGGCGCATTCGTCGCCGATCATGCGATTGAGCTCGATCGCAATGCGACCGAGTACGGAGGTTACGTCGACCTTCACGGATTCGCGCGCTGGAACGCACCTGGCTCGGCAGAGGAGGACGAAAGAGCGCTAGTGGAGCGCGTTGGGCAATGGCTACGAAAGGAGGTCTGGGGCCCCGTCGGCGACGCGGTTTTGAAGGCAGCCGAGCGAGAGCCCACGGTAGTCCGCGTGAAGGTCCCGCGAGACGCCAGGGCGCTCCTCTTTCGCCCGTTCGAGCTGGGCCTGGTACTTGATGAGTCGTCCGGCGCCCTCGACGTGAGCCTGGTCTTCGACCTCGCCGGCGAGGATGCTCCACCTGAGAAGCGAAATGTCGGTGCCAAGGTTCGAATGCTGGCGCTGTTCAGCATGCCCACCAACCAGGCAGCGCTAAACGTCCAGCGCGAGCGACATGCCCTGCGAAAACTCATGGAGCGCGTCACGCACGCCGCCGGCCGTGCGGTGGAGCTGCGCATACTCCAGTACGGCGTCACGCCGGAGCTGCTCGCGGAAGTGCTCGAGGAGGGCGATGGCTGGGACCTCATCCATTTCTCGGGTCACGGCCTGCCGGCAGGCCTGATGTTCGAGACAGAGGACGGCAAGGCGAACCTCGTACGCAGCGACGAGTTCGCAGATCTGCTCTGGCCGGCCCGAGCCCAGCTCAAGCTGGTGACTTTGAGCTCGTGCGAGTCGGGGGCCGCCACGGCAGCGCATGCGATGCAGTTGCTCGGGGTCGCAGGGGCGAAAGAGCTGCGCGAGTCCGGCACGCGGGCGGACGATATGAGCGGCGAGACTCCGCTGCCTGCCCTCGCGCAGCAACTCGCCGCGAAGCTCGGCTGCGCGGCGCTCGCCATGCGTTACCCAGTAGAGGACGGGTTCGCCATCAATCTCTCGACGAGCCTCTATGAGAGTTTGCTGGCCCACGGACAGCCCCTCCCGCGCGCGCTTCAGCGGGCGCTGAGAAAGACAGTCCCGCCCGGAGCCGATCGGCTCGACTTCGGCCTCTCCCTCGCTACCCCAACCCTCTTCGGCGATACAGCGCTTGATCTCAAGCTCGATCCGCCGCGAGAAGAACCGCCAACCTTCGACCCATCGCAAGCCAAGCTCTCGTTTTTCGAGCCGGAGCCGAAGAACTTCATTGGCCGAGTCGGGCCGCTTGCCGCAGCCAGCGCTGCCCTTGCGCCGAAGAGCGCCTACCGGGGTGTCTTGTTCCACGGGATGGCCGGAGCCGGGAAGACGGCCTGCGCGCTCGAGCTTGCCTATCGCCACGAGGACCGCCGCTTCGAGGCGATGGCCTGGCATCGTGCTCCCAGCGAAGACCAGGACATCACCGGCGCCCTTGCCCAGTTCGCGGTCGCGATCGAAACTCAGCTCAAGGGGTTCGAGATCGCCCATGTCGTCGGCGACTACGGCAAGCTGAAGCGCTACCTGCCTCGGATCAGAGGCTTGATGGCGGGCAACGCGCTGCTAATCGTGCTCGACAACATCGAGTCGCTGCTTAGCGAGGACGGCAAATGGCGCGATCCCCGCTGGGGCCTCTTGATCGAGGCGCTCATCGATCACGATGGCCTCTCACGGCTAGTTCTGACCTCGCGCACGCCTCCCGCCGAAGTGAGCCACGACCCGCGGATGAGGGTCGAGCCAATCCACTCTCTCTCGGCTCGGGAGACCGTGCTGCTCGCTCGCGAGATGCCGAACCTTCGCCAGCTGATGGAGTCAGGCGGAGAGGTCGGTCAGCCGGCCGGCCGCGAGCTAGTGCGTCAGGTCCTTGAGCTCGTGCAGGGCAACCCGAAGCTACTCGAGCTGGCGGACCGGCAAGCCACCGACGCCATAACCCTGCAGGCAAGAATCGCCGAGGCCAACGAGGCATGGGCCGGCAAGGCGGACCTCGACGCGTTCTTCGCCACCGGAGAACCCGATGACAAGATCGAAGCCGAGGACTTCCTTCGCGTCATCCAGCGCTGGACGAACGGGATCGCGGCGACCCTCTCGGAGGAGGAGCAGCTCGCCTTTCAGCTGATCTGCTGTCTCGAGCCTGGCGATCGAATTGGATCGATCGTGTCCTCGGCCTGGAAGGGGCTATGGCGAAACCTGAAACGCGATGGCGATGTCCCGGATCCAATGTCCGCGATAACTGCAATCGCCGCGCAAGGCCTGATCGATATCGCGCAGCAAGCCGATGCGAGCACCTTCCGGATCCATCCCGCTATCGAGCAGGCGGAGCAGAAGGAGACAAGCGAGCGCGTCAGGTCCGTCGTCGATCTCGAGATGGCATTGACCTGGAAGGCAATGTATGACTTCGCAGACGATCGCGACAGCACGGGCATGGTGGTCCGCTCGGGGCTGGCGGTCGCCCCATATCTGCTGCGCCAGGGCAAACCAGGCACAGCTGCTGCAATGATCGGGTCCGCGCTCAGCCGCGATCCGTCGCTGGCGATCCTGGCGACGGCCATGCCCCACCTCGAACGTGCGCTCACGCAAGCCCGAGGCACTCCCGCGGAGCGGGTGGTACGCGGCGTTTTGCTGAAGGCCAAGGCAGCGCTGCGCTCCGAGGACGTGATCCCCGAGATGCGCGAGCTGCTCGACCTGCTTCGTCAGGAAGAGAACTTCCTCGATGCCTCTGTCATCGCCGTGGATTTCATCAACGCGTTGCTGCGCGCCGGGCGCCTCAGGGAGGCCGAGGAGATAGTCGACAGCTTGCCTGAGATTACGCGGCGCGCCGAGCTCGGGCCATGGAGCGAAATAGCAGACGAGGGCCTTCGACTGCGGCTCATGAAGGCCAAGGGCGAGCCCGCAGAGGTTCTGGTGGAAGCCGAGCGCCTGCAGAAACGCATGGACGCGCTCCCCGAGCAAAGCGACAAGGTCGAGCTCTCGCCGGCATGGAACATCCGCGAGGCCCTTCTGTCGACCGCGCGCAGTGCAGCGATCTCACTCCGAGAATGGCAGAAGGCACTTGACTTCAGCGCTGCCGTACGCGAAAGCGAAGTAGCCCGGGGCGCACCCGAGCTGGAGCGAGCGAGATCGGACTTCAACGACTACGGCCCGCTGCTCGAGCTGAATCGGATCCCCGAGGCAGAGGCGGTGCTGCGAAGGCTGAGACGAGTTGTCGAAGAGAATGGAGATGTTCACGGTCTGGGAGTCGTGTTTGGAGCGCTGGCCAGCCTAGAGGCGAGACGCGGTCACATTGGAGAGGCGATTGCCTTCGAGCACCGCGGGCTTCGCTTCAGGTACTCGTTCGGCGAACCGGACTCGATCACCATAAGTCACAACAACCTCGCCAATTACCTGACTGCTGCCGAGGGCGATCCCGAGGAGATCATTGCCCACCGTCTGGCAAAGGCCCTGATCAACTATCAGATGGAGTCTGGCAAACACTCCGACGGCTTGGATCGTCTGGCAAACTCGCTTCGAATACTCGGGAAGGAGGCGCTGCCTGACTCGTTCGAGACGCTCTGCGTTCGCATAGATCGGATTGATGGGGTCGACTTCGGCCGCTTCTTCCGTGGACTGCCCCAGCGAGCGCCCAGCGGAGAAGAGGCCCTGGCAAAGGTCATCGGCGACGTCATGGCTCAGATCGAAACCATGTCCGTGGAGTCATGACTCGATCTTGGGGAAGAGCGGCGGCACCCGCTCGACCTTCTGGCCGCCGGGACGGGAGCCCAGCTCGGCGAGCTCGCGCGACTCTTCACCCAGCGTGGTGAGCAACCGTGCGCTGGTCTGCGGCAGATAAGGGGTGAGCAGCAGGGTGACGACCCGCAGGCCCTCGGCCAGGTTGTAGAGGACCTCGTCGAGGCGCTCGGGGTCGGCCTCGTCCTTGGCCAGCTCCCAGGGCCGCATCTCCTCGACGTAGCGGTTGAGGCGCCGCACCAGCTTCCAGACGACCTCCAGGGCCTGGGTCAGCTCAGCCCGGTCGAGGAGCTCGCAAAACCGGGGCACGACTCCTTCGAAGTCCTCGGCGAGCACCGCGTCGACCGCGGCCACCGGCACGACGCCGCCGCGGTAGCGCTCGACCATCGCCAGGATGCGGCTCGCAAGGTTGCCGTAGTCGTTGGCCAGCTCGGCGTCGTATCGAGCCTCGAAGCCGGCGGTGGAGATCGAGCCGTCCTGGCCGAAGCTGACCTCGCGGAAGCAGTAGTAGCGCAGCGCGTCGGCGCCGAAGCGCTCGATCACCTCGAAGGGGTCGAGCACGTTGCCGAGCGACTTCGACATCTTCTTCTCGCCCATCAGCAGGTAGCCGTGGATCGTCATCCGCCGCGGCGGCTCGAGGTCCGCCGCCCAGAGCAGCGCCGGCCAGATCACCGCGTGGAACTTGAGGATGTCCTTGCCCAGCACGTGCAGGCTGGCTGGCCAGTAGCGCTCGGTCAGGTCCTCCCCCTCGCGGGCGAAGCCGAGCGCGGTGACGTAGTTGAGCAGGGCGTCGAACCAGACGTACATGCGCTGTTCGGGGTCCCAGGGCAGCTCCATCCCCCACTTCAGCTTCGGCCGCGATAGCGAGACGTCCTCGAGGCCCTGCTTGATGAACGAGACAGCCTCGTTGCGGCGGAAGTCGGGTACGACGAAGTCGGGCCGCTCCTCATAGAGCGCTTCGAGCCGCTCCTGGAAGGCGGAGAGGCGGAAGAACCAGTTCTCCTCGCGGACCTTCTCGAGCGGGATCTCGTGGATCGCGCAGGTCTGTCCCGGCCCTAGCTCCCGCTCGGTCTTGAAGTCGGCGCAGCGCGGGCAGTACCAGCCCTCGTAGGTGCCCTTCGTCACCCAGCCGTTGTCGTAGACGCGCTGCATGATCTCGGCGACCTTCTCCTTGTGGCGCGGGTCGGAGGTGCGGATGAAGAAGTCGTTGGTCGCATCGATGATCGGCATCAGCGCCTGGAACTTCTCCGCGTTGCGATCGGCCAGCTCCTGCGGCGAGATGCCCTCGCGCTCGGCCGCGGTCTCGATCGGCTCGCCGTGCTCGTCGGTGCCGGTGAGGAAGAAGACGTCCTCGCCGCGCTGGCGCATGTGGCGGGCGAGCACGTCGGCCGCCAGGGTCGAGTAGGCATGACCGAGGTGCGGCTCGGCGTTGACGTAGTAGATCGGGGTGGTTACGTAGTAAGGCATGGCTGACTCACGATTTCGTGAGCGGTGAGATTTTCGTGAGTCAGGCTATCTACGCGGCTCGCGGCCGGTCAGCGCGCGGTAGAGGTCGTTGGCGCGGGTGCCGGTCAGGGCGGCGACGACGCTGGCCGCGGCACGGGGGCGCGCCCCCGACTGGACCAGGTGGCGCAGGGCGTCGACGGCGAAGCCGACGTCGCGGTCGTGGTCCTCCGCGGCGGCCGGCCCGATCACCAGCACGATCTCGCCTTTGACGTCGCCGCGGAAGCGCCGCGCCAGTTCCGCCAGCGAGGCGCGAGCGACCTCCTCGTGCATCTTCGTCAGCTCGCGGCAGACGGCGGCGGGCCGATCAGGTGCGATCGCCGCGAGGGCCGCGAGCGACTCGCCGACCCGGCGCGGCGACTCGAAGGCGACCACCGTCTCGGCCGAGCGCAGCACCCTCTCCATCTCCCCGGCGCGCTTCGGCAGGAAGCCCTCGAAGCGCCAGCGATCGGTCGGCAGGCCGGAGGCGACCAGTGCCACCGGCACCACCGAGGGGCCGGGCAGCACCGTCACCTCGAGATCGCGTTCGATGCAGCGGCGGATCAGCCGGAAGCCGGGATCCGAGATCGCCGGCATGCCGGCGTCGGAGACCAGGGCGACCGTTTCGCCGCGCTCGATCTTCTGCGCCAGCTCGGTGGCACGTGCGGCTTCGTTGCCCTCGTGGTTGGAGACCAGGGGCGGAGCCGGACGGATGCGGAGCTTGTCGAGCAGGCCGCCGGTGCGACGCGTGTCCTCGCAGGCGATCCAGTCGGCACTGACCAGGGCGTCGCGGACGCGCGGGGTGACGTCGTCGAGGTTGCCGATCGGCGTCGGGCAGACGATCAGCGCCCCCGGCATCAGCCCGTCCCCTGCTCCAGCTCGGTCCGCGCCATCGCCGCGGCGCCGATCATCCCGGAGTCCTCGCCGAGCTCGGCGGCGACGACAGGCGTGCGGTTCATCGGCGTCAAGGCGCGTGCCGCCAGCTCCTTGCGGGCGGGGTCGAGCAGCAGATCGCCCGCGCCGGCCGCGGCGCCGCCGCCGATCACGATCACCTCGGGCTGGAAGATGTTGGCGAAGCTGGTCAGCGCCGCCCCGAGCCTGGCGCCGACCAGGTCGAAGATGGCGATCGCGGTCGGGTCGCCAGCATGAGCCGCCTCGGTGACGGCCTTACCGTCGATCTCCCGGCCTTCAGCACGCAGCTTCACCAACCCCGACTCGGGCTCGCGGTCCGCGGCCTCGCGCCCCTCGCGGCCGATCGCCGTGCCGGAGGCGAGGGTCTCTATGCAGCCGCGTCCGGGGCAGTTCCCCTGGCAACGCGGGCCGTCGACCTCGACCACGGTGTGGCCCAGCTCGGCGCCGGCGCCGGTGGCGCCGCGGTAGATCTCGCCGCCGAGGATCAGGCCGCCCCCGATCCCGGTCCCGATCGTCAGCATCACCGCGTTGTCGGTCCCCCGTGCGGCGCCGTACAGGTGCTCGGCGATGGCGGCAACGTTGGCGTCGTTGTCGACGACGACGGGCAGGCCGGTCCGCTCGGAGACGATCTGGCGGATCGGCAGGTCATCGAGCGGCAGATTGACCGCCGAGACGGCGATCCCCTTGTCGTGGTCGATCGTCGCCGGGATGCCGAGGCCGACGCTGCTCACGCCCGGGCGGGCGGCGCGGGCCTCTTCGATCTCGCGGACCAGAAGCTCAACCAGCTCGCTCTCGGTTTGCCCGGTCGAGGCCTCGCGGCTCTCCCAGAGGACCTTGGAATCGGGGTCGAGGACGCCGAGCAGCATCTTCGTCCCGCCCAAGTCGACTCCGATCGTTTCTCCTGCACTCATACGTGCTTGGTAATTGGCTGGAGGCGGACGACCGCGAGCATCGGCATGATGCCCGGAGTCTTTCATGGCCGACAATGGCGAGCAGCAGCCCTCCGGGCCGCCCGAGTACAAGGTCTACCGGTCCCGGAAAGGCCTTCTGTCGAGGTTGCGGACCCCCGACCTCTCAGGTCTCAGAGAGCGAACTCCGCGATCGCCGAAGTGGCCGCGGCGCGACAGGCCCGACCGTCCGTCGGAGGACACCCCGGGGCGGCGCTGGACCGGCAAGCGAGTTCTGAAGTGGGTCGGCCTGGCCGCCCTCGGCTGGATCCTGCTCAGCTTCCTCGCCTTCGCCGTCTCCGCCCAGCTGCAGGCCTTCAAGCTCTCCGGCGAGGCGAAGTCCACGCTCCACGGCAACCCGCTGCTGCTGCCCAGCGCGCAGACGATCCTGGTCATCGGCACCGATGCACGGCCGCCCAACACCAACGAGCCGGGAGCCGCTCCCTCGGAGGAGTGCTTCGAGCAGCAGGCGCACGGCGACGCCCCCCACGGCGAGTGCTCGGTCGGTGAATTCCGCGCCGACACGCTGATGCTGATCCGCGCCGGCGGCGGCGCCTTCCGCAAGCTCTCGATCCCCCGCGACAGCTACGCCGAGATCCCCGGCCAGAGCCCGCAGAAGATCAACGCCGCCTACGCCTTCGGCGGCGCGGCGGCCCAGATCGAAGCGGTCGAAGGCTTCCTCGACACCGAGATCGACCATGTCGCGATCGTCGACTTCACCGGCTTCGAAGACCTGATCGACGCGGTCGGCGGGATCGTGGTCGACGTCCCCACCAAGCTCTGCGTCGACATCAACGGCGGCGCCGGCGGTGGCCAGGGCGGCGTGACCCTGCGGCTGGGCAAGGGCGAGAACACGCTGAACGGGGAAAAGGCCCTGGCCTACGCGCGTGCTCGCAAGCCCAGCGAATGCCCGGGCCCCGGCGCCAGCGCCTACACCCTCGGCTACAGCGACTTCGACCGCGAGCGGGCGCAGCAGTCGGTGATCAACGGGATCAAGGGCCGCCTCACCGATCCCCTCCGCCTGCCCTACAACTTCGTCAAGGGTCCGATCATCGGCTGGGACGCACCGAAGGCCTTCGTCAGCGACATGGGCTTCCTGACCATGCCGCAACTGGTCCTGTCCGCGGCGATCGGCGGCAGCGGCGACACCTACGTGCTCTGCGCCGGCGCCAACTCGGGCTGCGGCGTAGGTCCCGAAAGCAGCGTCGAAGTCCCCGAGTCGGCCCGCCGTCGCGCGGTCGACGTCCTGCTCAACGGCTAGTCGCTGGCCGCAGCCTTGGCTTTCGAGTCGCTGGAGGACTTCGAGTCGCTCGAGGGCTTGGAATCGCCTGAGTCCTTCGACTCGCCGGAGCCCTCGCTGGGGGAACCGTTGGCGCCCGCCTTCTTCTTCTTGCCGTAGTCGGTGTTGTAGAAGCCGGAGCCCTTGAAGTGGACCGCGACCGGGTGCAGGACGCGCTCCGCGGGGGCGCCGCACTCCTGGCACTCGGTCAGCGCCTCGTCGCTCATCTTCTGGATCACGTCGAAGACGTGGCCGTTGGTGCATTTGTACTCGTAGATCGGCATGCGGTGGGCGATTATCGCAGCCGATACGGTTCCGGCATGACAAGCACCGAGCAGGGAACGCGTCCGACCGAGGTCTCGATGGAGGAGATAGTGGCGCTCTGCAAGCGCCGCGGCTTCGTCTTTCCCTCCTCGGAGATCTACGGCGGGCTGGGCTCGACCTACGACTACGGCCACTACGGGGTTCTGCTGAAGAGCAACGTCAAGGCCGAGTGGTGGCGGGCGATGCTGCAGGAGCGCGACGACATCGTCGCGCTCGACTCGGCGATCCTCCAGCACCCGCGGGTCTGGGAGGCCTCGGGCCACCTCGAGGGCTTCACCGACCCGCTGGTCCAGTGCCTCGGCAAGTGCAAGAGGCGCTGGCGCGAGGACCACCTGCGCGAGGCGGTCGAGGCCGAGGGCGGCGACCCTAGTGCCGAGCTGCGCTGCCCCGAGTGCGGCGGCGAGCTCTCGGAGCCGCGCCAGTTCAACCTGATGTTCGAGACCCACGTCGGGCCGGTGGCCGGCGAGGGCTCCGAGGTCTACCTGCGGCCGGAGACGGCGCAGGGCATCTTCATCAACTTCAAGAACGTGCTCGGCTTCGCCCGCAAGAAGCCGCCGTTCGGGATCGCCCAGATCGGCAAGTCCTTCCGCAACGAGATCACCCCTGGCAACTTCATCTTCCGCACCCGCGAGTTCGAGCAGATGGAGATGGAGTTCTTCGTCCCGCCCGCCGAGGCGGAGCGCTGGTACCGGACCTGGATCGAAGAGCGCGAGCGCTGGTACACCGAGCTCGGCATCCGCCCCGAGTTCCTCCGCGTGCGGCCGCACGACGCCGACGAGCTCTCCCACTACTCGTCGGGCACCAGCGACGTCGAGTACCTCTTCCCGATCGGCTGGTCGGAGCTGGAGGGGATCGCCAACCGCGGCGACTTCGACCTCACCCAACACGCCAAGTTCAGCGGCGAGAAGCTCGAGTACTTCGACCAGCAGACGAAAGAGCGCTACGTCCCCCACGTGATCGAGCCCGCCGCCGGCGCCGACCGCGCCACCCTCGCCTTCCTCGTCGACGCCTACGACGTCGAGGAAGTCGAGGGCCGCCAGCGCACCGTGCTCCGCCTCCACCCCCGCCTTGCCCCGGTCAAGGTCGCCGTCCTCCCCCTCGTCTCCAAGGAGGGAATGCCGGAGAAGGCACGCGACCTCTTCGAGCAGGTCCGCAAGCGGGTCCCCGCCGAGTTCGACGAGGGTGGCTCGATCGGCAAGCGCTACCGCCGCCAGGACGAGATCGGCACCCCCTGGGGCATCACCGTCGACCACCAGACGATGGAAGACGACACCGTCACCCTCCGCGACCGCGACTCCCTCGAGCAGACCCGAGTCCCGATCGAGGACCTAGCGGACGACCTCGCTGCCCGCCTGGCTCAGCCTTGGCGCAGCCCGAAGCTCGACGACTAAGCGCGGGCTACGAGCCGCCCTCGATCAGGCCGATCACGTTGCCCTCGGGGTCGGTGAACTGGCCGAGGACCATGCGGCCCATGATCGTCTCGGGGCCCATCACGCGGGTGCCGCCCAGGGACTCGGCCTTGCTCAGCGCCTCCTCGACGCTGGGAACTTCGACGTAGAAGGTGACGTGGCCGTCGTAGCCCTCCGGGCCCTGGCCGATACCGCCACCGAGGCCGATGCCTTCGGCGTTGCTGTTGGCCTCGCGGTCGACCAGGCCGTATTTCATCTCGTTGTCGGCATTGACGTCCCAGTCGAAGAGCTCGGCGTAGTAGCTCTGCAGCTTCTCGCCGTCCTTGCCGACGACCTCGAAGTGGACCACTGGCTGTCCCATCTCGACTCCTTCCGCGCCGCGGAGCGGCGTCCGTTTTAGTGCTCGGGAAAGCTCTTGCGATACTCGCAGGTGCCCCCTGGCGGCCCCATTCCCAGCAAGGAGATCCCTATGGCCAAGCAGTTTGGAGCGACGGTGACCATCGAGCGGCCGATCGAGGAGGTGTTCGACTTCCTCGCCGACGGGGAGAACGACAAGAAGTTCAGCCCACGGGTGCTTGAGATCGAGAAGAAGACCGATGGGCCTCCCGGGCTGGGCACGGTCTACGCAAGCACGGTCAAGGACGCCGGCGTCAAGACCAAACGTGAATTCGAGCTGACCGAGTTCGAGCGACCGACGCGGCTGCGCTGGAAGGAGCTGTCGAAGGCACCGATAGTGGTCCCCGTGGGTGGCTACGACCTCGAGCCCGCAGGCAGCGGCACCAAGCTGACTTTCTTCAACGAGCTGGAGGGACGCGGGGCAGGGAAGCTGCTCCTCGGCTTTGCGGCACGCGCCGCCGGTAAGGGTGCAAACGAGTTCGGCGACTCGATCAAGCGGGCGATCCAGGCAAGCTAGGCGCCTGCCAGGTACCGCTCGACCTCGGCCGCGTCGGTGTCAAGCGCGGCGGCAGCCTTCTTGGTGATGCGGCCAAGCGGCTCGATCGAGACCTTGCCGCCGGCGAACCGCCATCTCGCAACGGCGCGGCCGTCGACCATGGCGAAGGGACGGAAGAGCCCGTTGTTGGTGACCAAGTGGGTGTGGGGACCGATGATCGCCTCGCGGGAGGTCCAGCCGAGCAACACCGGGTCGTAGGCGCCGATCAGGCTCGGTGGCGGAATCTCGGCAACCGAGGGCTGCCGACGCAGCCGCACCAGGCCCTCCTTCCGCTGCTCGAGCTCGGAAGCGATCGCCGCCAGCCCCGCTCGTGCGTCGCGCAGCGGCAGACCGGCCCACCTGGCCAGATCGCGATCGTCGGCTGGCGCATGCCCGACCAGATAGCGACGGGCCAGCTCGGCGAGCGCCTTCTCCCGGTCAACCGGTTTCTGCTTCCCCAGCCAGTCCCGCACCAGGACGTAGGCGTGCTGCTTGCCGGCCACCGGGCCGCGCACGGCGACCCCCCGCACACAGACCAGAAACAGCAGGTGGATCATCGCCTGGCCCGCAGTCCGCACGCCCGCCGCTTCGAGTCGTTCGCGCAGCTGCAACCGGGTGAGCGGCCCCTCGTCGGAGAGCGCTCGCTCGATCGTCTTGACGCTGCGCTCCACTTCGGCAGAAGAGACGCCCTCTTGGCTGAGACGGCGCTTGGCGGAGGTGAAGAGCGGCGGCGTGGTCAAGGCCTGCAGCAGCGGGTAGTCCTCGCTGCTTACGAGGTGCAGCGTGCCCCGGTTGAGCCAGGTGACTAGCAGCGAGCGGTCCTCGGTCAAAGCCCGGTCGACGTCGGCAGCGGTCAGTCCCGTCGTGCGAGCCCTGATCGCGAGCCTGAACCCGCGCGGATCCTGCCCCTGCACAGCCAGCAGCCGCTCGGCCACGGAAACAGGGTCAGCGCATTGCTGGCCCGCCAGCCCCTGGGCTACGAAGCGCTCGGCTTGAATCGAACTGGCGTCTGGCACGGCGAGATGATCGCGCAGAACCGCCAGTTCAGCGATTCAGGGCTAACTCAGAGCTGAGACCCGCGCGGTTCTATTCGACCGCGAGCAGGTCGACCACGAAGATCAGCGTTTCGTTCGGGCCGATCGACGGTGGCGAGCCTGCGGCGCCGTAAGCGAGTTCCGGCGGGATGATCAGCTCGCGGCGGCCACCGACCTTCATCCCCTCGATGCCTTTGTCCCAACCGGGGATCACAAAGCCAGCGCCGAGCTGGAAGCTGAACGGTTCGCCACGGCCCCAAGAAGCGTCGAACTCTTCGCCGTTCTTGTAGTTGACGCCGACGTACTGGACGGTGACTTCATCCCCAACCTTGGCTTCGGCGCCGCTGCCTTCTTCGAGGTCCTCGATCTCGAGTTCCTTCGGCGGAGCCCCGGTCGGCGCCTCGATTTGGGGCTTGGTCTTCTTGGCGCTCGTCGCCGGCTCCTTCGATTCCGTGGATTCCGTCGAAGTCGCAGCGGTGGAGTTGGTCGAGTCGGCGCTGGAGTCGTCGTCGCCGCAACCGGCGACCACTAGCAGCGCAAGGCACGCGAAGAGGACTGGAATGAGGCGCTTCACAGAGCGTGATCCTACGCGAGGTCGCAGAAACACGACGCCACAGCTCAGTGCTTACCGGAGATCATGTTCCAAAAGCGCCGCAGAGCCCCAGGGCGACCGCCACCCAGATCGCCTGCTTTGATCGACAGCGAACCGGGGTTGGCGCTTGGAATCGGCAGGTCCGCCGCAGCCGCGGCATCGACGCTCAGGACCACACCACGGTCGTAGATGGTGTCGACCTCCGGTGCGTCGACGAAGCGGTGTCCACCGGGTAGGGCGGTCGTGTCGAAGACGATCCCGTCGAAGACGTCGGCATCGGCGTCAGCAAGAACGCGCTCGACTGCGCCCAAGCGCTCGCCGTCGCTCGAGTACACCGGCGTCCCCTTTTTCAAGGCGAGAAACGAGCTCGGCTGACCGAGATCCTCCATCGCCACGACCCTAACGAACTCCCGAGCACATATGGAGGGCGGTTTAGGGGTCGGCGACTACGATCCGGGCGAATGGACAGCCCGGTGCTGACCTCGGCAGTCCTGCCCGCGGCTATCGCGGTGATCATGTGCAGCCTCGGCATGACACTGACGCGGGAAGACTTTCGCCGGGTGCTGGTGGCGCCGCGAGGGGTCGCGATCGGCATGCTCAACCTGGCGCTGATCTCACCGCTCCTGGCCCTGACGATGGCGGAGCTATTCGGCCTCTCGCCCGAGCTGGCCGTCGGCCTCGTCCTGCTCGGGGCCTCACCCGGGGGCATGATGGCCAACATGCTGACGCACCTCTCGCGTGGCGATACGGCGCTGTCGGTGACGATGACCGCGATCAGCAGCGTCGGCGCGATCGTCACCGTGCCCCTCTTCCTCGAGCTCTCCAGCAACCACTTCGGCGCGAGCAGCGTCGGCGACGTGAGCATGCTCGGAGTCGTCGCCCGCGTCTTCGCGATCACGATCGTCCCGGTTGCGATCGGGATGGAGCTACGCCGCCGGAGACCGGACACGGTCGAGGAGATCTACCCGAGGGTGCGCCGCATCTCGCTCGCCCTCTTCGGCATCGTCGTCGCCGGTGCGATCGTCAGCGAGCACGACACGGTCGCCGAGAACGTCGCCGACGTCGCCGGTGCGGCCGTCGCGCTCAATCTCAGCGCGATGGCGATCAGCTTCGCGATCTCGAAGCTGGCTCGGCTCGACGACCGGCAGTCGACCGCGATCGCGCTCGAGCTAGGAATCCACAACGCGGCGCTGGCGATCGCGGTAGGCGCCAGCCTCGCCGCCGAGGTGACGATCCCCGCCGCCGTCTACGCCTCCTTCATGCTGTTCACGGGAGGCGCCTTCGCCTGGGCGATGAGCCGTCGCAACGCGGGAACCGCCGGGCGCCCACAGCCGGCGGACGCTTAGACTCCCGGCGGGAGGAGGAGATTCGGTGAACCTAGCTTCGATATTGACCGACAGCGCAGAGCGAGCTCCGGAGAACCCGGCGATCCGCCTCGGCGAGGCCGAGCTGAGCTACGCCGAGCTCGACGAGCGCGGCGCCCGCCTCGCCACCCTGCTGCGGGACAAAGGGGTCAAGCCCGGGGATCGGGTCGGCGTGATGCTGCCCAACGTCCCCGAATTCCCCGTCGCTTACTACGGCGTGCTCCGCGCCGGCGGCGTCGTGGTGCCGATGAACGTGCTGCTGAAGCGGCGCGAGATCGCCTTCTACTTGGAGGACTCGGGAGCGAAGCTCCTGCTCGCCTGGCACGGCTTCGCCGAGGAGGCACGCGAGGGCGCCGCCGAGGCCGGGGCCGAGCTGATCGAGGTCGAGCCGGCCTCCTTCGCCGCGACCCTGAGCGAGCACGAGCCGACACCGGGCCTGGCCGACACCGACGAGAACGACACCGCGGTGATCCTCTACACCTCGGGCACGACCGGCAAGCCGAAGGGCGCCGAGCTCACCCACATGAACCTCTTCCGCAACGCCGATGTCTCCAGCCGTACGACATGTGAGGTCGGCGGCGGCGACGTCGTCCTCGGCGCCCTCCCCCTCTTCCACTCCTTCGGCCAAACGGTGGGAATGAATGCTTCGCTGAAGGTCGGCGCCTGCCTGACCCTGGTCCCCAAGTTCGACCCGGGCGAGGCGCTAACGACGATGCAACGCGACGGGGTCACCCACTTCTACGGCGTGCCGACGATGTTCGGCGCCCTCCTGCACCACCCCGGGCGCGAGGACTACGACACCTCGGCGCTTCGCACCTGCGTCACCGGCGGCGCCTCGATGCCGGTCGAGGTGCTGCGCGGCTTCGAGGACGCCTTCGGCGCCGCGGTGCTCGAGGGCTACGGACTCTCGGAGACCTCGCCGGTCGCCTGCTCGAACCACCCCGACAAAGAGCGCAAGCCGGGATCGATCGGCACCCCGCTCGAAGGAGTCGAGATGCAGGTCGTCGACGAGGACGACAACCCGGTCCCCCAGGGCGAGGTCGGCGAGATCGTGATTCGCGGCCACAACATCATGAAGGGCTACTGGCAGCGGCCCGACGCCACTGAGGAGGCGATGCGCGGGGGCTGGTTCCACAGCGGCGACATGGCCCGCACCGACGAGGACGGCTACTTCTTCATCGTCGACCGCAAGAAGGACCTGATCATCCGCGGCGGCTACAACGTCTACCCGCGCGAGGTCGAGGAGGTGCTCTACGAGCACCCGAAGATCCGCGAAGCCGCGGTCGTCGGCGTCCCCCACGACGAGTGGGGCGAGGAGATCGGCGCCGCGGTCGTCCTCCACGACGGCGAGGAGCTGCCAGCCGAGGAGATCAGCGCCTACGTCAAGGAGCGAATCGCCGCCTACAAGTACCCGCGCGTCGTCTGGTTCCTCGACGACCTCCCCAAGGGCCCCACCGGCAAGATCCTCAAGCGGGAGATCGACCCTCCCGCCGCTGTGTGATTCAGTTCACACTGCTCAATCCTGGCTGACCAGCCAGTCGCGCGGTAACCTCCCTGGGCACCCCGCCGGAGGCACCAACGAAGGAGAGAGATGAGCGTCGCATCCCAGAACCTGATGGACAACATCACCTACGAGGACCTCTACAAGCGCTGGGAGGGTGGCAACTGGAGCGCCTACGACATCGACTTCTCCGAGGACCGCAAAGGCTGGGACTCGCTCAGCGATATTCAGCGCCGCTCGGCGATGTGGATCTACTCGATGTTCTTCTACGGCGAGGACCGAGTCGCCGACACCCTCGCCCCCTACATCACCGCCGCCCCGACCGAGGAGCAGGCCTACTTCCTCGCCACCCAGCAGGTCGACGAGGTCCGCCACTCGGTCTTCTTCCACCGCTTCTTCAAGGAGGTGATCGGCGTCGGCGGCGAGTCGATCCAGCAGACGCTCTCCTCCACCTTGCCGCAGCTCAACTGGGGCTATCGCGGCATCTTCGACCGGCTCGACGTGATGGCCGAGGAACTGCGCAAGGACCGCTCGCTGCCCAAGTACGCGCAGGCGATCACCCTCTACCACCTGATCGTCGAGGGCTCGCTGGCCCAGCCCGGCCAGCATTTCATCGAGGACTTCTTCTCCTCCGAAGAGACGATGCCCGGCTTCAGCGCCGGCATGACCAACGTCTCCCGCGACGAGCAGCGCCACATCGGCTTCGGCGTCAAGGTGCTCTCCGAACTGCTCGCCGATGGGAGTCCCGGCTCCGAGGAGTGCAAAGCGGCGGTGACCGAGCTGCTGCGCGAAGTCCTTCCCTACGGCCCGGCCGTCTTCTCGCCGCCGAACCTGGACCGTGAGTACACCGAGTGCTACGGCTTCTCGCTCGAGGACATCTTCGCCTTCGGCCTCAAACTGATCCGACAGCGCTGGCGCACGATCGGCTACCCGACCGAGGAGATGCCCCCCGGCGTCTTCCCCTTCGACCCCGAGGCCTCCGAGGAGGAAGTGGCCAAGCGACAGGTGCAGCTGATGATGGCCGGCATCCTCGGTCCGCCCGACGCCACCCCCGAAGTCACCCCCGAGCTGCAGCGCCTCTACTTCGACGTGGTCAAGCGCGTCGTCGATCCCAAGGCGGCCAACGGCTCGCCGCTGGTCTACCAGTGGCGCTTCACCGATGCCGACCCATGGCACCTAGTGATTGACAACGGCTCGACCCGGGCGGAGCCGGGGGAGGCGCCGAACCCGAACCTGGTCCTGGAGACCAGCTGGGCCGACTGGGTCGCCACCGGCAAGCCAGACGCCAGCCCGCTGAAAATGGTGCTGCAACGCCGCATCCGTCCCCGCGGCTCGATCCGCGAGATGGCGCGGATGCGCAAGGTCTTCCCCAGCTGAGCTCCCTCCGCTAGGAGATCGGTGGGCGCTGGTCGGCCCAGGGCCGCTCGGCCTCGAGCTGAGCGGCCAGCGAGAGCAGGGTGGCCTCCTCGCCGCGGCGGGCGATGACCTGGAAGGCGAGCGGCATACCGGCGGGTGAGAAGCCGGCGGGGATCGACATCGCCGGGTTGCCGAGGTGGTTCCAGGGCACGCAGTAGGGATAGAAGCGGCTCATCCCGAGCACGGTCCAGAGCGCTCCCCTTCCCTCCCAGCGGCGCACCGGCAGGGCGGTACCGCCCATCACCGGAGTGATCAGCACGTCGCAGGACTCGAAGATCGCGTTGACGCGGGCGATGTCCGCCGGGCGGCCGACGCGCATCGCGCGCTCGTAGAGGGCTTTGGGAAGGATGCTGCCGAGCCGGCCGAAGCCGCGGGTGCGCCGTTCGAGCCGCTCCGGATGCGGGACTTCCCGGACGGTCTCGGCGACGCCATGCAGGAACCGCGCCGTGATGTTGTTGCCGATCCCACCCCAGTCGGGGTCCCGCTCGAAGACGTCGTGCCCGAGTGAGCGCAGCAGCTCGGCGGCGTCGGCGACGGCGCCCTTCGCCTCGTCGGAGACCGTCGGCGGCGCCACGGCACGAGGGGCGAGGTGCGAGTAGGCGACCCGGAGCTTCCCCGGAGCTTCCTTCGCCGACTCGACGAAGGGACGGTCCGGCGGCGGCGGCGCCTCGTCCTCCCGCGAACCGCCGGAGACGATGTCGAGCCAGAGCGCGGTATCGAGCACGGTGCGACTGACGCAGCCTTCGACCGCGAGACCCCGCCAGCCTTCGAGGTCAGGTGCCAGCGAGACGCGCCCCCGCGAGGGCTTCAGGCCAAAGAGGCCGCAGGAGGCGGCGGGAATGCGGATCGAGCCGGCGCCATCGCCCGCGGAGGCGATCGGGACCAGCCCGGCGGCCACCGCGGCGGCAGAGCCCCCGCTCGAGCCACCGGTGGTGCGCTGCGGATTCCAGGGGTTGCGGGTGACCCCGTAGGTCGCCGACTCGGTGAAGCCGCAGATCGCCATCTCCGGCAGCAGAGTCAGGCCGATTACGATCGCGCCGGCCTCGCGCAGCCGCCGCACCATCTCGCAGTCGGCCTTGGCCGGCTCCGAGAAGGCGTCGGTGCCGATCGTCTTGACCTCGCCGGCGACATCGACTTCGTCCTTGATAGCGATCGGCACGCCGAGCAGCGGCCGCTCCTCGCCAGCCTTCAGCCGCGCTTCAGCCTGCTCTGCTTCGAGCAGCGCCTTCTCGGCGAAGACCTTGCGGAAGGCGTTCAGTTGCGAGTCGAGGCGGGCGATCCGGTCGAGGCAGAGGTTGACCAGCTCGATCGGCGAGACCTCGCCGTTCCGCACCATCTCCGCCTGCCTTGCGGCACCGGCGAAGGCGACGTCATCACCGACCCGGACGGCCTCTCCCGCTTGCGTCATGGGCGGGATCGTAACCGGCGGCTGGGCTCAGGCCTCAGCCGGCTCGGGCTCGCTGCCACCACTCTCGAAGCTGAGGTCGGGCAGGGCCCGGTCGAGCCAGGACGGCATCCACCAGTTCCAGTCGCCGAACAGCTTCATCGCGGCGGGAACGAGGATCAGTCGCACCAGCGTCGCGTCGAGCGCGATCGCCACCGCGCAGCCGAGGCCGAGCTCCTTGATCGAGGGCACTCCGGTGAGGACGAAGACGGCGAAGACCGAGGTCATGATCAGCGCCGCCGAGGAGATCGTGCGGGCGCTGGTCGAGAGCCCTTCGGCGACGGCACGCTCGTTGTCGCCGTGCTCGAGGTAGTGCTCGCGGATGCGGGACATGAGGAAGACCTCGTAGTCCATCGAGAGGCCGAAGACGATCGCGAAGATCAGCGGCACGTTGATCGTGTCGAGCGCCCCCAGGCTTTCGAAGCCGAGCACGCTGTCGAGCCAGCCCCACTGGAAAATCGCGACGAGGACGCCGAGCGCCGCGCCGATCGAGAGCAGGTTCATCAGCACTGCCTTCAACGGCAGCAGCAGCGAGCGCAGCATCACCATCAGGACGAGGAAGCTGAGTGCGAGGACGAAGGCGACGATCATCCACATCGAGCCGCTGATCTGCTTGCGCACGTCGTGACTGCGGGCGGTCTCGCCGCCGACGTCGACTGTGGCGGCGGCGCCCAGGGCGCTGGCCGGAACGACGCTGTCGCGCAGGCGGTCGATCAGGGCCCTAGTCGCCTCCGATTCGCTCGGGGTACTCGAAGTCGCCTGGATCAGGACGCTGTCGCCGGCGAAGATCGGCGGGGCGACCGAGCTGACCCCGGGCTCCGCGGCGAGCGTGCGCTCGAAGCCGGCAACCGCCGCACGTCCGCTCTGGCCGATCTCACCGCCGAAGGAGGCAACGATCTGCACCCGGTCGGCAGCACCGCCGCTCTCTTTCGCGGCGAGTTCGTTGCCGACCCGCACGTCGCTGTCCTTGGGGAACTGGGCAAGCGCGTCGGTGCCGGTCTCGACCGAGAGCAGCGGCATCGCCAGGGTGAGCAGGACCGCGGATACGGCGATCACAGCGGTCCAGGGCCGCGCCATCACCCGTTTGGTCCAGCGCACCCAGAAAGCCTCGCGGTCCGGGCGCTCGCCGCGGCGGCGGCGGAAGATCCCCAGGACCTTGGCGACGAACCCACCCGGCATGACGCGGTCGCCGAGCATCGCGATCAGCACCGGCAGCAGGGTCGTCGCGGTCAGAATCGAGACGGCGACGACGGTCATCGCACCGAGTGCCATCGAGCGCAGCGCCTGGTTGTCGACCATCCACAGACCCGCCAGCGAGACGATCACCGCGAGCCCGGAGAAGGCCACGGCCAGCCCCGAAGTTGAGAGCGCCTCGGCGCGCGCGTCGTCCTGGCTGCGACCGGCCCGCCGCTCCTCGCGGTAGCGGGCGAGGATGAAGAGCGAGTAGTCGATCGCAACTCCGATCCCGATCATCGAGGCCATGTTTGTGACGAAGACCGAGGTGGTCATGCCCATCGAGATGAAGTAGATGAGGGCGCCGGTGACGATCACGCTGACGAAGCCGAGCGCCAGCGGCAGTGCCGCGGCCGCAAGCGAGCCGAAGACGATGAGCAGGATCAGAGCGACGATCGGGAAGCCAGCCGCCTCCGCTTTGGCTAGGTCTTCCTTGGAGAGCTCCTGCATCCCGGCCCAGACCGTCGGCTGTCCCGCCAGGTAGATGGTGACACCGGCCTCCGCGCTGCCGGGATCGAGGTCTTCACGAAGGGTTACGGCGGCGTCGGTCTGCCGGTCGGCAGACAACTCGCTGCGCAGCGGCAGCAGCGCCTCTCCGTTGCGCCGCAGCGCCAGCTCGCCGCGCCTTGCGAAGGGAGGCGGCAGCGAGATTCCATCAACCTCGGCAACCGATCGGCGCACCCGGTCGACCGCGGCGGCCCGGGCCGCCGGGCTGGCGTCAGGCTCAGCCCGCAGCAACACGGAGATGCTGTCGGCTTTCGAGCCGAAGTCTTCCTGCAGCGAGTCGCTGACGGCCTTGGACTCACTGCCTGGGACATCGAAACCGCCGCCGGTGAGGTTCTCGGTCTGCTTGGACGCGAGCGGGAGGGCGAGGACCAGGACGACGATCCAGGCCCCGAGGACCCAGCGGCGTCGGCGGCCGAGGAACCCTGCGAGCTTGGTCATCGACTCACGCATTGGCTGGTTAGCCAGCCTTTCGAACGGACGGCCAGGCGTCTGTGAGTAGGGTCACTCTCGCGACCCTGGAGTTGCGGCGACTACTCGTTGACGAGCAGGTAGCGCGCCGAGGCCGCGCCGGCGGCGAGCGCGCCGCTGTTGTCGCGGCCGGGATCGGAGAGGGCCTGCAGGGCGAAGCCGTCGCCGACCGCGAAGAGGTAGGAGACGATCGCCTCGGCGTCGTAGCGGAGGTTGAGCACACCCTCGCGCTCCTTCGCCTTCAGCACCTCGGCGACATGGGAGCGGGTGCGCTCGAAGAGCTGTCCGACCTCGTGCTGGATGTCGGGATTGCGCCTGCCGGCGCTGAACAGCTCATAGAGGAGGAGGAAGAAGGCCGGGCTCGTTCTCGATCAGATCGGTGAGGCTGGCGAGGAGGACGTCGATCACGTCGTCGACCGTCTGCGCCTTGGCCAGCGGCTCGTCGAGCCGCGCCACCCGGATCTCGGCGTCGCGGCGCACGACCTCGACCAGCAGCCGCTCCTTGGTCCCGAAGTAGTAGTGCAGGAGGCCGCGACTGACGCCGGCCTCGCCAGCGACATGCTCGAAGGTCGAGCCAGCGGCACCGCGCTTGGCGACGCTCACGCGCATCGCATCGACGATGCGCTGAGCCTTATCGCCGCTGAGCTCGCGTTCCTTTGTTGCCGCCTCCATACGTTCAGTCTATGGAGACGGGCGGGCGGGAAGCCCAGTGGGGTGCGAGATCAGGAGCCGTTGATGCTGGTCGTGCTCGTGTACTCGAACTCCTCCTCGGCGCCGAAGAGAGCGTCGAGCACGGTCTTGCGAGCGTCCTCGCTGAGCACAAGGGCAATCGCCGCGCCGACTAGACCGAGCAGGATCAGGCGCCCGAGCCGGCTCTTCTTGCGCCTCTTCGGCGCCCGCAGCTGCTCGGAGGCATCGCGAAGGCTCTCGGCCGCAGTACGCAGATCCCGCTGTACCTTCTTGTCGCTGGTGACCGCCTTGACCGCACCCTGGCCGTTGCCGGTCGCGCGTCCGTAGGCTCCACGCGCCGCCTCGAATGCGTTGCGGAGGCTGTCGCGCAGCTCTTCGTCCTCGATCAGGCGCTGCACATAGGGGTTCTCGCGTGCGGTCGAATAAAGATCGGCGGCCTGGGTCGCCCGAGTGGTCTTGGTCATGCCTTCTCCTCGCTGGATTCTCCGGGGGCACCAGGATAACCCTCAACGGCTCTAGGGCACGCCCGGCCCGATTACTCCGGACCGATGCCGTCCAGGAGGACGCCGTTGTTGCGGAAGTTCAGCTCCGCTTTGCGGATCGCACGCAGGCGCAAAGGCGCAAGATCCGGCCCCGGCATCGCGTAGCTGCGCACGTAGAGTCGCCCCACCTTCTCGTAGCCGACCTGGCGAAACCCCGGACCGAGAAGCCTCTGTTGCGGTGGAGGCGTGGGCCCATCGGAGATGAAGTCGATTTCATGAACGAACCAGTCGTAGCCGTCGGAGGGCAGCACTTGATAGGAGCCGATGGAGAGGTAGTAGCGAAGTGAGGCCTCGCCCAGGGTCCATGTGACCATCGCCCGCGGTGCGCTCGGTTCTCCGATGTTCGACGCGACGGCGTCCCAGTCCGGGCGCTGCAATGCCGGGGAGACGCTCGCCCAGATGGAGAACCCGAGCGAGTAGGCAACCAGGACGATGCCAAGGACCGTGCCGATCCGGCGGGCGCGGCGCAGCGTCAAGCCGATCGCGATGACGACGAGCATCGGGACCAGCGCCGGCATCAGGTTGCGGGCGAGGACGTAGTCCTTGCTGGAATCGAGGAGGCCGACGATGACGGGGACGGCAACCGTGACGCCCGCAAGGACAAATGGGATCGCTGCGGCCCGCCGCTCGTCCCTAATGGCACGAATCAGGATCAGGACCAGCGCCGCGACCGCGATCAGGGCGGGCACGAGCATCAGCTCGGGCCGCTCGGGCCGGGCGATGATGTCGCTGGTCTCGCCTACCAGGGCCGTCACTCCCGCCTCCCAGAGCCGATGGCCGAGGCCGTAGTTGCTGATCCACTCGGCGCGCCCGGCCGACATCTGGTGGATCGCCAGCGGCGCCAGCAGGAGCGCCGTTCCGCCGAGGATGGCGAAGCCGGGGATCGACTTCCTGCCACGGCGATACAGCAACCAGAGCGCCTCGACCGCGATCGGGAAGATCGCGAAGTAGTGGGTCGCGAAGGCGAGCCCGGCGACGATCCCCCAGGCGATGAAGTCTCGGCGGCGACCGCCATCCAGCGCCCGCACGAAGTACAGAACGGAGAGCGTGACCAGCAGGGCGAGGAGGGAGTAGACGCGTGCCTCCTGCGAGTACCAGACGAGCATCGGATTGACGGCGACGAGAGCCGCGGCGGCGATCCCGGCGCGGCGATCGCGCAGCTCTGCCCCGAGCAGGTAGGCGACCGGCACCGTTGCCACCCCGGCCACGGCGGAGAGCGAGCGCAAGCCGAACTCACCGGTACCGGTGACCTGGGTCCAGAACCAGGCGAGGGCGTAGTAGAGCGGCGGCGCCGACTCACTGAACCCGACCGCGTCCATCGCGTGCCAGAAGTCGCTACGCAGGACGCGGCTGGCGGTGACGATCTCGTCGTGGTGGTAGGCCTGGACGCCGAGGGTCGCGAAGCGGATCGCGGCGGCGATGACCGTGAGTCCGGCAACGATCCAGAAGGTGCGGGAGCGGGCACGCACCGTCTCCCTCGCCGCCTCCACATACGTCGACAGGCCGCCCCTGCCCAGCGTCGCCGCCTCCATGCCGTTAAGCGAGTGCCGCGTCGATCGCCCTGGAGACCTCGTCCACGTAGACGAACTCCAGCTCACTGCGCTCGTGCTCGGGGATCTCGGCCACGTCGCCCTCGTTGCGCGCGGGCACGATCACCCGCTTGATCCCGGCCCGCTGCGCCGCAAGCGACTTCTCCTTCAAGCCGCCGATCGGCAGCACCTGGCCGGTCAGCGTCACCTCGCCGGTCATCGCCACATCGTTGCGAACCGGGCGGCGGCTGATCAGGGAAGCCAAAGCCACGGTCATCGCCACGCCTGCAGAGGGGCCATCCTTGGGCACCGCACCTGCCGGAACGTGGATGTGAATGTCGTTCTTGGCGAACCAATCGTCCTCGAGCTTCGGCGCCAGCTCGCTCCAGTGACCACGTACATAGGAGAGCGCCGCCTGCGCCGACTCCTTCATCACGTCGCCGAGCTGGCCGGTGATGGTGAGCGTGCCCGAGCCTGGCATCGCCGTCGCCTCGATGAAGAGGACGTCGCCGCCGGTCGGCGTCCAGGCGAGGCCGGTGGCGACGCCGGGGTCCTTGGTGCGCCGGCGCTGCTCGGCGAAGACGCGGCGGCGGCCGAGCAGCTCTCGCGCCCGCTTCGCCGAGACCTTCACCTTGCCGTTGTTCCTGCCCTCGGCGACCTCGCGGGCGACTTTGCGGCAGATCGTGCCGATCTGGCGCTCCAGGTTTCGCACCCCGGCCTCGCGCGTGTACTCCTCGATGATCGCGACCAGCGCCGGATCGGCGAACTCGATCTGCGAGGGCTTCAGCCCGTTGGCGTCGATCTGGCGCGGGACCAGGTAGCGGCGGGCGATGTGCTTCTTCTCGTCGAGCGTGTAGCCGGCCAGCTCGATCGTCTCCATCCGGTCCTGGAGCGGGATCGGGATCGTGTCGAGGATGTTCGCGGTGGCGATGAACATCACCTCGGAGAGGTCGAACTCGAGGTCGAGGTAGTGGTCGCGGAAGGAGTCGTTCTGCGCCGGGTCGAGCACCTCCAGCATCGCCGAGGCGGGATCGCCGCGGAAGTCGGCGCCCATCTTGTCGATCTCATCGATCATGAAGACGGGATTGCGCGAGCCGGCGTCGCGCAGGGCGCGCACGATCGTCCCCGGCAACGCGCCGATGTAGGTGCGGCGGTGACCGCGGATCTCCGCCTCGTCGCGGACGCCGCCGACCGAGATCCGCTGGAACTCGCGCCCCAGCGCTTTCGCGATCGAGCGCCCGAGGCTCGTCTTGCCGACCCCCGGTGGGCCGACGAAGCAGAGGATCGGCCCGGGCGAGTCGGGCTTCAGTTTGCGCACCGCCAGGTACTCGAGGATGCGGTCCTTGACTTTCTCGAGGTCGTAGTGGTCGGCGTCGAGCACCTCGCGAGCGTGGGCGATGTCGAGGTTGTCCTCGGTTTCGGCCGACCACGGCAGCTCGACCAGCCACTCGAGGTAGGTGCGAATGACGCCGTGCTCGGCGGCGGCGGGAGGCAGTTTCTCCAGCCGCGAGAGCTCGCGGTCGGCGGCCTTCTGGGCGTGCTCGGGCAGCCCCGCCTCCTCGATCCGCTGGCGCAGCTCGTTGACCTCGGCCTGCTGCTCGTCCCCCTCGCCCAGCTCGTCCTGGATCGCTTTCAGCTGCTGGCGCAGGAAGAACTCACGCTGGCCTTTGTCGATCTCGGACTGCACCTGCGACTGGATCTGGGTGCCGAGCTGGACGACCTCCAGCTCGCGGGCAAGCACCTGCGAGAGGTGGCGCAGCCGGGCGACGACCTCGACTTCCTCCAGCAGCGCCTGCTTCTCCTCGGTGGAGATCCGCAGAGCGCCAGCGATCAGGTGGGCCAGCGCGGCGGGATCGTCGATGTTGGCGACCGCCATCTGCAACTCCTCGGGCAGATAGGGGATCTGCTCGATGATCTCCGAGAAGGTGCGCTGCACGTTGCGGGTCAGCGCCTCGAGCTCGGGACCGTCCTCAACCACGTCGGGCTGCTCGGAGATTCGCGCCACCAGGTAGGGCTGCTCGGCGACGTAGGGGCCGAGGAGGACCCGCTGCATGCCTTGGACGAGGATCCGCAGCGTCCCGTCGGGGACCTTGAGCATGCGCGCCACCACCCCGACCACGCCGACCTCGTAGAGGTCTTTGGGACCGGGCTCGTCGTTCTCGGGATCGCGCGAGGCGACCATCACCAGCATTCGGTTGGCGCCGAGCACGTCGTTGACGAGCTTGATCGATCGCTCCTGACCCACCGCCAGCGGGGTCAGGGTCTCGGGAAAGGTGACGGTCTCGCGCAGCGGCAGGACCGGCAGCGCATCGGGCAACGGCTCGCTGGCGCGGATCGCGTCCTCGGCGTCGAGCGGGGACTCGACCACCTCGAGCACCGGGCTGCCCTCCATCGACTAGTCCCTCCCTATCGGTACCTGGCGGGTGGTCTCGGCCGGATCGCGCAGCGGCAGGTCGATCCGCAGCACGCCGTCCTCATAGGTCGCCTTCGCCCGATCGGCATCGACGTCGACCTGCAGCTCGACGATGCGCCGGAAGGGCCCGGAGGGAATCTCAACCTGCTGGTAGACCCGCCCCTCGGTCTCCTGCACCGGCCGCTCCCCCACGATCGCCAACTGCCGCCCAGAGACCTCAATCCCAATTTGTGAGAGATCCACCCCAGCCAGATCGACCTTGACCACCGCCCGCTGCGGATCCCCGCAGTAGTAGACGTCGACATTGGGCGAAAACCCCGAGCTACGCCGGCTCACATAAGTCGTGCGGCTCCATCCACTTCCCAACATCTGATCCATCTCCCTCCGCATGCGGGCAAAATTCGCAAACAAGTCGCGCTCTGGCATCGGGTCAAAACATAACCACCGCGCTCGGCCGCGGGTCCTGTCGCCGGGGCGAACAGCAACCGCCTAGGCGCGGCGGGTCCTGTCGCCGCAGGGGACCCCCCACCCCCTCCGGTAGCTAAAGCTTCCTCGGGGGCGGGCCCCCCTACGGCGCCACCCCCCGCGAGAGACGTCGCCCCTCGAGCAACGAAGCTTCAAGCGAAAGCGCTTCTCCGCGGGTGGTGTCGAAGTGGGCTGGACTCGCCGGACCCGCAGGCTGCGGAGGGCGAGGCTTCGTCCCTAGCTTCGAAGGGTCCCGGCGCCCGGAGCAGCGCGAAGGGCCGCCGAGGGCAGTCCTTCGGCGACAGGACCCGCGGCCGAGAGCTAGGTGGTCTGAGTCTGCGATGCCCAGCGCGGTGGTCGCATCAGCAGCACCGGCTGGCGCGGCGGCACCAGCCCCTCGGGCCGGTTCGGCCGGAAGGTGGCGCAGGGCTCGTCCAGCTCGAGCGAGCAGAGCAGGTTCTTGCGGAAGTAGCAGTCGTCGCAGCTCGGCGGCTTTTGCTTGCGCGGCATGGCGGCGCATATTGGCACCGGTGCGACACTCTCGTGACGCTCATTTCCGCAAAGCGCAACCTCTTTGACACAGAGCTGTCACAGGTTCCCCGCGTCTTGCGGAAGCCGGGACCTCCCCTCGCTACGATGGGATCAGTCGATGGACTCCCAGAGCAGGACCGACAAGCTCTCCGCCTCCCCCGAGCTGTTCGAGAGCGACTTCCTCAACTTCTTCTCCCGGGTTCACCCGGCGGTCCCCGCGATCGTCTTCGTCCCGGTGGTCGTCCTGATGGAGTGGCTGGGCTTCGACCGCGGATACGCGATCTGGCAGCTGGCGCTGCTCAGCCTCGGCGGCGCCGGCATCTGGACGCTGACCGAGTACTGGCTGCACCGGCTGGTCTTCCACTGGGAGCCCGACAACGCCTTCGGGCGCAGGATGCACTTCATCATCCACGGCATCCACCACGACCACCCGAACGACAAGCTGCGGCTGGTGATGCCGCCGGCGGTGGCGATCCCCCTTGCGGCGCTCTTCTTCGCCGCCTTCACGCTGCTCTTCGGCACGCCGGCCGCCTATCCGCTCTTCGGCGGCTTCATCGCCGGCTACCTGGCCTACGACTACACGCACTACTACGTGCATCACTTCGTCCCCAAGTCCGACCTGGGCAAGCGCCTGCGCGAGCAGCACATGCGCCACCACTTCCAAGACCACCGCTTCGGCTACGGCGTCTCCTCCCCGCTCTGGGACGTCGTCTTCCGCACCCTGCCGCGCAAGCGCGATCGCTGAGCCCAGCCGCTCAGCGCAGTGCTATTTGGAGCTCGAAGCGGGCGTCAGGGTCGTCGAGCTGGTCGCCGAGCAGCTCGCGTAGGCGGGCAACGCGGTAGCGGGCGGTTTGCGGATGGACGTGGAGTGCCGCCGCCATCGCCACGGAGTTGCCGCCGTGGCGCACATAGGCGAGGGCCGTCTCCCGCATCCGCTCACGCGCCTTCTCGGTGAGCGAGTCCAGAGCGGCGAGCCTACGGTCGGAGATACGGCCGACCAGGGCACTCCCCTCGTACAGAAGCAGGTCGGCGAGATGGTCCTCGGCGCGCACGACTCCCTCCCGGGAGAGGACCCCCGCCTCCGCCCCCCGCAGCGCGGCTTTCGCCAGCAGCCAGGAGTCCTTCAGCCGAGGAACCTCACCGGCGGGGCCGAGGGCAAGCGGGAAGTCCTTTGCTGCGCGCTCGATCTCAGCACCGCGTCCCGGGCCGGCAGGATCCGGCACGAGGATGCAACCGGTTTCGTCGAGCTGCGTGGCAAGCACATCCGTCGGCAGACGCCGTGCCGCCTGCATTAGGTCCCCCTCGGCGCAGGCGAGCGCCGCGACACTGCGGGGAATCGTCCAGCCGGCCGCCTGCGCAGCGGCACGCAGGTCCGCCCGCTCGGCAGCCGGCTCGCGCATCAGCAGCGTCGCCAGCTCTCGGCGCCGCCGCCGCAGCCGGTCCTCTGCCTCGGACTGCGCATCGGCGTAGCCCTCGACCGAATCGGCGGAAAGCTCGTCGATGTAGGCGAAAATCGCCTCCGCCAGCAGGCTCAACACCTCGGGGTCGAGCTCGGCTCGACGGCCGGCGCGGGCTATCCGCCGCCATGCCACCCTGGCGCCGACTCGGTAGGCGGCCTGCAGAGAATCCAGCGTCCGTCCTTGCCGCATCTCCCCGCGACCGAGCTCGACGTATACCTCGCGCCCCAATCCGCGACCCGCTTCCGGATCGCGGATCAGCGAGACGAACTGGCGCAGCGCCTCGCCGACACCGGTGCGAATGCCGCGTCCGAAGCGCCCCTCAAGAGGGCGGGCGTACTCGGGGACGTCGCGGGCAATCGTGGCGAGGATCTCCGCCGTCACCGCATCCAGCTCGGGCTCAATCAGATCGGCGACATCCGCAGACAGACCGCGCCAGGGCTCCGAATCGACAGAACTTGTCATCTAAGTGATGAAAAATTGGCTCATAAATTGGCCTAGAGAGTAATCCTTGCGACGGAGGAACACGTAACTTGTCGCAGCAATGGGCGAGATGACCAGAGCGGAGAAGCTGGCGAACCTGGGAGCGGTCGTGGTGCCCTTCGTAGCCACGCTGGCGGCGATAGTGCTTCTCTGGAACAGCCTGGTCAGCGCCAGCGACCTGGTCATCGCAGCCGCGATGTACCTGCTGACGGCGATCGGCGTCACGGTCGGCTTCCACCGCCTCCTCACCCACCGCTCCTTCCAGACCTCGAAGGCACTCGAGTACACCTTCGCGGTGCTGGGCTCGATGGCCGTCCAGGGGCCGGTGATCTCTTGGGTTGCCGACCATCGCAAGCACCATGCGCATACCGACGAGGAGGGCGATCCGCACAGCCCGCACGTGGGACACAGCGGCGGTGCTCGGGGCGTGCTGGCAGGTCTATGGCACGCACACTCCGGCTGGCTGATGTCCACTCAGGGCCGCGCAGACTGGAAGCGATACGCGGCGGACCTCTATGAAGACCGAGGCATGCGAACGATTGCCCGACAATTCGTACCGCTCGTGCTGCTCAGCCTCGCGCTTCCGGCCCTCGCCGGATACGCCGTCAGCGGCACTCTGGCCGGTGCCGCAACCGGGCTGCTGTGGGGTGGCCTGGTGAGGATCTTTTTCGTTCACCACGTCACCTGGAGCGTCAATTCCGTATGTCACTTCTTCGGCACTCGGCGCTTCGATACCGAAGACCGTTCAACCAATGTGTTTTGGCTCGCCATCCCATCGCTCGGTGAGTCCTGGCATCACAACCACCACGCATTCCCCCGCTCCGCCGTTCATGGCCTCAAACGCTGGGAGCTGGACCCGTCGGCATTGGTTATTAGAGCCCTGGAGAAGCTGGGCCTTGCCAGAAACGTGGTGCGTATTTCTCCGGAGCGCCAGGCGCAGCGCACTGCTTGACCCTACGTTCCTCTGGCTTCATCTAAATGGCCAGAGTTACAGGGTTCAATTTGACTAGACGAATAGTCACTGTCACTGTCGCTGTGACACACTCTGAGCAAGGCAGAAAGCTGACGACCCGGGAGGCACAATGCTGACGGGGATGAAAGGAACGAAATGCCCAGCACCAGCAACGTACTTGACGAGGCTCTCGACCTAGTAAAGAAGCGCCTCGCCGAGCTTGACGACGAGCGCAAGCGCCTCGAGCGCGCCCTTGCAGAGCTCGGTGGCACGCCCGCACGTCGCCCCGGCAGGCCTCCGGGCACCGGTCGCGGCCCCGGGCGTCCCCCCAAAGCTGCCTCGGCCTCGGCCCCAGCTGCCACCCCTAAACGTCGCCGTCGCCGTCGCGGCGGGACCCGTGCCGACCAGGCGGTAGCGCTGGTTGAGGGGAACCCTGGCATCAGCGCTTCGGAGATCGCGAAGTCGATGAAGATCAAACCCAACTACCTCTACCGGGTCCTCGGGGAACTGGAGAAAGAGGGACGGGTCACGAAGAAAGGCCGCCAGTACCACGCGGCCAAATAAGCCCGTTCACATTTGCTTGGAAAGAAGCCGGCTCCTGTTCAGGGGCCGGCTTCTTTCGTTTGCGCAGCCTCAGACCAGACCGAGCTTGCTGACTGCGTCGCGCTCCTCGCGCAGCTCGGCCGCGCTGGCATCGATCCGGCCACGCGAGAACTCAGGCACCTCGAGCCCCTCGACGATCGACCACTTGCCGCCGCTGCAGGCACAGGGGAACCCAGCGACTATCCCCTCCTCGACGCCATACGAGCCATCGGCGGGAACACCCATCGAGACCCAGTCCCCCTCAGGAGTACCGAGCACCCAGTCGCGAACGTGATCGATCGCCGCATTCGCGGCTGAGGCCGCGCTGGAAGCGCCCCGTGCCTCGATGATCGCGGCACCGCGCTTCGCCACTCGCGGGATGAACTCGTCCGCGATCCAAGACTCGTCGTCGACCACGTCCCAGGCGCTTTGCCCCGCCACCTTGGCGTTCACCAGGTCCGGGTACTGCGTTGTCGAGTGGTTGCCCCAGACCGTCATATTGGTGACATCGGTGATTGCCTTGCCGGCCTTGTTGGCGAGCTGGGCGATCGCCCGGTTGTGATCGAGGCGCATCATTGCGGTGAAACGCTCACTGGGAACCCCATCGGCGTTCGACATCGCGATCAGGCAGTTGGTGTTGGCGGGATTGCCGACGACGAGCACCCTGATGTCATCGGCGGCGCCGGCGGCGATCGCTTCGCCCTGCGGCTTGAAAATCCCTCCATTGGCCTCGAGCAGGTCCGAGCGCTCCATACCTGGACCACGCGGCCGGGCACCCACCAGCAAACCAACGTTGCAGCCGTCGAACGCCTGCTTCGGATCATCGAAGATGTCGATCCGGCTCAGCAGCGGGAAGGCGCAGTCGTCCAACTCCATCGCGGTGCCCTCCGCCGCCTTGACGGCATCGGGGATCTCGAGCAAGCGCAGCTCAACAGGGGTGTCGGGACCTAGCATCTGGCCACTGGCAATCCGGAACAAGAGCGCGTAGCCGATCTGACCGGCAGCGCCGGTGACGGTGACCTTCACGGGAGTGCTCACGAAATCTTCTCTCCTGGATTCGTCGTTTTCGAGGAAGCTGAATTACTGAGCCATCGCGCGCTGAAGACCCACATCGATGGCGGCGAGGAACTCCTGCGTTGTGAGGAACTCCTGGTCGGGCCCGACGAGAAGCGCCAGGTCCTTGGTCATCTGGCCGCCTTCCACCGTCTCGACGCATACCCGCTCCAGCGTCTCGGCGAACCGTGACACCTCGGGGGTCTCATCGAGCCGGCCACGCGCGGCGAGGCCCCGCGTCCAGGCGAAGATCGAAGCGATCGGATTGGTCGAGGTCGGCTTGCCCTGCTGGTGCTGCCGGTAGTGGCGTGTAACCGTGCCGTGCGCGGCCTCAGCCTCGACGGTTCTGCCGTCGGGGCTCATCAACACACTGGTCATCAGACCAAGCGAGCCGAAGCCCTGGGCGACGGTGTCGGACTGCACGTCGCCATCGTAGTTCTTGCAAGCCCAGACGTAGCCACCCTCCCACTTCAGCGCCGCGGCGACCATGTCGTCAATCAAGCGGTGTTCGTAGGTGAGTCCGGCGGCCTCAAAATCAGACTTGAACTCAGCCTCGTAGACCTCCGCGAAGAGATCCTTGAAGCGGCCGTCGTAGCGCTTCAGGATCGTGTTCTTCGTCGACAGGTACACGGGGTAGCCGCGGTCGAGGCCGTAGCGCATCGATGCCCGCGCGAAATCCCGAATCGAGTCGTCGAGGTTGTACATCGCCATCGCGATACCCGAGCCGGGAAAGTCGTATACATCGAGCTCGACGGGATCGGTGCCGTCCTTGGGCGTATAGGTAAGCGTCAGCGTTCCCTCTCCGGGTACGACCAGGTCGGTTGCCCGGTACTGATCCCCGAAGGCGTGACGACCGATCACGATCGGCTTGGTCCAGCCGGGGACGAGCCGAGGGATGTTGGCGATCACGATTGGCTCGCGGAAGATGACTCCGCCGAGGATGTTGCGGATGGTGCCGTTCGGCGAGCGGTACATCTCCTGCAACCCGAACTCCTCGACCCGAGCCTCGTCGGGAGTGATCGTCGCGCACTTGACGCCAACGCCGTGCTGCTTGATCGCGTTGGCCGCATCGACGGTGATCTGGTCCCGGGTCGCGTCGCGGCTCTCGATCCCGAGGTCGAAATAGATCAGCTCGAGGTCGAGGTAGGGCAGGATCAGCTGCTCCTTGATGAATGACCAGATGATCCGGGTCATCTCGTCGCCGTCGAGCTCGACGATCGGGTTCTTCACTTGGATCTTTGTCACGCGGGCGGCGATGCTACCGATGGGCTGGCACAATCAGTTCGATGGCCACCGTCGAGCGCCAGTCGAGACACACGCACGAGGTCTTCAACCAGCCTCCACCGCTGGAGGACTACAACCCCTTCGACGCCGACCGTCCCCTGACCGAGGCGCTGCGGCGCGAGGGGGCCGACTGGGCCGAGGGCCGTGCCCGAGAGCTGGGAGCGATCTGCGGCTCGCACCAGACGATCCGCTGGGGGTTCGAGGCCAACGAGAACAAGCCCCAACTGCGCACTCACGATCGCTATGGCAACCGCATCGACGAGGTCGAGTTCGACAGCTCCTGGCATGAGTTGATGCGGATCGGGGTCGACAACGGCTTGCACGCGATGCCCTGGCGTGAGCCGGGCCCCGGCGCCCATGTCGCCCGCGCCGCGATGTTCATGCTGCTGATGCAGGCCGAGAGCGGCGTCGGCTGCCCGCTCTCGATGACCTACTCGGCGATCCCGGCACTGCGCAAGCAGCCGGAGCTTGCCGCCGAGTGGGAGCAGCGCTTTCTCTCGCTCGACTACGACGAGCGCTCGCTGCCAGCGGAGCGCAAGCGCGGCGCCCTCTGCGGGATGGCGATGACCGAGAAGCAGGGCGGTTCCGATGTGCGCGCCAACACGACCACGGCAACGCCGCTGAACGGCGGCGGGCCCGGCGCCGAGTACGAGATCGTCGGCCACAAGTGGTTCTGCTCAGCGCCGATGTGCGATGCCTTCCTCGTCCTCGCCCAGACCGACTCCGGCGTCTCCTGCTTCCTGATGCCGCGCTGGACCCCCGACGGCGAGCGCAACGCCTTCCACATCCAGCGCCTCAAGGACAAGCTCGGCAACCGCTCCAACGCCTCCAGCGAGGTCGAGTTCCGCGGCGCCTGGGCGCGGATGGTCGGCGAGGAGGGACGCGGCGTGCCGACGATCATCGAGATGGTCAACCACACCCGCCTCGACTGCGTGATCGGCGCCGCCACCGGCTACAGGGCCGGGGTCGTGCAGGCGCTCAACCACACCGCCCACCGCTCCGCCTTCGGCAAGGACCTGATCGACCAGCCGTTGATGCGCAACGTCCTCGCCGACCTCTGCGTCGAGTCGGAGGCGGCAACGGTCTCCGCGATGCGGCTCGCCCGAGCCTACGACGAGGCGGCGGCCGGCGACGAGGATGCCGCGGGCTTCCGCCGCCTCGCCAACGCCGTCCTCAAGTACTGGACCTGCAAGCGCGCCCCCTCGCACGCGGTCGAGTGCCTGGAGTGCCTAGGCGGCAACGGCTACGTCGAGGAGTCGGGGATGCCGCGCCTCTACCGAGAGGCGCCCCTGGCCTCGATCTGGGAGGGCTCGGGCAACGTCCAGTGCCTCGACGCGCTGCGGGCGATGGTCAAGAGCCCGGCCTCTGTTGATGCCTTCTTCGCCGAGGTCGAGGCTGGCGCCGGTGCCGAGCCCCGCCTAGATGCCTATGTGCAGGAGCTTCGCGCCGAGATTCCCGGGGACATCGAGACGATCGAGTCCCGCGCCCGCCGGATCATCGAGAAGATGGCCCTGTCCCTGCAAGCCTCACTGCTGGTCCGCTACGGCGACCCCGCAGTGGCAGATGCTTTTTGCGCTTCTCGCCTAAGCGGCGACTGGGGACAGGCCTTCGGCACGCTCCCCGCTGGCACTGACTTCGGCACGATCATCGAGCGCCACCGACCCGACCAGTAGCGGTCCGGGCAGGGGGTGAAGCGTCTTGTACTTTTTCGGCGCGCGGCCCACTGCCAGATGGCGACTCTCCACCGAAAAAGTTAAGCGGAACCCCCTGCGCGGACCGCTACCTCGCCGCGTCGCGTAGCGCTCTGCCGACCTGCTCGGCAGTGATCACTCCGCTAAGGCGGCCGTCCGCGTCGACCGCCATCAGGGCGCCGAAGCGGCGCAGGTTCTGGTTGGCGAGGAGCGAGTCGAGCGGGGCGTCATCGCGGACCTGAAAGGCGCTGGGGTCGCGCTCGAGCGTGTCGGCAACCAGGGCCGTGGCACGCGAGATCTCGGGCACCTCGTCGGCCCGGTCGCGAACCAGCAGTCCGAGGAAGCGGTGGGCGGCGTCGACCACCGGGAACCAGGGCCAGCGGTAGCGGAGGAAGTACTCGTCGAGCGCTTTCTCGATGCTCAGCTCGCCGGGGATCGTCACCGGCTCGCGGTCCATCACGTCGGCGACCCGCATTCCCTCGATCCGGCCCGTGATTGCCGTCTGCACCGAGGCGGCTCGGGCCGAGCCGTTGATCACGATCCCGATCAGCGCCAGCCAGACCCCGCTGAACGCGTAACCGCCGAAGATCAGCAGCAGGCCGCAGCCGATGAAGATGTAGGCGAAGACCCGTCCCAGAGTCGCAGCGAAGCGTGTCGCCGAGGTGCGATCGCCGGTCCGCCACCAGGCGATCGCCCGCGCGATCCTGCCGCCGTCCATCGGGAAGGCGGGCAGCAGGTTGAAGACGAGAACGAGGAAGTTCATCGTTGCCAGCCAGGCGACCATCGCCAGCACTCCCGAGATGCCGGCGTCGCTCTCGACCAGCGCCGCCTTTCGGAACTCGTCCGGGCCAGCCGCCGCAAGACCGACCACGGTCAGGACGACGACGATCGCCAGCGTCACCAGGGGCCCGGCGATCGCAACCTTGAACTCAGCCGCGGGGCTATCGGATTCGCGGTCCATGCGCGCCATGCCGCCGAAGATCCAGAGCTGGATGCTGGAGATGCCGATCCCCTCGCGCCGCGCCGCGAAGGCGTGCCCGAGCTCGTGCAGGACGATCGAACCGAAGAAGCCAATCGCGCTGATCACCGCAAGCAGGAAAGGGGTCGAGGAGGAGCTGCTCTCGCCGAGCACGTCTCCGTAGAAGCCCGAGAGCCAGAAGATCACCAGGAAGAGGACCAGGAACCAGGACCAGTCGACTGCGATGCGAATCCCGCTGACGTGGAAGAGGGTGATCGGGCGCCCGCCGAGCATGCCCCAATGGTACGTGGCAGGTAGGGTCGGATCCCGATGGCGCCCTCGCAGACAGCCGAATCGACGATCGCCGAGTACGTGGGCGTACCGGATCAGGACTGGCTGCGCACGCTGCTCGAGGAGTTCGAGCAGATCTACCGGCCCTCGGCCTCCGAGGGCGAGCGCCGGGCTGCCGAGTGGATCGTCGAACGCTTTGCCGAGCTAGGCGCCGATGCCCGGATCGAGGCCGAGCCGGCGCAAGGCACCTACTGGTGGCCGCTTGGGATCGGGGCCGCGCTGGGCGCCTTCGGTGGGCTGGCGGCGCTACGCGGCCGCCGTATGCTCGGCACCGTCCTGGGCGCGATCGGGGCAGCCGGGATCGCCGACGACTTCCCTCCCGGACAGCGCCGCCTGCGCAAGCCGCTGCCGACGCGGACCACCTACAACGTCGTCTGCGAGCTGGGGCCCACCGATGCCGAGCGCACCGTGGTCATCGTCGCCCACCATGACGCCGCCCACTCCGGGCTTGTCTTCCACCCGGCTCTGCCCAAATTCGCCGACCGCCTCGGGCTGATCGAGGGCCAGGACACCAGCCCGGCGCTGATGGCGCCGGTGATCGGCGGTCCAATCCTTGCCGCGCTCGGCGCCCTCAGCGGCCGCCGATGGCTCTCCAAGCTGGGCATCTTCCTCGGCATCGGCTCCGCCGCGGCGATGGCCGACATTGGCCTGCGCAAGACGGTCCCGGGGGCAAACGACAACGGGACCGCGGTCGTCACCCTGCTCGCCCTGGCCCGCCGCCTCGACGAGGAGCGGCCGCAGAACGTCAGGGTGATCCTGCTCTCCACCGGCGCGGAGGAGTCCTTCAGCGAGGGGATCAAGGCTTTCGGCGAGCGCCACTTCCCGCAACTGCCGAGGGAGAGCACCTTCTTCCTCTCGGTCGACTCGATCGGCTCCCCCCACCTGCTGGTCCTGCGCGGCGAGGGCTTCCTGAAAATGTACGAGTACCCGCGACGGGCACTGGATCTGATGGACGGTCTCGCCGAGGAGCTCGGCATCTGGCTCTATCCCAACCTTCGCCTGCACAACGGCACCGACGGCCTCGAGCCCTTGGCAGCGGGGTACGAGACCGCCTCCCTCTGTGGCTGCACCGACCTCAAGAACCCGGCCAACTACCACTGGCCCAACGACCTCGCCGAGAACGTCGACTTCGGCAGCGTCGCCGACGGAGTCCGCCTTTCCGAGGCGGCGATCCGGCGGCTCGGCGAGCGCTGGCTGTAGCCAGCCGGCTTGCCGCAGCTAAATCCCGACCGCGCCGTCGGATTTCCGCTCTATAGCATCCGCGCTCGTGCCAACCCATGACGTACTGGTGATCGGCGCCGGGCTCGCCGGCCAGAGGGCCGCCCTGGCCGCCGCCGAGGAAGGCGTGTCGGTCGGGATCGTCAGCAAGGTCCACCCGGTGCGCTCGCATTCCAATGCCGCCCAGGGCGGGATCAACGCGGCGCTCAACCCCGGCGACTCCTGGGAGTCGCACGCTTTCGACACGATCAAGGGCTCCGACTACCTCAGCGACCAGGACGCGGTCGAGATCATGTGCCGCGAGGCGCCGGAGGAGATCCTCCACCTCGAGCACCTCGGCGTCACCTTCCACCGCAACGAGGAAGGCAAGCTCGGCACCCGCGCCTTCGGCGGCGCCTCAGCCGCCCGCACCTACTACGTCGCCGACATCACCGGCCAGGCGATCATGCACGTGCTCTACGAGCAGCTGATGAAGCACTCCGACTCGGTCGCGCGCTACGAGGAGTGGTTCTGCACAGCGCTGGCGATGGACGACCAGGGCGAGTGCTGCGGCGTCGTCACCCGCAACATCGCCGACGGCTCGATGGAGCTGTTCCGGGCCAAGTCGGTGATCCTCGCCTGCGGCGGTAACGGCCAGGTCTGGAAGCCGACCACCAACGCCCTGATCTGCACCGGCGACGGGATCGCGATGGCCTACCGCGTCGGCGCCAAGCTGATGGACATGGAGATGATCCAGTACCACCCGACGACACTGGCGGGCAAGGGCTTCTTGATCACCGAGGGTGCCCGCGGCGAGGGCGCCCACCTGCTCAACGCCAAGGGCGAACGCTTCATGGAGCGCTACGCGCCGAACAAGATGGAGCTCGCCTCGCGCGACGTCGTCTCCCGCGCCGAGCAGACCGAGATCAACGAGGGCCGCGGCTTCCCCGACGGCACCGTCGCACTCGACATCACGGTGGTGCCGAAAAAGCGCGTGCACGAGGCGCTGCGCGAGATCGTCCTCGTCGGCAAGGACTTCGCCGGGGTCGACATCACCCGCGAACCGATCCACATCAAGCCCGGCAACCACTACACGATGGGCGGGGTCAAGACCGACGTCGACGGCCGCACCGACATCCCCGGCCTCTACGCCGCCGGCGAGACCGCCTGCGTCTCCGTCCACGGCGGCAACCGGCTCGGCGCCAACTCGCTGCTCGACACGCTGATCTTCGGCCGCCGCTCTGGCGCCGACGCTGCCGCGCGGGCGAAGCGAGTCGAGGGCTCACGTCCCTCGAAAGCGGTGCTCGAGGCCGAGCAGGCCTCGATCGCGGCGATCTCCTCGCGCGAGAAGGGCTCCGGCCGCCGAATCTCCGAGATCAAGCAGGATCTGGGGACGGCGATGGACGCCAAGGTCGCCGTCTTCCGCGACGAGGTCGGGATCCAGGAGGCGCTGGAGACGGTGCGGAAGCTCAAGGAGGAGGCGGAGACCGCCTACATCGACGACAAGAGCGCGATCTTCAACCAGGACATCCTCGGCGCGATCGAGCTCGGCTACATGCTCGACAACGCCGAGTGCACCTGCCTCGCCGCCCTGGAGCGCAAGGAGAGCCGCGGCGCCCAGTACAGGACCGACTTCCCTGAGCGCAACGACGAGGAATGGCTCAAGCACATCGACCTGCAGCTGAGCGACGACGGGCCGGAGATCTCATACTCAGAGGTGACCATCACGCAATGGGAGCCACAGGAGAGGACCTACTGATGGCCGAGTACACGATCAAAGTCCGCAGGTTCCAGCCGGAGAGCGGCGAGGGGCCCTACTGGGAGGAGTTCGGCGTCGAGCTCGAACCCTCGCTCTCGGTCCTCGACGCCCTGCTGCAGGCGAAGGACCGCGACGACGGCTCACTCTCGGTCCGCTGCTCCTGCCGGGCCGCGATCTGCGGCTCCTGCGGGATGAAGATCAACGGCCAGTCCGGGCTCGGCTGCAAGACCCAGATCGGCGAGGCACAGGAGCTGGCGGAGAAGCAGGCCAGCGTCGGCAACGGCGATCGATCCGAGACGCCCGCAATCGTGATCGAGCCGATGGGGAACATGCCCGTGATCAAGGACCTGGTCACCGACATGGAGTCGACGCACTGGGCCAAGATCCGCCGCGTCACGCCCTGGCTGCTGCCCCACGGCGACCCGCCCGAGCGCGAGTACGTGGTCGAGCCGGAGTCGATGATCGACATCACCCAGTCGATGGCCTGCATCCAGTGCGGCGCCTGCGTCTCCTCCTGCCTCTCGATGGAAGCCGACCCCGACTTCATCGGCCCGGCCGCGCTGGCCAAGGCCTACCGCTTCGTCGGCGACCCGCGTGACGCCGAGACCAAGGAGCGCCTCCACGACCTCGCTCACGACCCGCACGGGATCTACGACTGCACCCACTGCTTCAGCTGCATCGACGCCTGCCCCAAGGGCGTGGCGCCGATGGACCAGATCATGCGCCTACGCCGCAAAGCCGGCGAGGAGGGGATCGACGACCCCAATAGCGGTCACAACCACGAGATCGCCTTCACCAAGATCATCGAGAAGAAGGGCACGCTCGACGAGTCGCTGCTGCTGCAGGAGTCCTTTGCCCCCGGCGCCAAGGGCAAGCTCAAACCGAGCAAGCGGGCGATCAAGGAAATGCTCGGCTCGCTCCCGACCGCGATCCGCGGCCTGAAGACGGGCAAGATGCGCTCGCTGCCGAAGCTGATCCCCGGTATCCACCCGAAGCTTCCCGACGGCGCCCAGGACGAGGTCAAGGCGATCTACAAGCACGCCGAGGAGCACCGCGAGGAATTCAACATCTACATCCGCGGTGAGGAGGACGTCGAACCGGAGCCCGACGAGCCCACGGACGCCGCCCTGACGGCGGAGGCGGCCGCGGCCGCGGAAAGCGAGGAGTCATGAGCGACGGCCAGATCAAGGTCGCCTACTGGCCCGGCTGCGTCTCACGCGGCTTCACCACTGAGCTGCACGGCTCGATGGCTTTCGTCGCCGAGCGGCTCGGGATCGAGCTGGTCGAGCTCGACCGCGCCAACTGCTGCGGCGCCGGCGTGATCGCCGAGCACAACCAGGAGCTTGCCGACACCCTCAACGCCCGCACCTTCGCCCTCGCCCAGCAGACCGGGCTGGCGATGATGAACATCTGCTCGACCTGCCAGGGCGCACAGTCGGAGTGTCAGCAGCGGCTCGACGCCGACTCCTCCTACCGCGCCCACATCAACGAGGTGCTGAGCGGCCAGGGCCTCGCCTACGAGAAGGACAAGGACGGCTTCACCAACAAGAACTTCCTCTGGCTGCTGGTCGAGGACTACGGCCTCGAGCGCCTCGCCGAGCAGGTAAAGCGGCCGCTGTCCGGCCTGCGGGTCGGCCCCTTCTACGGCTGCTACGTCGTGCGCCCGAAGGAGCGGCTCGGCTACGACGAGTTCCCCGACCGCGACATCTACCTCGAGAAGGTGATCGAGGTACTCGGCGGCGAGGTCGTCGAGTACGACGGCGCGCGCAAGTGCTGCGGCTTCCCGGTGATCACGATGAACCGAGAGACCTCGCTGCGCCAGGCCGGCACCCACGTCGGCGACGCTATCGACGCCGGCGCCGATGCCCTGGTCACTCCCTGCCCGCTCTGCCACCTCAACCTCGACATGCAGCAGCCCGAGGCGGCGAAGGTCGTCAACCGCGACCTCGGCCTCGCTGTCCTGCATCTGCCGCAGCTGGTCGGCCTCGCCCTCGGCGCCGAACCGAAGCAGCTCGGCATGAGCCGCCACATCGCCTCGACCAAGTGGGTCGAGGAGCGGCTGGCCGCGGTCCCCGCCTGAACCGGATCCCTAGTTAGCTGGGTGCGAGGCACTGACGACAATTGTGGCAATCGCCAGGACGACAAAGGCTGCCGTCAGTCCGTGCATGATCAGACGAAAGGCGAAGTCCGAGCGTTCCCAGTTCTTGCGTTCGAGTTGAGCGATGCGGTTTTCGAGACGATCGATTCGGTCTTGCTCCCATTTCTCCATATCTCCACGCTAGCTGACAAAACGTTACGTATGGTGCGCGGAAGTGTGCCGGACGAATGATCGAGTGAATGGTCTAGTCGAGGCCGATGCGGCGAGCCATCCAGCGGGCGCCGACGGTGTCGGTGAGGCCGTGGGCGACGATCGAGGCAACGATTGCGATCGCGGCGACGTCGAAGATCAGCTCGCCGTTGCCGACGCCTGACTTGAGCACGAAGAGAGCGAAGAGCATCGAAGCCACCCCCTTCGGGCCGAACCAGGCAATGAAGAGCTTCTGCGGTTTAGCGATGCCGGTGCGCAGGAAGGAGAGCATGACCGCAAGCGGGCGGGCGATGATCAGTGCGAAGACGACAAAGAGGACCAGCGGCGGGATGCTGTGGTCGAAGCCGGTGGCGACGATCAGCGCGCCGAAGACGAAGAAGGTCAGCACCTGCAGGATCGCGCTTGTGTTCTCGGCGAACTCGACGAAACCCTCGGGGACGTCTTTCTCCACGGCGGCCATCGCGATTCCGCAAACGAAGGCGGCAATCAGCCCGTTGCCGATCGTGACTTCGGCAAGACCGAAGGCGACGAGGGCGAAGCCGACGGCGTAGATCCCCTCGTAGCGCTGGGTCAGCCCGCCTCCAGGCAGGTGATGGTGCAGCCGCCCGGCGAGGGCACCGAGGCCAAGGCCGATCGCCGCCCCAATGACCGCCTCGCCAGCCAGCTTGGCCGCCTCTGTACCGGCGTCACCGCCGGGCGTGGCGAGGACGAGGAAGAAGAGGACGAAGGGCAGGGCAAGACCATCGTTGAGGCCGGACTCGAGATTCAGCGTGTGCCGCACCGCGCTCGGCACCAAGCGCGAGGTCACGACGGCCGAGGTCACCACCGGATCGGTCGGCGAGAGCACCGCAGCGAGCAGCAGCGCCTCGGCCCAGCTCAGCTCAGGAAAGAGCGCCTTGGCCGCCAGCCCCAGCAACGCCATCGTGATCGGCATCGCGATTACCAGCGCCCGCGCAACCGGGCTCCAGTGGCGGCGCAGCAGCTCGCGCTCGACGAACATTCCGTCGGAAAAGAGAGTGAGGATCAGCGCCAGCTCGATCAGCTCAACGATCGACTCGTCGGTCGGGTCGACGTCGACCACGCCGGCGGCGGCGAGAGCGATGCCGAGAACGACCGAGAGAACCGAGGCAGAGAGGACGGTCCCCTTCATCACCCCCGAGAGGCCCGCAACGACCGCCAGCAATGCACCGAACAGCAGCAGCGCCTCGCCGAAGCCGATGTCCATCTGAGGCTATTCGCCGTAGCCGAGCAGGTTCCGCTCGATCAGCAGCTCGGCGACCTGAACCGCATTGGTCGCGGCGCCCTTGCGCAGGTTATCGCCGGCGACCCAGAGGTTGAGGGTGCGCTCCTGGCCGGGGTCGCGGCGGATGCGGCCGACGAGGACGTCGTCGCGGCCGGCGGCGTCGATCGCCATCGGGTAGGTGCCGCTGGCGGGATCGTCGACGACGACGACTCCGGGGGCGTCGGCGAGCAGGGCGCGGCAGTCCTCGGGCGAGAGGTCCTCGCGGGTGCGCACGTTGACCGACTCCGAGTGGCCGCTGATCACCGGCACCCGGGCGCAGGTGGCGGAGATCGCCACCTCCTCGCCGATCTCGAGGATCTTGCGCGTCTCCGCCATCACCTTGCGCTCCTCGGTCGTGTAGTCGTCGCCATCCTTGAAGACCTCGACCTGAGGCAGGACGTTGAAGGCGATTCGGTGCGGGTAGACGCTCGCGGGCGGGCTCTCCTCGCCGGCAAGCACCGCCTGCGATTGGGAGCGCAGCTCCTCGATCGCCCGCTGACCGGTACCGGAAACGGCTTGGTAGGTGGAGACGACGAGCCGCTCGAGACCGACCGCGCGGTGGATCGGCGCCAGCGCCATCATCGCCACCATCGTCGTGCAGTTGGGGTTGGCGACGATGCCCTTGTGCGCCGCCGCCGCGTCGGGGTTGACACCGGCCACGACAAGCGGCACGTCCTCGTGCATGCGCCAGTAGCTGGTGTTGTCGACGACGACTGCGCCCGCCTCGACCAGCTTCGGCGCCCACTCGGCGCTGACCGTGCCGCCCGCCGAGGAGAGCACGACGTCAAGGCCCTGAATCGTCTCCGGACTCAGCACCCGGCACTCGAGCAGCGAGCCGTTCCACTCCAGCGTCTTGCCGGCCGAGCGCTCGGAGGCGAACGGGACCACCTCGTCGGCGGGGAAATCGCGCTCGGCGATCAGCTCGAGGATGGTCGAGCCGACGGCGCCGGTGGCGCCCAGCACTCCTACCCGGTAGCCGCTCATGACTGAACGGTCGGGCGGTGCTCGCCAGTCGGGTCTTCGGGCCGGACCGCATCGGCGCCGAGATCGAAGGCTTGGTGCAGCACCCTCACCGCATCGGCAAGGCGATCAGCCGAGATCACGCATGAGATCTTGATCGGCGAGGTCGAGATCATCTCGATGTTGATCCGCTCGGCGCCCAGCACCTCGAAGACCTTGGCGGCGACGCCGGGATGGGAGCGCATGCCGGCGCCGATGATCGAGACCTTGCCGATCCGGTCGTCGGTGCGCACGCCCTGGCTGACGCCGCCGAGGGCGGCGATCGCGTCGGTCGCGGTGCCCAGCTCGGAGCGGTCAATGGTGAAGGAGAGGTCGGCCAGCTCGTCGTCGCCCACGGGCTCGTTCTGGATGATTACGTCGACGTTGATACCGGCCTCGGCCAGCGCGTTGAAGATCTCACCGGCGACGCCGGGCTCATCGCGGATGCCGGTGAGGGTCACGCGGGCCTCGTTGTCGGCATGGGTCACAGCTGTTACGAACGGTTGCTCCACTGTCTCCTGCTCCATCTCCTGCTCGGTCACGACGAGGGTACCGGGGCCGTCTTCGAAGCTGCTGCGGCAGTGGATGCGCACCCCGTGGTTGCGGGCGTACTCGACCGAGCGCAGCTGCAGCACCTTCGCCCCTGAGGCCGACATCTCGAGCATCTCCTCGTATGAGGCCAGTGGCAGCTTGCGGGCGTCGGGCACGATCCGCGGATCGGCGGTGAAGACACCTGCGACGTCGGTATAGATCTCACAAACCTTGGCCTTCAGCGCCGCGGCAAGCGCAACCGCGGTGGTGTCCGAGCCGCCCCTGCCGAGCGTGGTCACGTCACGGCTCTCGGTAGAGACCCCCTGGAAACCGGCGACGAGAACGATGTGGTCCTGATCTAGCTTCTCCTCGATCCGATCGGCACGGACGTCGATGATCCGCGCCTTGGTGTGCGAGGAGTCAGTGACGATCCCTGCCTGGGAGCCGGTCAGCGAGATCGCTTGGTGGCCCATGTCGTAGATAGCCATCGCACAGAGCGCACAGGAGATCCGCTCACCGGTCGAGAGCAGCATGTCCATCTCGCGCGAGACCGGCCGCTCGGAGATCTCCAGCGCCTGGGCGACCAGCTCGTCGGTCGTCTTCCCCCGCGCGGAGAGCACGGCGACGACCCGGTTTCCCGCCTCGCGCGCGGCGACGATCCGCCTCGCGGCGCGCTTGATCTGCTCGGCCCCGGCAACGGACGTGCCGCCGAACTTCATCACGACGATGTCGGATCTCTGCTCGCTCATGGAGAACGTCTGAGGATAGTCGGGCCCGGCAGCCAGCCCGCACCAGAATTGGCGAAACGCGCTAGTCGCTGCCGCCCTGGAGGTTGTTGAGCATCGCCCGTTCCGCCATGCGCAGAAGGCCGAGGGCGATGTGCGGACGCATCTCGCTGGTCCGCACCCTCACATGGGACCCGTGCGGCCCGACCACCTCGACGATCGTGCAGATGTCGCCGATCTCGCAACCCTCCTCGCCGTAGTCGGCTTCGAGCGCCTCCATCTGCGCCGCCACGACCTGCCCCACCTTGCTCTGATCGAGTGCCATCGAGGTCCGAGCCTACACCCGCCTAGACGCAGTCATTCATTTGAACAGGGCTTCGTTGCTGAGGTCGAGGAGTTTCTCCTTCGAGGGGTCTCCGGGGCGGTCCGTCCAGTTGAGGTTCCCCGCGTTGACGAGCGTGGCTTTGATCGCTTCCACGTCCCCTTTGTTGTTGGGGTTCGAGAGAGCCGCCAGGATCGCCGCCGCGCCCGCAACGTGGGGCGCCGCCATCGAGGTGCCCGTTTCGTAGGCGTAGCCTTTGCCTTTGTAGGTCGAGTAGATGCACACGCCCGGGGCGGTTATCTCGACGGCTGCGCCCCAGTTGCTGAAGGTGGCGAGGTTGTCGTCGTTCGCATCTTTTCCTGTGTCTTTTTCCTGTTTCGTCGCGTTGCAGCTCGGATACCACAGTGCCGTGGCTGCTTCGTTCGGGAGGCCGTCGTAGTCGGCAATCGCGGATGCCGTGATCGAGAGGGGAATGGTCGCGAGGCCTGTTTGGCTGGCTTCTTTGCCCTGATTGCCGGCGATCCCGACGTGAACGACTCCTGCTTCTACCGATTTCGTCACTGCTTCTTTGATGGTTTTCGGTTCGCAGGGCAGCGCCGGGCACTGGATGCTCATGTTGGCGACCTCGATGTCGGCAGCTTTGGAGGTGACCCAATTGATTCCGGCGACGATCTCCGATTCGAAGGAATTGGGGTCGAGGACCTTCACCGCCCAGATCCGGGCACTGGGGGCGACACCGACCACGCCCACGCCGTTGTCGATCGCGGCGATCGTGCCGGCGACGTGGGTCCCGTGCCCATTTTCGTCGGTTCCGGTTTCGTCTTTGCAGGACGCTGCTTTTTCGGTGCCGTTGCAGTAGGTCCGTTTTAAGACGACGAGATCCGGGTGTTCGAAGTCGACCCCGAAGTCGATCACCGCCACATCGGCGTTGACCGTGAAGTTTGCTGCTTCATCGATTTTGAGCGCGTTGTTGGTGCTGGCGAAGACTCGTTTGACGCCCGTCGGAGTCGTCTGCGCGCCGGCGACGTACAACTGATCGTCCCTGACGTCCCTCACCCGCGGGTCACGGCTCAACGCCTCGACCGCGCTGCTCGGCAGGGTTGCCGAGTAACCGATCGGGCCGTACTCGTAGACAAAGCCGAGTCGGCCACCGTGCTGCTCGGTCTGGGCACGCCCCACCGCTCCCGGGTCATCCACAGAGTTCTCGAGGACGACGATGTAGCGAGCCTCGTCTGCGGCGAAGCCAGCTGGAACGCAGATCGCCACCAGGGCAACGAGAGCGAGGAAAAGCCCGACTGAGCCGCTCAGGGCACGCACGCCCTTCCGCTCCCGCTCACATGGCTGCATGGACGCCGCCATCATTTGAACAGCGTTTCGTTGCTGAGGTCGAGGAGTCTCTCCTTCGAGGTGTCTCCGGGGCGGTCCGTCCAGTTGAGGTTCCCGGCGGCGATGAGCGTTTTCCCGATTGTTTCCACGTCAGTTTTGTTGTTGGGGTTCGAGAGGGCGGCGCGGATCGCCGCCGCGCCCGCAACGAGGGGAGCGGCCATCGAGGCGCCCGAGTTGTAGGCGTAGCCTTTGCCGTTCCAGGTTGAGTAGATGCAGACGCCGGGGGCGGCGATCTCGACTTCCGCCCCCCAGTTGCTGAAGGTGGCGAGGTTGTCGTCGTTCCCGACTTTCCCCGTGTCTTTTTCCTGTTTGGTTTCGCTGCAGCTCGGATACCACCGTGCCGTGCCTTTTTCGTTCGCGATGCCGTCGTAGTCGGCCAGCGCGGAAACGGTGAGCGAGAGGGGAATCTTCGCGTATTCCGTTTCTTTGGCATCTTTGGCTTTGTTGCCAGCGCTGATGACGTAGACGACCCCCGCTTCGATCGATTTGGTCACCGCTTCTTTGACCGTTGCTCGCGTACAGGGCAGCGTTTCGCACTCGATGCTCATGTTGGCGACCTCGATATCGGCTGCTTTGGAGGTCACCCACTGGATCCCGGCGACGATCTCCGATTCCCAAGCACCGGGATCGAGGACCTTGACTGACCAGATCCGGGCGCTGGGAGCGACACCGACCACGCCGTTTTCGCTGTCGATCGCCCCGATCGTGCCGGCGACGTGGGTGCCGTGCCCAACTTCGTCCGTCCCGATGTCGTTCGTGCAGGTCGCTGTTTTTTCGGTGCCGTTGCAGTAGGTCCGTTTGTGGACGACGAGGTCCGGATGCGTGTTGTCGACCCCTGTATCGATCACGGCGACGTCGGCATTGACCGTGAAGTTCACTTCTTCGTCGATCTGCAGGGCGGCGTTGGTGCTGGCGAAGACCCTGGCGACCCCCGTCGGGATGTCCTGCGCGGCGGCAACGTCGTGGTGGTCGACCCTGACGTCCCTCACCCGCGGATCCCGCGACAGCGCCTCGATGGCACTGGCCGGCAGCGTCGCCGAGTAGCCGATCGGGCCGGAGCGGTAGACGAAGCCAAGGTGGCCGCCGTTGCGGTCGACGTGTTCCTCTCCTACGGCGCCAGGGTGCTCGATCGAGTCCTGGAGGACGACGATGTAGCGGCCTTCCTCCTCGACGGGTCCCTGGCTGGCGGCAACCGCCACCGAGGCGACGAAGAGGAGCAGGAAGACTGCCAGCGGCGCAGTCACAGTGCGCAGGCTCTTTCGCCCTCCGGACGAACGTAGGGAGTCGTACTGGCCACCTGACATCGCATGCCTCCTGGTCTCGTGACCCCGCCCACCGCAAGCATCTCTGCTCTTCTCGAAATAGTCAAAAATTTCAATTCGTTGTTTTCCATCTCTGGCGTACGGGCTTGATGCGTGACCGAGATCACGCATGTAGATATATCGGAGCGATATATATCGAGGCATGGAGCTGAGCCCGACCGCCTACGTGATCCTCGGCATGGTCAGTCGCCAGCCACGGTCCGGCTATGAGATCAAGGGGCTGGTCGACGACACGACGCGCTTCTTCTGGGCCGCCAGCTACGGGCAGATCTATCCGGAGCTGAAGCGGCTCTCGGCGGCCGGCCTGGTCGAGGGCATCGACGCACCTCGGGGAGAGCGCAAGCGCACGGTCTATGCGATCACCGAAGACGGCGAAGCCGAGCTGAAGCACTGGTTGCGCCAGCCCCCTACCGCCCCGGAGATGCGCGAAGAAGGGTTGCTGAAGCTGTTCTTCGCCGGAGTCCAGCCGCCGCGGGAGGCAGTCGAGACGCTGCGCGCGATGCGCGGCTACCGCCTCGGCCTCGCCGAGCGCCTGCGCGAGATGGAGCCAAAGGCGGAGGAAAAGTTCGAGCAGCAAGACGACCCCTACCCGCTGATGGTGCTGCGCGGAGGGATCGAGTTCAACGAGTGGTTCGCTGACTGGTGCGAGCGGATGGAGGGCCAGCTCCTCGATCCGGTCGCCTCGAAAGGAGCAGATGATGTTTGACGCCCTGGCCCGCCTCGCCGACCGGCGCCCGCGCCGGGTAGGTCTTGCCGCGATCCTCTTCTTTCTCGTCGCCGGAGCCCTTGGTGGCTCGGTGGCCGACCGGCTTGACCCCTACGGCGCCGACGATCCGGCGACCGAGAGCGTCGAGGCGCGAGAAGCGCTCCTCGACGCCGGCTTCCGGGGGCCCGGGGTGATCGTGCTCGTCAAAGACGCTCCCGTCGCGAAGCCCGCGACGCGGACGCGAGTCGAGTCGCTGGCCCGCCAGCTGAAACGTCGTGCGGACGTCGCCAATGTGGGCAGCTACTACGCGACGGGCTCCAAAGCCTTCGTCTCCGAGGACGGGCGCTCCACCTACCTGGCTGTCGGTCTCAAACCGCGAGGGGACAAGCAGTGGCAGGAGGCCGGCGCCGACATCGCCGACGAGCTCAACGACCGCCCTGGGGTGACGGTTGGCGGCGCCGCGGTCGCCCAGGAGCAGGTCAACAAGCAAGTGGAGAAGGACCTGCAGATGGCGGAGATGCTCGCCTTCCCGCTCCTCTTCCTGCTCTCCCTGCTCTTCTTCCGCAGCTTCGTCGCGGCGCTCTTGCCCGTGATGACCGGCGTGCTGGCGATCGTCGGCACCTTCCTCGTCATCCGCCTGCTCAGCGAGGTCGGGTCGATCTCGATCTTCGCCCTCAACCTGACTACCGGCCTCGGCCTCGGGCTGGCGATCGACTACAGCCTCTTCATCGTCTCCCGCTACCGAGAGGAGATCGCCAAGGACGGGCCGGGACTGGCGGCGATGCGACGGGTGATGGCCACCGCGGGCCGCACCGTCTTCTTCTCCTCCCTGACGGTGGCGGCGGCACTTGCCTCGCTGATCGTCTTCCCGCAGCGCTTCCTCTACTCGATGGGCTTCGGCGGCTCGTTGGTGACGCTGCTCGCCGCCGCCGTCTCGCTCACCGTCCTTCCCGCGGTGCTCACCCTGCTCGGCACCAGGATCAACTCGCTCTCGCCGAGCTTCCTGAGGCGTCGGGCAGAGGCCGAGACCAGGCCCGACGAGCACGGCTTCTGGTACCGCCTCTCGCGCTTCGTGATGCGGCGGCCGGCGCCGATCGCGACCCTCAGCGCCCTCTTCCTGATCATCCTCGGCCTGCCCTTCTTCAGCATCAAGTTCACCGCGGCCGACCCAGCGATCCTGCCCACGGACTCCAGCGCCCGCCAGGTCTACGACGCGGTGCAGGAGGACTTCCCGCCCTACCGCGACACGCCCATTTGGGTCACGGTGCAGGGCGGGGGGCCCGCCAAGGCGGTGCAGGTGCGAGCGGCGGTCCTCAAAGCCGAAGGAGTCTCGGCGGCGGCGCCTCCCCTCCGGCTGAGCAGCGGCCTCAGCGTGATCGAAACGATCCCCGGTGACATCTTCCGCTCCGAGGCCAGCCAGTCGACGGTGGAGGCGATCCGCGCGATCGAAGTTCCCGGGACCACGATCCAGGTCACCGGGGCGACGGCCGACTTCATCGACTTCCAGAGCAGCCTCGTCCGCCACCTGCCAGTGGCCTTCATGATCATCATCGTCTCGACGCTGGTGATCCTCTTCCTGATGACCGGCTCGGTTGTGCTGCCGATCAAGTCGCTGATCATGAACTTCCTCAACCTCAGCGCCGTCTTCGGCCTGCTGGTGCTGATCTTCCAGGACGGCCGCTTCGAGGGCCTCTTCGACTACACCAGCCAGGGGGCGCTGGAGCAGACGATGCCGATCCTGCTCTTCGCCCTCGCCTTCGGGCTCTCGACCGACTACGCCGTCTTCCTGCTCTCGCGGATCAAGGAGGCGCGCGACAAAGGCGCCTCAGACTCCGAGGCCGTGGCAATTGGGCTAGAGCGAACCGGGCGGATCGTCACCGCCGCGGCGGTGATGTTCGCGGTCGCGATCGGCGCCTTCGCCACCTCGCAGATCATCTTCGTCAAGCAGAACGGGATCGGCACGGCGCTGGCGGTATTGATCGACGCCAGCATCATCCGCGCCCTGCTGGTCCCCTCGCTGATGGAGCTGCTCGGCAAATGGAACTGGTGGGCGCCGAAGCCGCTGCGGCGACTGTACGAGCGCTTCGGGATCAGCGAGACCGCCGATCCCGACGCGGAGCCGGGGCGGGCATGAGCGAGGCGATGACACAGCACGACTTCGACGCCGACACGGCGGTCGAGGCCCTGGATGGAGGTCGTTTCGCCGGACAAATCAGCGAGCGCTGGTGGGTCGACCGTGGGCCCAATGGCGGCTACGTGGCGGCGCTGATCCTGAGGGCGATGCAGCGAACGGTGGGGCAAGAGCGGGCACCGCGCTCCCTCACGGTCCACTTCCCCCGCTCCCCCGCCGCCGGCCCGGTTGAGCTGTCGGTTCAAATCGAGCGCGAAGGAGGCAGCGCGACCTTCCTCTCGGCGAGGATGGAGCAGGAGGGCGAGGTCCAGGCGAGCGCGCTGGCGGTGCTCTCGACCGACTGGGAGGGGCCCGACTACACCGAGATCGAGATGCCGGACGCTGGCGAGCCCGGGGAGCTGTACTCGCCGGATCCCGAGGACGTTTCCGGCATGCCGACGATGTTCCAGAACTACAGCGTGCGACCGGCGGTTGGTGACGAGGCGTTCTCCGGCGGCAAGCCCTACAGCGGCGCCTGGATCCGGGCCCGGGAGCCGCGCCTGCTCGACCCCCCGCTGGTCACGGCGGTGATGGACGCCTGGTTCCCAGCGCCCTTCGTCCGCCTCGAGCGCCCAACGCCCGCCCCCACCCTCGACTACACCGTCCACTTCCGCTCGCCGCTCCCACCGCCCGGCGCCTCCCCAGAGGATCCCTACCTCGCGGTCTTCAAATCCGGCCTCGCCCGCCACGGCTTCTTCGAGGAGGACGGCGAGCTATGGAGCGCCGACGGCACCCTGCTGGCGCAGTCGCGTCAGCTGGCTCTGCTCTTCGACCGTTAGGCGCTGGGCGCGGCGGGTCCTGTCGCCGCAGGGGACCCCCCACCCCCTCCGGTAGCTAAAGCTTCCTCGGGGGTGGGCCCCCCTACGCCGCCACCCCCCGCGAGAGACGTCCCCGGTTGAGCAACCGAGCTTCGAACGCAAAGCTCTCCTCCGCGGGTGGTGTCGGGGTGGGGTGATCCGCGAAGGACGAAGGCTGCGGAGGGCAAGGTTTCGGTACTGCGAGCGGAATGACCCTCCGCCCGAAGCAGCGCGTAGTCCAAGCGGGGCACCCCACCCCGGCGACAGGACCCGCGGCCGAGCGCTTGTGGATCAGCGCTTGAGGTCGCCTTGGGCGGATTTCGGGTCGTCGGCCCCTTTGCGCTGCTCGTCGCTTGCCAAGCCGGCGAGGGTAAGGGTGCCGTCAGCGGCGAGGTTGGCCGTGGCGAGGAGGGAATCGCCGAGCTTCAGCTTGGAGAGGTCGAGATTCGGCGGCACGGCGAGGGTGATGTGGGCGTCGCTCTCGCGCGTGTCGTCGGCGGAGAGCAGGAGTTGGGCGGTGTCAGGGCAGACGGCGGTGACGATGCCGGAGAGGTCGAGGTAGGTGGCTGGTTCGGTTCCTTCGGGCTTCAGCTCGCGTTGCCAGAGGACCGCGGTTGGGGGTGCCGGGGGCGCCAGAACGGGGTCGGGGACACAGGTCGGGGGCCCCGCCGGGTCGAGAGGGGGTTCGGCGACGGGAGCGGTTGTCGCTGGGATCGGTACCGGCTGCGCTTTCTCGATATCCACGCTGGCGGTCGCGTAAGCACCCAGCGTGGGCAGCGGCGGGATCACGCCGCTGGGATCGGGACGCACGTGGACGAAGATCGAGGCGCCGCGGCCAGAGAGCGTGTAGGCCGGCGCCGCCGGGTCAGGATCGAGGTGGGTGACGACGCCGCGGAAGCTCGCCTTCGTCGCCTGACCTTTGCGTTTTGGGGTGCCCTGCTCGGCGAAGGTTCCATTTGCGAGCTGGAGTCCCCCGAGGCTGAGCTCGGTCCCTACGCGGGGCAGCTTGCGAGTGTGGACCGGCACCAGTTCCCCGCCTTTGATCGCCAGCGTGTAGCTGCCTGCAGCCGGATTGGCGTGGACGACGGTCCCGGCGAGCGCCGTGGTTTCGGGCTCGACCTCCTCTTCTTCCTCGGCAGGTGGAGTCTTCGCTTCCGCAGCCGGTTCTTCCTCGGTCGGCAGGGCTTCGCTCGATTCGCTGGCAAGCGGAGCCGCCGACGCAAACGATTCCAGCGAGCTCGATTCTTCGCTGGAGGCAAGCGGAGCGGATTCCGCCGGCGATTCGGCCGAGGCGGTGCTTTCGACTTCGCTTGCACCTTCCCCGCCTCCCCCGAAGCTCGGGATTTCGAGCAGCTGCTGGGGCCCGGTCGCGAAGGTGCCCGTCGCGCCTGGCCCGATCGCGACGCCAGCGAAGAGTCCGAAGCCGAGCGCAGCGGCGCTCAGCGTCGCGCCCCAGCGGCGATCGGTGACGATCAGCGACGCGCCGCGCGCCATCGTGTTCGCGAGCTTCCGGATCACGGCACCGGGGTCCCCCCCATCGTGCTGCGCTCCATCAGGTCCTTGCCGCACTGCCAGCAGAAGACCGAGCCGCGCGCGTAGAGGGCGCCGCAGGAATCGCAGGAGCCAGCCGCGCTCGCCTGGTCGAGCCGCAGCATCCGCTCGACCTCGGCCAGCTCTGCGTCTACCTGCTGCAGCTTCGCCGCCTGGCGGGTGAGCACATCGAGGCGGAAGTGGTCGCGGATCGCCATCTCATAGGCGAGCCCACCCAGGTCCCATTGCAGCTCAGTGAGCTGCTCGGCGAGGCTGCCGCGGCGGCGCTGGAGGTCGCTCATTCGATCGCCGTCCCCTTGCTGCCGCCGCCAGGTGCCTTGCTGTCCTTCGGCGGCGGTGCGCCGCCGGTGGCGATCTCGTCCGGCAGCTTCGCGCTCGATTCCTGGTATTCCTCGGGGCTCTGTTCCTGCAGTTCCTGCAGCGCCTCATCGCTGGCTTCCACCGGCGCGGCTCCACTGCTCTTGTCCCCGGCGAGGCTGCCCGAGCTTTTCGCGGCTTTGCCGCCCTTCGCCTTTGCCTGCTTGGAGGCGCCGGCATCCGGCTTGGCTTCTTCGTTGCTTGCCGTGGCGCCGGCGTCGTCGCCCTGAACCCGCACGACCTGCGGCGGTGGTACGGTCGCCGAGCCGCCGTCGCCCTTGCCGATCAGGACCCCGATCAACAGCATCGTGCCGAGGACCGCGATGCCGCCGACCGCCGCCAGCGGCGCGTAGTCACGCTGGGGTTTCTCCGTTGTCGGCGGTGCGACGGAGGAGGGGCGCGGCGCGGCCACTCCGTTTTGGGCTGCTTCCTCTATCGGCAGGTGCTGATGAAAATCGACCCGTGCCTCGCCGCGGCGCCGGCCGCAATTGAGGCAGTAGCGCTGGTCGGCTGCAAGCGGCATCCCGCACTCGCGACAGGTCTCCCCGGCTTCGCCAAGTGTCGGCATCTGCCCGGCCGGCTCGCTCATCTCGCCTCTACCCCCGGCAGGGTCGGGAACTGGGCGATAGTCACATCGGCTCCCCCGGGATCGCCGATGAAGAAGACGTTGTAGTGGACCGGCTTGGGCTTGTCCTTCAGCGGTTCGATCGCACCGCGGCCGGCGGCAACGATCCTGTCGCCGTCGCGGGCTACGGCGTAGAGCAGCAGACGGTCGAGATCTTCGCCGCTCTCGTTGACGACCTCGCCCCCCGCCGCGACGCCGGTGTAGGGGTCGCCCTCGAGCTTCGGCTCGCTCACGGAGACCGCAGGCGGCTCGCCGGAGAATTCCTCAGCGCCGGCTCCGACGATCGCCTTCGCCTCGACTGGCTTGCCGGTCGCGAGCACCTGGTCGTGGACCCAGGCGACGTCGCCGCCCGCCGGGATGAAGGGAACGGCTGCCAGCGCCGGCTCGATCCCGGGAATGTCGTTGCGGTAGACGCTCTTACCCTTCGCGTCCAGCACGTCGATCAGCAGCGGCACCTCGGCCAGGTCGCGGTTGGAGCCGTTGTGCAGCTCGACCACGACGGCGCTGCCGTTGGCGTCGGTGAGCAGCGTCGTCGAGACGACCTCGACCTCCTTGCTGCGCTGGTCGATCTCGAGGCCCTTCTCCTGCGCGACGGGACCCAGCGCGGCACCGATCTTGGCGCTCTTGTCCTGGGTAGATTCGCAACCGGTGACGACTAGCGCGACCCCGGCCAGGGCGAGCGCGAGGGGAATGGGCGAGCAGGCTCTCATCCGAATGCGCCCCCGACGTACTCGCGGGTTCGCTGCTCACGCGGCGAGCCGAATACCTGCTCGGCTGGCCCGTACTCGACCAGCTCGCCCAGGTACATGAAGCCGACGTGGTCGGCGATCCTCAGCGCCTGCTGCATGTTGTGGGTGACGATCACCACAGCCACCTCCTCGCGCAGGCGCAGGATCAGCTCCTCGATCACCTGGGTGGAGCGCGGGTCGAGCGCCGAGCAGGGCTCGTCGAGCAGCAGCACCTCGGGCCGCGCGGCGAGCGCGCGGGCGATGCAGAGCCGCTGCTGCTGGCCGCCGGAGAGGCGCAGCGCCGGGTGGTCGAGGGTGGTTCCGACCTCGTCCCAGAGCCCAGCGCGACGGAGGGCATCGCTGACCTGGTCTACCAGCGCCTCCTTGCGCGGCCGGCCGGAGCCCTGCTCGCGCAGCGCGTAGGCGACGTTGTCGAAGACGCTCATCGGGAACGGGTTCGGTTGCTGGAAGACCATGCTCACCCGGCGTCGCAGCGCCGTCACCTCCATCGCGTCGATGTCCTCCTCGTCGAGGCTGATCCGGCCGCTGCGGACCGCCGTTGGGGTGATCTCGACGAGGCGGTTGAGCGAGCGCAGCAGCGTCGTCTTGCCGCAACCCGAGGGGCCGATCAGGGCCAGCACCTCGCCCTGGCGAACCGGCAGCGAGACGCTGTTGACCGCGAGCTTCTCGCCGTAGGCGATCGTCACGCCCTCGATGCGCATCCGCTCCGGCTTCGGGCCGGTGCTCGGCGCCGCGCGGCGGACGGGGGCGTGGCCGATCGCACCGATACCTCCGGCCTGGGACGCGCGCCCGTTGCCGGGCGGTGGCTGGACCACGGTCGGCTCGCGGTCGACGACGATCCGCTTCACCGGAGGAGGCGGGGCGAGGATCACGTCGCGCTCATCGCGGACGCGCTCGTCCGGGTTCAGCGTGCCCATATCTCGCTCCTTCCCCGCGCCAGGCGACTGACGGCGAAGTTGAGCGCGATGACGACGAGCAGCAGGACGAAGGCGGCGAAGTAGGCCTTCTCCGGCGCCAGTCCCTCGCCCGCCGGCGAGTTGTAATAGACGTAGCTGGTCAGCGTGCTGCCGGTGCCGCGGAAGAGGCCGAAGACGCTGCCGTCGCTGCCGTTCTGGATCTGCAGCGTCGCCCCGAGCAGGACGACGACGATCGCCGTGTCGCCCGCTACCCGCCCCATCCCAAGCGCGGTGCCGGTACCGATGCCGGGGCGTGCCGCCGGCAACAGCACCCGCCGGATCGTCGCCGCCTTGGTCTTGCCGAGCGCGTAGGAGGCCTCCCGCACGTGGCCGGGGATCGAGTTGAGCGCCTCGCGGGTGGCGCCGACGACGAGCGGCAGCGCGATCAGCGACATCATCGCGGCGGCGGCGATGAAGGAGCGGCCGAGAACCGCGCCCCCTTCCGCATCGAAGGTGAAGATGCCTAGCCACTGCTGCTGGAAGAAGACGAGGCCGAACATCGCCAGCACGATGCTGGGGGTGCCTGCGACGACCTCGATCGCCGATTCCACGGCCCGCGCCAGCCCCGACGGACGACCGTACTCGGTCAGCCAGACCGCAATCGTTACCCCGAGCGGGGCGGCGATCATGGTCGAGAGCACAAGCAGCAGCGCGGTGCCATAGATCGGATCCTTGAAGCCGCCGCTCTGAGCCTGGTTCAGGCTCGAGTTGGGGCTCTCGAAGAGCAGACCGAGGTCGAAGTACTGCGCGCCCCGGACCGCCATGTAGATCAGGATCGCGGCGGCGATCGCGATCAGGGCGAGGCCGGCGACCCAGGCGGCATAGTAGCCGGCGCGGTCGCGCAACGGCCAGCTGCGCACGCTGTCGATCGGCGCGGTACTCATCAGGGGCGCACCCCGTATTTGCGCATCTGCTGCTTGGCGACGAAGCCGGCCAGGGAGAGGAACATGCTCGAGACCAGCAGCACGGCGGCGAAGGCGAAGAGCGTCTGGCCGAAGGGCACGACCGAGAGCCCTTCGACGTTCTCGACCAGGGCCGAGGCGAGCGGCCGGGTGGGCTCGAAGAGGAAGGTGATGCCGTCGATCGGGTTGGGCGCGAAGCTGGCCGAACCGGCGACCATCGAGAGCATGATCGCCTCGCCCAGGGCCCGCGCCGTCGCCAGCACCGCGGCTGCGACGATCGCCGGGCGCGCGGTGCGGACGGCGATCGTCCAGGTCACCCGCCAGCGGTTGGCGCCGAGCGCCGCGGCGCCTTCGGTCCAGCTGCGCGGCACCGCCCGCAGCGCGTCGACCACGATCGCGATCATGATCGGCACGATCATCACCGTCAGGATCAGGATCCCGACCGAGATACTGGCGCCGTCGAGCTGGACCACGTTCGCCACCGATTCCTCGCGATCGAGGCTGATCAGGTGCTCGCCGACCCAGGGGACGATGACGAGGATCCCAATCAGCCCGTAGACCACCGAGGGCACGGCGGCAAGCAGCCGCACCACCGGCTCCAGCACGCGGTTGACCTGGCGCGGCGCGAACTCGACGATGAAGATCGCCGCGAAGAGGGCGAAGACGAGCCCGATCGCGACGGCGCCGGCTGTGATCACGAAGGTGCCCCAGAGCAGCGGCCAGGCACGCAGCTCGTATACGTAGGCGGCCGGACTGGCGGGCGAGTTGAAGATGTCCTCGAGCTGCAGGTCGACGTCGCCGCCGGAGCCGAACCAGGCGAGGCCGTTGTGGGAGAACGAGGGCCACGCCTTGCCGAAGACGAAGACGATCATTCCCGCGATCACCAGCAGCACCAGGCAGGCGACCGCGCCGAGCAGGCGCTCGACCCGCGCGTCGGTCCAGAACCCGGCTCCGCCGCCGGTGGCGCCGCTCGCCGAGCCCGGCCGGCCGGGACGGCGGCCGGGCAGGCGAGCTGCGATTCCCGCGCCGGGCACTAGCTCAGCGGCACCCAGTCGCTGGAGACCAAGGCCTGGGCCTGGGCGCTGCGGGCGAACTGGATGAATTTCTGGGCGACTCCCGTGGCCGCCCCGCGGCTGACGAGGTAGAAGTTACGGCTACCCGCGTACTGGCCGGACTTGGCGTTACGCAGAGTGCAGGGCACGCCGAGGTAGGGCACCGAGAAGAGGCCCTGCGCGAAGTGGAATGAGGCATAGCCGATCGCGTTCGGGTCCGACTGGATCGTCTGCGCCTGCAGGCCGTTGGACGACTTGGTCGTCGCGCTGCCGGCGACGCGCAGGGTCTGTCCCATGAAGATGTTCTGGAAAGCGTCCTGGGTACCGGAGGCGGCTGTACGAACGACGAGGTCGATCGGCCCCGAGGCGGATGCGCCCGGCACCTGGCTCCAGCTGCGGATGCGCCCGGAGAAGATGTCCTGGATCTGCAGCTGACTCAGGCTCGCGATCGGGTTCGAGGGGTTGGTGACGATGCAGACCGCGTCGCGGGCGATCTTGTTGAAGACGATGCCGCCGGGATCGGCCGGCTTGGGATCGCGCGAGGACATGCCCAGGGTGACGCGCCCCCGCGAGACGTCGGTGATGCCGATGTCGGAGCCGCCCTGCAGGATCACGAATTTGACATTGCCTTTATTCGCCTGCTGGCGGACGAAGGCCTTGGCGAGCTTGGTCGCAAGCGGCGCGACCGAGGTCGATCCGCTGAGGGTGATCGTGGCGGCAGAGGCTGTGGCGGCGGTCGCAAGTGCGGCGCAGAGCGCCAGCGCAACGACGGCCAGGGAACGCATGCGAATCATCTGGGTATTCGCTCCTGGGTAGCTGGTCGAGAAGTCTGTGCCGCCAGTCTCGATTCAGCCGTTGGCGCCAAGGTAAACGCGACGTGACTGTTTGGAGAAGAACTGGTAACGAGCGTTATCCAGATCTTCTCCAGTTCGATACAGGTCGTTCACCGGATCGACACCAGCAGTGGAGAAGCTGCCACCCATGCTGGTCTTGCCGACCTCGACCCCCACCGGGGGGAAACGCCGGATCGCCAACCTGGAGATCCGCCCGAGCGAGCTGCAGGTCCTGGTCGACGGCAACCGAGCCGGCTTCACGGTGCGTGAGTTCGAGCTCTTCTTCCTGCTCGCCGATCGACCCGACAGCGTTGTGCAACGGCCGCTGATCTACGAGCTGATCTGGGGCGGGGACATGCCCCGCCGCGACCGCTCCGTCGACGTGCTCGTGCGCAAGGTGCGCGCCAAGCTGGAAGAGGTCGCGCCGGACTGGCGCTACATCCACACCCATTTCGGCATCGGCTACCGGTTCACACCTGAAGAGCTGTAGGTGCTGAATCCCGTGGTAGGGATGTCGGTGCCCCTCCCCGTGAATTGATGTCGCACGCTAAGCGAGCTGTGCTCGCTTAGCGACGATGTTGGTGCGCGGCTAGCGCCGCGCAGACACCGGATTGCATTTCCGGCTTCGCGACATTCCCGGGGAGGGGCACCGACATCCCTTCGAGCGGAACCGAACTTCGAAGCTCTTATCCAAACGCCGGGAGAACTCAAGCCCAAGCGAAGGCTTGACGCCCCGGGCAGCCCGAGCTTCATTGAGCTTTCGATGAGAGGGACCTCTCCTCACTCAAGCTCCCCCGCTTTGCCCTGGGCCTTGTTGAAGGCGCAGCGGAAGTTCTCCGGCTGACCGACCGGCTTGGCGCCGGCGAAGCCGCCGTGGTCGGCGTTGTCGTAGACGGTGATGTATTGGAGGGTTTCCGGCGCCGGGTCGGCCGGCAGCGGGATCGGATCGGGTTCGCCCGTCTTCGGGTCGCCGCGCGAGACTTCGCTCACCCCCTGCGAGCCAGCCGCACGGCCGCCGGAGGCGGTTGTGGTCAGGGTGGCGCTCATCTCGCGGCGGTCCTTGAGGCCGTCGGTGGCGTCGACGTCGGTCGAGGCGGTGACCTCATTGTCGTCCACCCGCCCGGCGAGCTTGACGTAGGGCGCCGCACCGATCAGCTGCGCCGCGGTCGGCAGGTAGCCGCCCAGCTCGGCGCACTTCTGGGTCGCGAAGAAGTAGTCGTTCTTGCCGATGTCCCCCTTTTCCAGCGGATAGGGGTTGGTCATCATGCAGACCGTCCCGATCTTCACCGTCTCCGGCGAGCAGCGGTCGAAGACCTTGGCCGGCAGCACCGTCGCCGGGAACTTCTTCTTCTTGTCGAGCCGCAGGATGCCGAACTTCTTCGGCTGCAGGCTAGGCCCGGGCAGGTGCTTGGCGGCGTCGGAGACGACGGCCCCCGCGAAGAGCAGGGCAGCAAGTGAGAAGGCCAGAGCGGCCCAGGCGGCGATCGCGGTCAGGCGGCTGTTCGTCGTCATCTTCGACTCCTTCCATCGGGGTCATCAAGAACGGTGAGTTCGTGTTTCTTCGCGGAATGCGCGACAAAGCGCGAACTCAGCGGGGAGTTTTCTGCTGAGGCTGGGACCGGGCGGGTTCGGCGGCGGGCTCCGGGGCCTCCGCGCACCGAGGCGCCGGCGAGGGCGGCGAGCACCACGAGGGCGAGCAGATACGGCGGCACGGTGAAGCCGGTTTCGCGGGAGTCGTAGCGCGAGAAGGCCTGCGATTCCTCGGTCGCCGCCTCCTCTTCGCGCTTTTCCTCCACCTGGTAGGTGCGGGCCGGGGCGCCGCCAGGCGGCAGCGGCCGCACGATCGGCGGCGGGGGCGGTGGCACGATCGCCGGGACGACCGCCAGCGGCGGAGTCCCCGGCGGCAGGAACGACGCGGGGATCGGCGCCGGGGGATTGGGCGGTGGCGGGTTTGGCGGTGGCGGTGGAGCCGGAGCGGGCGGCGGCGGGGGCGGCGGCGCGAAGTCGACCGGTGGGCTTCCCGGCGGGGAGCTCGGCGGGGGCGGCGGTGCCGGGGGTGCCGCGACCGCGGCGGCGCGCTTGAAGCGGTCGGGCCGCAGCGGGCGCGTGCCGCAGGGGCGCTGCACGCTGCCGTCGAGCACCCTCACCTCTTCGGAGTAGGCGAAGCCGCCGGCGCTGACCGTGACCGTCGTCGACCCGGCGTTGAACGGACAGAGCAGGCCGGAGGAGTTGTCGGTGACCACCCTGTCGTTGGCGTCGAGGAACGGCTTGCGCAGGTTGGACGAAGCCGGGTCCTGGCGGACGAAGTCGGCGATGTCGGGATCGGAGGAGACGAAGCTGTACTCGGGATCGAGCCGCGCGGAGCAGCCGGCCACCAGACACTGTTCCGGCGGAAAGAGGGTGTAGGGATCGCCGCCGGAAGGATTCGGGATTCCGGAGCCGGCCGAAGCCTGGCCCCAGCGGTCGCCGCCGAGCGGGCGGCGACCGAGGCCACGGAAGATCGCCGGGCGCGAGCGGCGCAGCAGAGTGCCGTCGGTTGCCTCCAGCGAGAGGCTTTCGATCACCGGGATCAGGCGCACGCCGACCGGGGCGATGTTGGTGGCCGGGTCGCGGCCGGCGGCGTCGATCTCCAGCAGCAGCACGCCGCTGTCCCCGAACAGCGAATCGGCGCTTTCGACGCCGACCGCGCCCGCGAGTTGGGAGCGGTAGCCGAGCGTGCCCGTACCGAAGCTGGGAATCGTCAGTGCGGCGCCAGAGGGGATGCGCATAGCGCGGTTCTCTTCGGGGCGGTCGAAGAGGTAGACCGAGGCGCCGCCGGCGACCAGAGCGCGGGCGATCTGATCGCCGTCGCCGGCGACGTTCAGCTTCGGCGTGAAGCTGGTGTTGAGGCTGCGGTTGCCCATCGCCACCACCGGGATTCCCTCGGCGCGGGCGTCCGCCAGCACCGCTTCCAACCAGGGCAACTGCGCCTCGGCGGGGTTCTGCTGGGGATCGCTGGCCGCGAGCGAGCCGAGTGAGTTGTCGATCACGACGACTCGCACGGTGCCACCCGGCCCCTGACTGTCGAAGGCGTAGTGGGTACGGGCGCCCGGGCCCGGAGCCGCCCCGGGAATACCCGCGGTAGCGACACCGGCAGGAGCCGAGCCCGCCCCCAGCGGTGCCGGGAACCCGGAGAGAGCCGCCTGAAAAGCGCTTGCCCCGAAACCGCCAGAGGCGTCGCCGGAGCCGAGCGCTGGAAACACGGGCAGGCCCGGCTCACTTGCGAGCAGCGCCGCGAAGCGTGCCGCGTCGGCTTCGCCGAGACCGCTGTGGACCCGGTTGCCCGTATAGAGGAGGGCGCGGGGACCGGCGCCGCGCCGCATCGCCGCGGTGGTGCTCAACGCTGCCGCGAGAGTACGATCGGGGCCAAGTCCCTGCGGCGCCAGCTCAGCGCAGGGCGCGTCGCACTCGGCGTGGCCAGCGACCGCGAAGCGGACCGGGCCGCTGGGCGTCGGCACCGGCTGTACGGCGCTCGCGCTCGGCGGCGAGCCGCTATCGGACCCGTAGCGGTAGACCGCCGCTGTGCGCACGCGCGTGCGGATCGCGCGCCCACCGCCGTTGCGCGTCGACGAGCCGCGGCCGGCGGAGTCGGCGTCGCCGCTCCAACCTCCAACCGCCCAGCCGTTACCGGCGGAGTCGAGCAGCAGCGAGAGCACCGGGTCGCTCTTCAGCGGACTGTCGTTGCCCGATGCCGCGAAGGCGGTTCGCTGCTCGTCCTGCCAGCCGCTGGCGGTCTCGCGCAGCAGATAGCCGTCGCCGGGCAGGGAGAACGGCGGCGGTATCGGAGGCGGCACGTTCGGGTCGGGTTCCGGAAGGTCGTCGGCCGCCGGATAGCTGAGCCGCGGCGCGACCGAGACGACCGCCCGCACCACGCCGCCCTCGCGGACGGCGGCGACGGCTATTGCCGTCGAGCCCAGCAGCGGCTGGCTCGAGAAGCGCCAGGGAAGTCCAGGGCCGTCGCGCTCGATGACGATGTCGCGGCCGGCGGCGACGGCTCCGCCGTCCGGCAGGCCGGCGACGGCAAATAGCTGCGGCCTTCCCGCGCGGACGCCGTCCAGCAGCGCCTTGGCACTCGGATCGACCCGCCATGTCCCGCCGCTGTTGACCAGCAGGTCGCCACCGGCGGCAACGATCGCCTCGCTGCCGGCGAAGGCGATCGAGGTCAGGTTCGCGCCGCCGTACCCGGCGGGCAGCGCCTCCTGGTCCCAGCTCTTGCCGTAGTGAAGCAGCACGCCACCCTTTCCCACCGCATAGCCGCGCTCTGGATCGGCGGGGTCGAATGCGACGTCCATCAGGTTGCCCTCGAAGCCAACCGGCACGCCTGGATCGGGGATCCAAAGGTCGTCGGCGGCGTTCCACTGCCACATCGCCCCCTGGTCGCCCACCGCCTGAGCGCGCCTGGGCTCGGGCCAGGCGACCCCGCGCAGGGCCGCCTTGTTGACGCTGCCGCTCGAGGACAGCAGGAACTCGCGCTGCCAGCCGCGACCCGGCTCGTAGCGAACCACCGAGCCGTCGGCGCCGACGGCGAGGGCGCCCGAGCCAAGCGCGCCGGGAGCCGCCGTCGGCGCAGCGGCGACGTCAGCCAGGGGCGCCCGGACCGAGACCGGCCAGGGGCGCAGCTTCACCGGCGCCGTCTTACCGGAGATCTCCACCGGCCCCTCCAGCCAGCCGCTGTCGACTCCGGCGAAGGCCCCGCTGGCGCGGAAGTTGCCGCCGCCTCCCGGCACCCGCGCGAAGGCACCGTCGGCGAACCGCAGGTAGGTCCCCAGGTTGCTGTTCTCGGGGCCGGCGGGATCGAGCGGATTGGTGATCACCCGCGTGCCGAACTCTCCGCCCGGCCAGGCGAAGCTGCGGTAGCCCCCCTGCCGCGAAAGCTTGGCGCCCAGCGGTCCGCTGCAGAGGGCGGCGTCGCACCAGGAGCCGGTGACGGAGTCGGCGCCGATGTCGTAGAAGAGGGTCGCATCGCGACCGACGCCTTCGATCGATGCCGTAAGGTCGATCCAGACCCCGTCGGTCGTGACCGTCAGCGGCTGTGCGGCACCGGATATTGACGTCACCCCGGCAATTCCCTGGCCCGGGTTGTCTTTGTCGGCGAAGGGCGTTCCGGTCAGAGGGCGCTCTACCCAAAGCGGACCTTTGGGGGTCGAAGTTCGCTCCAACAGCACGACCGAGCGGCCCAGGGAGGAGTCCGCTTCGGCTATCGCCCAGGCATTGCCGAGACCGGTCGCGTCTATCGCCAGGATGTGAAAGCGGCTCTCGGAGCCGACCGGGATCTCGATCGGCTCGCGGGGTTGCCATTTCTGGCCGTCGAAGTGGACGACGCTGTCGATGGCGGAGCGCCCGGTCGGGCCGAAGAGCAGGCCGGTGTTGCCGGCCTCGTCGAAGGCGGCGACGGCAACCGCTCCGAGTCCGTGGTCGGCAGCGAGGCTCTCCGCCGGCGCTTCGCCTTCGGCCGGCAGCAGCACGTCGGGAGGCGGAGCGTCCAGAGCATGCCAGTCGCCGCCAGGGTCGTGGACGAGCACGACCGTCTGCTCGCCAACCGGTCGGCTGGTGTCGCGGCCGATCAGCACCCCGCCGCCGTCGTGGGTTACCCGCGCAGAGAGACGGTTCGGCGCCGGTCCGCGATAGGGCTGCCCTGTCTCGTCGACAGGGGTATCGAAGACCTGCCAACCGTGGCTATCCGTATGGCGAAGAAAGGCAAGCTGGGGGTCGGGTTGGGCCGGGTTCGGTACGGGGCCGAACGCGAGGGCACGTGCGCCGACCCGGATGTCGCCGACCGCCAGAGGCAGAAGGCGGTAGGCCCACACCTCTCCCGGCTCCCCGCCCTCCGCTGCGCCCATCAAGGTCGTTTCGGGGTCGGCTACGCCGAGAAGCGGCAGCGGGCCCACACCCGGCGCCGGCGCGAGACTGCTGCCCGGCGAGGCGAGGACCAGGAGGAAGGCAAGCACCGCGGCGAAAGTGGCGAGGTGTCGCCTGCGCCTGCTCACCGCTTCACCTCCCTGGTCTTGAAGGCGAGCTTGGTCGGGTAGCGATCGCGGCTGAGGCGGAGATCGAGGCTGCGCCGCCCAGGGGCGAAGATCTGCAGCGGAGTATGGCCAACCGTGCGTCCGCCGCGCTTGGCGAGCAGCTGCACGCGCGCACGGCGGGTCAGGGTGAAGCTGACGGTCAGCTTCATGCCGCGCAGGCGTGAGCGCACCCGCTGCAACAGCGGCGGCAAGCGCTTCACCTTCGCCGCTTTGACCGCGTTCGGCGTCAGCTCCAGTGGCGGCGGCGCGAAGAGCTGCGAATCGTCGGCGGGGAGGCGGTCGGGGACGAACTGTTCGGCCGACTCGTTGGGGCGGAACTCGATCGTCCCCTGGAAGGCAGGATCGGTGTCGCGTGCCAGCGGCGTGCCGTCGCTGTAGTGGAAGAGCCAGCCGGCCCAAGTGACCAGCCAGCATTCGCTCGCCGTCGGGCAGGCGATCCGCGCGGCGCTGCCGCGACCGGCGCCAGCCACGGGCAGGCGGGTGGTCACCGTCGTCCCGTCCGCTCCGATCCGGGCCACCGTGGCCTTGCTGTTGGCGCTGCGACGCTCGCCGAACGGCACCACGGTCGCCATCGCTTCCCCCGTTCCGGGGATCGCCGCAACGTCGCCGAGACGGTCGGTCGGCCCGAAGGACGCGCCGCTCAGGCTCAGCTCCTGGAAGATCCCTGCGACCAGGCGTGCCGCCAGCGGCCGCCGGGCGATCGCGCCTCCCTGCGGAGCCGAGGGTCCCGAAGCGGCTCCGCCTCCCACCGCCCAGAGATCGGTGCCGTCGCTGTCGAGTGCCAGCAGCTCGCTGCCGTCGGCGGGGACTTCCGCCAGAGGCAACGGCAGGAACGGATCGTTGACGAAGGTGTCGCCGCTCACGCGGTGGATCAGGCGAGGGACCGGCTCGGGTTCGGCGAGCTGGGGCGGGTCGGTGCGGTTCTCGGGCGAACGGCCGACCAGCGTGCTCTCGAAGAGCGCTCCGCCATGGAACCGCATGTCGCTCACCCCCCGCCCCTGCGGGCCGTAGACCGTCTCCAGGTCGGCGCCGTTCCAGTGCAGGTGAAAGGCGCCGATCCGCTCCCCGAGCGCGTCCTGGGAGCCGACCCCGCCGAACCAGCAGTCGCTCGGCCCGTTGCAGGTCGCCGAGAGCATCTGGCGGAACGGGTCGGCGGCGTCGACGCGCGTGCTCCAGGAGCCGACCACCTGGCCGTCCCTGAAGCGGCAGAGGGCGAGTCCGGAACCCCGCCGCGGCAGGCTCGGTTCGCTCACCACCCAGAACTCGGTCGGCCCCGCCCAGGCGATCCGCGCCGTGTCGCCGGGCCCGCCGCAGACGGTGGCGAGCTGGTGCCAGCTCTGCCCGTCCCAGCTGTAGAGGCCGCGCGGGATCGTCGCGTTGCCCTCGACAGTGAGCAGGCCGCGATTGGGCGCCCAGAACGAGAGGTCCCCCGGCGCCCCCAAGGGCACCTTGAACGGCACCCCTGCCGGCGGCGGGGGTTGCTCGAGACGCCAGATCGGCTCCGCGGCTCGCGCCGTGAAGGGAACGAGCGCCGTGGCGAAGGCGGCGGCGAGCGCCGCGAGCGCCAGTGTCGCTCGTCTAGTCACCTTCCGGCTGCACCTCGTGCTCGCGGGTCGGTGCCTCGGCGCTGCTGCCGAAGTCGAGCAGGGTCGGCTGGACCGGGGAGAGCAGGGCCTCCAGCGCCACGCCGGAGAGCGTCTCGTGCTCGATCAGCGAGTTGGCGATCTCGTAGACCGCGCTCCAGTTGCGGCGCAGGATCTCCTCCGCCGTCCCGACCGAGCCGGCGACTATCCGCTCCACCTCGCGATCGATCAACTCCAGCGTCGCCGGGCCGACCGAGCCGAGCTCCTGCAGCGAGGCGCCGAGGAACACCTCGCCGGCCTTCTCGCCGATCGTCACCGGGCCGAGCTCCGCCGACATTCCGTAGGAGGTGACCATCTGCCGGGCCAGGCCGGTAGCGGCGTGGAGATCGTCGTGGACCCCGGTGGACACACAGCCGAACTCGACCTTCTCGGCGGCGAAGCCGGCGACGATCGCCATCAGGTGACGGCGCATGTCGGGCTCCTGCATGACCACCGCATCGCGGTCGGTGAGCATGTTCGCCGCGGTGCCGAGCTGGCGGCCGCGGGCGACGATCGAGAGCTTCTGGGCGGAGACCTTCTGCCCGATCGAGGTGGTGACGACGGCGTGGGCCGACTCGTGGATCGCGATCACCCACTGTTCCTCTCGGGTCAGGGCATGGCTCTTGCGGGCGGGGCCGGCGACGACGCGGTCGATCGCCTCCTCCAGCGTCGGCTGGTCCATCTCGGTGCGGCCTTCGCGCACGGTCAGCAGCGCCGCCTCGTTGATCACGTTGGCCAGCTCGGCGCCGCTGAAGCCCGAGGTCAGCTTGGCGATCTCTTCCAGCGAGGTGCCGGGGGCGAGCGGCCGGCCGCCGCAGTGCAGGGTGAGGATGTCGAGGCGGCCGTGCACGTCGGGCACGTCGACGGTCACCTGGCGGTCGAAGCGCCCGGGCCGCAGCAGCGCCGGATCGAGCACATCGGGGCGGTTGGTGGCCGCGAGCACGACCACGCCGGCATCGCCGCCGAAGCCGTCCATCTCGACCAGCAGCGCGTTCAGCGTCTGCTCGCGCTCGTCATTGCCCTGACCGACGCCGGCGCCGCGCTTGCGCCCGGCGGCGTCGAGCTCGTCGATGAAGATCAGCGCCGGCGCCATCTTGCGAGCCTTGGCGAAGAGGTCGCGAACGCGGGCAGCGCCGACCCCGACCAGCGACTCGACGAAGTCCGAGCCGGAGAGCGAGAAGAAGGTCGCCTCGGCCTCGCCCGCCGTCGCCTTGGCCAGCAGCGTCTTACCGGTGCCGGGCGGTCCGACCAGCAGCACGCCCTTTGGCGCGCGTGCCCCCACCGCCTCGTACTTGCCCGGGTTGGCGAGGTAGTCGCGGATCTCACGCAGCTCGGCCACCGATTCGCCGGCGCCGGCGACGTCATCAAAAGTGGTGCGATCAGGCGCATCGGCGCCGCGCTTGCGGCCCTTGCCGGTGAACTTCGAAAAGCCGGAAAAGGCGCCGGCGCCGGCGTCCTGGCCGAGCCGGGTAAAGAGCACGAAGAGACAGACGAGCAGGAGGATGGGAATCAGGAACTGGACGACGATCTGCTTCGCCGGCTTGTCCCACTGCTGATCGACCTGCACGACCGCGCCGCTCTTGGTCAGTTCCCGGACCAGCGAAGAGGTCTGCGCGTCGGACTCCGGGTAGGAGGCGTAGAGCAGGAGGCCTTCCTTGGTCTCGAAGAGGACGCGGGCGTCCTGGTCGAGCAGCGTCGCCTCGGCGATCTGCTTCTCGCCGGCGAGCTTGAAGACACGGCTGAGCGGCACCTGCTCGCCACTCGTGGTCGGCTGAATCTGGCCGAGCAGGTTGAAGAAGAGAAAGGTGAGGACGAGGGAGGCGACGATCAGTGTCGTGCTCAGCGGGTCCTTGGCGAACCAGCGCCCGACCGCCCCGAGGCGCTCGCCCACCGAGCCGGCGACTTCGCGCATGTCGACCTTCGGCGGCCGCACCGGCAGGCGGCGAGATCCCTTGCCTGCTTTCTCCTGTTTCTGACCGTCCATCTGCCCCTTCCAATCGCTGTTTTCGAAGCGCCCCATTACCGGCACGACGCCCGGGCTCTGGTCGAGCCCGGGCGTCGTTCGCGCCGGATGTCAGAATGCGACCTCTCGCTATTTGCCTTTTTTCGCCAGCTTCAGGGTCAACGAGCTGGTCGAGTCGCTCTCATCGCCGCCGTTCGGCGTGAAGGTCAGCTCGATCTTCACCGTCAACTTCCCGCTCTCACGCAGGATCTGCTTGGCCGCCGCGCTCGGCTTCAGAGCCAGGTTGAACGTGCCGGCCTGATTGGCGCTCAGAACCGTGCGCCCGACCTTGATCGTCTTTTTGCCCTTCTTGGCCGTACCGACCATCTCGAGCGCGCCCGCGCCGGGAAGCTTGACCGAGACGGTCGCGCCACCGGTTTTGGACGAGATCGACTTGCGCAGCAGCGAGAACACGTTGCTCGGCTTCACCGGCTGCGGATTGCCGCCAGGGTTGTTGACGGGAGGGGTGACTTTGCCACCGCCTTCTTCTTTGCCGCCACCGCCCTGGCCCTTGTTCCAATCGATCGACGCAACGCCGGCTTTAGCTGTGGCGAGGATCGCCGGTGGCAGTGGTGCATAGTCGCCCGGGAACAGCGACGCCTGTGCGGAGACGATGTTTTCCCAGTAGTCTTTTACGGTTCGCGCCTTCGCCTCCTCAGCTGGGCTGTTACCCCAGGCATCGGCGTTGTCGTCGAACACCAAGCCGTAGGTCAGGGTGCAGATACCGAACCCTTCCGCGGAGTTGACTCCGCTGGCTTTGGACCAGTCACCGAGCGTTGTGCCGGGAACGGAGGTGAAGGTGGTGTCCAGGCAGTTGGCCCCCTTTGGCCCATCGGTACGGAAGCCATTGGGGTTGGAGGTCGGCTCGGTGAATGCGTTGGAGCCGTTCTGCACCTGCGTCCAGTAGGTGTCGTTGTCGTTCCCCTCCGGGGTGATCGCCAGGCTCGGGTTGTTGCTTCGAGCAGTCGAGATGTCGGAGTAACCGATCGATCCGTCGGTAGCGACCAGCTTCGCGACCAGTGACCCGTTGCCGTTCGCGCAACCGCTAGTGAGCTGGTCGGGTCCGGGGTTGGACGCTTCGGTGCTGTCCGCACCGGGACCGCTGGGAAACACTTCCACTCCCCCAACCACCACTTTCGGGCAGTCTTCGCGCAGTCCGAAGGTTGCATTCGGCCATTCGCGGCTTTTGGCACCTTCCGAGGGGACGTAGGTCGTCAGCCAACCCTCGGCCCCATCGATCGAATGGAGGTAGTCCTTGAAGGTGAAGGTCGTGCCGGAGTCGTCGAATCGAACGACGCGGATGATCGGTTTTTCGCAGGCGGCTTCGCCGGCGAGCTCGGGGAAGACCTCATGCCACGTGTCCGCGGTCGACTCCTTCTCCCAGATGCTCTCGAACTCGGCCTTGGTGAACAGGACCCGGATCACGTCATCGGGGGTCGCGTCGCCGTCGAGGTTCTGCTCCGGCGTCCGCGATGCCGCGTCGAGTTTGCTCACGTCGCAGCCGTTTGGAAAGTTGACCAGCGGCGGAACCGCGCCGACGGCGGCGGGGATCACATGGATCTGGCCGTCGTCTCCGGTGTTGGCGTTGTCTTTGGCCGGGTCCCCTTTCGGCCCCACGCCGGTGTTCATCTGCTGGACCTCCAGCACGCTGGGCGGCTCATCCGTCATGCCAAACCGCGGCCCGCCTACTTCCCGAACCTTCATCGAATCGCGACCCGCGCCGCTGCCCAGCGCTTCATAGGTCACAGACGCCAATTTCGGGGTCCCGGCGCAGTAAACGGGTTTGAAGTTATTGATGAAAATGTTGTGCGCGTCACGCGCGAACGAGGCGCCGCGCCCGGTTATGTCAGCACCGGAGCACTTGCCCGTCGCGAACGCGGCATTCGCTGGCGAAGCCAGGCCAACCGCCGCGAGCACCGCCAGAACCATGGCGAGAACTCCTGCCGTGGCGGCACTTCGCCCCCATCGAGGGGCTTCAAGAGTGCGGCTCATGAGTGTCTTTCCTTTCATCGACTGAACCTTTGTGGCGCCAGGGTTGTGGCCCGGATATAGCCCTGTCAAGCCGCTTCACAGGACTTCTACGATTGCGTTACATGCGGTTATCAACTGCTTATCCAAATCGTCTCCAGTTGGTGACATACCGTTCACTTCTGCGCTCGACGACCGTGAGAATTCGGTGGTAGCGCCTGCCGGAAGGCAATGCGCAGAGAGGCACTCGCGCGGCGTCCGCCCCGCGAAGCGACATAGGTGACGGAGGCGTGGCCGGGAACCGTTCCCCTCTCGCGCAGCTCGGCGCGGTAGCGGGCAACCGGATGCAGCAGGATGCGTACCTCGCTGCGAGCGAAGCCTCGGGCGCGGGCGCTCTCGGTGGCCAGCGTGCGAGTCTTGCGCGGCCGCCCGACGCGCGCCCTTGCAACCGCCTTAACGCCGCCGGCGGCGGGAACGGACACGGTGAGGAGGATCGCCCCGCTGGGCCTCGACTTGGCCCGAACGCCGATCTGCGGGCCCTCGCGATCGAATTCGATCGCCCCAGCGGGTCCACCTTTGCCCAACCTTTCGTCCGACGGAACCGGGTCGAGGTCAGGCGTATGGGTCGCCACGAAGGCGTCGACTCGTTGGTTGGCATCGCCGCGGAAGAGACTGGCCGCGAAGGACGCAAACGCCAGTCGCCCGCCATCGGCCGAGAGCGTGACTCCGTTGAGGACATCCGCGTCGATGTCGCCCCCCGAGAAGGAGTGGGTAACCCTCTCCAGCGTCCGGTTTTGGAGGTCTACCACGTACAGCTCACGCGGTCCCGGCACCGGCCGCGGCTCTCCCTGCAGTTGCAGGACGGGCAGGGCGAAGCGTGTGCGCGCCGTCGTGATCGCCAGGAAGCGACCGTTCGCGGACATCGCGACGCTGCCCAGCGGCGGGCCCGTCGCCGGATCGGTGCCGACGGTATCGCGGGTCAGCTCGACCGTTGCCTGCTTGCGACTCAGCCCGTCCGTCATGTCGGTCATGAAGAGGTCGAGCCCGGGGCCAGTGGACGCGTTCGGACGCGGACCGGCACCGGTTAGGAAGGCGACCGTGCGACCGTTCCCGCTGAGGGCGGGAAGCTGCGCAGTGATGCTGGTGCGGTTGGCCTCCTGGTCGGTAAGAGGGCCGTAGCAGGGGCCGACAGAGAACTGATCGAAGATGGTGGTCGAGCCCAGCGGGCAGGCCGGATCGTCGGGATCGGCGAGACCCGTGATCCGGCGGGTCGGGGCCTGCGGTCCATCTGCAACCCGTCGCCACAGGTAATAGAGAAGGCTCGGTTCGGGATTCTCACCATCAAGGAACCGGGTCTGGTCGCCGGCGCTGCCGCCCGTCCAGGCCACCGTGGTCCCATCGGCGCTGAGCACGGCGCCCAGCGCTCCGCCCGCCGGCTGCCCGGTCATCTCCCCGGTTGCCGGATTCCACACGTCGGTAACCAGCGTGGTCGAATTCGCCTCGCGATCACGAAGGAGGATCTGCCCGGCGGGAGCGCTAGCGGGGCCGGCGGCGGGCAGGTCTGATGCTGTCTCGGTTCGAAATGCGACCTTCTGGCCATCCGCAGAGATCGCCACCCCCGGCGAGACCTCGGCCCCCGGTTCGCTGCCCGGGAAGGGAAACGCGGGCGGTCCATAAGCCGCCGGCTCGTCGCCGCCAGCGCGGGCAGAGACGAGGTCGAAGGCGCCCTGGGACCCGATCGGCACCGCCATGTCGCGCACGTAGACGTCGACGTTGTCGTTGACGTCTACCGCGAGCAGAGGCTCGGCGGTGGCGAAGACGACATAGCGGCCAGTGGCGCTGATCGACGGGTTCGATGCGCCACGGCGAAGGAACTCGTTGCTTGCTTCGTCGAAGAGATCGCCGTCGGCGACCTTCTCCAGCGCCCTGGTTTGCAGATCGAAGCGAAACACGCCGCCAGCGCGGTACCGACCGGGTGGATCGGAGTCGCCGTCGGCGAAGAAGTTGCGAGCGCGGGTCTCGATCGCCACGTAACGGCCGTCAGCGGAGATCGCTGCCGAGACGGTCGAGTCGTCTGCCTGCTCGAGCCGGGCATAGTCGGCGGAAACGAGTTGGGCTCCGGGCACGCCTTCGGCCTCGTTGCCGTAGAGGGCATGAGCGCTCCCGGGAGTCATCCCGGCGAGGACGGAGACAGCCCAGGCGAGCGCCGCGATGCGAAGGGCGCTCACCGGACCCGCACCCTTTGCTCGAACGAGACACGGTTGCCGGCCCGGTCGCGGGCCTTAACCCGCACCCGGAATCGTCCCGCACGGTCGAAGCTGTGCCGTACGCGCACGGAGGGCGTCTCCTTCTTCCCCGTTTCCTCCCTTTCGAGCTGCGTGCCGCACGCGCCGCCGCGCCCCTGCGCCCGTCGCCGAAGGAGACCTTCACCGAGCGGGAGCGCAATCCGGAGCCGGCACCGCGCGGCCCGTCGGAGATGATCGCCGTCAGCCTGCGCCCCCTTTGCCGCAGCCGCACCCGCGGCGCGTTGCGGTCGATGAGCAGGCTGCCGCTGCGGCTGCCGGTCTCCTGCCCCGCGTCGTCGGTGGCGAAGATCTGAACCCGGTGACGGCCGTCTTCGACCTCATCGCGGGAGAGGCGCGCGTGCAGGCGTCGCAGGTTCTCGACCACGGGCTCGTCGTCGACGCTGACCGAGTAGCGAACGCTGCCGATCGCGTTCAGGGTGCGGTCCCAGGCGATCGGCACCTTGGGCTTGCGCTGCCAACCAGTAGGCAGCAGGATCAGGAACGGATCAGGGGGAGCGTCGACCACCGCGGCGGCGATCTGGGCGTTGGCGCCGCTGCCCTGGGTCCAGGCGACGATCGCGTCGCCGAGGCCGGAGCCTCCCAGCACCAGCCGCTCCACCGGGCCGCCGGCCGCGGCGCTGAGCACCGTCGGCTCGACGACACCGTCGGCGCGGCGCTCCTGGACGCCGACCGCGCCGGCGCCCCCGCGCAGCTCTCGCCAGGCCGCCACAGCTGCCTCGGTCTCGGCCAGGTCGACCAGCGGATCGCCGGCAACGCTGCTGGCGCCCTCATCGAGGCGCTCGACCGGCTGCACCGATGCGTCGTCGCCGCTGCCGAGGAGAGTCGCCGAGCCGGAGGAGAACCCGGCGACGAAGAGGCCGCGCGGGTCGACGGCGACGCTCGGCGCCCCGAGCTCGCCGCGGGTGCCGCCGTCGGCGAGCTGCGCCAACCCGAAGGCGCCCGCTTTCTCGGAGAAGACGTCGGGCATCTCGGCGACGAGGACGCGCGGCGCGTCTAGTCCACCCGCTTGGCCGGGTTGCTGGCGAAATGCGACCGCGGCCTGGCCGAAGCCGGAGACGTCGAGCGAGAAGGCATCGGCGGGGCCGCGCAGCGGCGCGCCCTGCCATGACGACGGACTGACCTGGAGCGGGATGCCGACGCTGCTGCCGAACAGGCGGCGCGCCCAGACGCGATCGACGAATTCGTCGTCGGGCTCCTGCCAGGCGACCACCCCCTGGCCCTGCACGTCGATCCCCACCTCGGGCTCGTTCTCCTCGCTCGGCAGCCGCACCGGGGTGACGACGTTGCGGTCGATCGGCGTGCCCAGCACCGACCACAGCCGGCTGCTGTAGCGAGCAAGGCGAAGGTCGGCGCCAACGTAGCCGGGCGGATTGGACGAGCTGACGTCGGTGACCACCCGGTAGGCGAGGTAGGCCTGCCCACCCCGGTTCATCGCCAGGTCGGGATAGGTCGAGGTCGCCTCGCCGACGTTGAAGTCAATCGGCACCGGGGCTTGGAAGCCGGCCGCCCCGGGGTCCAGGGTGGCCGAGAACATCCGGTCGCTGCCGATGCCGAACTCCTGCACCCAGGTGACGACGAGCCGCCCTCCGTCGCCGGCACCGATTCGCGGCCAGCTCGAGTCGAAGGCCTGGCCGACGTCGACCCGCTGCGGCGCCGACCAGCCGCGCTTGAACCGCGCCGCAAAGACATGGCTGCGCCCGTCGACCCGCCTCAGATAGACGATCCCCCCCGTTCCGTCCTCCGACATCGCCGCGTCGGCGACGGCGATCACATCGGCGCTCGGACCGTCGAGCATCTGTACGTCGGAGACGAAAGCCTCAGTCACGCTCGGTGCAACGAGCAGCAGCGCCCAGGCCGCAACGACAGCCACGGGCCGCGGGCGGAGGCATGGCGAGAATCGATCGCGCATGACAGCGCACACTCCCGCCAGCCCGTGTCAAAGATGTAACTAAGGCGCTACCAAGTGGTTAAAGCGGGGTCGCCGGCTCGGGGCTCAGGCGAAGGCCTGAGCGGCGCGCCGGCGCAGGTCGGCGTTGAGCATCCCAGTGACTTCGCTGGGGCTCGAGCCGGCCGAGGGAACGGCGTCGCCGATCAGGCCGGAGGCGCGAAAGCCAAAGAGGGGTGCGTCGAAGCCGACCTCGCGGATCTTGCGGACCAGCTTCACTGCACTGGGGGTGTCGGCCCCCGGGCCGCAGAGAACGATCGCGGTCGGGTCGAGAGCGCGCAGGGCGCGCTCGAGCCGCTCGTCGCCGAGCTCGTTGGAGAGCATCAGCACGCGGAAGCCGGCCCGGCGCAGGGTCAGGTCGAGCGCCTGGGCATGTACCGCCTCGGCATCCGAGCCGTGGCTGGAGTCGAGCAGCAGGATCCCGGCTGGACGGGAGGCAGCGGAGGCAAGGCGGCGGGCGCCGTGTAGCCAACCCGTTGCCCAGCGGGAAGCGAATTCCAGCTCTGCCTCGCCGTCAGGGTCCATGGCAAGTCTGTCGATCGCCGGCAGCAGCAGCTCCTCCACCGTGCGCTCCAGCGGCCGCAGCGCCAGGCTCTCCTCAACCGCACGGTTGGCAGCCTCCTCGTCGAAGCTCTCCAGCGCTGCCAGCAAGTTGCCGCCGCTGGCTGGCGCCGCCTGGCGCTGGCGCGCCAGCTCGATCGCCGAGGAGATGTTGCCGGTCTGGGCGAGCGCGTCGCGCAGGGTCTGCAGCTCGACCAGCTCGTAGTTGCGGTGGTTGCCCTGGGTGCGCTTCGGCGTCGGGTAGCCGTAGCGACGCTCCCAACTACGCAGCGTGTTGGGGCTGACGCCCAGCACTTCCGCGGCGGCATTTGTCCTTATCCCAGGCATGCTGCGCCATTCTTCCAGCTGAAATCCAGGTTTACACAGGTTATGGACAGATTTCCGGAATCTGTCAGCGATCTTGCACGGAGTGCAGAGCGCCCACGCCCACGGGCTGACCGACCGCACGGGCCCGCCACATCGCCTCGTCGGCCTTTTGCAGCAGCCCCTCGGCATCGTCGCCGTGCTCGGGGCAGGCGACGACGCCGGCCGAGATCGTGATCCTCAACCCCCCCGCGGCCTCGAGCTCGTCGAGCATCCGCAGCAGCCGCTCGGCCATCTGCACGCCGTCGACCGTGGTCAGGTTGGGCGCCAGCACGCAAAGCCCGTCTTTCTCCAGCCGGAAGGTCTCGTCGACGAGGCGGACGCTGTCGCGCAGAGCCGCACCGACGACCGCCAGCACCGTCTCCTGGCCGCCGCCGTGATCGCCCTCGCGCGTGCCCGGACCCTCGACGTCGAAGACGACCAAGCCGAAGGGGTGCCCGTAGCGCTTGTAGGTCTCGATCAGCTGGTCGAGACGGCGGCGCATCTGGCCCGGGCGGAAGAGGCCGGGCTGGGGACCGGCCTTGAGCTCGCGCTCCGCAGGCTCGCAAACCGCCGCCACCGCGGTTGCGGTAACCGAGCCGAACTCCTCGGCGAGCTTCTGCGCCGCTGCAGCAAACGGCTCGGTGTCGGCACCGGCCATCTCATCGTGCAGCTTGGCCAGCAGAGCCGCCTGCAGGGAGGAGACCTCACGTGCGAGCTGGCCCACCGGGGACCCGTCGGCGCTGGTGTCGATGGGGGTGCGAGTCGCCACGGGAAGACCTTCGCGAAACCGGCGGACGGCAGGAACTTGAAAACCCGCTATTTGCGAACTGACGATCGTCTAGGTAAAGCGTCTAGTCGATCAGTCCAGGCTGCGACGACCGGCCAGAGCCTTGCCCAGCGTGACCTCGTCAGCGTGCTCGAGGTCTGCGCCCACCGGCAGGCCGCTGGCGAGGCGGGTGACCGCGACGGTGCCGCGCAAACGGTCGGCGATGTGGAGGGCGGTGGCCTCGCCGGTAGTCGTCGGGTTGGTCGCGAGAACGACCTCGCGCACCTCGCCGCCCTCGGTTCGGCGCAGCAGCCCGGCGATCTTCAGATCCTCGGCGTCGATTCCGTCGATCGGGGAGAGAGCGCCGCCAAGCACGTGGTAGAGCCCGCGGTACTCGTGGGTGCGCTCGATCGGGATCACGTCAGCGGGCTCCTCGACCACGCAGATAATCGTCTGGTCGCGTCCCGAGTCCGAGCAAATCCGGCAGAGCGGCCCCTCGGAGAGGTTGAAGCACCGCTCGCAGAGGCCAACCTTCTCCTTCACCTCGCGGATCGCGAGGGCGAGCGCCTCCGCCTCCTCGTCGGGTGAGCGAAGAATGTGGAAGGCGAGCCGCTGGGCGGTGCGCTGGCCTATCCCAGGCAGCCGCGAGAGCTCGACCACGAGACGGGCGAGCGGCGCTGGTCCCTCCGCGCTCACATTCCGGGCAGGCCGCCAAGCCCGCCGGTGATCCCACCCATCTTCGAGCTGGCCAGCTCTTGCGCGGCGCGGAGACCCTCGTTGACGGCGGCCTGCACCATCTCGGCGAGCAGGTCGGCGTCCTCGGGGTCGATCGCTTCGGGATCGATGACGATCTCGCGCAGGGTCAGGTCGCCACCCATCTTCACCTTGACCATGCCGCCACCGGCACTGGCCTCGACGACCTCGTCCTTGAGCGCCTCCTGGGCCTGCAGCATCTCGTTCTGCATCTGCTGCGCCTGCTTCATCAGGGCGTTCACGTCGAAGCCCCCCGGCATTCCGCCTTTCGCCACCTAACCGACCTCCTCCGCGTTGAACTCGCTTTTCAGCTTTTCCCCCAGCACATCGTGATCGACCTCGTCATCGGCGCCACCTGAACCTGTTGCCGCGTCCTCACCATCGAGCAGGACGTAGGTCGGCCGCAGCCGCTCGCCCATCACGGCCTCCAGCGCATCGGCCATCAGCTCGCGCTTGTCAGGCGTCTCCGCCTTGCGCTTGTTGAAGGTCGAATCGGCCGGGAAGCCGATCTCCAGCCCCCCCTCGGCCAAGCTCACCGGCTTCGCCCCGTCGAAGGTCGCCGCCAAGGCGGGGCTCGTCTCCCGCAGCTTGTCGAGGACAGCGGCCCAGGTGCGGACGACGTCCTCCAGCTCGAGGGGGGCTTGGCCCGCGGGTCCTGTCGCCGGGGTGGGGGTGTCCGGCTCCGCGCTGGGTTTTTCGCCAGAAGAGTCGTCGCCACTTGTGGAGTCGGCTGGGCGAAAAACAGGACGCCGCGCTTCGCCGGACACCCCCACCCCGGCGCCACCCGCGGGAGAAGCCTCTTCAGCTGACGGCTCCGAACTGGCCTGCTCTGGAGTCTCAGCTTTGGCGTCGGGCTCGAGCTCGTCATCCGATGCGGTCTCTGCCGCGGGTGGCGTCGCAGGGGGGACCGCCCCCGAGGAAGCTTTAGCTACCGGAGGGGGCGGTGGGTCCCCTGCGGCGACAGGACCCGCGGCCGGGGGCGCATTCGTCCCTTGCTCAAGCCTCTCGATGCGTCTCAAGAGACCCTCGGTCGAAGGATCTAGGTCGGGACGGGCCGCCTTGAGCAGGGCGATCTCGACAGCCATGCGGGCGTCGTCGCCCTCGCGCACGGCGGTGAGCGCGTTTGCCAGCTCGTCGATCGTGCGGACGAGGGTGGCTGCGCCTATCGCGTTGGCTTGGGCGGCGAGGCGATCGGCGTCGGTGGCGGTCACCACAAAGGTATTCGGCACCTCACCTACCGTCTGAGTGACGAGCAGGTGGCGCAAGTGGGCGAGCAGATCGCGGGCGAACTGGGCTGGGTCGCGGCCGGAGCGGGCCATCTTCTCGACCCCGAGCAGGACGCCCTTCGGGTCTTCGGCGATCACCGCGTCGACCGCGTCGAAGAGCAGCTCGGCATCGGCCGCCCCCAGCAGCTCCAGCACCGCATCGAGGCTGACCCGGTCGCCACCGAAAGCGACAAGCTGGTCGAGCGTGCCCAGTGCGTCGCGGAAGCTGCCCGAGGCGGAGCGGGCGATCATCGCGAAGGCAGCGTCCTCGGCCTCAATCCCCTCCGCGACAGAGACCCGCTGCAGGACCTCGGTGATCTGCTCCAGCGATGGCCGCTGGAAGTCGAAGCGCTGGCAGCGGTCGGCGATCGTCGCCATCACCTTGTGCGCCTCGGTCGTGGCGAGGACGAAGACTGTGTTCGGCGGCGGCTCCTCCAGCGTCTTCAGGAAGGCGTTCCACGCCTCCTTGGTCAGCATGTGGGCCTCGTCGAGGATGTAGACCTTCCAGTGGCCGCCGGCCGGGGCGTAGGCGACCCGCTCGCGCAGGTCGCGGACGTCGTCGACCGAGCGATTGGAGGCAGCGTCCATCTCGATCACGTCGATCGAGGTGCCCCCCGCGATCGTCAGGCACGATTCGCACTCGCCGCAGGGCGTGACGGTCGGCCCGCCACGCTCGCAGTTGAGCGAGCGGGCAAGGATCTTCGCCATCGAGGTCTTGCCCGTCCCGCGCGAACCGACGAAGAGGTAGGCGTGGTGCACCTTGTCCTGCTCGACCGCGTTGCGCAGGGTGCGGACGACGTGCTGCTGGCCGACCACCTCATCGAAGGAGCCGGGCCGGTGGCGGCGGTAGAGGGAGATCGAGTCGCTGGAAGACGGCACCGAGGCCAGTGTATCTGCGGGCCAGGCTCGCTCCGTCGGCCTGGCGGACGGCGGCATCTGTAGGTTGCGCCGGTGCGCTCGAGGGCCCGCAACTGGCTGACTCCAGCCGCCTGGGTCGCCGCGGTGACGGCGGTCCTGCTGCTGCTCTTCCCGCTCGGCTTCCCCAACTACGACACGATCTACAGCCTCCTCTGGGGGAGGGAACTAGCCGATGGCCTGAGCCCCGACAGGGGCGCCGCGCTGCCCCCCACCCCACACCCGCTGGCCGAACTGTTCGGCATGGCGACGACGCCGCTGGGCGATGGCGCGATCGACGTGACAATGGTCATCGCCTACGTCTCGCTGGGCTTGGTCGGCTACCTCGTCTACCGGCTCGGCACGCTCTGGTTCGACCGGCCGATCGGCGCCGTCGCGGCGCTGCTGGTCCTCACCCGCGCCCCCTTCCTTTCCAACGGGCTGCGCGCCTACATCGACATCCCCTACATCGCCCTCTGCCTGGCAGCCCTCGCGATCGAGACGAAGCGGCCCCGAGCCGGCTGGCCCGTCCTTGCCCTGCTCGCCCTCGCCGGCCTACTCCGCCCCGAGGCCTGGCTCTTCTCCATCGCCTACCTCGCCTATCTGCTGCTCGCTCCCGGACGATCGCCTCGCACAATGCTCGCCTCCTCGCGTGGCCTCGGACTCATCGTCCTGGCTCTCGCCGCGCCAGTCCTCTGGGCCCTCTTCGACTGGATCACCGCCGGCAGCCCGACCTACTCCTTCACCGGCACCCGGGAGACAGTCGAGACCCTGGAGCGCCAGACCGGCCCAATCGACCTCGTCCTCTACGGTCCGCGCCGCCTTGGCGAGGTACTGCAGTGGCCGGGGATGGTCGGTGCGGCCGGGGGGGTCGTGCTCGGCCTCGCCTTCCTGCGCCGCCGTGCCGAGATCGGGATCGTCGCCGCGGCCCTCGCCCTTGCAGCCTTCGCCGTCCTCGCCACCGCCGGCCTCGCGATCATCCCCCGCTACACGATGCTCGCCGCCGCGATCCTGGCGATCTTCGCCGCGCTGGCGCTGCTCGGCTGGCGCCTGCTCGAGCGCGACCACCCCTGGCGCCGGGCCTGGCAGGCCTTCGCCGTGGTCGTCGCGCTGATGTTCGTCGTCTGGGCGCCGAACCAGTACGACCTCCTGCACCGAGTCGACGTCGACCTCACCAACCAGGCGGGGATCGAGGATGACCTCGACGACATCGCCGGCTTCGAAGAGTTCGGACCGCCCTGCCTGCCCATCTCCGTCCCCAACCACCGCGCCGTCCCCCGCCTCGCCTTCGACCTCGACCTCCCCCCGACCGCGATCGTCAGCTCTAGCGAGCAGCGCCAGCCCCGGCACGGCTACTTCCTCGAACCCGCCGGCCCGTTCGTGATCCACAACTTCATCCTCGACCCCAACGACCTGGCGCGGCTCGAGACCGCCGCCCCTCCCGGCTTCCGTGAGGCCGTCCGCAACGAGTCCTGGGTCCTCTACAAACGCTGCCCACGCGGCTAGCTGGCGCCGGTGTTCAGCGGCGGGTTCAAGCGGTCCTCCCGGTTCGGGCTGATCGGGGTCTTCGTCGTCGCCGCGATCGTGGTCGTGATCGCGATGACAACCGGGCAGGGCCAGAGCAACCCGAAGACGACCTACGCCCTGATCTTCGGCGTCCTCGCCGTCTTCATGGTCATCCTCTTCGCGCTGCAGCGCTCCGATATGGAGCGGGTCGCCGGGGCCAGCGCACGCGGAACCGAAAGCGCCGCCGCGGAAGGCGGGCGAGAGATCGAGAACCCGACCACGATGGAGGAGCCCGACCTCTGGGCGGCTCTCGCGGTCAAGCCGATCGACGCCGATGCGGTCAGGGCCCGCAGCCAGGCCTGGGACGCCGGCCGGCGCAGCCTCCGCCTCGGCATGGTCGTGACGCTGCTGATCTTTCTCACCGTCCCCTCGATCTACCTCTTCGAAAGCTTCGTGCCGCTGCTGATCGGCGGACCGCTGATCGTCATCGCGGCGGTCTTCGGAAGCATCCGCGCCCTCGCCCCCGGCGGCGAGATGGACAAGGGCTACGAGAACGTCGGCTTGGCGATGACGCCGCTCGGGCTGGAGGTGACGGAGCGACCGAAGGTCGAGATCGAGACCCGCGATGCGGTCACGGGGCGAGTGGGGCCGAAGATCCGCGGCGCCCTGGAGCTGAGCGGTGAGCGACATGGGCGAGCGGTCTCGGTGCGGCTTGGCAGCGGCGAGGTGAGCAGCACCAGCGAGGTCACCGTCCGCGCTCCCAGCGCGGAGTTCAAGGCCAAATCGCGCGACGGCCGGGTACGCCCCACCGAGGACGCCCCCGCCACGATCACCGAGGCGCTGAAGGCGGTCCCCAACTCGACCCGCTGGAAGAAGGTCACCGTCGAGGGCGGGTCCGAGGGCATCGTCGTCAGCCGCAAGGGTGGCGAGCAAGCCGACTGGCTCTGCGACCTCTGGCTCGCCGAGCGGCTCGCCGACGCCTGAGCCCTACCCCGCGCGCTCGACCTGCTCGACCGCGGCGTGGGTTCCGGCCGCTAGGTCCGGATCGGCGAGCTCGACCCCAGGCGGAAGCTCGACGTGGAGCTCGCTGGAGGGGTCGAGCCGAGCAAGCAGGCCGTCGGAGCGAGAGCTGAGGACGTGACCTCCCCGACCTCGGTCCTCGCTGATGAAGTGGAGGTGGTAGCCGCTGACCTCGATCCCCTCTGCGTAGTCCGGGAAGCGAAAGCCGAGCATCGTCCCGGCAACCTCGGTCAGCTCGAAGACGTGCTGCTCGAGGACGACCTCGGTCAGGGGTCGGTAGGGCGGGCTCTGGCGCGGCACCGAGCGCGCCCGGACCAGCTCGAAGCGGCCGTCGAGGCGGATCGCGCATGAGGCCGCGTCGGCTGGGATCAGCTCGTCGAGGCGAGCCAGCAACCCGGTGTGATCGAGCGGCCCCTCGAGCCGCTGCTCGATCGTCGGCTCGAAGCGGGTGACGACCGCGAACGGAGTCCGCGCCTCGCTCTCCACCTCGCCGACCGTCCCGTCCACGTCAGCGCGGAAGAAGCGCCCGTCGAGGGCGATCATCTCGCCGTCGAGCCCGTTCAGGGTGCCCAGCCCGAGGTCACCGTGCTCGGCCAGCTCGGCGAAGCTCAGGTCCCCCTCGTAGGCGCCATCGATCAGGGCGCCGATCGTGGAGGCCTGGAAGAGGACATGGGGCTCGCGCTCGGCATGCAGTTCCTCCTCCCGCAGCGTCTCCACATGCAGCGACTTGATCCAGCGCTCGTCCAGCACAGGCGGCAGTCTTCCAGCACGATGAGACAGGCGCTGGAAACCAGCCGCGAGCGGCTGAGCTGGAACGCCAGCTAGGCACCGGCGCCGGCGATCGTTGAGAATCGGGCGATGGCAGCGATAGAGCTCCGTGGCGTCGTCAAGCGCTTCGGCCCGATCACGGCCGTGGACGGGCTGGATCTCGAGGTCCCCGAGGGGATCTGCCTCGGCCTGCTCGGGCCCAACGGCGCCGGCAAGTCGACGACGATGCGACTGCTCACCGGGCAGGCGATTCCCGACGCCGGCGAGCTGCGGGTGCTCGGGCACGAGCTGCCGGGCGACGCAAAGGCCGCCCGCGCCGAGATGGGGGTCGTCCCCCAGCTCGACAACCTCGACGTCGACGTAACGGTCGAGGACAACCTGGCGATCTTCGCCCGCCTCTACCGAGTGTCCGACGTAGGCGCCGCTGTCGATCGGGCGCTCGACCTCGCCCGCCTGCGCGACCGCCGCCGCGACGCCGTCGACGAGCTCTCCGGCGGCATGCGCCGCCGCCTGCTGCTGGCCCGCGGGCTGGTCCACGATCCGAAACTGATCCTGCTCGACGAGCCGACCGTCGGTCTCGACCCGCAGATCCGCACCCAGCTCTGGACGCTGATCGACGACCTGCGCTCGCGCGGCACGACGATCCTGATGTCGACCCACTACATCGAGGAGGCCGAGCGCCTCGCCGACGAGGTGGCGGTGATGACCGCGGGGAAGATCATCAGCCGCGGACGGCCGGTCGAGCTGATCGCCCAGCACGCGGGCACCCATACCGCCGAGGTCTACGGCCCGCCCGAACGCCTCGCCCAGGCGCGGGCGCTGGCCGAGTCCGAGGGCCTCTCCGTCCGCCCGGCCGGACCCGCGATCGCGATCGTCGGCTCCGAGAAAGGCGGCAACGGCGCGATCCCCGACGACGCCGTCGTTCGCGCCGCCTCGCTCGAGGACGTCTTCGTGATGCTGACCGGCGAGGAGGCGGAGTGAGGCGGCTCGAACCGGCGGGGATCGCCGGGGTGATGAGCCGCGAGCTGGCCAACTTCCGCACTTACTGGAAGGGGACGACCTTCTCCAGCGTGCTCGAACCGGTCGTCTACCTGCTCGCCTTCGGCCTCGGACTGAGCGCGACCCTGGTCGACGAAGTCAACGGCATCCCCTACATCGAGTTCGTCGGCACCGGGATGGTCGCCACCGCGGTGATCTTCTCCAGCGCCCTGCCAGCGATGTTCGGCACCTTCGTCAAGCACCGCTTCCAGAACACCTATGACGCGATCCTCGCCGCTCCGGTCGACGTCGAGGAGCTGGTCACCGCCGAGATGCTCTGGATCGGCATCCGCGCGGGGGTCTACGGCTGCGTGCCGCTGATCGTCACGATGGCTTTCGGCCTCAACCCGGCGCCGGGAATGCTGCTGGTGCCGCTCTTCTGCTTCGTCACCGCACTTGGCTTCGCCGGCTTCGGTGTCGCGATGGCGGCGACCGTGGCCAAGATCGATCAGTTCAACTACGTCACCGCCCTTTTCATCACCCCCCTCTTCCTCGTCGCCGGCACCTTCTTCCCGATCGACGGCCTGCCCGAGGGGGTTCAGGTCGTGGCCCAGGCCAACCCGCTGCTGCAGCTGGTCGAACTCGTCCGCGGCGGCACCTTCGGCTTCGAGGCGGTCGACCTCGCCCGCTTCGCCTTTCTCGTCTGCTTCGCCCTCCTCACCTGGCGCGTAGCGATCAGCCGCATGCAAAAGCGCCTGATCGACTGAGCGAGTGGGCTGGAAAACTGACTTCGCGTTTTGTCGCCTATATGTCGACAAAACGCGAAGTCAGCGAAAAATGGACCGTGCGCCCCGCCTTCGAAACTAAGTCACCGGGCGTGTCCGTCGCGTTTGGCTCGAGCCGGGCTCACCTGCGGCACCCGCGGCATCCGCTTAAGGCTGCTTCCTTCCGGACCTGACCTGATTCGCGTGCCCACGTCGCGCAGGACCCGGCCGTCAACGCCGCCCGCGGCGCACTGACCCCGACGGCCAGCCCCTCGGAACGGGATTCGGCCCCGCTAGAGCGGATTGCGGGTTACGAGGCACCGCTAATTCCCCGCCTAGCACGGTCCGCGACCATCGTATCCGTCTCAGCGCACCCGGTCAGTGCCGGATCAGCTTGCGGCTCTTGATCAGGGTCGTCGCCACCTTCCCGGCGCGGACCCTCTGCTTGACCAGCAGGCGCTTGCGTTGGGCCACCTTCGCCCGCGCCTTCGGCTTGACCAGCAGCACGACCTGCTTCGCCTTGCCGCTGCGCAGGCGGATCGTCCGCTTGCTCGTCGCCGGGCTGCCCTTGCGCAGCAGGCCCTGCGCCGTGGTCCGGCAGGTCCGGCCGATCCGCTGCGGGCACTTGACACGCACGAAGAGGCGGTTGCCACGCAGCGTCGCCGTTCCCGGCGTGGCCTCGCGGAGCAGCTCCCGCAGGCGATCTGAACCGAGAGTCCCTCCGGCACCCTCGCCGCCGCCTTTGCCTTTCCCTTTGCCATTGGCGTTTCCGCTGACCGCGCTCAGGATCACGTTGTCGTAGTCGGCGCTGCCGCTGACCAGCACGCTGGTGCCGCTGGTGTAGCGAGTCGTGATCTGGATCCGGTAGTCGTGGCCGATCGTCAGCGCCTCCGGATCAACCGAGGCGGGCGGCACGCCGGTCCACGACTGAGCCCCCGCAAGCGTGGATGGGGCGATCAAGGAGAGCGCCTCTCCGCCAGCGCTGACGTCGATCAGGCGCAGCGAGTAGTCGGCCGAGTTGCCGGACACCGCGAGTAGCTGGTCGACGCTGGCGCGCCGGTCGAGCTCGAGCCTGACCGCCCCAGGCGCCTCACCATCCACCCCGTCGTAGGAGAAGCTCGGGCTCAGCCAGACCCCGGTGGTGGTACCGGCCAGCGCCATTGCACCGACGACCCCGGTGTAGGCCGAGCGGATGAAGCCGCCGCCGTCAGCGCCACCGGACCCTTGGAAGGTGTTGGCAACAGACGCGCAAAGAACGGGTGCCAGGCAGAGTCCTTCTGAGCTCGACGACTCTGTCCAACCGGCAAGCCCGCCACTGAAGCCTCGGGCGGCAGCGTCAGGCGGGTACTTGCTGCTCGTGGCTGCGTGTGCGGGGACCGCCAGCAGAAGGCTCGCGAAGCATGTTGCGGCGATAGCCCTGGCGTGACGAAAGCCTGAGCAGCTCATCGTTTCTCCTCTTCGATCGTTGTCCCGCCCTTGAGAGCGGCCTACTGAGTTTTGAGTACCCAAGGTCGCTGCTTCGCTTTCAATGGCTGGACGAACGTAGGATCGGCACGCTCCGTGATCGAAGTCGACACAGACTCCTTCTTCGTCATCGTCGTGATCGCCGCAGTAGCTGCGGTCACGGTGGCTATGGTTCCGCGCCGCCTCGCCCCGCCGGTCGTGGTGGTCGAGCTCTTGCTGGGAATCGTGGTCGGGCCCGAAGTCCTGGACCTTGCCGAGACCGACGAATTCATCGACTTCTTCGCCAACCTCGGCCTGGGGATGCTCTTCTTCTTCGCCGGCTACGAGATCGACTTCGAGCGGATCAAGGGCAAGCCGCTGAAGCTGGGAGCCTGGGGCTGGCTGCTCTCGGTGGCGCTCGCCTACGGGATCGGCGGCGCCCTGGCAGCCGCCGGCATCATCGTCTCCTTCCTCTACACAGGCTCGGCAATGGCGACGACGGCGATCGGCACGCTGATCCCGATCCTCCGCGACAACGGTGAGCTGAAGACCAAGTTCGGTACCTACCTGCTGGCCGCCGGAGGCGTCGGCGAGTTCGGGCCGATCCTCCTCGTCACCCTCGTCCTCTCCACCACCAACCCCCTGCACGAGGCGGCAATCCTTGTCGGCTTCATCCTCCTCGCCCTGGCCGTGGCGCTGATCTCGGTGCGGCTCGCCTGGCGCGGCTGGCCGGCGCTGGAGCGGACCTTCGAGGCGAGCAGCCAGCTGGCGGTACGAATCACCGTCGTCCTCGTCTTCGGTCTCGTCTTGCTCGCCGGCAAGCTCGGCCTCGACGTCCTGATCGGCGGCTTCGTCGCCGGGATGATCGTGCGCCTGGCCCTGAAGGGACGAGAGCTGCAGGTCTTCGAGTCGAAGCTGACCGCTGTCGGCTTCGGCTTCTTCGTCCCCTTCTTCTTCATCACCAGCGGCATCGAGTTCGACCTCGCCGCGCTCGGATCGGTCACCGCCCTGCTCAAGCTGGCGCTGTTCTTCGTCCTCTTCCTGATCGTCCGCGGCGCCCCCGCGTTGCTGCTCTACCGTGGCGTCCTCAGTGCCCGCGACCGCGCCGCGCTCGCCTTCTACTCGGCCACCGAGCTCCCCCTCGTCGTCGCGATCACAACACTCGCCACCGAAAGCGGCCACATGAAGACCTCCACCGCCGCCGGCCTGGTTGGCGCCGCGATGCTCTCGACCCTCGTCTTCCCCTTCGTCGGCCTCGCCCTGCGCAAACGCTCCGAGGCCGAAGAGCGCAACCAGCTCGTAACCAGAGAGGGTGGGTAGATGCCCCAACCCGCCGCCCGAAAACGCACCGAACCTGTCGACTACGGCTGGGTGATCTCGTTGGCTGCAAATCGGCAGCCGAGGCCGACTCACATCCGGTCGACTGCTCGTCAGGCCCGCACAGTCACGATTCGTGCGTGAACCCCCATGAACACTCCATCCGAGGGCCGATCTCGAGGAGATCGCCCGAGGCGTCGTAGGTGGCAGAACGTCGCAGGCAAAAGGGCCCCGCAATTGCCTCGGCCGCGAAACGAAATCGGGCCAACCCAGCAAATGCCGCCTGTTCGAAATTGAGGCGACGTAGCCAGATCCGCTTGCTCTTCCTGCCCTCCAGCCACAGCCGAACCGACCTGACCTGCTGAGGGAACGCCATTCCGAGCACCGTTACCGTTCCTTCCCCTTGACCAGACGAGATCACGAGGGAAGGGGGCTCCCGGTCCAACGAACCGCAAGTCCGCGCCGTACTGGTGTACTCAGCCACCAGGCCTTCGCCCATAGCCACCTTGACGCAGGGGCGCTGCGTACTACCAGACTCACCTTCCCGCCCGACGAAAACCGCCCACTGAAATTCGCCTATCGAACCGTTACCGAGAAGCGCTTCGGGCACTCCAGGGACTTCGGATTCGATTTCACTGCCGCCGCTTACGCCGACGCCAAAAAGAAGCGTTCCCAAAAGGGCTAGAACGACAGTTCCCCTTACCCGCCGAATCACGAGCCTTCCCTGTCCATGAGGCAAAGACTAACCCGCATCGCTCTGTTGGTCCGCAGTTGCCCTCGCGCACTAGCCGCTGAGATGCCGCGAGCAAAGGAAATCGGCGGCGATCGTCGCTATCGCGCACACTCTAAGAGAGGTGGAGTCCGAACGTCCCCGCCCCGGCATCCCCGCATCCGCCCGCCAAACTGCTCGGGCATCGCGACAGCTATCGGACCCCTCCGCCCGCCTATGATTGACCACTCTCCCGGGCGCGTAGCTCAGCGGGAGAGCGCTCGCCTCACACGCGAGAGGTCGCTGGTTCGAACCCAGCCGCGCCCATCTGACTTCCCTTGCTAGAGCCAAAAATGGGAGGGTGGTTTAAGACCAGTCGCGAATTTGGCTCTGTAGAGCGGAAGGTCGCCACCTGACGAAACACCGCTCGCCCTAGGGCGAGCGGTGTTCGGTGTCGGTCAAGCGAAGAAACGACGGACGAACCCAGCGAGGGTGATCACCGCGGCACCGTCGACAACGAGCTTCTCAACGAGATCGAGCATCCCGACCTCCTTTTACTCATCCGCGTCTGAGGGGGGACTCCATCTTGGAAGCCCTTCAGCCGTTTTCCCTGACCGCCGCTGCGAATCGAGCCTGAGGATCGAGGTCGCCGCTCGTCGGGCCGATCACGCCGCGGCAGCCGATGCAGTGTTCGCAGCGGATCTCCTCCCCGGGTTCGTTGATCTTGCCGGTGCCAAGTAGGTCCTTGGCGTCGATCTGTTGAGGCTGGTGCCAGGTGTAGAGAAAGTCGGGATTGGCGGTCCAGGCGATGTGCCCGAGGCCGGCAACCCGTTCGATGTTCATCCCGCAGAGCTCGCCATCGTAGGTCTCGCCCTCAATGTGATCGCATTCGAATGACCCAGCCCCGCATATGGAGCACTTGGTGATCAGGGTCCAGGCAACCGAGTGGGCAACCTGGCGGTGGAGGGCGAAGATCGGACAGCTGAGCGTGTAGCGCTGCTCTTCGGCGTCGTATGAATAGGGACAGCCGACCTTGATCGCTATGTCACGTCCGAGCACGTGGGCGCGGGCAAAAAGGTCAGAGTGCTTCTTGCGGTTGACCAGAAAAGCATCGACGAGGTCCGACAGCGCCCCCCGCAGCGCCTTCTCGGCCTCAGCTCGCCGCTCAGGTGCCCAGCGCAGCAGAATCTGGCCGGCACGCTCGCCTTGGAGGCCGCGATCGCGCAAGCGCTCGGCGGTCAGTGGCTCGCCGTCTTCATCGACCTCCAGATAGACCATAGGCTAGGGCTGCTCCTCGGGCAGATCGGGCCAGCTTGCCGGGTCGAGATCCTCCTCGGAGGGACCGTCGACTCCATAGCAATCTTGGCAGTGCTCGCAGACCGGGCGCTCTCCGGGCAAGAGGGGCCGTCCGCGTGCCTCCTCGACCTCGCTCACAGTCGTGAGACGGCGGACGCGGTAGCAGCGCGGGTCCCGGGGGACCCTTACCAGGGAGACCTCTTCGATGTGCCAATCGACGATCTTCCGAAAGCAAGGCTTGCCGTCGTAGATGCGACCCGGGACATGGTCGCACTCGAAATCACCAGCCCCGCAGATCGAGCACTCGGCAAAGGCCGGGCCGCCCGGGCTGAGGGCGATCCTGCTGTGCAGCGCGAGGATGCCGCAAGCGTTGGTGTAGGTCCCCGCCTCGGCGTCGAGCTGCAAGGGACAGCCATAGCGTCGACCGAGGGTGCGGCCGAGCTTGTGGGCGATCGCAAAGCAAGCTCGATTCCCCTTGCGATCCGCGAGGAAGGCATCGACCAGAATCTCAATCGCCGAACGAGCCCTTTGCTCGGCATCGGCCTCATCGGCGACGAGTGCGGCCTCGGCCTGCAACGCCATCGCCAGCGCCTTGGCGCTCAGGGCATTCGGTGGTGGGAGAGGCGTAAAGTAGGCGCCGTAACCGGCAATGCGGAGCGCGTCGTCGCCCGTCTCCGCGCTCACTCGTCGGCTGCGGCACTCCGGTCGCGGAGGATGTCTCGCACCTGATCCGCCGGGCCCTCGATTTCGTGCAGGCGTGTGCGGTCGCCGTCAACCTCGAGCTCGCGGTAGCGGAGACTCGGAATCTCGGAGTCCTCACCCCCATTGGCACGCCAGGCATCGATGCGAGCTTGGATCATGTTCGTCACCAGGGTGGTTGCGATCTGAACCGGGATGCTTATGAGGACGGGCAGGATCCAGTCGGCCGCATGCTCCTCATAGACTCCGAGCCTGGCGCCGGGGGGTGAATAAAGCGTCACCTCGAGCCCGGCTTCCTTTCCGCTGACCCGGAGCTCCTGGGCGTCGCGTCGGAAGGAGGCGATCAACTCGCCCTGCGACTCCTCGATCTGGTCCGGGAGCAGCATGAGTTGGTTGGGGCCCAATTGCGCCGACAACTCGGCCGCCGAGGGCCACTCTGCCTTCGGCTCAGAGTAATTCTCAGTAGTAGCCATAGGGGGAGCGTACCCCGAAGGTGATCGAGGGCAATCGCAGGAGAGCCGAAACTACTCGATCGTCACCAGGCCCTGAGTGAACGCGAGCACGATCAGTCCGATCACCACGATCAGCCCGGCGTAGAAAAGCAAACCGCCAAAGCCGCCCTCTTCGTAGATTGTGCCGACCACCGCCATGATGATGGCGAAGACGATGAACAGGAAAAAGCCAGCGGTGACCAATGCCAGCAGGACTTTGAGGACGGGACCGAGATTGAGTGCCGCACTGAGCATGCGTGGCGCCGCAATCTAGCGCCTCATCCCGCCATATCCCGAGCTTCTACGTGCCGCGGGTTTCCAGGGCGGTGATCGAGTACTTCTCGGCGAGCGAATGCTCTTTTCCGTTTTCGGTCCAGGAGAGCTTCATCAGCTCCTTCTTCAGGAAGTAAGCGTCATGCCCCAGATCGGGCATCTTGGAGCCGCTGTCAGGAAGGTCCTTCCTCGCCGTCAGCTCGATGCAAATTTTCCCAATCATCGCTCCTCCTTGATCCTGGCTTCCCGGCCCCCGGTTAGTCCCGGGCGGGAAGCTCCTGCACGGCCCAGCCGTTGCCGTCCGGGTCACTGAAGTAGACGAACTTGCCCCAGTCGAACTCCTGGACGTCGCTGACCTCGATGCCGCGCCCGGCGAGCTCCTCGCGGGCAGCGTGGATGTCCTCGACGACAAGCTGCAGGCCCTCGACGGAGCCAGGCTCCATTTTCGAGAGGCCGGTGCCGATCGCGATCGAGGCGGGCGACCCTGGAGGGGTCAGCTGGACGAAGCGAATGCCACCGCCAACCTCGACGTCCACGTCAGCGCTGAATCCGGCCTCGACGTAGAAGGCCTTGGCGCGGTCGACGTCTGAGACCGGAACCTGCACAAGCTGAAGCTCGAAATCCACTGCGGCTCAGTCTAGCCGTGGCTGCCACACCCGCAGCCCCGCCACCACCCCGAAGAACCAGGCGCTGGCGACCAGCCAGCCGCCGAGGACGTCGCTTGGGTAGTGGTAATGGAGGGCGACCACGGAGCAGCCGAGGGCGAAGGCGAAGGCGAGGCCGGCGAGGAGCGTCCAGCGCTTCCAGGAGCTCGGCACGACGAGGACGAAGGCGTAGGCGATCGCGAGGGCTGCGGTCGCATGACCGCTGGGGAACGCGGATGAGGAGATCTGGCGGTAGCTGAGGGCGAGCTGGTAGCGCGGGTGGGAGAGCAGGGCCTTGAGGATCTGGGTCGTCAGGTTCGCCCCGACGACGAGAACGAGGGCGGCAACAGCGCTCCGGGGACGTCCCCAATGAAGGGCGAGCAGGCATGAAACGGCCAGCAGCACCAACTGTGGCAGCGGATCTCCCAGAAAGGCGATGAACTCGACCACGCCGCCGAGCGAGGATTCGCGGCTGACCGCCAGCCAGAGCAGCAGGTCGGCGTCGAACCGCCCCACAGAGCCGACCCCGTAGGCCAGCAGCGCCAGCAGCCCGAGGCAGCCCACGCAGACCAGACAGCCCGCGAGCGGGCGCTTGACGCTCGGATTCACCTAGAAGGTCTCTACTGCTGTTCGACCACCGAGAGCACGTTGCCCGCCGGGTCCTTGAACCAGGCGATGCTGGGGCCTGGACCGCCGCGCGCTATCCCCTTCTCGTCCTGATCGAAGCCCTCGTAGCGGTCGAACTGCACGCCAGCCGCGACCAGATCGTCGACGGCTTTCTCGACGTCGTCGACTTCGAAGTTGAGGATCGTGTAGGTGGCGGGGGTGAAGTCCGGCTTGCTGTAGACCACAGTGTCCCGGTCGCCGGCGAGGTGCAGTGCCATCACCCCGAACTCCTCGCTGAGGATGGTCGTCTTCAACCCCAGCGTCTCACCGTAGAACTCACGCGTCTTATCGAGATCGTCGACGGCGAAGCTGTTGGTTGCTTTCGTGTTGGCGAACATCACGCTCCTCTCGTTGGGATGCGAGGACTTCTCTTTGCCATCTTCCCTTACCCGGACAGCTCGGGAATATGGCGCTCCAGGTGGGTGGCGATCGTCTCGCGGACCCAAGCCTGGGTTTCAGCGTCCGCCATCCGGTAGCGACCGAGCAGCATCTTCTGGTCGCTCAGCGGCAGGCCGGCGATCTCCCAGCTGACGACGAGACGCTCGAAGAGCAGCTCGAAGCGGCGGCGCCAGGCGTCGTCCTGCGAGGTCGCAGCCGTGGCGGGCCCCTCGCCGATCTTGTCGATCGTCCCCGCGCTGAGCGACCCGCGCAGGCTGAGGATGTTGCCCTCGCTGTCGACGTAGTCGACGGTCGTGGCCTTCTGCCTCGGGCGCCGCTTGCCGCGCTTCTTGGCCATCAGCCTTCGTCGCCCGTCGGGGGGCGACGCGTGCGCTTGCGTTCGCCGGAGCGTCGCTTCTCTTCGAGCCGTCGCTCGCGCGAGGCTCGGGTCGGCCTGGTCGGTCGCCGCCGCCGCGGCACGGCGAGGCCGGCGGCGATCTTCTCGGCCAGTCGCTGCAGCGCGAGCTCGCGGTTGCGCGTCTGGCTGCGGGCATCCTGGGCCACAGCGGTCAGAACCGGGCCCGCCCGCTCGATCAGCCGCCGCTGCTGCCCCTCGCCGAGCGTCGCCGACGCGGAGACGTCGAAGACCGCTTCCACCCGCGAGGCGGTGACGTTGGCATGCTGCCCGCCCGGCCCCGACGAGCGGCTGGCGCGCAGCTCGACCTCGCCCAGGGGGATCGAGAGCCGGTCGTCGATTCTCAGCCGCTCGGCGATAGGGCGTCGACCTTCTCCGCCAGCTCGAAGTCAGCAGCGGTGAGGCCGCCCTCCGAGTGGGTGGAGATCGTCACCGTCACCTCGCTCCAGGAGATCGCCAGATCCGGGTGATGGTTCATCCCCTCGGCTGGCTTGACCAGGCTCTCGACGAAGCGCACCGAGCCGACGAAGTCGCCGCACTCGAAAGTCTTCGAGATCGCCTCGTCGGAGCGTTTCCAGCCCGGCAGATCCGTGAGCCTGGCGTCGATCTCGCTGTCGTTCAGGAGCGTCATCCAGGGCTATGCTGGCATGGTGGTGGCAAGGACGCAATGAGCGAGCGGCCTCCAGTCAGCGAGAAGGTGCGCTGGGCCCTCGCCCCCACAAGGGCGTGGAGCACGAGCGCCGTTCGCCGCCGCGCCCTTGACCGCCTCGACGCCGAGCTGGCTCGAACGAGTACCTCGTCGGCGACTCCTTCAGCGCCGCCGACCTGACCGCCGCCTCGCTGTTCTATCCGCTCGTCCTGCCGGAGGAGGGTCCGCTTCCCACTGACGAGCCGCTACCGAGGGGAATGGAGCGCTTCCGCGCCCCGCTTGAAGGGCGACGCGGCTTCCAGTGGGTCAGAGAGATGTTCCGCCGCCACCGCAAGCCGGCCATGGTCGCTGCGGCGGCGTAGCTTCGCTCGTAGCCGGTTGCAAAGAAATTACATACGCAGACAATAGATTACATCCAGCTCCGTACCCTGGCATCATGCAACGGATGGCCTGGACAGACGAGCGCCTCGAGGAGCGGTTCGACTCGATCGACAGGCGGTTCGATGACGTTGACCGTCGCTTCAACGATGTCGATAGGCGGTTCGACGAGGTCGACCGTAAGTTTGACCTCGTCGATCGACGCTTCGATCGGGTCGAAGGTGAGGTGGTCGCTCTGCGGCGGGATATGAGTGGACTGCAGACGACCCTGAACCGGGTCGGGGTCGGGATCATCATTGGCCTCGTCGGCGTGATCGCCGCCGTGCTCACCAACGGCGCCTGAGCAGCTCTCGGTCCATCGCAGCCCGGTCAGGCAGCGCATCCGGGAAGGCCGTCCGAACCGCGCCTGGCGGCACGTGGCTGATGCTCGGCCGCGAGGCGGAGGCGATCCGGTTCGATCACGCCACAGATGCCGGACACCCAGAGACCCTCAGCACGAATCAGGAACAGGCCGTAGTCGTGATCGAGGCGGCGGGGCAGGGCGCAGGCTGCCGCGCGGCGGGCGCTGCGGACCGAGAGGACCCGATCGGACTCGATCGCCTCCCCACCCCGGAAGACCCGCCGCACCCGGTAGCGATAGTCGGCCCGGAAGCGGCCGACAGGGACCACCTCGACCAGGCGGCCAACGACCGCGGCGTCCGCTTCGCGCAGGGACTCGCCCGGCGCCAGCGGCGCGCAGGAGCAGGCATGAGCGCTTCCGGTAAAGGCAAGCGCCAGCAGGACGACGAGCGCCCCGACGATGGGCAGGCGCCTCACACGCACGACCTCAATGTAGAGATAAACGTGCGGATTCACAAACTTTTCTGGCTTGTAAAGCCGGAAGCTGCGCTTTACGGGGTGAGGACGATCTTCAGCGCTTCACGCTGGTCGTAGAGCGCATAGGCCTGCTCAGCCTCGTCGAGCTTCATCCGGTGCGTCACCAGCGGCGCCGGATCGAGGCTGCCGGCCTCGATCAGCGCCAACACCCGGTCGACGTGGGCGATCACGTTGGCAAGACCCAGCCGCAAGGTCAACCCCTTCAGCCAGGCCAGCCCGATCGGGATCTCACCGCGGCCCGCGTAGGCGCCGATACCGGAGACCGTGCCGGCGTCGCGGGCAAGGCTTATTGCCATTGCCAGCGGGCCGGGATCGCCGACCGCGTCGACCACCACGTCGACCCCCCGGCCTTCGGTCGCGGAGCGGACCGCTCGCTTCGGATCCTCCTCGGTGAGGTGGATCGGGGTGGCGCCGAACTCGGCCGCCATCGCCAGGCGCTGCTGCACCGAGTCGATCGCGAAGACCTGCACGGCGCCGCCGGCGCGGGCGGCCTGCACCGCGCAGAGCCCGACCGGGCCGAGGCCGAGGACGGCGACGGTGTCGCCCGCACGCATCCCAGCGTGAGCGATTGCGTGATAACCGGTCCCCATCACGTCGCCGGCGAACAGCGCCACCCCGTCGGACATCCCCTCCGGAACGCGGCGCAGGGTCAGGTTGGCGCGTGGCACGAGTAGCTGCTCGGCCTGGGCGCCCTGCAGGTCACCGAGGTTGGCTCCGTGGCCGAAGGTCTGGCCGTGCTCGCAGCGGTGATAGTCGCCGCGCAGGCAGGAGACGCAGGTGGCGCAAGCGGTGTGGAAGCAGCCGAGGACCCGGTCGCCGACCGCGACCCGTTCGACGTCCTCGCCAACGGCGAGCACGGTGCCGACGAACTCGTGACCGATCGTGAAGCCCGGATCGACCGGAACCCGGCCGTGGAAGATGTGCAGGTCCGAGCCGCAGATGCCGCTCGCCTCGACCCGCACAACCGCATCGTCGCTGGCGCTCAGCTCGGGATCGGGCTTCTCCTCGATCCGGACCTCGCCCGGTGCCTGGAAGGTGACGGCGCGCATGCCGCCGAACCGTATCTAGCCGACGGGGACGCCGGGGACCTGGAAGCGCCCGGCGTTGGCGGCGGGGCTGGCGGTCTCCGCGATCCGTGCCTCCAGCGCCAGCTCCTTCTCGAAGTCGGCAGCCTCGCCGTGCTGGAAGGAGACGTCCTTGCCCTCGAGCAGCTCGATGAAGACCTCGACGAAGCGAGCGTCGAGCTGTTTGCCGGCGACCCGGCGCAGCTCCTGGATCGCCTCATGGGTGGAGACCGGCGCGCGGTAGGAATCGCGGGCGGTCATCACGTCGTAGGTGTCGGCAACGGAGATGATCCGGGCAAGCTCGGGGATGTCGTCACCGACGAGGCCGCGTGGATACCCCTTGCCGTCGATCCGCTCGTGGTGGGCGAGGATGATCTCGGCGACCGGGCCGTAACCGTCGAGCGAGGAGACGACGCGAGCACCCTGCTGGGGGTGGCGGCGGATCAGCATCCAGTCCTCGTCAGTGAGCGGCACGTTGGCCTTGAGGATCCTGTCGGGAAGGATGAACTTGCCGATGTCGTGCAGGAGGGCGGCGATGTGAACGAGCTCCTCTTCCTGGCGCGAGTAACCGGCACGCTGCGCGATTGCGCGCGAGTAGCGCGCGACGGCGGCGGAGTGCCGGGCGGTCATCTGGTCGCGCAGATCGAGCGTGCGCAGCATCGCGCTCAACATCCCGACCTGGAAGCTGGCGAGCTGCTTGCTGCGGCGCTCCAGCTCCTCGGCCCGCTGCTGGGAAAGCAACAGCTGGCCGAGCAGGTACTGGAAGGTGACCAAGACGACGCCGAAGAGGGCGATCGCCGAGATCCCGATCACGTGGTAGATGAAGGCGACCGCGACGGCCAGCATGGCGCTGGCGAACTCGGAGGGCAGAACCGGCGGCAGCACCCGCAGCTTCTCCGAGAAGGGAACGCGCTCGATGTAGCAGCCGTAGCCCGCGATCATCAGGAAGTTGACCGCCAGCACGAGCTGGAACAGCCCGAAGACCAGCAGGTAGAAGGAGGGTTCGGATGCAGTTACGCCGGTTGCCGCAATGACCTCGTGGAAGACGATGCCCCCGATCATCGGGAAGAGGGCATAGGTCAGGACGTTGTTGAGCAGGTAGTGCCAGTCGTCGCGCCAACGCAGCCAGCCGGCGAGGATCGTGGCGACCCCGATCAAGGCCGCGGCCGTGCCGCCAAGGAAAACCATCGCTACGACCAGCGCCATGAAGCTGCCGGAGATCAGCAGCTTCGACTGCGCCCGCACCGCGGTCAGATCGCTGAAGACCGAGAAGGCGAGCAGAACCGCGAAGAAGCCGAGGTTCCAGTCGCCCTGAGGCGCGATCAGGATGCCGACGACGGCGACAGCCATCAGAGCGGCCACCATGCCGGCGATTGCGAGACGGGTTGGACGCTGGTCAGCCATGGGCCGTTGGGTCAGGCGCACGGCGCGGTGCCTGACCGTGCTCTACAGATTCATGGACGAGTGCCCATTCCCTGCGACGCGGTAAGGCACTTGCACCGAGCGCCACTAAGCCCAATTGAAGCTACCCATCATCACTACTGCTTACAAGACGCCTAGCCGGATGACTGGGGCCTTGCAAAAGCCGCTGAGCAGGACAAACGCGAGCAGGTAGCTGGCTCGGGAACCCCGAAAAGACTAGGAGCGCCCAGTGGGCGCCCCTGCCGAAGACTCAACTTCAAGATGATTCGCGAACGCCGTAAGAGCGGTGTTCGCTATTTAGACCTAGCCGTGACGAAAGCCCATTTGCCCTATCCCTTCGATTGACTGAGAAAGCCCTCAGATGCGCATTGCGATCTGAAACTCGTGAATTGCCTGTCAACTTTGTAGCACAACATGGCGGAAACTTGTGCATCTGCAGGAAAACTTGTGCATAAATGCAGTAGTACGCGTGCCTAGAGATGCGTAAATCACGCCTGACCGACCCGCTGCGACGGCCCCTCTTCAGGCGTCTGGCGGCGACCTACGCGATCAACGAGCTGGGCGACTGGATGGGAATCGTCGCCCTCTCGGTGCTGGTCTACGACCGCACGGGCAGCGCCCTTGCGACCGCCGCGCTCTTCATAGGCACGCGCTTCCTGCCGGCGCTGTTCGCGCCGATCCTGGTCGCCCGGGTCGAGCAGCCGCCGCCCCGCTTCGCCCTGCCCGTCATCTATTGCGGCGAGGCGGCGGCGTTCGGCGCCTTGGCGCTGCTTTCAGATCACTTCTCCCTGGCGGCGGTGGTCGTCCTCGCCGCCATCGACGGCGCTTTGGCGCTGACCGGCCGCGCCCTGACCCGGGCGGTGGTCGCGGCGCTGCTGGAGCCGACCGGAGAGCTGCGAGCCGGCAACGCCGTCCTCAACGTCGCCTTCACCGGCGGCGCCGCGCTGGGCCCAGGGATCGCCGGGCTCATCGTCGCCGGCTTCGGCGTCCAGTCGGCGCTGCTGCTCGACGCCTTCTCCTTCTACCTGATCGGCTGGATCCTGCTCACCGCGGGGCCCCTGCCCCATGCCGAGCCGGATCCCGGCCTGGTGCGCGACCGAGTGCGAGCCGGGATCGCTTATATCCGCGAGAAAGCGACGCTGCGCCGACTCTTGATCGCGCAGGGCGTCGCCTTCGTCTTCTTCGCTGCGGTGATCCCGATCGAGGTGATCTACTCGAAGGAGACCCTCGACGCCGGCGATTCCGGCTACGGGCTGCTGCTGGCGAGCTGGGGCGCCGGCATGGTGCTGGGCAGCGTCGTCTTCGCCGTCGCCCGCAGGGCGCCCCTCCCCTACCTGCTCTTCTTCAGCACGCTGCTGGTTGGCTGCGGCTATCTCGGCCTGGCCGCCGCGCCGACGCTAGTCGCCGCCTGTCTCGCATCGGTCCTCGGTGGGGCAGGCAACGGCGTGCAGTGGGTGAGCACGATCAGCGCCGTGCAGGAGCTCACCCCCCAGGGCATGCAGGCGCGGGTGATGAGCGTGCTCGAGTCGATCGGCGCCGCGATGCCCGGCGTCGGCTACCTCGTCGGCGGCCTGATCGCCAGCGGCGCCGATCCCCGTGCGACCTTCCTAGTGGCTGGCATAGGGGTGCTGGCGATTGCCGTTGTGGCGGCCCCGATCCTTGGCACCAAATGGCCTGAGAGCAGGCAAAAAGAACGTCCAGATGGGGTTGACGCCGATCCCGAGATTATGGTGGAGTTGATTCCAGCGGGGAGTCGCCTTCCACCTGGCCGGTCTAACTCGGAGGTAGCGCGTTGAGAAAGCTTGGACTCGTTCTGCTGACCATGGGACTTGCGACGGGGGCAACGCTTGGCTTGATCGCCTGCGGCGATTCCAGCAGCGGCAAGGAGGGCGGCACGCTGACGGGCAGCTATGCCTCCTTCCCGGACTACCTCGACCCGGCGCTCTCCTATACCCAGGAAGGCTGGACGGCGATGTACAACACCTACATCCCGCTGCTGACCTACGCCCACGCCAACGGCGTCGAGGGCAGCAAGGTCGTCCCTGGCCTGGCCGAGAGCCTGCCGAAAATCAGCGACGACGAAAAGACCTACACGCTGAACCTGCGCAAAGGCCTCAAATACTCCGACGGCACCCCCGTCAAGGCCTCCGACTTCACCAACGCGGTCGAACGTACTTTCAAGATCAACTCTCCCGGCTCGCCCTTCTTCACCGACATCGTCGGCGCCGAAAAATTCGCCGAAACGAAGACCGGCGGCATCCCCGGGATCAAGACCAACGACAAAACCGGCGAGATCGTGATCAACCTGGTCAAACCGCGCGGCACCTTCACCAACGAGCTGGGAATGCTGTTCACAGCGCCGCTACCGCCAGGGACACCGGCCAAGAACCTCTCCTCCGAACCGCCTCCTGGCACCGGCCCCTACGAGATCGTCAAATCGGAGCCGGGCCGCGGCTGGAGCTACGAGCGCAACCCCCAGTGGGCGAATAACAACGGTGAGCTGATGCCCGATCTCGAGCCAGGGAACTTCGACAAGATCGATATCACCGTGGTCCGCAACGACTCGACTCAGGTCAACGAAATCGAACAGAACAAGACGGACTGGATGCAGACCCTGGTGCCGGCCGATCGCTACGCCGACGTCAAGAGCAAATACGAGGGCAGCCAGTTCCGGGTCGAGCACCCGATCAACATCTACTACTTCTGGATGAACACGACGCAACCGCCGTTCGACGACGTCAAGGTGCGCCAGGCGGTCAACTACGCGATCGACAGCGCCGCCCTGGAACGGATCTACGCCGGTTCGCTTGCGGCCGCACACCAGATCCTGCCTGACGGAATGCCTGGTCACGAGGCGTTCAACCTCTACCCGCATGACATGGCCAAAGCGAAAGAACTGCTCGCTGAAGCCAACCCCTCCGACCGTGAGATCACGGTCTGGACCGACAACGAAAGCCCCAACGACGAAGCGGGCGCCTACTACCACTCGGTGCTCAAGGAACTCGGCTTCGATGCAACGCTGAAAACGCTCAACGCCGACGTCTACTTCGCGGTGATCGGCAACGTCTCAACGCCGGATCTCGACACCGGCTGGGCCAACTGGTACGAGGACTACCCGAACCCAAACGACTTCTTCCAGCCGATGCTGTCGGGCGAAAGCATCGCGCCGACGAACAACATCAACTTCGCCCGGATCGACGAGCCGGACCTGAACGCGAAAATCTCCAGGCTCAGCGAAGAACAGCTCGGGTCCGAGCAGGAAGCCGAATACGCGGAGCTCGACAAGGCCTACATGGAGCTGGCGCCGTGGGCGCCCTACGGCACCAACACGGTCTCGACCTTCGTCGACGACTCAATCGATCTCGACAAGGTGATCTTCAACCCCACCTTCGGGCACGACCTGGCCAGCTTCGAGCTCAAGTAGCCGCCCGGCGCTGCTTCACACTAGGAAGGTGGCTTCCGAGCCCAACGCCGAGGCCGGATCCGCGGGCGGCAGCCCGTGGCATCTGGCCCTCCGGCGTCTGCGGCGCAACAGGGTGGCGCTCGCCTTCGGCGCCCTCCTCGTCCTGATCGTCCTCTTCGTCCTGGCGGCGCCGCTGTGGGCGAAGCACGTGGCCGACACGGGGCCCAACGAGACCCACACCCTGGAGAAGATCGAGGTCGACGGCGAGCGGCGTGAAGTGGTCAACGTCGAAGGGCAGCCGATCGGCCCCGTCTGGCTCGGTGCCAGCGGCAAGTTCTTCCTCGGGGCCGATGGCCGCCTCGGCCGCGACGAGATGGTGCGCTTGATGTACGGCGGGCGTGCCTCGCTGCTGATCGGCTTCTCCGCGGCGCTGCTCACCACCGTGCTGTCGACGATCCTGGCCCTGCTCGCCGGCTACTACCGCGGCTGGGTCGACACCGTCATCTCGCGGACGATGGATGTGATCTGGGCCTTCCCGGTGTACCTGCTGGGAATCGCGCTCGGCATCGCATTGGCGATCGGCGGGTTGAAGATCGGCCCGCTCGAGATCCCCAGCGGCTCGCTCTGGATCACGATCCTGATCATCAGCGGTGTCTACGTCCCGTACATGACGCGACCGCTGCGCGGGGCCGTGCTCTCGCTGCGCGAGAAGGAGTTCGTCGAGGCCTCGGTCTCACAGGGCGCCAGCCCGCTGCGGGTGATGTTCGGCGAGCTGCTGCCAAACCTCTCTTCGACGATCATCGTCTTCTTCACCCTCGCCGTCGCCAACGCGATGCTGCTCGAGGCCGGCCTCTCCTTCCTCGGGGTCGGCGTGCAGGAACCCAACACCTCCTGGGGCGCGATGGTCGGCGACGGCTTCACGCTGCTCACCAGTGCGCCGCTGCTGACGATCATCCCCGGCTCGATGATCTTCCTCTCGGTGCTCGCGATCAACGTCTTCGGCGACGGCCTGCGCGATGCGCTCGATCCGCACTCCAAGGTGCGCCTCGAGGCCCACGCGGGTGTGGCCGAGCGGGAGGGAACCGCGATCTGATGGGTGCCTTCGTCCTCAGGCGGCTGGCCGGCATGGTGGCGGTGCTGTTCGCCGTCTCGGTGCTGATCTTCCTGATCTTCAATGTGATCCCGGCCTCCGACCCGGCGCAGCGCATGGCCGGCAAGAACGCCAACCCGCAGTTGGTCGCCAACATCACCGAGGAATGGGGCTTCGACGACCCCCTGCCGCAGCAGTACCTGACGATGATGGGGAAGATCTTCAGCGGCGACGTGATCTCCTACCAGGGTCAGGAAAACGTCGCCGACCGCATCCTCGAAGGCATCCCGGCGACCTTCTCGCTCTGCATCGGCGCCGCGCTGATCTGGATGTTCTTTGGCGTCCTGCTCGGCTATCTCTCCGCGGTCCGCTCCGGCGGGTTGCTCGACAAGATGCTCACCATCCTCGCCGTCGCCGGCATCTCGATCCCGATCTTCTGGCTCGCCGCGATCCTGCTCAACTACCTCGCCTACGAGACCGGCCTCTTCCCGGCCCAGGGCTACGTAGAGCTGACCGAAGACCCGCTCGACTGGGCCTACCACCTGATCCTGCCCTGGTTCACGGTGGCGGTGACCCTGATCGGCCTCTACAGCCGCGTGCTGCGCTCCAACATGCTCGACGTCATGGATGAGGACTACGTGCGCACCGCTCGCGCCAAGGGCCTCGGAGAGCGACAGGTGATGACCCGCCACGTGCTGCGCAACTCGCTGATCCCGATCGTCACCATCTTCAGCCTCGATTTCGGCGCCCTGATCGGCGGCGGCGCGATCCTCACCGAAGCGATCTTCAACCTCAACGGCGTCGGCGGGTACCTCTACGAATCGATCGAAAACCTCGACCTGCCGCCGGTCATGGCGATCACCCTCTTCGGCGCCTTCTTCGTCGTCCTCTTCAACGCCCTGGCCGACATCGCCTACGCCTACCTCGATCCGCGCGTCAAGCTGGGTACCTCGGCCGAATGAGTGGGACGCCGCTGATATCGGTTCGCGATCTTCGCGTCGGCTTCGCCACCGAAGGCGGCCGGGTGGAGGCGGTCGACGGCGTCTCCTTCGACCTCGCCCCCGGAGAGGTGCTGGCGATCGTCGGCGAGTCGGGCTCGGGCAAGAGCGTCACCGCGCAGACGATCCTCGGCCTCACTCGTTCGCCCAACACGACGATCGAGGGTTCGGTGATGCTGGGCGAGACCGAGCTGGTCGATGCGCCGCAGAGCGAGCTGCACAAGGTCCGCGGCGGGCGGATCGGGATGGTCTTCCAGGATCCGATGACCTCCTTCAACCCGGTCTACCGGGTCGGTGCCCAGATCGTCGAGGCGATCCGCGCTCACCGCTCCGAGACGAGCGGGGCGCAGGCGCGCGAGCACGCGATCGAGCTGCTCGACTCGGTCGGCATCCCCGAGGCCGCAAGCCGGGTCGACGACTACCCGCACCAGTTCTCCGGCGGCATGCGCCAGCGGGCGATGATCGCGATGGCGCTCGCCCTCGACCCCGAGGTGCTGATCGCCGACGAGCCGACCACGGCGCTCGACGTCACCGTGCAAGCGCAGATCCTCGCCCTGCTCGCGCGGCTCAACCACGAACGGGAACTGGCGACGATCCTGATCACGCACGATCTCGGCGTCGTCGCCGAGGTCGCCGACCGGGTGCTGGTGATGCACGAGGGGAAGATCGTCGAGCGCGGCTCGCTCGACGACGTCTTCTACTCGCCCAAGGACCCCTATACCCGCAGCCTGCTCGGCGCCGTCGTCCGCATCGACAACGCCGCGCCGCTGCGCCCCCCGCGTGAGAGCGAGCCACTGCTCGAGATCGCCGACCTGGTCAAGCACTACCCGGTCAGGCGTGGCCTTCTGCGTCGCGAGGTCGACCGGGTGCGTGCCGTCGACGGCGTCAGCCTCAGCCTGCGGCAGGGCGAAACGCTGGGCCTGGTGGGCGAGTCGGGCTGCGGCAAGTCGACGCTCTGTCGCGCCGCTCTGCAGCTGATCGAGCCGAGCTCGGGCTCGGTCCGCTTCGAGGGGCGTGAGATCGCCGGCCTCTCGCGACGCGAGATGCGGCCGCTGCGGCGCCAGATGCAGATGGTCTTCCAGGACCCCTACGCCTCGCTCAACCCGCGCAAGCGCGTCGGCCAGATCGTCGGCGATCCGCTCAAGCTGCAGGGGCTCGCGAGCGGCGCCGAGCTGCGCAGCACCGTGCTCGAGCTGCTCGACCGGGTCGGCCTGCGGCCGGAGCACTTCAACCGCTTCCCGCATGAGTTCTCCGGCGGACAGCGGCAGCGGATCGGGATCGCCCGGGCCCTGGCCCTGCGCCCCAAGCTGATCGTCGCCGACGAGCCGGTCTCGGCGCTCGACGTCTCGATCCGGGCGCAGATCCTCGACCTGCTCGCGGAGCTGCAGGAGGACTTCGGCCTCACCTACCTCTTCGTCGCCCACGACATCGGCGTCGTCCGCCATGTCTCGGACCGGATCGCGGTGATGAACGAGGGGCGGATCGTCGAGGAGGGACCCGCCGACCGGGTCTGCGAGCGTCCCAGCGATCCCTTCACGAAGAAGCTCTTGGCCGCAGTGCCGATACCCGATCCGCGCGAGGCGCGGGCACGTCGGCAAACTGTCGGGTCAGGGTGAACCTTCCACTCTCTCCACCGATCAAACCGCAGCTGGCGCTGACCCGCAAAGAGCTGCCCCTGGGTGAGGAGTGGGCCTACGAGCAGAAGCTCGATGGCTTCCGGGCGATCGTCTTCGTCGACGGCGGCGAAACCTACATCCAGTCGCGCGGCGGCAAAGAACTGGCCCGCTACTTCCCCGAGCTGAGCTTCGCACCCGGACGCTACGTGCTCGACGGCGAGCTGGTGATCCGCGACCCCGACGGCAACCTCGAATTCGACGCCCTGCAGAGCCGCATCCACCCGGCCGAGTCACGGATCTCGCTGCTGGCAGAGGAGATCCCCGCCGACTATGTCGTCTTCGACCTGCTTGCCGAGGGCGACGCCTCGCTGCTCGAGACGCCCTTCGGACAGCGGAGGGAGAGGCTGGAGGAGCTGTCGCAGCAGATCGGAGTCCAACTGAGCACGTTGACCCCCGACCCCGCGCAAGCCGAGACCTGGCTGCAGACCACCGAGGGCACGATGGCCAAGCAGCTCGACGCTCTCTATCTACCCGGCAAACGCAAAGGCATGGCAAAGGTGAAGCGCGAGCGGGAGATCGACTGCGTCGTCATGGGTTGGCGCCCCGGTAAGGAGGAGGGCACCGTGGGCTCACTCATCCTCGGCCTCTACGACGGCGCCGAGCTCCGCTCGGTCGGCCACATCTCCGGCTTCAGCCATGAGACGAAACGAAGCCTGCGGACCCTGCTCGAGCCACTGGAGACAGGCGAGAGCGGCACCGCCGAGCCAAGCCGCTGGACCGGCGGCCGCGACCTAGAGTGGATCGCGCTACGTCCCGAGCTAGTGATCGAAGTGGGCTACGACCACGCAGCAGCCGGTCGAATAAGGCACGGCGCCCGCTTCCGTCGCTTCCGGGACGACAAGGACCCCCGCGAATGCCGCTTCGAGGATCTGGATATGGGGCGCTAGCTAGAAGAGTGAACCCTGAGGAGGAGGATCGGCAGTCCCCTCAACTGGCGGATACTCAAAGTCGCCGCCCCTCCGGCGGCGACTTGTCAGGAGAGGGGACTGCCGATCCTCCCTAGCGCTTCGTACGCTTCTCCCCCATCCCCGAACCGTCCGTGTCGCTTGCTTGCGCTGCTCGGGGCGCATGTAGGCGCGGCCGTTGGCGTAGAGCTTCTCGTAGCGTGGGAGGAGGTCGGGACGTTTCTGCTCTAGCCAGCCGAAGAAGACGTCGCGAACCTCGTCGCGGAGGTGAAGGGCGACGCCGCCGAGGAAGCTCGCACCTGCTTCTTTGGCTCGATCGATGATTGGTTGGACCTGGTCAGGGCTGTCGTTGATGCCGGGCATCAGAGGGGCGATCAGGACGCCGGAGTCGATGCCGCGGGCGCGCAACTCTGCGACTGCATCGAGGCGAGCGCTGGGGCTGGGCGTGTGCGGCTCGGTCGCTCGCCAAGCCTTCTCGTCGAGGGTAGGGACGGAGAGGTTGACCGAGATAGGGAGACGCTGCGCCATCCGCTCAAAAAGGTCGACGTCGCGCATCGCCAGGGGCGACTTGGTCAGCACTGAGACCGGCGTCTCCGCCTCCTCCAGCGCGGCGAGGATCTCGGGCATCATCCGGTAGCGGCTCTCGGCCCACTGGTATGGATCGGTGTTGGTGCCCAGCGCGACCAGCTCCCGCTTCCAGCTCGACCGCCCAAGCTCGGCCCGCAGCAGCTCCGGCACGTTCACCTTGACCACGATCTCTCGCTCGAAGTCCCGCCCCGCATCGAAGTCGAGAAAGGTATGACTTTTTCGAGCAAAACAGAATACGCAGGCATGAGTGCATCCTCGGTAGGGGTTGATCGTCCAGCCGAATCCGTAGCGGCCGCCGGGCACGCGGTTCAGGGCCGAGCGGGCGCGGACCTCGTGGAAGTTGATCCCCATCGCCTCCGGTGCATCGAAGGTTCGCACCACGGTGCCGTCGCCGACACCCGGCAGCCGTAGGTCCTTCTCGACTCGCTGCTCGTCCCAACGCATACGAACACATGTTCGCATGCCCTCCGGGCGAACCCGCGACTCAGACTGGGCCGGAGTCTTTCTCGGCCCGGATGAACTCGTCGAGCTGGCTGCGAGCCTGAGCGTTCGCCTTGGCACGAAGGGGCGGCAGCAAAGCCACCAGGTGCCCCATCGGCCCGAGCGCCTGACGAGCCCAGCGGCGGAAGTCGAAGTCGTCGACGTGGTCGGCGATCAGGCCGTCGGCGAAGCGGAACTTCGCCTGGATGTCGTTGACCACCGGGCGGCCGGTGGAGAACGTGTAGCGGGCGATCCAGTGGGCGGAGCCGGTCTCCGCATCGGCCTCGTGCTCGTGCAGCTCGATCTTCAAATCGGTGGCGCGCCCGGTCAGCATCCGCCACATCGCCCCGATCTCCGCGCCCTCGAGATCGCCGAAGGCCGGGTCATGGAAATGGGCGCCGGGCGTGTAGCAGGCGCTCATCGCCGCACCGTCGCAGCGCCCGAACGCCGCATAGAGACGCTCGATCAGCTCCCGGTTCGCCTCGGCGGACACCGGTCCACCCTATGCCTTCAGCGGGGGAGCTTGCCGGCGACGACGTAGCGCAGCACGTCGACGACCTGCTCGGCCGTGCGCGCCGTCGCCTGGGCGGCGCGGTCGACCTCCTTCAGGGCGTGGTCGAGCTCGGTGTCATGCAGGGTGACGATCGGCTTGCCGAGGGCGGCGGCAAAGCCGGCGTCGAAGGCAGCGTTCCACTGTCTGTACTTGTCACCGAAGCGGACGACGACGACGTCGGCGGCACCGATCAGAGTCTGGGTGCGGATCGAGTTGACGCCCGCTCCCATGTGGTCGCGCCAGAACGGCTCGCTCTCCTCGCCCAATGTGCCCGTGCCGGCGTCATCGGAGGCGGCGTGGTCGGTAACGGGTGCCGAGAAGGAGATCGGCAGGCCTGCCTCGCGCACGCCCGTCTCGATCTGCTCGCGCCAGTCCGAGTGGATCTCCCCCGACAGGTAGACATTCCACGTCCGCTCGCTCACCTGGCGCATGGTAGGGAGCGGCGGCACGTAGCGTCGCCGCTATGTGGAATAACTGCATGCGTGAGAAAGCTGGCTGTATACGGATTTTCCGTACTGGTTGTCTGTGCGGCGCTCGTGCCCGTCGCGGCGGCAGCTGCCGCTCCGGTGCCCTACACCGCGCTCGGCGACTCCTATTCCGCCGGTGAGGGCAACGGACCGTTCGACGGCAGCTGCCACCGGGCCAAGCGGGAGGACTCCGCCTACCCCCGGATCCTCGCTCGCCTCGTCGGCTACATCTCCTTCCCCGATTTCCACGCCTGCACCGGCGCGATCACCGCGGACATATTGCAGCGCGCACAGCCGGATCGGCCGGGGCAGCAGGTACAGACCAGCTACTTGAGCCGCACCGACAGGCTGGTGACGCTGACGATCGGCGGCAACGACCTCTACTTCTCGCCGATAGTGAAACGCTGCCTGAATCCGTTCAAGGGCGACTGCAGCGAGTCGAAGCTGGCCGCGGAAATCAACGCAAAGCTCGCCACGATCACGGCGGAGCTGGTCGACGTCTACACGCAGGTCCGAGCCCGCATGGACCCGGACGGCTACCTCCTCGTCGCCGGCTATCCGCACCTCTTCACCCTAGGCCCGGAGGCCGGTTGCCAGCTGAACATCTCCGCGCACGAGGCTTTCTGGATCAACTCACTAGTCAACCGCGGCAACGCCAGGATCCTCGCCGCCATCCGCGAAGCCCGGCAGCGCAGCGACAACGTCTTCTTCGTTCCCGTCGTCGGCGGCTTTGCCGGGCACGAGCTCTGCACCGACGAACAGTGGCTCCACGACATCAATCCTTCCCCGCTCGAACCGAAGCACCTGTTCCAGGGCAGCTACCACCCCAACAAACGCGGTCAACTGGCTTACGCGACTGCGTTCGCCGAGTTCCTCAGGAAGCCCGCGGTGCGCTCGGCCCTGACGGCGACCCGGTCTCCTCGAAGTGCTTGCTCAGCATCGTCACCTGCCCCTGGTAGTTCGAGCCCAGGTCGGCGCCGTAGAGGCGCTCCGCCGGTGAGCTGGTCCGCTCCAGCGCCAGCTTGCAGACCGGCTGGCGGTGCTCGACCATGAAGGAGACGTCACGCGCCCGCACCTCGAGCGCCGCCCGGCTGCCGTGGCGATCGCCCGCCGGGTCGTAGCCGAAGCCGGGGTCGAAGAAGCCCGCGTAGTGGGTGCGCAGCTCGCCCGCGGTCGGGTCGTAGGCCATCATCTCGGCGGCAATCTGCGGCGGAATGCAGACCCCCTCGGCCGAGAGCAGCAGGTAGAAGATCTCCGGCTCGAGCACGATGCGCCCCCCCGCCTCCGGGAAGACCGGATCCCAGTAGTCGGTCCAGCGGTAGGCGCGGATGCGGGAGAGGTCGATCGGCAAGCTGTTCTTCTTCGCCCGGTAGCCGACGATGCGGTCGCTCGGACCGGATAGGTCGACGCTGAGGAAGAGTCCCTCCGCAAGCGCGAGCTCCGACTCGCGCAGCGCGTGAGAATCCAGGTAAAGCAGCGGGAACTCCGCCTGTAGACGGCGAATCTCCTCGTCGCTGAGCCGCACGTCGCCGCGGGCGAGGCGCAGCTGATTGAGCGAGAGCCCGGTCTGCACCTGGATCGCGAAGGAGCGCGGCACCACCTCCAGATAGAGCTTCCCCCGATAGCCTTGCCTTATCTCGTCGAAGCGGTGATGGCGATCGGTGAGCACTCGGGTGAAGACGTCGAGGCGCCCCGTCGAGCTCTTTGGGTTCGCCTTCGCCCGCACATCCTCGGGCAGCGCCAGCTCCTCGATCAGCGGCACCAGGTAGGGCCGGTCGCGCTCCAGCACCGCGCCGTCGCGCAGGTCGATTTTCTGGAAGGCCAGCCCCTCGATCTTCTCCTCGACCGTGGAATCGACGTCGGGGAGGAAGCTGCAGCGCAGCGCCCAGGCGAAGTCACCGAGGCGCAGGTCGAGGCTGGCCGGCTGGATCGCCTCGGGCCTGATCCGGTAGTCGCCGGAGCTGATCCATTCCGCCTCGATTGCGGCGCTCAGCGCCTGCGAAGGGAATACGCCCGTGGTCGACCCCGCGACCCCTTCGCCGACCGCGCCCGCCGCTGCCGCTGCCACCTCGCTCATCGCTCCGAGATTATGCGCCGCGCCTCGGCCGCACCCAGGTAGGGCGTCAGCGCGAACTCCGCAATGTCCGGCAGGAACTCGGTGAGGCGCTCGGTCTCTCCGGCAAGGACGCGCCGCGCAAGCAACGAGGCGATGCCACCGATCACTGCCTCGTCGGTGGCTTCCGGCGGAGCCGTGTTGCCGGCATGAGGGGGAGCGCCGTCGCGCAGGTAAGGGACAAAGCTCTGCACCGCCTCCTGGTAGCGGTCATAGATCCCCCGTCCGGCTCGCAGGCCCTCGACCAGCACCAACCCCGCCTGCGCCGGCTCGCTTGCCAGGTAGTCGAGTAGAGCGGCAAGCCCATCGCGCACTCCGTAGGCCCAGTCCCCTGCCCCCGTGCAGGCGGCGACGACCCGCCGCCGAATCCGCTCGACGGCCGCGTCGTAGGTCGCCAGGAAGCAGGCGTCCTTGCTCTCGAAGTGCTTGTAGAAGTCGCTCTTGGAGACCCCGGCGCGTTTGCCGATCAACGAGACGGTCGTCTTTTCGTAGCCGCGTTCGTAGAGCGCGTCGGCGAGGGCCAGGGTCAACCGCTCACGCTGATTTTGCGCGACGAACTCGCGAGGAAGACCGTGGCGGCCGCGGGGAAGTCGTTCCACTAAGCGCTGGAGTCTGCCAGCGCGCCGCTCTCAGCGTTTGCTCGCACCTCTGCGGCTTTCGCCGCGCCGAGGTAGGGCCTGAGCATGAACTCGGACAATTCGGGCAGCAACTCCATCGCCTTCGCGGTTTCGTCGCGGCGAATCTGCCGACAGACGATCCGGACGACGCCGCCTATAACCAACTCGTCGACGGTCTCCCGTAACTGGTCGTCCTGGGGCGCATCGCTCTTGATCAGCTCGACAGAACGCTGGACGGCGTCGTTATAGCGCTGGATCGATGCCGGGGTCGCCGAGAGCGCCTCGATCATGCACATGCGCGCCAGCGCCGGCACCTCCGCGACGTAGCCGAGAAAGGCGGTGAGGCCCGCCTGCACCTTCTCCTCCCAGGCTCCGTCGACCTCTGCACAGGCCTCCTCGATCCGCCTCGTCGCCTCCTCGACCGCGGCGTCAAAGGCGGCGAGAAAGACTTCCTCCTTGCCCTCGAAGTTGTCGTAGAGGGTTTTGCGGGCGACGCCAGCACGCCGCACGATGTCGCCGATCTTGGTCGAGTCATAGCCTTGCTCGGCGGTCAGCTCGGCGATCGCGTTCATGATGCGACGTCGCTTGTGAACCGCGACGAACTCCCGTGAGAGCTCGGGACGGACCGGCGGGGAGGCGGGGCCGGCATGTCCGCGTGGGGGCATTGGCCAAGGATACCCGCGGGTCGCCAGATGCCCTTGCGTGACAACGACTCCCATGGTACCGTGGGAAAACTTGTCGGGTATCAAATAGAAACGATTAAGTTTCTCTATGTCGTCGAACCGGATCCAACTAAGTCAGGAGATGCTCCTCGCCGCGGTCGGCGACAGCTGGTCGCCTGCCGAGGTGAATGCCGCTGCCGAGCTGCTGGCCGGCGGCAACGGGCAGTTTCCCTCAGGCATCAGAACTCTGCCACCGGACTTGGTCAGCGCTGTACAGCGCGAGCGCCTGATCGCGGCGATGCTGCGCGCGACGGCGGAGCTCGGCTATCGCGACCTCAACGTCCAGGACGTGCTCGATCGAGCTGGAGTGTCACGGCCGACTTTCTACGAACACTTCGAGAACAAGGAGGACTGCTTCATGGCGGCCTTCGGCGCCGCCTCCGATCGCCTCCGCAAGAGGCTCGAGGCAGCCGCCAGCGAGGGCGAGGAGAGCTGGCGGGACCGGCTGCGGCTTGGACTGGAAGAGCTGTTGCGGTTCGTCGCCGATGAACCCGATGCAGCGATGACGCTGATCGTCGACGCCAGGGCGGCCAGTCCGGCCGCCCTGGCCCGCCGCGACGATCTACTTGACCACTTCGCCGCCTGCATCGATACCCAGGTGCGCAGCGAGCTTTCCGCGGATCCTCCGCCCTCGGCGATCGCCTCCGCAGGGATAGTCGGCGGCATCGAGACGCTGCTCTACTCCAGGCTCAACAAGGGTGAGACCGGCGATCTCGAGTCCCTGCTTCCCTCGCTGATGTACTTCGCGGTCCTTCCCTACGAGGGTCACGACGCAGCCAGCGAAGAGCTGGCCGCCACGGTTCGCTGAAGCGGCTCAGCGCCGCCGGCGTCTGCTCTTCTGCGCAGGCTTCTTGCGAGCCGCAAGCCTGAGCGTGCGCTCACTCGCTTTCTCAACCGCCTCGTCCATCGCGATCTGAAAGACGGCGAGAAGGGCATCAGAGGCAAGCGGCCTCATCCGCTCGAGGGCTTCGCGCACTTTCGGCCATTCCCCCTCGGGACGGCCCGCTTGGTCGAACGGCTCCCAAACCTCTTTGACAAAGAGGTCGACGAAGGTCCGGCCGACGCCGTCGGCGTGGCGGCGCAATTTCTCTGCCACGGCCAGGGCGCTCTCCGCTCCAACCCCGAGCTTGGCCAGCTCTACCGCGGCGCGCTGAATGCGAGGGCTGATCACCTCGACCTGCCCGTCGGGAAGCGTGCGCATGATTCCCAGCTTCTCGGCGCGTCGCCTCAGCGCAGGGTCCGGCGTGCCGCCTCCCCAAACGTCGGCCAGCTCTTTCTCATCGACGATCTCGGGGGCCTCGTCCTCAAAGGGGGCGCGCAGGGCGCGGGTGAAGTCGAAGATCTCGGTTGCCGAGCCGTCACCGCTTTCGAGCACGCGGCGAATCGCCTCCAGGTTGAGCCCATCAGCCTGCATCTCGCGGGTCAGCGCGATCCGCGCCACGTGGTCCTCGTTGTAGTAGCCGGTGCGGCCCCGCACCACTGGCGGCGGCAGTAGGCCACGGGTCTGGTGAGCGCGAATGTTGCGGACGGTCATTCCGGTTCGCTCCGCCAGCTCGCGGATCGTCATCTCGCCCTTGCTGGCCTTGGAAGAACTCCGACTCATCCCCTCATCGTAAGAGGGAGGCGCTGACCGTTCATCTTCGCTGCGGCATCTGAGCAGAGAAATGCGATCGCCTCGGCGATGTGCTCGGCCGGGGTGAAGGTGGGGAACTTCTCGCCCGGGCTCTCGTCTCGCATCCGCGGAGTGAGGATCGCGTCGACGACGATGATGTTGGCGGTCGCGTCGCTCCCTTCGAAGCCGTCAGCGAGAGCAAGCGTCCAGGCCTCGGCAGCCGCCTTTGCGGCCGCATAGGCGGCGTTGGAATTGGAGGGCGCCTGTGCCTGCTTGGCGGAGACGAGAACAAAGCGGCCGTGGTCGCTCGTCAGCAAGGCATCGTGGAAGGCACGGGTGGTGTGCTGGACCGTGCGGATCAAGAGGTCGTGCAACAGCTCCCAGTCCTCGAGCGGCTCCTCGTGCAGCGGCTGCCCGCCGCGCCAGCCACCGACCAGGTGCAGCAACCCGTCGACACGACCGAAGCGCTCGAGCAGCGACCCGCACCAGCCGCGCGTCGCGTCCTCGTCGAGCAGATCGACCGCCCGTCCGTCCCAGCGCTCCTCCGGCAGGTCTAGAGCAGCACCGACCTCGTCGATCCGCTCCTGAGAGACGTCGGTGCCGGCGACAACAGCCCCAGCTTCCGCCAGCCGCTCCGCGACCACAGGCCCCAGCCCGCCGGCAATCCCGGCAATGGCGATCGTGCGGCCGTCGAGCCTACTCATATGGGGGGAATAGCACAAACTTGGCTTATCTAACGCTCTGCCGGCGTCTCGCCTGCGAGGACGGGATCGGTCGTCGGGTCGAGGCGCGGGACGCCGCCGGCGCCGACGCCACCGGGCAGCAGCGGGCCGAATCCCTTGCGCGTCATATCGCCCCAGTGTTGCTTGCGCCGCGCCAGCGTGTACCACGAGCGCATCCGCACGACGGCGAGAAGCTGACGGTAGCCGACGTTCTCGACGACGGCACATAGGGTGAGGCGAATCAGGTCGCTCCAGCCCGGATAGCGACGGAAGGCGCGCTCCTCCATCAGGATCACGAGAAAGCTCAGTACGAGGCTGTAGGTCAGCGAGACGGCGAAGAACGCGAGTGCGAACGGGAGCGACACGATCCCAAGGGCCAGCGAGAGACCGAACAAGGCGTAGCCGACGCACTCGATCGTGGGGCCGAGCAGCTCGAAGACGATGAAGTAGGGCATCGCGACGCAGCCGATCCGTCCGTAGCGCCGCCGCAGCAGCATCTGCCGGTGGCGAGCGATCATCTCGATCAGACCGCGCTGCCAGCGGTCCCGCTGACGCACGAGCGTGCCGAGGTCCTCTGGGCACTCGGTCCAGCAGATCGGATCGGGAAAGAACGTGATCCGGCAAGGCTCTCCGCGGTCGCGCTGGTGGCGATGCAGCCGCAGCACGAGCTCGGCGTCCTCGCCGACCGTCGTCGGGTCGTAGCCGCCGACCTCGACGCAGACGTCGCGCCGGAAGAGACCGAATGCACCCGAGATGATCAGCAGCATGCCGCTCTTCGACCAGCCGATGCGCCCGCCGAGAAAAGCCCGTAGGTACTCGATGATCTGCAGGTTCGCGAGCAGGTTCCGCGGCGTGCGGACTTTGATCAGGCGCCCGTCCTCGAACTCCGATCCGTTGACGATGCGCACGATCCCGCCGACGGCGACCGTCTCCGGCGCGGTCTGGAACTCCCATACGAGGCGCGAAAGCGCATCGGCGTCGAGCATCGTGTCGGCGTCGATCGCGCAGAAGAGCGGGTAGACCGCGTGGTTGATACCGGCGTTCAGCGCATCCGCCTTTCCGCCGTTGGCCTTGTCGATGACGACGACGCGCGGCTCCAGCGGGCTCGTGTATATCCCGCGGACCAGCTGAGTCGGGATGTTGGAGCGCGGGACGCGACCTACCTTGACGAGACCGAACGCGTCGGTCAGCGCCGCCATCGTCTCGTCAGTCGAACCGTCATTGATCACCACGATCTCGAACTCGACGAACTGCGACTGGAGCAGCGAGCGCAGCGACGCGACGATCGAGGGTGCCTCGTTGTAAGCCGGCACGAGGATCGACACCGGCATGCTCATCTCCGACTCGGCGACGGCCCGGTAGTCACGCATCGGCCGGCGCTCGACGTAGTCCTCGATCGCCCGCCAGCCGACGATCGCGAGCACGGTGAAGGTCAGCTGCAGCACGACGAAGTAGCCGAGAGTGAAGACGTTGAAGCCGTGCAGGACCTGTTCGAGCAGGTCGGTCATGCAGCCACCTGCTCCTCGATCACCGCGTGCAGGGCGAGCTGCTCGCGCGCCCGGTCTGCCGCGTAGCGATCGGCGTGCTCGAGCGTGCGCCGGAGCGCCTCGATTCCGGGCTCGCCGAGCTCGCGCAGCGCGCGTGCCGCATTTGCCCGCACCCACCAGCCGCGGTCGGAGAGGCAGCGCTCGAGCGGCTCCAGGGCGTCTACGGCACCCAGCGCGCCCAGCGACTTCGCGGCCTGCGCGCGAACCGGCCAGTCCTCCGATTCCAGCGCGGCGATCAGCGCCGGTACGCATGCCGTTCCACCGGCCCGCCCGAGTGCTCGCGCCGCGGAGATCCTCACCTCCACCGAGTCCGCATGCAGCAGCGTGGCGAGCGCGGTCGCGGCGCGTGGATCGCGGGCGAGGCCCAAGGCACGGGCGAGGCTCGCGTCGAGTTCGACCTCGTCTCCACCGCGCGGCACGACGCCGGCAAGGACATCCGAGACTGGGGAGGGCCCCTTTTGCAGCGTGGAGAGGATCGTCTCCACGGCCCACGGCGCTCCAAGTCGCTCGATGATCCGCTCAGGCGGCAGCACGTGTGCCACGAGGGCCCAGATCAGCACCTCTGCGGCACGCGGAGTGGCGGCGCGGGCGAGTCCGGAGCAAGCGACGAGGCGCACGTCGGGGTCGGGGTCGGCCAGTAGCGGGACGATCTGCTCGACGACCGCCGGGATCCCAGCTCGCGTGAGCAGCAAGGCGGCGCGGGCACGCACGGTCGGGCGGCGGGATCCGAGGTCCGCACTCAACCTCGGGAGTAGTTCGGACACCTCCATGGCGCGGCGGACGGCGCTGAGCTGCGCGGAAGAGAGCGTGGGATACACCGCATCGATAGCGACCGCGAGATCGACCTGAGCCGCGGCGCTCCAGACGTCGCCGCAGATCGCGGCGATCGAGGTGCTGTCCTCGCCGCGGAGCGCCGCTGCGTAGCGAGCACGACGATCACTCGATCGCAACTCTCGGCGATCGCGCAGCAGCTTACGTGTGACAGCGAGACCGACGAGCACCATCCACAGCACCAAGCTCGATCCCACCAGCACGATGAGACCAGTAAGGGAAGTCATCGTCACCCGTCTATCGACGCTCCCAGCGTCCACCTAAAGCGTGCTGGGCGATGCCCGCCTCAAGTCCACGACCAGACGGTCGATGAACACCTAGTCGCCCCTCCCCTCCCACCTACGTAAGGACTCTCTTCATGCCGCTTCGTCCTCGTCGTTTGCTGACCCCCTTGATCCTCACGGCTGCGTTTGCCGCGATCAGTGTCGTTCCGGCCGCGGCGCCTGCCGTCGCCGCGTCGAGCGCGCCGTCCGCAACCGCGGCCTCGGTTCAAGCAAACGGTGCGAGAAGCGCTAGTCGTCGCCAAGGCGGCCATGTGCGGCGTGCCTGGCCCGCGAAGAAGGCAGACCGGCCCAAGAGGGCGATCACGCGGTGGCTAGCCCGTCAGGTTGGCCCAAGCAAGCCCGTCTCGTGCTCAAAGCGTCCCGCCAAGGCTCGCAGCCACTGTGCCAGCCGGCACCTCAAGGCGGGTGCATCAGCCTCCGTCGCAGCGCCGATCGCGATGCGCGCCTCCGCGGCGCGGTCCGGAGCTAAGTCCTCGCAGAGCGAGAGGGTCGCACTTCGCCTTTCGACCGGCGCCCGGATCTCGTCCCTGCAGCTGATCCGCTCATTCGATATTCCCATCGACGACCCGTCCTACGAACGGCTGCTCAACTGGTCTTGGACGTATGACTCCGCAGTCGCCGCTACGGCATTCGCATCGGTCGGTCTCCAAGACCAGGCCGGTCGCCTGCTCGACCAGCTGGCAGCACTGCAGCGCAAGGACGGCTCGATCGAATTCGCCTTCGATGTCCAGACCGGCGAGAGCAGCGGCACCGTTCGCGCTGGCTCGGTCGCATTCGACGCGATTGCCTTCAGCGACTACGACTCCGCGTTCGGCAGCACCCTCTACCTCGACAATGCCCGGCGCGCGGTCGACTACCTCCTCTCGCTGCGCAACGAGGAAGGCCTCGTGCGCGGCGGCCCGGACGTCGAGTGGGTCTCGACGCAGCACAACATCCTCACCGTGATTGCACTCATGACTTTCTCCCAGCAGCTGGAAGAACAGGGCGACGAAGGCGGCGCGACCGCTTACCGCGAAGCCGCTGCGGGGATCATCAAGGGCATCGATTCGCGGCTCATCGTTCGCGACGGAGGACTGGCGCACTTCCGCCAGGGCGTGGGCGACGAAGTCGTCCCGCTCGACACGCAGGCGCTCGGTGTCATCTACGCGCTCTTCACCAAGGACGAGGATCTCGCGAAGCAGGTCTACGAGTTCGCCCACCAGAATTTCGCGATCGACGGACGCTCGATCGCACTGTCGAGCAAACGACCGAGCTACAACATGACCTACGAGGCCAAGGGGCCGTTCACCGGCTATCGCCCCTACATCGGCAAGAAGGCGCCCGACGTCCTCTGGTTCGAGGGGACCGCAGAGATGCGTTTCGTCTCGAGCTTTCTCGGCCAGCCGACTGACGCACTCGATGCGAGCATGAACTCCTGGTGGGACGTGACCCGCGAGCAGGGCCTCGCCCCGCTCGGCGCCGACCGCACCATCACCAACAGCCCGTACAACGAGTACCACGTCTGGCCAACCGCGGCCGCCGGGGCCTGGACGGTCCTCAGCGGAGCGGCACAGGACACCGCCTGGGCGGATCCGTCAGCGGCAAGCGAGCAAGTAGTGCTCGAACTCCTGCGCTGACCTCGCGAGCCGTTTCACATGGGGGAGATAGCACAAACTTGGCTTTCGGACTGACCTTGGTGATCCGGCGTATCACGACCAGATCACCGATCACGGATGGGACACTGCTCTACCTCTCAAAGTGCCGCCAATCTACGCGTGCCCTAGGTTTCCCGATATCAGCGCGTCGACTGAGTCGATGGTCCAACGACGATCCACTCAAGTCCACCGGCCGGTTTAAGTCAGACCAACCATTAATTCTGTATGCAGGAGCAGAGAGGGGCAGATTGAGCTGGCAGACCCCTTCCTCGGAGTGGACCTCATGTAGCAGGCAAACGCCCGCCTGATCTCATAGGCACCGTCGGCGAGGGCCTGGACCCCCGCTCAAATCAGAACCCTGGGACCAGCCACTTCTGAATCCGGTGATTGACGTTGTCTGCGACCCAGAGAGCGCCTTTGTCGTCGCTGGCGAGGTTTGCCGCCGGAGCGATGTCGAACTGCCCTGCGCCGGATCCGCTCGATCCAAACTGGGTTTGGTATTCGCCGGCCTGGTTGAACTGCTGGACCCGGTCGTTGCCTCCGTCGAGCACCCAGACGTTGCCTTGGCTGTCGATCTCGACGCCTTCGACCTCTTTGAACTGGCCGTTACCGCTGCCTTCGGTGCCGAATTTGGAGAGGTATTCGCCCGCTTCGCTGAAGACGCTGACTCGATCGTTGGACCAGTCGCCGACCCAGATCTTGCCGGCGCCGATGTCAATCCCAGAGCTTTCGACGAACTGCCCGGCACCCGTACCGGAGGAGCCGACGGATTTGAGGTATTCGCAGGCTTCGTTGAACTTCTGCACCCGGCCGCTGGAGTCGGTGACCCAGATGTTGTTGCCCGAGTCGACCGCGATGCCCTTCGGTCCCCAGATCGAGAACTGCCCGTTGCCCGAGCCCTGGGAGCCGCATTTGAGCAGGAATTCGCCTTTGGAGTTGAACTTCTGCAGGCGCACGTTGCCGCTGTCAGCCACCCAGAGATTGCCTTTGAGATCGATCGTGACTCCCGCCGGCGATTTGAACTGGCCGTTACCGCTGCCTAGGGAGCCGACTTTGGAGAGGTATTCCCCTTTGGAGTTGAACTTCTGAAGCCTGTTGTTGGCTCGGTCGGCCACCCAGATATCGCCGGTGCTGGCGTCGATCTCGACGTCGGCTGGAGCTAAGAACTGACCGTTGCCCGTGCCCCAGGTGCCGAAGGAGCTCGAGTAGGTGGGCGTGTAATTCGGGACCAGCCACTTCTGAATCCGGTGATTGACGTTGTCTGCGACCCAGAGAGCGCCTTTGTCGTCGCTGGCGAGGTTTGCCGCCGGAGCGATGTCGAACTGCCCTGCGCCGGATCCGCTCGATCCAAACTGGGTTTGGTATTCGCCGGCCTGGTTGAACTGCTGGACCCGGTCGTTGCCTCCGTCGAGCACCCAGACGTTGCCTTGGCTGTCGATCTCGACGCCTTCGACCTCTTTGAACTGGCCGTTACCGCTGCCTTCGGTGCCGAATTTGGAGAGGTATTCGCCCGCTTCGCTGAAGACGCTGACTCGATCGTTGGACCAGTCGCCGACCCAGATCTTGCCGGCGCCGATGTCAATCCCAGAGCTTTCGACGAACTGCCCGGCACCCGTACCGGAGGAGCCGACGGATTTGAGGTATTCGCAGGCTTCGTTGAACTTCTGCACCCGGCCGCTGGAGTCGGTGACCCAGATGTTGTTGCCCGAGTCGACCGCGATGCCCTTCGGTCCCCAGATCGAGAACTGCCCGTTGCCCGAGCCCTGGGAGCCGCATTTGAGCAGGAATTCGCCTTTGGAGTTGAACTTCTGCAGGCGCACGTTGCCGCTGTCAGCCACCCAGAGATTGCCTTTGAGATCGATCGTGACTCCCGCCGGCGATTTGAACTGGCCGTTACCGCTGCCTAGGGAGCCGACTTTGGAGAGGTATTCCCCTTTGGAGTTGAACTTCTGAAGCCTGTTGTTGGCTCGGTCGGCCACCCAGATATCGCCGGTGCTGGCGTCGATCTCGACGTCGGCTGGAGCTAAGAACTGACCGTTGCCCGTGCCCCAGGTGCCGAAGGAGCTCGAGTAGGTGGGGGGAGACGGGACGAGCCTGAAGATCGCTTCGTTGCTTACATCCAACAGAGGCTCTTGAACGCCATCCCCCGAGGTGTCGGTCCAGCCTTTGTTGCCGGCTTTGACGAGCGTTTCACGGATCGCTTCCGCGTCTTTTTTTGAGCCGGGGTTCGATATGGCAGCTAGAAGCGCCGCGGCACCGGCAACATGAGGAGAAGCCATGGAGGTTCCGCTCTTGTAGCCGTATTTGTTCCCCGGGATAGTCGAGAGGATGCAGACGCCTGGGGCGACGATCTCGACCGTAGTGCCATAGTTGCTGAAGCTGGCGAGGCGGTCGTCGAGGCCATGGTTTGCACAGGTGGGAGAGCCTTTTGCACCGGCTTTACCGTCATAGTCGGCCAGAGCCGAGACCGTAATCACGTTCGGGTTGTTGGCTGGGCTGAACGATTTCGCATCGACTTTGTTGTTTCCGGCGGCCACCGCATAGACGACTCCCGCTTCGACCGAACTGTTGATCGCTGTGTCCAGCGCCGGCATCGAACAGATGCAACCGAGGCTCACGTTGGCCACCTCGATTTCTTTGGCGTGCGCCGTCACCCATTTGACACCCGCAATGATCTGCGACTCGTAGCCGAAACCGCTGTCGTCGAGCACCTTCACCGCATACATGCGCGCCCCGGGGGCAACGCCGACCACGCCTTCGCCGTTGTCGATCGCGCCGATCGTCCCAGCGACATGGGTCCCGTGAGAATGGCCGTCTTTACCGGTGTTGTCGACGCAGGTGCCCGTGACGCAGTTGGTGCGTGCCTCCACGTCGAGATCGGGATGTTCGTAGTCGATACCGGTGTCGAGCACAGCCACGTCGACATCGGCACGGAGGTTGTCTTTGCCGTCGATGGCGAGAGCTTTGTTAGTCGCGGCGAATGTCCGGTTGAGCCCGGTGGGGACAGTCGCTTCGAGGACTTCGACCCCTTCGTTATTTTCCGTTTCGAGTTCGACTTCTTCTTCGAAGATCCCGACCTTGTGATCGGGCGTCACGTAGGCGACCTGCGGATCGCTCCTCAGAGCTTCAACTTCATCCTTGGGGAGCGTCGCCGCATATCCGTTCAGCACCTGCCGGAAGACTGTGCGGAGGTTTCCACCCCGTCGCTCGGTCTGTGCCTGCGCGACGACGCCGGGACGATTCACCGAGTCCTTCAGCACGACGATGTAGCGACCAGAGAGGCTGTCGGAGTTTGCCTCCGAGCCCGCTTCGCTCGCAGCTGCAGACGCGCCCACCGCAACGCAAACCGCAAGGACGCCCGAGAGCGAAGCCAGATACAGAGCACGGTGTGCCCAAACCAGATTTGCGATGGCAAATCTGCCACGCCGGCCCTCTTCAGGCTGCCGGTTCATCCGCCCTATCGTGAGAAATCGCATCCATCCACGCCCGAAGCTCATCTCTCCCCTTGAAATAGCCAATGAAGCTTGTTTATTCAGCGAACATTGCGCAAGCTATCACCTGAGAGCTCGATCCTTAGTCTCTCCAGGGCCCTGCTCAACGTCGGCGAAAAGGGTTCATGGCCCCACTTGGATCGGCCCAAACAATTGATGCCGGACCAAGGCCGCCCAGTACCCACTCGCCTCGATCCGCTCCCGCTATTCGCGCGAAGGAGCAACTGCTCGCCGAGACGCTCATCGAGCAGATCAACATGGGCTTCACGGGCGCGTCATGCTATTGCTGGGGCGTGGCAGTCAAGGCATCGGAGCGGTTCGTCTGGGCGGTCGACACTCTGGAGGTCCGCCCGGCCGACCGCCTGCTCGAGGTCGGCTGCGGCCACGGCGTCGCGGTCTCCCTGGTCTGCGAGAGGCTGACGACGGGAACGATTACGGCGATCGACCGCTCGCCCAAGATGATCGAGTTGGCCTCGCGGAGGAACCGCGAGCATGTCGACGCGGGCAGAGCCGTGCTCCATGCCGTCGCGCTGGAGGACACGGATCTCGGCGATCAGCGCTTCGACAAGGTCTTCGCGTTCAACGTTGCTCCCTTCTGGCAGCATCCGGAGGCGGCGCTCCGTGCCATCCGCGAGCACCTCGCCCAGGACGGGGCCGTCTACATCTTCTGGGATGCACGCCACTCCGCGCCGAAGCGAGCCCGGGACCTCGGGAACGAACTCGTCGGCCGGCTGCGCGAGGGGCGATTCTCCGTCGACCAGGTGCTGGTCGAGGACCTGCGCCCGGTCCCCGCGGTCTGCGTGGTGGGGAGGCCCTAGGGCAGGTGAACATGGATCGCAACATCTTCATCGCACTTCGGCTCATCGTAACCGTGGCAAATGGGCAACTCCGAGACTCCCGCTAAACAACGATGAGGATCGCCCCAGACCCGCTCGACGCCACAGGCAAGCAACTCTCAGTCGCCTTCAACCTAAACCCGAAATCGGTCCGAACAATTGAAGCCGGACCAACCATTAGTTCTTGTCGCAGACTGGATCCCTCACAGCCGATCTGGATCGCTCAGGGTCATCCGGTCCTAATCCGAGTTTCAAAAACCGAGAGGATGGGTGGATGCCCCAGCCCCGCCGCTCGAAAGCCCGTCGACCGCGAGGACTATGGCTGGGTGATCTCCTTCGCTGCAAGCCCACGGGAACGCTGCGCCGCCTCAAGGTCGACATCGACCCCGCCTCCGACACCGGCCGGTCGAAGTTCCGAACAGACCGTTCCTGACTGACGCATTCAGCAAGATAGAGAACGCTTCTCAGAGGTGCTACGCCCCAGGAACTCGCCTTCGTGATCGATCCGCTCGGAAGCCGAGATGTCCGGCCTAACACTGTCGACAAGCATGCTGCGCAGTTTTGACATCGCCATACTTTCGATCTGGCGCACTCTCTCGCGGGTCAGCCCCAGAGATTGACCGATTTCCTCGAGCGTTTGCTCCTCCTCTTTGAGCCCCCACCTGGCTTCTATGATCCGGCGCTCACGAAGGGGGAGATGGCCAACCGCCTCTCTAAGCTCCCTGGCCATCTCCGTATCGACGCACTGCTCTTCTGGCGAGAATTCCGGGTCGATGAGAGTGCCTTCAAGGAGTTCCTGTGCCTCCTCATAGCTAAGAGGCTTCCTCAGTGAGGCCGGTGTCCGGGAGATGCTCTTTAGCCATTCGATCTCTTCAAGGTCGTAGCGGGTGTACTCAGCGACCTCCTCGGGGGTGGGCTCCCGAAACAACAGACCCAATAGCTGATCTTCGACACGTTTGATTTTCGCGAGTTTTTGCTGTGCGTGGACTGGAATGCGGATCGCTCTACTGGTGTTCGCAATGGCTCGCTTGATCTCTCCGTCGATGACATACGGGGCATATGAAGAGAGTCGAAATCCGCGCCGATGGTCAAATCTCTCGACCGCTTTTTGAAGTCCGAGGTTCCCATCTTGGATCAGATCCAAGATGGGAAGTCCGAACTCCGCATAGGGGGCAGCGATCTTGGGCACGATGCGAAGATAGGCGAGGATCAACCGTTCCCTCGCACTGCGACTGCCTTGGCGCATTCGCTCGAACAACGCCTGTTCCTGGCTATATGGCAGCGTGGCGATCCGGCTGATTTCCCAGACGTATAGCCGCAGGGAATCAAGCTCGGTTGCGCCCGTCTCGACGTAGGGTCCTCGGATGTCGTCCCTCCATCCGATTTCGTTCACAATCTCCCGCTTGTAACGTCCAGGCCCTGATTTCATAGCCGCTCCAATAGTGCGAGGTCGATGCTGATAGTGCCAATCGCACAGGTGACAATCAACAGCGCGTGGGCATGTCTGACTAGTCCCGTGCTGGGCCTAGCAAGCGCAATTCCTCCTAGCGCAGCCACTGCGAAACCGAGATTTGCGAACAAGCCCCCAGCCGCGACGAGCCAAGGAGCCGTTGAGCCGAGCAGCGACAAGCCGCCAAGCTGACAGTTTGCGCCCGCGACGATCAATGCCAATGCGATCGACGGAATTTCAGGCAGGCGTTTTGCCCGGCCTTCAGTCGGCAACTGCCTCTCAACGGTGGGAGCCAGCTCAGTGCTCGGATGCTTCCTTATTGCGCCCATACAACGAGGAAAACCCCGTGCCGCGCGGAAGCGGAACGGGGTCTAGTGACTAGGACGCACGAGCGACCGCCATTGTCAAGAAAACCTCGCGAAGTCGAAGCGAACGGCCGATCTCGAGGGGCCCCGCGCTTCAGCGCAGTCCCCTAGGACCTAGGGGTCGCCAGCGCTGTGCAGCTCTCGATTGAGCAGGTTAGTCGCGGTTTCCCGCAGGCCCCTGAGCCAGGGCTCGCCGGGCGGACCGCTTAGGGGGCCTGCCGGCTGTATCACTCTCACGCTGAGGCGCGTATCACGCTCGTATCACGAATTGCCGCGCATCACCCCGCATAGCCCCGCTCGGCCAGATCAATCGTCGCCCCCGCGTGGCTTTGCGGAGCCAGGCGGGGGCGACGATGCCATGGGGGAGGCAGGATTCGAACCTGCGTAGGCATAGCCAACGGGTTTACAGCCCGTCTCCTTTAACCACTCGGACACTCCCCCGGGGTGGCGGAGAGGCGATTCTAGATGGAAGCCGAAGCCTGGCCCGGCTCGACCCCGAGGCGGGCGGCCATCTGCTCGTTGAAGGCGGTGAGGGCCGACATCGGGCGCATGAAGACGGTGAGAACCGCGACCTTGCCGTCTTCGTCGAGCTCGAGGAAGTCGATGCCCTCCAGCTCGCGGTCGCCGACCTTGGCGGTGAAGCGAAGGGCCACCGTGCTCTCCTCGACCAGCTCGTCGGTGTAGGTGAGGTCCTCCAGGGTCGCGGCGACGTGCGTCAGCACCTGGCTGACGATCTCGCGGCCCTCGAAGCCACGGAAGAGGACCGGGCTGTGGAGGACGACGTCCTCGCGCAGTGCCTCCGAGAGGAGCTCCAGGTCCTTTGCCTCGGCGGCACGGCGGAAGGGATGCGGGTCGGACATCGCTGCAACTCTACGCCTGGAATACTCGCCGCGTGCCCAGCGACCGTGCGATCGCACGAATCTCGAACTCCCTCGGAGCGAGGGGACTGCGCTGGACCGGCAAGCTCAACGTCCCGCTCTACAGGCTCAGCGGTGGCAGGGTCGGCGGCCGGGTCGGTCGCGCTCCCGTCCTCCTGCTGACCACCACCGGACGCAAGTCGGGCGAGGCCCGCACCGCCCCGGTCGTCTACCTGGCCGATGGCGAGAACGTCGTCGTGATCAACACCAACGCCGGCAATGCCCGCGTCCCGGCCTGGTCGCTCAACCTGAAGGCGAACCCCGAGGCCGAAGTGGAGGTCGGGCGCAAGCGCTACAAGGTCCGCGCCCGGGTCGCCGAGGGCGAGGAGCGCGCCGACCTCTGGCGCAGGCACAACGAGCAGTACGCCGGCTTCGACGACTACCAGTCGAAGCTCGACCGGGAGGCCTCGGTCGTCGTGCTCGAGCCGCGCTAGCTCGCTTCGCGCAGCATCTGCGCCTCGGGCAGGCCGCGCAGCTTCTTCAGCGTGCTCGTCTCGATCTGGCGGATCCGCTCGCGGGTGACGCCGAAGGTGCGTCCCACCTCCTCGAGCGTGAGCGGGTCGAGACCGGAGAGGCCGTAGCGCAGCTCGATCACCTGGCGCTCACGCTCGGGCAGCGCATCGAGCGCCCGCCGCACTCCCTCGCGCTGGAGGTGCTCGCTCGCCTCCTCGAACGGCTCGGCGACTTCATCGTCGGCGACGAAATCGCCGAGCTCCGATTCGTCCTCGTCGCCAACCGGCTTCTCAAGCGAGACGGGCAGCTGCGCCACGCGCAGGATGTCGCGCACCTCGACCAAGGACCAGCGCAGTTCGGCCGCCACCTCCGCCGGCTCGGGCTCGCGCCCCAGCCGCTGCACCAGCTGGCGCTCGACGTGGGAGACCCGGTTCAGCTTCTCGACCATGTGCACGGGGATGCGGATGGTCCGCGCCTTATCGGCAATTGCCCTCGTCACCGCCTGGCGGATCCACCAAGTCGCGTAGGTCGAGAACTTGTAGCCGCGGCGATAGTCGAACTTCTCCACGGCCCGGATCAGCCCCAGCGAGCCCTCCTGGATCAGGTCGAGGAAGCTGAGCCCGCGTCCCAAATACCCTTTGGCGATCGAGACCACGAGCCGCAGGTTGGCCTCGACCATCTGCCGCTTCGCCAGCATGTCCCCGCGCTCGATCCGTTTCGCCAGCTCGACCTCCTGCGCAGCGGTGAGCAGGTCGACCTGGCCGATAGAACGCAGATAGAGGCGCAGCGAGTCGAGGCTGGGCTCAACCGTGAGGTCGAGCTCGGCTTTCTTCGCCTGGCCGTCGCCTGCTTCGCCCCGCTGATCCTTGTTGGAATCGGCGCCGTTCTCGGCTAATACTTCGACCCCGTTCTCGACCAGACGGGCATGGAGGCTGGCGATCTGCTCCTTGGTCACCTCCACCTCCTCGAGGGTGGTGGCGATCTGCTCGAAGGTGAGGTAGCCGCGCTCGCGGCCCAGCGCGATCAGCCCGCGCAGCTCCTCCGGCTCCGCAAACGGCTGCCCATCCGAATCCTGATCCAGTCCCTCAGGGACCGTCTCCAACGGTTCGATCTTGCTGCCTCCGGTGCAACCCCTCTCCCCAAAGACCGGGGGGCCGGCCCCATCGCTCCGACCGTGGCCAAGTATAGGCAGAAGAAACGGGACGCTCAGCCTGACCTGTCCGCCCCGGCGGCGCCGGTTGCCTACGCTTCATGGGCCGATGGCGACCCGGACGAGCACACCCTCGCTTACCGCCCCCGACGTGCAGGCTTCGGTCCCCGCGACCCAGGTCAGCCTTTCGCGGGTTGGAGTCACCGGCGTCGAGAAGGTGATCCGGGTCAAGGCCGATGGCACGGAGAACCTCTACCACGCCGACTTCGAGTGCTTCGTCGACCTCGAGCCGCGTCAGGCCGGTGTCCACATGTCCCGCTTCGAGGAGATCGTCGGCGAGGCGATCGACGAGGTCGTGCTCGGCGAGGCGTTCCGCGCCGAGGTCCTCGCCGCTCATATCGCCCAGCGGGTGCGCGAGCGCCAGAACGGCCGCCGGGCCGAGGTCTCGGTCACCGCCCGCTACCCGGAGACCGTGAAGACGCCGGAGAGCGGCCACTCAACCCAGGAGATCTACGTGCTCTTCGGCACCGCAGTCGCCTCCGAGCTTGGGACCCGGACGCTGACGGGGGTGCAGGCACAGGGAATGACCGCCTGCCCCTGCGCCCAGGAGATGGTCGCCGAGCTGGGCCGGGAACGACTTGCCGAGAGCGGCTTCGACCCCGAGCAGATCGAGCTGGCCATTGAGGCGGTTCCCGTCGCCACCCACAATCAGCGTGGCATCGGCACCCTCTACATCGGCTGCCCCGAGGGGGGCGAGGCCTGGATCGACGCGCCCGAGCTGCTGCGGATCGTCGAGGGCTCGATGAGCTCGGAGATCTACGAGCTGATGAAGCGGCCCGACGAGCTGGCGGTGGTCGCCAAGGCCCATGCCCAGCCGCGCTTCGTCGAGGACTGTGTGCGGGAGATGGTGCGCAGCGTGATCGAGGGCTACCCGGACCTGCCAGGCGAGGCCTTCGTGATGGCACGCCAGGAGAACCTGGAGACGATCCATCGCCACAACGTGATCGCCGAGCGCTACGGCACGCTCGACGACCTCCGCCACGAGCTCAGCTCCGGCGAGCACCAGCAGCACCACACGACGGTCAGGGAGTGGCTCGAGGTTCAGCCGACCTGAGCCGCCTGCGCAGGCCGAAGAAGTAGTCGACACCGCTGATCAGGGTGACGGCAACAGCGAGGTAGACGAGCGCATCGACCCAGGCCGGTGCTGGGTTGGCGGCGATCAGCGCGATCACGGCAGCGATCTGCAGCACCGTCTTCACCTTCCCCATCCAGCTGGCGGAAATCACGACGCCACGCTCGGCTGCGATCACCCGCATCACCGTGACCGCGAACTCGCGGGCGATGATCACCATCGCCACCCAGGCCGCGACCCGGTGGATGGAGACGAGCGAGACGAGCGCGGCGGCGATCAGCAGCTTGTCGGCGATCGGGTCCATCAGCTTGCCGAAGGTGGTCACCGCGTCGCGCGAGCGGGCAAAGTAGCCATCGAGCCCGTCGGTCAGGGCGGCGAGGGCGAAGACAGCGGCGGCAAGCGCGTCGCCGTTGGGGGTCTCCCCAAGCAGGGCGACGACGACAACTGGCACCGCGAGGATGCGCAGCAGCGTGAGGGCGTTGGGGAGGTTGAGCGGGAACATCCCGCTCAGTCTCCACCCTTCGTGGAAGCCGCGTCGCGCTTGGCGAAGAAATCCTCGCCCTCGATGCTGACGTGGGGCACGAGCCGGTCGAGCCAGCGCGGCAGCCACCAGGCACGGCGTCCGAGCAGCACCATCACGGCAGGGACGAGCAAGCAGCGCACCAGGGTCGAGTCGATCGCGATCGCCACCGCCAGCCCTACCCCGAACTCCTTCACCAATGGGTTGCCGTTGAGGACGAAGCTGGTGAAGACGCAGACCATGATCGCCGCCGCCGAGGTGATCACGCGGCCGGTGTTGGCCAGGCCTTCGATCACGGCGCGGTCGGCGTGACCGTGCTTCTTGTAGTGCTCGCGCATCTGGGTGAGGAGGAAGACCTCATAGTCCATCGAGAGCCCAAAGAGGATCGCGAACATCAGCAGAGGCACAAAGCTGACGATCGGGATCGCGTGGTCGAGCCCGATCAGCGACGAGCCCCAGCCGAGCTGGAAGACCGCGGTGACGACGCCGTAGGCGGCGGCAACCGAGAGTAGGTTCATCGCCGCCGCCTTGACCGGCACCAAGAGCGAGCGGAAGGCGAGTAGGAGGACGATGAAGCTGAGGCCGACCACGATCGCGATCATCAGCGGCAGCTTGTCGGCGATCTGGGAGGCGAGGTCGATGTAGCCGGCGGTCTGCCCGCCGACGTAGGCGGCGGCATCGGTCCCTTTCAGCGCAGCCGGAATCGTCGTGTCGCGCAGGTCTTCGACCAGGGTGACGGTCGCGTCTGCCCAAGGGGCGGATTTGGCGATCACCGTGGAGACCGCCACCGTCCCGGCTTTGTCGAGGGTCGGTTTGGAGACCTGGGCGACGTCGGGGGCGCCGCCGAGCTGTTTCGTCAGCGTCGGCAGCAGGCGCTGCGCTTCCTCCGAGCTCTTGAATTCCGAGGCGATCAGCAGCGGCCCGTTGACGCCGGGCCCAAAGCCCTGGGTGAGGCCGTCGTAGGCCTGGCGTGCCGTCGTCGACTTCGGCAGGGCGCTGATGTCGTTCTGGCCGAGCTCGAGCTGGAAGATCGGCAGGGCGAGGACGACGAGCACCGCAAGGGAGGCGATCGCCGAGCGCCAGGGCCGTTTGGCGACCGCGCGGGCCCAGCGCGTCCAGCCGTGGGGCTCCTTGTCGTCGGGGTGGGTCTTGCCGAACTGCACGCGCAGCGAGTTGATCCGCGGCCCGAGCGCTCCCAGCATCGCCGGCAGCAGCGTCGTCGCCGCGAGGATCGCGACCACCACCGCGATCGCCGCGGTGAAGCCCAGCGTGCTGACCAGCGGGATGCCGGCGAAGGCAAGCGAGCAGAGCGCGATCACCACGGTGAAGCCGGCGAAGACGACGGCGCCGCCCGCGGTTGCGGTGGCGCGGGCGATCGACTCGCGCAGCTCCATCCCGTCGCGGAGCTGGAGCTTGTGGCGGGTGACGATGAAGAGCGCGTAGTCGATGCCGACGCCGAGTCCGATCATCGTCGCCAATGTGGAGGCGACGCTCGGTACCTGGACCACGCTCTCCAGCAGGCGGATGATCGAGAGCGCGCAGGCGAGGCCGAGGATCGCGGAGAAGATCGGCAGCACCATCGCGGTCGCGGTACCGAAGGCGAAGAGCAGGATGACGATCGCCGCGGCGATACCGATCGCGTCGCTCGCCCCCGTATCGGGCTTGGAGAGCTGCGAGCCCACGTAGCTGCCGACCGAGACCTTCAGCCCGGCGGCTTCGGCAGGCTCGCCGGCATCGAGCACGGCCTGTGCCTGGGACTCGGTGAGCTCCCCCGGCCCGACGCCGAGCACCACCGGCACGTAGCCGACCGAACGGTCCTTGCTGAGGAAGTCGACACCGGCCGGGCTGAGCGGGCTGATCGCCGAGTTGACGTCGTGCATCGCGTTGAGCCGTTTCACCGACTGTTCGATCGCGCTGGCGTACTTGGGCGCGGTAAGGGAGGCGCCCGCCTTCGCCTGGAAGACAAGCGGGTTGCTACCGAAGGCCTGTTCGGGCAGGTTGTCTTCGAGCAGTTCAGTTGCCGCGGTCGAGCCGGTGCCGGGCAGGGTGAGGTTGTCGTTGGTCTTGCTGTCGCCGGACTGACCAAGCAGGACCAGGCCGACCGCGATCACCAACCAGACCGCGATCGTCGGGTAGTGGTAACGCGAGCAGAAGCGGCCGATCGCGTAGAGGGGGGCGGTCATCGTGCCGGCGGCTCTCCCGGCGGCGGCAGGTCGCCTGGCTCGAACGCCTCGGGGACCGCTGCCACGAGGTCCGCGCCGAGCCCCTGGCGCAGAACGACGAGGCGCTGGGCATGGCTCGCGGAGAGCGCGGCGGCGAGTGTGCGGGGCGCGGTTGTGGCGAGATCTGGCACTGCGCTTATATAGAACGCGAGGGAGGCATTCTCCTTTTCGTAGGCGAGAGTGAGGAACTCGGCCTGGTTCTCCGGGCCGGGGGATTCGGGTTCGTCTGCTTCCGCCTCCGTCTCCCCGCCCAGGCCACGGATCGCCTTGGTCAGCGCGCTGACGTGCTCCTGGCTCTGGCCAAGGAACTCACGCCCAATCGCAGCGAACTGCCCACGCAGCAAGGGCAGGCCGGCTTCATAGGCCTCGACGGCGGTCAGCTCCAGGGCAAGAGCCGTGTTGAGAAGCTCCACATCGGCGGTCCTTTCGCTCTCGCTGGTCGAATCACCATCTCCGCCCCCGCAACCGCCGATCAGCAACGCGAGCGCAACCGCAAAGACGAGGGCGCGACATACGCCGCGCCCTCGTTTGCTTTGGCCGTCACAACGTCTCTTCGCGCCCATCAGAAGGCGCGAAGCTTATGGGCTGGTAAGCCCGAAGTGCCCCTGCTACTTCTTGGCGGCCTTCTTTTTCGGCGCCTTCCGCTTGGCGTCGGGTGCGAGACCTTCGAAGTTCATCAGCACCATGGTCGCCGGGATGCCCTCGTCACCGGACTTCGCAAGCCGTTTGGCGCTTTCGCTCTGAATCGCCAGCACCCGCTCGAGGGTCTCCTCTGCCAGGGCAGCGGACTCCTCCCACCCCTGCTCGTCGACGACACCAGGAGTCCAGCTCATGTGGACGTCCTCGCGCGCGTTGAAGGTACCGCCGTTTATCGCGCCGACCACGTCGTCGATGATCATTCGCAGACCTGAAGCGGTCAGGCCCGGCTTGACCGAGTCGGGCAGGTTCTGCCAGTCGCGGTCGCTGAGGAAGGCTCTCGCAGTCGCGCGGTAGTAGTGCTCGACCGCGCCGCGCCGCGGCTCGGTCTTGACCATCTCGATGCACTCGAAGTCCTTGAGCACTTTTACGTGGTAACTGACCTGGCTCAGGCCCTCGTCGAGTTCCTTGGAGAGTTCGTTGGGGCTCGCCATCCGCTCGTTGAGAGTGGTCAGGATCTGGACGCGTAGCGGATGCGCCAGCGCCTTCACCAGGCGCTGGTCTACCCCAGTGCTCTTGTCCTTCGTCTTGGTCTTGGTCTTTGCGGCCAAAGCAGGGTCCTCCGATTCGTTGCGCGGTCTTGGGACTACTCCATCGTATTGGTCGCAAAGCCAATTTGGCAAAACGGATTGTGCTTTTTGCGGCTACCTTGTCTATTACTGGAACTTTTTCCAGCAATCGATAGGTCTAGAGCATTGGACCGGTGGAGATGACGCCGGTCCCAAAAATTGACGCTGAAGGGGGTGAGCAGGGTGAAGATCGGCAAGACCGAGCAGGTAGTCCCGCTGCTTTCGATTTTCAAGACTCGTTAGAGGGAAGGGCGCGGGAGAGGCGCTCGATGTCCAAGATGAGTTCTCCCGCGCCTTTACCCCGCCTTGGAGGCGCAAAAACACCAGCGTGATTCGATTCCAGGGATGAGCAGCTCGCCACGATCCGGGAGATCGACCCATCCCGAGCAGCTCGCCGACCTGGCGGAGACGATCCACACATGCCGCGTCTGCCCTCGACTGGTCGAGTGGAGAGAGGCACGTGCCGCCGACCCGCCCCGCCGCTTCCAGGGCGAGGACTACTGGGCACGGCCGCTGAACGGCTTCGGCGATCCCGCCGCGCGGCTGGCGATCGTTGGCCTCGCCCCGGCGGCGCACGGCGCCAACCGCACCGGCCGCATGTTCACCGGCGACCGCTCCGGCGACTGGCTCTACGCCGCTCTGCACCGGGCCGGCTACGCGAACCAGCCCGACTCGGTGCGCCGTGACGACGGGCTGCGGCTCCGCGACGCATATGTGACCGCGGTGGTGCGCTGCGCGCCGCCAGAGAACAAGCCGACCCCGGGCGAGCGCGACAGCTGCCTTCCTTATCTGGAGCGGGAGCTGACCCTGCTCGAGCGCTGCCAAGTCATCGTCGCGCTTGGCGGTTTCGCCTGGGACGGCACGCTGCGGGCGATTCGGGCTCTCGGTGGGGAGGTTCCACGGCCGCGGCCAAGCTTTGGCCATGCTGCTGAGACCGCCGCCGGGAGCTGGACGCTGCTCGGCTGCTACCACCCGAGCCAGCAGAACACCTTCACCGGCCGCCTCACCGAGCCGATGCTCGACGCGGTGTTCGCCCGGACGAAGGAGCTCGCCGCTTGCTCGTAGCCGGCGTGTCCCTGGCCACCCCGGTCTCGAAGCCGGCGAGCGCCACGGTCGTCGCCGTGCCTCGCTGACCGGCCTTTGCCAGCCGCTCGGCGCTTTCGGCCTGGATCGCGAAGAGTCGCTCCAGCGTCCACCGCAGGACCGCCTGCGTATCCGCAGACCCCCGTTGGTCGAGCAGGATCGGCATCCAGGTCACGTGGCTGTTGGTCCTGCCGAAGACACCTGCCTTCAGCGCCCCCACCGCATCGTCAAGGATCCTCTGAAACAAGCCCGCGACCACGTCCGAGCGCAGCGAGGCGGGCAGCTTTTTCCACTCCCGGTCATCGAAGAAGAGTGCCGCTTTCGCCTGGTAGAAGTGCTCGATCGCACCGCGCTTGCGCCCAGTTTCAACCAGCTCAATGCAGCCGAGATCCTTGAGAACCCGCACGTGATAGCTGAGGAAGGCGACATCGAGGTCGATCTCCTCCGCTATTTCGATCGGACTCGCGATCCGCTCGTTGAGCGTCGCCAGGACGTGCGCCCGCAGTGGGTGGGAAAGCGCCTTGATCAGTCGCTGATCCATCACTTTCCTCAGCCTGCCCTGATTCAACAGGCGGTCTATCGCCTTATCGGCCAAGGGGTCTCCTCTCTACGCTCTCCAGTGGGTGATACCTAGATAGAACGCTTGGCGTACCAAAAAGTATCCCCTCTCATCCAAATTTCCTCCGACTACTTGAAACAAATCTGAGCAAAATGCTGGTCTAAGCAGTGTCCTCCGGGGCAGGAGGGCATTGCCGCCATGAACCGACCGCGAATCAAGCGCACAACCCAGAAGCTCGAGTCGCCCGACGGCGACCTCTACCTGCTCCGGCCCAGCGCCGGTGCCGACATCCACATCGAGCAGCCCGACGACGAGGGGAAGCGGCTGCTTGCCGCCCTCGACGGCCAGCGCAGCCGTGAGCAGCTGGACGCCGAGTTCGGCGAAGAAGAGGTCGGTGATCTGCTTGCCCAGCTCGAGGAGCTGGGCGTGGTCGAGGATGCGGCAGACGACGACCTGATCGCCGACGACACAATCCACCGCTTCGATCGCCAGCTCCGCTACTTCAGCGACGTCACCGAGGGACCGACTCCATCCCAAAGCCAGGCAAGACTCGAAGGCGCCAAGGTCGCGGTTCTCGGCGTAGGTGGCCTCGGCGGCTGGTCGGCGCTGAACCTCGCCTGCTCTGGGATCGGCGAGATGCGGCTCGTCGACTTCGACCGAGTCGAGCTGTCAAATCTGAGCCGACAGGTCCTCTACACCGAGAACGATGTCGGCAGGCTCAAGGTCGAGGCTGCGGCAGCGCGTCTCGCCACCCTCAACCCGAAGATGCGGCTCGAGGTGAGGGCCGAGCGCATGGGCAGCGAAGCCGCGGTTCGCGAGGCAATTGACGGTTGCGACATCGTGATCGAGGCTTGCGACTGGCCAGCTCATGACATCGAGCTCTGGGTCAACTCCGCCTGCTTCGGCACTGGCATCCCCTTCATCGCGATGAGCCACTTCCCCCCGTTTGCCAGAGTGGGACCGCTTTATGTCCCCGGACAGACCGGGTGCTTCGTATGCCAGGAGACCAGCTACCGGCGCGCCTACCCGCTCTTTGACGTCGCCATCGAGCAGCACCGAGCCAAGCAATCGCCAGTCGCCACGCTGGCGCCCGTATGCGGATTCATTGGCGGACACGTTGGTCTCGACGTTCTGCACCAACTGACCGGCCTGACCAAGCCCTCAACGCTCGGTGTCGCGCTCTCCTACGACCTGCGCACGATGGAGGTCGAACGCGAGCCCGTCGTCCCCGAGCCTGGCTGCCCGGTCTGCGGCGACCTACAGCCGGCAGCAGGCAAAGCCCTGCAGAAGGCCTAGCCCGGGTCAGAGCTTGAGTGCGCAGCGCTACGTTCGCTTGCGGAAGAGGCGGCCGGCGAAGAGGGCAAGCCAGAGGTACGGAGCGAGGTGGGGATTAACGAACGCCACCGGGATCGAGGCAAGGAAGATCGTGGCGATCAGCAGCGAGATGCGCAGCGACTCCTGGGCCTCGTCGGGATCGGTGCGGGCGAGGCCGGCCCGGCGCGCGTCGACGAACAGCAGCATGCCGGCAAGCACGACACCGGCGAGGTTGGCCGCGTAGAGGACGACGGCACCGGTGTCGCCGGCGTGGTCGCCGAGGACCTGGCTGCTGAACGGGATCAGCACGATCCAGGCGAGGTAGAAGAGGTTGAGCCCGATCAGCCTGCCGTCGAAGCCGATCACGTCGCCGAAGAAACGGTGGTGGATGATCCAGAAGCGGCCGATCACCGCGAAGCTGAGCGCGTAGGCGAAGAGGTCCTGCTTCTGATCCAGCAGCGACTTGGTGAGATCGTCGCCGCGGATGTGCTCGGGAACGCCGAGGTTGAGGACCAGCAGCGTGATCGCGATCGCGAAGACCCCGTCGCTGAAGGCGACGATCCGCGAGAACTCGATCTCGTTCTCCTCCCGGTGCTTCGCCGCGCCGACTCTGGACACCCCCGCATCATCGACCCCAGCCGCGACGGAAACCCTCCCCCACTCCTACAATGGGGCCTCCCGCCGACGTAGCTCAGCTGGTAGAGCACTTCACTCGTAATGAAGGGGTCCCCGGTTCAAATCCGGGCGTCGGCTTTCTAGTCTCGCAGCGTCGATGCCAGCGAAGCAAGACAGGAGGTTCTGCCTCTTTTGCGGGCAACCCGGCAGCCGGTGTAATAGCGAACAGCATCCGAACGGCCTATGGCTCGGTTTTCGCTCGTGCGCTAGTCGCCCGTTGAGGTTGCCGTCCTAGCCTCCAGCCATCTCGCCACCTCGACTGGAGTCGCATCACCGGCGGCGATCCTCTCGACCATCGGCACGTCGGTATCCGGATCCGCATCGAGGAGCGGGCGTCCATTGACTGCGAGGAAGCGCTCCAAGGCCAGGAAGGCCGCCCGCTTGTTGCCGTCGGGCAGCGGGTGGTTGCGCGCCAGCCGCTCGACCAGAACCGCGGCCTTCTCGATCAAGGTCGGATACGCCTCGAAGTCCCCAAACCCAGCGCGAGGCGCGGCTAGCGCTGAGTCGGCCAAGCCGATGTTGGGCAACTCAGCGATCTGCTCGGGCTCGAGGCCGAGAATCTCTGTGGCAATGCGGCAGTAATCGCCGAACTCGAGGTAGTAGACCATGCTTGCTCGGCAGCGCTATTGACCCAGGCGCCGGAGCGTCTCGGCGTGCTTCTTCATCGCTGCGCGAAGGTCTCGGCGCTGCCCCTCGGGCGTACCAGGAAGCCCAGACTTCAGATCGGGCTTGGGGGTTGATTTGCCCTTCGGAGTTGTCGGCGCCTGTGGCTCCACGGCCCCTATTGTTGCAGCCGGATTCCGTGCCCGAAATATTTCCCCAACTTGAAGGGGTCCCCCGGTTCAAATCCGGGCGTCGGCTCTGGTCAAGCTACGGGATAGGGGCTAAGAGCGGTCTGAATAGGTATTTCACGGCGGCTAAGCGCTGACTTCTGATAATTCGGTCTGGCTCGCCGCAGGACGAGTGTCACTGACCGCCACTGCCACCAAGACAGCGGTCGAGGCGATGACCGAGGCGAGGAGGCCAAGCGGGGCGGTGGCAAAGCCCAGCACGATCAGGCCGACGCAGGCGAGGATCCGGGATCTTGGTGCGCGTCCGGTTGCTCTTCGCATGAACCCTAGCTGAGCGAGCAGGAAGATCGCTGGGCCGCCGAAGATCAGGACAGCGCTGCTGAGGGTAGTCGGGTCGTGGGGGTGGGCGATCGCCAGCTCGTCGCCGACGGCGATCGCGACGATGCCGATCACCATCAGGATCAGGGCGTAGTTGCCCACGGCGACTATCCGCGAGTCGGAGGCCCCCGCGGCGGCGCTCATGCCGATGCCCTCGGCGCGATGGAAATAGCACCACCAGAGCGCGACCGTGCCGGCGAATGCGACACCGAGGACCAGAAGGCGGTCTGCCTGGACCGGCTGATCGACAAAGGCGTTGCCGATGGTCAGGACCGTCTCGCCGAGCGCGATCAGGAAGAAGAGCCGGAAGCGCTCGAGCAGGTGCTCGGCGTAGATCTGGCTGTCGGAGCTGAAGGGACTCCTGCGGCCGGGCAGCGGGTGGCCGGCGATCACGCCGCCGTAGGTGATCAGCGTCGCGACCGCCCAGAGCCCGAGGCGGGCGTCGCCATCGGCGGCGATTCCCGCGATCCAGAGCGGAGCGGTGCCGATCTCCCAGACCAGGGCGTTGACGAAGTGCGCCTGGAGCCGGTGGCCGCGGAAGGCGACGACCGCGAATGCCGTCCGGCCCAGCTGGATCGAGAGATAGCCGACGACGAAGAGGCCGGCGCGATCGGCGAACGCCCCCGAGATCGAGGTGGCCATCAGCAGGCTGGCGAACATCAGGCAGAGCAGCAGTAGCCGAACAGGCTGGCGGTCGACGTCGAGCCAGTTCGAGGTCCACACAGTCATGAACCACGCGTACATCACCGCGAGGGTCAGAACCAGCGTCTGGATCATGCCCTGCGCATCGACGTGCTCGAGCAGGTGATGCGCGAGCTGGCTAACCGTGAAGACGTAGACGAGGTCGAAGAACAGCTCCAGCGGCGTGACCGCCCGTGCGAACTCGCGGGGGCGTACGAGCGTGGAGATCTGAGGACGATCGCCGGAGAGCGCCTTCATCGCATCTGCAATTGGAGCGGCTCGACGCTGGCGAGCCTTGCTCGCTCGATCGCCTCCGCGTAGACACCGTGAGTGGTGCTTCGCGGTATCAGCCCGACGATCCCGTAGCCCTGATCCATTGCCCGCGCCAGCGTTCCCCCGAAGGTCTCGCCGTGCCAGGCATGTGGCTCCGCGGCACGCCCAACGTGCAGGTGCACCAGCTCGTGAAGAAGCGTCTCCAGAACGTCGCCGGCGCGGATTCCCGGGTAGGCGGTGACCGAGAGACGGAACTGGCTCGGCACAGCGAAGCCGAGACGGTTCGGGCGCCGGCGCGCACGCCGCACCTTGAGCTCGGGCTCGCGCATGGCAAGGGGCCCGTCAGCGAACACAGGCAGCCTCCGCAGCCTGCCCATCTCCTGGCCAAGGGCAACCCCCGCCACGCTGAAGTAAGACGAATCCCGTCTCAAAGTCGGCAAAGCATGCCGCTATTCGCGGATGGCACCCCAACTCATCTGGTTACGGCAAGTGCCTGACGGTGCGGCGTGTCGAACCGTCTAGCGAATACGTTTGCTTCTTGCTTTTCCTTTGCACGAGGTCCCCATCTTCGGCCTGCTCTGGGCGACCTTGCCGTTCTGGCCGACCAGCTTCACGTCTGCCCTGGAAGTGATCTCGCAGAGGTCGAGATGGTTGACCAAAAGGCCCTTCTTGCCGCCGCGCATGTTGAGCACGAACTTGGTCACGGGGGCGTCGGGGATGACGTCGAAGGTATTGCGGACCCTGCCTTTAACCGAGTCGACGAAGCCGGCCAGGGCGACGTCGATTTTGCCGTCGAGGGAGACGACGAGGTCCGGAAGCAGCCTTTCGCCTCCGTTGGACCTAAGGTAGACCGGCCCTTCGAGTACTTCGTCGAAGAGCGGCGTGGTCGCCTTGGCGTGGCCGTAGATCGAGCCGGCCGGGCACTGGTTGGCTCGGAACTGGACCCTGGTGCAGACGGTTCTGATGTGGCCCTGTTCGATGAACTCCGAGCGGGGCAAGACGACGGTGCTCTTGGCGATGTTGGCGTCTCCCGGTCTTGCCTTGAGGACCGCCTGGAAGGCCGGGAACTGGCCTCGCTTGGTCCCTCCCTTGAGCTTGAAGGAGAGCTTCGGTTTGAAGGGCAGGTTGGCGCAGTTGGCCACCTGGAAGCGCTCGCTTCTGTCCGCCACGGTGTCGTCTGCGGTGGTGAGGATGTCTCCCCCGGTTCCGGTCAAGTGAGCGTCGATCGCCAAGGGGTCGCAGTTGGTCGGGTTGAGGGTTAGGTCGTTGCGGTCGAGGTTAATCCGCACGTCTCTGACCCTCAATAGGACGCCGTGGAAGATCAGCGGGAAGGGATCCGATAGCGCTCTTACCTGGGCGGTTTCGGGATTGACGTGCAGGGCGGTCCTCACGACCACGTTGCCGAGGTCGAAGGGACCGGCGAGGCTGGCGATCACCACGGCGAGGCTCAGCGGAGCGCCTTTGTAGGGACCGGCGAGATAGATCTTGCCGGGGAAGTAGTTGGGACCAAGTCCCGCTCCCACCCCCGCGCTTACGGTGCCGATCTGAGAGGCAACTGGGCAGTGAGGGGCTCCTAGCTCGCCGAGGCCCGTTGCCAGCTCGGAGGAGATCGCTGAGATCGCCGCATCTGAACAGAAAGGGATGCCGGCGAGCTTCGCGGTAAGGCCCGGCGGGACGGTTACCCCGATCTGGGAGAGCTCCTGGTCTGCGTCGGTTCGGGTCATGCGGAAGAGGAAGGGGCTGAAGGAGCCGGCCTGGGGGTTCAGCGTGCCGCCGGAGATCTTCGGGTCGAAGGGACGCTCTGCCTCGCTGTTTACGCAAGGGTGTCCGGCAGGGCCTTCGAGGACCTCATAGGAATCGGAGGCATCGAGGGCGACGTCGGGCTGAGCATGGGAGACGACCTCGATCCCGATCGTCTTGGTGCCGCAGCTTGCGGGATTGATCAACGGGGCCCTCGGTCCGCTGCGAAAGCGCAGGGAGAGGTCGTCGAAGGGCAGCTGGGGCAGCTGGTCGAAGGTTGTGACGATCTGACCTGTTTTCTGGTCGAGGTCTATCCGACCGGGGACCTTGAGCAGGACGCCGCGGTCTTCGGTGTCGTGAATGACCAAGTACATCGCCAGCAGCGAGCCGAAAGGGTTCTCTTTTTGCTTGGCGAGGAACATCGAGCCCTCGAGCGGGTTTGGCAGTAGAGGAGTGGTCAGGTCGACGGTGCCAATACGCGAGGCATCTGGACAGCTGATCGGATCGTTGGTCCCCAGCCCGATCTGATCGAGGCCGCAGGCCTGCAGCCCATCGGCGAAGGACGGGGAGAGTGTCATGCCCTTGGGGAAGGTGACCACTGTGCTCTTCACGTGGGCCGTATCCAGAGCGTTGGGGTTCTCGTTCTGCGGAACCTGAATGTGGACGTCGAGGCCGGTCGGCGTGTTGGCGGCTTGGCTGACGGGGTGAATGCTTACGCGCGGATCGAAGCGCAGTTTCTCGCAGCCGGTCTGCTGAAAACCCGGCTGCGGCCAGTCCATCTGGGGTCCATACACCCCCGAATCCTGCCAGGACTCGACGCGTCTGACGGTGATGTCATCGGACTGCTGACACTGGCCCGGCATGGTGATGAACGGCTTGACCGGGAGATCCGTGGCGCAGCGGCTGCCATCGTCGCGGATTGTTGAACCGATGCCCTGTTCGGAGGACAAAGTGCAGCGGTCGATGTCATGGCGAGGATCGGCTGGCACACCCCAGATTGTCAACTTCTGATCGTAGAGCGCCGTCTCAAAGGTGTTGGGGACGGTGGTCGTTACGTGATAGTCGCTGGCGTCAAGGCCGGAGCGGATGTGGACTGTAATCACCGCAGAGATCGAGAAGGCAAAGTCGGTAATAACGCCCCTTGGATGGCGCATGTTGTAGACGGCTTGGTGAAGATCGAGAGCTGCATCCCCGATGCCGGGAGGCGCGACGTGGAGATCGATACGGCCGACCTGACTGGACGGTGGACACTGGTTGGCGTTGAGCTGAACCTCGCTGCATTCGCCGAGCGCGGTCGGGTTGCCGACGAAGCCGGCGGGAAGGTCGACGGTGAGATTACGTAGCGTGCCGCTGGAGGTGAAGACGCGACGGAAGGCGGTGGCCGCCGGGGGGAGATCTTTCGATGCCTCCGCGTTGATGATCGAGTTCATGTCGAAGGCGAAGTCGGCCTGATAGGGATGGGCGCCTGCCTGGCGGACCGGGGTGTTGGCATCTGGCTGGTGAAAGTCGGCCTTCCACGTTTCCGGGACGATTCCGAATTTGGCTGGATCGGGGCTGACGATGGTCGGCTCTTCCTCTATGTCGGCATCGGGTGCGCCGCCGCCCGAGACTGAAGCTACCGGCGTTAGGACCCCAGTCGCCTGAGGAGCAACGGCTACATCGATGAGAAGGCCTGGGGCTCTGCCGCCGTTGCTAATGGGCGGAGGAGATGCCCAAGCGCCAGGCTGGATCGCGGCCGCGATCCAGGTGCATGTCACCAGTGCGTCACCGGGGCTGCCGGCGCAGGACCAGCCGGCCGGGGGATTGCCGAGGTGGCCTCGGGGACCACTATCGACCACGGCGTGCAGCGACATGCCAGGCGGAAAGGCGATCGCGACTTTCATCTGGCCGCTGCTCGCAGCGTCGCCGATATTGCGAACGTCGAGCCAGTACTCGTTGATCGCACCCGGGGCGAAGTGACCCTCGTTGTGATGCAGCGAGAGATCCCACTGGGGCGCGGCAGCCTTTCCCACCGCCGGGCTCATCCCCATTACGACCCCACAGAAACCGAGAAAGGCAAGTAGATGGATGCAAATGCGCGATGGAGCCGAGTATCGAGTCGCGATGGGCATTGTCGTCGTCTGCTTTGTCATCTGCCGCGTCACCCGTTCCCGTTGGTCGTTTGCTTGCCGTGCGCTCTCTTCTGCTTGCCTCGATGCCTGTCTTTGGTGTTTGCCGTTTTGACGCAACGTGCCTTGCCATTTCTGCGAATCCGCTTGGAGCCATTACCGCAGCGCCCACGAGCCCTCTGTTTCGAATTACCGGGCCCGACGAGAATGGAGGTTGCCGCAGCCGGCGCATCCGGGGCGCCTTTGGGATCCCCCTGGCAGACCTCGAGCGAGCAGGGCGGTCGCGGAGTGGGTATCGCGAAGCCACCTCCGATACGTGCGTCGTAAGTCTTGCGGTAGCCGTCGCCCGCTTCTGCCGTGAAGCTCGCCGTGGCGGCGAAGAAGACGTCGCGGCCGCTGGGGGAGACACCCTGAAGCGCTGGGGGCTGCAGCGCCGCATGGCCGGTTATCCCGTCGGTGACAAGCAGCAGCCGGCCGTCGCGCCACTCGTAGAGGTCGGTGCCGACCCCGGGATCCTGACCGGGGGCAGAGGTGTTTTGGTCCTGGCTGAGAAGAGGCGTAGGAGTGGAGAAGACGAAATCGCCATCCTCTGTGAGCGGGGTAGGACGGAAGGACACATTGACGTTGCCTTGCACCAGCTCGCTCGAAAGCTCGGCATCGGCTGGGGCATTCGCAGGACAGGAGACGCAAACCAGCGAACGCTCGGCGTCGTCGTAGCGGTAGTACTGCTGGAGACCGCCGTTCTCGCTGGCTGTGAGGGCGTCGAGGCTGGGGTCGGAAGAGGTAAAGACCAAGACTCTGCCGTCAGGAGTCAGTGCCTCCCCGGCTTCCGGTCTCATTCCCACCGCTTGGTCGCTGGTCGCGACGTAGGCGAGGTCACCATCGGCTACGTCGAGGCGGTAAACATTGAAGGCACCAGGCCGGCCCTCGCCTGGAAGCAAGCGGCGCTGGGAAGTGAAGTAGAAACGGGAGCCGTCTTCGGCCATCGCCATCGCCATCGTTTCGGTTTCGGGGTGGGAACCGCGACGGATGCTCGGATCTGCGATGTGACAGGTGATACAGCGAAAGCTTCCGTCGGCAACCCTGTAGCTGTAGACGTCGCTTCCTTCGCCACCGTCTGTTACCGCCTCATCGTCGGGATCGAGCCGAGAGGCCGTCCAAAAGAAGACGGTAGGTTTGGGGTCCGCTGGGCCGCCAGGGGTCGCCGTCAGGAAAACGCCCCCCCAATCGGGCCCAGAGATCGGTGAGCCCGAGATCAGGGTCGTAGCGCCGTTTGCAAGGCTTCCATCTTGGTCCGCGGTACGCATGAAGAGCCGGAGCGGGCCACAGTCGGCACCAGTGGATGGAAAGAAGAGACGGTCCCCATCGGCAGAAAGTCGATTGATCTTGTCTCTATTTCCGCCAGACGACCACGCAGTCGAAGCGCCTTGAGGAATCCCGCAGGGAGGCGCCGAGTCGTCGGGCAGCAGGCTGACCATTCTCGGTCCATCGGACTCGATCGAGTAGAGCGCCAGACTTCCGAGGGGGTAGGGATGATCGGGATCGAGTGGTGAACTAGATGCAAGGACGGTGGAGGAAAGATCGGCTGAGTATGCCGGGGAAGCGGAGGCGAGGTCTTCTGTGAGGTTGAGCCCGGCCGGAAACGTCAACTGTTCGGCGGGAGAGTCAGCGAACATCCTCCACGCCGTGGTATCCACACTGAACCCGAGGTTGAAGTTGACTACCTGCGAGAGGTTAGAATCGACACCTGGAGACAGCCAGAAATTCCCGCGCGCCTCAGACCGAGGGGGATCGATGTTCCGCGATTTCCACCCCGCCGTTGTTCGCTCAGCAAAGGTCATCGAGAAAAGGCCTCCGGTAGTTCCCAGCTCAGTGCCACCCTGGACGGCATAGAGGTAGCGATCTCCATCGGCTGAGAAAGCGAGCCCAGCGCCGGCCGCGTTGCCGTTGGTATCGGGCATGCTCACCTGCTCGTAAGCGCGGTCGCTGTCCGGAGGCCCCGGGAGTGCCCCGTGATCGAGCTCCGCGTCGTCGACGCGGGTCGTCACGGTCCGATCCTCGCCGCTCACGGTACCGGCGGCGTTAGTGGCGACTACCCGATAGTGAAGCGTCATGCTGGGAGCAAGGCCTGTGACCTCCTGCAAGACCAATCGGCTCAGTCTGCCGTCCCCTGCACTAGCATCCATCGATGCCGGCAAGGTGGAACCGTAGCTGGGGGTCGGCCCGTACTCGAAGTAGTAAGTGGTCGGAGCGCTGCGCGGATTGACGCGGGCCGCGAGATTGACCGCGGTGGACGTGCGGTAGGGCCAGCTGATCGTCTCGGCGCTTGGCGCTACATCGCCGGTCGTAAAGACGAGTGGCGAGCTAATTGCGGTGCCGACATCGAACGGCGGTCGGGTGGCGACGAGGCGGAACTGGTAGTCGATGCTGGGGTCGAGGCCAGAAATACTCTCGCTGACCGCGATGTCGGTGTTGCCGGACCCGACATCGACGTTGGCGGCGGGGGCTCTTTCCCAGGTGCTGCCGTCAGCGCTGTACTCGAAGTAGTAAGCGGCAGGCTGGCCGCCGGGATTGACGGTGCCATGAAGAGTCGCCGCATCCACAGTAACCGCAGTTGCCGGTTGTACCGAGACAGTCGGTGGAATGACGTGGTCGAGAATGAGGACTCTGTGTGACTCGGAACTATAAATTCTACCCGTAGTAGAATTGACGGCAATGCTGTTCCCAGATGAATTGCCACCGTGTTTTTCTACAATTGCGCCAGTGGCATCGTGCTCTGAGATGAAGGGAGTCCCCGACCCAGAAGGATTCTGCAGGACATACAAATGGTCGGTATTCAAATTGACAGCTATCGCATTCACGTCACTGATACCGGAGATTGCAGAGATAAAGGAGCCAGTAGCAGTGAACTTGTGTATTGGATCAACGGAACCGTGATTGGAGTTACGACTCTCGAATACGTACACGTTGCCTTTGGAGTCAACCTCGACACCGGAGAGTGCAGGACATCCTTCCCCCTCATCGAATTGCCCAGGACCAGGCTCGGGTGCTGATGAACCGAAGGAGCTAAGGAAGGCGCCTGAGGAATCAAAGCGCTCAACGCGAGAGTTTGCGCTGTCAGTGACATACACCTCACCGGTATCGGGGCTCACCGCGATTGCGAGGCGGGCGCCCGCGAATCCTGCATAGCAATCGCCGAACTGCCCAGGGCCATTTCCCTGCGATCCAAATTCAAGAACAAAGTTGCCAGTTGAATCGAACTTCTGTACTCGGTGATTTAGGGAGTCCGCCACATAGATAGATCCATCGGACTGATCTATTGCCAGAGAACCATGATCACCCCAGGATCCACCGAATTGCGATAGATAGTTTCCGTCAGAATCAAAATGCTGAACTCGGCTGTTACCCGAGTCGAGCACGTAGACATCACCTGTTGTCTGCTCGCTATCAAGATCCGTAATACCTTGGAACTGGCCATTCCCACTACCGGCTGAGCCAAAGGTCGCATAGATTTCCCTGCCAGCGCTCGCCGAAGGCGGACCAACCGTCATGCCAGCTAGAAGGATGAGAGTGAGCGCCACGCCATAGCTGATTAGGCTGCGGCGATGCCGGTAGCCTCTGGGTACCGTTGGAGATGTCTGCGTTTGACGTGTCACTCGATCCCTCATTGGTCGGGGTTAATAAGTGTGGGTGTGTTACCCGAGATTGCGCTTAGTTCGCTCATTTGGGTCTAACCGGTCACCGCCCAGGACCCAAAACCCCATGCCGCATCGGCCTCTACGGTGAATTTCATTAGTGCGCCCGCAGCACTGGCGCCAGGCGAGACATTGAGGTCGACGATCACGGAGAAAGCCGAGTTCGATGTGGTGGAGTCATAGACGCAGAGGTAGCCGCTGGTGGCAGTGGGATTCGCTACGGACCCAGCGCAGTTGGCCGGCTCGGGGTTCACTCCGTCGCCCGGAACGAAGACAGCGTGGGCGGCATCGAGATTGGCCGCGAGGGGAATGTTGAACGAGATCGGGACGAATACCCCGAGCGTGTCGGAGGCCGAGCCGTTGTACGCGTAGGTGCCCTTCTCGGTTTTGCCCGCGGGCAGAGTGCTGGTGAAGCCGGACTGGCCGTTGCAGGCGAAGGTGGTGCCGCTGGCAGCGACGAATTTGGAGCCTCCGCTGCTGCAGTTGGCTCCCGGGGGCTCGAGAGTGCTGGTAACGCTGATGCCGTTGGTGCCGGCGGCACCGCTCGGTCCGGGAGCGCCATCTTTGCCGTTTGCACCCGCTGGACCCTGTGGGCCCGGTTGACCCTGTGGTCCTGCCGGCCCTACTGGTCCTGCCGGCCCCGTGGCCCCTTTCGGTCCTTTTGGTCCCCGCTTCGCCTTGGCGCTCGCTGTGGCCTTGGAGCTCCCGGTGTCTCCGAGATCGTTGGCGGCGAAAGCGCCTCCAGCCAGCGCGAAGACGAGTGCGATCACGGAAATGACTCCTGGAATCCCGAAGCGGTTGCGCAGTAGCGAGAACATCAAGTCCCTCTCCTTGTCCCGTGAGCCCCTCTGCCGGCCGCTTCCCTTAGCGGCCCCCGTGGGCTCGGTTTCCCTGTGGCGTGCCCGTTCCCTGACGAGCTACTGAACTATGGCGTACATGAAGTACGAGAGAAGGGAAACAGATTGATTCATGAAAGTCAAGGCGCCCGTGCGTTTCTGGTCCGCCAGGGCTTGTGCTGGAGGACTTGAAACGGCTCTAGAAAGGGCGATTTACCGGGATCCGGCGAATCGACGAAAGGGAGCAGGGATGGCCAGGCGGAACCGGCGAGGTTCCTGAATCAGAGTCGGCTCAGCCGCTCTGGCCGTCGAACTTGTAGCCGATGCCGCGCACGGTGACGACGAGCTCGGGGCGCTGGGGGTCGCGCTCGACCTTCTGGCGGAGGTTGGAGATGTGAACGTCGCAGGCGCGCTCGTCGCCGTCGAACTCGGTCTGCCAGAGCTCCTCCATGATCTGGCGGCGAGGGAAGACCTCTCCGGGGCGGCCGACGAGCAGGCGCAGCAGTTGGAACTCGGAGCGAGTGAGGTTGACCGGCACGTCGCGGACGGTGGCGACGTGGCGGACGAGGTCGATCGCGACCGGGCCGGCTTCGATCTTCACCGCCTGGTTGAGCGGGCCGCGGTCGAGCTCGCGGCGGCGCAGCTGGGCGCGAACGCGGCCGAGCAGCTCGCGCACCGAGAAGGGCTTGGTGACGTAGTCGTCGGCGCCCACCTCGAGCCCGACCACCTTGTCGACCTCGGCGTCCTTGGCGGTGAGGACGATGATCGGCACGGCGCTGCGCGAGCGCACGTCGCGGCAGATGTCGAGGCCGCTGGGTCCCGGCATCATGATGTCGAGGATCAAGAGGTCGAAGGGAATGCCGTCGCCGAGCTTCGAGGCGGCGTCGTCGCCGTCCTCGGCGGCGGTCACCTCGAAGCCCTCTTGGGTCAGGGCGTAGCCGACCGAGTCGCGCACCGAGGGCTCGTCGTCGGCGATCAGGATGCGCCCGGCGCTCATCAGGCCACCGGGGTCGGGCTCGGTTGGGCGACGGGGAGGCGGACCCAGAAGGTGCTGCCGGTGCCCTCGACCGAGCTGGCGCCGATCTCGCCGCCCATGACGCTGACCATGCGCCGCGCGATCGCCAGGCCGAGGCCGAAGCCCTCCTGCTTGCGCGACTCGGTGCGCCTGTAAAAGCGCTCGAAGACGCGGTCGATCTCCGCCGCCGGGATGCCCGTTCCTGTGTCTATGACTTCCAAGATCACCTCTGCCTCGCCGTCGCGACGGCCGCGAACGGTAACGGTGCCGGGGGGTGGCGTGTTCTTGAAGGCGTTGGTCAGCAAGCCAATCATCACCTGGCGCAGCAAGGTCGGGTCCCCCTTGGCGGTCAAATCGGGCTCCGACTCGACCACGAGGTCGACGTGTTTGGGCGCCTCGACCGCGGCAACGACGTCGCGGATCGCGATCGGCACGTCGACGACCTCGGTCTCCCCCGCTCCCAGCGACTCGACCCGGGCCAGGGTGAGCAGCGCCTGGGTGAGGCGGCTCATCCGATCGGCGTCCTCGGCGAGGCGGGAGAGGAAGTGGTCGCGGGCTTTGGGATCGTCCTTGGCGCCATCCTGCAGGACCTCGATTGCGCCTGAGATCCCGGCCAGCGGGTTGCGCAGCTCGTGCGCGGCGTTGGAGACGAAGTCGGCTTCGGCGAACTCGCGCCGCATCTCCTCGGTGCGGTCGCGGACCACCGCCAGCACGGCACGCTCATCGGGCAGGGAGCGCGCCTGCATCGCGTAGGCGCGGTCGCCGATCCGCAGCGCCGGGTGGGCGGCGAAGCCGACCTCGCGCGCGCGACGCAGGTGCGGCAGCAGGGCCCCGGACGGCTGGCCCGAGGCGTCGAGCAGCTCCGCCGCGGCGCGGTTGGAGAAGCGCACGGGTCCCTCGTCGTCGACCACCATCACCGCGTCGGTGAGCCCGTCGAAGATCGCCTCGAGCTTGTTGCGGTCGGCGGTCAGCACGCCGAAGCTCTCCTTGAGCGAGGCGCGCATCGACTCCAGGGCGCGGGCGAGGTCGCCGATCTCGTCGTAGCCCGATACCTCGAGCGGCGCGTCGAAGGAGCCGGCGGCCATCTCGCCGGCGGCCTGGGCCAGCCGCAGGACCCGGTGGGAGATCGCCGCGGCGATCAGAAAGCCGGCGAGGACGCCGATCAGCACCGAAGCAACCAGCGCCCGCTGGTTGTCGCCAAAGAGATAGACGGCGAAAGCGGTGATCAGCGAAACCGCGGCGAACGCGCCGGCCAGCCAGAGTCGCATGCCTATCCGCCTCATGAAGGTTTACTAACACAAATCCAATCTGGGCCGCGTGGGAGAATCGTTGGATGCGGACTTTGGTCTTCATTCCGGCCTGGAACGAGGAGGGCTCGATCGCGGTGGTAATCGCCGGCGTGCGCAAGTCCCTGCCCGAGGCGGACCTACTGGTGATCGACGACGGCTCCGGCGACGCGACCGCGGCGCGGGCGCGGGAGGCCGGCGCGCTGGTCGCCTCGCTGCCCTTCAACCAGGGGCTGGGAGCGGCGCTGCAGACCGGCTACCTGCATGCCCTGCGCGAGGGCTACGACTTCTGCGCCCACCTCGACGCCGACGGCCAGCACCCGCCGGCGGAGGTCGCGCGCCTGCTCGCGGAGGTCCATGCCGACCGTGCCGACCTGGTGATCGGCTCGCGCTACCGCGATGGTGGTGCCGCCGCCGAGAGCGACGACTACAAGCCGACCTTCTCGCGACGGGTCGGCACCGGCGTCTTCCGCTTCTTCCTCACCCTGGCGACACGGCAGCGCTTCACCGACACGACGAGCGGGATGCGGGCCGCGAACCGCCGGGTGATGGCGCTGTTCAGCGAGCGCTACTCGCCGGACTTCGCCGAGATCGAGTCGCTGCAGCTCGCCGTGCGCGAGGGGCTGCGGGTCGAGGAGGTGCCGGTGCGGATGCTGGAGCGGGCGGGCGGGACCTCGTTCCTGACGCCGCTGCGCTCGGCCTTCTTCATCTTCAAGGGGTTGATCGTGCTGATGGTTGGACAGTTCAGGCCGCGCCGAGTCGAGCCCGAGCGATGAGCGCACTTCTGCTGGGGGCGACCCAGGCTCCGCAGGTCCATCTCACCTCGCAGACGCGGATCATCGCGGCGATCCTCGCGGTTGCCTTCATGCTGCTGATCCTCGACCTGATCCGCCGCGACCGGCTGCAGGAGCGCTACAGCGTCGTCTGGTTCGTCGCCGGCCTGGGAATGCTCGCCGGCGCCGCCTTCCCCGGCCTGCTCGAGCTTGTCGCCGACGCGATGGGCGTCCGCGACACCAACGTCGCCCTCTTCTCGATCGTGCTGCTGCTGCTGCTTGGGCTGGCCCTGAACTTCAGCGTGATCATGTCGCGCCAGGCCGCCCAAATCACCCGCCTCGCCCAGGAGCGGGCGCTGGAGAAGGCGCGTGAGCAGGCGATCCGTGAGCGCAACGGCGCTGGCACCCGGGGCGAAGGCTCCCCGCGAGACCTCTCCTGAGCCCCTAGAGAGTCCCCTTGGGGGCGATCCACTCGCAGGGCTGTCCGGTGACGTCTGCGATCAGATCGAAGTCCTTGTCGTAGTGGAGCACGATCAGCCCTCTCCGCTCCGCAGCCGCTGCAACGATTGCGTCGGGCAACTTGGGAGCCCTATGAAGTGATCCACCCTTCTTTGCGAGCAGCAGGGAGACATCGAACACTCGCTGCCAATCGTCGTCGTTGAAAGCGACTTGTTCGAGAGCGTCGAGATCCTGGCGCCGCACTTCGTACTCCCCCGCATTGTTCGTGCTATGCAGCAGCTCCCATTGAACGGCACCGCACATTGCTATCTCACCGCGACGCAGCAGGTCGCCAAAGACCTCTCGCAACCGAGGAGGCGCCTTTTTCCTCTGAGCCACAGACCAGGCGCTTGTATCCGCCAAATAGCGGGCACTCATTCGTCAAACGTCCGGGGAGCTCTTAGCTCCGCAAGCCGGGCAGGAAAGTCTTCGGGCAACTCCCACTCCGCCAATCTCTCCAGATGATCCTGGCGCACGGCGCGCTGCAACGCCTCGCGGACAGTTGCGGTCGGCCCTTCAGTGCCGAGGATGCGAGCGGCCTGATCTACCAGTGAGGGCTCGAGGATCAGAGACGTACGCTTTGCCACCCATGCACCATACCGCATGATATGCCGTTAAACTACATATCAAGCCAAGGTGGCCTCGACGCGAAAGACGAGAGCCTCGAGGGCCAGCTCCTCGGAGACGTTGAGGTCGAGGCGGCGGCGGGTGTCCTGGACCAGCTCGGCGGCGCGGCGGGGACGGCTCGGGTCGAGGGTCGAGGCCTGAGTCTGAAGCTCGGCGAGGCGGTCGCGGTTGAAGACGACGTCGGTGGCGCCGCTGGCGACGGCGGCGAGATCGCGGTGCCAGGCGGCGCAGAGCTCGAGGCCCAGGTCGAGGATCTCGGTGCGGCGGCGGCGGCCAGCGCGTTTGGCCTCGTCGCCGATGTCGCGGGCAGAGCGTTTGATGCCGGCGTCGGCTTCGTCCTCCAGGACCTTGCGGGTCGCTTCTTCGACTTCGGAACCCGCTTGCTCGGCGGAATCGAGCAGCTGCCGCCAGTCCTTTCCCATCTCGAGCGCCCTCGCCCGCAGCGTCCGGCCGGGATCCGTGAGCAAGAAGCGGGCACGGTCGAGGTCGCCCGCAGAGAGACGGGCGGCGGCGGCGATCTCCTCGGCGGAGCCGCTCCCGGCGAGAGAAGCTTCCAAGGCTCCCGAGGGGAGCGGGGCGAAGTCGATCGGCTGGCAGCGGGAGGCGATCGTCTCCAGCAAGACGGTGGGTTCGGCGGTGAGCAGGATCAGGTGGACGAAGCCGGGCGGCTCCTCCAGGGTCTTCAGCAGGGCGTTCTGGCTCTCATCGCGCATCGCCTCGGCGGCCTCGATGACGAAGACCCGCTTCTCCCCCTCGAAGGGGCGGTAGGAGGCGGCGCGGATCACCCGCTCGCGAACCTCCTCGACCAGGTGCTGGGCGCCGCGAGGCGCGATCCAGACCAGATCGGGATGGGGCGAGGGGTCGAGCAGGGCGCGACGGCGGGCATCGTCGGGGTCGGCCGCCCCTGCGGCGAGGATCTCGGCGGCGAAGGCGCGAGCGACGACACCCTTGCCAGAGCCGCGCGGCCCACGGAAGAGGTAGGCATGTGACGGTCCTGCCGCAAGTGCCGCGCTCAGCGCCACCCGCGCCCGCGGCTGGTGCTCGGTCTTGCTCTCCAAGGTCGTGCTCATCGCGTTCCGTTCGCAGTTTCAATCGCGTAGCGGATGAAAGTGCGAACGCAACTCACGCGACCTGGCTCCGCACGGCCTCCATGACGCGCTGGTGGACCTCGTTGACATCGCCTTCGCCGTCGACGACAGTGACCCGGTCGGAGGCGATCTGGGCGATTTCCTCGTAGGCCACGGCGACCGCGCGCTGGAGCTCCAGCCCCTCGGACTCGAAGCGGTCCTCCCCTTCGGCCCGGCCGAGGCCGATCTCGGGATCGACCCGCAGTAGCACGGTGAGGTCGGGCCAGAGGCCTTCCGTCGCGGCATCGGTGAGCGAGATCGTCTCTCCCACTCCGAGCCCGCGGGCGGCGCCCTGGTAGGCGACGCTGGAGTCGGCGAAGCGGTCGCAGACGATGTCGCGACCGGCCTCCAGGGCGGGACGGATCTCGCGCACGGTGAGATCGGCCCGCGCCGCGAGGAAGAGCAGCAGCTCCGCGAGCGGATCGAGTGCGAGGCCGGGGTCGGCGAGCAGCTCGCGAATCCGCTCCGCCGCTTCGGTCCCGCCCGGCTCGCGGATCAGCAGGGTCTCGGGACCCAGCGCCTCGGCCAGCAGCTTTGCCTGCGTACTCTTGCCGGAGCCGTCGATTCCCTCCAGCGAGACGAACAACGCCAGCGGGAGCCTCAGCCCTTGGCCGCGGCCTTGGCGCGTTTGCGGCCGCGGGTGGCGGTGTCGGCTTTGCTCGCGGCCTTCGTCTTGGTCTTCGTCTTAGCCGGCGCCTTTGCGTCCTCGTCGCCCTCGGGCAGCGGCTTCTTCGCCATCGCTTCCTTCGCCGCTTTGGCGGCTTCGCGCTCGGCGCGGCGTTTCTTCATCTCCTGCATCGACTCGCAGTCGTCGTTGAGACAGAGATTCCAGGGGCGGCCACGGAAGGGCTGAACCTTCAGCCGCGGCGTCTGGTCGCAGATCGAGCAGCGATCTTCGAGCTTGAAGACGTCGCCGCGCTGGGGCAGCGGGAAGGTCTGATCGCAGGACTCGGGATCGTCCAGGGTCCAGCCGCTGCAGCCGACGAAGCGCTTGCCCGACTTTTTCGCCCGGATGATCCGCAGCATGTGGGGCGAGCCGTCCTCCTTCTTGCGACCTGCTTCCTCGCAGACCTTGCAGGGACCAAGGATGCGGTCCTGGTCCATCCCGGCCCAGACAACTTTGGCCAGGTCTTCGCGGCTCTCGTCGATTTCCGACCAGGTGTTGTGGAGCAGCGCGCGGCTGTCGCCGACGACGCCGTCCTTGGTCATATCGCCGGCCGCGATCCGGTCCATCTCCTCCTCGAGCTGGGCGGTCATCTCCGGCGTCGCCATCCGCGGCACGTATTTTTTGAACGCCTCGTACATCGCGATCCCGGTCTCCGAAGGGACCGGCGGGTTGCCGTAGACGTAGCCGCGGTCGAAGAGCTTCTTGATGATGTCGGCGCGGGTCGCCTTGGTGCCGAGGCCGCGCTCCTCCATCATCTCGACCAGCTTTGCCTGGGAGATGCGGGAGGGCGGCTGGGTCTCTTTGTCGACGATCCAGGGCGCCCCGTCGAGCTCGAGGCTCTGCCCCTCCTGCAGCGCCGGGATCTCCTCGTCGGAGGAGCGGGCGTAGGTGTAGATGCCGGCGAAGCCGGGATCGACGACGACCGAGCCGCGGACGAAGTAGGTCTGCGAGCCGGCCTCGATGTCGGCGCGCGTGGACTCGGTGATCATCGGCGGGCTGAAGGTGGCGAGGAAGCGGCGCACGACGAGTTCGTAGACGCGCTTCTTGGGGCCATCCCCGAGGGCGCCCGGCTGGATCGCCTGGGTCGGGTAGATCGGCGGGTGGTCGGTCGTCTCTTTTTTGCCGCGGGTTGGCTTCAGCTCGCCGTCGAGCAGGCCGGAGGCAGCGGAGAACTCCTTTACCCGGACCAGCGAGGTAACCAGCTCGCGCAGCGGCAGCGAGACCGGGTAGACGGTGTTGTCCGTACGCGGGTAGGAGATGAAGCCGTCCATGTAGAGGTCCTCGGCAAGCCGCATCGCGCTGGAGGGGGTGATGCCGAGGCGGCTGGAGGCGTCGGTGGTGAAGGCGGTCGTGTTGTAAGGAGTCGGCGGCTTGCGCGTGTTCTTGCGCGCCGTCACCGCCTTGACCGTGCCCGGGCTGGAGGTGCCGGCGAGCGCTGCGTCGGCCTCTGCCTTGTCCCAGAACTTGTCGGTCTCGTGATGGGTCTCGAAGCTGCCGTCGGGGTGGGAAAACTTGGCGAACAGCTCCCAGAAGGGCTTGGCGACGTGGGCGCGGCGTTCCATCTCGCGCTCGACGACCAGTCCCAGGGTCGGGCTCTGCACGCGGCCGACCGAGAGGAAGTTCGAGCCGAAGCGGCGAGTAGAGAGGGAGACGGCGCGGGTCAGGGTTGCCCCCCAGAGCAGGTCGATGTCCTGGCGGGCGGCGCCGGCATTTGCGAGCGGGTAGGAGAGCTCGTCGAGCCCGTTGAAGGCGCGCTCGATCTCTTCCTTGGTCAGGGCCGAGTAGCGGGCCCGCTTGATCCGCAGCGTGCCGGCGCGGGTTTCCTCGCGGCTGCCGAGCTCGGGGTTGGCGTCGAGCATCTCCTCCAGCGCCTCGAGGCCGATTAGCTCGCCCTCGCGATCGAAGTCGGTGGCGATCACCAGCTCGTCTGCCTCTTTGGCGACCTTCTTGATCGCTTTGACGACGTTCTTGTCGGTCGGCTCCTTGATCAGCTCGGCGTCGATCAGGTCATGCAGGTCGGTCTTCTGCCAGTTCGAGTAGCCCTCTGGGAAGGCCGGACCGAGCACGTGGCCCTTGAGGCCGATCGTGCGGTGGTCGCCGTCGGCGTCGCTCCACGTGTAGTACGGGACTTTGAAGGTTTTGTCGCTGGTCGCGCTGCCTCCGCTGAGGAAGGTGGCGATCTTCTCGGCGCTGTTGTTCTTCTCGGTGACGATCAGCCGCATGGGGCGGCGAGGGTAGCAGGGGCGCTCAGCGGCGCCGAGACGCGGCCGGTGAAGAGAAATCTCGAATGCGGCTCTACATTTATGTCCGCCAGCGGCCGATCAGGGATGCGATGGCCATAGGATCGCGACCTCAATGAAGGCACTTGTAACAGGCGGCGCCGGCTTTATCGGCTCGAATCTGGTCGACGCGCTGCTCGCGCGAGGCGACGAGGTGACCGTGGTCGACGACCTCTCGACCGGGCGACGGGAGAACCTCGAGGGTGCGCTGGAGAACGGCGCGACGCTGGCCGAGGCGGACATCCGCGACCGCGGTGGGATCGAAAAGCTGATCGCGGAGGCGAAGCCCGAGGTCATCTTCCACCTGGCCGCCCAGATCGACGTGCGCAAGTCGATCGCCGATCCTGCCTTCGACGCCTCGATCAACGTCGGCGGCACCGCCAACGTGCTCGAGGGGGCGCGGGCGGCGGGCTCGCGACGTCTCGTCTTCAGCTCAACCGGAGGGGCGATCTACGGCGAGGGCGAGGGGCAGGAGCTGCCGCTCTCGGAGGACGCCCCGCTGGCGCCGGAGGCCCCCTACGGCCAGAGCAAGTTCGCCGGCGAGGGCTACCTGGCCCTGTACGAACGGCTCTACGGAATCTCCAGCGCGAGCCTGCGGCTCGGCAACGTCTACGGGCCCCGCCAGGACCCGCTCGGCGAGGCGGGCGTGATCGCGATCTTCTGCGGGCGGCTGCGGGCCGGCGAGCACCCGACCGTCTTCGGCGACGGCAAGCAGACGCGCGACTACATATATGTAGGCGACGTGGTGGCGGCGATGCTGGCCGCCGCACGGTCAGAGGCGACGGGGCCGATCAACGTCGGCACCGGCATCGAGACCGACGTGCTGGAGCTGGCCAGGCAGCTCGGCGAGCTGGGCGGTGCCGAGAGCTTCGAGCCCGAACTCGCTCCCCCCGTACCGGCGAGGTGCAACGGATCTCGATCGATCCCGCCCGTGCCGAGCGCGAGCTGGGCTGGAAGGCGGAGACCGGCCTCGAAGATGGCCTTCGGCTCACGCTGGACTCCATATAACGAGCTCCTAGGAGTCTCGCCGCTCGCCCCCGTCGATACGAGGGAACAGGGGCGCGCCGCGGAACGGGCCGTAGTCGCCAACCGCGGCAGCGATGGCGATCGTCGACGCCAAAGCCAGGAAGACGCCGATCTCGCTGCTGGCGCCAGACGGGAAGTCGAACAGGATCAACCAGGTGAGCAGGATCGCCGCCACCACGCTGAGCAGATCGGCCGCCCCGTTCACGGACATATCGACGCGAAAGAGCCCGAAGCGCCCCCGCGTGAGGGCGGCTCCGATCGCGACCAGCCCGACGATCAGCAGGAAGACGTCGGACATCGTCAAGAGCTCGAACCCGGTTAGGTCTGCCTCTTCGGTGCCAGCCCAGGGCAGAAACAGGGAGACGATCAGCAGCACGCCCCCTGCGCCGGCGATCAACTGCGCGTGCCTGGGCATCTTCTTGGTCATTCTGCGTCTCCTCGGTCTCGTGCTCTTGGCGATGGCATTCGCGAGTGGTCGCGCCCCCGCTCGTGCAGCGTCTCGGCAGTCGCCCGATCGGCCGGGAAGAGCAACTCGACCGCCAGCTCCGAGGTGGTCACCTCGAACGGGGTGTCGAAGCTCGCGAACATGCCAAAGAAGGAGAGCTCGCCGCCGGGAGTGCGCACCTTGACCGGGCCCAGCATCTCGCTGCCTGCGATCTCAGATACGACATCGTGCTCGGGCTCGGGCACTGAGTAGCCGGCGATCTCGTCGATCAGGGCGGCGAGCTGCTCGTCGCCCGTTGCCGCCAGCTGGCGCTCGAGCTGCTTGAGCCAGTGCGCGTGCCAGTCGCCGAGGTTGACGAACAGCGGTCCCAGCCCACGGGGATGGAGGCCGACTCGCATCACGTTGATCGGAGGCTCGAGCAGCGCCGGATCGATGTCGGCGGACTCGGTCAACGCGAACATGGGGGAGTTGGCGGCGACCAGGTTCCAGACGCGATCGACCGCGATCGCCGGGTAGGGCTCATGGTTGGCGAGGATCACGTCGAGCGCATCTCGCACTGGCGCCAGATCTGGCGCCTCGAGCGAGCGTTCCGGGAAGGCGGGAGCGTGACCGGCGGCAAGCAGGAGCCGGTTCTGCTCGCGAAAGGGAATTTTGAGCTGCCCGAGGACCCGCAGCAGCATCTCGCGGCCGGGCTTCGAGCGGCCGGTCTCTACAAAACTCAGATGGCGGGTCGAGATCCCGGCGTCGAGCGCGAGCTCGAGTTGAGTCACGCTGCGGCGCTCGCGCCACTGCCGCAGGAGCGAGCCGACCTCGGGCTGAGATTGAACCGTCGCCACTGCCGGCGACTCTAGTTCGCGCAAGTAGGCAGGTCGATTACCCCGGGGTAATCGACGGACGCGCTCTACGATCACCGCCATGGCAATCCCCTGTCTGCATGAGCGCTTCCCGGCCCTGGTTGAGACCCTCCCCCATCTCGTGCTGTCCGAGCGCCCGACGCCCGTCCGCGAGCTGTCCGGTCTCGGCATCTGGGTGAAGGAAGACGGTGCTTTCGGCTCAGGCGGCTGGGGCGGTAACAAGGTCCGCAAGCTCGAGTGGCTGATCCCCGATGCCCAGCGCCGCAACCGCCGCTCGATCCTCACCTTCGGCGGCCTCGGCACGAACTGGGGGCTCGCGACCGCGCTCTACGCTCGCGAACACGGCCTCGAGACCGCGCTCGCGCTTGTCGATCAGCCGATCGACGCCCACGTCAGCGCCCAGCTCGCCCGCCTCGATGCCTCGGGCGCGCGCATCTACCGCACCCACACGAAGGCGCGCACCGTTGCGATGCTGCCGTGGCTGCTCGCCCGCAACGCCCGCGCTGGCCGGCCGCCGTATCTGCTGCCGGCCGGCGGCTCCTCGCCGGTTGGAGCGCTCGGCTATGTCGAGGCGGCGCTGGAGATCGCCGCCCAGGTCGAGGACGGCTCGCTGCCCGAGCCGGCGCACGCTGTCGTCCCGGTCGGCACCGGCGGGACCGCGGCCGGCCTAGCGCTCGGCTTCCAGCTCGCCGGCCTGCGCACACGCGTCGTCGGGGTCGTGGTCAACGACCAGCTCCGTCTCGACGCACCGGTGTTCGCCCGCCTCGCGCGGCGCACTGCCGCCTTGCTGGAGCGCCGCAGAGCGCACCTCGGCCAGCTCCGGCTCGAGCCGGGCATGCTCGACCTGACCCGCGACCAGATCGGAGCGGGCTACGGCCACCCAACCGAGGCTGCCACGCGCGCCGCCGCCCTCACCGCCGAGGAGCAGCTCCCACTCGATCCCGTCTACACCGCGAAGGCGATGGCCGGCCTGTTGGCGCTGCGCGCGGAGGGCCGCCTCGACGGCCCGGTGCTGTTCGTGCACACCGACGGCCCGCGTTAGCCGACTCAGCGCGATCGCGGCGGGGCCTTCGCGGCACCCGGTCCGGTTGCGCAGGCTGGCGTGCCGCCGGGCAGCCGGTGCCGGTTGCGGGCGACCAGCCGGTAGCCCACTGCGGCCAGCAGCGAGACCCCCGGCAGGAGCATCGCCCGCCCTGCGATTCGCCAGGCAGGCCCGGCCGTGCCCAGCGCCGCGGCGAGCGCCTCGTGCCCGGCGCGGACCGTGCCGTCGGCCCCGACCCAGCGCACCGCCTCGACCGCCTGCTCCGTGGTGATTCCCAGCTCGTCCAGGTCGGCGACCTGCCAGGCGACGATCTCCGCTTCCGGGCCGATTCGCTCGAGCAAACGCGCGCAGCTCGTGCAGAAGGCGCAGTCACCGTCGAAGACGAGCACTGGGCGCCTCTGAGCGCGGTCGGGCACCTCAGCCCCAGGACTCGGCGAGCAGCCGGTCGATCGCGAGCTGCAGAACCTCGGCCCGGCTCCTGCCTCGGTGCTCGGCGAGGATGAAGTTGCTGCCGATGAAGAGGGAGAAGGCGAGGATGCTGCGTGCCTCGGCCTCGGCCTCGTCGACGCAGATGGGCCCGAACAGCGAGCGCAGGTACTCCATGCGCCGATTGTCGACCCGGTGGAGGCGGGCCGCGACCGCGTCGTCACGCCGCGACCAGTCGCGCAGCGCCAGCTCCACGGGCAGCAGGTCGGGCGAGGCGTGGAAGGCCAGCTCGAAGAGGTGCTGGAGCTTGGCGCGCGACTCACCCGGCTCGCTCTCGACCTCGGCGATGACGTCGCCGACCACGCTCTGCTCCCAGCTGTCGAGCATCTCCTCCAGCAGCGCCGACCGGTCCTTGAAGTGCCAGTAGAAGCCGCCCTTGGAGACCCCCAGGCGCGCCGCCAGCGCCTCGACCCGGATGCCATCCGGCCCGCCGGCCGCCAGCGCCTGCAGCGCCGCCTCGATCCATGCGCTGCGGGGAGTCCGGACCTTGGCCATCGGCACATCTATACGGCACCGTATTGACAGATGCAAGCCGCCCGCCTAATGTCCATACGACACCGTATGGATGGAGGCCTGACATGAAGCTCCCGAACGCCGAGCAGGAATGCCGCCCCTGGCGCATCCACGAGCTCGTTCCCGACTTCACCTTGGAGGATTTCTGGGCCTTGCCCACGCGGGGAGGCCCCGAGGACTTCCAGGGCCTGCTCGATCTGGCCGGTTCCGTCGACCCGTCCGACATCGAATCCCGCCCGACTCGCTTCCTCTGGAACCTCCGCGATCGCCTCGGCAAATGGTTCGACCTGGGCGAGATCTCGACCTCGGTCGATAGCCAGGAGCCCGGCGAGCTGCCGATCCCGGGCGCCACCGAGCGCTCCCTGCGCGACCGCCTCCCACCCGACCTGCGCGACACCACCTCGGACATGAACTTCGGCTCGCTGCCCTTCGTCCCCCTCTACCGGCCCGATCGCGAGGCCGCCGCCGAGCTCTCGAACAAGACCGTCCACGGCGTCGCACACCTGTCCTGGGTCGAGGTGGGCGAGGGTCGCTACGAGGGCCGGATGGCCGTCTACGTCAAGCCCCGCGGCGCCTTCGGCAGGGCCTACATGGCCCTGATCAAGCCCTTCCGGTACTGGATCGTGTACCCCGCTTTGATGCGGCAGATGGAGCGGATGTGGGATGCGCGCGCGAGGAGCGTGGCCTAGGTCCCGGGCCGCATCACTAACCTTCCGTCTATGCCCGCTCAGGCCTATGCCGGCAAGGAGTGCGTCTGCCAGCTGCGCAAGGGGATCTGCGACCAGTCCTGCGTGCGCGACATGCTGGAGACGCCCTTCTACATCGCCTGCCTGAAGCTGAAGGGGCGGCGCTGCCTGGTGATCGGCGGCGGCGACATCGGCCTGGAGAAGGTCGAGGGCCTGCTCGCCTGCGACGCCGATGTAACGCTGATCGCGCCGACCGCCCACCCTGAGCTGGAGAGCCTCGCCGCCGAGGGATCGATCGAGTGGGAGCGGCGCGCCTACGCCGGTGAAGCTGACCTCGAGGGCGTCTTCATGGTGATCGCCGCCACCGATGACAGCGAGGTCAACATCGGCGTCTACGACGACGCCGAGAAGCGGGCGATGCTGGTCAATGTCGTCGACGTGCCGCCGCTCTGCAACTTCATCCTGCCGGCGATCGTCCGCACCGGCCCGCTGGCGATCGCGATCTCGACCGCCGGCGCCTCCCCCGCCCTGGCGAAGCGGATGAAGCGGGAGATCTCGGAGCTTTTCGGCGAGGAGTACGCCCGCCTCGCGGTGATCCTCAACGACGCCCGCGGCTGGGCGAAGGGCACACTGCCCACCTACCAGGACCGCAAGGAGTTCTTCGAGGGGATCGTCAACGGCGAGCCCGATCCGGTCGGCCTGATCCGCGACGGGCTGGAGCCCGAGCTGCTGACCCTGATCGAGGCGGCCAAAGAGCGCGCCGCGGCCTCGCTCGCCTGAGCTTTCAGCCGTTGCAGGCCGAGGCGCGCACGCTGTCGAGGGTGACCCGCAGCTCCTTCGCCTGACTGACGCTGAGGTTGGCGGAGAAGGCAATCTCTAGCTCGGCGATCACGACCGGGCGCATCTCGGCGAGCAGGTCGCGGCCCGATGAAGTCAGGGTCGCGTAGCTGACCCGGCGGTCCGTCTCGCAGAAGGTCCGCTCCAGCAGGCCGGCCTTGACCAGGCGGTCGACCAGCTTGGTCAGGCCACCACGGGTGATCACCAGCGCCTCGGCGAGATCCCCCATCTTCAACCGCTGCTCAGGCGCCTCGGCGACCGTTGCCAGCACCTCGTACCAAGGCAGCGGTGGGAAGTCGGAGGAGGACAGGACTTCCTGCAAGCGCTGGACGATCGCCGCGTGCGTACGCGTCAGCGCGCCCCAGGCATCGCCGTGGGGACTGTTCTTTGCCGCGCTGTCGCGATCCCTAGTTGCGGTCGCTTGCTCACTCATCACTTAGATCATCCCAGATAAATGTTGTCCAAGCAATAGTTGTGAAGTCAAGCTTTTCTGCTACGATTGTTTCTGCGTCAAAGATTTGTTTGGCAACTACCTCAAGGAGAGCGCGATGAGCACGCAAACGATCAACCAGGCAATCCCGGTAGCGACCTACTCGGTGGACCCCGTCCACTCCTCGGTCGGCTTTGCCGTGGTCCACAACGGGCTGTCGACCTTTCGCAGCGGCTTCGACTCCTACGAGGCTCGCCTCAGCGGCGGCGATGAGCCGCGGCTCGAGGGCACGGTCGACGTCGCCAGCATCGACATCGACGAGGCGCAGCTCAAGGGCCATCTCCTCTCGCCCGAGTTCTTCGACGCCGAGCGCCACCCGCGCCTCAGCTTCGAGACCAGCGAGCTGAGCGTCGACGAGGACGGCACGGCGCGTCTTCGCGGTGAGCTGGAGATCCGCGGCACCAAGCACGAGGTCGAGGCGAGCGGTCGCTTTGCCCGGCTCGGTGCCGACCTCGCCGGCAACTCCCGCGTCGGCCTCTCGCTGGAGGCGAGCGTCGACCGGCGCAGCTTCGGGCTCGACTGGAACGCCGAGCTGCCAAGCGGCGGAGAGGTTCTCGACTACGAGGTGTCGATCGCGGTCGAGCTGGAGCTGGTCGAGGAGGCCGAGTAGAGATGCGGGTGCTCGGCATCTCCGGCAGCCTGCGACAGGGATCGTTCAACGGTGCCCTGCTGCGGGCGGCCGCCGAGCGGCTGCCCGCCGGAGCGGAGCTGGTCGAGTTCGAGCGCCTGCGCGAGGTTCCGGCCTACGACGAGGACGTCGACGCCGCCGGCGCCCCCGAGCCGGTGCGAGCGCTGCGCGAGGCGGTGCGGGATGCCGACGCGGTCCTGATCGCGACCCCCGAGTACAACCACTCGATCCCTGGTCAGCTCAAGAACGCCCTCGACTGGGTCTCGCGCCCGGCCGGGCAGAGCGCTCTCAACGGCAAGCCCGCAGCCGCGATCGGCGCCTCGACCGGGATGTTCGGCGCCGTCTGGGCGCAGGCCGAGCTGCGCAAGGTGCTGGGCGCGATGGGCGGCCGCGTGATCGAGGCGGAGCTGCCGGTGGCGCGAGCGCAGGAGCTCCCGGTCGCGGACGGACGCCTAGAGCTCCCACCGCAGCAGTCCGAGCAGCTGGAGGAGCTCCTCGCCGAGCTGGTCGCCGCGGCAGAGCAAGAGACGGAGCTGGTTGCGGCTTAAGCAGCCGGCAGGGCGAAAAAGGCGACCGCAGCGAATTGGGCGGCGGCGGCGGCGATGACGAGCAGGTGGAAGACCTCGTGGTAGCCGAAGACGCGGGGGTTGGGATTGGGGCGCTGGGTGGCGTAGACGACGGCGCCCGCGGTGTAAAGGATGCCGCCGACGGCGACCAGAAGGGTCCCGGTCACCCCCATCTCACTCCAGAGCCCCGGGAAAGCGATGGCAGCAACCCAGCCCAGCGACATGTAGATCAGCGCTGCGACCCACTTCGGATGGTCGATCCAGACCATCTCGACCACGGCGCCGGCGATCGCTCCGATCCAGACCACCGCCAGGATTACGTCGGCGAGCGGGCCGTCGAGGACCAGCAGGGCAAACGGCGTGTAGGTGCCAGCGATGAGGAAGAAGATCATCGAGTGGTCGAGCCGGCGCATCCAGCGGCGCACGTTCGGCCGAGTCCAGTTGACCCGGTGATAGAGAGCGCTGGTTCCGAGCAGGGCCGAGAGACTGACCGCGTAGATCGCCACCGCGAGGGTCGCCTCTGGGGTCTTGGCGGCAACAATCAGCCCGGCGCCGAGGAAAAGAGAGACGAAGAAGGCCCACTCGTGCGAGACCCCGCGCAGCTTTGGCTTGACCGCGGCGAGCGCGTCGGATGCGGCGTCCTTGGCGGCGGTGGCACGCTCTTCGACCGCGTCCCGCGCCGCGGCCGCCCGCTCGCCCATCGCCTCGCGTGCAACTTTTCGCCCGCCAGCCACTCTTGTCACCATACATAGGAAGCAAGCGAAATCTCCGGGATTTGCGGGTATGGGCGCAACGAATTACGTCCGACTCAACGACGATCCTGCGTAGTTACCCCCGAAAGTCGCTGCGAGAGGAGAAGTTTGATGTCCCAGACCGCCACCAGTGCCCCGAAAAACGGTCTCAAGGGCCTCGCGATCGAACGCAGATTCTCCTCTGCCGGGACGCATCCCTTCGACGAGATCGAGTGGGAGACACGGGATGCGGTGATCGGCAATCCGGAGAGCCCGGCCTTCGAGCAGCGCGGGGTCGAGTTCCCGAAGAGCTGGTCGCAGAACGCGACCAACATCGTCGCCCAGAAGTACTTCCGCGGGCAGCTCGGCAGCGAGAAGCGCGAGTCCTCGGTCAAACAGATGATCGGGCGGGTCGCGGGCACGATCTCCGATTGGGGGCGCGAGGGCGGCTACTTCGCCTCGGCTGAGGACGCCGAGACCTTCGAAGCGGAGCTGACTTCGATCCTGCTCAACCAGAAGGCGGCCTTCAACTCTCCAGTCTGGTTCAACGTCGGCTTCGAGGAGCGCCCGCAGTGCTCGGCCTGCTTCATCCTCAGCGTCGAAGACAATATGGAGTCGATCCTGGACTGGAACACCAAGGAGGGCAAGATCTTCCGCGGCGGCTCGGGCTCGGGGATCAACCTCTCCAACATCCGCGGCTCGATGGAGCCGCTGCAGAAGGGCGGCACGGCAAGCGGCCCGGTCAGCTTCATGCGCGGCGCCGACTCCTGGGCGGGGACGATCAAGTCCGGCGGCAAGACGCGGCGTGCGGCGAAGATGGTCGTGCTCGACGTCGACCATCCGGACATCGAGCACTTCGTCTGGTGCAAGGCCAAAGAGGAGGAGAAGGCGGAAGCGCTGCGCGAAGCCGGCTTCGACATGTCGATCGACGGCGAGGGCTTCACCTCGATCCAGTATCAGAACGCCAACAACTCGGTGCGTGTCACCGACGACTTCATGGAGGCCGTCGAGGCAGACGGCGACTGGAGCCTGACCGCGCGCGCCACCGGCAAGCCGACCAAGACGCTGCCGGCGCGCGACCTGATGAACCAGATCGCCGACGCCGCCTGGCGTTGCGCAGACCCGGGCGTGCAGTACGACACGATCATCAACCGCTGGCACACCTGCCCGGAGTCAGGGCGGATCAACGCCTCTAACCCCTGCTCGGAGTACATGCACGTCGACGACTCCGCCTGCAACCTGGCCTCACTCAACCTGATGAAGTTCCGCCGTGAGGACGGCAGCTTCGACGTCGAGGACTTCGAGCACGCAGTCGACATCGTCTTCCTCGCCCAGGAGATCGTCGTCGGCTTCTCCAGCTATCCGACCGAGGAGATCTCCGCCAACGCCAACGCCTTCCGCCAACTCGGCCTCGGCTACGCCAACCTCGGCGCCCTGCTGATGTCGGACGGCCTGCCCTACGACTCGACCGAGGGGCGCAACGTCGCCGCCGCGATCACGGCGCTGATGACCGGCCGCGCCTACCGCCAGTCGGCGCTGATCGCCGCCGGAGCGACCGGGCCCTACGACGAGTACGAGAAGAACCGCGAGCCCCACAACGGCGTGATGCGAATGCACCGCGATGCCTCCTACGACATCGACGCGACCGGGATCAAGGGCGACCTGCTCGAGGCCGCGCAGCGCTCCTGGGACGAGACTGTCGAGCTCGGCGAGGAGCACGGCTACCGCAATGCGCAGGCGACAGTGCTGGCGCCGACCGGCACGATCAGCTTCCTGATGGACTGCGACACGACCGGGATCGAGCCCGACTTCTCGCTGGTCAAGTTCAAGGAGCTGGTGGGCGGCGGCCAGATGACGATCACCAACCGCTCAGTGCCACTGGCGCTGCGCACGCTCGGCTATGCCGAGCCCCAAGTCGAGCAGATCGCTGCCTACATCACCGAGAACAGCACGATCGTCGGGGCTCCCGACCTGAAGGAGGAGCACCTGCCGGTCTTCGACGTCGCCGTCGGAGAGCGGGCGATCTCCCACACCGGCCACATCGACATGATGGCCGCAACCCAGCCCTTCATCTCCGGCGCGATCTCGAAGACGGTCAACCTGCCGCAGACGGCCACCATCGAGGACATCGCCGACGCCTACACGCGCGGCTGGAAGGGTGGTCTCAAGGCGCTGGCGATCTACCGCGACGGCTCGAAGACCGCGCAGGCGCTGCGCACCGATGCACAGGAGGAAAAGGGCGCGGAGGAGGTCGTCGCGCTGCCGCCGGAGCGCAAGCGCATGCCGCGCGAGCGCGAGTCGATCACCCACAAGTTCTCGATCGCCGGCCACGAGGGCTACATCACAGCCGGCAAGTACGACGACGGCACCGTCGGCGAGATCTTCCTCACCGACATCGGCAAGGAGGGCTCGACCATGCGCGGGCTGCTCAATGCCTTCGCCACGGCGATCTCGCTGGGCCTACAGTACGGCGTGCCGCTCGAAGACTTCGTGCGCAAGTTCAGCTACATGCGCTTCGAGCCGGAGGGCATCACCGGTAACCCGGAGATCCCCTTCGCCAAGTCGATGCCCGACTACATCATGCGCTGGCTCGGCAGCCGCTTCATCGAGGACACCGACGTGCTCGAGGACCTCGGCATCCTCACTCCAGAGGTGCGCGCCAAGCGCGACGCCGAGACGACCCAGCTCGGACTCGGGATCGACACCAGCGGCGGCACGGCAGGTCCCGCCAACGGTGGCCATGGGAACGGCAAGTCCAAGCCGGCTTCCTCGGCCTTCACCGAAACCCCACCGGTGGTCCCGGCCAAGATGTCTGGCCTCGAGCTCGGCCCGGCCTGCGAGCAGTGCGGCGGCATGATGCAGCGCACTGGCTCTTGCTACACGTGCTCATCGTGCGGCAACAACACCGGCTGCGGCTGAGGTCGTAGAGCCCACTCGCTAAAGATGAGAAGGGCGGTCGTCGTCGGCGCTGGGATCGGCGGCCTGGCTGTGGGACGGGTGCTGCTGGACGCCGGTTTCGAGGTTCGAATCCTGGAGCGGCGACCAAATCTGGAGCCGCTCGGGGCCGGGATCAGCCTCTGGCCGAACGCCGTACGGGCCCTGCGCAAGATCGGCGTCGCCGATCGCCTGCCGGAGCCAACGCCCATCGCCGCCGATTCCGGCCTGCGTCGCTGGGACGGCCGGCTGCTGGCCCGAACAGATCCGGCGTCTATCGAACGCCGCTACGGGGAGCCACTGCTCCTCCTGCAGCGCAGCACCTTTCACCGGGCTCTTTTGACAGATGGCATCGCCGATCTGGTTGAGACCGGCGTCGAGGTCACCCGTGTCGAGGAAACAGGCCGCGGCGTGCAAGCTGAGCTCCGCCAGGGCGATGCTGTCGAGGCGGACCTGCTGATCGGCGCCGACGGCATCCACTCCGCCGTCCGCACGGACCTACTGGGAGACAGTGAGCCCCGGCAGTCCGGCCTGCTCGCGTACCGGGCGATCGTGGATATGCCGGAGATGAGCGTCGGCGTAGGCGAGTACTGGGGGGCGGGCCGTGCCTTCGGCCTCGTGCCCGTGGACGGCAACCGTCTCTACTGGTTCGCAACCAGGCGTGGGAATGCGGATGAGCCGCCCGAGCCGGACCCGATCGGTGGCCTGCTCGAACGCCATGGCGGCTGGGCACCCGAGATCGCAAAGGCGATCGAAGCCACCCCTGCCACCACCGTGCTGAGGCATCCTCTGCTCGACCGCAAGCCGACCAAGCGCTGGTGCAGCGAGCGTGCCGCCCTGCTCGGCGACGCGGCGCACCCGATGCTCCCCTTCATCGGACAGGGAGGCTGCCAGGCGCTCGAGGACGCGATCGTGCTGGGAGAGTCGCTGAGCGCTGCCGCCGACATCCCCGCAGCGTTGCGTGACTATGAGGCGCGACGCTGGCGCCGGGCCGCCCAGGCCATGACCATGTCGCGCCGCATGGGCCGGCTGGTCCACCTGCGAGGCGCACCGCTGCGGGCACTGCGCAACCGGGCGCTGGCGATGACGCCCGAATCGGTGCGGATGCGCCAGCTCGACCCGATCGTCGGCGACGGCTAGCTGAGGATGACCGCCGCGTCGTGGCGCGGGGTCTCGGTGATCGCGCGGCGGAAGACCCGCTCGGGCTTGGAATCGGCCGGGCGGATCTGGTGACGCTTGACCAGCTCCTTGAGGACCACCGCCATCTCGAACTGGGCGAAGGAGGCGCCGAGGCAACGGCGGACGCCGCCGCCGAAGGGGATCCAGGTGTAGGTGCCGGGCGGGTTGTCGAGGAAGCGCTCGGGCAGGAAGCGTTCCGGTTCCGGGTAGACCTCGGGGTTGCGGTGGACGAGATAGACCGCCGGCGTCACCGAGACCCCCGCCGGTAGCTCGTAGCCACCGATCTCGACCGGCTCGGTCAGGGTGCGGATCACGATCGAGATCACTGGGCGCAGACGCAGCGTCTCCTGGATCGTCGCGGTCAGGTACTCCTCGCCGCCGTCCTCGGCCTCGGCGCGCAGGCGCTCCAGCTTCTCGGGGTGACGGACCAGCCGCTCCACCGCCCAGGAGAGCGAGGTCGCAGTCGTCTCGTGGCCGGCGACAAGCAGGGTGAGCAGCTCGTCGCGCATCTCCTCGTCGCTCATCGGGCTGCCGTCCTCGTGGCGGGCGGCAACCAGCATCGAGAGGATGTCGTCGCGCTCCTCGAGGTCCTCTGCCTGGCGGCGGGCGGCGATCTCACGGTAGATCAGCGCATCGACGCGATCGATGCGGCGGCGGAACGCGGGAATTCCCCTCACCCGCCCCGGACCGATCAGGAGCACGGGAAGCAGCGCCGCGGGATTGGTGGTGAGGTCGAGGAAGTCGCGCAGGGCCTCGCGCAACTCGGCCAGCTGGTCGCCCTCGCGGACGCCGAAGACCGTGCGCAGGATGATCTCCAGGGTTATCGCCTGCATCCGGGGCCGCAGCTTGTAGGGGGTGCCGGTGGGCCAGCTCTCGATCTCGCTTGCTGCGATCTCGCTCATCGTCTGCTCGTAGCCCTGCATCCGGGCGCCGTGGAAGGGCGGCAGGAGCAGCTTGCGCTGGCTCATATGGGGCTTCTCGTCGAGGACGAGGACCGAGTTGCGGCCGAGGATCGGGGCGAGGATCTTGTTCCCCTCGCCGGCGTGGAAGATCCGCGGATCGCCGGTGAAGACCTGCTTGACCGCCTCGGGATCGGCGAGCATCACCCACTTACCTTCGTAGACCATGTCGATCGTGAAGATGTCGCCGTAGCGGTCCTGGCAAGCGAAGAGCATCTGCCGGGCGCGGCGCGACCAGATCGCCGTCTGGACCACGCTCGGCAACGGCGGGCCGGGTGGAAGCCGTCGCTCCACCCGCCGGGTTGCCGGCCGGGGAGCGGTTGTGGTCGCTGCCTCCATCGCCTCTACCCCCGCAGGGTATTCCTCCACAAGGCATCTCATGTGAGATGCCTCTCATAGACCCCTGCAGGCCGATCCCATAGCCTGCCGCCCGGTGGCTCGACTTCCTCGTCTCTCCCCGCAGGCGGAGCATCGGGTGGTGCGCACTGCCTGCGGGTTGTCGCCGCGGCTGCAGCGGCGGCTCTTCGGCCGCCCGCCGGCAATCGACGGCCAGGTGCTGGCGAGCGACATCCAAACCCTTCTACGACTCGCACAGTGGGTCGGCGACGAGTCGATCACGGGTAGCGGAGCGTCCCCCACAGAGGCGCGAAGGATGAGCCTGGAAGGCGCGGCCGCCGTCTCCGGTCCGCCGCTGCCGATGGGGCAGGTGGAGGAATTGGAGCTGGCCGGGCCAGCGGGTCCGATCCCGGCACGCCTCTACGTCCCACCTGCACCCGCGTCGCAACCGCGGCCGCTGCTGGTCTATTTCCACGGTGGCGGCTGGGTCATCGGCGATCTCGAGACTCATGACGGCCTCTGCCGCTTCCTCGCCACCCACGCCGACGTCGCCGTGCTCTCGGTCGACTACCGGCTGGCGCCGGACCATCCCTTCCCCGCCGCAGTCGACGACTGCTTCGCTGCGTTTGCCTGGGCCGCTGCGCACGCGGCCGAGCGCGGCCTCGACCCGACGCGGATCGCCGTCGGCGGCGACAGCGCCGGCGGCAACCTGGCCGCGGCGGTCAGCCTGCTCGCTCGCGACGGCGGCGCGGAGCGGCCGGCGATGCAGCTGCTGATCTACCCCGTCACCGACGCCGTCGGGGAGCAGACGTCGCGCCTCACCTTCGCTGAGGGCTTCATGCTGACCAAGGCCGACATGGACTGGTTCGAGGCGCACTACCTGCCGGACGGTGCACAGAGCGACGACCCCCGCGTCTCGATGCTCCACGCCGCCGATCTCTCGGACCTGCCGCCGGCCTACGTGACCACAGCTGGCTTCGACCCGCTGCGCGACGAGGGCGAGGCCTATGCGAAGCGGATGCGGGAAGCAGGAGTGCGGGTGGCGCTGCGCCGCCACCCCGGGCTGATCCACAGCTTTGCCAACCTGACCGCCGTCAGCCCCACCTCCCGTGCGGCGATGCTGGAGGCCGCCGGCGCGCTTCGCATGGGTCTTGGTTAATACCCCTAGGGGGTATATGCTGCTGGGCATGGATGCTCACGCACATCACCACCATCAGATGCCGACCGAAGGGGCGGCCCTCACCGCGGTCGCGGTCAGCGCCACTCTGCACTGCCTGACCGGCTGCGCGATCGGCGAGGTCGCCGGGATGGCGATCGGCACCGCGCTCGGCTTCTCCAACCTCGGCACAGTCGCCCTCGCGGTCGCCCTCGCCTTCCTCTTCGGCTACACCCTCACCAGCCTGCCGCTACTGCGCGCCGGCCTGGCGCTGTCGGCGGTGATCCCGATCGCCCTCGCCTCCGACACGCTCAGCATCGCGACGATGGAGATCGTCGACAACCTCGTGATGGTGCTCGTCCCAGGTGCGATGGAGTCCGGTCTCGACAGCGTGCTCTTCTGGGGCAGCCTCTCCTTCTCGCTGGTCGTCGCGGGGGCCTTTGCGGTACCCGTCAACCGCTGGCTAATCGCCTGCGGCAAAGGCCACGCGGTAGTGCACGAGACCGGGATCCACGGCGGTCCGCCGGTCCGCGTCGTCGCTTACGCCGCCGCGGCGGCGGGGACGTTCGGAACGGTGGTCCTGTTGGCCGAGGTGCTGCGATGAGCGATACGACGACGACCCACGGCTACACCGAGAACAAGGACGCCGTGCTCAAGCGGCTGCGACGGATCGAGGGGCAGGTCCGCGGCGTGGAGAAGATGGTCGACGAGAACCGCTACTGCATCGACGTCGTCACCCAGGTGACCGCGATCCAGGCCGCCCTCGACAAGGTCGCGCTGGAGCTCCTCTCCGATCACGCCGCCCACTGCGTGATCGGCGCCGAGGAGTCACAGCAGGCAGAGCGCACCGAAGAGCTGATGGGCGCGGTGGAGCGGCTCCTGCGCCGCTAGCGGCTACTCGTAGTGGAGGGATTCGAGCACGTCTAGCCGCGACGCGCGGCGGGCGGGCGGGATCGCCGCCAGCACGCCCGCAAAGGCGGAGAGGACCAGGAGCACGATCAGGGAGCCGATCGGGTAGGAGAGGGCGAAGCCTTCGTCCTCGAGCGGCTGCGAGATCAGCGCCGCGAAGATCACGCCGAGGACCATGCCGAGGATGGCGCCGATCAGCGCGGTGATCACGGCCTCGTAGCGGATCATCGTCCGCACCTGGCGCCGCGACATCCCGATCGCCCGCAGCATCCCCAGCTCGCGGGTGCGCTCGTGGATCGAGAGCGCCAGCGTGTTGGCGATACCGAAGAGCGAGACGATCACGGCAAGGGCCAGCAGCGCGTAGATCAAACCGAGCAGCTGGTTGATTTGTTCTTCCTGGTTTTCCTTCAGTTCCTGCTGGTTGCGCACCTCGGCGACCGGGAACTGGCGGTCCATCAGCGCGACCAGCTTGCCCTGGACCACCTGCGCATCGGCTCCCGGCGCCAGCTTGACGAAATCGAAGAGATCGTCCCGCTGGTCAAACCGGCGCGCCATCACGTCCTGAGTGACTATCGCGCTACCGAGCAGGTTGGCCTTGTCCTCGAACTCACCGACCACTCTGAGGCTGGGCTTGGCCCCGATCTGAGTCAGGAAGCGGGCCCTGTCGCCGAGCTCGAATCCGTTGTCGCTGGCGAACGACTTGTCGATCACGACCTCGCGGTCCGTCAGGTCACGCAAAGCGCGCGGGCCCCCCTCGGTCCAGTCGATCGTCAGGACCGATCCCGCATCGGGTGCCAGCGCCGACACCCGCGGCTTGCCGCCGTTGCCGTTGAGCAGCTTCGCCTGCGCGGCGCGTACGGTCGAGACCAGCTCGACGCCGGGGACCTTCCTGGCGGCTGCGGCGGCACCGGGCGAGATCGGCGAGAAGCCGTCGTTGTTCTGGATCACGAGCTCGCCCTGGAAGCTGTCGTCGACCGCCGTCGCGATCGAGCTCTTGATCCCGGCGGCGAAAACCGTGACGAAGACGACCACGGCGAGGCCGATCATCAGCGCCGCCGCGGTGACGGCCGTGCGCGCCGGATTGCGCTGGGTGTTCTCGCGAGCCAGACGGCCGATCAGGCGCCGGGCAAGCTCGAGCGGGCGGCCGGCGAGAGACGCGAGAGGCCGGACGAGACGAGGGCTGAAGAGCGAGACGCCGAGGACCACCGCCACCGCGCCAGCGCCCATCAGCCCAGCGGCACCGCCGCCCTCCGCGCCACCGAACAAGCCGGCAAGCAACATCGCCAGGCCGGCGGCCCCGAGCAGGGCGGCGAGCGCCGCAATAGCGACCGTGCGCTGGCGGCTGCGCGCTGGCTCAATCGCAAGCAGGGCCGCAATCGGCGGAACCCGGGTCGAGCGCAGCGCAGGAATCAGAGATGAGATCAGCGTGACGCCGATCCCGATCAGCAGCGCAACAACGACGGTTCGGGTCTTCGTGATCAATGCCGTGGTCGGCAGGTCGATGCCGATCGCGATGAAGAGTGAGTTGAGGCCCACAGCGATTCCGTAGCCGCCGACGATCCCGAGCAGCGCCCCCACCACGCCGATCGCCAGTGCCTCGAGCACGACCGAGGTGAGGATCTGGCCGCGTCCGGCACCGAGGGTGCGCAGCATCCCGAACTCGCGGACCCGCTGCGCGACCGTGATCGAGAAGGTGTTGAAGATCAGGAAGGCGCCAACCAGGAGGGCGACGAAGGCAAAGACCAGCAGCGCGATGCGCAGGAAGCCGAGGTTGTCGCGGATCTGGTCGGAGCTGCGTGCGGCGTTCTGCTTCGCGGTCTCGACCAGGACCGAGGGCGGCGTCACGCGCTGCGCACGGCGCTGCAGCGTCTGTTCCGACACGCCGCCCTCGGCGGCGATCGTAATCTGGTCGAATTCGCCGATCTTCCCGGTAATTCGCTGAGCCTCCGGCAGGGTCAGCACGGCGACGCTGGCGCCGCCGAAGGAGGCATCGCCTAGCTTCGTCAGGCCGACGAGGCGATACGAGGTGGCACGCTCGATCGAGGCGAGCTTGAGTGTGTCGCCGAGCTCGAGGCCCGCATCCTCGGCCGCACCTTCGTCGAGCGAGACTTCTTTGGCGCTCTGCGGCGGGTGTCCCTCGACATATGCCCTCGACTCCAGCGCGGGGGGAAGCTTCGAGCTGATGAACTTGGGCGCGAATTTGCTGCCGATCGGCTCGTTCTTGGCGTCGAAGAAACCGCCCGGCGTGAAGATCATCCCCGACGCCACCCGCACCCCCCGCACGCGCGTCACCTTCGGCAGCAGATCGTCGCTGAAGCTCGGCACCTCACCGCTTTCCTGTTCGACCTCGTCACGGGCCGTGATCACGACGTCGGTCTTGCTCAGCGAGTCTTCGAAGATTTCGTCGAAGGCCGCAAAGGTGGTGTCCGTGAGGATGTAGGTGCCGGCGACGAAGGCGACGCCGATCACCACCGCGAGGACGGTGGTCAGGGCGCGCACCTTGCGCGCCCAGAGGCTCTTCAGCGCGAGGCTAGTCAACCTGCTTCATCAGCTCGATCACCTCGTCCGCCGAGCCGGGGGCGGCGTCGTGGACGATGCTTCCGTCGCGGAGGGTGATCAGCCGGTCGGCATGGGCTGCAGCGGCGGGATCATGGGTGACCATGATTACCGTCTGGCCGAAGTCGTCGACAGCGTGCCGGAGCAGTTGCAGGACGTCGGCGCTTGCCTTCGAGTCGAGGTTGCCGGTGGGCTCGTCGGCGAAGACGACAGCCGGTTTGGAGACCAGCGCCCGGGCGACCGCGACGCGCTGTTGCTGGCCGCCGGAGAGCTCGGAGGGCCGATGGGTACGGCGGTCCTCGAGGCCGACGGTGCGGATCAGCTGCTCCAGCCACTCGCGGTCGGGCTTGCGGCCGGCGATCGAGAGCGGCAGCACCAGGTTCTCCTCGGCGGTGAGAACCGGCAGCAGGTTGAAGAACTGAAAGACGAAGCCGAGCTTGTCGCGGCGCAGCTTGGTCAGCTCGCCGTCGTCCATGCGGGTGATCTCAGCGCCGTCGAGGACGACCGTGCCCGCGGTTGGCTTGTCGAGCCCGGCGAGGATGTGCATCAGGGTGGACTTGCCCGACCCCGAAGGGCCCATGATCGCGGTGAAGCGGCCGCGCTCGAACCCGGTGCTGACGCCGACCAGGGCATCGACCGCAGCCGCGCCCTCGCCGTAGCGCCGCGCCACATCGCTTGCAACTACGACCCTTCCATTCGAATCGTTCATGCGGGGCACCGTATCGAGACCAATAGATAGCCGCTCTAGGCGGGGGTTAAGCCCGTGCCCGTCCATCTTTCTCATAGATAGCCTGAAGACGGGATGGCGCTTGCGGACGAGTTCGATGGCTTGCTGATCGACCTTGACGGGGTGGTTTGGGTCGGGCGCGAGCCGTTGCCCGGCGCGGCAGAAACGCTGCGAGCACTGCTCGAGAGCGGCAAGGAGATCGTCTTCGTCACCAACAACCCGGGCAAGCCGGCTTCAGCCTACGGAGAACGCTTGCGCGAGGCCGGCGTCGAGGTGAGCGACGAGCGGATCGTCACGGCGGGAACCGCCACAGCCCAGCTCGCGGCCGAGCGTGCCGGAGCCGGTGCCAGCGCCTTTGTGATCGGAGCCGCTGCCTTTAAGGGAACCGTGACCGAAGCTGGGCTCGAGCTACTCGACGGCGAAGCCGGCCGGGAGGCGGCGGCCGTGCTCGTCTCCGGTCACCGCGGCTTCGACTACGACGAGCTGCTGACGGCGACGCTGGCGCTGCAGGGCGGGGCGGCGCTGTTCGCGACCAGTCGCGACCCGACCCTGCCGATGCCGGGCGGCGCCTGGCCCGGGACCGGCGCCGTGCTGGCGGCAGTCGAGACGGCGTCGGGGGCGAGGGCGGAGATCGGGGGCAAGCCGGAGCGGCATCTGTTCGAGCGTGCTCGCGCGCTGATTCCCACGGCCGACCGGGTGGCGATGGTCGGCGACCGGATCGCCTCCGACATCGTCGGCGGCCGGCAGGCGGAGCTGGAGACGGTCCTCGTGCTCAGTGGCGCCAGCACTCGCGAGGAGGCCAAAGTCGCCGAGCCACCCCCCGACCACGTGCTCGAGAGCATCTCCGGACTGCTGTCGTGAGCGCAACCGCCGAGGAGTCCCCCGCGCTCGTCCCGCGCCCGGGCATCGCCTTCGCCGGCATCTTCGCCGTCACCTTCTGCGGCCTGCTCGCGGTCGGCGTGGTGCTGCCGGTGCTGCCGCGCTTCGTCAGCGGCCCGCTCGACGCGGGCAACATCGCGGTCGGTGTGGTGATCGGCTCCTACGCGATCACCGGGCTGCTGCTGCGTCCCGTGGCCGGGCGGCTCGCCGACCATCGCGGTCGCAAGCCCACCGTCCTGCTCGGTTCGGTGCTCGTCGCGCTCGGGGGGTTCATGTATCTGCTGCCGCTGGGGGTGCCGGGCCTGATCGCCGCCCGCCTCGTGCTCGGCGCCGGTGAGGGGGCGGTGTTCACCGCCAGCTCCGCCTGGGTCGTCGACCTCGCCCCGCCCGAGCGGCGCGGCCGCGTGATCGGGCTCTACGGCCTCTCGGTATGGGCGGGGCTCAGCATCGGCCCGCTGATCGGCGAGCTGATCCTGCACGCCTCCAGCTATACGGTCGTCTGGTTCTTCGCCGGCGCCGTGCCACTGCTCGGGGCGCTGATCGCCACCCGCCTGCCGGACCCCTTCCGGCCGATGGCGCACTCCGCCGACGAGCCCCAACCGCTGATCGCTCGCGAGGCGATCCGGCCGGGGGTAGCCCTCGCCCTCGCCTCGATCGGCTACGCGACTGTTGCGGCCTTCGTAGTCCTCCATCTCGACGCCCGCGGGGTCGGCCATGGAGCGACCGTATTCGGCGCCTTCGCGACGATGGTGGTGCTGACCCGGCTGATCGGCGGCGACCTGCCCGACCGAGTCGGGCCGACCCGGGTCGCGATCGTCGCCGCGATCGTCGAGGCCGTCGGCCTGACGACGATGGGCCTCGCCCACAGCCTTCCGGTCGCCCTCGCCGGCGCGCTGGCAATGGGCGCCGCCTTCTCCCTGCTCTATCCCTCGCTCTCGTTGATCGTCGTCGACCGCGTCTCGGAGAACCGCCGTGGGGCCGCGCTGGGAACCTTCACCGCCTTCTTCGACGCCGGGGTTGGCCTCGGCGCCCCCCTCGCCGGACTCGCAGCAGCGATCGCGAGCTACGAGGGTGCCTTCCTGCTCGCGGCCGCGATCGCCCTCGTCTCGGCGACGACAATCGCCTTCGCGATCTCCTCGCGGGGTCGCGCTCTGCTGGCGACCCGCTGACCGCGCTAGCGCTGGGCGATGAGCAGCGTCTGGGCGGCGCGGCCGATGCGCCCGCGCTGGTCGGAGAGGACCGACTCCGCGGTGCCGATCCCGCTCGCCTGCGGCAGGGTGACCGCATCGACGCAGACCCATTCGCCCTCCGGCATCCGCTCTAGGTGAACCGTGAGATCGACGTTGATGAAGAGGTACTCGCGCCAATCGAGGACGGCGCTGATCCCGTTGCCGACGTCTGCGGCAACCAAGACCCGCTGCAGCGACGAGGGCTCCTCGCCGCCGACGAGGGGGATGCGCATGCGCATCCAGACGGTCGCGGGCCCGGGCTCGAGGAAGCTTCCGCTCACCGCCTGCCACTCCATCGCCGTGTGGTACCCGGCGTCCTGCCCAGTCGCGAAGAACTCCGGCTGGTACCCCTGCTCTGGCCCGGGCGGTGGGTCCGGGGCCGCGACCTCAGGGGAAGCTCGACCGGCGCCGCCCCGGTGCGCAGTCGCCATGCCCGCGCCCGCACCAGCTCGCCGTCGTCGTTGGCGAGCGAGGCCTCGATCAGCTGCACCCGCCTGCCAGGCCGTACCACCTTGGCCTCGACGCTGACCGGGCCGATCGGCACCGAGCGCATGATCTCGAAGGTGACCCGGCCGATCTGGAACTCCTCTGCGTCCTCCAGCCGCTCGATCTCGCGGCCGAGCAGCGCCGAAGGCGGGCCGGCGTGCTGCGCCCCCGGATCCCACGGTCCGCGGGTCAGCTCGGTGGCGACGAAGCGGTCGCCGTCTCGCTCGTAGAAAGCCTCGGGCACGCGGAGGATCCTAAGTCGGTGGCGCTCAGCAGGGCGCGGCGAAGTGCTGGACCCAGACATGCGCTCCGCGATATCCGTTCAGCGTGCCGGCCCTCAGGCCGACGCCGAGATCGCGGTAGTCAGCGCTGAGGATGTTCGCTCGGTGCCCTGGTGACCTGATCCAGGAGCGAAATATCGAGCGAGGTGTCGCCAGCTTGCGCGTCCCCCAGGCGATGTTCTCGCCCGCACTCCAGCAGTTGCCGGGTGCATAGTCGACCTCCTCGATCCAGTAGGTGAAGTCGCGCCCACAAGCCGTGTGGCTGAAGGAGTCGCAGCGAATGACGTCGGCGGCCTTGCGGTCGGCAGAGCGTGAGAGGTCGGCGTCCCGAAGCAGCGACCCCCGTCCGGCGCGCGCCCTGGCGTAGTTGGTCATGCAGGCCATCGCCACCTCCTGGACTCCGGTTGGCGCAGCCGCCTGGTGCTGATGCGGGCAAACAGCCACCGGCGCCACCAGGCGATCAAGACCAGCGGCGGCGGCGCTCGACGCAATCGTGCACGCAGCCAACAGGGTGGCGATCCCGATCATGCGCCTCATTGGTCCCACCATACGCAGGTGATCTGCCCACAATCGCCGCGACGTAATCTAGGTGCAGACGAAAGGAGCACGATGACCGAGAAGACGGCCAAGGTCCAGAAGTCAGAGCAGGAGTGGCGCGAGCAGCTGACCCCTGAGCAGTACGAGGTAACCCGTAAGGCCGGCACCGAGCGTGCCTTCACCGGGCCCTACTGGGACGAGAAGGGCGTGGGGATGTACCGCTGCGTGTGCTGCGACACCGAGCTGTTCTCCTCCGACACCAAGTTCGACTCCGGCACCGGCTGGCCCAGCTTCACCGAGCCGGTCAACCTGGAGCACGTCGAGCTGCGTCCAGACAACAGCCTGCTGATGCGGCGCACCGAGGTCGTCTGCAAGCACTGCGACGCCCACCTTGGGCACGTCTTCGAGGACGGTCCCGGTCCAACCGGCCAGCGCTACTGCATCAACGGCTGCGCGTTGACGATGGACAAGGAGTGATGGCGTCTATTTGACCGCGCCGCCGGCGCCGAGGTAGCTGAAGCGGACGGCCAGCGCAACGGCCTCGGTGCGCGTGTCCACCTCGAGCTTTGCGATCGCGTTGCGCACGTGCGTGTGCACGGTCGCCGGGCTGAGCTGCAGGCGCTCGGCGATCTCTTTGACCCGCAGCCCCTCGGCCAGCAGTTCGAGGATCTGCCGCTCGCGCGGCGAGAGGGTGAGCAGCTTCTCGACCTCAGACGGCTTGCCGCCGGCGAAGTCGCCACCAAGGAAGGTGCCGCCGCCGGTGACCGCTTTCACCGCTCGGGCGATGTCCTCGGCGGGAGCAGACTTGAGCACGTAGCCAGAGGCGCCGGCTCGCAAGGCAAGGGCGAGCAGGTCCGGCTGAGCGTGGGCGGTGAAGATGATCACTTTGGTCCGCGGGCGAGCCTTGAGGACCTCCTTCGTCGCCTCGATCCCGTCGCGCTTGGGCAGCTCGACGTCGATGATCAGGACATCGGGCTCCAGTTCCTTGACGACATCGACAACATCGCGCCCGTCGCCGGCCTCGCCGACGATCTCGACCGTGTTCGAATCAGCCATCCGCGACTTGATCGCCTCGCGGACGATCTCATGGTCGTCGCAGAGAACTACCCGCTTTGCATCTCGCACGCTCGCGTTCATGGAGCAGAGATCCTTTCAGGCGAACCGTATGAATGCAAAATAGTGGGTAGCGTGAAACTGCCGTCTCGCTCTTGCCGGTTCTCGATGAGAGCGAGGATCGTCCGTCCGACCGCCACGGCCGTGCCGTTCAGCGTATGCACCGTCTGCGGGGATTCGCCGCCGGCCGGGCGATACCTACAGGCCAGACGGCGCGCTTGATAGTCAGTGGTATTGGAGCAGGACGTCAGCTCACGGTAGCGCTCCTGGCTTGGAATCCAAGCTTCGCAGTCGTACTTCTTCGCCGCCGGGGCACCCAGATCGCCAGCCGCGACGTTGACGACGCGGTAGGGCAGCTCCAGCTCGGAGAGGATCCGCTCCTCGATCGCCAGTAGACGCTCGTGCTCTGCAGCGGACTCGGAGGGCTCGACAAACGAGAACATCTCGACCTTGTCGAACTGGTGAACGCGGAAGATGCCGCGCGTGTCGCGGCCGGCAGCGCCCGCCTCACGGCGGAAGCAGGTCGAGAAGCCGGCGTAGCGCAGGGGCAGGCGATCCGCCTCGAGGATCTCGTCGGCATGGAGGGCGGCAAGCGAGACCTCGGAGGTGCCGACGAGGAATAGCTCGTCCTTTGGCACCTCGTAGATCTGGTCTCGATCACCTGGCAAGAAGCCGGTCCCGTAGAGCGCCTCTTCACGGACCAGGACCGGCGGCACCACCGGCTCGTGGCCCTCGGCGCGGACCAGCTCCAGCGCGAAGCGGACCAGCGCCAGCTCGAGCAAGACCAGGTCCCCCTTCAGGTAAGCGAAGCGAGAGCCAGAGACCTTGGCGCCGGTCTCCATGTCGATCAGCCCCAGCTCGGTGCCGATCTCGAGGTGGTCACGAGGCTCGAAATTGAAGCTCGGCCTCTGCCCCTCCTCACGGATGACGACCGCATCCTCCTCGGTCATCCCGTCCGGCGCGTCGGGATCAGGCAGGTTGGGGAGGGCGGTGCCGACCTGCTCCAGCTCGGCCTCGACCTGCTCCAGCTCGGCCTTGCCGGACTCGATCGTCTCCTTCAGACCCTGGACCGCGGCCATCTCCTCGGCAGCGCCCTCACCTCGCTGCTTCGCCTCGCCGATCTGCTTGGAGAGTGTCTTGCGCTCTGCCTGGGCGTTCTCGATCTGGGGCAGCAGCTCGCGGCGACGGGCGTCGAGCGCGAGTAGCCGGTCGACCTGTTCGCCCGCTCCGCGGCGCGCGAGCGCCGTCTTGACCCGCTCAGGATCGGAGCGGATCAGCTTCAGGTCGAGCATCGCGCAATCGCGTTAGGGCGAGGTCTCGCCGGGGCGTGGCGACGATTCCGCTTCGTCCCCGGCGTACTTGGCGACGAAGCGCGCGACTTCTTCGGCCTCCTGGCCGACGACGATGTTCTGGGGCATGATCGCCCCGGAGAAGCCGCCGTTCTGGATCGCGTAGAGGGCATCGTCGTAGGTCTCGGTTCGCTGGTCGAGGTTAGGCCCCTGCGTACGAGCGGCGCGATTGCCGCTCCCCTGCGAACCGGCGGCGGTCATCGTGTGACAGCCGGAACAGTGCGTGGAGAAGAGGACGGCCCCGTTGTAGCCGGGATCGTCCTCGGAGACCGTGACCTTCGCCTCGCCAAATCCGCAGGCGGCGAGCCCGAGGGCCGAGATGACGGCCAGAGCTGTGATTAGTGCTGGGCGCACGCGGCGCGCATCATATTGTCTGGTCAAGCTATGAGTCCGCCCGACCCCGCCCGCTTCCGTGTCGCGATGGGGATGCTGCCCACCGGCGTCACTGTCGTCACTGCGACCGGCCCCGACGGTCCGGCCGGAGCCACCGCCAACGCCGTCTGCTCTCTCTCGATCGAGCCGATGCTGATGTTGGCTTGCCTCGACCGCGGCTCCCGCACCCTGCTCGCCGTGCAGGCGGCCAATCACTTCGGGATCAACGTCCTGCACGCGGGTCAGGAGAAGATCGCCCGCTCCTTCGCGACCAAGGCCCCGGTGGCGGACAAGTGGGCGGGAATCGAGTGGAGCGAGCACGACGGGGCCCCGGCGATCGATGACGCCCTCGCCTGGATCGCCTGCGACCTGCGCGACGTGGTCGCTGCCGGCGACCACGTGATCGTCACCGGCGAGGTCACCGCCCTGGAGACCGGCGAAGGCAACCCGCTCGTCTTCCACGGCGGCGAGTACCGGGCGCTGGGCTGACCTGGCGCTTTATTCCCGCTATCCGGGAAAAAGGCGCCACCGCACGCATCAGCCTGCAGCCGACGTACGCCGTACAGACTCGGAGTAGGGTTCCGGTCGATGGAGGCGACTGCCGCACCCAGGGCGCAGTGGACCTTCGCCCAGTGGGCGATCGTGATCGTGGCGGTGTTCCAGCTTGCCTGGGCAGTGGCGGGACTGATCGCGGAGCCGAGCTTCGACTTCGGCGAGGGGGCGGCCACGGAGCGAGTGCTCGGGGTCGACTTCAACGGCGTCCACGCCCTCTCCGGCTTCCTGCTCTTCGGGCCCGCCTTCTACTTCGCGCTGAAGCCGCGCTGGGCGGTGCTCTACGCGATCTACGTCGCCGTCGCCCTGATCGCCACCGGCATCTGGGCGATCTTCTCGACCAGCCCGGCAGGCATCTTCACCTTCCCCAACAACGGCGCCGACGCTGTCCTCCACCTCACCACCGGCGCGGTCTTCGCGGTGATCGCGGCGATCCAGCTCGGCCTCGACCGGCGCAGCTGACGCTCACACACACCACTCACGCTGTAGCAAACCTGATCAGTCGAGTCAGTTGACTGCTTTTCTCCGCCGTGAGAGGGTGGCTCACAGTGGGGCGACCCAGAACGAGGGATGGCGGGCAGGGAGACTGCGAGCGGAAGAGCGTCGCGGTACTGATCGGCGCGGCGCTGATCTTCCTGGCCGGACGACGCTCGCGTTCGGATAGCTCAGTCGCAGATGACAAAGACAAAGAGGTGACTCCCAAACCCCCGGAGCGAACCTTTCTGGAAAAGGTTGCTCGCTGGATCACCTGGCCGGTTCGCAAGGCAGACCAGGCGAAAAGAGAACTAGAGGAGAGCCCCAAAAAACCAGCCGAGCCCGAGAAAGACACGGGCAAGAAGCTGAGCATCGGCTGCATCGCCCTCAGCTGCGGGGAGACGCCGGACGCCAAAGCGGGCGAGCCCAAAAAAGAGGCTGAGAAAAAAGACGAGGCCGGCGGCCTGACGAGCATCGCCGTCAAGGTCCTGGGAGCGATCGCGGCCGGCATCGGGGTTACCGGCGCCGTCACCGTGGTCGGCGCCTCGATCTTCTGGGCACGCTTCGACTCGATGGACGTGCCGATGACGCAGGCAGTCACCGTGATACCGAAGGCCGAGCTACTGGTGCAGGGGGCGCAGGAAACGATCATCTTCGTGCTGATCGGGCTGGGAGCGACCCTGCTGATCGCCCTCGCCGACCCGAAGGGGATCGTCACGCGGGGGACCCTGATCGTGCTCTCGCTGCTGATCGCAGGCGCCGGCGGCTACCTCCTCTGCACCAGCCTCAACGGCGGATGGGTGTTGTGGCTGTTCGGGGCGGCGCTGGCTCTCGCCTTGATCTGCATCCTCATCGCCTTCAACACCGGGCGGCGCCTGGTGCCGCTGCTGGTCAGCGTGTTCCTCGCCTCCTTCCTCTTCTCGTGGGCCTGTGCCTTTGTGATCGTGGAGACGCAGAAGTACGCCCAGGCGATCGCCATTCGCTTCAGCCCGAGCACCGCCGACGAAAAAGAAGGCCCCGGGCTGATCGGGATCTACGTGACCGTCACCGACGACACGATCTACTTCGCCCGCGCCGATCCCGACGCGAACGGCGGAGAGGACGAGGACAGGGCCGTGGACGACACCGGCCTCTACGAGGTCCCCAGAACCGATGCGGTTACCTATGCGGTCGGTCCGCTCGAGCCGATCGAAAAGGAGAGCGGCGGTCAGCCGGTCAAAACCAGGGGCAGGATCCTGCTCAGGCGCCTGAAGGAGGACGCGAAGAGCTTCCCGCCGCCACCGAAAGCCGAGACTCCGAAGCCGGAAACGGGCTCAGAAGACGCCGCTGGTGCCGGCGGCACGTAGTCCGAGGAAGAGGATCACGCCGCAGCTGACGGCCATGATGCCCATCTCGCGGCGGACGATGGCGAGGGCGACGGACTGCTGGGCATCGGCGGAGAGCGCCTCGAAATCGAGGTCGCGCAGCTCGCGCTCGGCGGCGCCGCTGCGGGCCCCCTCGGCGAGGAAGGAGACGACGAGGGGAAGGATCCCGTAGAGGTAGTGGAGGTCGTCCGGCGGTTCGTGGCCGGTGAAGACGAGCAGGCCGCCGAGCATCGCCTGCAGGAAGACGGCGACCTGGGCGGCGCGCAGCAGGTACCAGAAAGGGACGGAGGCCTGCTTGCGAAACCAGGCGACGCCCCCGACCACACCGGCGGCGAGGTTGAGCAGGATCAGGGCCGAGCCGACGACCAGGTGGACCTCGACCACGTCATTTCCTCCTAAGAGGGTCGGAATTCCGCTTCCTGATGCGGAAAATCACTATGTAGCAATGTGTCACAAGGTGGGTGTATAACAGCGGCTGCAGGCGGTGAAGCGGGGCGAACCACGCCCCGTCCAGCCGCCCGGCGCAAACGGACCTCCTAGTGCTGAAGAGCTACCTGCCGATTCTCGTCTTCGCCTTCCTCGGCGTCACCGTGGGGGGCGCCTTCGCGATGCTCAATCACGTGATCGGCCCGAAGCGGCCGAAGCGGCCAACAGCTGCGAGCCGCCGCCAGGCCGAGCCGTACGAGTCGGGCATCCCGGTCGAGGCGGCACGGGGATTCCGCTTCGGCATCAGCTTCTACCTGATCGCGATGCTCTTCATCCTCTTCGACATCGAGGTCGTCTTCCTCTACCCGATCGGGGTGATCCTGAAGAGCGCCGACAGCATCTTCGTGCTCGCCGAGCTGGTCACCTTCGTCGTCCTGCTGCTGGTCGCCTTCGTCTACGTCTGGCGCAAGGGAGCCCTGGATTGGAAGTAGAGCGACAGACGATGAAGTCGAAGCAGCTGCGCGCCCGCGACATGCTGCGTGGCGACCTCGAGGGCGAGGAGCTGGAGCGCTACGTCGAGGAAAAGGTCGTGATGACCAACTTCGACAAGATGCTCGGCTGGGCGCGCTCGAACTCGATGTTCCCGCTTACCTTCGGTCTCGCCTGCTGCGCGATCGAGGCGCCGATCTCGCTGGTCACCGCCCGCTACGACCTCGCCCGCTTCGGCGCTGAGGCGCTGCGCGCGTCGCCGCGTCAGGCGGACATGATCATCCTCTCGGGCCGGGTCTCGATCAAGATGGCGCCGGTCCTGCGCCGCCTCTACGACCAGATGCTGGAGCCGAAGTGGGCGATCTCGATGGGCGCCTGCTCCTCCAGCGGTGGCATGTTCTCCAACTACGCCGTGGTCCAGGGGGCGGACAAGTTCATGCCGATCGACCTCCACATCCCCGGCTGCCCGCCGCGCCCGGAGGCGGTCCTCTACGGCTTCACCAAGCTGCAGCGCAAGATCCAGGGCAACCCGGACCAGGGCTGGCGCACCCGCTACAACGCCGCCGGCACCGAGGAGTGGGCGCGCGGCGGCCCGCGGAGCGCCCCCAGCATCGAGGCGGCGGACGCCTACGAGGCAGCCAGGGAGCTGATCCGTGCCTGACGCCCCCGGGTTGGAGCTGATCCGCGGGGAGATCGAGCAAGACCACCCCGGTGCCGTACTCGACAGCGGCTTCGATCACGGCCAGGCGGCGCTGGTTGTCGATCCCGGCCAGATCCTGGCGGTGCTCGGCTGGCTGCGCGAGGCGCCCGGCCAGGGCTACGGCTTCCTCTCCAGCCTGCACGCAGCCGACTACCTGCCGGCGGAGCCGCGCTTCGCCGTTCACTACGAGCTGCTCAACCGCGACCGGGTCGAGCGGCTGCGAGTGAAGGCGCTGCTGGCCGATCCGGGGGAAGGGGAGCTGCCGGAGATCGACTCCTGCGTCGAGCTCTTCCCCACTGCCGAGTTCCAGGAGCGCGAGACCTACGACTTCTTCGGGATCGTCTTTCGAGGGCACCCGGACCTGACCCGGATCCTGCTGCCCGACGACTACGTCGGCTGGCCGCAGCGGCGCGACTTCCCGGTCGGCGGCGAGCCCGTCACCTTCACCTACAACGAGCGCAACTATGGCTGAGGCGCTCGAGCCCCGCACCGAGGTGATGACGGTCAACATCGGGCCGCACCACCCGGCCACGCACGGCGTCCTGCGCCTCGTCGTCGACCTCGAAGGCGAGGTCGTGCGCGACCTGCGGCCGGTGATCGGCTACGTCCACACAGGGATCGAAAAGTCCTGCGAGGACAAGAGCTACTGGAAGGTCATCCCCTTCGTCGAGCGGATGGACTACGTCTCCTACTTCTTCCAGATGGAGG
>CAWEBZ010000002.1:0-171252 GCA_963807425.1 uncultured Solirubrobacterales bacterium | reverse complement strand
GGCGAGTGGGGCTGGCGCCCGCAAAACCGCTCGGCAGCCCAAAGACTCACCTGGCTGACGGCATCTTTCTTTTTGGGATAGGGTGCGTTGCGCTGACGGCGTACCAGTAAAGGAGCTTATTCCATACCAAAATAAAACTGGATGCAAGCCGAAGGCACAGCAACCACGGGTCGATTTCGGGCGGGGGGCTTAGTCCTCGACTGTTCGCGGCTCCATTGAACGTGCCGATCCTCCGTGCTCATGCCGATGGGCCGCTGCGGCCGCCCGCCGGAGTGCGGGAGCGCCTCGGAGCGCTGCGCAGACGACGTTGCGCGGGCATGTCGGCAATCTGCGCGGGATCGGTGCGCTTTCCAGGCACGTGCTCAGTGGCATGCCTTACACAGTGGAGAATCAGCTGACCGAGATGGGAAGGGAGGTCCTCTCCGTCGCCGAGGCTGTCGAAGCCTGGCTCTTGCAGCCCCCAAGGACCAATTGCGCTTGGCAGCGAGCCGGCAAAGGGAGCCTTGAGGGCGCTGATCGGCGGCTGGGGATCGAGATGCTGCGGGCTCTAGCCGCGCGCCCGCTTTCGCTGACCGAGCTTGCCAGCTTGATCGGCGGGCTCAGTTACCCTGCTGTCGAGCGTCGCCTCTCCGCGATGCGAGACCCGACAGGTCGAACGGTTGGCTGGGAGCGGGAACAGCACGTCATACGTCGTCACAGACTGGGTGCGGCAGGCGGTCGCACCGCTGGCGGTCGCGGGCCGATGTGAGTGTAAGTACATGTCGGCAGAATCGGATTCACTGACCCGTATCGATATCGAGGCGGCCTTCCTGCTCGCCGTTCCGCTGGTCTCCCTGGGTGAGGGCGCGGGTGGGCCGTGTCTGCTGGGTGTTGACACCGGCACGGCCGACCCTGGCAAGGGCGAGCGCCGCTTGGCTGGTGTGCGGGTGGTGGTCGAGGGCGGCAAGGTCACATCGTGTGTCTCTCGGCTCGAGCGAGAGCCCCGTACTTGGGCGCTCGGCACTGTCGGAGCCTGGCTCGATGCGCTGATCGACTGTCGGCTGGATCGGCTGCGGATCGGTGGCGAGAACCCCGACCTCGTTCGTGGTCTGGTCGCGGGGCTGCACCACGCCCTCTTTCCTCTGACATCGGGATGAGCGCGCGACTAGTACTCAACCGAATAAATACGGTTTGGCGGATTACACCCTTTTGTATTAGAAGTGTGTTAGGTATGAGGTAAGGCGGGCCCTTTGGGCTGTTGCGCCAAATCGCGCACGTGGCGATCTGTCTTGCTGGGATTTGCAGGCAAGAACCTAAGCCCAAGGCGCACGAATCCATCTTCGTAATCTTGAGTGTTATAAACCTCTTGACCGAAAGCCCGGGGGCCTGTTATCAAGTGCATCCAGGGCAGGGATACGCCTAACGGTGCATGTTCGGCGTCGGGCTTGCCCAAAGACTCAACGGTTGGTGGCCCGGTTCATCTCGTAAAGGGATCTGACTGCGTGCAGCCGTGCAAAGTCGACCCCCTACACGTCAGCAAGGGGGCGAGCGGCGGGTTGTGGGGGCGGGGCTTTGGCCCCGCCCCGCCCGCGGCAGGCTGAGGTAGCCCAACCTGGGACAACAGCGGGCGACGCTAGGACTCGAGGCAGCATGTCGCGCCGGGGTCCCAGTGAGAAGAACCCCGGCGCTAACCGTAACTCAATGCCCGCGGGGTTACCCGCAAGGCAAAACGAGCATAGAGCGCAAATAGCGATGTTTCCAGCGTGTAGGGAAATTTGTCCCACTTTGCGGGCTTGCCATGCAGTCAAAACGCCTCCCCGCTCGGTGCCGGCGATCAGCTCGTCAGGTGCCTTCGTCCTCCGGGATGAAGCCGGATTTCATGCCGAAATAGACGGCCTGGGGGTGATGGGCGACGATCGCAACGGTCGATTGCTCGGGCATCACGGCGTAGCCACCGGAGAGCGTCATGCCGATCTCTTCGAGGTCGAGCAACCGCCAGACCTTCTCGTGCTCGGACTGGTCGGGGCAAGCGGGGTAGCCCCAGGAGTAGCGACGACCCTGGTCGAGTGCGATGCCGAGCTCGCGGCGCACCTCGGAGTGCAGCCACTCGGCCAGGCCCTCGGCTGACTGTACGCCGAGCCCGTGGACGATAGAGCTGCTCGGCGAACTCTCCTTCGCTCTCCAGGCGCTCGATCAGGTCGGTCACCTCGGGGCCCACGGTCACGCCCTGCAGGGCGACGACATCGCGTTCGCCGGAGTCGAGCGGGCGGAAGAAATCGCTGAGGCAGATGCGGTCGTGCTTGGGCTGGCGCGGGAAGACGAGGCGCTCCAGCTCGCGCTCGGGGTCCTCGGGGTCGAAGACGATCAGCTCGTTGCCGTCGGCGTTGCAGGGGAAGTAGCCGAGCCGGGCCCGCGGTCGCAGGTAGTCCTGCTCGCGCCACATCCGCTCCAGGCGCGGCGCGAAGCCCTCCTCCTCGTCGCTGCCCTCGACCAGTTCCCGCCAGGCCTCGCCCTTGACGCCGCGACCGCCCCAGTGCAGCTTGAAGAGGACGTGGCGGTCGAGGTAGGGGAAGACGTCGTCGAGGTCGATCTCGACCTCGCGCACGCCCCAGAAGGGCGGCTCCGGAATCGGCACGTCGGTGCGAGCCGCTCGAGCGGGCGCTGTCGTCGCTGGTCGGCGGCCCGTCGTCGACCACGGCCGGCTTCTCGCGCAGCTGCTTGGCCTCGGCGCGGATCCGCTCGACCAGCGCCGTCGCGGGCCGGCTGGTCGACCAGGGCGTCCATCGTGTCGAGCCCCTGGAAGGCGTCCTTGCAGTAGAAGACGCCCGGCTCGTAGACCTCGTCGGACTCTTTGCCCTTCGGGTAGAGGGTGCGGCGGCCGAAGTCGCGGTTGATCGCCGCGCCGCCGATCAGCACCGGGAACTCGAGCCCGCGCTGGTGCAGCTCCTGGACGCAGATCGGCATCTGCTTCGAGGTGGAGACGAGCAGGGCGGAGAGGCCGATCGCGTCGGCCTCGTTCTCGACCGCGGCCTCGATGATCGTGTCGACCGGGACCTGCTTGCCGAGGTCGATCACGGTGTAGCCGTTGTTGGTGAGGATCGTGTTGACCAGCGACTTGCCGATGTCGTGGACATCGCCGAACACGGTGGCGATCACCACCTTGCCCTTGGTGTGGCCGTCGATCCGGTCGAGGTAGTTCTCCAGCTGCGCGACGGCGCGCTTCATCACTTCGGCCGACTGCAGGACGAAGGGCAGGATCAGTTCGCCGGCGCCGAACTTGTCGCCGACCTCCTTCATCGCCGGCAACAGCACCTCGTTCAGGGTCGGGACGGCGCCGATCTTCTCGACCGAGCGGTCGATCCACTCCTCGACCCCGTCCTTCTTGCGGCGCAGGATGTGCCAGTGCAGGGCCTCCTCGGGCTCCATGCCCTCGGTTGGGTCGCTCCTTCTCGTCAGCCGCATCCTCGCCCTTCGACTCGAAGTGGCCGATGAAGCGCTCGAGCGCGTCCTCACGCCGGTTGAAGACGAGGTCGTCGGTCAGCTCGCGCTCCTCGTCGGGGATCTCGCTGTAGGGGGTGATGTGGTTCGGGTTGACCATCGCCAGGTCGAGCCCCGCCTCGACGCAGTGGTGGAGGAAGACCGAGTTGAGGACGGCTCGTGGTCGTGGCGAGACCCCGAAGGAGACGTTGGAGACGCCGAGCGAGGTCTTCACGCCCGGTATCTCCGCCTTGATCCGGCGGATCCCCTCGATCGTCTCCACCGCCGAGGGCTTCCACTCGTCGTCGCCCGTGGTCAGGGTGAACGTGAGCGCGTCGAAGATCAGCGCCTCGGGGTCGAGGCCGTGCTCACCACAGGCGATGTCACGAAGCCGTTCGGCGATCTCCACCTTGCGCTCGGCCGTCTTCGCCATCCCGACCTCGTCGATCGTTAGCGCGATCAGCGCCGCACCATGCGCCTTCGCTAGCGGCACGACTACGTCGGCCTTGTCGCGTCCAGCCTCGAGGTTGATCGAGTTGACGATCGCCCGCCCGGGAATCTGCTCCAGCGCAGCCTGGATTACCTCCGGCTCGGTCGAGTCGACCTGAATCGGCGACGGCTGGGTCAGCGATATCCGCTTCACCACGGCGCCCATCTGCTCGTCCTCGTCCTGGCGCTCGGTCAGCGCGACGCAGACGTCGAGCACGTGGGCACCGCCTTCGACCTGGTCTTCGGCGACCTGGACCAGGCCGTCGTAGTCGTCGGAGAGCAGCAGCTCCTTGGCCTTGCGCGAGCCCTGCGAGTTGACCCGCTCACCGACCAGGGTCGGACGCGGTTCCTGCACGAGCGGGGTGGAGGTCATCATCGAGGACACCTCGATCTGCCCGGGGGCGGGTCGTGCGCTGGGCTCTGCGTCGCCGACTCGTGCCTGGATCGCCCGGATGTGCTCCGGCGTCGTCCCGCAGCAGCCGCCGACGATGCCGACGCCATAGCGCTCGACGAACTCACCCAGCGTCGCCGCCAGGGGCTCTGGCTCTTCGGGGAAGATCGTCTCGCCGTCCGGTCCCTGCAGCGGCAGGCCAGCGTTGGGGATGCAGTGGACGGGCAACGGGCTGTGCTCGCCCAGGAAGCGGATCGCGTCGCGCATGTCCTCCGGGCCAGTCGAGCAGTTGAGCCCGATCACGTCGACTTCGAGCGCGGTCAGCGTCGCCAGCACCGCCTGGATGTCGGTGCCGAGCAGCATCTTGCCGCCGTTGGGCAGCAGCGAGACGCTGGTTTGGATCGGCAGGGTACGGCCGGTCGCGGCAAAGGCCTCGCGGGCTCCGAAGATCGCCGCCTTCACCTCGAGGATGTCCTGCGCGGTCTCGATGATGATCAGGTCGGCGCCGCCCTCGACCAGGCCGCGCGCCTGCTCGGCAAAGACCTCAACCAGCTTGGCGAAGGAGATGTCGCCCAGGGTCGGGTCGGTCGAAGCCGGCAGGAAGCCGGTCGGGCCGATCGAGCCGGCGACGAAGCGATCCTCGCCCGCCGCCTTGCGCGCGATCTGCGCCGCCTTCGTGTTGATCTCGAGCGTGTGCTCGCCCAGGCCCCACTCGTCGAGCTTCAGTCGCGAGCCTTGGAAGGTGTCGGTCTCGACCACCTCGGCACCGGCCTCGAGCATCGAGCTGTGCACGCCCTCGATCACGTCCGGGCGGTTGAGCACGAGCGCCTCGTGACACTTGCCCTGGAGGCCGCCGTAGTCGGCCTGGGTAAGGTCGAACTGCTCCAGCGTCGCGCCCATGCCGCCGTCGAAGACGACGACTCGCTCCCGGGTTGCGGCTATGTAGTCACGCTCGGCCATGCCTGAAGAGGCTACCGAGGGCGGGTGGGGCCCCGGCTGGTGTCAGCCGCGCAGGCCGAGGCGCCGCTTCAGGTCACGCGCGTTGAACGCCTGGGCGATCCGGGAGACCAGCCCGCGGCGAGCCTTGTTGTACGGGTACCAGGTCGGCTCGCGCTTGCCGCCGAAGCGGGTGATCACCACCGACTCGGAGCGGCAGTACTTCTTGATTCCTGGTTCGCCGTGGCGGTAGCCGATGCCCGACTCCTTCCAGCCTCCCATCGGCACGTCCATGGCGGCGTAGTTGACGATCACGTCGTTGACGTTGACCGCGCCGCACTCGACTCTGCGAGCGACCCGCTCGGCCCGCTCGCTCGCTCCGAAGACAGAGCCCGAGAGCCCGTAGCGGGTGTCGTTGGCGAGCTGCAGCGCCTCCTCGGAGTCGCGCACCTTCATTACGCCGACCACCGGGCCGAAGGTCTCGTCGCGCATCACCTTCATCGAGTGGTCGACGTCGACGAGCACGGTCGGCTCGAAGTAGTCGCCCGGCCCGGCGACGGCCTTCCCTCCGGTCAGAGCCTTGGCTCCGCCGGAAAGCGCGTCCTCGACGTGATCTTCGATGATCGCCTTCTGGTTCGGCGAGGTCATCGCGCCGACGTCCTTGCCGAAGCCACGACCGTCAGCACCCTGGCGCAGCTTGCCGACCTCGGCTGTGAGCTTGGCGACGAACTCGTCATAGGCGGGCTCCTCGACGTAGATCCGCTCGACCGACATGCAGACCTGGCCGGAGTTGTACATCCCGCCCCATGCCGCGGCGTTGGCTGCTCGATCGAGGTCGGCGTCGGAGAGGACGATCATCGGATCCTTGCCGCCGAGCTCGAGGCTGACCGGGGTCAGTGTCTCGGCCGCTCGTGCCATCACCTTGCGGCCGGTGCGGTCGGAGCCGGTGAACTGGATGAAGTCCGCGGCGTCGATCAGCGCGCCGCCGGTCTCGCCGACGCCCTGCACGCAGTCGAAGACGTCGGGTCCGCCGATCTCCTCCTTCCAGGCCTTGACGATTTCTGCGACGCCCAGCGGCGTGAACTCGGAGGGCTTGATCACGACTGCGGCGCCGGCCTGGAGGGCGGGGATCGCATCGCCGAGGGCGAGAACGAGAGGGAAGTTCCAGGGGCTGATGATCCCGACCACCGGGTGGGGCCGGTACTGGATCCGCAGCTTCTTCGAGGCGAGCAGTGGGCTGTGCGGCCGCACGCTCTCCTCGCCGATGAACTTGGCCGCCTTGGTGCCGTAGAAGTTGATCAAGTCGGCGAGGTAGATCGGCTCGATCGTCGCGTCGCCGCGCACCTTGCCGGTCTCGGCCTGCATCGTGTCGAGCACCTGCTGCTGGTTGTCGAGCAGCCAGTCGCGTAGCTTGCCGAGCCAGTGGTATCGGCCCTCGATGCCCATCGCCTCCCACTCGGGCTGGTTGGCGCGCACACGGGCAACGGTCTCGGTCACCGTCTGCGGGGAGTCGATCGGGACGCTGACGATGACGTCGCCGGTCGCCGGGTTGTGGACCTCGAACTGGTCGGCGGCACCGGCGCCGTTCGTACCGTTTGCCGCGTTGGTCGCCTCCGTGCTTGTCTCGATCGTGCCGCTCTCCACCGGAACCTCCCCTTTCACCCTTTGGCTGGTCAGCCAACCTTAACCGTTAGCGGGGCACGAGGCGGAAAACGGGACCTTCCTGAGAGCTGACGTAGATGCGGCCGCGGGTGTCTTCGCCGAAGGAGGTGGGCGCGTTGACCGAGAGCCCGAGCTTGCGGTCGCCGCTGGCGCGGGTTAGGTGGGGAACGAGGCTGCGCAGCCGCCCCGCGCAGAAGTCGGCGTAGACGTAACGTCCGCGCAGAGAGGGCAGGCGCCGGTCGCGGACGACGTAGCCGCCGATGATCGTGCAGCTGCCCCCGTCTCTCCCGCGGTCATAGGCCATGATCGGCTTCGTCGTGCCGCCGGGGTCGGGCGTGCCGCTGCTTTCGTCCGTGTACTGGGCGAACCCCTCGAATGCGTCCCAGCCGAAGTTAGCTCCGTTCGCGGCAGCGACGGTCGTGTAGTCGAGCTCCTCGAAGCGATTCTGTCCCACGTCGGCGATCGCGATCCGCGGCTGCGCCGCGGTGACGGTGTCGAAGGAGAAGCGGTAGGGGTTACGCAAGCCGTAGCTGTAGATCTCGTCGCGGCCGGTCTTGCCGACGAACGGGTTGTCTGCGGGCACCGAGTAGGGCCGCCCGTCGGCAGGCCGAGGATCGATCCGCAGCAGCTTGCCGAGCAGGCTCTCCCTGTTCTGGGCGTTGTTGGGCGGGTCGCCTCCCGAGCCGCCGTCGCCGGTAGCGAGGAAGAGCATGTTGCCGAGGAACTGAAGCTGGCCGCCGTTGTGGTTGGCGTTGACCGGGTGGGGGATCGCGATCACGCTGCGGCGCGAGCTACGGGCCGCGCGCGAGGCACTGCGGCGCTTGAATTCGTCGACCCGGATGCTGCCCTGCTTGTCCGTGTAATAGGCGTAGAAGCGACGGCTCTGCGCATAGTCGGGCGGGAAGGCGATCGAGAGCAGGCCGCGCTCACCGCCGTCGTAGCCGACCAGTCCTCTGATGTCGAGGAAGGGGCGCTGCGCCTTACGGCCTTTGCTCAGGACCGCGACGGTGCCCGCCTGCTCGACCACGAACAGCAGGCTTGGAAAGCCCGGCGCCCCGGTGACATAGGTGGGGGCGTCGAAGTTGCCGACCTGCTTCAGGGCGACGCCGGACCCACGCCGCTCGGAGACGCTGCCGTCGTCCGAACCGCTTTGCTGTTGCGCCGAGCCACAGGCCGGCAGTGCCCCCAACGCCAGAGCTGCGGCGACTACGCTCGCTGCGGCTCGGCGTCCCATCGTGGGAACGCTACCTTCCGGCGCCCTTCTGCTTGCCGATTTCGACCACTTCGCCGCTGTCGGTGACGATCGTGTCGGGGAGGGCCTCGGTGATCCGCACGGCAAAGGACCCGCCCGGCTTGGTCCCGGCGGTAGTCTCGGCCTTGGCGCCGCCGCCGAGGCCGGCGTCGACGCTGTAGAGCAGGGTGTATTTGCCGGTCTTGACCGCGTTCAGCTTCCACACCGCCTCGACGGTCGCGCCCGGCTTCAGCCGGCCGAAGTCATACGTCTTGAGGCCGGAGGTCGTTGCTCCGGCCGGGTCGGAGGAGCCACGGAGCCTCGGGTATCTCGCTGAAAGGACCCAGACCGGCCGGTCTGGTTGGGCGAGGCCAGGCTGGGGGTCGCGGATCGCGAAGGGGATCGAGGCGTTGCGTCCCTCCTTGCCGGCGATGTCGACAGTCACGGTCATTGCCGGGATCGTCTTGCGGCCGGCGTTACGGATGCCGAGCTGCAGCAGTGAGGTCTGGCCGAGGCGCTGCAGGGTGGGGAACCCGGCATTGACGACCTTGACCCGGTAGGTGCCTGCCTCTTCGTTCGCACCGGAGGAGGAATCGCCGCCGCAGGCTGCGATCGAGACAGCCAGTGCCGTGGCAAGAGCACCTGTCGCCACCATACGAAGGCGCGAACGCGGAGCGTGTGTGCGATGCCCCCCCAAAGCGGCCGGAACATACCACGGGGTTTGCACCCTCCCGGCGCCCTGCGCCACCTTGCTGCCCGCATTAGTCAGATCTCAACAGTCGTGTAACGGTCGACCGCTGACGCATCGCATAGACTCGATCCACTGAGCAGGGTGCCGTTTGGATGCGGCGCCGCTCTCCGGAGGAGCAGATGGTTAGATCCGCGGTAGATAGGGCATTCCTGCCCGCTAAGTCGCTGTTCGAGCAGGTGGGGGACATGATGATCCTCACCGCGCGTACGCTCGTCTCCGCGGTGAAGCCGCCATATCCCTATGGCGAGGAGTTCATCGGACAGTTCCTCTTCGCCCTGCAGCTCTGCTGGTTCCCGCTGCTGGTCTCCACGGTTGCCTTCGGCTTCGGGGCGCCCGGCCTGCAGGCGGCCAACTTCCTCTCCCTCTTCGGGGCCCTCGATCGGCTGGGCGGGTTCTTCGTGCTCGCCTCGATCCGCGAGTTCGCCCCCTTCGTCACGGCGGTGGTCGTCGCCGGCGTCGCCGGAACCGCGATCACCGCGGACCTCGGCGCCCGCAAGATCCGCGAGGAGCTCGACGCCCTGCAGGTGCTCGGCGTCGACCCGATCAAGAACCTGGTCGTGCCGCGCTTCCTGGCTCTGATGCTGATCACCGGCCTGCTGGACATCTACGCGCTCGTCTTCGGCATCAGCGGCGGCATCATCACCGAGCTCCTCTACAAACAGCCGCTCGGCGGCTTCTTCGCAACGCTCTTCTCCAACGCCTCGATCACCGATCTCTGGGGCTCGGTGATCAAGTGCACGCTGTTCGGCGCGATCATCGCCGTCGTCTGCTCTTACAAGGGGATGACTGCGTCCGGAGGCGCGGCCGGCGTGGGCCGCGCGGTCAATCAGGCGGTCGTCATCTCCTTCATGGGCGTGTTCGCCTTCAACTACGCCTTCACCCAGACCCTGCTCGCGACCAATCCGGAGCTGCAGACGATCCGATGAATCCTTGGCTCGAGGTCCCGCGCGGCTGGCTCGACTCCTTCGGTGAGATCGCTCGCTTCGGCTCGCGCGTCGCCGGCCTCGTCTACTCGGGCCGCGTCCTGCGTTTCTTCGGTGAGAGCCTGCGCCAGGCTGGGATCCTGATCCTCGGCTCGGCCCTGATCATCTGGGGCCTGGTCTTCATCCTCGGTCTGCAGTGCGGGATCGAGGGGGCCTACCTGCTGCGCGCCCAGGGCGCGCCGGCCTACGCCGGCGTCTTCTCCGCCTGGTGCGACCTGCGCGAGATCATGCCCTACGCCTTCGGTTACATGCTGGCGGCCAAGGTCGGCACCGGGATCGTCGCCGAGCTGGGCGCGATGCGCATCTCCGACGAGATCGACGCGCTCGAGGTGATGGGGGTGCCGCCGGTGACCTTCCTCGCCGCGACCCGCCTGCTCGCCGCCTGGATCGCCTTTCCCTTCATGTACCTGGTCGGGATCGGGATCATGTACCTCGCCAGCTACCTGGCCGTCGTCCAGCAGATCGGCGACGTCTCCTCCGGCGGGTACCTGCTGATCTTCTGGATGTTCCAGAACCCGCCAGACCTGATCTTCAGCCTGATCAAGGGCATGTTCATGGCCACCGCCATAGTCCTTGTCGGCTGTTACTACGGCTACACGGCTTCTGGGGGACCGGTCGGGGTCGGTACAGCGACCGCGAAGTCAATGGTCCTCAACATCGTCTTGGTTCACATCATCGGGATGCTTGGCACCCTGGTCTTCTGGGGCGCCAACCCGCGGGCACCGATAGGAGGCTGAGTAGGCTTATGTCGATGGACGATCCGATCCGACCCGACGACGCCGAGCTCGAGGCGGAGGCGGAGACCACGGCTGAGGCTGCGACGCCGGTGGCGCCGCAGGCAAGCGGTCCCTACATCAGCGAGGACGGCGCGACGATGGGCCGGGACTTCGTCATTCCCGGCGTCGATCCCTCCGAGTCCGATCCCTACCGCTTCCACACCGGACGCAAGCGCGATCACGGCGGCGAAGACGCGATCGAGATCATCGACCTGGTCAAGCAGTTCGGCCGGGCTCGCATCCTCAACGGACTCAACCTGGGCTTGCCAGAGGACCAGGTCTCGATGGTCCTAGGTCCCTCCGGCACCGGCAAGAGCGTGCTGATCAAGCACATCGTCGGCCTGCTCTATCCCGACTCGGGCGACGTCCTGGTGCACGGCGAATCGATCCCGAACATGACCGACGACGAGCTCTTCGAGGTGCGCAAGAAGTTCGGCCTGCTGTTCCAGGACGGGGCGCTCTTCGGCTCGATGAACATCTACGACAACACTGCCTTCCCGCTCCGTCAGCACACCGACAAGAGCGAGGAAGAGATCGGCGAGATCTGCAACCGGCGGCTCAAGGAGGTGGGGCTGAGCGAGGCGATCTACAAGATGCCGAACGAGCTTTCCGGCGGGATGCGCAAGCGCGCCGGCTTCGCCCGCGCCCTGGTGCTGGAACCGGCGATCGTGATGTTCGACGAGCCCGACTCGGGGCTGGACCCGGTCCGCACGGCGCTGCTCTGCGAGCTGGTGCGCGAGGTGCACGAGGAGAACGGCGGTTGCTACCTGGTGATCAGCCACGACCTCAACACCGCGCGGAGGATCTCGGACTTCATTGCCGTCCTCTGGAACGGCAAGATCGTCGAGTCGGGTCCCAAGGAGGAGCTGTTCGACTCAGAAAACCGCTTCGTCAGCCAGTTCCTTAACGCGGACGTCACCGGTCCGCTCTCGATGGATTGAGCGCGATCGCGGCCTGGGCCGTCCGCCACGCGCGGGCGGTTCTGGCGGTTTCGGTCCTCCTCGCCCTGGCGGCGGGTTTCGCCGCGACGCGTCTGCCTGCCGACGCCGGCACCGACACCCTGGTCGATACCGACACGGCCAGCTATCGAGCTACCCAGGACGTGCGGGAGACGTTCGGGGAGGAACCCGTGGTCGTGCTGGCCCAGGGCGACCTGCAGCAGCTGGTGCTTACCGCGAACCTGGGGCGGCTGCTGAGGCTGGAGGGCTGTCTCTCGGGCAAGGTGCCCGAGGACGCTGAGCCGATCCCCGGTCCCTGCGCGGAGCTGGCACGCTCCAACCTGGTCCAGTTCGTCGCCGGACCGGCGACCTTCCTCAACGAGGCCGTGATCCAGATCGACCGCCAGCTGCGTCGTCTGGCGGCGCGGGTACCGCCGGACCAGCTGCGCACGCTGCTGCTCGAAGTCGCAGCGCGCTACGGCATCACCAGCGTTCCAAGCCTCGGCAATCCCGACTTCATCGCGGCGGTCGTCTTCGACCTGCGTCGCTCCCGCGGCACGCCGAAGGCTCGGCTGTCTTATCTCTTCCCCAACAACCACTCGACCCAAATCGTCGTGCGGTTGCGCCCGGATCTGAGCGAGTCCGAGCGCCGCCGTGCCCTGGAGCTGATTCGCGCTGCCGTCTACGACCAGACGCCTCGCCAGATCTGTGCCTTCGAGGGCAAACCGGAGCCATGCTTCGATCTGCGCGGCGGCAGCTACACGATCTCCGGAGCACCGGTCGTGGTTGAGGGGCTCGCCGGAGCGCTGAAGGACGCCCTCCTGATCCTGCTCGCGGTCGCCGTCATCGTGATGGCGCTGACCCTCTTGCTGGTCTTCCGCTCCCGCTTCCGCCTGCTGCCGCTCGGCATCGCCCTCGCCACCGCGGCGCTCACCTTCGGCTTCCTCCGCCTGCTCGGCGGATCGCTGACGATCGCCTCGATCGCGACCCTGCCGATCCTGATCGGCCTCGTCGTCGACTACGCGATCCAACTCCAGGCCCGATTCGACGAGGCGGTCGCGGACGGAGCCAGCGGCGCGGAGGCAGCCCGCCAAGCGGCTGCCCGCGGCGGCCCAACCATCGCCACCGCCTGCCTCGCCACCGCCGCAGGCTTCCTAGCCCTCCAGCTTTCCCCAATCCCGATGGTCCGCAGCTTCGGATGGCTCCTGATCATCGGCATCACAATCGGCTTCGCCCTCGCCTTCCTCGCCGGCTTCGCAGCATTGAGCCTCCGAAGAGAGGCAGGAAAGCAAGAGGTGGGGCACCCTTTTCTCCCGCTTGTCCAGCGCCTGCTCCACCTCTCGATCGCGCATCCCCGCCGAGTGCTCGGTGTCGGCCTGGCGCTTGCCGCGATCGGCTGGGCCCTAGGCACCCAGATCAGCACCACCACCGACATCCGGGACCTCGGGCCGCAGAGCCTGCGCGAGGTGCGCGACCTGAACCAGTTGCAGGACGCCACCGGAGTGTCCGGAGAGCTCGACGTGCTTGTCGAAGCTCCCGACTTCACCGATCCCGCCACGATCCGCTGGATGGCCGACTTCAAGCAGAGGGTGCTGCGTGAGAACGGGTTCTTGGGCCCGCGGCCGAGTTGCCAGGAGGCCGAAGTCTGCCCCGGCCCCGCACTCTCGGACTTCCTCATCGGCGGTGGCGGCAGGCTGACCCAACCTGACCTCCGCGAGACCCTCCGCGAAATTCCCGCTTATGACCTGGATCAGGTGGCTCCGGTCGATCCGGAGACAGGCTTGCCCGGGGGCACCGCGCTGCTCGGCTTCGGTATTCGGGCGCAGTCGCTCGAGGGCCAGCAGGCGCTGATCGAGCGGATCGAAGACCAGATCGGCGAGCCCGGCACGCCGGGTGGCCCGCCGCAGGGGGTAGAGGTGCGCCTCGCGGGCTTGCCGGTGATCGCCGCGGCCGCCGCGTCTGACCTCTCCTCCAGCCGTTACTGGCTGACCCTTGCCAGCCTGCTCGCCGTCGCACTGGTCCTGCTGGCCGCCTACCGCTCGATCGCGCGTGCGCTGGTGCCGTTGGTGCCAATCGTCCTGGCGACAGGCTGGTCGGCGCTGGTGCTCTGGCTGAGCGGGATTCCCCTGAACCCAATGTCGGCGGCGCTCGGCGCTCTCACGATCGCGATCGCCACCGAGTTCAGCGTGATCCTCTCGTCCCGCTTTCATCAAGAGCGCGGCGGGGGCCTTTCCGTGTCCGGGGCCCTGGGCAGCGCCTACGCGCGAACCGGACCGGCCGTGCTGGCCTCGGGCATCACCGTCACCGCTGGCTTCGCGGTGCTGATCGCCAGCGACGTCAGCATGCTGCGCAGCTTCGGCTTCGTCACCGTGATCGATCTGGCGGTTGCGCTCCTCGGTGTCATGGTTGCGCTTCCCGCCGCGCTGGTCTGGGTGGAAAAGCGATGAGGGATCGTTACTCCGCTGTCGTCGGCGTGCTCTTTGCCGCGGTGATCCTGATTGCCCTGCTCAATACCGTCGGCAACGAGGACGAAGGCACTCTGGGCCTCGACGAGGTTGCGAAGCGGTGGCCTCTGCCCGAGTTCGCGGTGCCCCTCGCCCTCGGCGGTCTGGAAGGCGACGCCAACGTCGCCCAGGACGACTGCGAGACCTCGCAGACCCCCTGCCCGCCCGAGGCCCGCCGTACGCCGGCTTGTGCGATCCGGAGCCCCGGCGCGATCCGTGTCTGCGACCTCTTCGACCGGCCCCTGGTGCTCTCGTTCTGGTTCTCAACCGGTGGCAACTGCGTTAATCAACAAGACGCAGTCGACGAAGCGTATGCCCGCTACCGTGGACGCGTGAGCTTCCTCTCACTGAACGTGCGCGACAGCCGCGACACAGTTCGCGATCTGGTCCGGGAGCACGGCTGGAAGATGCCGGTCGGATACGACCGCGATGGGGCCGTGGCCAGCCTCTACCGGGTCGGGGGCTGTCCGACCTTCGCCTACGTTTACCCCGGGGGGACGCTGCAGAGCTCCAGCGCCGGCGATCTGACCTCGAGCCAGCTCGACGCCCGTATTCGCGACCTGCTCCGCGCCACCCGGATCGAGGAAGCCGGCTGAGATGGCAAAAGCGGAGACGGCCAGCTCCGATCCTCGCTGGGAGCCATCGCCAGAGCAGGGCTGGGTCGCGTCCCATATCGCGGCGGAGTTCCCCGGCCTCGGGATCGCCTGGGTCGAGGTCGACGGCAGCCGCCGCCGCAGTCCCGAGCCGGTGCGCCGCCGCCTCCGCGACCTCTCCGACCGCTTCTTCGGTGCCCACGCGATTCACATGAGGGAACGGCCCATCCCCTGGGCCTACCGCGTCTTCTTTCGCCAGATCGGCCTCGACCCCGACCGCACCCGGACCCCGATCGAGCAGCTGGCGCTCGACCGGCTCCACGACGGCGCCTTCAAGAGCGCCGGGATGCCCGCCGACGCATTGACGATCGCCACGATCGAGACCGGGATCGCCCTGCGCACCTTCGACGCCGAGCGGTTCGAGGGGCGGTTGTGCATTCGCGATTCCGCCCCGGGCGAGTCGCTGCCGGGCAGGTCGGGCGAGCTGGCGCAGGGAACCCTGACGATCGCCGATGAGCGGGCGCCGTTGAGCCTCCTCTTCGGTGCGGCGACCGAGGGCCCCGCGGTCGATCGCGACACCAAACGGGTGGCGGTGGTCGCGGTGCAGGTGAAGGGAGTGCCTCAGGCCGCGGTCGACGAGGCGCTCTGGATTGCCGCTGCGGCGATTGAGGCCACTTGAATTCTTAACCGGGGACTCTCTCGTCCGGTCGCTGGGGTGATCTACACTCGAAACGGTTTATGCCGGATCTGCTCGAACGAGACACTCTCACAGCGCTTCGGGTGGGAGGCGATGAGCGCCTCGCACGCGCTGAGCTGCGGCGCCAGATCGGCCGCCTGGAGCACCAGCTGGCAGGACTCTTCGCGGATGCCTTCCCGCGCCTGGAGCTCGAGCTCGAGGTTGCGGCTGGCGCTCGCGAGCCGCGGGTGATCGGGCTTGGCGAGCTGGAGCGAATCCGCGATTCGCTCGCCTCGAGGATCGCCGACGCCAAGCAGGTCCACGAGGAGCGAGCGGATCTCGACAGCCGCAACCGCGCGCTGCTCGAGCAGATGATCGCCCGGCCCGCCGAGTTCAAGTGGGTTCGGATCTCGCGCGAAGACGTCGGCGAGCCCGGTTGCGGGCACTGGCATTCGCGGCCCCGCCTCGGCGTGATCGGGATGCTGATGGGCTGGTGGCAGGTGAAGGTCTCCTCTGGATGTCCGTTATCCGAGCGGCTTGCGGCCGTTGAGCGACAACCGCCGGACTCAGACCGAGCGCCCGCCAGCCCCATGGGGGTCCTTCCCTCTCGCTGAGCTGACCGTTCTCGGCGGCATCGTGATGCTCGTGATCGGCATCGTCGGCAAGAGCCCCACTGCGCTTGGAGTTGGTGTCGTGCTTGGCGCCCTCGGCGGCCTCGAGGTCTCGTTGCGCGAGCACCTCGCCGGCTACCGCTCGCACACGACCCTGCTTGCTGGCACGGTCTTCGTCCTCGTCGTCGGCAGCCTCTTCTACCTGGCCGGATTGATCCTGGCGATCTGCCTCGGGATCGGCGCGGTCGCCTTCGTCGCCTGCTTCGTGGCGCTTCGGCGTGTCTTTCAGCGTGCCTCCGGCGGCCTCTCCTTCAAGGCCGGCGGTCTCAGGGGCTGATCCCCCGCTAGACGAGGACCGCCGCCGGGCGCTCTCCCGGTTCCCTCGCCGCCAGCTCGCTCGAGAGCAGCGCACGCTGGCGTGAGGTGAGCGTGCCGAGGCGCTTGTTCTCGTTCAAGGCGAGCGCCAGCAGGAACTTGCGAGCGCGGGTCCGACCCCAGCGCCGCTGACTGGTCAGAAGCTCGGCCAGTGTCATGCTCTCCGTCTCCCAGGGGCAGTCCCGAACCACCTCCGCGGCCTCGATGTCGCCTCGCGCAATCGAGCGCTTCAGCTCGGCCCGCGCGAGTCGAACGCGGTTGGCGCGGGCAAGCGCCTGCATGTGCTGTGGGCCTTTGATGGCGGAAGCGGTCGTTGGTGCAGAGGCGATTGAAGCAGCGTCCACTGGGACTCCTCCCTTCGGGGATTAACTGGGTATCTCTGGTGCGCCGGACTGGTGGCCTTGCGCCACGGTCTGGTTGAGTCGAGTGCTCTACCGCTCGCTTCCCTGCCCCGGGAGACGATCGGCGCGGGGGCAAGCTATGCGGTCGGGGTGTTCGCCGTCAACCCAGACTTGCGCAACTGACGCCGGCCCGTTCGCTAAGAGCATCTTTTTCCTGTCGTCCGAATCTCATCCGAATTCGGACGAGGCCGAAACTACCCCGACCGGGGTAGATCGGGGAAGTCTTGAATAGTTCGGGCAATTGTTCCGAGGGCGCCGTCCAAATGCTCACGCTCGTGCGTCGCCATCAGGCTGGTCCGCAGCAGCGCACCGCCAGGGGGAACCGCCGGGTGGATCGCGACGTTTGTGTAGACGCCGGCGTCGAAGAGTGCCTTCCAGAGCAGGACCGCTTGCCAGTCGTCGCCGACGAGCACCGGGACCACCGGGGTGGTGGCGACGCTGCCATCGGGGAGGGTGCCCGGCTCGATCACCTTCAGCCCCAGGTGTCGCAGGCCCTCGCGCAGGTACTCGGCGTTTGCGAGCAGGGCCTCGAACAGCTGCGGGCCGTCGGAGCGGATCACCCGCAGGGCGGCCAGCGCGGCGCCGACCGCCGCCGGCACCGCCGAGGCGCTGAAGACGAAGGAGCGCGAGGAAATCCGCAGGTACTCGATCACGTCGGCCGGCCCGGCGATGAAGCCGCCACAGGAGGCGAGGCTCTTGGAGAAGGTGCCCATCCGCAGGTCGACGTCGTCCTCCAGCCCAAACAGCTCGCAGGCGCCGGCCCCGCGCGCGCCGAGCACTCCGGCCCCGTGCGCCTCATCGACCATCAGCCGAGCGCCATAGCCCTTGCAGAGCTCGACGATCCGGGGCAGGTCGCAGACGTCGCCCTCCATCGAGAAGACGCCGTCGACGACGACGAGGACGCCGCCGCCGTCCTCGGCGGCGCGCTGCAGCATCTTCTCCAGCTTGTCCATCCGGTTGTGGCGGAAGGGGCGCAGCTTGGCGCCTGAGAGGCGGCAGCCGTCGAGGATCGAGGCGTGGTCGCCGGAGTCGCAGACGACCGTGTCGCCAGGGCCGAGGATCGTCCCGATCGCCCCCAGGTTCGACTGGTAGCCGGTGGTGTAGACGATCGCGTCCTCCGCCCTCATCCACTCCGCCAGCTCTCGCTCCAGCTCGACGTGCAGCGGCGTCGTCCCGTTCAGCAGGCGCGAGCCGGTGACGCCGGTGCCGTAGGTCTCCAGCGCCTCACGGGCGGCCTGCTTGACCCGCTCGTCCCCGGTCAGCCCCAGGTAGTTGTTGGAGCCGAGCATGATCGTCTCGCGGCCTTCCATCTCGACCACCGGTCCGGCCTGGGAGGTGAGCAGGCGGAAGTAGGGGAGGAGGTCGTGCTGCTTGGCCGCTTCGAGCTGCTCGAGGCGGTCATGGTTGCGCGCCTTCTCGAAGACGTCGATCGGAGCCTTTGCGGTTTCGCTCATGGCCGGAGTGTAGGTTCAGCTACCCATGGGAAGTGTGTCCATCCGGCCGGTCCGCACGCGGCGTGAGCTGAAGCGCTTCGTCAAGGTCCCATTCCACCTCCACCGCGAGCACCCGCAATGGGTGGCACCGCTGATCTTCGAGCGGATGGAGTTCCTCAATCGCAAGAAGAACCCCTTCTTCGAGCACGCCGAGGCCGAGTACTTCGTCGCCGAGCGCGACGGCGAGCCGGTGGGCCGGATCACGGCCCAGGTTGACGAGTGCTGGGACGAGTCCCAGGGCGGCAGCGACGCGATGTTCGGCTTTTTCGAGACCACCGAGGACCCGGATGTCGTCGCGGGGCTGTTCGACGCCGCCGCCGAGTGGGCCAGCGCGAAGGGCCGCGAGCGGATCCTCGGGCCGATGGACTTCACCACCAACGACGAGCTCGGCGTCTTGATCGAGGGCTTCGAGCGGCGCCCGATGATCCTCGAGAACTGGCACCCGCCCTACTACCAGCGCTTGATCGAGGCGGAGGGCTTCGACAAGGCCATGGACCTGCTGATGTGGGAGCTGCAGTTCGGCGACCTCAAGGAGGGCGTGCGCTTCGATCCGGCGATCCACGCCGCTGCCGAGAAGGGGCTGCGCGACGAAGGGGTGACGATCCGCAACATCAGCATTCGCAATCTCGCCGATGAGATGCGCAGCTTCTCCGAGGTCTACAACGAGGCCTGGGGTGGGAACTGGGGGTTCGTCCCGGCCACCGACGCCGAGATCGAGTTCCACGCCAAGCTGCTCAAGCAGGTTCTAGATGAGGATTGGGCTTATATCGCCGAGAAGGATGGGGAGCCGGTCGGCGCGGCACTCACCCTGCCTGACATCAACCAGGTGATGGCGAAGCTGAACGGCCGTCTGCTGCCCTTCGGCTGGCTGCGCTTCCTGCTCGGCAAGCGCAAGATCGACCAGCTGCGGGTCCTTGCCCTCGGGGTCAAGCACGACTACCGGCACAGCGGGGTCGCCGCCGGGCTCTATCTCAAGCACCTCGAGACGGCGCAGAAGCCGGGGACGATCGAAGGCGGCGAGATGGGCTGGATCCTCGAGACCAACGGCCCGATGAACCGCGCGATGGAGGGGATGGGCGGCAAGATCGTCAAGCGTTACAGGCTCTACGAGAAAGCCCTCAGCGACTTCTAGCTTGGATCTGCGCAAGGTGCGGGGTGTTGCCTGTTGCGCGCCGTCGTCATCGCTACAGTCGGCCCGGTGAGCAATGCGGAGCTAGAGCCAATCCAGGTTCGGGTCCTGCCCCATGAGGCACCGGGTTCCCTTGCCGTGCGAAGCGAGGCAAGGAACGCAGCGATAGCGGCTGCCGGGGGCGTGCTGGCCGGCGCCGCCACGGTGGCAGCCGTGAGGGCGGTTGGTGCTGTTGCCGGGCGCAGGCGCTCGCCTCGCCGGCTTGCCCGCCGCGAGCGCCCGGCGAACGTCGTCGCCAGCCGCTCCTTTCTCGTCGACGTTCACCTCCTCGGCCGCTGAGGCGCCGGTGACGGGGTCTTTCGAGGTGGAGGTGAGGCCTCCATCGCCCTACCGGTTGCCCGCTTACGGGGGAGAGGACGGTGTGATGCGAGTCGAGGCCGGCGTTGCCTCCCGTCTGCTCCACGTTGAAGGAAGCCCGGTCCTCGTGCGCGCCTGGCAGCCTGCTGTCGAGCGCGTCGTCGTGCGAGCCGAGCCGGTCGACCCGGACTCGATCGTCTGTCCGGGGCCGGCGCTGCAGGTTCCGACCCGGCCGGCGGGCGTTGCAGAGCTCGAGCTTGCCACCGAGCGGATGCGTTTCGCGCTCGCGGTCGACGACGACCTCGGCGAGTTCTACCGCCGCTTTCGCCGCGACCCGCTGCTCGGGCCCCTGCTGCGCCGCCGCCCGCACCACCGTCCCCGCCGCCGTCCCTGGCCCTGGGAGGCGCTTGCCTGGGCCGTCGTCAAGCAGCTGATCGAGACCGGCCGGGCGGCTCGCATCCAGCGCCGTATCGTCGGTCGCTGGGGCCTGCGGCTGGGGGGTGGCCGCGACGCCCTGCGCGACGTCCCGGCCCCCGATCTGATCGCCGGCCGGGCCCCGGTCGAGCTGGAGTCGATGGGCCTCGCCCTGGGGCGTTCGCTGGCCCTGCGCGCGGTTGCCAACGACATTGCCACCGGGCGTTGCGATCCCGGCGAGCCGGAGGCCGACCCCCGTCTGCTCGCCACCCGCGAGATCGGGCCGTGGACCGTGCAGTGCCTCGGCCTCTTCGGGCGCGGCGATCCCGACTCGCTTCCCGCCGGCGACCTGATGTACCTGAAGCAGGTCGGCCGGCTCGCGCGGCTCGGCCGCCGGGCGACGGTCGAGGAGGTCGAGGAGTTCTACGCTCCCTATGCACCGTTTCGCGGTCTCGCCGCCGCCTGGTCGACGATGGCCGGCTGACGGAGCGGCAGTCCGAGCTGCGCGGAAAGCGGCTGGATTCAAGCGTGCGTGGCAGGCGCCGATAAGGGCAACGATGGAGCGGTCTACGCGGGGCGGGAGCTGGCCCGAAAAGCAAGTCAACGAGTTCCTCGACCAGATCTCTGCTGGCGGCGAGGACTACCGCCGCTTGGTCGAGCGCCTTCCCGCGATCGTCTATGCCTCCGAGCTGGGCGAGCACGGCCGCTGGCGCTATGTCAGCCCCCAGGTCGAGGAGATCCTCGGCTACAGCCCCGAGGAGTGGCTCGCCGACCAGAGCCTCTGGGCGAGGCTGCTTCACCCGGAGGACCGCGAGCGCGCGCTCTCTCAGGAGACCCGCAAGACGATCGGCAACCGCAACCCGCCTCCGGTCGACTACCGGATGATCACCCGCGACGGCGAGGTGGTCTGGATCCTCGACGAGGCGGTGCTCGAGCCCGACGAGGAAGGCACGCCGGTCTGGCACGGTGTCCTCTACGACATCACCGAGCGCAAGAGCGCCGAGCAGGAGCTGCAGCGGGCCGCCGCACAGCAGGCCGCTGTCGCACGGCTCGGTGGGCGCGCCCTCAAGGACGGGGACCCCGACTCACTGATGCGCGAGGCGGTCTCGCTGATGACCGAGATCGAGGGCGTGCAGGGAGCCTGCATATGGGAGCTCGGCCGCGACGGTCGCCGGCTCAGGCTCCGCGCCGGCCTCGAAGGACAGGTGGTGGGATCCGGCCGCGTCTCCGCTGGCCGTGACTCCCACGCCGGCGCGGCGCTCGACTCCGGCCTGCACGTGATCGTCGACGACTGGTCTTCGGAGACGCGCTTCTCGATGCCACCGGCGCTGCGGGTGATGGAGGTACGCAGCAGCCTGGCGGTCGTGATCGACGGCAAGCAGAACCCGTTCGGGGTACTCGACGTCCACTCGACCGAGCCCAATCGCTTCACCCCGCAGGACGTCCACTTCGTGCAGGCATCGGCCAACGTCCTGGCCGACGCGATCGAGCGGCATACGGCCGATCAGGCGCTGCGCCACCGGGTCCTGCACGACCCACTCACCGGCCTTCCCAACCGGCTCAGCTTCGTCGATGCGCTGGGCGACGCACTCAAGCGCAGCACCGCGTCAGGGTCCCCGGTCGGCATCCTCTTCCTCGACCTCGACCACTTCAAGCTGATCAACGACAGCATGGGCCACCACGCCGGCGACGAGCTGCTGCGCGCGGTCTCGCCCCGCCTCCGCGCCCACCTGCGCCCCGGGGACATCGTCGCCCGCTTCGGTGGCGACGAGTTCGGCATCCTCGTCGACCGCCTCGCCGACGAGGACGAGGCGGTGGCGATCGCCGACCGCGTCGCCGCGGCCTTCGCCGAGCCCTACTCGATGGGAGGTGCCGATCACTTCGTCACCGCCAGCCTCGGGATCGCGGTGGCTCGCCCGTCGGGCCGCGAGCCGGCCGACGCCGAGCTGCTGATCCGCGATGCCGATGCTGCGATGTACAGGGCGAAGGAGCGGGGCCGGGCGCGCTGCGAGCTCTTCGACGCCGAGATGCGGGCGCGGGCGATGCGCCGGCTCGAGGTCGAGCGCGAGCTGCGCCACGCCCTCGAGCGCGACGAGCTGGAGCTTCACTACCAGCCGGTGATCGCGCTGAGCAGCGGTGAGATCACCGGTTTCGAGGGGCTGGTTCGCTGGCGCCACCCCGAGCGCGGCCTGCTCGATCCCGGCGACTTCGTCTCGATCGCCGAGGACAGCGGGCTGATCGAGCCGATCGGCCGCTGGGTGCAGGAGAGCGCCTGCCGCCAGGTCCTCGAGTGGCACGACCAGCGCCCCGACCAGCGGCCGTTCGAAGTCTCCGTCAACCTCTCCGCGCGCCAGGTGGCCCACCGAGATCTGGCGGCCTCCGTATCCGAAGTGCTCGCTCGAACCGGGCTGGAACCTGCTCAGCTGCGGCTGGAGATCACCGAGAGCGTGCTGGTCGAGGAGTCAGCGACGGCGATCGCCACCCTGGAGGCGCTCAGCGAGATCGGCGTCGGCCTCGTCCTCGACGACTTCGGCACCGGTTATTCCTCTCTCGCCTATCTCAACCGCTTTCCCTTCGATGCGCTGAAGATCGATCGCTCCTTCGTCGATGCGCTGGGAGTGGAACAGGAGCCGACCGCGATCGTCGAGGCGATCATCGGCATGGCCCGGGCGCTCTCGCTCGATGTGATCGCCGAGGGGGTCGAGAACGAGGCACAGCTCTCGGAGCTGCGCCGTCTCGGTTGCGACTACGCGCAGGGCCACCTCTTCTCGCGGGCCCTGCCGGCGGAGAAGGTCTCCGCCCTGCTGGGCGAGGGTGGCGCCGCCTTACTCGGGGATCGCGCCGGGTAGGTAAGCGTTGCTGAGCAGGCTGGAAGGCGCCGGCAGCGAGGAGATCAACTCGTTGTCGCGCATCCAGCCGATGAAGGTGCGCCACTGGGAGGCGCTCATCTGGCCGTAGGGCTGTGCGGACTGCGCGGGTTCGAGCAGGGGCAGCGTCGCGGCCAGCTCCGCCCGGGTCAGCTTTGGATCGAGGTCGGGATTGGCCTCGAGCAGGGCGTTGGCGGCCGCTTTCGGATTCTCTGTCGCTGCCTTGGTCCCGCGCGCCAGCGCCGCGATGAAGAGGCGGATCGCATCGGGGTCCTCCTGCAGCTGCGTGCGCCGGGCGACCAGGACGAGCTCGTCGTAAGTGGGCACGCCGAGCTGGTCGACGGGGGTGACGACTGGATCCTGGCCGCGCAGGCGCAGGTCCACGCCCTCGACGTTCCTGAAGCCACCCAGCATCGCCCCGGCGCGGCCGCCGACGATCGCAGGCAGGAGGCCGAAGCCGACGTTGACGACTTTGACCTCGGAAGGCGAGAGGTTGGCTCGGGCAAGGATCGTTTTCAGATAGGCGTCCTGGTACGGGATGCCGGCGGTGGCGATCGTCTTGCCGCGCAGATCGCCGACCCCTTTGATCCCGGATTTGCTCAGCCAGATCATCGAGGTGAGTGGGCGGTCGACCAGGGCGGCGACGGCGAGCAGGCCAAGGCCCTGCTCCTCTGCAAGGACCACCTCCGGCTCATAGGAGATCGCCAGGTCGGTGCGACCGGCGGCGAGCAGCTTGAGCGGCGCCGAGGGGTCCGAGGGGGTATGGATCTCGACGTCGAGGCCGGCATCCTCGAAGTAGCCGAGCTTCTGCGCCATGTAGATCCCGGCGTGGTCGGGGTTGGGGTAGAAGTCGAGCGTCAAGCTGAGCGGCTGCGGCTCGCCCGTCACGTTCTCGCTCTTCTCCCCGCAAGCGGCGAGGCCCAGGGCCAGGACGAGCAGGGCGACGGCGACCGCAACCGCGGGGGTGGAGGTGCGCTTCATCCCCTGCTTTCTATCGCCAAGTGACGACGCGCCGCTCTGCGAGGGTCAAAAGCCCGACCAGGGCGATCGCCATCGCCGAGAGCACGAACACCGAGGCGAAGGCCCGGGCCGTCTGCAGCTGGTTCATGTCCTGGAAGATCAGGCGGCCGAGCCCGGACCCCGAGGCGGCCAGCTCGCCGAAGACGGCGCCGATCAGAGCGACGGCGACGGCAATTCTGGTGCCGCTGAAGGCATAGGGCAAAGCCGTCGGGGCCTCCACCCGGCGCAGGATCTGCCAGCGCGAGGCGTCGAGCGTACGCATCATCTTCGTCGCCTCGGGATCGACCGAGCGCAAACCGTCGAGCGCGTTCACCGCGATCGGGAAGAAGCAGATCAGGGCGATGATCGCCAGGGTCGGTCCGATCCCGAAGCCGAACCAGACGACGAGGATCGGTGCGATGACGATGATCGGGACAGTCTGGGAGGCGACGATCAGCGGGTAGAAGGCCAGCCGCAGGGTCTCGGAGAGGTGCATTGCCACGGCGAAGCCAAGGCCGGCGACGAGAGCGCAGCCGAGCCCGAGCAGGACCTCCTTGAGCGTCACCCAGGCGTTTTCGGCGAGCAGCGAGCGGCTCTGCCAGAGCGCTTCGGCGATTTCGGCAGGGGAGGGGACGAGGTAGCTTTCGAGCTGCAGCGCGTCGGCGATCGCACCGCTGCTGGCGGCGATCTGCCAGGCGCCGATCAGGGCGGCGAGGAGGAGCGTTGGGAAGAGCCAGCGCCTCATCGTGCGCCGTCCCTGAGCGCGTGCATCGCCCGCTCGCGGGCGGCGACGAAGGCGGGGTCGGTGACGGCTGCGTCGCGGTCGGCGGCGCGAGGAGTTGGGGCGCTCAGCACGTCGATCGTCCGCGCCGGCCGCGCCGACAGCACGGCGACGCTGTCGCAGAGGTAGAGGGCCTCCTCGATGTCGTGAGTGACGAGGACGACGGTTCGCGGGCTCGCCCCCAGCGCTCCGGCCAGCCACTCCTGCATCTCCGCTCGCGTGATCGCGTCGAGCGAGGCGAAGGGCTCGTCGAGGGCGAGCACCGGCTTACCTGAGACGAGCGTGCGCAAGAAGGCGATCCGCTGCCGCATCCCCCCCGACAGTTCAGCTGGGCCAGTGTGCTCGAAGCCGGCGAGGCCGAAGCGCTCGAACAGCTCTCCCGCCTGTTGCCGTGCCGCCGCCTTGCGGACACCGCGGTTGCGCAGCGCCAGCGCCGCGTTGTCGATCGCCGAGAGCCAGGGCAGCAGCAGGTCGCGCTGGGGCATGTAGGCGCAGCGCGCGAGACGACCTCGAGGGTCACGGGCTCCGCCTACGTCGACCTCACCGCCCTCCGGGTCCAGCAGGCCGGCGATCAGCTCAAGCAGGGTCGACTTGCCGCAGCCGGAAGGACCGACGAGGCCGAGGACGCCGTGGTCGGGAACCGCGAGGTCGAGCCGCTCGATCGTGCGAAGCGCCCCGTAGGAGTGGCTGAGCCCGCGGATAGAGACGGCGCCGTCCCGGCTCCCACGCCCGGCAGGTGATGCCTTCGCGGCGGCGAATTCTTCGGTTCTCGCAGGCATCATTGGTATCCTGGCGCACTCCGTGCTCCTGACCAAAAAGGTCAGGAAAGTCGATAACCACCAAGCGCGGAACTCATATGGACCCGGCAATCATTTTGTTTGGCTTCGGCATCGGAGCAATGGTCGGCATGACCGGCATGGGCGGCGGCACCTTGATGACGCCGCTGCTGATCCTGCTCTTCGGGGTCAAGCCGGTGACCGCGATCGGCACCGACATCTTCTACGCGGCGGTGACCAAGACGGTCGGCGGCTGGCGCCATCTGCGGATGGGGACGGTCAACATCCGTCTCGCCTACTGGCTCGCCGCCGGAAGCGTGCCCGCCGCGGTGGCCGGAGTGTGGGCGATCTCCATCCTGCAGAGCAAGATCGGCGAAGCGGAGCTCGATTCGATCGTCTATGCGCTGCTCGGCGGCACCCTGCTGATGGTTGGAATCATCACCCTCGCCCGGGCGCTGATCCTCAGCAACCTGATCGAAGAGCGCGAGGACTTCGTGATCGAGCGCCGTCACAAGCTCGCCGCGGTCGCGATCGGGGCGACCACCGGCTTCGTGATCGGGATCACCTCCGCTGGCTCGGGCACGGTGATCGCGATCCTGCTGATCGCGGTCTACCGCCTCGTCCCGCGCAAGGTCGTCGGCACCGACGTCTTCCACGCCGCGATCCTGCTTTGGGCCGCCGGCATCGCCCACTGGGTCGGCGGCAACGTCGACTTCATGCTGGCCGGCAACATCCTGCTCGGCTCGGTGCCCGGCGTCATCGTCGGCTCCCACTTCGCCGCCCGCGCGCCGACCGGGTTCCTGCGCACCGCCCTCGGCGTCGTCCTGATCGCTTCCGGGATCGTCACCGTGCAGAAGGGCGATCCGCTCGTCTGGCCGATCGCGGCCGCCGTGGCCGGCATCGGCCTCGGGCTGCTGATCTGGTTCCCCCGCTGGTGGAGCGCTCGCCGGGTCGAGCGCGAAGCCAGGCAAGGGATCGACCGCTCCAAAGAGCTGGCGCCGGAGACGATCGGCTGACTGATTAACTAGCTGCCTATGCGCGTATCGGCGAAGGCGGACTATGCGGTTCGTGCGGCAGCGGAGTTGGCGGCGGCCGATGAGGGCCCGGTCAAGGGCGAGAAGCTCGCCGAGGCGCAGGACATCCCGCTCCAGTTCCTCGAGCACATCCTGCTCGAGCTGAAGCACGCCGGCATCGTCCGCGCCCGGCGCGGCGCCAAGGGCGGCTACTGGCTGGCTCGGCCCGCCGACGAGGTCACGATCGCCGACATCGTCCGCGCCGTCGAGGGGCCGATCGCCCACGTCCAGTCGACTCCGCCGGAGTCGATCGAGTATCGCGGCAACGCGGAGCACCTGCAGGAAGTCTGGATCGCCGTTCGCGCCAGCCTCCGCACCGTGGTCGAGCACGTCACCCTCGCCGACCTGGTCAGCGGCGAGCTTCCCTCCGAGGTCCAGGCCTTGGCATCGTCTCCGGACGCCTGGGCCGCGCGCTAGCTGTCCTGCCCACAGACGTTATGAACACGGCTGATCGGCGGCCGGTCTCCCAGCGAGCTGTGAGGGCGACGCCGGTTGTAGTAGCGCAGGAAGGATGCCAGGGCCCTGGTCCGCTCGGTTGAGTTGGGCCAGGAGTGGGCGTAGGCCCACTCCCTCTTCAGAGTCTGGATAAAGCGCTCCACCTTGCCATTCCAGCGCGGCGTGTAGGCGGGAATGAGAATGTGGCGAGCGCCGTGGTGCTCGAGCGTCGCTCTGAACGCGGCCGACTTCGTGTAGGCGAAGGCGTTGTCGCTCATCACCGCCTCCGGTCCCTCGACGCCGTGGGCGGCGAGGTGCTCGATCGCCCGCCCCAGCACCGCGGCGGCGGTCTCCCCGCTCTGGTTTCGGTGCTGCTCGACGTAGGCGTAGCGGGAGTTGTCGTCGATTACGCAGTGCAGGTAGACGTAGCCCCAGCCGGCCCGCTTCTCGGCGCCGGTCGTGGAGCGGTCGCCGGTGACCGCGTGCCCGGGGCGCTCGAATCGAGCCAGGCGGGCGACGTCGACGTGCAGGAGGGCCCCGGGGCGAGACCACTCATAGCGGCGGTAGGTCTCACGCCCGGGTCCCCGGCGCCGAGAGAGCCCGTGACGATGCAGCACCTTCCAGATCGTCGAGCGCGAGCGCCGGCAGATCCCCGCCAGACGGCCTGGGCCGAGATTGGTCTCCCACCGCGCCCGCAGAATCGGCTCCTCTTCGGCGGGGGTGAGCCGTCGCGGTTGGCGATGCGGCGTGCAGGGCCGGTCTCTAAGCCAATGTCCTGCTTGACGCTCGGCCTCGCTGGCGAGTCGATAGCGATGCCACCAGCGATGGGCAGTCGCGGGCGCCACGTTGAGGGCGGCAGCTGCCGCCCTCAACGTCATCCCCGACTCGATCGCCTGCACCAGCGCCAGCCGTCCCGCTGGTCCGAGAGCGGCGTTACCGTGAACCTTCATCCGGGTCCTCCTTGCTTGGGCGTCAGAACCACAAGCCTTTTGGAGGGCCCGGATGCCTCTCAGCCGTTCACAAGGTGTGTGGGCGTGTCAGCTAGCGCTCAGTCGGCTGCCGGGACGCCACCGGCGACGACGTTGACGAAGTTCTCCAGGTGGCGGGTGGTCCAGCACTCGAAGGCGCCGTCGCAGTAGCGCTCGTAGGCGGCCATCACCGAGTCGCCGTAGTTCCAGTAGAGCTTCGGCTCGGGGTTGAGCCAGAAGAGGCGGCCGGCGCGCTCGGAGACCTGGGCGAAGACCTCGGCGTGGGGCTCGCGGCCGTTGGTGCGGGCGTCGCCGAGGACGATCACGGTCGAGCGCGGATCGAGCTCATCTGAGATCTCGGTCAGGAACTCGAGCCAGACGCGGCCGTAGTCGGTGTAGCCGGAGACGTCGGCGACGCCGCCCTCGCTGGAGATCCGCTGGGCGATCACCCGGAAGTCACGCTCGTGCTCGAAGACCTCGGTCACCTCGGAGATGCGCTCGATGAAGACGAAGCTGCGCAGCTTGCGGAAGGAGTCGTGCAGTGCGTGCAGGACAGAGAGGAAGAAGACGCTGGCCGAGGTGACCGAGGTGGAGACGTCGCAGAGGACGTAGATCTCCGGCCGGCGCGGGCGCTTCGGCCGGTAGCGCAGGTGCATCGGCACGCCACCGGTCTCCAGCGAGGCTCGCATCGTGCGCCGCACGTCGACCGACCGTCCCTTGCGGCGCCCGCGTTGCTCGTGGCCGAGGGTCGCCAATCGCCGCTTCATCTGTGAGACCGCGCGGTGGACCGCGGCGAGATCCTGGGTCGGGCTGGTTGGCAGGGCGCGGTCGAGCTCGGCCAGCGGCCGCGATGGGGGGAGGGTGGAGGTGCGCTCGATCAGGTCCCGCTCCAGCTCGCGGCGCAGATGGCGCTCGAAGCGGTTGAGCTGATCGCGATCGATCGGCGGCAGCTCGGCGGCGCCGTCCTCGGCACTCTGCTGGGCGCCGGTCGAGAGGCCCAGCGTGCGCCGGATCCGCTGCACGTCGACGCCGACGACACCCGAACCCTCGCCCTGGCGGCCGAAGGCGGCGATCGCCAGCCGCGCCAAGTCGCGCATCTCGCCGTCGTCGCCCTCGACGATCGCCTGGCGGACCTGCTCGCGCAGCTCGTCGAGGTCGAGCCGGTCGCCGCCCTGGTGGCGCTGGCTCTGCTCCTCGACCCCGCGCTCGATCGCCTCTGCCTCGGCAGCGCGGAAGAACCAGCGCTCGAAGAGCAGCTCGAAGACGCGGCGGTCCTCCTGCGACTTGGCGATCGTCGTTGCCAGCGCCTCGCGGAAGTCGTCTTGGGAGGTCCAGGGCACCTGCTCCAGCGCCGCGAAGGCGTCGAGGATCTCGGAGGTCCCAACCGCGACCCCCTCGCTGCGCAGCTCCTCGCAGAAGCCGAGCAGCTTCGCGGCGAGGCCGGGCGGCCCTGCCTCAGCCTTGGGGCCGTACGGGCTCGGCAAGCTTCACCCCAACTCGCTCCGCAACCAGCTCGATGTCGGTGCGGTGCTTGATGATGATCGACATCGACTGCTCGAAGGTCTCTCGGTCGATGTCCTCGGCGCCCATCAGCAGCAGCGTCCGTGCCCAGTCGATCGACTCGGCGATCGAGGGCGGCTTCTTCAGGTCGAGGGCGCGGATCATCCGCACCACCTCGACCAGCCGCCGCGCCAGCGCCTCGGGCAGGTCCGGGGCGTGCAGGCGGACGATCTCCATCTCCCGCTCCAGGTCGGGGTAGTCCAGCCAGAGGTAGAGGCAGCGCCGCTTCAGCGCCTCGGTCAACTCGCGCGAGTTGTTCGAGGTGAGGACGACGATCGGCATCGTCGTCGCCGCGACCTGGCCAAGCTCGGGGATGGTGATCTGGAAATCGGAGAGCAGCTCGAGCAGCATCGCCTCGAACTCCTGATCGGTCTTGTCGATCTCGTCGATCAGCAGCACGACCGGCTCGGGGCTGGCGATCGCCTGCATCAGCGGCCTCTCGAGCAGGAACTCCTTGTCGAAGATGTCGCCGTGGACCTCCTCCCAGCCATCCTCGCCGCCGGCCTGGATCCGCAGCAGCTGCTTGCGGTAGTTCCACTCATAGAGCGCCTTTGCCTCGTCCAGGCCCTCGTAGCACTGCAGACGGATCAGCTCGCGGCCGGTGGCGCGGGAGAGCGCCTTTGCCAGCTCGGTCTTGCCCACCCCTGCCGGGCCCTCGACCAAGACCGGCTTGCCGAGCCGCTGCGCTAGGAACGAGACCAGTGCCGCCGACTCGTCGGCGAGGTAGCCGACCTCGGCGAGCGCCTCTCTGACCTCGGCAACTGAGCCATCTGCCATGGAGCGATGATAATTGCCGCAGTGCTCGACCTCATCCTGCCCCTCGCCTCGCTCTTGCCCCACACCGCTGGGCCCTATGTGGCATTGATGCTTGCCGGCTTTGCGATCGGCATCCTCGGCCACCTCAGCTCGGCACGCTGGCTGGTCGCCGCCGGCGTGATCCTGATCTTCCTTGGCGCCTTTCTCTTTCCCCTGGCCTTGAACATCACCGAACCCAACCCACCGCCGGTGGACACCTCGCGTTAGCCGCTCATAGCGGCTTTGAGCTGGCTAGAATTGCCTCTCGTTAGACGCAGGTGAACCGCCCGGGTGGGCGTGCGGGGGCCTGTGGCTACGCCAATCAAGCGCTACGCCGACCCCAAAAACTCGCCCAGGAGGCCCCCGTGTTCAGTCGACTTCGCACCTTCGTCCTGTTTGCAGCCCTGGCTGCGCTGGCAACCGCATTCGTTGCCTGTGGCAGCGAGGACAGCGGCAGCAGCAACGAGAACCCACAGGCCGTTGTCGAAAAAGCCACCCTGAAGGGGATCGACAGCGGCAATCTGGATCTCTCTCTCGAAGTCAAAGTCGAGGGCAAAAACGGCGGAGACGTCGACGTCAGCCTCTCCGGTCCGTTCCAGGGCGAAGGCGGTGAACAGCTGCCCGAACTCGATATCACCGCGGAAGCGAGTGGCTCGGTGGACGGCGAAGACGTCGACTTCGATGGCGGTCTCGTTCTGCTCTCCAGCAAGGCCTACGTCAACTACGAAGGCACCGATTACGAGGTCGACCCAACCACCTTCAGCTTCGTCAAGTCGTCGATTCAGCAACAGGGTGGCGGCAATGCGAACGAAGTCACCCCCTGCCAGAAAGCCGTCGGGAAACTCAATTTCGCCGACTTCATCGACAAAGCCAGCAACGACGGCAGCGCCGACGTCGATGGCACCAGCACGACCAAGGTCAGCGGCGATCTCAATACCTCTGGGGCGGTCGATCTGCTGGTCGAGCTCGGCGAAGATCCTGCCTGCAGCTCCCAGCTGAAAGCGGTCGGCCCACTTCCCTCGGCGCAGGAACTGGAAGAAGGCAAGGACGAGGTGAAGAGCGCCGTGAAGGACGCTCACGTCGAACTCTACGTCGGCGATGACGACATCGTGCGCAAGATGGTGGCCCAGTTCACGATCGAACCGAAAGGCAGCAGTACGTCCTCTGAACTCGATCTCGAGATGACCCTGACCGGGGTCAACGAGGACCAGACGATCTCGGCGCCAAGCGAAGCGAAGCCGCTTAGCGATCTCTTCCTCAAGCTCGGGATCAACCCGATCGAACTGCTCGGCCTGCTCAACGGCGAAGGTGGTCTCGGCGGTGCCAACGGTGGCCTTGGCGGCCTCCTGGAAGGCCTCGGCGGCAGCGCGTCCGGCGGCAGCAGCTCGGGCGGCGGGCCACAGGCGTATCTGAAATGCCTGCAGACGGTGCAGAGCGCGGCCGACCTGCAGCGATGCGCTGGGCTCAAATAGCCGCGTTCCTTCGCACAGCTCAGGGCTGGCCCTATCTGCTGACGCCGCTGATCCCGGCGGCGGTGGCGCTCGACTTGACGGGCGCCGCCGCCGGGATCGTCTTCACCACGGCGGCCCTGGGCATCATTCCGACCGCGGCCTTGATGGGGCGCGCGACCGAGGAGCTAGCGGCGCGGTCTGGGCCCGGGATCGGCGGGCTGCTCAACGTCACCTTCGGCAACGCGCCGGAGCTGATCATCGCCCTCTTCGCGCTCCAGCAGGGACTGCAGGAGGTGGTCAAGGCGTCGATCGTCGGCTCGATCATCGGCAACATCCTGCTCGTGCTCGGCGCCTCGATGCTGGTCGGCGGTCTAGGGCGCGAGAAGCAGACGTTCAGCAGGACCACCGCCAGCGTGCAGACGACGATGCTGCTGCTCGCCGCCGCGGCGCTGGTGATGCCGGCGATCTTCGAGCTGGTCGAGGGCCAGGGGTTGCCATCCCCCGGGGCCACGACGGTCGACTACGACTCGACGGTGGAGCACCTCTCGCTCGCGGTCGCGATCGTCCTGATCGCGACCTACGTCGCGGGTCTCTTCTTCTCGTTGAAGACCCACCGGGACATTTTCAACCCCGAGTACGAAGAGGAGGAAACCTGGGGCTGGTCGACGCGCAAGTCGGTCCTCGCCCTGGCCGGTGCGGGTCTACTGGTCGGGCTGATGTCGGAGGTGCTGGTCGGCTCGATCGAGGAGGCCTCGCACGCGATCGGGCTCTCCGAGTTCTTCATCGGCGTGATTGTCGTGGCGATCGTCGGCAACGCCGCCGAGCACTGGGTGGCGGTCTTGGTCGCGAAGAAGGACAAGATGGATCTCGCGGTCAACATCGCGATCGGCTCCAGTGCGCAGATCGCCCTCTTCGTGGCCCCGATCCTCGTCCTCGCCTCCTTCTTCCTCGGTCCGCACCCGCTCGCGCTCGTCTTCAACGGCTTCGAGCTGGGCGCGATCCTGCTCGCTGTGCTGATCGCCAACTACGTCGCCCAGGACGGCGAGTCGACCTGGTTCGAGGGGGTCCAGCTACTTGCCGTCTATGCCGTCTTCGGCCTCGCCTTCTATTTCGCCTGAGCCGCGGCGGCTGGGCACTGGTCGCATAGGCTGACTCGCTCGTGGAAGTCGTTCTTCTTATCTTCAGCTTCGCGATCATCCTCTCGGGGGCGCTGCTCTTCACCAACGCGGTGGAGTGGCTGGGCCACCGTCTCGAGCTGGGGGAGGGGGCGGTTGGCAGCCTGCTCGCGGCCGTCGGCACTGCGATGCCGGAGACGCTGATCGCGATCGTCGCCCTGATTGGGGCAGCCGAGGGCGCCGATCAGGTCGCGATCGGCGCGATCGTCGGCGCCCCATTCCTACTCGCCACGCTGGCGATGGGTCTGGTCGGCCTCTTCGCCTACCTCTACCGCAACCGCCGCGAGCAGGGCCTCGAGCTGGAAGCACACAAGCCGACCCTGGAGCGCGACCTGATCTTCTTCCTCATCTTCTTCGCGATCTCGCTGGCCCTCGCCTGGGGGGCGCCGCCGGCGCTGAGGGTCCCCGCCGGGATCCTCGTCATCCTCGCCTACCCGCTCTACATCCGCCGCACCCTGCGCAGCGGTGGCGAGGTTCAGGATCACGGCAGCCTCAACCCACTGATCTTCGAGCGGCGAAGCGAGCGGCGAATGGATCCCGGTTTGCTGTTCTGCGTGCTGCAGCTCCTGGTCGGTCTCGGTGCGATGGTCGCCGGTGCCCACCTCTTCGTCGAGGAGCTGCTCCACATCGCTGAGAGCCTCGGGGTCGAGGCCGTTGTGCTAGCCCTGATCCTCGCTCCGCTGGCCACCGAGCTGCCGGAGAAGGTGAACAGCTTCTTCTGGGTCCGCGAAGGGAAGGACTCCCTGGCCCTCGGCAATATCACCGGGGCGATGGTCTTCCAGTCGACGATCCCGGTCGGGATCGGCTTGATCTTCACCGACTGGGACCTGAGCGGGAACGCGGCGCTCTCGGTTGTCCTCGGCCTTGCCGGCGGCTTTCTCGCCTATGAGGCATTGCACCGCCGCGGTCGTTTCGAACTGCCTGCGGTGATCGGCTGGTTCGCGCTCTACACGGCGTTCATCGTCGTGGTCGTGCTCGGCGCCTGACCGCTTACCGGGTCAATTTTTGTTCTAAAAAGATTGACTAAACGGCTTTCTGTGATATAGCTGTGCCGCGTTTTGAGCCAGTTCTGTGCCCTGGGGTAAGTCGAAGGCAGGCTCGGCACAGGCCACTCTCAATCCGTAACTCAGAAACGAACCCCGGTGGCCACGCCGCCGCAATGGTGGCTACACCGGTGCAAAGGAGATGATGACGTGAGAATCATCAAGATGCTCGGCCTCGCTGGGGCTACAGCCCTGACCGCGATGGCGTTTATTGGCCCTAGTACTGCCTCTGCCGACAGCGCCTGCTTAGTGGATCCCGGGGCGCTTGGAATGTGCCCTGGGGGTGCGATCTGGAACGGTCCGATAATCGGCTTATCGAATGAAGCGTTATTCAAAGTCGATGGCACTATTACTAAATGCAAATCCGATTTCTTAGCCGATTACGTCTTCAACGAGGGGCCCCATGTAGGGGTCTTATATTTAATCTTAAATCTGAATTTCAAAGAATGCGTGGGTGCTTGCCCCAACGCTTTCGCTGAGAACCTGCCCTACTTATTGTTAGTGAGGATGGCTCAGCAGCATGCGTTCCTCAACGGGGACGGCATTGGGCCACCTGCTTTCTTACTGCAGAACTGCTTCATCTTAAATCTCCCGATGAACTGCTTATACAGAACGACTCCTCCAGCTTTAATCAAATACTTATTAGAGTTGAATCCGCTGGGAGGCTTTCCGTTAGCAGGTGCGCTCGACTTCAACCTGCCCCTGAAATGGGCTGGAGACGATCCCATCTGTCCGCTGGAAGCTAACTTCGAAGCGACGTACTTAATCTATGAGGACCAGGGCTTCATCGAGGGTCCTGAGCTGTTCTTCACGGCTTTACCGTAGTAGGAAGGTCGAAAGGGCCGCGCCTCGAGGGCGCGGCCCTTTACTCTCTTTGTATCCGTAACTCGTCCGATCGACGGCCAGACCGTCGCAAAGGAGAAGATCAAAGTGAGAATCATCAAGATGCTCGGCTCCGCTGGGGCCGTGGCCCTGATCGCAATGGCGTGCGTTGGGGCAGGCACAGCGTCTGCTGACAGCACCTGCTTAGTGGACGCCGGCTTTGCCGGCGAATGCCCCATGGGCTCGGTGTGGATAGGGCCGATCATCGGCTTATCCAAATTGGCAGTTTTCAAACTGGAGAAATCCATCACTAAATGCGAATCCGGATTCTTAGCCGACTACGCCGGCAATGAGGGCTTCCACACCGGAGTGGCGTACTTAGTCTTAGGCTGGGGTTTCAAAGGATGCACGGGCGGCTGTGAAAAAGCGACAGCGGAGGCTTTGCCTTACTACCTCTTAGTTTCTTCATTACAGAAAGAAGTGCTGTTGGCACAAGATCAAGCATTGCCGCCGGCAGTCTTACTCGAAAACTGCATGGTCTTAGGCGTCGAAATGGACTGCTTATACCAGGGGCCCGCGCAGACGATATTCCCCTTTATATTAGAGAAAAACGAACAGGGAGAACCGTTAGCCAGCGCGCTTGATCTCTTCATGCCACTGGTCTGGGCGGGGGATGACCCATTCTGCCCGCAGGAAGCCAGCTGGAACGCGAACTACTTAATTTACGAGGATGGAGACAACGGAGAGGGCGCGGAGCTGTTCTTCACGGCCTTACCCTGAGGGAAGTTCGATCTGAAAGGCCGCGCCTTCGGGCGCGGCCTTCAGGCCGCGGTGAGCTCGGCGAGCGCTTTGAGCACGACATCGTCGTGCGTCTTGGGCGAGACCTTGGGGAAGACCGTCGCGATCTTGCCGTCAGGGTCGATCAGGAAGGTTGCCCGCTGCACTCCCCAGTACTTCTTGCCGTACATCGACTTCTCGACCCAGGTCCCGTAGGAGTCGGCCACGGCGTGGTCGGCGTCGGCGAGCAGGGTGAAGTCGAGGTCGAACTTGTCGGCGAACTTCTTCACCTTCTCGACCGGGTCGGGTGAGACGCCGAGTACGCGGGCGCCGGCCGCGGCGTAGTCGGCACGGCGGTCGCGGACGCTGCAGGCCTGTGTCGTGCAGCCGGGGGTGTCGGCGCGAGGGTAGAAGTAGAGGACCACGGTCTCCCCGCGCAGGTCGGGGAGGGCCACCTCGTTGCCGTTCTGGTCGGACAGGGTGAAGTCGGGGGCACTCGCCCCGGCTTCGAGCACTACTCGGTGTCCTCGCGTCCGGGGTCCTGCCCGTCCTCGTCCTCGTCGAGCTCGTCATCGCCCTGCTCCAAGGCCGTTTCCGAGACCGATCCGGTGGAGCCGGGGTGGTAGCTGGTCTGGAAGCGCTCGAGTGCCTGGTCGCGACGGTCCTCGTCGACCGGGACCTCGTCGGAGATCCGCACCCACTCGGCGCCCTCGTAGGCCTCCATGTTGAAGACCTCTTGGTCGAGCGAGGTCGAGTCGTCGACGACGACCAGGACCTCGGTCTGGGGGTTGAAGTAGGTCCCCGGCTGCATCAGCAGATCCTCGACCTCGTAGAGATTCTCCTCGGTGGCGCCAGCCATCATTTCGATCCTATGCAATCGGAGAGCTGGCGCTCGGTCTCGGCCTCGACGTCCAGCGGATCCTGGCCCCGGCGAAGGCGCCGCTCGTTACGGGCGACCACGAGCTGCCGAATCTCGGTCCGCAGCTCCGCCCGGATGTCAGACCGGGTGCCGCTGGTGGCGTCGAGCGCGCGCTGCACCTCGGCCTCGACGTCGAGCGCCGCCTCGCCGCGTCGCTGGCGGCGGTAGGACTTGGCCTCCAGCATCTGTCTTGCCTCCGCTGCCTGTAGGGCGGGGTCCACCGGAGAGGCGAGGCGCATGCCTTTGATCGGCGGCAGGTCCTGGTCGATCGCGAACGGGCCTCGTCCTATGCTGCGCCAGGCCTTACCGGAGCGGGCAAAGGCGAAGCCGGCAACCGGCAGGACCACCAAGGTGATCAGCATCAGGACGGTGCCGTTGGCGACCGCCGTCGCTGCCAGCGGAAGAGCCATGCCTCAAAGGGTACGTCACTTGGCCAAACCGGTGAAGCCGGCGATCTGGCGCTCGGTCTCGGCTTCGACGTCCAGCGGCTCCTTGCCCCTGCGTAGGCGTCGTTCGTTGCGCGAGATGACCAGTTCGCGAATCTCAGCGCGCAGCATCCCCTCAAGGTCGGGTGGGGCGCTGGCGGGGGAGGTGTCGAGCACCTGGGCCATCTCGGCCTCGATGTCGAGCGGCGGCTCGCCGCGTCGCTGGCGGCGGTAGGACTTGGCCTCCAGCATCTGTCGCACTTCCGCGGCCTGCATCGCCTGGTCCACCGGCAGCTCGGGCATCGCGACCAGGCACGGCGGCGGGATCCTGCCCTCGAACGCCAGGCTGCCCTCGCCATTGCTTGCCGGCCTCGGGCCGGCGTGGAAGCGATCGGCGGAGGCGGTCAGCAGGGCAACGAGCATGGTCGTCACCAGGACGTAGAGACCGGGGATTCCGAGCTCGGCCAGCGGGTCCATCGCCCGTAGAGTACGGATACCACGCGGGATCGGTCATCCGCTAACCTTGCCCTGGTTGACTGACCAGTCAATCGGTGGTCGTCGCCTCGTGGCGAGGCCGCAAGAAACGGCTTACGCACGCACGAAAAGGAGTCCCGACCCGTGGTTGACTTCACCCTGACCGACGAGCAGAAAGACCTGCGCGAGCTGGCGCACAACTTCGCGGAGAAAGAGATCCGCAAGGTCGCCTGGGAGTACGACAAGGACGGCACCTGGCCGCAGGACATCATCGACAAGGCCTGGGAGGTCGGGTTGATGAACACCCACATCCCCGAGGCCTACGGTGGGCCCGGCCTCGACTACCTCTCCGGCTGCCTGATCGAGGAGGAGATGGGCTGGGGCTGCTCCGGCATCGGCACCTCGCTGATGGCCAACGGTCTCGCGTCGGCGCCGATCACCCTCGGCGGCTCCGAGGAGACCAAGAAGAAGTACCTCGGGATGCTTTGCGAGGAGCCGAAGCTGGCCTCCTTCTGCCTGACCGAGCCCGACGCCGGCTCTGACGTCAGCGGGATGAAGACGAAGGCCGTGAAGAAGGGCGACAAGTACGTCATCAGCGGCTCCAAGTGCTTCATCACCAACGGCACCTACGCCGACTACTTCACGGTCTACGCCAAGACCGATCCCGAGGCGGGCCATCGCGGGATCAGCGCCTTCGTCGTCGACGCCGACCTCCCCGGGGTCAGCGTCGACAAGAAGGAGGACAAGATGGGCCAGCGGGCGTCTAATACCGCGACCATCTCCTTCGACGAAGTCGAGATCCCCGCTGAGAACCTCCTCGGCGAGGAAAACAAGGGCTTCAAGCTGGCGATGATGACGCTCGACCGCACCCGTCCCGGTGTCTCGGCGATGGCAGTCGGCATCGGTCGTGCCGCGCTCGAGTACGCCACGGAGTACTCCAAGGAAAGGGTCCAGTTCGGCGTGCCGATCGCGATGCACCAGGCGATCCAGTTCATGATCGCCGACATGGCGACCAAGGTCGAGGCCGGTCGCCTGCTGGTCTGGAACTCAGCGGTTCTGCTTGATCAGGGTATTCGCAACAGCAAGGTCTCCTCGATGGCCAAGCGCTTCGCCGCCGACTCGGCGATGGAGATCACCGTCGACGCCGTGCAGGTCTACGGCGGCTACGGCTTCATCAAGGAGTACCCGGTCGAGAAGCTGATGCGTGACGCCAAGATCATGCAGCTCTACGAGGGCACCAGCCAGATCCAGCGCCTGGTGATCGCTAAAGAAGTGCTGCTTCCACGCAGCGCTGACGAGCCCACGCCCGAGGCGGACGCCAAGGCCAAGGCGTCCGAGGGCAGCCAGTCCGAGCAGGCAGCGGCTACGGTCTAGGACATGGACGTCTCCGAGCGCGCTGCCGCGGGGAAGGCGGCGCGCTCGCAGGCTCCCCGCTCCGCCCACGCGGCGTGGGAGCCAGCCGGCGATCGGGCCGACCCGGTCGCGACCCTCGAAGAGCAGGCCCGCAACCGCGTCCCCGAGTTGCTGCCGATCCGCTACGGGCGGATGGCCGTCTCGCCCTTCACCTTCTATCGCGGCGCCGCCGCGGTGATGGCGGCCGATCTTGCTGCCACGCCGGTCAGCGGTCTCGAGGTGCAGGCATGCGGCGACGCCCACCTGAGCAACTTCGGCGCTTTCGCCGCGCCCGATCGGCGACTCGTCTTCGATCTCAACGACTTCGACGAGACCCTGCCGGGGCCGTGGGAGTGGGACGTCAAGCGCCTCGCTGCCAGCATCGAGATCGCGGCTAGGGGGAACGGCTTCAAACGCAAACAACGGCGGGCGGCTCTGCTTGCGGTCGGCCAGGAGTACAGAGAGGCGATGCGGCGCTTCGCCTCGATGCGCAACGTGGAGGTCTGGTACGCGCGCCTCGACGCCGATGCGGTTAGGGAGCGGATGCGCGTGCTCGGCGCCAAGGCGGTGCGACGAGTGGAGAAGAGTGCCGCCAAGGCGAGCGCAAAGGACAGCCTGCGCGCGCTCGATCGCCTCACCGAACGGGTTGATGGCGAGCTGCGAATCGCCAGCCGCCCGCCGCTTCTGGTCCCGGTCGAGGAGCTGATTCCCGACGAGGAGACCGAGCGACGCGTCGAGGGTGAGATCCGTGCGGTGCTGGAGCGCTACGCGGACAGCCTGAAGGGAGACAGGCGCCGCCTGCTGGAGACCTATCGCTTCCGCCACATGGCGCACAAGGTGGTCGGGGTGGGCAGCGTCGGCACCCGCGCCTGGATAATCCTGCTCACCGGTCGCGACGATGCCGATCCGCTCTTCCTGCAGGCCAAGGAAGCACAGGCATCGGTGCTCGAGCCCTATACCGGGGCAAGCAAGTTCGACAATCACGGGCACCGCGTCGTCGAGGGGCAGTGGCTGATGCAGGCGGCGAGCGACAGCTTCCTCGGCTGGTGCCCGGCGCTCGGCATCGATGGGAAGGAGCGCCACTTCTACGTGCGCCAGCTCTGGGACGGGAAGGGCTCGGTCGATGTCGAGACCCTGCCGCCGAGCGGCCTGGAAACCTACGCTCGCATGTGCGGCTGGACCCTCGCCCGAGCCCACGCCCGTTCGGGAGGTGCCGTCGCGATCGGTGCCTACCTCGGCTCGGGCGACGCCTTCGAGACGGCGGTCGCCGAGTTCTCGGCTGGCTACGCGGACCAGAACGAACGCGACCACGCCGGCCTGGTCGCAGCGATCGAGTCGGGGCGTCTCGAAGCGAGAGACGCCTAGCGTTTGAAGACCTGGCGCGTCATCCTCATCCTCTCGGCGGCCCAGTTCATCCTCGTCCTCGACACGACGGTGATGAACGTCTCGATCTCCAACGTCGTCGCCGACCTCGACACGACGGTCGAGCAGGTGCAGCTGGCGATCACCGCCTACATGCTGGTGATGGCCTCGACGATGCTGATCGGCGGCAAGCTCGGCGACATCTGGGGCCGCAAGCGCGCCTTCCTGATCGGCCTGGTGGTCTTCGCGCTGGGCTCGGGATTGACCTCGATCGCACCGTCGATCGGTTGGCTGCTGTTCGGCTGGTCGCTGGTCGAGGGGCTGGGCGCGGCGATCATGGTGCCGGCGCTGGTGGCGCTGATCGCCTCCAACTACGAGGGGCGGCAGCGGGCGACGGCCTACGGGATCATCGGCGCGGTGGCGGCGGCCGGCGCCGCCGCGGGGCCCCTGATCGGCGGCGCGGTGACCACGGCGCTGAGCTGGCGCGTCGTCTTCGCCGGCGAGGTCGTGATCGCGATCTTCGTCCTGCTCGCCTCGGGGATGATCAAGGACGCCCCCCGCGAGAAGGCGCCGAAGCTGGACTGGGTCGGCGGCGGACTGTCGGTCGCGGGGTTGTTCCTCGTCGTCTTCGGCGTCCTGCAGAGCAGCGCCTGGGGCTGGATCCTGCCTCGCAACCCACCAGAGGTCGGCGGTACCGAGATCACCCCGCTCGGCCTCTCGCCGGTTCCCTTCGTGATCCTCGCCGGCTTCGGCGTGCTGCTCGGCTTCGCTCGCTGGGTGGAGCGGCGCGAGGCCCGCGGCGAGGATCCGCTGCTGCGGATCGCCCTGCTGAGGATCGAACAGCTGCGCGGCGGCGCGATCATGTTCTTCTGCCAGCAGGTGATCCTGCTCGGCACCTTCTTCGCCGTGCCGCTCTACCTGCAGGTGGTGCTGGGCAAGGACGCCTTCGAAACCGGGGTCCAGCTGCTGCCGCTCTCGGTCGTGATGCTGGTCACGGCAATTTCCGCACCCAGGCTGTCGGGCCGGTTTTCTCCCCGCGCCATCGTCCAGGCCGGGCTGGTGGCGCTGCTGATCTCGGTGCTCGGGCTGGTCGGCTCGGTCGACCAGTCGCTCAACTCGGTGTCATTTGCCATTTCGCTCGGCGTGATGGGGTTCGGCGCCGGGCTGATGGTCTCCCAGATCGGCAACGTGATCATGTCCGCGGTCAAGCCGTCGGAGACGAGCGAGGCGGGCGGGATCCAGGGCACCTTCCAGTACCTGGGCGGCGCGCTGGGCACGGCGCTGGTCGGCGCTGTCCTCTTGGGCGGGTTGACCGGAGCGTTCAACCAGTCGGTGGCCGACAGTCCGCAGATATCGCCTGCTACGCAGGAGCGCCTTGCGGCTGTGACCGAGGAGGGGATCGCCTTCGTCCCAACTCCGACCGTCGAAGCGGAACTCGAGAAAGCCGGCGTGAAGCCAGAGGAGGCAGATGCGATCGCCAGCGGCTACGACGATGCCCAGGTCTCTGCGCTGAAGGTGGCGCTGCTCTCGGTGGCGGTCTTTGTCCTCGGCTCGTTCTGGTTCACGCGGGCGCTGCCGGCGAAGCCGATGGTCGCGCCGCAGACGACCGCGTCGGCCTAGGTGGTCGATTCCAGGTCGGCGTAGGTCTCGGTGGGATGGCAGGTGCGCCTCTGCGGGAATTGATGTCGCACGCGAGCTTTGCTCGCTTAGCGACTGTGTTTCCGCGCGGCGTAGCCGCGCACGAGATCCGGCGCTAAGGCCGAAGGCCGTGCGCCATCAATTCGACGGGAGGGCGGCCGGGCTCCTCTCCATCCCAGGAATTCTGGAACCAGCCCTCTAGCCGGCGATCGCCCGCGTGCGCTGGCGGGCGGCCTTCTGGCGGGCGTTCTTGTCCAGCACGGTCTTGCGGAGCCGCACCGACTCGGGGGTGACTTCGACGCACTCGTCGTCGCGGAGGAACTCGAGCGCGTTCTCCAGCGAGAGCCGGGTGGCGGGTGTCAGGCGCACGAGGATGTCGGCGCTCGAGGCGCGCACGTTGGTCTGGTGCTTTTCCTTGATCGCATTGACGTCGAGATCCTCGGGGCGGGCGTTCTCGCCGACGATCATCCCCTCGTAGACCGCCTCGCCGGGACCGACGAAAAGGGTGCCGCGGTCTTGCAGGTTGAAGAGGGCGTTGCTCGCGGTCGAGCCGCGGCGATCGGCGACGAGGGCCCCGGTCGAGCGGGTGAGCAGGTCTCCGGCCCAGCGCTCCCAGCGGTCGAAGACGTGGTGCATGATCCCGGTGCCGCGGGTCTCGGTGAGGAATTCGGTGCGGAAGCCGATCAGCCCGCGGGCGGGGACCAGGTATTCCATCCGCACCCATCCGGTCGAGTGGTTGACCATCTGCTCGAGCCGTCCCTTGCGCTGCGCCAGCAGCTGGGTGATCGCGCCGACGTGCTCCTCGGGGGCATCGATCGAGAGCCGCTCGACCGGCTCGTGCAGCTTGCCGTCGATCTCCTGGGTGAGCACGCGAGGCTGGCCCGCGGTCAGCTCGAAGCCTTCGCGGCGCATCAGCTCGAGCAGGACGACCAGCTGCAGCTCACCTCGCCCTTGCACCTCCCATGCGTCGGGTCGCTCGGTGTCGAGGACGCGGATCGAGACGTTGCCGATCAGCTCGGCGTCGAGGCGGTCGCGGACCTGGCGCGCGGTCAGCTTGCTGCCCTCGGTGCCGGCCAGCGGCGAGGTGTTGATGCCGAGCACGATCGAGAGCGAGGGCTCGTCGACGGTGATCACGGGCAGCGGTCGCGGGTCGTCCGGATCGGCGAGGGTCTCGCCGATCGTCACCTCTTCCATGCCGGCGACGGCGATGATCTCGCCCGGTCCGGCCTCCTCGGCCGGAACTCGGTCCAGCGCCTCGGTGATGTAAAGCTCGGAGACCGTGGCGCGTGCGATCGAGCCGTCTGCCCGGCACCAGGCGATCTGCTGGCCGGAGCGGATCGTCCCGTTGTGGACCCGGCAGAGTGCCAGCCGGCCGACGTAGGGCGAGGCGTCGAGGTTGGTCACGTGTGCCTGCAACGGGTGCTCGGGGTCGTGCTCAGGGGCGGGGATCTTCTCCAGCATCAGGTCGAGCAGGGGGGAGAGGTCGGTGCCCTCGACCCCCTCGTCCAGCGAAGCCCAGCCCGCCTTGGCATTGGTGTAGACGATCGGGAAATCGATCTGGTCCGAATCGGCGTCGAGATCGAGGAAGAGCTCGTATACCTCGTCGACCACCTCGCCGATGCGGGCGTCGGGCCGGTCGACCTTGTTGACGACGAGGATCACCGGCAGCTTTGCCTCGAGTGCCTTGCGCAGGACGAAGCGGGTCTGGGGGAGCGGGCCCTCCGACGCATCGACTAGCAGCAGCACGCCATCGACCATGGTCAGCCCACGCTCCACCTCGCCGCCGAAGTCGGCGTGACCGGGGGTGTCGACGATGTTGAGCTTGACCCCGTCGTATTTGACGGCGGTGTTCTTGGCGAGGATCGTGATTCCCTTCTCGCGCTCGAGGTCCATCGAGTCCATCACCCGCTCGGCGACGTCCTGGCCCTTGCGGAAGGCGCCGGACTGCCAGAGCATCGCGTCGACCAGCGTCGTCTTGCCGTGGTCGACGTGGGCGACGATTGCGATATTGCGAAGGTCGTTTCGAGTGGTCATCGGAAGGGAAGGATAGGAGGCAGTGCCTAAGCAGGCACCGCCTGGAACTCGTGCCAAAAACGAGGCCCGCCAAGGTGGCGGGCCTCGTACTGCTCAAGAGCGGTGTGCGACTAGGAAGTCTGCTGAACGCTCGCCGCGGCGGGGCCCTTGGGGCCTTCCTCGGACTCGTAGCTCACCTTGGCGCCCTCTGCCAGGGACTTGAAGCCCTCGCCGAGGATCGCGCTGTGATGGACGAAGACGTCCTTAGAGCCATCGTCGGGCGTAATGAACCCGTAGCCCTTGTCGTCGCTGAACCACTTGACTGTTCCAGTGGGCATGCATTGCCTCCACTTCATGTGCTGCGAACGCGGAGGATGCGGTAAAGCAACGACGCGACTCGCTAGACACGACTTTTGCCGGATATCGATCCGACCTAACGCGGGGGACCGTAGCAGGCCAGAGCTGTACGGGGACGCGGCGCTCGGAAGCTCGTCTAGCCGTGTTGAGGAGTCGAGAGGACCAGTCGATACCGTGATTGCGATGACACCTGGGCACCGATTCCGCGTCCGGACGCCCCCGTTCTGGATTGCCGCGCTGGTCGTGGCCTCCGTGGTTGCGCCCGCGCCGGCAGAGGCGCTCTCGACCTCGTCCGGCTCGAGCGATCTTTCGTCGCGGTTGGCTGAGCTGGCGACACCCGCCCTGCGCACGGCCCCCGAGGCCGAGCAGGCCGCGGCGCTGAGCGTTGCCGCAGAGGGCCCCGGCAGTCTGCTGCGCGACGGCCGCCGGGTGCTGGTCGACGTGCGCTTCGGCCGCGCCGCGGCAGACGCCGCGGATGCCCTGCGGATGGCGGGAGGGAGCGTCGTCAGCGTCAACCCTCTCCATGAGACCGTGACGATCACCGCCAGGCCGGCGGATCTGCGTGCCATTGCCGCCGTGCCGAGGGTGGAGAGCGTCACCGAGATCCTTGCCCCGGTCGTCTCCGCCACCTGCAGTGGGCTCGTCACTTCGGAGGGGGACGCGCAGCTCGGCGCATTCTCCGCACGTTCGACCTTCGGTGTCGATGGCAGCGGGGTCGAGGTTGGAATCCTCTCCGACTCCTTCGACGATGACGTCACGGCGCCAACGAGCGCCACACAGGATGTGGCTAGCGGCGACCTGCCCGGACCCGGCAACCCGTGTGGCCGCTCCACGCCGGTTGGTGTCTTCCAGGACCTCGGCGATCCTGGAGAAGCCACCGACGAGGGTCGGGCGATGGCCCAGATCGTCCACGACCTTGCTCCTGGTGCCTCGATCTCCTTCGCGACCGCTTTCAACGGGATGTTCGGCTTTGCCCAGAACATCAGGGCGCTGCAGCTGCTGGGGGCGGATGTGATCGCCGACGACGTTTTCTACCTCGAAGAGCCCTTCTTCCAGGACGGCCCGGTTGCCGTTGCGGTCAATGAAGTCACTGCTGCCGGCGCCGCCTACTTCTCCGCTGTCGGCAACAACAACCTGATCGATGAAGAAGGTCGCGACATCGCTTCCTGGGAAGCGCCGGAATTCCGTGACTCCGAAAGCTGCCCAGCCCCGCTCGAAGCGATTGCCGAACTGAAAGCCGAACAATGCATGGACTTCGATCCGGATGAAGGGGAAACCGACGACACCTTCGGGATCACTGTGGAAGCGGGCGAAACGCTGCTCGTGGACCTTCAATGGGCGGAGCCCTGGTTGGGAGTGAAAACGGATCTCGACGCGTTCCTGCTCGACTCGAATGGGGACCCGCTTGAAGTCGAAGTCGGAGAAGGGGAATTCGACCTGGTTGCCGCCGGCGACGACAACCTGAATACCCAGCGGCCGCTCGAGGTCCTTCAGTGGGAAAACGACACCGGCTCTGACCAGGAAGTCCAGCTTGTGCTCAATCGCTTTGCGGGCGAAGAAGATCCCAGGCTCAAATTTGCCCTGATCGAGAATGGCGGCGGGGTGAGCTCCACCGAGTACCCGGAATCCGCTGGCGGCGATCTGGTCGGGCCAACCATCTTCGGCCACGGCGGCGCTGCGGCGGCGGTTGGTGTCGGTGCGGTGCGGTTCAACGACAGCTCGAAACCCGAGGCCTTCTCCTCGCGAGGTCCCCTCACCCACTACTTCGGACCGGTGGGCGGCAAACTCCCGGCCGCTGAGCTGAGTCCCGCGGAAGAGATCTCCAAGCCCGATCTGGTCGCGACGGATGGTGCGGCCAACACCTTCTTCGGTTCCTTCCAGGCGGGGCTATGGCGCTTCTTCGGCACCTCCGCTGCCGCGCCCCATGCCGCCGCCGTGGCGGCGCTGATGCGACAGGCGAACCCTTCCCTGTCTTTCAGCCAGATGCGAACGGCCCTCGCCGCGACGGCGACTCCGGTCGGCGCCTTCGGGCCCAACGCCGTCGGCGCCGGGATGGTCAATGCCTATGGCGCCGTGAGCAGTGTCGCCCTGCCACCGACGATCTCGATCACAGAACGGCCGGAGGCGCTGAGCAACAACACGCGTCCCAGCATCGGCTTCACCGCAAACCGCCCGGTCTCCTTCTCCTGCTCAATCGACGGTGGCGGGCCGCAGCCGTGCAGCTCGCCCTTCGTGCCGGCGGTGCCTCTGGCCGAAGGTGTCCATGGCATCGCTGTCAGTGGAGTTGACGCCGCCGGCCGTGCTGGGACGAGCGAGACCGTGAGCTTCGAGATCGATGCCAGGCCCCCTCGCACCTTCTTCCGCAAGCACCCGCCAAAGACGATCAGGACTCGCCACCGGCGCGCGCGAGCGGCTTTTCGCTTCGGCTCCAACGAGAGCGGTGTGACCTTCATCTGCAAAGTGGATAGTGGGTTCCTGCGCTTTTGCGGGAAACAGTTCGCTCGGCGCTTCAGCCTCGGCAAGCACGTCGTCCGGGTGAAAGCCCGGGACGCGGCCGGCAACGTCGATCGCTCACCGGCCGTCTTCCGCTTCCAGGTGAAGCGGATCGGCTAGGCCTGCCCAGCGTCTCTTTGCCCGCGCAGCCGCTCGGCCAGCCCCGAATGGCGCCCACCACCGTCGTCGCGCCGAACCGCCATCGTCAGCGCGCCGGGATCGCCGACCAGGACGCAACTGCTGCGAGCGCGGGTGATCGCGGTGTAGAGCAGGGGGCGGGTCAGCATCCTCGCGTGGGAGCGGTGGCAGACCGCGACCACCACCGGCACCTCGCATCCCTGCGCCTTGTGAACCGAGATCGCGTAAGCGAGGCGCAGCGTCGCCGTCTCTTCATAGGGGATCGTCAGCGAGCCGCCGTCATCGGTGTCGACGGCGATCTCTTCCTCCTCGGGGTCGTCGGAACGGAGGAAGATGATCGAGCCGTTCATCAGCCCCAGCTCGTGGGAGTTGCGGGTCTGGATCAGGCGATCGCCGACCCGGAAGCGTTCGTTGACGGCGGCCTTGCCATTGGGGTTGAGCCGCGTTTGCAGGCTCTCGTTGAGTGCATCGATCCCTACCGCCCCGCGGTACATCGGCGCCAGCACCTGCACGTCGCGGATCGGGTCGCAGTCGAAGCTCTTCGGGGCTCGCTCGGCGACGACCTCGACCACGGTCTCGAGCGCCCGGGCCGGGTTGGCACGGTCGATGAAGAAGAAGTCACGCTCCTGCTCTCCTTCTGGCTCGAGGTGCGGCGGCCGCCCCTGGTTGATCTCGTGGGCCGCGGTGGTGATCATCGAGCGGGCCGCTTGGCGGAAGATCTGGGTAAGGCGGACGACCGGCACGATTCCCGAGGCGATCAGGTCCTCGAATGGCTTGCCTGCCCCAATCGGCGGCAGCTGGTCGGCGTCGCCGACGAAGACGACATGGGTGGACTCGGCGAGCCCTCCGAGCAGGATCTCGATCAGCCGCAGGTTCAGCATCGAGGACTCGTCGACGACGACGAGGTCGGCGGGGAGGGGATGACCGGGCTTGAAGCCTGGCTCGCGGCCGGGTGACCACTCGAGCAGCCGGTGGATCGTTTGCGCCTCGTGGCCGGTCGCCTCCTCGAGCCGGCGGGCGGCGCGGCCGGTCGGCGCGCAGAGGGCGATTCGCGCCTGCGCCGCTTCTCCCTCGGCGACGATCGCCCTGGTGCAGGCGGTCTTGCCGACGCCGGGCCCCCCGGTCAGCACCGAGATCCGCGAGGCGAAGGCGCCTCGCACCGCCGCCCACTGCTCGTCGGTGAGGCGGGTGTCGTCCCCGTCCTGCGGTGGCGATTCGCCCGGATCGTGCTCGAGATGTGGGGGGGCGGCGGCGCGAGCGGCGAGCGTCTTCGCCACGGCCAGCTCGCTGGCGTGGGTCAAATCGCGATAGGCCCGGCCTTCGTCGAGGAGCAGGCCGCGGGCGCGGACAAGAACGTCTGGGTCGGGGTCGAGCCCGAGCAGCTTTGCCGCGCGCCCGGTCAGCTCGGCGACGGGAAGGTTGGTGTGACCTTGCTGCTCGGCCTCGGCGAGAGCGAAGACCCCCGCCGCCTGGGCGCGGCTGTCGGACTCCGGTGGCACTCCGGCCGCGATCGCGATCTTGTCGGCACGGGCGAAGCCGACGCCGTCCACCTCGGTCAGGCGGTAGGGGCTCTCGTGGAGGATCGCCATCGACTTCTCGCCGTAGCGGGCATGGATCGGCGCCGCCAGGTGCGCGAGCCCGTGCGGTGCGAGCTGGACATGGAGGTCGCGCACGGCACGCGAGGCGTGCCAGGATTCGGCCGCGGCGGTGGCCTGCCTGGCGCTGACCCCGCGCAGGCTGGAGAAGACCCCCTCGGGATCGGCGGCGATCGCCTGCAGCACGGTCTCGCCATGCTCGTCGCGAAGGCGTTCGGCACGCGAGGGCCCGATGTGGCGCAACGTCGTCAGGTAGGCGATCTGGCCGGCGCGGTCGGCGGGGTCGATCGGGACGGCGCCCTGTGCTCGCAGCTGCCGTCCATAGCGCGAGTGCGTCTGCCAGTCGCCGCTCACCTCGGCCCGGTCGCCGGCGCCCAGATGGGCGACGGGGCCGATCAGCGCGAATCCCTCACCCGAGTCCGAGTCCTGCACCTCGAGCACGGCATATCCGTCGTCCTCGGCGCGGAAGATGACGCCGAGCACCTCGATCGTGCCTGAGTAGGCCATCTCATCGGTCTCGAACAGTGTCGCGGCTTCGGTCACCGCTCAAAGCTAGCCGTAGGTAAGGCGGCATCCGATAGCGGACCCGCGCAAATTCCGCGATCCATAGGATCGGGCCGTGGGCAGCGCCAGCCAGCAGCTATCGCACGTCGACGAGCACTCGATCGAGATCGCGGCTGGGCCTGAGGCTGTATGGGGTGCGCTCGGCCGGGTCGTGGAGAGAGCGATGTCGGCTGGCCTGGCGCCGCACTTCGCGCGCCTGATCGGCTGTGCCGACGTGCTACCCAGTGGCCCTCGGCCGCTGGCCAATGGCTCGGCGTTCACCGGCTTCCACGTCGAGGTGGCACGAGTCCCTGACGAACTCGCTCTCCTAGGCAGCCATCGCTTCTCCAGATATGCGCTGATCTTTCGTCTCGATGACCTCGGTGCCGGACGAACCCGGCTGCGGGCGGAGACCCGGGCCGAGTTCCCTGGTCTCAGCGGGGGCGTCTACAGGGCACTCGTGATCGGCACCAGAGGCCACGTTCTGGCGGTTCGCCGAATCCTCGCTGCCACCAGGCGACGCACCGAGCGCTAACGTGGCTGGGCGATGTCCGACGTTCTCAAGCTGACCCCTTCGGAGTCGCTCGAGGTTCGCTCCTCGGGTCCGGAGGCGCTCGAGGTCGAGGCTACCTACGGGCCAGGGGGATCGGCGCCACCGAAGCACTTCCACCCGAGCCAGGACGAGCACTTCGAGGTGATCTCGGGAGCGATCCAGGTCCGTGTCGACGGCAGCGAGCGTGCCCTGGAGCAGGGCGAGCAGATCGATATCCCTCGGGGCAGCGTTCACCAGATGTGGAACCCGGGCACGGAGCCGGCCCGGGTGCGCTGGCGCACCGCTCCCGCGGGACGGACCGAGCAGTGGTTTCGCGCGATCGACGCCCTGCACCGGCAGGGCAAAGTCGGACGCAATGGCATGCCGGGCCCGCTCGCCTTTGGGGTGATGCTCAGCGAGTACCGCGATGTCTTTCGCCTCGCCGGTCCGGACTGGGTGCTACGCCCCGTTTTCGCCGGCCTCGCCGCGGTCGGCCGGGCGCGTGGCTACCCGGCCGCGCCTTGAATCGTCCCGCCAACGGTCTCTGCGACAGCTGCCGGCACCAGCGGCTGATTCCGAACACGCGTGGCTCGGTCTTCTCGCTCTGCCAGCGTTCGCGGACGGACCCCGCGCTATCCGCGCTACCCGAGGATTCCCGTCCTCAGCTGCCCCGGTCACGAGCCGAGTGACCGGGATGCAGTCGAGGACGGGTCGAAGCAGGAGAGCCGCTAGCTCGCCATCGGGTCGGGTTCGCCGAGCTTGGAGTTGGGGGCGGCCTCGTATGCCTGGCCGGGGACGCCACCGACGATCAGCAGGCGGATTCCCTCCGAGCCCGGCCATACCTTGCGCTTGACGCCAGAGCCGACCCGGGCCATGTGGTCAGCGTCTAGAGGAAAGCGCTCGCCCTCGATCTCCAGCTCGCCGCCGCCGCGCAGGGTGACGTAGACCTCCTCCTGTCCGTCCTGCTCGTGGTCGTGCTCAGGGTAGTTCTCGAAGTCCGGCGGCATGTCGATGACCTGGAGGCCGAAGGACTCGACGCCCAGCTCCGCCCGGGCACGCTTGAAGGCCCCCAGGTACACCGCCTCCATCTCGTCGATCTTCTTCACCGCGTGTCCTGGCATGGCTCCTCCTTGAAGTGTGTGGACCGCCGTTTGGGTCCGAGGCGGCGGAGCCTAACCTATTTGCACGAACGTTCGTGCTTTTCTGTAACGTGGTCGTCGTGAGCGTTGTCACCGAGACGCACGGCACCAAACGGTCCGACAGGTCGAAGGGTGAGGCGACTCGGGCCGCGATCCTCGACCGCGCCGTCGATCTCGCCTCTGCTGAGGGGCTGGAGGGATTGACGATCGGTCGCCTGGCCGCCGAGCTCGAGATGAGCAAGAGCGGCCTCTTTGCCCACTTCGGCTCCAAGCGGGAGCTGCAACTGGCGACGATCGCCGCAGCGGCCCAGCGTTTCCGCGTCGCAGTGATCGACCCTGCGCTGGGGGCGGCTGACGGCGCCCCTCGCCTGCGGGCGATGGGGGACAGCTACCTCGCCTACCTCAGCAGCGGTCCCTACTCGGGTGGCTGCTTCTGGGCGGCGACCTCGGCCGAGTACGACGACCGGCCCGGCCCGGTGCGCGACGCGATCGTCGCAGCGCTCGATGTCTGGCTCGGCGAGCTCGAGCGCCAGGCGCGGATCGCCGGGGCGGCGGAGCCAGGCCGTCTGGCCTTCGAGCTGTACGCGGTCGTGATGGGGGCCAACTCGCGCTACCGGCTCTCGGGCGACCGCAAGGTCTTTGAGTATGCGCGCGACGCGCTCAGTCGGTTGCTGGCCGAGGTGCCGGAGTGACGACTGGGGTCGAAGCGGGGGCGATTGAGCGGGCGGCCGACTTCGCCCGCCGTTTCGCCGAGTTCTGGATGGCGCCATCGCCTGAGCGCCTCGACACGCTGCTCGCCGACCGGGTGCGCCTGATCGCGCCGATGATGCCCACCACCCACACCCTGGCCGAGGGTCGCGGCGCCTTCGCCGAGCTGCTCGGCCTGATCCCGGACCTGACCGGCGAGGTCCATCGCTGGGGCGCGACCCCTGATGGCGTTCTGATCGAGTTCACCCTCAGTGGCACGGCCGGGGGAAAGCCGATCTCGTGGCATGCGGTCGACCGCATCCTGCTCGGCGAGGACGGCCTCGCCAGCGAGCGGGTCTCCTACTTCGATTCGACCCCAATCGCCCTCACCGTTGCACGCCGCCCCCGGGCCTGGCCGGCCTTCACTCGCAGTCGCCTGCGACAGTTGCGCGGCTGATCCGGTCGACCGGCCGGCTCAGTCGAGCAGGCCGACCTGGCGCAGGATCGAGACCGAGTCCGAGTAGACGTCCTTGCGCTTGATCAGGCCTTCCTCGAAGGGGATCACGTCGACGCCGTTCCAGCTGATCGTCTCGCCGCTCGGCGGAACCTCGATCTCGCCTCGGCGCATCGGCTTCGTGTGCGTGGCGGTCGCCGTCCACTCCTGGGTGACCACACCCTCGCGCACGTATAGCCGTCGGGTCTCGAACCTCATGTCGGGCCACGACTCGAAGATCCGCGCGATATGACCGCGTACCTCCTCGCCCTCCGCTGTCTCGCCCGCGGTGTGGTTGGCGAAGACCATGTCGGGCGCGTGCATGGCGACGATCGCATCGAGGTCCTGCGCGTTCCAGGCTTCGTTGTAGAGCCCGATCGCCTCGGTCAGCGCCTCGATGCTGTCCTTCTCGCTCACAAGCTCACCCTATCTATGAGCGGTCCGAGGGCGTGACAATCTCGGTCGGTGAGCAGCGCCCAGATCTTCGAGGCCCACCGGCTGAGCGCCGCTAGGGTTGTCCTGACCGAAACCGCGAGGGAGGGAGGCCTGGAGTGGACGTGTCGATCGGACTGCCGAACGCCGTAGCGGGAACGACTGGGGCGCAGTTGATCGAGTGGGCAAGGCTGGCCGAGGCCCACGGCTTCAAAAGCCTGGGAACGATCGACCGCGTCGTCTTCGAGAACTACGAGCCGCTCGTCGCGCTTGCGGCGGCCGCGGCGGTGACCGAGCGGATCGGCCTCTGCACCGCGGTTCTCCTCGCCCCTCTGCGCGGCAATCCGGTCGAGCTGGCGAAGCAGGCGCTGAGCCTGCAGGCGCTCTCCGGCGGCCGCTTCACCCTCGGCGTCGGGCTCGGCGGCCGCGACGACGACTACGAAGCGAGCGGGGTCGAGTTGAGCGGCCGTGGCCGCCGCCTGGACGCGATCCTAGAACGGATCGAGGAGGTCTGGGCGGGGGACGAGGTCGGGCCCAAGGGAGAGGGGCGGCCGGGCCTCGTCGTCGGCGGCCATGCCGACGCCTCCTTCGCGCGGGCTGCCCGTTTCGCCGATGGCTGGATCGCCGGTGCCGCTCCCGCCGATCAGTACGCGGGGTTGGCCGCGAAGGCGAAGGCCGCTTGGTCGGAGGCCGGACGCGAGGACGAGCCGCGGACGATGGGGATCGCCTACTTCGCCCTGGGCGAGAACGCGGCGGAGAACGCGCGTGACGGCCTGGGGCACTACTACGCCTGGCTCGGCGAGGGCGCAGCGGCGTACATGGCTGGCACCGCCGCTCAGGACGCGGAGACGGTACGTCAGTACATCGCTGCCTTCGAAGAGGCGGGGTGCGGGGAGCTGATCTTCTTCCCCGGCGCGAGCGATCCCGACCAGGTCGACCTGCTCGCTGACGCGGCGGGTCTCTGAGCCAGCCGGCAGCTGCGAGAGCTGGCATGCCAGACGAGCTGCCGACCCTTCTCTTCGCCTCGACCGGAGAGCTGGAGGCATGGCTGGAGGAGAACCACGCGGGAGCGGCCGGGTTCTGGCTGAAGATCGCCAAGAAGGGATCGGGGGTCGAGAGCGTCACCTACGCGGAGGCACTCGAGTTGGCGCTCTGCTTCGGCTGGATCGACAGCCAGAAGCGCGGCCTTGACGAGAAGCACTTCCTGCAGCGCTTCACGCCGCGGCGTCCACGGGGAAAGTGGTCGCGGATCAACCGAGACAAGGCCGAGGGGCTGATCGCCTCCGGCTCGATGCGTCCCGCCGGTCTGGCTGAGGTCGAAGCGGCGAAAGCGGACGGCCGCTGGGAGGCCGCGTACGCTGGCCAGCGTACGGCAGAAGTTCCGGAGGATCTGCAACGCGAGCTCGACCGCAGCGAGACCGCCCGGGAGTTCTTTGCCAAGCTCGACAGCGCCAATCGCTATGCGATCCTTTACCGCCTCGAGGATGCGAAGAAGCCCGAGACGAGGAAGCGGCGGCTGCGAAAGTACGTGGAGATGCTGGAGCGGGGAGAGAAGATCCATGGCTGACGGCGCGAGGCTGAACGCCGACGTCGTCGTCGTCGGCGCCGGGCTCTCCGGCCTGCGCGCAGCTAGGGCTCTGGTCGACGCGGGTCACGAGACGATCGTGCTCGAGGCGCGGGAGAGGGTTGGCGGGCGGCTGCTCAACGCCTCGCTCGGCGATGGGGTGCAGGTCGATCTCGGCGGCCAGTGGGTTGGCTCCGACCACTCGCGGACGCAGGCGCTCGCGGCCGACCTGGGCATCGAGATCTTTCCCCAATTCGGCGACGGCAGGAACCTGCTCGACGTGGGCGGCAAGAGGCGCCTCTACCGCGGCACGATTCCGCGTCTCGGCCCCGGCGTGCTCTGGGACATCTTCTTCGCTCGCCTGCGCATCGCTCGTCTTGCCGGCGGTGTCGGTGCCGAGCAGCCCTGGGCGGCGCGAGCGCGCGTGCCGAGCTGGACGGCCAGACGCTCGCCGACTGGTGCGAGGCCAACGTGCGGACCCAGGTCGCCCGCGATTTGATCGACCTTGCCGGTCGCACCATCTGGGGTACCGGACCAGAGGAGATCTCGATGTTGCACGCCCTCTTCTACGTCAGCTCTGCCGGCAGCTTCGACAAGTTGATCGACACCGAGGGCGGCGCCCAGCAGGATCGCCTCGTTGGCGGCGCGCAGACCCTTGCCCTCCGCCTCGCTGCCTCGCTCGGCGAGCGGGTTCGGCTCGGCACCCCGGTGCGCCGGATCGAGCAGCAGGACGATGGCCTGCGGGTCGTTGCCGACGGGGTCGAGGTCGAGGCGCAGCGGGTCGATCGTCGCCGTCCCTCCGGCGATCGCAGCGCGGATCGAGTTCGACCCGGCGCTGCCCGAGCAGCGTCGGCAGCTCGCCGAACGGCTGCGCCCGGGCGCGCTGAGCAAGTGCATCGCGCTATACGAGGAGCCGTTCTGGCGCGCTGACGGCCTCAGCGGCGAGTCGGTCACCGACGGCGGCCCGGTGACGCTGACCTTCGACTGCTCTCCCCGGGATGGGTCGGCGGGGGTGATGCTCGGATTCGTCGGTGGTCCCGATGCACGCGAGACGACGGCGATGGCACCGGCGGAGCGGCGCGCGGCGGTTCTCGCCTGCTTCGAGCGCCTCTTCGGGCCGCGGGCCGCGCAGCCGCTCGATTACGCCGAACAGATCTGGGCGGCGGAGGAGTGGTCCGGGCGGTGGGCCGACATCGAACTTCGGTCCCGGCGGCTGGTCCGATTGCGGCCCCGCCCTGCGTGAGCCGGTCGGGCGCATCCACTGGGCAGGCACCGAGACCGCAACGGTCTGGAGCGGCTACATGGAGGGCGCCCTGCAGGCTGCAGAGCGAGCCGTGGCCGAGGTCCTGCCCCAACTCGAGGACGCCGCCGCGCCCCTCGCCTAGACTCGGCCGGTGGACCGCTCCCTGCTCGAAAGCACGCTTGAGGGTGCCGGCGAGCCTCCCTACCGCGCCGCCCAGGTCTGGCAGTGGGTGGCTCGCGGGGCACGCTCCTACGAGGAGATGACCAATCTCCCGGCGGCGTTGCGCGAGCGTCTCGCCGCCGCGGTGCCGCTCTCGACCCTCACACTCCAGGCCGAGGCTAAGTCCGACGACGGCACCGTCAAGGCCCTCTTCCACACCGCCGACGGCCGGCCAATCGAGGCGGTGCTGATGCGCTACCGCGACGGGCGCCGCTCGGTCTGCCTCTCCTCGCAGTCGGGCTGCCCGCTGACCTGCTCCTTCTGCGCCACCGGGCAGATGAAGTTCGGCCGCAACCTCAGCGCCGACGAGATCCTCGACCAGGCTCTGCACTTCCGCCGCATCGAGCAGGTCGACCACGTCGTCTTCATGGGGATGGGAGAGCCGACGATGAACCTCGACGCCGTGCTCGCCGCCTGCGAACGACTTCCAGACCTCGGCGTCACTCACCGGCGCACAGCGATCTCGACCGTCGGCTGGGTGCCGGGGATCGACAGCCTCACCGAGTGCGAGATGCCGGTCTCGCTCGCCCTCTCGCTGCACGCGCCCAACGACGGCCTGCGCTCGCAGCTGATGCCGGTCAACGACCGCTACCCCCTGCGCGAGGTGCTGGCTGCCTGCGAGCGCTACCGGGCGCGCCGCCGGCGCAAGGTCTTCGTCGAGTACGTGATGCTGGACGGGGTCAACGACCATCCCGCGCACGCACGCGAGCTCGCCGCCTTGCTCGACTCCCGCGTCTACAAGGTCAATCTGATCCCCTACAACCCGACCGGCGCCTACGACGGCTCGCCGCCGGAGCAGATCGAGCGCTTCCGCGCGATCCTCGCCGAGCACCACCTCACCGCCACCGTCCGCCTCACTCGCGGTCGCGACATCGAGGCTGCCTGCGGCCAGCTCGCGGCCTCCGCCTAGCCCCTGTTTGGCCAGTCAGCCAACTAGGATTCAGCCGATGGCTGTCGAGACCGCACCCCCGGCCGCTCCCCGCGTCGAGCCGCCCAAGCAGCTGAGCGACAATCCGGTTCGTCGCGTGGCCGAAGACGTTCGCGCCGAGATCCGCGTCCGCCGTCGCGGCGCCTATCCGCCGGGGCCGAAGGACTTCAGCTTCGGCCGCACCCTGCAGGCAGCGCGCGATCCGCTGCCGATGCTCCTCGCCCTCTACGAGGAGCACGGCCCGATCTTCAGCGCCCGCCTCCTCCATCACCCGGTGATCTTCATGCTCGGCCCCGCAGCCAACCACTTCATCACCGTCGCCCACCCGGAGAACTTCCACTGGCGCGAGTCCAGCTTCGGCGACCTGATTCCCCTGCTCGGCGACGGGCTGCTGACGATCGACGACGCCTACCACGACCGCGCCCGCGAGATCATGATGCCGGCCTTCCATCGCGAGCAGGTCGCCGCCTCGGTGGAGGCGATGGTGGCCGAGGCGACGCCGGCGATCGAGCGGCTGAGGCAGGGTGAGGTGGTCGATGTCTACGACTGGATGCGTGGCCTGGCGATGCGGATCGCGATGCGGGCTCTGCTCGGCCTCGATCCCGACGAAGCGGGCAAAGGCGCTGCCGCGGCTGAGCACTTCGAGCTGGCGCTCGGCTTTTATGGCATCGACTTCCACTTGCGGCTTCTGCGCGGCCCGGGCTCGCCCTGGTCGAAGATGGTCGCCTCGCGGGCGATCCTCGACGAGATCGTCTACGGCGAGATCTCGCAGCGGCGCAGGAGCCCTGACCCCGAGAAGATGGACATCCTCAGTCTCCTGCTCAGCGTTCGCGATGAGGCCGGCGAGGGCTTCACCGACAAGGAGGTACGCGATCAGGTGATGACGCTGATGTTCGCCGGTCACGACACCTCGACCTCGACCCTGACCTTCATGATGCACGAGCTGGCGCGCCACCCTGACGTTCTCGAGCGCCTGCAGCAGGAGCAGGACGAGGTGCTCGGCGGGGATACGCCGGACATCGAGCGGCTCGAGCGCGAGATGCCCTACCTCGACATGGTCCTGGACGAGGTCTTGCGTCTCTACCCACCTGCCTGGATCGGGCCGCGACGGGCGGTGCGGGACTTCGAGTTCAACGGCCACCGGGTCTCCAGTGGCGCCTATGTCAACTACTGCTCCTGGGCGAGCCACCGCATCCCCGAGTTCTTTCCCGAGCCCGAGGCCTTCATCCCCGAGCGCTTCACTCGCGAGCGCAAGGCGGCGCTGCCCCGCGGTGCCTACGTCCCCTTCGGCGGCGGGCGGCGGATCTGCATCGGCAAGCGCTTCGGTCAGATCGAGGTGAAGCTGGTAGCGACGATGCTGCTGCAGCGCCTGCGCCTCGACGCGATGCCCGGCCGCACGATGACCGTGCGCCAGATGCCCACCCTCTCGCCCAGAGGTGGCTTGAAGATGCGGGTACTCTCCCGCCAGTGACGGTCTCCCAGGCGCAGCGCTGAGCGAGTCGATGCGCGCCCTGGTCATCTCCGACACGCACTTCGGCGCCTGGACCGGGCGGGACCTGCTGCGGGAGGAGCCCTACCTCGAGCGATTGGCGCCGCGGCTGGAGGGGATCGACGAGCTGATCTTCCTCGGTGACCTCTTCGACTTCCTCTTCGGCTCGGTCGGCGACGCGGTCGACGCCTCCGACGGCCTGCTGCGCCTAATCGCGGAGAAGCTGCCGGGCAAGCGGCTCGTCTTCCTCGCCGGCAACCACGACCACCACCTTGTCCACCGCGACGCCGAGGACCGGCTGGAGACGCAGCTGGCAAGCGGCGATCCCGTGGTGGACGCGGATGCCAATCCGGGCCCCAGCTTCTTCCAGGCCTTCCTCGAGCGCCGCCTGCCCGGAATCGAGGTCGAGATCGCTTACCCGACCTACAGCTTCGCCGGCGTCCTCTGCACTCACGGCCACTATCTCGATCCGCATGCGCGGCTCAGCGGCTCGCGGGGCGACCAGCTGCTGACCCGGACGCTGTGGGCGATCGCCGCCGGCGGGCCCGAGCAGCCGAAGTGCGTCGAGGACTACGAGTCGGTGACGACGCTGCTCACCGAGTGGCTCTACATCGCCGCCCAGATGCCGCACGGGACCCACGCCCAGCAGAACGTCTTTCGCGCCGCACAGCGTGCCGGCCGAGTGGCGTCGGCGCTCTCGCTTCCGCTGAGGGGAGCGAAGCGCTTGGCTGCCGAGCTGCGCGATCGCGGCATCGGCGACGGGACCGGAGAGCGGCTCCCCAGCGAGGAGCACTTCGACGCGGTGGTTCGCAAGGAGGCGGAGCGCCAACGCCGCGAGCAGCCGGCACCGGCTGCCGCATGGCCGCGGCCGGCCTACCCGGCGGCAACGGTGATCTCGCCCAGCGACCCCTCCGAGCACGCGCTGGAGGCGTTCGCGCAGGTGGTCGACAACCTCGGCTGGAATCGCGAGGCCGACAAGATCGTCTTTGCCCACACCCACCAGCCGCTCGCCGACGTTCGCTCCAGCGGCGATTCGCGCACCCGCTACTGGAACACGGGCTCCTGGATCTACGAGCCCGACCTCGGCTCGCGCCAGGCCTACGCCCGCTACCTGCGCTACGCCTGGCCCGGTACCGCGGTGCTGATCGACGACGAAGAGCCGGAGCCGCGCCTGGTCGAGATGCTCGCGGATCTCAACCCGCTTGCCTCGGGCACCGCGCCAGACTAAGGTCGAGACGGGCAGGCTTTATGCGGAAAGGAGCTCCGATGTCCCCGTCCCTCAGTCCCGCTGTCCTCGACACGCTTCGAGCTGGTCTCGGTGGCAGCGTTCTCGCCGATGGCGACGCCGGCTACGAGGACGCCCGCTCGATCTTCAACTCGATGATCGGCAAGCGCCCGGCGGCGATCGCCCAGTGCGAGAGCGCCGAGGACGTTCGCGCTGCGCTTGCCTTCGCACGTGAGAACGGCCTCGAGGTCGCCGTCCGCGGCGGTGGCCACAGCGTCGCCGGCGCCTGCCTCGCCGACGGCGGCCTGACGATCGACCTGCGCAGGATGAACGCGGTCTCAGTCGATCCTGGCGCGCGAACCGCGACGGTCTCCGGCGGCGCGGCCTGGGGCGACTTCGACGGCGCCTGCCAGCCGCATGGCCTCGTCGCCACCGGCGGGCGCGTCTCCACCACCGGCGTCGCCGGCCTCGCCCTCGGTGGCGGCTCGGGCTGGATCGAGCGCAAGTTCGGGCTCGCCTGCGACAACCTGCTCTCGGTTGAGCTGATTGCAGCCGATGGCCGCACGGTTAGCGCCTCAGAGGACGAGAACCCCGAGCTGTTCTGGGCGCTGCACGGGGGCGGCGGCAACTTCGGCATCGCCACCGAGCTGACCTTCCGCCTGCACCCGATGCCTGCCTTCACCGCGGCCCTGCTCTTCTGGCCGCCAAGCGCCGGCCCCGAGCTGACCCGCGCCTACCGCGACTTAGCCGCCTCCGCCCCCGATGAGGTCGGCGGCGGCTTGATCTACCTGACCGCCCCGCCCGAGGAGTTCGTCCCCGAGCACCTCCACAATCAGCTCGCAGCCGCTGTCCTCGTCACCTACACCGGCCCCGAGGTCGAGGCGCGTGAGGCGATGGCGCCGCTGCTGGCGCTCGAGCCCGAGGGCGAGATGATCGCCGAGATGCCCTACGCGACGCTGCAATCGATGCTCGACGACCCACCGGGCTACCGCAACTACTGGTCGGCCGAGTACCTGAACGAGCTGCCCGACGCGGCGATCGACGCCTTCTGCGCCCGCGCCGAGGGGATCATCATCCCCTCCCCGACCCAGCACATCATCTTCCCCTGGGGCGGCGCGGTGGCTGCCGATGCGAGCGGCTCGCCGTTGGCAACCCGGGAATCGCCCTGGGTCGTCCACCCGCTGACGATGTGGGAGGACCCGGCCGACGACGAGCGCGCGATCCAGTGGACCCGTGACGTCTGCGCCGACGTCAAGCCATACGCAACTGGGGCGACGTACCTCAACTTCGTCGGCGACGAGGGCGAGGAGCGGATCGTCTCAGGCTACGGGCGGGAGAACTACGAGAGGCTGGCGGCGGTGAAGGCGGAGTACGACCCAGACGACGTCTTCCACCTGCACCACCCGATCCGGCCCCTCGCCGCTACTTGATGAAGAGCATCTCCTCGTACTTGGGCAGCGGCCAGAGGTCGTCGGCGACGATCTTCTCCAGCTTGTCTGCTGCCTCGCGGACCTTCTCCATCGCGGTCAGCTGTTTGTCGCGAGCGAAGATCGCCCAGTCGAGACCCTCGAGCCCGGGGTCGGCATTCGCCGCTTCCAGTTCAGCGAGGGCGCCGTTCAGCTCGGCGAGCAGGTCCTTGGTCTCCGGTTCGAGGTCGGCGGCGCCGGCCGCAGAGATCAGCGCCAGGTGGCGCAGCGCTGCCGGCAAGAGCATCGTCTTGGCGATCGAGAAAGTCGTCTCCGCCTCGATGTTGGCGCGGATCGAGTACTGCTCGATCCAGACCTCGTAGCGAGACTCGAGCTCTCGCTTGGAGAGCACGTCGTAGTCCTCGAACGCCTTCACCGTCTGCTCGGAGAGCACCTCTGGCAGCGCGTCTGGGGTGGTGCGCAGGTTCTTCAGGCCACGCTGCTCCGCCTCCGCGTGCCACTCCTCCGAGTAGTTGTCACCGCCGAAGCAGATCTGCTTGTTGGCGCTGTAGGACTCCTTAACCACCTCGATCACGGCCTCGGCAACGTCCTTGCCGCCGGAGGTCTTCGCCTCCAGCTTGTCGGCCAGCTCGTCGATCGCCTCGGCGACGATCGTGTTCAGAACCGTGTTGGGGAAGGCGAGCGACATGCTCGAGCCGAGCGCCCGGAACTCGAACTTGTTGCCGGTGAAGGCGAAGGGCGAGGTCCGGTTGCGGTCGCCGCCGTGCATCGGCAGCGCCGGCAGGACGGTCGCGCCGAGCTCGAGGAAGGAGGCCGGCGTGTGAGGATCGCCTTCGCCACTGGCGATCGCCTCGAAGACCTTGTCGAGCTCGCCGCCGAGGAAGATCGAGATGATCGCCGGCGGCGCCTCGTTGGCACCGAGGCGGTGGTCCTGGCCGATGTTGGCGACCGAGGCCCGCAGCAGACCCTGGTGCTTGTTCACTGCCTGGATCACCGCAGCGCAGAAGAAGAGGAAGTGGACGTTGTCAGCTGGCGTATCGCCGGGCTCGAGCAGGTTGGAGCCGCTGTCGGTGCCCATCGACCAGTTGTTGTGCTTGCCGGAGCCGTTGACGCCGGCAAACGGCTTCTCGTGCAGGAGGCAGACCAGGCCGTAGCGGCGGGCGACGCTCTCGAGCACCTGCATCAGCAGCTGCTGATGATCGGAGCCGACGTTCGAGTTCTCGAACATCGGGGCGATCTCGTACTGGGCGGGGGCGACCTCGTTGTGGCGGGTCTTGACCGGGATGCCGAGCTTGCGGGCCTCCAGCTCGGCCTCCATCATGCAGGCCAGCACCCGCTCTGGGATCGAGCCGAAGTAATGGTCGTCGAGCTCGTGCCCCTTCGGCGGCTTGGCGCCGAACAGGGTGCGGCCGGTCGCAAGCAGGTCCGGTCGCTCGAAGAAGTACTGCTCGTCGATCAGGAAGTACTCCTGCTCGGGCCCGACCGTGGTGAAGACGCGCTGCGCCTCCTCGTCGCCGAGCAGGCGGAGGGCCTTGATCGCCGAGCGCGAGAGCGCGTCCATCGAGCGCAGCAGCGGGATCTTGCCGTCGAGCGCCTCGCCCGTCCAGGAGGCGAAGGCAGTGGGGATGCAGAGCAGCGCGCCGTTCGGGTTCTCGAGGATGAAGGCGGGGCTGGTCGGGTCCCAGGCGGTGTAGCCACGAGCCTCGAAGGTGGCGCGGACGCCGCCGGTGGGGAAGGAGGAGGCATCGGGCTCGCCCTGGATCAGCTCCTTGCCGGAGAAGCCGGCGAGAACCTTGCCTTCGTCGCCGGTCGGCTCGAAGAAGGAGTCGTGCTTCTCCGCGGTCGAGCCGGTGAGCGGCTGGAACATGTGGGTGAAGTGGGTGGCGCCGTTCTCCAGCGCCCACTCCTTCATCGCCTCGGCGACGGCGTCGGCAAGGCTAGGGTCGAGCGCCTCGCCGTCCGCCAGGGTCGCCTGCAGCTTCTCGAAGACATCGGAAGGCAGCCGTTCGCGCTGCACGGCCACCGAGAAGACGTTGGCGCCGAAGGGATCGTTCTCGGGCTGGGTCAGATCGAGCGCGCCGAGGGCCTCCCCGTTGGAGCTCCACTGCGCGGCGGTTACGTTCTGCTGGCGGATACGAGTCATCGCTTGGTCAGTTCCTCACTCGGCGAAGCGCCCATCACGGGCGCGGTTGGCGGTCCGTTCCTCCCTCTGAAAGGGGGATTGCAGGGTAATGCCAATCGGGCGGCGATGGCTTTGTACCGCGGTACAAGGTTCATCGCGACCCCTTGTCCAGCCGTTTGGGCGGCGAAATGCGGTTCAGCTGGCCAGGGGAACGGCGAGCTCGACGCCAAGCGGGTGGCGCAGGCGGAATCCACCCCTGGAACGCATCTCCTCACTCCAGCCGGGTCCGTGGCCGTCCGCTTCGGTCGTCATCGAGGTGTCCCAGCGCAGGCCGGCGATCACGGCGAAGACATGGCCGTCGTTGGCGTAGATCCTCACCCACTGCCCGGCGCCGGGGTCGCCCCAGCGCATGAACCCCCGCGAGTCGAGCGGCGATTCGAGTAGGCCGCCGACATGAAGCACGTAGCTGACCGAGCCCGAGCAGTCATAGCCGCGCGAGCGCCAGCTGCGGTGGCCGCCGCCCCAGCGGTAGGGCCGGTGGCGGATGCGATTCGCTGCTTCGATCATCGCCTTCACCGAGGGTGGTGCCGATGGTGGTGCAACCGCGCGGCCGCTCGGCAGCAGGGTTGCGTCGGGGACCGCCGCGGTCGCGTTCGATGCGCTGACCAGGAGACAGGCGCACGTGGTGAGCAAGATGGTCCCCCGCCTGAGCACGAAGTGCCTTTATCGGCAAGGAAGCCGCGCACCTATAGGGAAGCCGCGCACCTATAGCCTTCTGCCGCCCCCGACCTGGAGGAATTCCAAGCCATGTTCGTTTCCAAGGCCGCCGTCGTCGGCGGCGGCACCATGGGCGGCGAGATCGCGCAGGCGATCGCCGCCGCCGACATCCCTGTCGTCGTCAAGGACATCGACCAGAAGTTCGTCGACGCCGCCGTCGAGAAGGCGCGCGCGGTCACCGAGGGTCAGCTCGCCCGCCTGGTCAAGAAGGAGAAGCTGACCCAGGAGCAGGCCGACGCCCGCCTCGCCGAGGTAATGGGCCTGGTCACCGGGACGACTACCTACGAGGAGTTCGCCGACGTCGACTTCGTGATCGAGGCCGTGCCGGAGCGGATGGAGATCAAGCAGGCCGTCTTCCGCGAGCTCGACGCGGCGACGCCGGGTCACGCGATCCTCTCCTCCAACACGTCCTCGCTCTCGATCACCGAGATGGGGGAGACGACGCTGCGGCCAGACAAGGTCGTCGGCTTCCACTTCTTCTACCCGGCCTCGGTGATGCCGCTGGTCGAGGTCATCGCCGGCGACGACACTTCGCAGGAGACCGCCACCGTCGCCTACAATTTCGCCCAGGCGATCAAGAAGCAGCCGATCGTCTGCGGCGAGGTGCCGGGCTTCGTCGTCAACCGCATCCTGATGGCGACGATCGGCGAGATCTGGCGCGCTCAAGAGGAGCAGGGCCTCTCGCTGAAGGCGATCGACGAGGCGATCGCTGCCGCCCAGGTTGCCCCGATGGGTCCCTTCTTCCTCATCGACCTGCTCGGTCTCGACACCGTCCTCCACGTCGCCGAGCACCTTAGGGAGTCCTACGGCGAGACCTTCTACGTCCACCAAGGGCTGAAGCAGCTGGTCGCCGACGGCAAGCTCGGCGCCAAGTCCGGTGGCGAGGGCTTCTTCAAGGACGGCGAGCAGACGATCCCCGGCGAGGCCGAGGCTAACGGCGAGGAACTCGTCGCGCTGTTCACCAGCCGCGCCCTGATCGAGGCCTGCAAGCTGGTCGAGGAGGGTGTCTGCTCGGTCCGCGACATCGATGTCGGGATGATGGCCGGCGCCGGGCTCGATCCTCGCCGTGGGCTGCTGCCGCCGTTCTGGAAAGCCGACGTCGAAGGCCTCGACAAGGTGCTCGAGCAGATCGAGAACCTCGAGGAGCGCCACGGCGAGCGTTTCGCGGCCCCGACGCTGCTTCGCCGCCTCGTCGCCCAGGGCCGCCTGGGCATGGGCTCCGGCCAGGGCTTCTACCCCTACCCGCAGCCCGATGAGGGCGAGCAAGCCGAGACGGTGAAGCTGGAGACCCGCGGCGATGTCGCGATCGCCTGGCTCGCCAACGCGCCGATGAACGCCGTCTCACCGGACGTGATCCGCGACCTCGGAATCGTCTGGGAGAAGGTCAAGTCCTCCGGTGATGTGGGCGCGATGGTGATCGCCTCCTCGGTCCCTGTCGTCTTCTCCGCCGGCGCCGACATCAAGGCCTTCACTCAGATGGACGAGTCCGGCGGCGAGGAGCTGATCCACACCGCCCACGCCCTGCTGCGCGACTTCGGCCAGTCCCGGGTGGCGACGATCGCCGCCGTCAACGCGCTCGCCTTCGGTGGCGGCTGCGAGCTGGCGATGGCCTGCGACGTGCGGATCGCAGCCGAGGCCGCGGTCTTCGGCCAGCCCGAGGTCAAGCTCGGGATCATCCCCGGCTTTGGTGGCACCCAGCGCCTGCCGCGCCTGGTCGGTCCGAACAAGGCGCTGGAGATGAACCTGGCCGGCGATGCGATCCTCGCCGGCGAGGCGCTCGACTTCGGCCTCGCCAATCGCGTCGTCGCCGACCAGGAGCTATTCGAGACGGCTCTGATGTGGGGCCGCAAGCTCGCCAGCCAGGCTCCGCTCGCGGTCGAACAGATCAAGCTCGTCTCTCATGCCGGCGACCTCGACGCGGGGATCGAGGCGGAGAAGCAGGGCTTCGCCACCGCTTTCCGCAGCGAGGACGCCAAGGAGGGGATCGGCGCCTTCCTCGGCAAGCGCACTCCGAAGTGGAGCGGCAAGTAGGGGTTTGGCAACGGCCTTCGGGGGAAGCACCGCTATATGGCCTCACCGACGTTTTTCCCGAACCTGCTCTACGCCGATGCCGATGCGGCGATCGAGTGGCTCGAGCGGACGCTTGGGTTCGAGCGGCGCGAGGTGCACCACGACGACGACGGCAACGTCGTCCATGCCGAGGTGGCCTTCGACTCGACCGTGGTGATGCTGGGCAGCGCCGGGGTGGGACGCGAGCCGTTTCGCAGCCTCCCGCCTGGAGGCTCCCTTGTTTACGTCGCGATCGACGACGTTGACCCGCTCTACGAGCGGGTTCGCGAGGCCGGTGCCGACATCGCCCTCGAGCTGACCGAGACCGACTACGGGTCGCGCGACTTCACCGTCCGCGACCCTGAGGGCACGCTCTGGGCCTTCGGTACATACCGGCCCGGAGCCTGAGTCATCCGCCCCGGGATCTAGCGTTCCCTATCCCGGTACCCGCTCGTATCTCGGTCCACGCTCGTCGAGAAAGGCCAAACCCCAATGCTCCCATCTGCACTGCGTAGCCTCGCCCTGGCTGCCTTCATCGCCTGCGTCGCCGCTCCGGCGACCGCCCTCGGGGCGGAACAGCGGCATTTCGACCCCACCGGTGGGGAGCCGGCCGGTAGCACCCTCTCCCGCGCTGGCGTGAGCGTGACGTATGTGCCGATCACCTACACGGTTGAGCCGAGGGTATTCCTCGGGACGCCAGCCATACTTTCCCCGACCAGCGTGCTTCTTCTCGGCAGCTCCGAAGGGCTCGGCGGAAACGTAACCACACACTTCGAGTACGGCACTGGCACGAGCTACGGTCGTCAGACGCCGGAGTCCGCCCCGGCCCCAACCGTATTCGCCAGCGCGGTGGTCACTGATCTCGAGCCCGCCACCACGTACCACTACCGCCTGGTAGCTACACGTGTGAACGGCGGTGTCGGCCGCAGCCAGGACGCAACCTTTACCACGCCATCGGTGCAGCAAGCTGTTCTTCGGCTGATCACTGCGTACGCCCGCCTCGACAACCGTGGCCGGGTGGCACTGAAGCTGCGCTGCTCGAAAGGCGAGCGATCCTGCAGCGCTCGCCTCCTCGCCGATTGGCTGAACAGCCCAGGCAACCGTCGCCGCAAGCTCGCGGTCGAGCCGGGCACGCAGCGGGTGATTCGCATCCGCGCTCCACGCGCCGTTCGGGACGCTCTCGCGACCGAGCCTGTGGCGAGGCTGCGAGTCACGCTCACCGGCCTCGGGGCGACGACCGTGAGCCCAAAAACTCGAACGCTGCCGGTCCGCCCATCCGCCTGAAAGCCGCTCGGCGCCGCTCTGGGATGATCCCGGCGTGGAGACGGGTGCCAAAGAGGTCGGCTCGGCCGGCGCGGTCGAGCTTGCCGAGCTGATCGCCGAGTCGAGCTGCACGGTCGCGCTGACCGGGGCGGGTGTCTCGGTTCCCTCCGGGATCCCTGACTTCCGCACGCCCGAGACGGGGCTCTGGGCGAACGTCGACCCGATGGAAGTCGCCCATATCGACGTCTTTGAGCGCGATCCGGCTCGCTTCTGGTCCTACTACCGGCCGCGCTTTCACTCGCTCGGCGACAAGCGTCCCAACCGGGCGCATGAGGCCCTGGCGGAGCTGGAACGGCGCGGGTTGCTGCAGGGCGTGATCACGCAGAACATCGACCGCCTCCACCGCGCTGCGGGCTCGCAGGAGGTGGTCGAGGTGCATGGCTCGATCGAGACCTCTTCCTGCAGGGGCTGCGCGATCTCCTACGGGATCGCCGAAGTGGATGGCCTGTTCGATCAGGACGGCATCGCGGTCTGCTCCTCTTGCGGCGGCGCGGTCAAGCCCGACGTCGTCCTCTTCGGCGAGATGCTGCCCGAGAGCGCGATGGCGCGGGCGCATGAGCTCGCCGCGGAAGCCGAGCTGATGCTCTGCGTCGGCTCTTCGCTCGCGGTCTACCCAGTGGCCAGCCTGCCAGGCCTTACTCTCGAGCGCGGCGGGCAGCTCGCGATCGTCACCAAGGGATCGACGCCCTATGACGGCGACGCCAGGCTGAAGCTCACGGGCGAGGTCGATGCCGAGCTCGATGCGATCCTGACCGCACTCGACTGACGATGGGCCAAGATCCGAGCGAGATGGCGCCGGCGGCGCCCACGGCGGTCATCTTCGACAACGACGGGCTGCTGCTCGACACCGAGTCGGTCTGGACGAGGGCCGAGCACGATCTGTTCGAGCGGCGGGGCAAGGAGTTCACCGCGCAGCACAAGCGCGAGCTGGTCGGGACCTCGGCCGAGATCGCCGGCGGAATCCTCGAGCAGCGGCTGGGTGAGCCCGGACGGGCAGTGGAGCTGATCGAGGAGCTGAACGAGCTGGTCGTCGCCGAGCTCGAGCACGGGGTGAAGGCGATGGTCGGTGCCCGGGAGCTGCTGCATCGGCTTCGCGAGCGAGGGACGCCGATCGGCCTTGTCTCCAACTCGCCCCTGGTCTTCGTGCGGCGCTCGCTCGAAATCGTCGGCTTCGTCGACCGCTTCGACGTGGTTCTCAGCGCCCACGAAGTGGCGGCACCAAAGCCCGCGCCGGACCCCTACCTGGAGGCCTGTCGGCGCCTCGGTGTGGCCGCAGATCCCTCGGTGGTCGTCCTCGAGGACTCGCCAACAGGAGTCGCTGCGGCGCGGGCAGCGGGCCTCACCGTGATTGGGGTGCCCTCGCTGGAAGGCATCGAGCTGGAGGAAGCCCATCACATCGCCGAGTCGCTGCTCGACGATGTGGTCGCCGGTCGTCTCGCGCTCTAGCCCCGTAGCACCCGCCTGCGACGCAGCACCCGCTCGCAGATCTCGGTCAGCTCGCGCACGCTCTGCTCCTGCTCAGCGTCGAGGTCACCGCGCAGCGCCATGTTCGCCGCCGTTCCCGCCTCCGAGCGGCGGCTCTCGAGCATCGCCATGTCCTCCTCGTGCCCGGGATCGGTGAGGGCGCCGCTGAGCTCGAGCAGCAGTGCCTCCAGGCCAATTCGCAGCTGCAAGGCGGCCTCGCGGGTGCGCCCGGCGTCGAGATCGGCGCGCCCGCGCAGCAACAGCGTCTCGCAGGCGTCGATCTGCTCTCGGCCGCCGAGTACCGCCGCCACCCGCCTCTGGGGGCGCAGCTCTTCGGCTCGCTGGCGACGGCGGGATCTGGTCCCGGCCCGCACGTCGACCTCACGAGCTTCCGTGAAGCGGCCGTTTGCCAGCTCCTCTCCGCTGCCATAGCCGAGCCGTACCGTGGCCGCCCGCTCCAAGGCCAGCTCGTAGGAGTGGGGATCGCCGCTGGCGGCACCGTTGGCGTGCAGCGCCCGGTTGAGCAAGCCGATCCCTTCCTCGGCCAGCACCTCGACCTTGTCCTCGGCCTCGGTTGCCTCGTCCAGCCAGCGGCGCCCGGCGTGCTCGTCGGAGAACTCCTCGAAAGCACGCACGGCGGTCACGCGAGTCAATGCAAGCGGACGCAGCTCGGCGTCTGACTCTGCCTGGCGGGCGCGCCGGCGCCGCCGCGTCGGAGGCGCTGGGGCGCCGAAGGTTTCGACGACGAGAACGGACTCTTTCTCCCCATCGCGAACCACGTAACGCCCGTCCGCGACGGCGAGCGTGCCGGCGAACTCGAGCTGTGCGAATCCGAAGAGCTTGGGGTCCTCAGTCAAAGACCCGAATTCTTCTAGACGTCAGTCGGCGCCGGCAGCGCTGCCGGTCCCGCCATCGCCATTGCCCGGCTTCTCCTGCTTGTCGGGCAGTGCGTACTCAGAGGGCTTGGTCGGCACCCGCGGGTTGTCGATCTGCTCGAGACGCTCGGTCAGGCGCTGCCACTGGTCTGGTTTCAGCAGCTGCACGAACTGCGCCCCGAGTGCCCCATCTGCGTAGAGCGGCTGCCAGCCGATGTGGACGTGATCGGCGTGATCGGCGAGTGCGAAGCTCGGGCCGCCCAGTTCCTCCAGCGAGATCAGCTCCTCCGGGACCATCGTGCCCTGGAAGCGCAGAACCTCCTTGAGAAGGGCGTCGGTCAGCGTCCCGGGGCCCTGGTTGCCGAGCACCGGCACGCCGTTGATCGTCGCGATGTCGACCGCGTTGCCGGAGCTGTGGTTGGAGACGTTGCCGCTTGCCGTGTAGAAGCCGTGGCCGCACTTCAGCGACGTGACCGTAAGTTCGTAGCCCTTCTCAGCGAGGTACTCGAGGGCGGCCAGCACGCGCCGGTCGATCTGCCCGGTGGCGATGTCGGTGCGGCCGCAGTCGTAGACCGAGAGGCGCTCGTCGGCGAGCACGCGCCTCTGCAGCGCCTCCTTCGGCAGCAGCAGGACACCGGCGCTGCCGAGCTTCTCGGCGAATGGGCTCTTGCCCTCGGCGCGGTAGATCGCGGTCGCCTCGAGCAGCTTCCAGCCGTCAAGGATCGGCTTCGGATCGATCCGCGGCGCGCCCCGCCCGGCCGGGCGGATCGAAAAGTTGATGTGTGGGTCGATGCCGTCGGCGGACTCGCCGACCCGGGCCAGGACGGTGCCAGCTATCACCTTCGACCCGACCTTGAGGGTTCCGTCGGCGCCCGTCGCCGCTGCGTCATCGACGCGCTGCACAGCCTCGTCCTGCCGCTGCTCGCCCACCCGGTCTGGCAGAGCGTAGAGGCGGGGGCGAATGTTCTGGCTGTCGACCGGGACCCGCTTCTCCTTGCCAGTCGGCATCACGACCAGGCGGTGGTCGCGGACGACCTCACCGAGCTGGGCGTACGTGTAGCGGTTGCCGTAGGCATCTTGGAGGACCACGTAGCGGCCGAGCTTCTTCGACTCGCCCATCTTCTCGATCACCCCGTCGTTGACGGCGACGACCGGTGCGCCCTCTGCGGCGAAGATGTTGATCCCGCGCCGAGTGGGGGAGGAGGAGATCACTTCAGCCGCGTTGCCGAGCTCCTCCCGTTCCTCCGGTGTCGCCCGCTTCAGCACCTCGCGGGTGGCGATGTCGTCGGCGTAGCGAGCGTCGGCGGCAATCGGGAAGTGAGCGCCCTCGGTCAGCCCGGTCAGTGAGCCGACCAGGTCGGAGGGAAGCTTGCCGTAGGCCCGTGCGTAGAGCAGCACCTCCTGCACGTACCAGTCGGCGTGGTTGTAAGCGAAGATCGCGTCGTAGAGGTCGTCGGCGCCACCTGCTGCCTTCAAGTAGCTCGCCGCGGCGCAGATCGCGTCGACCGGGTTGTAGGGGTCCTTGCGCCCGTCGCCGTTGGCATCGAGCCCGTACATTTCCCAGGAAGACGGAATGAACTGCATCCAGCCCATCGCGCCGGCGCTGGAGACGTTGAGGTTGGTGCCGAAGGCGGTCTCGATCTTGTTGATCGAGGCAAGCACCTCCCAGGGAATCCCGTACTCGGTCCCGCAGGCCTGGTAGATCGGCAGTAGGAAGGGCGGGATCTCGAAGGAGTCGATGACGAAGTTGGGGACGCCGATCGGGGCGGGGCCGAAGGGCGCGAACGTGGTCGTCGGGTTGGCCTCGGTCGGCGTGCCGCCGCTGGTGAAGGGCGAGCCGCCGTTGGGGCCGTCGGCATGCGGCTGGTCGCCAGCGGTCGCGCTGGGGGCGGTGACCGCCCCGGCGCTCTTGCCAGAGCCACCACCGCTGGCGTCGCCGATGCTCTGGTTGCGTACGGTGCCGCCGCCGCTTCCGTCGATCGTCGTTCCGGCCTGGACTCCCGGTGCTTTGGGTTCAACTGGTGCCGGGGCGGGTGCAGGGCTCGCCGGGGCTTCGATCTCGCTTCCCGTCGAGGGAGCGGACTCCTCGCTAAGGCCGGCGGGCGTGAGGCAGTTGGGGTCCTCGGTGTCGATCAGGCCATCGCCGTCGTCGTCAACGCCGTTCGAGCAGTCCGGCGCCGGAGCAGCGGGAGTGGTTACGAGGGGAGCGCTGGGCTGGGTCGGGTTGGCGTCGGTGAGGTCGTCGGCACCCGCGAGGTTGCCGGCTCCGAGCGCCGTTACGACGCCGAAGCTGGCCAAGGCTGTGGTCAGTGCGAGCTTGTTTCTCATTCGACGGCGCCTCTATACCTGCTGTCACGCATCGTGCAGCCCAGTCCGCCCTCTCCCCCGTGCAGCAGGCCCGCCCAAGCTACTTGCTTGTCTGGAGGCGCGCAACGGGTGACGAGTCCCCCCAACAAGGCCTTAATCAATAGCGGTCTCATGCCTGCAGCGCGGGAGGATTTCAGGCGAGCCGGATGCGCCCGGTTAAGCTCCCGTAAATGACCTCTGAACCCGGGAATGGATTCGAGCATGACGAGGACGGGCTGCGGGCCCGCAGCGAGCAGGCGATCGGCGAGTTCGCCCAGGCCCTGCTCGACAGCCAGGTGCTCGAGAGCGCGCTCGCGGCGGCCTTCGGTGCCCGCGAGAAGGCCCAGGAGGCCCAGCATGCTGCGATGGCGGCGCTCAACCTCCCTTCAGCGGGGGACGTCGAACGGCTGGAGCGACGCTTGCGCTCGCTTTCGCAGCGCCTCGAAGAGGTCGAGGACCAGGTCGACCGGATCGCCCGAGACATCGGCGAACTTCGGCGGAAAATGCCAGTCGAGGCACAAGACTAACCCTCGACCTTAGGCTGAGAGTATGCGGCTGGCGGCTCTTCCCGCCAGCTTTGCCACCTCTTCCAGCACCTCGTCGGCGATCCGTTCGCCAGCGGTTGTTTCCTCGACGATCAGAGCCACCGCTACAGCGAGGCCGTGGTCTCGTCCACGCCCCAACACGGTCGCGGTTTGGAGATCCCGCACGGATCCGTGGCTGGGCTGCGCAAGATCGCCGATCTCGTCGACGCTGGCAACTGCCGCGGTCCTGCCGGTACCGCTCAGCTCGAGCTCGAGCGCCTTCGTCAGCTCGGGATCCGGGGAGAACCTCTTCTCTCCCTTGTGGCTCTCGATCGCGACCAGCAGCTCGCCCAGCGCGCAGCCCGGGTCGATCGCGACGCAGGTCCCGATCCTGATCGCCCGCCGCACCCCCAGCTCGGCGAGGTCGGAAAGGACGATCGCCGCGCTCGGTCCTCCCATCCCGGTCGACTGAATCGTCAACGGATCTCCCTCGGTCGTCTCGCCCGAGTAGCCCCACAGCCCGCGGGCGTGGTTGCTCATCTTCGGTTTCTCCAGCAGCTCCTGCGCCAGCATCAGCGCCCGGCCGGGATCGCCGACAAGGATTGCGTCAGCGGCGACTGAGGCTGTGGGGCGGAGTCGGGACGGCATCCTGATCCGACCCTATTGCGCCCTGCTTGCCGTTTGCCGCGCTGGTTCCATTCGGCTGGGGCTCGGGAGCGGACGCCAGCGACCCCTCGTGAGCTTCGATCGCCCGGCGCAGGTCGCGTTTGCGCATCCACTCAGCCGCGAAGTAGCTGCCGATCACGAAGCAGAAGGCGACTAGTTGCGCGACCAGCGTCTCCACGGTCGGGTAGACGCCAAGCCAGGTCCCCATCCACAGCGGCAGGTCGATGTCGACCGGATGGATCGAGAGCCAGCCGACCCCCTGCATGGTCCGCGCCGTGTTGCCGACGAGGACGACCAGGACGAGGGCGATCAGCATGCCGGTCGCGATCAGCATCTTCTTGTACGGGAGCTTGCGCTCGAGGGCGAAGGTGAGGGCGCCGACGACAGCGGTGATCGCCAGGCCCAGCGAGACGCCGGCGAGGACGACGCCGGTACCGGAGCTGAGCTGCAGCGCCTGCAGGAAGAGGACGGTCTCGAAGCCCTCGCGGAAGACACTGGTGAAGCCGAGGGTGTAGAGCCCGACCACGGTGGCCGCGCCCGCGCCGGCGGTCAGCGCCGCCCCGGTCAGCGCCTTGCCGCGATCGCGGTGGCCCTTGATCCACTCGGTCCAGTAGACCCGGTGGAAAAACCAGTTCATGACCAGCAAGAGCACCCCGATCGCGACCACGCCGACCACCGCCTCGAGCTTCTCGCCGTACTGTGAGAGCGAGTCGAGCAGCAGCAGCGCGAGGACGAACATCAGCACGCTGGCCGGAAGCGCGAGCAGAGCGCCACGGTAGATCGGCCGGCGCAGGGGGGCCCGTGGGCCGATCATGCTGGCGGTGATCGCGGCGAGGATCAGGATCGCCTCGAGGCCCTCGCGGAAGACGATCAGCGCCGAGTTGGTGATTGCCGTCGTCGCGCTGGCGCCGTCGCCGGTCAGAGCTCTGGCGTCGGCCAGCTTTTCGTCGAGGTCGAGCCGCGTCTCGCGGATCTCGGTCAGCGGGGCGTCGCGGGCGACGAGACTGGCGAGGCCGGCATCGCCGTTGGCGCCGTACCAGATCAGGCCCTCGATCTCGAGCGCCAGCTGGGGGTCGAAGGCGCGCAGCTTCAGCTCTGGGCCGAACTCGAAGAAGCCGTAGGCGGCGAGCCGCGCCTGCTCGGCCTCCTGGTAGCGCCCCGCCCCGGCAGCTGCTTCCAGCTGGTCGAGGGAGATGTCGACGAGTTCGTAGTCGGCTTCGTCGCTCGGTTCTGTCCACTCCTTCGGCGCGATCCTTTCGAAGGTCTCGGCAGCTCGGTCGCGAGCCGCGTCGAGCTCCTCCTGAGGGGCGACGCTGACGTTCTGCTGGGCGTTATCGACGTCGTCGCGCAGCTCGGCATAGGCGGACTTGATCTGCTCGACTGCCGCCCGGTCGCGCTCGAGGAGGACCGGCTCGAGGTCCGAGAAGGCCGCTTCGACTCCGTCCATGAAGGCGACCGCCTCCTGCACCTCGAAGGGGATCGTCACCCGGCCGTCACTGGTGCCCTTGTCGTACTCCTTGGGGACGAGATCGAGGAAGCGGGTCAGCTGGCTGGCCCGGTTGACCTCCTCGTCGGGGGTCAGCGGCGCTGCGGTGAAGCCCTCGAGGTCCGCTTCGACCCGCTTGCGCGCGGTCTCGAAGCGCGCTCTGTTGGCTGCAGCCCCAGCCGCCGCGAGGGCAGTGAAGTCGCGGCCGGCGGCACGTTGCTGGGTGTCGCCGCGCTGTTCCCCGTACTCGCCGGCGATCGCCAGCCAGTAGCCATGGACGATCGCCGTGGTTTCCGCGAAGCGACCGTCGAAGCCGCGCTCGGCTGCCTGTGCTGCTTCGTCGAGATCGGTGAAGAGCCTTGCCTGGAAGGCGTCGAGCAGGTCCTTTTCGATCTGCACCACCGTCTGCGGCGGCGAGCCTGCACCGCTGGCTAGTTCCTCTACCGCCGCGGTTGCGTCGACACCCGGCCGCGTGAAGCGGGTGGTTTGGCGGAACTCCCGAATCTGTAGCCAGGCGCGCGCTTCAGCGGCGTCGCCGCGGTGTGCAGCGGCGACCACCACAGCGAGGGCGCCACGGCGCAGCGCGGCGAGGATCCGGCCGCGGGCCGCTGCCAGGCCGACTTCGTCGCGGGCGGCACCGGCGCGGCGTGCAGCGGCCAGCGAGGACTCGACTTCGGCCAGCTCGCCGGCGGCATTGGCGGCGAGGCCACGGCGAAGCGGGCCACGCAGGCTCGCTTCGGCCGCGGCGATCGAGCTCGCGGTCCCTTCGTCGAAGAGCAGCCGGGTTTGTGCTTCGGCAAGGTCAGCACGGATTGCATCGGCTGCCTGCCAGGGCGGCTCGGCTCCGCTCGGCGGGGCAGCCAGCAGCAAGGCCGCCATCGCGAAGAGGATCGCGATGGCGGCTCGTTTGGCCCAGGGGGGCTGCGGCTGTAGGCGTCCTTCCCTGACCGGCCTCGCCTTACCCTTCCTGCAGTTCGACGTCGAGTTGCTTGGCGACCTGGGTCACCTGGCCGGCAATTGCCTCCGCCTGGGCCTGGGCCTGGGCGCCGAGGGCATCGGCCTGCTTGGCGGTGAACTGCTCGCCTTCGGCCTCGCGGTCGCGCAGGTCGGCGGCGAAGTCGACCAGGTTCTGCAGCTCCTTCCTAGTCTGCTTCGCCTGCTGCGGGTTCTCCTCGGCGATCATCGGTTCAATCCCGTCATAGGTGACGAGGATCCCGCCGAGGATGTCGGCGATGTCGGAGAGTCGCGACGTCGCCACGAAGCCGAGTTCCTCGGCGTCCTCCCCGGCGATGAAGCGGGAGTTCTTCCATGCCTCGAAGTACTCACTCATGGTCGGGGTCATGACGACGATCGAGGTCAGCGCATCGGATGGCGTCGGTTCGAACTCCTGCGCGTCGGCATCGAGGTTCTTCGCCTGCTGTTCGAATTCGTCGAGCGTCGCCTTGTAGACGTTGGCGTCGGGCAGGCCCTCGCCGAACTCGACCTTCCCGTTGCCGTTGACGTCGGCCTCGACGCCCTTCGCCTGTAGGTCCGGGTTGGTGCCGTAGAGCGCCGTCTCGGTGAGGAAGAAGAGGTTGCCTGGCTGCTTCAGCTGCTTGCCGTCGGGGGTCGTGAGGCTGAAGGAGACTGCGTCTTCGGGGGTGGAGGCGTCCGAGCCGGCGTCGATGTCGACGTCGTACTGAGCCAGCCTCGGCACGCCGGCGACGATCCCCTCCATCTCCTCGTAGGCGGGATTGGCGGTGACGAAGGCATCCTTGGAGTCGGCGAGGATTTCAGCGACTTCGTCGCCGTGCTCGTCGAGCAGCCGCTCGTAGTCGAAGTCGACCGACTCGGCCAGCGCGTAGTACTCGTCGGCGTTCTCCTGCAGCACGCCAACCTGATCGACCAGTTCGGCCGAGTGGTCGGTCAGGTAGCCCTTGACGGGCGCGAGCTGCGCGCTGGTGGTGGTGACGGTCTCCTCGCTGTCGCCGCTGTCGCCGCAGCCCGCGGCGACCGGGGTCGCCAGCGCCAACGCCGCGACGACGACCGCAAAGTTTGCTCTCGACTTCATCTAGCTGAGTGCCTCCTCATGGAAGAAGCCTACTTAGGGCTCCCTAATGACAGAAAGGCCACCCTAACCGAATCCGAGCTGTGGAGTCGGGATTGGCGTTGACACTCGTGAGAATCCCTCCGCCCGGATTTCCTCCAGCCGTCTAAACACAGCCCGCCGGCCCGTCCATACCTTGGCTTCGATGTCCAAACCGCGACCGCCGGGGCGTGCTCCGTCGGGCTAGGAGGGAGTTTTCGATGAGAAAGAAGATGGGCCTCGCCGTGATCTTTGCGGCAGTCGCGGCCTTGGTGCTGCCAGCGGCGGCATCGGCAGCGACCGTCGGCGAAGTCGCCGGCACACTGGAGGAAAAGGCTCTCGAGCTAGACATGGTCTGGGTCGCGGTTGCGACCGCGCTGGTCTTCCTGATGCAGGCGGGCTTCATGTTCCTCGAGATCGGCTTCTCGAGACAGAAGAACGCCGGCACCGGGGTCGCCAAGATCCTCGTCAACCTGGGGATCGTGACGATCGCCTGGTGGGCGATCGGCTACGGGGTAGCCGAAGGAGGCGGCAACGAGTTCTTCGGAGACACGGGTTTCTTCTTCCACTTCGATCAGGTGATCGGCAGTGGCGAAGAAGCGTTCAACGTGGCTGGCTCCGACGCGATGCTGATGCTCTTCGGGCTCGCCTTCTGTGCCGTTTCCCTGGCGATCGTTTGGGGCACCACCCTGGAGCGGATCAAGTTCGGCGCCTACGTGATCTACGCGATCGTCTTCGGCGCCGTGATCTACCCGCTGATCGCGCACGCGGTCTGGGGCGGGGGCCTGCTCTCCGACATCGGCGGCAAGCCGGTGATGGACTTCGCCGGCTCATCGGTGGTCCACCTCACCGGTGCGGTCGGCGCTCTTGCGGCGCTGCTCTTGCTCGGCGCCCGCAAGGGGAAGTACGACGCGAGCGGCAAGCCACGGGTCATCCCCGGGCACTCGATGCCGCTGGTCGGCCTCGGCGTGATCATCCTCTGGATCGGCTGGTTCGGCTTCAACGGAGGCTCGACTTTCGAAACCTCCGGCTCGTTCTTCGGCGAGGTGATGCTCAACACGCAGCTCGCCGCGGCAGCCGGTGTGATCGGTGCCTCTCTGGCCGTCTACGCGAAGAGCCGTTCGCTCGACGTCGGCATGGCGGGCAACGGCGCGATCGCCGGCCTTGTCGGCATCACCGCTCCGTCGGGCTTCGTCGAGTTCTGGGCGGCGCCGATCATCGGCTTCATCGCCGGCCTGATCGTCGTATACGCGGTGCTGTCGATCGACAGGCTGCTCGACGATCCGGTCGGTGCTCTCTCCGCCCACGGCCTGGCGGGAATCTGGGGCACTCTGGCGGTCGGCATATTCGCCTCGCCGCGGCTGGTCCTCGAAGGGGCCGGATCGGGCGTCTGGTACGGCATCTTCGGCGACGCCTCGCTCAGCACGGCCTTCGGGCAGCTGGGGGTCCAGGCGCTGGCGGTCCTCTTCACCTTCGTCGTCGTCTTCGCGATCTCGATCACCACGTTCGCGATCATCAAGTCGACGATCGGGCTCCGCGTATCCGACGAGGAGGAGGAAGCCGGCCTCGACATCAGCTCGCACGGCATGTACGGCTATCCGGAGCAGTTCATCCCGCAGCCGGAGTACTCGACGGGATTGCCGAGCACGATGGGGGCGGGGGCAGCCGCGCCGCCCGTGCCGGCACCGGCCCAAATGACAGCTACTGAGACCCGATAGGAGGGTTGAGCGCATGAAGAAGATCGAGGCGTTCATTCGCCACGAGGCGTTCGAGCCGATTAGGGCCGAGTTGCTCGACAAGGGATTCCCTTCCCTGTCGATCATCGAGGCCAAGGGCTCGGGACGTCAGAAGGGAATCGTCGAGCGGTACCGCGGCTCGACCCTCACCGTCAACGTCCGGCCGAAGCTGAAGCTGGAGGTCGTGGTCGAGGACAAGGACAAGCCGGTGGTCGTCGAGACCATCCTCAAGCACGCCCGGACGGGCGAGGTCGGGGACGGCAAGATCTTCGTCCTGCCGGTGGAGGAAGCGATCCGCATTCGCACCGGCGAGGGCGGGGAGCCTGTTCTGCAGGCGCACGAAGAGTCCGAGCTCCCGGCCTAACCATGTAGCAGAACCAGACCCCCCTCCCCGGAGGCCGTTGCGCAGCAGATCGTTCCCTGCAATTCGCAATGTCGGCCCTAAGCCTCCGGGGAGGGGGGTCTGGTTCTTCCTCCGCAGCGGTTAGCCTCGGGCGCCGTGGCAGATGAGCGCATATCTCTGAGTGAGGCTTCTCGTCGCTCAGGTGTTTCGACCAGCACGCTCAAGCGCTGGGCGGAGGAGAAGGTGGTGCCGGTGCGGCGGGGGCGCTGGACTCCGGCGGCCGCCGCGCAGGCTCGGGTGGTCGCGCGGATGCGCGAGCGCGGGCACTCGCTCGAGGACCTGAAGAAGGCCGGCCGCGAGGGCAGGCTCGCCTTCGGCTTTGCCGAGGACCTCTTCCCACAGCCGGAAGAGCAGGCGACCGTCGAGGAGGTGGCGCGTGAGACCGGTCTCGAGCCTGAGCTGGTCGAGCGAATCCTCGCCATCCTCGGCACGCCGCTCGAGCGCGAGCGGCTGCTCAGCCCCCACGACGTGCAGGCACTGCGCCACTGCGCCCGCGTGCTCGCAGCCGGCTTTCCGCTGGTCGCCTTCCTGCAGCTGGTCCGCGTCTACGCGCAGTCGCTGCGGCGCATCGCCGATGCTGAGGTGCGTCTCTTCCATCTATATGTGCACGAACCGCTGATCCGCGACGGCGTTCCCGAGCTGGAGATGGCCGAGGAGATCGGCGGGTTGGCAGCGGACGTCCTTCCCCTTGCATCTCCGCTGATCGACTACCTGCACACCCGCTACTTGCGTTTCTTCCTCGAGCAGGACGTGATCGGCCACATGGAGAACGAGCTCGACACCGCTACCCACCTTGGCCAGGTCCCGGTCACCCTCTGCTTCATCGACCTCACCGGGTTCACCCGCTACACCGAGGAGGAGGGCGACCTCGAGGCGCTCGACGTGGTCGAGAACTTCGTCGAAACGGTGGAGGCGACCCTGCCACCCGAAGCGACGATCGTGAAGACGATTGGCGACGAGGTGATGGTCGTCTCACCGGAGCCGGCATCGCTGACCGAGTGGGCGGTCGGTCTGCTGGAGCGGTTCCCCCAGCGTCCTCAGCCGCGGGTGGGCATCCACTGTGCCAACGCCGTCTATCGCGACGGCGACTACTTCGGCACCCACGTCAACCTCGCCCACCGCGTCGTCAGCCGCGCCCAGGCGGGGGAGGTGCTCGTGACCGACCGGGTGATGAAAGCAATCGGGGATCGAGACGACCTCGAGTCCGAGCCGATCGGTGAGGTCAGCCTCAAGGGCTTCCCCGCCCCGACCCCGCTCTTCCTCGTTCGCGCGGCGTCGAGCTGATCGCGCCCGCGCTCGCTCGGAGCGGGAAACTATGAGCATGGAGAGCGACCGCATGCTCGAGCAGGTGCGGGAGGGCGGCCTGTTGCCCACCGAGACCCCAGTGGTCGCCATGCTCTCCGGCGGCCGCGACTCGGTTTGCCTGGTCGACCTTGCGGTGCGGTTGCTTGGAGCCGAAGCGGTGACTGTGCTCCACGTCAACTATGGGCTGCGCGACGATTCAGACGAGGACGAGACGCACTGTGCAGCCCTCTGCGGGCGGCTCGGTGTGCGGCTCGAGATCGAGCGACCGCACCGACCCGAGGGACCCGGCAACCTGCAGGCCTGGGCGCGCGACGCCCGCTACGCGGCCGCGGCGCATCTGGCGCTGCCCGCCGATGCCGTGATCGCCACTGGCCACACCGCCGACGATCAGGTCGAGACGATCCTCTATCGCCTCGCTTCCTCACCGAGCCGTCGCGCGCTGCTGGGGATGCGTCCGCGCGACGGCAGCCTGGTGCGGCCCCTGCTCGCCTTCACCAGGGAGCAGACGACGACTTACTGCGAAGAGCGAGAGCTCGCCTGGCGCGACGACTCGAGCAACGCCGGCGACGCCTATGCCCGCAACCGCGTTCGGCACGGGTTGGCGGCGGCGCTGGCCGAGATCCATCCCGCCGCAGCCCGCAACGTGCTCCGCACCGCCGCCTTGCTGCGCGACGAGGCTGAGGTGCTCGACGCTCTGGTCGATGCCGAGATCGACGGCTCCAATGGAGATCGCGGCACGATCTCGCTCGAGCGGCTGGCGGAGCTGCCCTCGGCATTGCGCCGGCTCGTCGTCCAGCAGCTCGCCGACCGCGCAGCCGGCCGCCCGGTGCCCGGCGCTGCCAACCATGCCGACGAGGTGGCGGCGCTGCGCCGCACAGGCATGGCGATGCTCGACCTCGGCGGCGGCGTTCGGGCGATCGCAGAGCGCGGCGTCCTGCACGCCGAGCGCTGATCGCACCGAGGGTCGCTCTATATCTAGACTGCGGCCCGTGAGCGATCCCGCGATCGGCGAGACCCTCGTTTCCGGCGAGGAGCTGACGCGGCGCGTCGCCGAGCTGGGCAGGCAGATCAGCGACGAGTACGAGGGCCGTGACCTCTTCATGGTCGGCGTTCTCAAGGGCGCCGTCCTCTTCCTCGCCGACCTGATGCGGAGCGTGACCGTGCCCTGCGAGATCGACTTCATGGCTGTCTCCAGCTACGGCTCGCAGACCGATTCCTCGGGCGTGGTGCGGATCCTCAAGGACCTCGATGCGCCGATCGAAGGCCGCCACGTGCTGATCGTCGAGGACATCATCGACTCCGGCCTCACCCTGCAGTACCTGATGCGCAACCTCAAGGCTCGTAACCCGGCTTCGCTCGAGGTCTGTGCGCTCCTGACCAAGCCGGAGCGCCTCCGCGTCGATCTCTCCCCGCGCTACGTCGGCTTCGAGATCCCCAACCGCTTCGCGATCGGCTATGGCCTCGACCACGCTCAGCACTACCGCAATCTCCCTTACGTGGCCGCTCTCGACGCCTAGGGCGCAAAACCGCCCTGGTACGCTGATTTTTCCCTGTGAGGCGTTTTTTCAAGAGCGCAGCTTTTCCGATCCTGTTGGTGGTGATCCTTGCCTTCGTTGCCCAGAAGGTGATCAGCCAACCCGACGGCACTAAAGCGCCGTCCTATAACCAGCTGGTCGCCCCGAAGACGGGTCTGATCGCGACCGATCGGATCGATGAGATCACGATCAACACGAAGGACAACACGCTCGACGTCAAGCGTAAAAACGGGGACAGCTTCTCGACTGGGTACCCGGCCAACACCGAGCAGTCCCTGCTCAACCTGATCGACCAGAGCGATGTGACTTCGTTGTCCGTCAAGGGCACCGGGGGCTCCGGGCTGCTCTCGCTGCTCACCTACATCCTGCCCTTCGTCCTCTTCCTCGGCTTCTGGATCTTCCTGATGAACCAGATGCAAGGTGGCGGCTCACGGGTGATGAACTTCGGCAAATCGAAGGCGAAGCGGATGTCGGTCGACGCCCCGAAGATCACCTTCCGCGACGTCGCCGGGGTCGACGAGGCGGTCCAGGAGCTGCACGAGATCAAGGAGTTCCTCGAGAACCCGAAGAAGTTTCAGGCGCTCGGCGCTCGCATTCCCAAGGGCGTGCTGCTTTACGGCCCGCCCGGCACCGGCAAGACGCTGCTTGCCCGCGCTGTGGCCGGAGAGGCCGGCGTCCCCTTCTTCTCGATCTCCGGCTCGGACTTCGTCGAGATGTTCGTCGGCGTCGGCGCCAGCCGCGTCCGCGACCTCTTCGAGCAGGCCAAGCAGAACTCCCCCTGCATCATCTTCATGGACGAGATCGACGCCGTCGGCCGCCATCGCGGGGCCGGCATGGGCGGCGGTCACGACGAGCGCGAGCAGACGCTCAACCAGCTGCTGGTCGAGATGGACGGCTTCGAGATGAAGGACAACATCATCTTGATCGCCGCCACCAACCGCCCGGATATCCTCGACCCGGCGCTGCTACGGCCCGGCCGCTTCGATCGTCAGGTCGTCGTCGACCGTCCCGATCGCAAGGGCCGCAAGCACATCCTCGAGGTCCACACCCGCGGCAAGCCCCTTTCCAAGGCGATCGACCTCGATGCGCTCGCCGGCCAGACCCCCGGCTTCACCGGCGCCGATCTCGCCAACCTGATCAACGAGGCGGCGCTGCTGACCGCCCGCCAGGGCAGGCGCGAGATCTCGATGCAGGAGCTGGAGGAGGGGATCATGCGGGTGATCGCGGGCCCCGAGAAGAAGACTCGCGTGATGAGCGAGAAAGAGCGCCTGATCACGGCCTTCCACGAGCTCGGACACGCGATCGTCGGCCACCTGCTGCCCAACTGCGACCCGGTGCACAAGATCTCGATCATCAGCCGCGGTCAGGCGCTTGGCTACACGATCAGCCTTCCCACCGAAGACAAGTTCCTCACCTCCCGTGCCGAGCTGACCGACACGATGGCGATGACCCTGGGCGGCCGCGCCGCCGAGGAGATCGTCTTCGGCGAGATCACCACCGGCGCCTCGAACGACCTCGAAAAGGTGACCGAGACGGCGAAGCAGATGGTGATGCGGTTCGGGATGTCAGAGCGACTGGGCCCGCGCGTCTTCGGCCACGATCGCGGTCAGCCCTTCCTCGGCCGCGAATTCAGTGCCGAACCCGACTACTCCGACGAGATCGCCCGCGAGATCGACGACGAGATCCGCCGCATCGTCGAGGGCGCTCATCAGACGGCGAAGGACCTGCTCACCGAGAAGCGCGAGGAGCTGGATCGGATCTCGAACATCCTGCTGACGCGGGAGACGATCGACGCAGAGCAGTTCGTCGCTCTGCTCGACGGCAAGGCCGAGGACGAGGTTTTCGTCGACGAGGAGGAGGCGGCGCCGGTCGAGCCAGAGCCGGAGCCGGAACGGGCGCAGCGCGAGGGTGCACGGCCGCCGATGCCGCGGCCCAGGCCCGGCTACGCAGGCGGCGACGCTAGTTAGCCGGTTGGGGGCCATGGAGTGGCCCTCACCCGGACAAGTGCTGCGCTAATTAGCGCAGCACTATGAGTATCCGCCCGTTCGAGGGCCCACCCCATGGCCCTTCCAGGAGCTAGCGATACTTCGCTTATGAACCCGAAGCTGATGGGAGTCGTCAACGTCACACCGGACTCGTTCTCGGATGGTGGGCTGTACCTCGATGCGGATGCGGCTATTGCCCACGGGATGGAGCTTGCTAAGGACGGGGCTTCGATTTTGGATGTCGGTGGGGAATCGACGCGGCCGGGGGCTGCTGCGGTGGATGTGGCCGAGGAGTTGCGGCGGGTTGAGCCCGTTGTAGCGGGGCTGGCCGCTGCTGCGACGGTGTCGATCGACACCTCGAAGGCGGCTGTGGCCGAGGCGGCGATCGAGGCGGGGGCGGAGATAGTCAATGACGTGACCGCGCTACAGGGCGATCCGGAGATGGGAGCTCTCTGCGCGGAGCGAGGGGTCGGGGTAGTGCTGATGCACATGCCAGGTAATCCGCGGACGATGCAGGAGGACCCCGCCTACGACGACGTCGTCGACGAGGTCAAGGCGTTTCTCGCCGAGCGGACGGAGGTTGCGGTCGCCGCGGGGATCGAGGAGGAGCGGATCTGGCTCGACCCCGGGATCGGGTTCGGCAAGACGCTCGAGCACAATCTCGAGCTGCTGCGCCGGCTCGGTGAGCTGCGCGGCCTCGGCCGGCCGCTGGTCGTTGGCACCTCGCGCAAGAGCTTCATCGGCAGGATCGACGGGTCCGAGGTCGATCAGCGGGCGGGCGGCACCATTGCCTCGTCGGTCCTCGCTGCCGCCGAGGGCGCCGATGTCCTGCGCGTCCATGACGTCGCCGAGGCGGCGCAGGCGCTTCGGGTCGCAAGCGCGATCCTGGCCTGAGTCGCGCTCAGCGCTTCAGTTCGATCCAGGTCGCGCGGGCGTGGGCAAGGGGCTCGCCATCCTCAGAGAAGATCGCCGAGCCGGCGAGGAACTTGCGCCCCTCGCGGCCGATCGGCCACCCGGTTGCGACACAGGTCGTCCCCGGCTCGATCTCTCCGTAGATTCGGGCGGCGAGCCGTCCCAGCACGCACATCCCCACATCGGGAAGTAGCATCGAGGAGATGCCGCCAGGGCAGTCGAGCACCGACCAGACGATCTCAGGGGGAACCCGGCCATCACCGTCGAGGACGCTGTCGTCGACATACCACGGCGATGCCACCAGGTTCCTGCTGGCGGGACCGCAGGTGATCCCGAGGCCATCCCCGGATTGGCGCTCCGGGCCGCAGACGAAGCAACCGGGAAACGGGTGCTCATGCCGCATCGGGGACTCTTCGCGGGCCGCCGCGGCTTCCTCGACCCCAACCGGGTCCGGTACCTCGATCGCGAGCTCGTCGATCGCGCGGCCCTCGGCGACGACGGCATCGTCATCGCGCATGGTCGCCATCGCGCCGTCGGTAATGACCTCCAACGGCTTGTTCAGCGGAGGTGGCAAGCGCAGCGTCACCTCCGCTGAGCGCGGCTCGAGGAAGCGGGCGAGGGCGCCGCAGGAATAGCCGCCGTTGCCGCTGTCCGCCGGTCCCCGAAAGCGCTCCTCGATCACCACCGAATCGTGCATCCGCTCACGATCTCATAGGTTTTCCGTAATGGACGAGCCGAATGGGAACGGAACCGAGTCGAGGGTCGAGGTCGAGCTGCGCGGGCTCTCGATCTATACCCACCACGGGGTAAGCGATTCCGAGCAGGAGGTTGGCCAGCGGCTCGAGTTCGACATTTCCTTCGATGTGCCCGATTGCGACGCGGTCCTCACCGACCGAATCGAGGACACGGTCGACTACGCGGCGGTCTGCGACATCGTTGCCCTGGCCGCCACCGAGCGCAGCTACCGGACCCTGGAGCGCCTCTCCCAGGTGATCGGCGAACGTTTGATGGAGCGCTACGGCTGCGACTCGGTACGGGTGCGAGCGGCGAAGCCAGAGCCGCCCTTGCCGCTGGCGATTCAGGAGGTCGCGGTCGAGGTCGTCCACGAGCGCTCCGACGAGCCAGACGAAGAAGCCGAAGGCGCTTGAGCTGACGTGCCGTCTGTTATGCACCCATACGGGCACATAACAGACGGCACGTCCTGAGTCCATGATGCGGAGCGGGTATCTGGGGCTGGGGTCGAATGTCGGCGACCGCGCAGGGCACCTTCGTGCCGCGGTCGATTTGCTGCGCGAGCGTGGGGTGGAGGTCGACGCGATCTCCTCGGCCTACGAGACGGAGCCGGTGGGCGAGGTGCTCGACCAGTCCGACTTCCTCAACGCGGCGGTCAGGATCCGCACCGACCTCGAGCCGGAGGCGCTGCTTGATCTCTGCAAGGAGGTCGAGGTCGAGCGAGGTCGCGTTCTCGACGCGCCGCGCCACAGTCCGCGCCCGCTCGACGTAGACCTGCTACTGCTCGGCGATCTCGAGCTCCAGACCGAGCGCCTCACCCTGCCCCATCCGGAGGTGAGCGGTCGCCGCTTCGTCCTCGCGCCCCTGCTGGAGCTCGATCCGGGGTTGGCCCTTCCGGATGGAACTCGACTCGCGCAGGCCCTCGAGCAACTCGGTCCGGGCCAGCGGGCGGAACGGGTGGATTCGCTTTAGGCGTTTGCTGCCTGCGTGCCGCGCAGCGGCTCTAGCCAGGCGGGCGGGAAGATCGGCGGAGCATCCCCGGCGTAGTCGGGGATGACGCGTCTCGCGAAGCTGCCCGCCGGCCGGCTGTCGATCACCGGACGCAGGTCCTGCATGGTCATAGCCAACCGCAGGGAGGGCGCAATCTGGTAGTCGGCCGCATGGAGCTGCTCGCCATTGAGAACCCCCTGCTCAATCCAGGCGTCGATCCGGTCGAGGAGGCCCGGCAGTAGGGCGAGATCGCGGCGGACGTTCTCGTCATTGGCCTCGTTGTAGCGGGCGGTGAGGGCAAGGATCGGATCTGCAGTGGCGACTGCCAAGCCGACCGGGATTCCCAGCTTCGCGCCCTCCGAGTAGCTGCGAAGCGGTGCCTTGTCCTTGCGCAGCGCCCACCAGATCAGCTGGCGGACCGGATGCTGGAGCTCCTCGTCGCCAAAGCGCTCGGCCTCTTCGACCGCGCTGCGCTTCCCGGGGTCGCCTGGGAAGAGGGGCGGGTCGGGCTGGATACGGTCGAGCTCGCGAGCGATCTCGCGCGAGCCCTGGATCTTGCGCCCGTCGATCTTCAGAGCGGGCACCGTCTGTTTCGGGAAGCCCATCGAGCGAACCACGAGCTTCTGCATCACGGGAAAGAGATCGGTGCGCTTGAAGGGGATGCCCTTGGCCTTGAGCATCGCCTGCACCGCCACTCCCGGATGCGAGCCCGGGATCGTGTAGAGCCTGACCTTCACCGGTGTCAATCCTATGGCGTAGGCGATAATCCCGCCGTGCTCCTCGCGGTCGACGTCGGCAACACCCAGACCCACCTCGGGGTCTTCAACGGTGAGGAGCTGGTCGAGCACTGGCGCTTTCAGACCCGCTCGGGGGCGACAGGCGACGAGCTGGCGGAGCGCATCGCCGGTCTCTTCGCCCTCTGCGGTATGTCGTTGGACGACGTCGACGCCGTTTGCGTCTCCTCCGTTGTGCCGCCACTCGGCACCCAGTACGAGCAGCTCGCCGAGCGCTACATCGACGCGGAGTGCCTGACGATCGGGCCTGGTGTCAAGACCGGGATGCCGATCCGAATCGACAATCCTCTCGAGGTCGGCGCCGACCGTCTCGTCAACTCGATTGCCGCCTACGAGCGCTTCGCTACCGCCTGCATCGTGGTTGATTTCGGTACCGGGATCAACGTCGACGTGGTCTCTCACGAGGGCGAATACCTCGGCGGCGCGATCGGTCCGGGCTTGGAGATCTCGCTCACGGCGCTGATCGATCGAGCTGCCCGCATTACCCGCATCGACCTCGAAGCGCCGGAGACGGCGATCGGCCGCTCCAGCCGCACCGCGATCCAGTCGGGGTTCGTCTTCGGCTTCGCCGGCATGATCGACGGCATCGTGCGCCGCATCGAAACGGAGCTGGACGATCCCCGGCTGCTGGCCACGGGAGGCTTGGCCAAGACAATCGTCCCGTTCACGGAGACGATCGACGAGGTCGACGACATGCTTACCCTCAAGGGCCTACGCCTTATCCATGAGCGCAATGCCCAAACAGCCCCCGCTGACTGATCCCTTCCGGATCGCCGGCCTCGAGATTCCCAATCGCGTCTTGCTGGCACCGCTGGCCGGGATCGGCAACTGGTTCGTGCGCTTGCAGGCGAAGCGCCACGGCGCCGGCCTGGCGGTGTCGGAGATGGTCTCCAGCTTTGGACTGCACCACCGCAACGAGCGCACCCTGCGCGAGCTGATGCGGATTCACCCCGACGAGCACCCTGTCTCGGTGCAGCTCTTCGGCCACGATGCCGAGGTGATGCGCTCCGGCGCCGAGGTCGCGGCCGAAGTCGGTGCTGACCTGATCGACATCAACATGGGTTGCCCGGTGCGCAAGGTCCGCCGCACCGGCGCCGGCGCTGAGCTCCTGCGTGATCACGAGCTGGCGCTGGCGCTGGCGCGCGGGGCGGCCGAGGGCAGCGGGCTGCCGGTGACGGTCAAGCTGCGCTCCGGAATCGAAGCTGGCGATCGTTCGGGCTTCGAGCTGGCGCTGCGCCTCGCCGACGAGGCCGGCGTCGCCGCGATCGCCTTCCATCCCCGCGCCGCCACCGTCGGCCACAAAGGCACTCCCGACTACGCGCTGACCCGCGAGCTGGTCGAACGGGTGGACGTCCCGGTAATCGTCTCGGGCGGGCTGAAGAGTGCCGTCGCAGCGCACCTCGCCTACGAAGAGTCGGGTGCCGACGCGGTGATGATCGCCCGCGGAGCGCTCGGAAATCCCTGGGTGTTCGAGGAACTGACCGGGCGTCGCAGCGAGCCGCCTGAGCGGGCGGAGATCGTCGCCGAGCTGCTCTGGGTGGTCGACCGGGCCGAGGAGCATCTGGGGGAGGAGCGGGCCACGCGCTACCTGCGTAAGTTCTATCCCTGGTACATGGGCCCACTCGACGCTCCGTCCGAGCTTGCCGACGAGTTGCAGCGGAGCGCCGACCTGCCGCGGGCCAGGCTCCTGATTCGCGGTTTGGCCGCTCCGGTTCCCTCGCTATAATCCCGCGACTTCCTGCCCTGGTGTGGTGACCCTGTGGCCGCCATGTCCGGGCGTTTTTGGGTCTAGGAGCCGTTTCCCGCAGTCTTATCTAGCAAAGCGAGGTCAGGCCAGTGAGTCGCCAGTCCGTAATCACCCCCGAGGGTCTCGAGAAGCTCAAGGAGGAGATAGATCACCTCTCGACCGTGAAGCGCCGCGAGGTCGCCGAACGGATCAAGGAGGCGCGTGAGTTCGGCGACATCTCCGAGAACGCTGAGTACGACGACGCCAAGAACGAGCAGGCCCTGCTCGAGCAGCGGATCGCCCAGCTCGAGGAGAGGCTGCGCCGCGCCACCGTGATCGACGAGAAGGGCCTCGGCACCGACGAGGTCCAGTTCGGCTCGATCGTCCATGTCAAGGACCAGAAGACCGGCGACTCGCAGAAGTTCCAGATCGTCGGCTCGACCGAGGCCGACCCGCTGGAGCACAAGCTCTCCAACGAGTCGCCGATCGGCAAAGCGCTGGTCGGCCACAAACGCAACGACGTGGTCACGGTCGAGGTCCCGCGCGGGCCGAAGAAGAAACTCAAGATCACCAAGATCGAGACCGCTTAGGCTCTCGCCTCAGATGGGCGAGAGCGAAGAGCCGAAACTCTCCGACGTTCTCGCCGACCGGCGGGAGAAGCTCGAGCGGCTGCGCGAGGCCGGAATCGATCCGTTCCCGCCCGAGTTCGGCGAACGCGAGGAGATCGGCGAGGTGCGTGCCGCGCACGAGGGCCTCGCTCCCGGGATCGAGACCGAGTCGCGCCACCGCGTCGCTGGCCGGCTCGTCGGTCGCCGCGGCCACGGCAAGGCCTGCTTCCTCGATCTGCGCGACGCCAGCGGCCAGATCCAGCTCCATGCCCGCGAGGACCTGCTCGGCGAGGAGGCCTACAGGGTGCTCGTCGACCTCGACCTTGGCGACATCGTCGGGGTCGAGGGAACGGCGCTGGCGACGCGCCGCGGCGGTGAGCTCTCGCTGGCGATCGACCACTGGCGCCTGCTCGCCAAGAGCCTGCGGCCGCCGCCCGACAAGTTCCACGGCCTCGAGGACGTCGAGACCCGCTACCGCCATCGCGAGCTCGACCTGATCGCCAACGAGGAGAGCCGCCGCCTCTTCGCGCTGCGGGCCCGCACGGTCAGCGAGGTGCGCCGCTGGCTCGACGAACGCGGCTTCGTCGAGGTCGAGACGCCGGTGCTGCAGCCGCTCTACGGCGGCGCCTTGGCGCGACCCTTCACCACCCACCACAACGCGCTCGACCGCGACCTCTACCTGCGGATCGCCACCGAGCTCTACCTCAAGCGGCTCGTCGTCGGCGGCATCGATCGCGTCTACGAGCTGGGCAAGGACTTCCGCAACGAGGGTGTCTCGCACAAGCACAACCCCGAGTTCACGATGCTCGAGTGGTACGAGGCCTGCTCCGACTACGCAGACACCGCGCACAAGCTGGAGACTGATGGTCGCCGAGGTCGCCGAGCGGGTGCTGGGCACGACCAAGGTCGAGCGGGGCGACGTCACGATCGACTTCGCGCCGCCCTGGAAGCGGGTGACGTTCCGCGACGCGATTCGCGAGCGGTCTGGCATCGACATCGCCGAGCACCCGACCCGAGAGGCGCTGGCCGCGGCGATGGGGATGGAGCTCGACCCGAACGAGGGCTGGGGCAAGCTGGTCGACGGCCTGCTCTCCAAGTCACGTCGAGCCCGAGCTGATCCAGCCGACCTTCGTCCTCGATTACCCGGTCGAGCTCTCGCCGTTCGCCAAGTCGCACCGCTCCGAGGAGGGACTGGTCGAGCGCTTCGAGGCCTTCGCCGGCGGGATGGAGATCGCCAACGGCTTCACCGAGCTCAACGACCCCGACGAGCAGCGCCGCCGCTTCGAGCAGCAGGCCGAGGAGCTGGCTCGCGGCGACGAGGAGGCCCAGCCCTACGACGAGGATTTCGTCGAGGCGCTGGAGCAGGGGATGCCGCCGACCGGCGGCGTCGGCATCGGAATCGACCGCCTGGTGATGCTGCTGACCGGCGCCCAGAGCGTGCGCGAGGTCGTGCTCTTCCCGGCGATGCGCTCCTAAACGGGCCAAAAACCCGCTCTGAGCGGATTTTTGCGTCACCGAGGCCGGTTGGGCGCTCTCGGTATCGTTTAAAGGGCACATGGACGCCTCCCGATAACCGAAGGGCGTCTACCGATACTTACTCAGCGCGCTTGCGAGTTGAGTAGATAGAGAGGCTTTTTGTTCGAGCGATTCACAGAGCGAGCCCGTCAAGTCGTCGTCCTGGCGCAGGAAGAGGCGCGCACGCTGAAGCACAACTACATCGGCACCGAGCACATCCTGCTCGGCCTGCTGCGCGAGGAGGAGGGGCTCGCCGCCCGCGTGCTCGAGTCGCTCGACATCACCACCGAGCGCGTCCGCTCGCAGGTGGTGCGGATCGTCGGCTCCGGCGAGGAGGTCACCTCCGGCCAGATCCCGTTCACGCCGCGCGCCAAGAAGGTGCTCGAGCTGGCCCTGCGCGAGGCGCTCTCGCTCGGCCACAACTACATCGGCACCGAGCACATCCTGCTCGGCCTGGTGCGTGAGAACGAGGGCGTCGCCGCCCGCATCCTGCTCGACTTCGACGCCGACTCGGACAAGATCCGCAACGAGGTGATCCGGATGCTCTCCGGTCCCGGCGGACGCCGTCAGGGCGCGTCGCCGGCGGCGGCGGCTCCGGCGAGGGCAAGAAGTCTTCGAAGCTGCTCGACCAGTTCGGTCGCAACCTGACCAAGCTCGCCGAGGAGGGCAAGCTCGACCCGGTGATCGGTCGCGAGACCGAGATCGAGCGGATCATGCAGATCCTCTCCCGCCGCACCAAGAACAACCCGGTGCTGCTGGGCGAGCCCGGCGTCGGCAAGACCGCCGTGGTCGAGGGTCTGGCCGCCCGCATCAACAAGGGCGAAGTCCCCGAGCTGCTCAAGAACAAGCAGATCTACACGCTCGACCTGGCTGCCCTGGTCGCCGGCTCGAAGTACCGCGGCGAGTTCGAGGAGCGCCTCAAGAAGGTGATGAAAGAGATCACCCAGCGCGGCGACATCATTCTCTTCATCGACGAGCTCCACAACCTGGTCGGCGCCGGCGCCGCCGAGGGCGCGATCGACGCCGCCTCGATCCTGAAGCCGGCGCTCGCCCGCGGCGAGCTGCAGACGATCGGCGCCACGACGCTCGACGAGTACCGCAAGTACCTCGAGCGCGACTCGGCGCTGGAGCGCCGCTTCGCCCAGATCAAGGTCGACCAGCCCTCGGTCGAGGACACGGTCAAGATCCTCGAAGGGCTGCGCGAGCGCTACGAGCAGCACCACCGCGTCAACATCACCGACGACGCGCTGGGCGCCGCCGCCGAGCTCGCCGACCGCTACATCTCCGACCGCTTCCTGCCCGACAAGGCGATCGACCTGATCGACGAGGCCGCCTCGCGGATGCGGATCAAGTCGATGAGCGCGCCGCCGGTCTACCGCGACCTCGAGGAGGAAATCGAGACGACGCGGCGCGAGAAGGAGGCGGCGATCGAAGCGCAGGAGTTCGAGAAAGCGGCCAACCTGCGCGACACCGAGCGCCAGCTGACCACCCGCAAGCGCCAGCTCGAGGACGAGTGGGCCGAGGGCGAGAACGGCGAGCGGCCCGACGTGGGCGAAGAGGAGATCGCCGACATCGTCTCGATGTGGACCGGGATCCCGGTCTTCAAACTGACCGAGGCCGAGACCCAGAAGCTGATCCGCATGGAGGAGGAGCTGCACAAGCGGGTGATCGGCCAGGAGGTCGCGATCACCGCCGTCTCCAAGGCGATCCGCCGCTCGCGCGCCGGGATCAAGGATCCCAAGCGCCCGGCCGGCTCGTTCATCTTCCTCGGCCCCTCCGGGGTCGGCAAGACCGAGCTCGCCCGCACCCTGGCCGAGTTCCTCTTCGGCGACGAGGAGGCGATGATCCGCATCGACATGTCCGAGTACATGGAGAAGCACGCGGTCAGCCGCCTGGTCGGCTCGCCGCCGGGCTACATCGGCTACGACGAGGGCGGCCAGCTGACCGAGGCCGTGCGGCGCAAGCCCTACTCGGTGCTGCTGCTCGACGAGATCGAGAAGGCCCACCCCGACGTCTTCAACATCCTGCTGCAGATCCTCGAGGACGGGCGGCTCACCGACGCCCAGGGCCGCACGGTCGACTTCCGCAACGCGATCGTGATCATGACCTCGAACATCGGCGCCTCGGAGATCGCCAAGAACACCTCGATCGGCTTCACCGTCGCCGACGAGACCGGCATGTCCTACGGCGACATGAAGAACCGGATCATGAGCGACCTGAAGAAAGTCTTCCGGCCCGAGTTCCTCAACCGGATCGACGAGGTGATCGTCTTCCACAAGCTGGCCAAGGAAGAGGTCAAGGAGATCGTCGACCTGATGATCAACCGGGTCCGCGTCCAGGTCGCCGAGCACGAGCTGCAGCTGGAGCTGACCGACGAGGCCAAGGACCTGCTGGTCGACAAGGGCTGGGACCCATCGATGGGCGCCCGGCCGCTGCGCCGCGCGATCCAGCGCTACATCGAGGACCCGCTCGCCGACGAAGTCCTGCGGCAGGGCCAGATGACCCCCGGCTCGACCGTGATGGTCAAGCGCGACCCCTCCGGGGACGAGGACGACCGTCCGCTCAGCCTGACGATCGTCAAGCCGAAGAAGCCGCCGCGGCCGAAGAAGTCGAAGCCGGAGCCCGAGAAGGTCGGCGTCGGCGCCAAGAAGGACGACGGCGACGAGCAACGAGCCGGACGAGGGCGGCAGAGCCGCCCAGCGGCGACGGCGAAGCCTGATCGGCGCGGCATACGAGTGCGCGAGCCCGGCCGCAGCGCGATCGGAACCTGGAGCGGCGGTCGCTTCCTCCACTTCGGCGAAGCGATCGAGGAGCAGCGCCTAGCAGGCGCTGCTGCGCCCGGGAGACGGCATCGACACCGTCCTCACCGCCGATACCTACGGCCAGGGCGAGGCCGATCGGGTCGCTGGGGCGCGCGCTGGCCGGAGTTCCCCGCGATGACTACTGCCTGGTCGGCGCGGTCGGCCACGACTTCTACGAGGGCGAGCGCGACGGGCCGCGTGGCTTTCCCCGCTTCACCGACCCGCGCCTGCGGGGTGAGGGGGACTACGCCGCCTACCTGCGCATGGCTGCCGAGCGCAGCCTCGAGCGGATCGGCGCCGAGCGCTTCGACCTGCTGCTGCTCCACAACCCCGATCGCATCGGCTACTCGAGCGAGGCGGTCTGGGACGGGATGGCGGCGCTGCGCGAGGCGGGGCTGACGGCGCGGATCGGCGTCGCACCTGGTCCCGCCAACGGCTTCACCCTCGACCTGATCGCCTGCCTGGAGCGCTTCGGCGATCGAATCGATTGGGCGATGATCATCCTCAACCCCTTCGAGCCCTGGCCCGGCGAGCTCTGCCTCGACGCCGCCGAGCGCCACGGGGTCAAGGTGATCACCCGCGTGGTCGATTACGGCGGCCTCTTCTGGGGCGACCTCCGCGCCGGGATGGAGCTGGCCAAGGGCGACCATCGCGCCTTCCGTCCCGACGGCTGGATCGAGGCCAGGTCTGGAGAAGCTCGAGCCGCGTGCTGCCGATCGGCGAGCGCGCCGGCCTGACCCCGATCCAGCTCGCCTGCCAGTGGAACCTCGCCCACCCTGCGATCGAGTGCGTCGTCCCCACCCTGATCCAGGAGACCGGGCCGGATGCGCGCTCGATCGAGCAGAAGCGGGCGGAGCTGACCGCCCTGCCGGCCGAGCATCTGCTCAGCGACGAGGACGTCGAGGAGATCCGCGCGATCGGCGACAACACCGGCTGCATGACCCTGAAGGGGGCCAACCCCCAGCACGAGGGCGAGGAGCGCCCCGACCGCTGGAAGCTCACACCTGAGCTTGTCGAGGTCGGCGCCCGCTGGCGCATCGACCCAGCTCGCGACCTGATCGCGACTGACTAGCTCGCGAGCACGCCGCCGGAGAGAAGCCGGGGACCCCTCCAGCGGAGGCTTGGCGACCGCGAACCGAATCGTCTCCACGATCTGCTGCGCAACGGCCTCCGAGGGAGGGGTCCCCGGCTTCTCTCATCTCGCGACCTCCTCGCTTCATAGGCTGCTGCAGTGCTGAAGATCGATGAGGGCAGCAGGCCGTGGTGGACGCTGGCGGGGACCTGCGCAGGGCTCTTTCTGCTGATGCTCGACTCGACCGTGGTTGCTCTGGCACTGCCCAGCATCCGCCACGACGTCGGGGCCAGCTCAACCGGCCTGCAGTGGGTGATGAACGGTTATCTGCTGGCGATCACGGTCTTCGTCGTCACTGCCGGGAGGCTGGGCGACATGTTCGGCCGCAGGCGACTCTTCCTCGCCGGCATCGTCGTCTTCGCGCTCGGCTCCGCCCTCTCGGGCGCTGCCGGGGACCAGGACCAGTTGATCGCCGGCCGGTTGCTGCAGGGCATCGGCGCGGCGCCGATGTTGCCGCTCTCGCTGGCGATCGTCTGCAATGCGTTCCCGGCCGGAGAGCAGGCGCGCGCCCTGGGGATCTGGGCCGGAATCTCCGCCCTGGCACTGGCAATCGGCCCGCTCGCTGGCGGCGCCCTGGTCGAAATCGACTGGCGGGTGATCTTCTGGATCAACCTGCCTGTCGCCGTCGTCGCCTTCGCGATCACCGCCAGCGCCGCGCCGGAGTCGACCGACCCGGGCTCCGGACGGCGGATCGACTTCCCTGGCCTGCTGGCGCTCAGCGCCGGTCTCACCGCGGTCGTCCTGGCCCTGGTTCAGAGCCGCACATGGAGCTCGACGGCGACCGCCGCTATCGCCGTCACGGGGCTGGTGTCGCTCTTCGCCTTCTGGCGGGTCGAGCACCGCACCCGCGAGCCGATCGTCGAGTTCTCCCTCTTTCGCAACGGGCCCTACTTCGGCGCCAGCGCCGCCGCCTTCGCTCTCGTCGGCGCCTACTGGGCGGTGATGTTCTTCCAGCCCCAGTACCTGCAGGACGTGCGCGGGCACTCGGCGGTGCTCAGCGGCCTGATGATCCTGCCGGTTACGGCGCCGATGGTGGTCATCTCGCCGCTGTCAGGTCGCCTGATCGCCCGCTTCGGCGCGAGAAGGCTGATGACCGCGGGCATGGCCTTCGGGGTCGCTGGCCTGCTCGTCCTGACCCAGCTCGGAGCCAGCAGCCCCTACGGGCTGCTCCTCGCCGGCTACCTCCTCTTCGGGATCGCGCTCGGCTTCGTCTACGCGCCGATGTCGACGGCGGCAATGGCGGCGATGCCACCCGGGAAGGTCGGCATCGCCTCGGGGGTGCTGGCGATGGACAGGGTGCTGGCGGGCACGATTGCGCTCGCAGTCAGCGGCGCCGTCTTCCACGCTCTGCAGGACGGGGGCGATTCCTTCTCGGCTTCGGTCGCGGGTTCGACCTGGATCCTGGTCGCGCTCTGCGCCGCGGGCACGGCGCTGACCTGGATCTTCGTGCGCGATCCGGCACAGCCGGGGCCGGACCCGGCCGTCGCCGGCGACCCACCTTCACGCGAACTTCACCACCATCGTCATCATCGGCGCTTCCATCTATGACTGAAGAGGCCGGGATTTAGGGGAATGAGTGATGGGTTTCCTTGACAGCGTCTATTCCGACCTGTCCACTGGGATTTAGCCACTCCGCATTCCAAAGCGGTTTTTGCCATCCTAGAAAGCGATGTCTTCTCTCCCTGGGGACGAGCTTCACGAGCTTTCCGAACGTCAGGATCCCCGGCTTCTGAGGGCGCTGGACGTGGTCGCCCCCGGCGGCGCCCTGCGCGAGGGAATCGACAACATCGTCCATTCGCGCACCGGCGGCCTGATCGTCGTCGGCGATCCGGGCGACATCTCGCACCTGCTCTCCGGCGGGATCAAACTCGACATCGACTACACGCCGGCGATGCTCTACCAGGTAGCGAAGATGGACGGTGCGATTGTCCTCAACGCCGAGGCGACGATGATCGCTTGGGCAAACGTGCAGCTGATGCCCGACCCGACGATCATGTCGGCCGAGACCGGCACCCGCCACCGCACTGCCGAGCGCGTCTCCAAACAGACCGAGGCGCTGGTGATCGCGATCTCCCAGCGCCGCGACGTCGTCTCCCTCTACGTCGAGGGGACCAAGTACATCCTCCAGGACATCCCGGCGGTGCTCGCCAAGGCCAACCAGGGACTGGCGACGCTGGACAAGTACCGCGCCAGGCTGGACCAGGTCTCGAACCGCCTCACCGTGCTCGAGTTCGAGGGCGGCGGCGTCCTCTACGACGCGCTCGCGGTGTTGCAGCGGGCCGAGCTGGTGACCCGGATGGCGGTCGAGGTCGAGCGCTACATCGTCGAGCTCGGCACCGAGGGCCGGCTGATCGAGATGCAGCTCGAGGAGACGATGGTCGGCGTCGCCGCCGACAAGACGGCGCTGATCCGCGACTACAGCGTCGAAGACTCCGAGGAGAACCTGGCCACGGTCCTGCAGTCCCTGGCGCGGATGCCGCACCAGGACGTGCTCGACTTCGGTCGTCTCGCTGAGCTGCTCGGCTACGACCGCAAGCTCAACACCCTCGACTTCCCGGTTGCGCCGCGCGGCTACCGCGTTCTCGGCCGCGTGCCGCGCATCCCCAAGCTTGTCGTCCAGAAGATCATCCACGAGCTGGGTGGGCTGGAGGAGGTCCTTGCGGCCTCCGACGCCGACCTGGAGGCCGTCGACGGAGTTGGTTCTACCCGAGCCAAGGACATCCGTGAGGGCCTGCGCAGGCTTCAGGAGGTCGATCTGGTTGACCGGTACCTACAGAGCTGACGGCGACTGGCGCCGTCACGGAGCGGAAAGGAGCAAGGCGATTTCTGAGCTAGCTGAGGAGGCCATGGAGGCGGGCTTCGAGGAGGACGTCGTTTACGTCTGTGACTTCGAAGAAGGGGACAAGGTTGTCTATCCCCACCATGGCGCGGGATTGGTAATGAAAAAGGAGACTCGTGAGCTGATGGGGGAGGAGCGTGAGTACCTCACGATCAAGATCCTCCACAACGAACTCACGGTGATGGTCCCCTGCGAAAACGCCGGCATCGCCGGCCTGCGCCGGGTGATCGACGAGGAAGAGATCAAGAAGGTCACCTCGGTTCTCACCGACGACGTCTCCGAGATGCCGAAGAACTGGAATCGGCGCTTCAAGTACAACCGCGAGAAGATCAAGACCGGCGATGTGTTCGAGCTGGCCGAGGTGGTTCGCAATCTGGCGATTCGCGAGATGGAGAAGGGACTCTCCACCGGCGAGAAGCAGATGTACACGCGGGCGAAGAAGATCCTCGCATCGGAGTTCATGTACGCGCTCGACAAAGACGAGGAGGGCGCGGAGGAGTACCTCGACGGCTTGCTGGAGGAGCGCTTCGCCGCCACGGCGACCGTTTAGGTCCAGCAGCGTTACCGCGGTCATCGCGGCCGCCGGCTCCGGGGAGAGGCTCGGAGCCGGCGGTCCGAAGGCCTTCGTGCCGCTCGCCGGCAGGCCGATGGTCGAGTGGTCGATCGCGGCATTCCGAGCCTGCGATTCGGTTCGCTCGATCGTCGTCGCCTGTCCACCGGGGCACGTCCACGGCCTCAGGGACGGCGATCTGACCGTTGTCGACGGCGCCGCGGCTCGGGCGGAATCGGTTGCCAACGCGCTCGAGACGGTTGGAACGGAGCTGGTGGCGGTCCACGACGCTGCCCGGCCTCTCGCGACGCCCGAGCTGATCGAGGCCGTGGTCGCGACCCTGGAGGCCGACCCGGAGGCAAGCGGCGCCATCGCCGCCACCCCGGTCACCGATACGGTCAAGCAGGCCTCCGGTTCGCTGAAGCATTCTGCCCCCCATGAGGGGGGCGATCCTTCGATTGCCGTCGAATCGACGCTGGACCGGGGGCGGCTATGGGCAGCGCAGACGCCGCAGGTCTTCCGGGCCGAGGCGCTGCGGAAGGCACTCGCCGGCGATCCGACCGGTGTGGCTGCGGCAACCGACGAGGCGATGCTGGTCGAGGCGGCTGGAGGGAGGGTGCTGATCCACCCATCGCCGGCGGAGAACCTCAAGGTGACGACGCCGCTCGACCTCGAGCTGGCCAAGCTGCTGCTCAGCGAGCGCTCAGCGCAGTAGGACCCCGACCAGCGCCGCCGCGAAGCAGACCTGGCCGGCACCGAGGGCGATGCCGAAGCTGGCCGCACCGAGCGCCGCGGCGATCGCGGCACCGCCGGCGAAGGCACCGAGGAGGATCGCCAGCTGGCGGATCACCTGCGGCCCTTGCCGTCCTCGGTGGGCAATCCGGCGACCGCTCGCACCCCATCGCCGAGGTGGCGACGCCGGCGCCGTTCGAAGAGCCTGCGCTCGACGTAGAGCGTGCTCACCCCGGCCAGCACGATCGCGACCAGGTTGAGGGCGAGCTGCGTCATCGCGCCGCGCCAGTCGGCCCAGTTGCCCAGCGCGGCGGCAACCCCGATGTTCGCCGCCGCGGGGATCGTCGTCACGGAGATCAGCACGCCGACCAGCGCCCCCGACTTGGACGAGGTGAGGGAGAGGACCCCGGCCGCCCCGGCGAAGGCGGCGACGATGAAGGAGAACGTGTCCGGCTCGGCGATGAACCGCGTCAGTGGGTTCTGGATGCTCTCGAAGCCGGAATCGACCAGTCCCGTCTCGACGCAGATCAGGGTGAACAGGAAGGCAGCGGTGATCCCCACCGGAAAGCCGATGGCCAGGGCGGCCAGCGATCTCAGGGCTACGCCGAGCCGGCGCTCGACGGCGGCCACGCAGAGGCCGGCGAGTGGGCCGAACTCGGGCCCGACGACCATCGCGCCGACGATCAGGATTGGCGAGCCGGTGAAGATCCCGACCGAGGCGATCAGACAGGCCAGCATCATGAAGACGAGGAAGTTGCCGCCCAGCTCGATGCTCTCTGAGGTGCGGGTCTCGACCTCCTCCCAGACGACCGCGTCGGAGGGGACGCCGCGTGCCGCCCGCTCAGCCCGCTTGGCCGCGTCGGAGATCTGCGAGTCGATCTGCTCCAGTGCGATCGAGCCATCGCGGGGAACGCCGAGCTCCTTCAGGTCCTCGATCAGGATGCTGGCGTCCTCGCGGGCGATGTCGCAGAGGATCACGTCACCCGCCGGGCGGCGGGCGGCGCCTGCGAGGAAGATCAGGTTGCAGGCGGAAGGCGATGCCCCCAGCAGGTCGAGAACCTTCTCGGACCGCTCGGCCGGGAGGACGATCCGCAGGTGGACCATGGCCTCAGCGTATCCCGACGTGCCGCTTGTTAGAGGTCACTATGGGTGCCTAAGAGACGGCACGTCCCCATAGGATCGGGCTGTGCTGACCGATTACCACCTCCACCTGCGCCCAGACGAGCCCGAGACGACGGCAGAGCGCTTCTTCACCACCGAGAACGTCGACCGCTACCTGGCTGCCGCGGGGGAGGCTGGGATCGCCGAGCTGGGCGTCTCCGAGCACGTCTACCGCTTCACCCAGGCGCTCGACCTCTGGCGCCACCCCTTCTGGCAGGAGCAAGCGCGCGACGATCTCGACGCCTACTGCGCATTCGTGCGTGAGACCCCACTGAAGCTCGGCATCGAGTGCGACTTCGTCCCGGGCGCCGAGGACCGCACGGCGACCATGCTGGAGGCGCGCGACTTCGACTACGTAGTCGGTTCGGTCCACTTCCTCGGCGAGGCCGCGGTCGACCACGAGGGCTGGGACGTATGGAAGGGCCGGGGGGACGCGGACGAGGTCTGGCGCCGCTACTTCGCCGCTCTCGCCGAGTGCGCCCGCTCGGGTCTCTTCGACATCCTCGCCCACCCCGACCTGGTCAAGGTGTGGGGCTCGTCCCGGCCGCTCCCCGAGCGCGACCCGCGCTTCTTCTACGAGCCGGCGGTGGCGGCGATTGCAGAAGCCGGGATCGCGGTCGAGATCTCGACCGCAGGTCTGCGCAAGCCGGTCGGCGAGCTCTACCCGGCCCGCGCCTTCGCTGAGATGTGCGTCGAAGCGGGAGCGCCGTTCGCTCTCTCCTCCGATGCCCACCTGCCAGACCAGGTCGGCTTCGGCTACGACCGCGCGGTCGAGTTCCTCGGCGAGCTCGGGGTGGCGGAGATCTGCGTCTTCGAGGGCCGCTCGTGCCGGCTCGAGCCGCTCGGCGCCACGGTGCGCGAGGATGGGTCTCGATGAGTGTCGGCATCGGCTACGACAGCCACCGCTTCGCCGAGGGTCGCCGGCTTGTCTTGGGCGGAGTCGAGATCGACTACGCGCGCGGCCTCGCCGGGCATTCCGACGCCGACGTCCTAACCCACGCGGTGATCGACGCTCTGCTTGGCGCAGCTGGGATGGGCGACATCGGCACCCTCTTCCCCGACGACGAGGAGCGCTGGCAGGGCGCCGACTCGATCGACCTGCTGCGCACGGTGGTCGGCACCGTCGCCGGCAAGATCGTCAATATCGATGTGACCCTCGTCTGCGAGGAGCCGCGGATCGCTCCCCACCGAGCCGAGATGGAGCGGATCCTTGCCGAGGCGACCTCGGCTCGCGTCAACGTCAAGGGGACCAGCAACGAGGGGATGGGATGGATCGGCCGCGGTGAGGGAATTGCCTGCATCGCGGTCGCCTCGGTTGAGGCCGAATAGCCACTAGGCTTCCCGGTCCGATGGGAACCCTCCGCTCAATCGCGTCGAGCGCGCGGCAGTCGGTTTCGGACCTGGCGTTCGAGGCGAAAGTGCTGCGCGAGGCCGGCGTCGTCGGCTTGAGCCGGCCCGACAAGGCGGCCAAGGTCGCCACGACCTTCCTGCGCTGGGGCGCCTCACCGGCAACCGGGGTGGCGACCGCCGCGCACAAACACCCGCACGAGACGATGCTGATCGACGAACGCGGCTCGCTCAGCTTCGAGCGGGTGCATCGGCGCACGAACGCCCTCGCCCACGCCTTCGCCTCGATGGGGATCGGGCACGGCGACGGCATCGGGATCATGTGCCGCAACCACCGCGGCTTCATCGAGACGACGCTCGCCGCGGCCAAGCTGGGTGCCAGCGCCCTCTACCTCAACACGATGTTCGCCGGCCCGCAGCTGGTCGAGGTGATGCGGCGGGAGGGGCCCAAGGCGCTGGTTTACGACGAGGAGTTTGCCGGCCTGCTCGACGGAGTCGACGAGAGCGTCGCTCGCATCGTCGCCTGGGCCGAAGGTACGCCCGAGGGTCCCACGCTCGAGTCGCTGATCGCCGCCAACGACGACTCCAACCTGAAGCCCCCGCCCGACAAACCGCGCTTCGTCATCCTCACCTCGGGCACGACCGGCACCCCGAAGGGGGCACAGCGCTCCAGCCCAGACGGTCTCCTGGCGATGGCGGCGCTGATCGACAAGATCCCGTATCGGGCTCGCGAGACGATGATGATCGCGGCGCCGCTCTTCCACTCCTGGGGCTTCTTTCACTTCGTCATCAGCCTGCCGACCGCGTCGACGATGGTGCTGCGGCGCCGCTTCGATCCCGAGCAGACGCTTCGCGCGGTCCAGGAGCACCGCGCCGAGGTCCTTGGCGTAGTCCCAGTGATGCTGCAGCGCATCCTCCGCCTTCCCGAGGAGACGCTCGCCAAATACGACCTTTCCTCTCTGCGCATCACCTCCGTCTCGGGTTCGGCGCTTCCGGGCGAGCTGGCGATCGAGTGGATGGACCGCTTCGGCGATTCCGTCTACAACCTCTACGGCTCGACCGAGGTCGCCTACGCGACGGTCGCAACGCCGGAGGACCTTCGCGCGGCGCCCGGCACGGCGGGCCAGCCGCCGCGTGGCACCGTGGTCAAGATCTATGACGAGACGGGTCAGGACCTGCCGCAGGGCGAGGTTGGACGCATCTTCGTCGGCAACGAGATGTCCTTCGAGGGCTACACCGGGGGTGGGGGCAAGGAGGCGATCGACGGCCTGCTCTGCAGCGGTGACGTTGGTCACTTCGATGCCGCGGGCCGGCTCTTCATCGACGGCCGCGACGACGAGATGATCGTCTCCGGCGGCGAGAACGTCTTCCCGCGCGAGGTCGAGGATCTGCTTGCCGACCATGGCGCCGTGGTCGAGGCAGCGGTGATCGGGGTCGATGACGAGGAGTTCGGGCAGCGGTTGAAGGCATTCGTCGTGGTTGCGACAGAGGCCGAGATCTCCGAAGAGGAGCTGAAGGCGCACATCAAGGCCAATCTCGCCTCCTACAAGGCACCGCGCGAGATCGAGTTCCTCGACGAGCTGCCGCGCAACGCGACCGGCAAGGTCCTCAAGCGCGAGCTGCGCGAGCGCGAGACCCAGAAGTCCTGAGCGGTCCAGGGATCCTCTCTGCTAATTGCGGACTTTCCCCCTCGCTAGGGGTAGCGTGCCTTCCGGCACGGGTAGTAGGTTCCGGCACCAATGGGTGAGCCTGCAATTCAGCTGAAGGCGGTCGGTGCGGCGACCGAGGAGATGCATGAGACCGCCAAGCAGGCGCTCGAGTGGGTCCGGGTCAGTGAGGAGCGAGTCGCCCGGGCTGAGGCGAAAGCCGAGGAGATGCGCGCCGAGCTGAAGCAGCGGGCGATGGCGACCTTGCGCAAGCTGGGCGAGGAGGGACGCCAGCGCGTCGCCGCCGAGCGTGGCAAGCGACGTGAGGCGGAGAGCCGGGCGGCTCGTGCTGAGGACGCCCGGGACCGAGCCGAGCGTGCCTTCGAGCAGGCTCGGCAGCACGCCCAGGCGGATCGCGAGAAGCTGGCGGCTGAGATCTCCTCGCTCGAGGCCGAGTCGAAGAACTCGCTTGCGGAGGAGCTCGAGCAGCTCGAGCGTCAGTCCGAGGAGCAGGCCAAGCAGCTGGTCGAGCAGGCACAGCTCGAGGCCGATCGCCGGGTTGCGGCGGCAGAGCAGCGAGCGGCCGACGCGGAAGCGGCGGCGCACGAGGCCCACGAGGTCGCGGTCAGGCTCGAGGCGGAAATCGAGGAGCGGGTCATGGCTGGCACCGAGGACGTTCGCCGCGAGGCGGAGGAGCGGGTCCGCAAGCTGGTCGAGAAGGTCGAGCGTGAGGCCTCCGACGTCGCCCGGGCCCGGGCCGAGGACCAGCTCAAGGCCGAGTCCGACCGGATTCGCAGCCAGGCCGAGCAGCGCGAGGAGCGGGCGCGGCGAGCGGCTGAGGACGAGATCAAGGCAAGTGCCAAACGGGCCCGGCGCGAGGCACTCGCGGCAGCCGACCAGACGGCGCCCAGCTGGGCCCGGCGCGAGGCAGCCGCCTCTCCTGCCGGATACCGGACTTTCTAGTCCCGAATAGCATCCGTCCCGTGCGGAAGGTGCGGATCAAGGACACCCTCAGTGGCGAGCTGGTCACGCTCGACTCCGATCGGCAGGTCGGGATCTACGCCTGTGGGCCGACGGTGTACAGCCGGATCCACATCGGCAACGCGCGGCCGTTCGTCGTCTTCTCTCTGCTGTCCCGCTTCCTGGGGTCCGAGGGTTATGAGACGAAGCTGGTCGTCAACGTCACCGACGTCAACGACAAGATCTACGTGGCGGCAGGCGAGGCGGGGGAGCCGTCGGCAGCGTTTGCCGGACGCATGACCAGCGCCTACTTCGAGGACACCGACCGGCTTGGGCTCGGCCGTCCCGATGCGGAGCCGCTGGCAACGGAGAAGATCGCGGAGATCGTCGCCCTGATCGCCGAGTTGATCGAGGTTGGGCATGCGTATGAGTCCGGGGGAGACGTCTACTTCCGGGTGATGAGCCTGGAGGGTTACGGAAAGCTCTCCAACCGCCGGATCGAGGACATGGACCAGGGTGAGGAGACCGGCCTGGCCGCGCTGAAGGAGGATCCGCTCGACTTCGCGCTGTGGAAGGCCCACAAGGAGGGCGAGGACACCTCCTGGGACTCGCCCTGGGGCCCCGGTCGCCCCGGATGGCACATCGAGTGCTCGGCGATGGCAGAGGCGGAGCTGGGCCCGTCCTTCGCGATTCACGGCGGCGGATCAGACCTGGTCTTCCCCCACCACGAGAACGAGATCGCCCAGTCCGAGGCGGCGGGACGCTCCTTCGCCCGGGTCTGGATGCACAACGGGATGATCGAGACTGGGGCCGAGAAGATGTCGAAGTCCGAGGGGAATATTTTTCAACTCTCGGAGGCGTTGGATCGGTATGGGCGCGAGGGGGTCGTCGCGTACCTCATCTCCGGGCATTACCGGCAGCCGCTGGCGTTTGGGGCCGAGCAGATGGAGCAGGCCGTGGCCCAGGTCGAGCGGTTGCGGAACTTCTTTCGGGAGCACCCCGTTACGGCGCGGGAAGGGGGGGACTCGGGGGAGGGTCCGTCAGAGCAACAGCGGGGAGGCTCTGCCGGACCCTCCCCCGAGTCCCGTCTCGAAGCGTTTCGGGAGGCGCTTGCCGACGACTTCAACACGCCCAGAGCCATGGCTGAGGCATTTGAGCTGGTCGGCGAAGCGAACCGGGAAGAGGTGCCTGGGGCGGCAGAGGCGGTACGCGAAATGCTTGAGCTTGTAGGGCTCGATTCGCTGGCCGAGGCTGAGCAAGGGGGAGATGCGGAGGCGGAGGGGTTGCTCGCGGAACGGGAGGCCGCGCGGGCGGCTAAGGACTTTGGGCGGGCGGATGAGATTCGGGACCGGTTGGCGGAGCTGGGCTGGGAGGTCAGGGACTCCGCTGACGGTGCCAAGCTTGTACCCAAGGGCTAGATGGCCTCGCAGCTGATCTACGGGCGCCAGCCCGTTGCCGAGGCGGAACGGGGGAGGCGGCGGGTGCAGCGTGTGTGGAAGGCACCGGAGAGCTCTGGCGAGGAGCTGGAGCGGCTCTGCGGCTCGCCGGATCACCAGGGGGTCGTCGCCGAGGTCGATCCTTATCCCTACGCCGACCCGGGGGGGCTCCTGCGCGGCGAGAGTCCGCTGCTGATCGTGCTCGACCAGGTTCAGGATCCGCGCAACCTCGGCGCGGTCTGTCGTTCGGCCGAGGTCGCCGGCGCGGCCGGGGTCGTCATCCCCGAACGCCGCTCAGCCGAGGTCACTGCCGTCGCCTGCAAGGCTTCGGCGGGCGCCGTGGAGCACCTCCAGATCGCCCGCGTTCGCAACCTGGCCGACTGGCTGGGCGAGGCGAAGGGCGCCGGGTTCTGGATCTGGGGCGCCGATGCCGATGCGCCGCAGGCTCCCTGGGACACCGACCTCGCCGGTCCGACGGTGCTCGTCCTCGGAGGCGAGGGCAAAGGCATCCGGCCCCGGGTCGCGTCCGCCTGCGATGGGTTGATCGCACTGCCTCAGCGTGGCCAGATCGAGTCGCTCAACGTCTCGGCGGCCGCTGCGGCGCTGCTTTTCGAGGCCGTTCGGCAGCGCTAGCAACTGCAACGGCGATTGCACGAACGTCAGTTCGGGGGTTGACAGAACTCTGCGCGCCCGTAAACTCCCGCGTCAAATCAAGGGTGAACCTCAGCTTGAGTCTGAGGCATCCAGTCCATATAGGGCGCCTCAGGGGAGGTATTGGCGCCACGACCCTTCATCAAGGAGAAGGATCTGTGGCTCTATCTACGCCTACGCAGGAAATGCATCTCCCTTCGGGAAGGCTCAATGGCTCTCTCCGCGCGGTAGCCGAGACTAACTCTCAACCTGAGCTTGATGATCACTATCTGGTCGCGCTCGCCAAGGATGGGCGGGCAGACGCCTATGACGCGATCGTCCGCCGCTATCGCGGCTTCGTGCGGCTGAAGGCCTCTTCCTACTTCCTGCTCGGCGGCGAGGCCGACGACCTGATCCAGGAAGGGCTGCTCGGTCTCTACAAGGCGATCCGCGATTACCGCACCGACCGCGAGTCGAGCTTCCGCAACTTCGCCGAGCTCTGCATCACTCGCCAGATCATTACCGCGGTGAAGACGGCGACCCGCAACAAGCACACCCCGCTCAACCAGTACGTCTCCTTTAGCCAGACCCCCGCTGCCGCGGGCGATTCCGACACAACCCTGGACGAGATCCTGCCCGGCCCGACGGTCTTCGACCCCGTCAACCAGGTGATTGCTTCCGAAGAGCTGGAGAGTCTGGTCTCCTGCCTCTCCGGTGTCTCGGGCGTGCTCTCGGACCTCGAGAGCCGGGTGCTCTCGCTCTACCTCGACGGCCACTCCTACGAGGCCACCGCCGAGCGGCTCGAGTGCGACACGAAGACCGTCGACAACGCCCTGCAGCGGGTCAAGCGCAAGGTCGGGGCTCACCTCGAGTCCCGCGAGGCCCCCCTCTAAGGCCATTCGGCTGGCGCATATCGGCGTCCTCGGTCGCTCGCGTGCAAAGCACGCTTCGCTCCCTGCGTCCTTGATCTGCTTGGCCGAATTGCCTTACGGCAGGTCGTTGAGCACGTAGTCGAGCAATTCCCTGCCGTGCTCGGAGGCGACCGCGACGTCGTCGGCCTTGATCCGAGCGCGGTGTAGGGACTGCATCCGCAGCACGTCGCCGTCGGTGCGGCTGTTGGGGAAGACGCCGGCATAGGAGACCCCCAGCCGCTCGAGGTGATCGGCGACCAGCGCCGTCGCCGGGGTCTCCAGGGGCAGATCGAGGTAGACGGCGTCCAATCCGGCCCGGTGGAAGAGGTGGTGGCGCTCCGCCGCGACCACGGCCTCGAGGTCCAGGCCCGGCACATGCACGGTAATCAGCGCCAGATTGTGGTCGGCGTCGACCTCGATCTGCAGCTTGGTTCGCTCCTCCAGTGTGGCTCCGGCCGGGGGCTCGGCCAGCGTCCCACGCAGCTCGCAGAGCTCCAGCGTCGTCTCGACTATCTCCCGGTGGCGCTCTGGGGCATAGACCGCGCGCTCATGGCCGTCGTTCAACTTGGTGTAGAAGAGCGCCGCCGATTGACGCTGGCGCGGCGCATCGCTCGCCGCGTCGTTGGAGACCGAGGCCGGGATCCAGCCGAGCAGGAAGCCCGTCTCGTGCGCACCTAGCTCGATGTTGGCGCGCTGGCTGTAGGGGTGGGCGGCGGTCGCCTCGCTGTACATCCCCGCCAGGCCTCGTTCGCGCGCCCAGTCCATCAGGTGCTGCTTGGTGCGGGTGAAGAGGTGCTGGCCGCGCGCCGACGGCATCGTCACCGCCTGGCCCGAGTGGCCGACGGCGTCGCCGGGATCGCTGAGGCTCATCCCCTCATGGCAGAGCAGCTCTCCATCGGCCGACTCGGCCACACATGACACATAGGTCCCTGCCGCCAGTCGCGCCGATACCTCGGCTGGGTCATATACCCAGCGCACGTCATAGCTGTCTCCGTAAGCGACCCGGATCGCCTCGCACAGCACATCGCCCTCGTCAGGCTCCAGAAACCGAAACTTCGCGTCCATCTCTCTATATTCGGTTCCGCGCCCGCCTAGCTCAATTGGTAGAGCACTTGATTTGTAATCAAGAGGTTTCCGGTTCGATTCCGGAGGCGGGCTTCGGGCTCAGGCCTCAGGGTCGGCGGGGTTGAGCACCCGGGCCTTCTCCGTAGCCAGCTCCTCGTCGGTGAGGACCCCTTTCTCGTGCAGGGTCGCGAGGCGCTCGAGGCGGGCAAGGCGGGCGTCCTCGCTGTCGACGGCTGGCGTCTCTGTCGTGCCGGCGCCTGGTTTGCGCATCTCGGGCAGGCGCAGTTTCGAGGCTCGCTCGCCGATGTTGGCGTCCTTGACCGCGCCGACGACCCGCTCCTTGGTTTTCCCGAAAACGTCGCTGAACTCGGCGTCGGGGAATTCCTCGGCGGACTGTTTGCGCAGCTCGTGGATGCCGAATGCCGCCAGGCCGGCGATCGCCAGGGTGGTGAGGAAGGAGCGCAGGTTCTGGGTCGGTGCCGAGAGGAAGTAGAAGCAGACGACGATCGCCAGGGCGGTGTAGACGTAGACCGCGTAGTCGCGAAGCGCCGGGGCGAGCACCCTGCGCGTGGCCTGCGCGGAGCTGGTGGGAGAGGCGAGCCAGCCGGCGATCCCAAACAGCACGCCGACGACGATCACGGTCGTCGCGATGCTGGTCATCAGCGAGGTGGCGATCGACCAGGCCGCTTCTCCCGCGGGCTTGGCGCTCTCGTCGGTGACCAGCTGGTCGATCACGATTCCGCCGGCGATCTCGCGGGCGACGATCACCGCGAAGCCGGCGGCGACCAGGCCGATCCCGCTGAACAGTACGGTCACCCAGCGTCCCTCTCGCGAGAGGTAGATCGCCAGGCCGAAGGTGAGCAAGGTGAGCAGCGAGAGGACCAGCGCCAATCCCTTCACCGCCACCGCGATGTTCTGGGCGGTCTTCAGCTGGTCCGAGCGCAGGATCGTGATCTGGCCCGCGTCGGGCGGAAGCTTCTCAGCGAGATCGGCGCCGATCCCCACTTGGTCCGCGAGGTTCGTCACCAGGCTGCCGAGGTTGAGGCTGACGTTTCCTTCTTCGGTGGAGACCGCTTCGCCCTTGTCTTCGAGCACGGCGAGAAGCTGCTCGTGGGCCGTCCGGTTGGCTTCTTCCCAGAGGCCCTGTGCGGTCGAGCTCTTCAGCACCTGATCGGCCCCGGTTCCGGCCACCTGGCGCAGCCCGCCCGAGACGGGCCCGGCGAGGTCCTTGGTATCGCCGGGAAGGATTTCGGTCAGTTCTTTCTCGACGTCGACGTTTTCGTAAAGCTGGTCGACCAGGTAGTTGCCGACCTCTTCGCGGATCGTCGAGTTCTCGATCAGCCGGCCGCTGGTGTCGACCCAGTCGTCGGTGTTGAGTGCCTGGCGCTCGGTCCAGATCGCGAAGACGCTGAGGAAGGCGAGCACCGAGCCGAGCACGACGAGGGCCTTTACTGTGCGTCGTCGTCCGCGGCTCACTGGAGGAATGCTATACGTGACCCCATGAAGCTAGAGGGAATTCACCACATCACCGCGATCACCGACGACGCGCAGCGCAATGTCGACTTCTATGCGGGGGTTATGGGGCTGCGGCTGGTCAAGAAGACGGTCAACCAGGACCAGCCAACCGTCTACCACCTCTTCTTTGCAGACGAGAAGGGCAGCGCTGGCTCCGATCTCACCTTCTTCGAGTTTCCCGGCGTGCCATCGGGGCGGGCCGGAGCTGGGGACGTCCACCGGATCGTCTGGCGAGTCGGCTCGGAGGAGTCGCTGAGCTTCTGGGCCGGGCGGCTCGCCGCCGCCGGGATCGAGTCCGAGCGTACTGAGGGCAGTTTGCTCTTCTCCGACCCAGAGGGGCTCGGTCACGAGCTGGCTGTGGTCGAGGTCGACGACGAGCCGCTGATCGCCGATCACCCAGAGGTACCCGCCGAGCTCGCGCTGCAGGGGTTCCACGCCGTACGGGCTTTCAGCGCCGATCCAGATGCAAGTCGCGGCCTCTTGGAGGCGCTTGAGTTCGAGCCGGTGGCCGACGGCTGGGAGGCACGCGGCGTGCAGCGCGGGGGCCTCTACACCTACGACGAGCCGCCCACCGAGCGTGGGCTGCAGGGGGCGGGCAGCGTCCACCACGTCGCTTGGGCTTCGAGTATCGACGAGCACCCAGAGTGGCGCCAGCGGGCGATCTCGGCCGGTGCACAGCCGACCCCGGTTATCGATCGCTTCTACTTCCGCTCGATCTACTTCCGTGAGCCGAGCGGCGTCCTCTTCGAGATCGCCACCCTGGGGCCGGGCTTCACGGTCGACGAGCCGCTCGAGCACCTCGGCGAGAAGCTCTCGCTGCCGCCTGACTACGAGCACCTCCGCGGAGAGGTCGAACCGAACCTGCGACCAGTGGTGAACCCCCGCACGGTCTCCGCCGAGTGAACGGCAACTTCGTCTGGCGGGATGCCGGGCGGGTCGTCGTATTCCGCGCCAGCGGCGTCTCCGATGCGCCGCAGCTGTTGATCGAGCACGGGATAGAGGCCTTCGACCTGCTCTCAACCGAGCGGGCCATCGCCAAGGCGCCGGAGCTGGTGCAGGCGGCAACCGCGGTGAGAGAGGTGCCAACGGGCTCCGTTCCCGAGCTAGCCGCCTCGTTGCTCAAGGCCACCCAGGCCGAGAACCTGGTGGCATTCGGGGGCGGCAGGGTGATCGACACCGCCAAGGCGATCGCCTCGGTCAGCGGCGCCCGCGTCGCCGCGATCCCGACCACGATGTCTGGTGCCGAGATGACCGGCATCCATCGTCTTCCGGCCGGAGCCGAGGACAGGGTCCTCGACCTCGTGCGCCCGGCGCTGGTGATTGCCGCGGCAGAGGCGATGACCGGCCTGCCAGAGGCGCAGTTGCGAGCGAGCTCGATGAACGCCCTGGCCCACGGCGCCGACTCGCTCTACACGCCGTTCGCCAACCCTGTCTCTCAGATGGCGGCGCTGCGCGGTGCGGAGCTGATCGCCAGCTCCCTTGACCAGGATCCGGCCGAGCGCAATCGCGATGCCCTTGCGCTCGGTTCGATCCTCAGCGCCTACGCGATCGACTCCGGCATGTTCGGTATCCACCACGTGATCTGCCAGACCCTGGTCCGCGTCTGCGGCATTCCCCACGCCGAGACCAACGCCGCGATCCTCCCTCGTGCGATGGCCTTCATGGCCCCTCGTGCCCCTGACGGCCTCGAGCCCCTGGCCGAGGCGATCGGGACCAGTCCGGATCGGATCGAGTCCCGCATCCTCGAGCTCGGCGGCGGTCCTCCTGGCCTTGGCGATCTTGGTGCTGATCGCGCTCAGCTCGACCAGGCTCTGGAGTCGATGCTCCTGCGCCCGGAGATCGCCTTCACCCCGGAGCCGCCGACGCGCGAGGAGCTCCTGCAGCTGATCGAGAGTGCCTGGTAACCGCGACGCTCTCCCCGTGTAGCGCTCTTCGATGATCGAAGAGCGACTCCATCGCTACCACGCCTACACGCGCCGACATGGCGTCAACTGGCCGATGTACCTGCTCGCGCGGGTTGCGATGACGCCCTTCTTCCTCGTCTACTTCCGCTACACGAGGACCGGTCGCGAGCACGGGCGTCGGGTCAAAGGCGGCCTGATCGTCGCCTCCAACCACAGGAGCTTTCTCGACCCGTTCGCGATTGGCGGCATCCTGCCCTGGCGGCGGCCGCTGAACTACGTGGCCAAGGTCGAGCTGTTCGAGCGCCGCTGGCAGGGATGGCTGCTCTCGCGGCTGGGTGCCTTCCCGATTCGCCGCGGCGAGTCAGACGAGGAGTCGGTCGAGACCGCCCGGCTGGTGGTCGAGCGCGGCGGAACTGTCTGCATTTTCCCTGAGGGCACCCGGATCCGCCGTGGCTCGTTGGCCGAGCCCAAGCGGGGGGTCGGTCGCCTCGCCCTGCAAACCGGAGCGCCGGTGATTCCCGCGGCAGTGCTCGGCACCGAACACGTACGACGAGGCTGGCGAATCCGTCCCCGCAAGGTGAAGGTGAGGCTTGGACGCGCGATGACCTTTCCCCGCGCGGAGGACCCGTCCCGCGGCTTGGCGGCGACGGTGACGGCAAGGATCTGGCCCAATGTCGAGCTGCAGTGGGAGGACATGGGAGGCCTGCCGCCGATGCGCCGCGCAGCGGTGATCGGCGCCGGTAGCTGGGGCACCGCGGTCGCTGTGCTGCTGGCTCGCGGCGGGCTCGAGGTCCAGCTCGGAGCCCGCACCGCTACGCAGGCCGCGGAGATCGCCGAGGCCGGCGAAAACCGCCGCTACCTCGAGGGCGTCCGCCTGCCGAGCACGGTGCGCGTGCGTCCCGCATCGGAGATCGAGCTGGCCGGGCTGGACCTCGTCTGCCTGGCGATCCCGTCGGGATCGCTACCCCAGGCCGTCGGGACGATCGCCGACCGGATCGGTGCGCGCTCCGCCGTTCTGCTCCTAACCAAGGGGCTGATCGCGCCGCTGGGGCAGCTCCCCGCCGAGTACGTCGGCGAGCGGGTTCGTGCGCGTGCGATTGCCTGTCTCGGCGGGCCGGCGCACGCACGCGAGGCCGTGTCGGGCTCTGCCGCCCTCGTGCTCGGTTCCGCCGATGCGGACCTTCGCGAACAGCTCGGCGGCGTCTTCGATCATGCCGGCCTGGTCTGCGAGCGCGCGCACGACGTCGCCGGGGTCGAGATGGCCGGGGCGGCGAAGAACGCCGCGGCTCTGGCCGCCGCCGCCGCCGAGCCCCATGGGCTGAACGCGGCGGGTATCGCAGCGGCGGAGATCTGGCACGAGTGCATCGAGTACGCGATCGGCCGCGGCGCCGAGCTCGAGACCTTCTCCGGCCTGGCCGGGGTCGGCGACCTCACAGCGACGGTGATGGCGCCGACCGGCCGCAACCGCCGCGCCGGAGAGCTGCTCGGCAGGGGAACGCCGGCGGCTGAGATCCCCGGGTTGATCGGCCAGGCTTCCGAGGGGTTGGACGCGGTGCCGCTGCTGGCGGCAGCCACCGAGGCGGCGGGAACCCCCGCGGAAGCGCTGTCCGGCCTCGCCGCCCTGATCCGGGGCGAGATCGACGCTGAGTCCTGGGTTGCCGGGCTGCGCAGTGCCGAGCGCTCGAAGAAGGCAGCTTGATGGTGCATCTAGGGTTGATCTGTGAGCGCGGAGCGAGCGAGCGAGAACGTCGAGCCGGCGAGCCTCGACCCAGCCGCCAAGGCGGAGCTGGACCGGGCCTTCGAGGACCTCTACCGGGCCCACCTGCGCGACGTCTATTCCTATGCCTATTACCGGATCGGCAACCCCCACGATGCCGAGGACCTCACCGAGCAGGCCTTCCTTCAGGCCTATCGCCACTTCGACCGCGCCCGGCGGGAGTCCGCCGGACGGCCGCTGCGTCCCTGGCTGATCCGGATCGCCCACAACCTCGCCTCGAACTACTACCGCGACCGCTCGCGCCGGCCGCAGACATCGCTCGAGAACGCGGACCCGATTCCGGCCCGCCACGGCACCGAGGCGATCGCCGAGGGCCGCGAGGAGCTGCGCCAGGTGATGGCCAAGCTGGAGAACCTCCCCGACGACCGTCGCGAGGCGTTGATCATGCGCTTTGCGCTCGGCATGGACAACCGCGAGATCGCCCGCGCCCTCGGTCGCACCGACGGTGCCACCAAGGTGCTGATCCATCGCGCGATCAAGCAGCTGCAGGAGGAGATGGACGATGAGTGAAGCCAGCGAGCGACTCAGCGGCAGCACCTGGAACGTCGAGCATCTGCTCTCCGATGCGCTGCGGCCGATCGAGCCGCCGGAGCGGCTCTCAGGCAGGGTCGAGGACACGCTGTCCGCCGTCACCCAGGCCGCTGCAGAGGAGCTGTCTCACTGGGCCGAGGAGCTCTCCGACAGCGAGCTGCGCGCCTTGCGCGATCCTCGCAACTGGGTGCGCCCGGTGGTCGCGGTCGGCGCTGGGGGTGTCGCCGCCAGTGCCCTGGTCCTGCTCGAGGCCCGCCGCCGTGGCCGTCAGCAGGCCAAGGGCGGCCTGCGCTCGCTGAGCGGCCGGCTCAGGCCATAGCGGAAGCGGGCTTGGCCTTCGCTTTCGCCTTGGGCGTCGCCATCGCTGCGCCGATCCCGAGCACGCCGAGCACAAGGCTGAAGACGGTGTCCGCGGTGTTGACGGGGAGAAAGCCGAGGATCGAGTCGCCGCTGCCGATCGTGAATCCCCAGGCCGCGATCACGACGAAGATCAGCCCGACGCTCAGCGCGTACGGGCGCGAGCCGTAGTCGGCGGCCAGCAGGCCGATCGTTCCGGCGAGGACGTAGAGCACGTTGCTCCAGCCGTTGACGGCGAAGGCCCCGAACACCTCGCCGACCTCACCGGGCGAGCCGAAGGAGGCGCTGTAGAAGAAGCCGGCGATCCCGGCGATGACGAGCAGTGCGCCGCAGAGCGTCGTGTAGAGCCTTGCCGGGCTGGGTCCGTCCACGGCGACGATTGTAGGCTGCGCATCCCCGTGGCCGAGACTTGTTACAGGCACCCGAACCGCGAGACGGGGGTCTCCTGCTCATCGTGCGGGCGGCCGATCTGTCCCGACTGCATGACGCCGACCCCGGTGGGAATGCGCTGTCCGGAGTGCGCGAGCCAGCGGACGAAGGTGACGAGGGGGGTGGGGGAGGCCTCCTTGTTCGGCACCGCGCCGGCGACGGTCGTGCTGATCGCGCTCAACGTCGTTGCCTATCTCGCCGAGACAGCCACAGGCAGCGGCGGTCTCAGCGGGGTCAGCGGTTCCCTCGTCCGCGACTTCGGCTTGCAGGGGGCTGCGGTTGCCGATGGCGAGTGGTACCGCCTGGTGACCGGCGGCTTCCTCCATGCCGGACTCCTGCACCTCGGCTTCAACATGTTCGCCCTCTTCGTGCTCGGGCGGCTCTTGGAGCCGGGGATCGGGACGCCCCGCTTCGTCGCCCTCTATTTCGCCTCGCTGCTCGCGGGATCGTTCGGGGCGCTGGCGCTTACCGACCCAGGTCAGTTCACGGTTGGGGCCTCGGGGGCGATCTTCGGCATCTTCGGCGCCACCTTCGTGATCGCCCGCGGTCGCGGCCTCAACACCGTGGCCTCGGAGCTCGGGGTGCTGCTGCTGATCAATCTCGCGCTCACCTTCGGCATCGCCGGAATCAGCATCGGCGGCCATCTCGGCGGTTTGGCCGGGGGCCTGCTCTGCGGGATCGCGATCGTCGCGGGCGACCGGGGCATGCTTGGACCCAATCGGCTGGGAGCGGAGCTGGCGGCGATGATCGCGGTCGGTGTTCTCTCGGTCGTCGGCGCGCTGGCCGTCGCCTGACCTCAGCGACCCTGCTGCACCTCGGGCGCCTGTAGCTCGGCGAAGCCGATGTTCCCCGGTGGGTCGACCAGATCGGGATGGAGCAGATGCCCGAGCAGCTCGACCCCGTCGATCAGCCGCGGTCCAGGCCGGGAAAAGGTCGATGCCGCATCCACGGCGAAGATCCGCTTCGCCCCCAGCTCCTCGATCTGCTCCCAGTGCTCGAGGGCCTGAGTGCGCGAGTCCTCGACGTACCAGCCGCATGGCATCGCGATCGCGACATCGGGCCCCAATCCGGAAAGCTCTCCCCAGGAAACCTCCGGTGACTTCAGCCCGGGAGGCCCGGCGACGTCCTCGCCGCCGGCGATCGAGATCATCTCGGGGATCCAGTGGCCGCCGACGAAGGGCGGGTCGAGCCACTCCAGCGCGATCACCCGCGGCAGGCTCGCCCCGGAGACGGCAGCGCGAACGGTCGCCAGCCTGCCCTCCAGCTCGCCCCGCAGCTCGTGTGCCTGCGGCTCGATCCGCGCCGCCTCGCCGAGCCGGATCACGTCCTCCAGCATCTCGCCGAGCGTGCTGGGGTCCTGCTGGATCACCTGCGGCCGCCCGGGTAGGCGCGCGGCTACTTCGAGCACGTCCTCGTAGGAAACCGCGCATACCTCGCAGATCGCCTGGGTGACGATCAGATCGGGGGCAAGCGAGGCCAGCAGCTCCTCATCCAGCTCGTAGAGCGCCTGGCCCTCGGCGACCCGCACCTTGACCGTGTTGTCGATCTCCCTGGCGCTGAGGCCGGCGGGCAGCACGGTGCGGGTCAGATGGGGACGAGAACGAACCTCGGGCGGGTAGTCGCACTCGTGCGTCACCGCGACGACGTCATCCCCCAGCCCGAGGGCGAAGAGCATCTCGGTTGCCGACGGTACGAGGCTTGCGATGCGCATCCGGGCTCAATATGGCACTTCCTGCTGGATCCGCGGAGGGGAAAGCTATATTCCCTTCCGCCGAATGGCCGACGACGACCTCCCCCGAAGTACCGGGTCATATAGCCGATGAGCATCCTCCTGCTCGTCCTCCTGCTCCTGCTGGTTGCGATCAACGGCTTCTTTGTCGCGGCCGAGTTCGCCTTGGTGCGGACCCGTCGCGGGAAGATCGAGCAGCTTGCCGAGGAAGGTGAGAGCGGGGCGGAGGCGGTGGTCGAGCAGCTCGACAAGATCGACGAGTCGCTTTCGGCCTGTCAGATCGGGATCACGATGGCGTCGATCGGCATCGGCTTCCTGGGCGAGCCGGCGCTGGCCGAGCTGCTGGAGCCGGCCTTCGGCGGTCTCTCGCACGGCGTCGCGGTCGGCCTCTCGGTGGCGATCGCCTTCACCCTGGTCACCGCGATTCACATCAGCATCGGCGAGCAGGTGCCGAAGATGCTGGCGATCAGCCACGCCGAGCGCACCGCTCGCCGTGTCTCCCGTCCGCTCAACTGGTTCCGCGCGGCAACCGCGCCCGTGACCATCGTGCTGAGCGCATTCTCGAACGCGATCGTCCGTCTCTTCGGCGTCGATCCGACCGACATCGAGGAGCGCCACACAGCTGAGGACCTGAAGCAGATCATCGATCGCTCGAAGTTGGGTGGGACGCTGGATCCCGGCGAGGCGGGAATGCTGGGCGGCGTCTTCCACCTGCACGAGCAGGAGGCGCGCGAGGTGATGACTCCGATCCCCGCGGTGGTCACCGTTGATGCCTCTGAGACCGTGGAGACGGCGCTGCGGCGCTGTGTCACCTCTGGCCACACGCGCCTTGTCGTGATCGAGGACGAGAACCCGGACCGGGTCAAGGGAATCGTCCATAACAACAGCCTCGCCCGGCTCTTCATGAGCGACGGACCGGATGCCGGAATCGAGTCGGCGGTTCGCGAGGCCGTGATTGTCCCCGAGACTCGCCCGCTCGACGACCTCCTCCACGACCTCCAGGTCCAGCGCACCTCGCTCTCCGTGATCGTTGACGAGTACGGCCGCACGGTCGGGATCGTCACCGTCGAGGACATTCTCGAGGAGGTGGTGGGGGAGATCGAAGACGAGACCGACCCCCGCGCCGCGGCGCTGCGGCAGCTGGCGAGCGGAGAGTGGTTCGTGCGCGGACACGTGTCGCTCGGCGACCTCTCCGACGCCGGAATCGAGCTGCCGGTCGACACCGACGCATACAACTCTGTGGGGGGTTACGTCTTCGGCGAGCTCGGCCGGCTACCGAAGCGGGGTGACTCGATCACGGCCAACGGCTACACGATCCGGGTCGAGTCGGTGCGCGAGAACCGGATTGAGGCGGTCCGCATCAGCGGTTCCGTCCGCCCCGGTTCTTAATTTCTTTGAGCAACCCGCGTCCCGCCGAATCCTGGAGGTCATGCATGTGGGTTGTGCGTTTGAGCGACAAGCAGCTCGAGGTTCTCAGGGCGCTGCTGCGCGCGGAGGAGCATCTCGGCCCGGCGCTTCAGGGAGCCGTCGAGGCCCTTGATCTGGCGCGTTGGGACGATCTGCCCGAGGCCGAGCTTCCCTGGGATGAGGTCGAGAGCATCGCCCGCCGCCAGGGCATCTCCCCGGCCGACGTCATCTGGGATCTAGCCGGAAAGCGCTAGTCGTACGTGTAAAACCCAGCGCCGCTCTTGCGGCCTAGCTTCCCTTCGTCCTCCATCTTGACCAGGAGCTTGGGGGGCTTCTGGTACTCCTCGCCGGAGGCGGCGTAGAGGGCGTCACCGATCGCCTTGCAGACGTCGAGACCGACGAAGTCGAGCAGCGCCAGCGGGCCCATCGGGTGGCCGGCCCCGAGCTTCATGCAGGTGTCGACCTCACCGGCCTCCATGCCTGTCTGTTCCATGAAGCGGACGGCGTCGAAGAGGTAGGGAAAGAGCAGCCTGTTGACGACGAAGCCGGCCAGGTCGGGAACCTCAACCGCGGTCTTGCCCAGTGCGGCGCACCAGGCGAGCGCCTTCTCGCGGGCGCCGTCGGTGCCATCCGGGAAGCAGACCTCGACCAGCTTCATTCGCGGCACCGGGTTGAAGACGTGAAGCCCGAAGAGGCGGCCGGCGATCCCGCCCGCCTCGGCGATCTCGGCGATGCCGAGCGACGAGGTGGTGGTTGCGAGATCGGCGTTGGGGCAGGCCGCGGCGACCCTGGCGAGTAGCTCGCCCTTGGGCGCGACCTCCTCGACGATCGCCTCGACGACGATGTCGCACTCGGAAAGGTCGGCTGGATCCGTCGTTACCCGCAGTCGCGACGGTTCGGCTCCCTCGATCTTGGCGCAGGCCGCGACGACTTTCTCCTCCGCCCGCCAAGCGGACGCCTCGCTCCTGGCGAGGAGGATCGTGTCGGCGGTTGTGGTGGACACAGCGGCCAGACCTGTGGCGATGGCGCCGCTTCCCGCGATTCCCGGACTCTCGTACCCCGTGCTTGCATTCATGGTGCGGGTTCCTATCAAGCTCCGTGAAGAGCGGTCGCCCGACCCCTGCTGCCAGGTACTCTTGGTTGACTGACCAGTCAATCGAACGGAGGCGTGCGATGGCGGAGAACGGAAACGGGAAGTTCGGGGGCCGCGAGGTCGTCATCGTCGAGGCGGTTCGCACGCCGATTGGCCGTGGGCACGAGGAGAAGGGCTACTACAAGGACGTCCACCCCTCGAACCTGCTGGCGAAGTCCTACTCGGAGGTGATCGAGCGTGCCGGGATCGACCCCGCCGAGGTCGGCGACGTGGTCACCGGCTGCGCCCAGCAGTTCGGCGAGCAGGGAGTCAACATCGGCCGCAATGCCTGGCTCGAGGCCGGGCTGCCGATCGAGACCCCGGCTACCACGATCGATCGTCAGTGCGGCTCCGCTCAGCAGGCGGTCAACTTCGCCGCGGCGCTGGTTGCGACCGGGGTGCACGACGTCGCGATCGGATCCGGCGTCGAGCACATGGGCCACATCTCCTTCGCGGACGGCTACTCGGTGATGGAGCAGCATGGGATGCCCTTCTCGCCGCAGCTGATGGAGCGCTACAACCTCGTCCCCCAGGGCATCTCGGCGGAGATGATCGCCGACAAGTGGGAGATCCCCCGCTCCGAGCTGGACGAGATCGGCCTGCGCTCCCACCAGCTCGCCGCCAAGGCGACCGAGGAGGGCCGTTTCGAGCGCGAGATCGTCCCCTTCGCCGTCAACGGCGACACCTACGCTGCCGACCAGGGCATCAGGCCCGAAACCTCGCTGGAGGCCCTCGCCAACCTGAAGCCCGCCTTCAAGGAGGACGGCAAGATCACCGCCGGCAACTCCTCGCAGGTTTCGGACGGGGCGGCCGCCGTCCTGCTGATGGCGCGCGAGAAGGCCGATGCGCTGGGGCTGAAGCCACGGGCACGGATCTATGACCAGACCACGGTCGGCGTCGACCCGGTGATCATGCTGACCGGGCCGATTCCCGCCACTCAGAAGCTGCTCGAGCGCAATGGAATGGCGATGGACGACATCGACCTGGTCGAGATCAACGAGGCGTTCGCCTCTGTCGTCGCTGCCTGGCGCCGCGAGCTCGATCCCGACATGGACCGGGTCAACGTCAACGGCGGCGCGATCGCGCTCGGCCATCCGCTCGGGTCGACCGGGGCGCGCCTGATCACCACCCTGCTCCACGAGATGGAGCGCTCCGACAAGGAGATGGGCCTGGTGACGATGTGCTGCGGCGGCGGCCTAGGCACGGGCACCCTGATCCAGCGCATTTGAGGCTTCTGGCCTCAGGCGGTGTGAGCGTGTAGATTTCCCCTACCAGTCAAAGTAATTGGAGGGGAGTAGGTCTTGAGCATGCGACCGATCACAACGATTGCCATGGTGCTTGTCGCCATCCTGATCGTGGCTGGATGCGGCGGCGGGGGAAGCGATGACGGCGGGGGAAACGGCAACGCTGGAGGAAACGACGCTGGCAACGCTGATACGACGACTGCCTCATCGATCAGCAAAGCCGAGTTCATCGAAGAAGCCGATGCGGTTTGCGCCAGCGCCGGCAAAAAAGCCCAGGCCGAACTCGCGAGCTATCTCAAAGACAAAGGAATCGAAGGCAACAAACTGAATCCCCAGCAGACCGAGGACATCGCCAAGGAAATCCTGGCGCCGGTGCTCCAGTTCCAAGTCGACGAGATCCGTGCGCTTGGCGCTCCGGAGCAGGATCAGCTCCAGATCGTCAGCTTCTTGAGCGAAGTGGAAGCGGCGGCCAAGAAGGCCGAAAAGAATCCCACTATGGCGATTCAGTCCCCGGATCAGTTGCTGGGCAAGGCCCGCGCGATCGTCGCGGGCTACGGCTTCGAAGTCTGTGCCCAGGGGGAAGGGGCTTCCGGGAAATAGACCGCCGCGGCGAGACGAGGTAGGTTTCCCCCACCAGTCAAGGCAAGCGGAGGGGTCAACGTGAGCAAGGGGTTGATTGCACTGTCGGTCGGCGCGCTGGCGATCGCGCTGATCGCGGGGGGTTGTGGGGGTGACGACGATACGAGCACGAGCTCGATCTCCAAAGCGGCGTTTCTCAAAAAGGCGGACGCCATCTGCCAGGCGGGAGATAAGCGGGTCGAATCCAAGCTGGCGGCCTACCTGAAAGAGAACGTCGTCAAGGAAAGCGAGGAATCCGTATCGGAAACCAACGCGAAGGCGACCGAAATTGCGGAGACGGTCGTGATTCCGTCCACCACGCGCGAGATCGACGAACTGCAAGCGCTGGGAGCACCCAGCGGCGATGAGGATGAAGTCGAGGCGATCATCGAAGCGCTCGAAGAAGGACTCGAAAGGACTGAAGAAGATCCCGCGACGGGGTTGAGGACCAACACGGAACTCTTCCGCAGGGCGAAGGGACTGTCCGAAGAATACGGCCTCGCGGTCTGCGGCTACTGAGGGTCGGCGTAGGCTCTCCCTGTCTGGCTGCCTGGCCAATCCCAGTATGCTCCGCGGCCGATGGACCTAACTCTTTCGCCGTCTGAGCAGCAGTTCCGCGACGAGGTCCGCACTTGGATCGAAGAGAACCATCCCGGGCCTGAGCCGGAGGCCGGCCTGGAGGAGGTGATGGCCTTCCGCCGCGAGTGGCAGCAGAAGATGCATGCCGCCGGTTGGGCTGGGATCTCCTGGCCGAAGGAGTACGGCGGCCGCGGCGCCACGATGATCGAGCAGGCGATCTTCGTCGGCGAGGCATCGAGGCTGGAAGCGCCGAGCCCGGCCAACGTGCTCGGCCTGGCGATGGGCGGCCCGGTGGTGATCGCCCATGGCACCGATGCGCAGAAGCAGCGCTACCTGGAGCCGATCCTCACCGCCGAGGAGATCTGGTGCCAGGGCTTCTCCGAGCCCGAGTCGGGCTCAGACCTCGCCTCGCTGAAGACGAAGGCGGTCAAGGACGGCGACGAATGGGTCGTCACCGGGCAGAAGGTCTGGACCACGTTCGCCCAGTACGCGAAGTGGTGCATGCTCGTTGCCCGCACCGACCCCGACGCGCCTAAGCACAAGGGGCTCACCTACTTCCTGCTGGACATGGAGCAGGAGGGGGTCGAAGCGAAGCCGCTGGTTCAGATCACCGGCGAGGGCGAGTTCAACGAGGTGTTCATCAACGAGGCGCGCATCCCCGACGAGAACGTCATCGGCGAGGTCGGCGGCGGCTGGAACGTCGCGATCACGACCCTAATGAACGAGCGTGCAGGGCTTGCCTTCGGGGCGATCGCCCAGGTCGCCAACGGTCTCAGGCGCCTTGGTGAGCTGGCTGCCGAGACGCGACTCAACGGTGGCAGCGCGGCTGAGGACCCGGTCTACCGCCAGCGCATAGCCCAGCTCCACATCGAGGCCGAGACGATGCGCCTCAACGCCTATCGCGGCCTGACCAAAACGATGCAGTCCGGGATCCCGGGGCCGGAGGGCTCACTGGGCAAGTGGCAGTGGGCTGACATCAACCAGCGGATGGCCGAGCTGGCGCTCGAGATCGAGGGCGCCTACGCACCGCTCGATCGTGGCGCTTCGCATGCGGTCGAGAACGGCGCCTGGCAGTACCGCTTCCTGCGCTCGCGGGCCAACTCGATCGAGGGCGGTACCACCGACATCCTCAAGAACATCATCGCCGAGCGGGTTCTCGGCCTACCCAGGCTTCGCTGATTCCCATGTACTTCGACCTCACCGACGAGCAGCAGGCAATCAAAGCGACGGCGCGGGACTTCCTTGCAGCCCGCTACAAATCGGAGCGGATTCGCGAGCTTGCCGAGAGCGAGCACGGCTTCGAGCAGTCCGACTGGGCCGAGATGGCCGAGCTCGGCTGGCCTGGCCTGGCGCTGCCCGAGCAGTGGGGCGGCCAGGGCCTCGGCATAGTCGAGCTCAGCGTCCTCTTCGAGGAGATGGGTTACGCGCTCGCTCCCTCGCCGCTCTTCTCCAACACGATCGCCGGCCTCCTGCTGGCGCTTTGCGGCTCCGACGAGCAGCGCGAGCGCTGGCTGCGCCCGCTGGCGGCCGGTGAGCTGCGCGGTACGCCGGCGCTCTGGGATGCAGGCTCGCCGGCGACCCCGGGTGGCTTCACGATGGATGCGAAGCCCGACGGCGACGGCGTTGTCCTCGACGGCGAGAAGGTGCTTGTCCTTGATGCGGCAGCGGCCGACTTCTTCCTCGTCGCGACCGCGGACGGCTGCCGTCACCTGGTCGAGCGCGGTGCGGACGGCGTCAGCGTCCAGGCCGAGCCCTCGATCGACCTCACCCGCCGCCTCTACTCAGTGCGCTTCGACGGTGTCCGGGTCGGGGCCGAGCAGACCCTGCCGGCGGAGGAGGCCGACTACTACCCCGTCTTCTTCCGCCTCTGCGTCGCGCTTGCCGCCGAGTCGACCGGGATCGCCCAGCGGACGATGGAGATGGCCGTCGCCTACGCCAAAGACCGCCAGCAGTTCGGCCGCCCGATCGGCTCCTACCAGGCGGTCTCCCACCGCTGTGCCCAAATGCTGCTGGAGACCGAGAATTCCCGCTCCGCCGTCTACGGCGCCGCCTGGGCAGCCGACGCCGCGCCCGAGACGCTGCCGCTGGCGGCCTCGATGGCCAAGTCCTATGCGTCCGACGCTGGCTGGCGGGTGCCCGACGCCTCGCTCCAGGTGCACGGTGGCATCGGCTTCACCTGGGAGCACGACCTGCACTTCTTCCTCAAGCGCGGCAAGGCCAACGCGGCGATGTTCGGTGACGCCAAGTGGCATCGCGAGCGGGTCGCCGATGCGGTTCTCGTCGAGGCCGCGGAGCCGGTCTCGGTCTGAGCTGGACGGAATGAGCGCGCTAGACCGCATTTCCGTAGCCGCGATCGGCGTCTCCGTTCCCGACCTCGAGGCCGAGACAAAGAGTGCCGAAGCGGCTGGGGTGGAGTGTGTCTGGGCACCAGAGCTCTTTCGCTCCTCGGTCACCCAGGCGGCCTACCTTGCCGGCAGGACCGAGAAGATCGATGTCGCTACCGGGATCGCCTGGGCCTTCACCCGCAGTCCCTTCATTCTCGCCATCTCGGCGCTCGACATCGACGAGATGTCTGGCGGGCGCTTCCGCCTCGGTCTCGGCTCCGGGGTCAAGCGCCTGAACGAGACCTGGCACAACGCCGAGTACGGCAAGCCGGCGCCGCACATGCGCGAGGCGATCGAGGCGACGCGGCTGATCATGCAGCAGGCCGGCAAGGGCGAACCGATTCGCTACGAGGGCACCTACTACGACATCGACATCAAGGGCTGGATCCGGCCCCACCCGGCTGCGCGCGAGTCGGTGCCGATTTACACCGCCGGCGTGCAGGGGGGTATGTGCCGGATGGCGGGTGACGTCGCCGACGGCCTGATCGGCCATCCGATCCAGAGCCTGCGCTGGATCGACGAGGTCGTCGTCAGCTCCTTCGAGGAGGGCCTGCGCCGCTCCGGCCGCGAGCGCAAGGCGTTCGACTACCTGCCGACCGTCTGCTGCGCGATCGACGACGACGAGGAGCGGGCAATCGACATGGCCCGCCGCACGATCTCCTTCTACGCCACGGTCAAGACCTACATGCCCCTCTGGGAGCTGCACGGCTTCGCCGACAACGCCGTGGCCGCCGGCAAGGCATTCCGCCGTGGCGACCTGGCCGCTGTGCCGGCGGCGATCAGTGACGAGATGGTCGACGCCTATTGCGCTGCCGGCCCGCTCGACAAGGTCCGCGCCCGGGTCGAAGCCACCGCCGAGCGGGCCGACGGCCTCTTCCTCACGCCGCCCACTTACTTCATCTCTCCCGAAGAGCTCTCCGAGTACCAGAACCGGATCATCACGGCTTTCGGTCCCACCGCCTGACCTCGGCGGGAGAAACCCGCGCCTTCGACGTGCTCGAGCGCGTGCGCGAGATCCCCGCCGGCTTCGTCTCTACCTATGGCGATGTCTCGCCTGGCTCGCCTCGCTTCGCCGGCTCGGTCCTTTTCGAGTGCGACGACCCCGATCTGCCCTGGTGGCGTGTGGTCCGTGCCGACGGCTCGTTGGCAAAGGGGGCGCGGCAACGGCGGCACCTGGTCGCTGAGGGCGTGCCCTTCAACGGCGACCGGGTGGATATGCCCGCAGCGCGGCTGCCCTCCTGAGCCCCTCAGCGGCTCGGCCAGATCCTCTCGCGGTCGGTCAGCTCGCGAGCAGGTACCAGGTACCAGTCCTCGTAAGCCCCCCGGCCGCTACTCGTCGCGCGGGGTGATGCGGAAGATCGAGACGACCTCGGCGTTGTGGGCCTCGGGGTGGACCACGTAGGCGCTCGGCCCGCCGCCGAACCAGCCAGAAGCTTCGTTGTCGCCGACGAAGATCCCGGGATGGTGCTTGCCGTTGCCATCCTCGACCCAGACCTTGTCGCCCTCTTTGAACCCGTGCTCTGCCTCGCTCACGCGCCCAGCCTAGCCGTTCGCATCTAAGCCTGCCCCTCTATGCCGGCCTGCCCCCTCTGGTGGCGTGAGGGGACAGGCCGAGCATTTTGGCGCCGCCCGACTATGGGCAGACGACGATTAGATGGAAGTCGGCGTCAGCGTCAGCGCCTTTCTCGTCCCGGGTGCGGACTTCGATCGCGTTGGCGTTGGCGGGCGAGGTGTTGGTCTGGGCGTAGCCAGGGCCGGGTACAGAGGTCCCGGCGTTGTCGCGTCCGGCGACGTTCGCGCAACCCGAGATGTTGATCGGGAAGGCGACGGCCACAGCGCCACCGCCCTCAACCGCGGTGATCCCGGCATCGCTGGCTCGAGCGAGGGCTGCGTTGCCGACTCCCGCTGGGTTGTTGACGACTGCCCAGTAGGTGTGGGCGGCACGCGTGGCCGTAGGCACCACTCCCAGCTTGTTGGTGTTGATCTGGTAGCCGGTGAGGGTCTTGTGCTTGATCTTGCCGGCCCCGATCGTCTGCTTTTTGATCGCCCCGCCGTTGATCGTCTGTGCCGCGTAGGCGGTGCCGGCCAGCGCCACTATGAGCGCGATTATGGCCACGAGCATCGCGGGCGATGGCTTCTTCTTCCCCAGCGTCTCCATAAGACTCCCTTCGCACTTGCAGCGTGCTGGAGCCATACCCAGATCAGGCGAGCGCCTAACCTCGTCTCTGCGTCTAGCTCGGCAGGGTTGCGACGAAGCGCTTGAACTCGGCTGTGTCGGTAACGGCGGGGCCGTGGCCGGGCAGGATCAAAGAGGGTTCGAGATCGGCGAGCTTGCGGATCGAACGGCGGTTCTCGGCGGGGTCATAGGTGAAGATCTTCGGCGGCTCCTTGATCCCGGGCAGTGCGGTCGCGTAACTCATGTTGCGGATCACGTCGCCGCATATCGCCACCCGGTCGGAGTCGCGGAAGAAGATCACCTCGCCGCGAGCGTGCCCGGGTGCATGGACGACGCGAAAGCCGGCGACCTCGGCTCCTTCGTTGAGGATGCGGTCGACTTTGTACGGAGGTCCCTGCCAGATCTTGCGGATCACCCGGTTGACGGGATTGCCGGCGGCGGCCTCCTGCATCGGCCGCTTGCCTTCCATCGCCTCGACGTCGTCGGCGTGGCAGGCAAGCGGGATCTCACGTGCTTCGCAGACGTCCTTGGCGACGCCCTGGTGGTCGGGGTGGGCATGGGTCAATGCCAGCAGCGAGATCTCGCGACCCTCGATCTCGCTGAAGATGCGACCGCGGTCCCAGCGGCGGCCGGCGTCGATCAGCACGTCCTCGGCGAGGTAGACGTTGATTGAGGGATAGGGGATCTCCTTGAGGCGCCACACACCCGGTGCCAGCTGCTTCATCAGTGTCCGATTCCGAGGGTGCCGCGCGGGTCGCCGCTGTGCTCTGCCAGCTCCTCGAGCTCGGCGATCTTGCGCTCGCCTTCGATCCTCGCCGGGTGGTCGGCCGGCAGTGGCTCGATCAGGCGGCGGATCCGGTTGCGGACCTGAAGCGCAAAGTGGGGGGTGGAGGCGCCGGCGAGAGCGCGAACGTCCTCGGCCGTGACCTCATGGGAGCTGCTCAGCAGCTCGGGACTCTCGGCCTCGCTCACGGTGAGGTTCCGATCTTTGTCAGTTCGGCCAACTCGTTGATCTCTGCCTGCTGGTTCACGTCGATGGCCTCCTGGTCTCCGATCACCCACACGTGGTTGTAGAAGGCGCGGGTCGGATCTGTGGTGTATCCCGGCTTTACGTCGAGCAGGTATCCGCGCAGCGCGTCCGGAAGCGTAGCGGCGTTATCGGTGAGCAGGAGCGGGCCCCAGGTGCCCGACGCGGACAGCGGCGCGGCCGCGGCAGCGTCGAGCGGGGCGTCGCTGCGGACGACGACGAACCCATGGCCAGGATCGTTGACGTTCCAGCCGAAGCTTCCGTCGGCATAGCGGGCGAGCGCGATCGCGTTGCTCACGGGGTCCTCCCCGGAGACGCGCCGCACCCGGTTGCTGGTCTTGGCGATTTCCCGCACGACGTCGGAGGAGATCGCCGAAGAGGGGCCGAGTACGTAGACCGGCGTTCGCGGATGCCGTCTCAGGGCAGCCGCCGTCGCTGCGGGGAGGCGGTCGGTAGCGGTGAAGAGCACCGGGTCGCCGGATCGGGCCGCCCAGGCAGCGGCCGGCATCGCAAACGCCGCCTGGGCTTCGGGGGCGACGACGAAGTGCTCGGGGGGACCGCTGGCCAGCTTGCTTCGCAGGCCCGCGATCGAAGCGGCGACCGCGGCAGGCTTGCCCGCTTTGATCGTCGTCGCTTCGAGTCCGTCTGATGTGGCCGCGTCGCCGATCGCAAAAGCCTGGGCTCCGCGGGTGTCTTTGCCGCCCTGGGGATCGAGGGCCTCGAGAGCTTGCGAGGTTGGTTCGGGCAGCTCGCCCCCGCTCGAGATCAGGAGCGGCGCCCCCACGGGCGCCGCCATCAGCACCGAGGCGGCGAGCGCCCCGTGCCAGTCGCCCTCGTCGACGAGGGCGACAGCGGCCGGGCGCTGGGCGGCCGTGGCGGAGGGGAAGACCGACATCGCGACCCCCGCCGCGTTGGCAGCGGGGTCTGAGCCGCCGACGCGGGTTGTGTTGTTGGTGGCGAAGGCCGGATAGCCGAGCTGCTCAGCGGTCTGCGAGGAAGGAGTCTCCGCCGGCTCGCTCCTGACCGGCTGTGGCGCGGGTGCCGGCTTTCCCGAGCCACCCTCCTGCGAGCCGCTGCCGCCAATCACCGCTGCGACGAGGAAAACGACTGCGACGGCGACGAGCCCGCCGATCGCCTTCAGCGCCGCTGGGATCGGTTTGCGCCCCCGCTTCGGCGCCTTGGGCGCCGAGGTCTTGGGAGGCTTGGACTCTGTGGCGGACGACTCCGCCGGCTTCGGTGGTGACTTTGCCGGTGTGGATTGAGAGGCCCCCCCACTCGGCGCCGCGGGTGCCTCCACGTCTGCGTTGATCGGCTGCTTCCTCGCCACGGGCCGAACGCTACATGTGGGGACTGGCTGGCTGGTCAGTTAATCTTTGTGAAGACTGGTTGACTGACCAGTCAATCAACCAGTGTCGCCGCCGAGCCAAGAGGGGATCAAATGGATTTCGCACTAAACGAGGAGCAGCTGGACTTCAAGCAGCGCTGCCGGACCTTCGCCCGCGAGGTGATCCGGCCAGCCGCCCGCAAGCACGACGAAGAGGAGAGCATCCCCTGGGAGGTCATCAAAGAGGCCCGCAAGCAGGGGTTTGGAGGCCTCGAGGCGATTCAGCGCTCGGCCGGCGACTCTGAGGGACAGCTGCAGGTGATCTCCGCCGAAGAGTTCCACTGGGGTTGCGCGGGGATCGCCCTGGCGGTCTCCGGCTCCGGGCTCGCCGCGGCCGGTATCGCCTCCTCTGGCACGCCGGAGCAGATTGGACAGTGGGTCCCCGAGTGCTTCGGCATCGGCGAGGAGATCAAGCTCGGCGCCTATGCCGTCACCGAGCCACAGGCGGGCTCCGACGTGAAGAGCTTGAAGACGACGGCCAAGCGCGACGGCGATGAGTGGGTCCTCAACGGGACCAAGGTCTTCATCACCAACGGCGGCATCGCCGACGTTCACGTCGTCGTCGCCACCGTCGATCCGGCGCTCGGCACGCGCGGCCAGGCCTCCTTCGTCGTCGGCAAGGACACGCCGGGCCTGAGCCAGGGCAAGAAGGAGTCGAAGCTCGGCATCCGCGCCTCCCACACCGCCGAGATCGTGCTCGACGACTGCCGCATCCCGGCTGAGAACCTGCTGGGCGGCGAGGAGAAGCTGGAGCGCAAGCTGCAGCGGGGCCGCGAAGGAAAGAAGTCGCGCGGCGCCGACGCTCTGGCGACCTTCGAGATGACCCGGCCGCTGGTCGGCGCCTCGGCCCTAGGCATCGCCCAGGCGGCCTACGAGTGGACCCTCGAGTACCTCGACGGGCAGACCGAAGGCGGCAAGCCAGTCCTCCAGGAGCAGCGCATCCAGCAGGTCCTCGCCGATGTCGCCACCGAGATCGAGGCGGCGCGGCTGCTGGTCCAGCGTGCCGCCTGGATGGGTCGCAACGGCATCCCGATGACCGGCGGTCAGGGCTCGATGTCGAAGCTCAAGGGCGGCGACGTGACGATGTGGGCGACGACAACGCTGATGGACCTCGTCGGTCCCTACGCCTGGAGCAGCGATTGCCCGCTGGAGAAGTGGTTCCGCGACGCCAAGATCTACCAGCTGTTCGAGGGCACGGCGGAGATCCAGCGCATGGTGATCTCGCGGATGCAGGCACGCGAGTACGCCGAGCGCCTCGGCTACGCCGCCGAAGTCGCCGAGCAGGCGATTGCGGAGAAGCCGGCGGAGAAAGAGCCAGTTCCCGCATAAGGCGGCGAGCCGTCGGGGGTCTCTTCTCAGGCCGCTTCGCGGGAGTTCCTGAGAAGAGACCCCCGACGGCTCTTTAAGCTCCGAGCGTGCACTCGCACACTCACTCGCACGCTCTCGACGCGCGGCGGGAGGACAGTCGGCGGCGGATGTGGATCGCTTTGGCGATCAACGTCGCGATGCTGGTCGTTGAGGCGGTGGGCGGGGTGGTCACTGGCTCCCTGGCGCTGCTTGCCGACGCCGGCCACCTGCTCTCCGATTCCGGCTCGGTGGTTCTGGCGCTGTTGGCAGCGGGCCTAGCAGCCCGTCCCGCCGGCGGACGGCGCACCTTCGGTTACCAGCGCTCGGAGGTGCTGGCGGCACTGGTCAACGGGCTGACGCTGGTGGCGATCTCGATTGCGATCGCGGTCGCTGCTCTCGGTCGCCTTGGCGACCCGCCCGAGATCGACGGCGCCGGGGTGCTTGCACTCGGTCTCTTCGGCCTGCTCGGAAACATCGCCGCGACGTTGGTCCTTGCCCGGGGAGAGCGTGAGGACATCAACCTCGAGGGGGTGCTCCGCCATAGCGTTGCCGATGCCCTCGGCTCGCTCGGAGTCGTCCTCGCCGGCGCTTTCGTCTTGGCGGGCGGCTCGTCGATCGTCGACCCGATCGTCAGCCTCGCGATCGCGGCCCTGATCCTTGCTTCCTCATGGAGGCTGATCAAGGAACCGGTCGACGTCTTGATGGAGGCGGCGCCGGCCGGCTTCGACGTCGACGCGGTCGGTGCTTCGATCTGCGCGGAGGAGGGAGTGCGCTCGGTGCATGACCTCCACGTCTGGACCGTGACCGCCGGCTTCGGTGCGCTTGCGGCCCACGTCGTCGTCTCGCTGGACCACGATCGGGACCTGATCCGGCGCCGGCTCGAGGTGATGCTGCACGAGCGTTTCGAGATCGACCACACGACCCTGCAGATGGAGGAGCAGGCCGACGAGGCGCTGCTGCGGGTCGAAAACGCTCCTCGCGAAGCCTGATCGCAAGCCAGGTTGCAGGATTAATCCCCTGCACTGAGCGGAATCTCGACTCAGCTAGCCTCGCTAACGATGCTCAAGACTCGCCTTGCCCTGGCGGCTCTGCTTGCCGCCGTGGCGGCGCTGATCGTGCTACTCGCAGCGAGCACGGCGGCGCCAGCCCAGGATCTCGAATCGCAGCTCGACGCCAAGGAGGCGAAGCTCTCCAAGGTGCGCGAACGCTCGGGCGTGCTGACGACGACGATCTCCCGCTACGGCGATCGCATCGACCGGCTCACGGCTGAGGTCGCGGCGCTGCGCAACCGCGAGGCTGCGGTCCGCGTCCGCCTCAACGCCAAGCAGGCGGAACTCGACCGGGCCGTCGCCGAGCTCGACGTCGCGAAGAAACGCCTCGCGGTGATGAGAGCGCACCTGAAGCGGGCTTTGATTGCGCTGCGCGAGCGTCTAGTCGCGATCTACGAGACCGGCACCCCCGATGTGCTCAGCGTCCTAGTCAGCGCCGAGGGATATGACGACCTCGTCGACCAGGCGGAGTACCTGAACCGGATCCATGGCATGGACGAGGCGATCGTCGGCCGGGTGAGGGAACTGCGCGATCAGGTCAAGGAAACGGTCTCGCGACTGCGCACCGCGAAGAACCAGATCGAGGCGGCGCGCGACGCTATCGCGGCCGAAGAGCAGGCGCTGTCGAACGCTCGGGCTGCGGTGGAGCAACGCCAGTCGGCCCTGGTCTCGGTGCGCGGAGAGCGTGTCGCCGCGCTGGCAAAGATTCGCGAGACCGAAGAGGACCTCGACGGCGACGTTGCCGAGATCCAGGCTGAACTCGCGGCGACGCTCGGCGGTACGGCCTCGGCACCCCTACCGGCGGGACCGATTCGCTACGGCTCAGGACAGCTGATCTGGCCGGTCGATGGCGCGGTCGTTTCGACCTATGGGATGCGATGGGGTCGCATGCACGAGGGGATCGACATCGCGGTTCCGGCCGGCACCCCGATCCGTGCCGCTGCCTCGGGCTCGGTCGTGCTGCTGCAGTCCGAAGCGGAAAGCGGTGGCTATGGCAACTTCACCTGCCTCGACCACGGCGGCGGCCTGCAGACCTGTTACGCCCATCAGTCCTCCTTTGCCGCTGCCTCCGGGCAGAGCGTCTCGCAAGGCGACGTGATCGGCTATGTCGGCTGCACCGGCCACTGCTATGGCGATCACCTCCATTTCGAGGTGAGGATCAGCGGCGCGCCGACCGATCCGCTCGGGTACCTGTAGCTAGGAGGGACTGGCGAAACCCCCGCACGCGTTCAGCGGCGGCGGACACGGCGCGGTGCGACGTCCTCGGTCGCCCAAATAGCGCTGCTATTCGGGCTCCCTGCGTCCTTGCCCCGCTTGGTCCGGCGCTCGCTGACCCGCGCACTCGGGTTTCGCCAGTCCCTCCTAGGGGCCGGATCCGGTCTTCCGTACCCAAAATTTCTCGAAAATCCAATTATTCAGTATGTCTCGAGGGTAAGGTCCTGCGACTCTGGGTAGGAAGCGACGAGGCGACCCAGATTGATTCGCCAAGCACATACCTATCTTGCAGGTGCGGTTTCAGGCACAGCCCTGATTGGGGCCGCTGTTGTTGCCTTCGTCCTGCTCGTCTCGCTGCAGGCTCTGAGGGACTGGCCGCTCGCCGGGATCGGCGGAAGCGGTGACAGCGCCGCCGTCTCTAGCGGCCGGCCGGCGGGCGGGGAAGGGGCCGCGGCCGCTGGTGGAGCCACTGCGGGCGCCGGAGCAGTGGCTGGGACGGCAAATCGTCAGGCGCAATCGCAGCAGGGCGGCAATCCGGTCGAACGGGTGGGCGATGGTGGCACGAGCACTGGAGCCGCCGCTCCGCCTGCGACTGAAACGCCGACCGCCTCGATCCCCGGTCCAACCCCGGGCTCTGCCGACTCTCCTTCGCCTGCCGCCTCCAATCCTGCGAGCAGCAGCGGTGGTAACGGCAATGGCGGCGGCGCCGGGCCGGGAACTTCCTCGGCCGGCGGTGGTGGCGCTGGCGGCGGGTCCTCCACCTCGGGCGCGGTCACGGGGACCGTCAACGACACCGTCGCGGGGGTCGACAAAGTCGTCGGCGGAGCGCTGAGCGAAACCGGTGTCACCCAGGTGACCGAAGAAGTCGTCAACGGCGTCGCCGGCCCCAGCACTCCGGTCGGCAAAACGGTCGACAAAGTCGTGGAAACGGTCGGCGGCCTGCTCGGCGGCAAACGCTAAGACCGCAGGCACCGCCAGCCGCCCTCTTTCCCTTCAACCGTCACAATGCCGTCCGATGGCGGAGCGCGGACAGGCTGGCGCAGTGGCTGACCCGATCGAGGGCTCGCCGGCCTACCCGCTTGGCAGTCGCGTCAACGAGCGCGGTCGCCTCGAGATCGGCGGCTGCGACGTGGTCGAGCTGGCGGCAGAGTTCGGCACCCCGGCCTACGTCTACTCGGAGGATGACCTGCGGGCTCGCGCCCAGGCCACGGTTGCCGCCTTCGCCGATCGCACAGATAGCTTCGAGGTCGTCTACGCAAGCAAGGCGTTTCCCTGCACGGCGGCGTTGCGGATCTTCGCCGAGGAGGGTCTCTCCTGCGACGTCGCTTCCGGTGGCGAGCTGTACCTGGCGCTGCGGGCCGGTTTCGATCCCGAGCGGATCTACATGCACGGCAACAACAAGACCGAGGCCGAGCTGGAGCAGGCGCTGGAGGCTGGCGTCGGCCACGTGATCGTCGACTCGCTCGACGAGATCGACAAGCTCGGGCGCGTCGCGTCGCGGCGCCCGCAACGGGTCCTGCTGCGGGTGACGCCGGGGATCCGCCCCGATACTCACCACAAGATCGCCACCGGCCAGGAGGATTCGAAGTTCGGCATCCCGCTCGCCGAGCTCCCCCGGGCGGTCGAGCGTTGCGCTGCCGCCGGGCTCGACGTCCGCGGCCTGCACGCCCACATCGGCTCGCAGGTATTCGAGCTGGACGTCTACGACACCCTCGCCGACGTGATGCGTTCTGCCGGCGACTTTCCCGTCGTCAACATGGGCGGCGGTTTTGCCGTCGCCTACACCCGCGACCAGAGCCCGCCGCCGCCGGCCGCTTACGCCGAGGCGATGCTTGGGCGTCTGCCCGCCGGGATCAAGGTCCTCTGTGAGCCGGGCCGCTCGCTGGTCGCCAACGCCGGCGTCTCGGTCTACACCGTCGGCACGGTCAAGGACTTGCCGGGCGTGCGCAAGTACGTCGCCGTCGACGGTGGCATGTCGGACAACATTCGGCCGATGCTCTACGACGCCGTCTACGAAGCCGAGATCGCGGACCGGATCGGCGACTCGACGCCGTGCCGGCTGGTCGGCATGCACTGCGAGTCGGGGGACGTCCTGATCAAGGAGGCAAGGCTCGAGGACCCACGCGTCGGCGACGTGCTGGTCACGCCGGCCACGGGCGCCTATGGCCACGCGATGGCCAGCAATTACAACGGCGTGACGCGGCCGCCGGTCGTCTTCTGCCGCGACGGGAACGCCCGCGTCGTCGTGCGGCGAGAGACCTACGAGGATCTCACTTCCAGAGATGTCTGATCCGATTCGCATCGGGCTGCTGGGACGCGGCACGGTGGGCGCTGCCTTCGCCGACCTGGTCGCTGCGCGCGCCGACGCGGTCGAGGCGGCGACCGGGCGCCGCCCGGAGGTTTCGGGGATTCTCACCCGCTCCGAGGGTGACTTCGGCGAGATCCTCGAGCGCTCCGATCTGATCGTCGAGCTGATCGGGGGCACCGATCCCGCCCGCGCTCATGTGCTGGAGGCACTGCGGGCCGGCAAACCGGTCGTCACCGCCAACAAGCAGTTGCTCGCCCGCCACGGTGACGAGCTATTCGACGTTGCCCGCAAGGCTGGCGTCCAGCTTCGCTTCGAGGCGGCGGTCGCCGGCGTGATCCCGATCGTGCGCGTGATCCAGGAGAGCTTTGCCGCAACCGAGATCACCAAGGTCTTCGGCATCGTCAACGGCACCACCAACTTCATCCTCAGCGAGATGGCCGCCACCGGAGCGTCTTATGAGGACGTCCTCTCTCGCGCGCAGGAGCTGGGCTACGCCGAGTCGGATCCGACCGACGACGTCAACGGCGCCGATGCCGCGGCGAAGATGGCGATCCTCGCCCGCCTCGCCTTCCACACCCCGGTCACGCTCGAGGAGGTCGCCTACGAGGGAATCGAGCAGGTCAAACCCGACGATCTCGCCTACGCCAAGGAGCTGGGTCTCTCGCTGAAGCTGCTCGGCGTCGCCGAGCGTCGCGAAGGCGGGATCAGCGTGCGGGTCTTTCCCTGCTTCCTCTACGGCGGCCATCCCCTAGCTCCGGTCGAGGGGCCGTTCAACGCGGTGATGGTCGAGGCGGACGAGATCACCGAGGTGACGATGTCGGGACCGGGGGCGGGGGGCGTGCAGACCGCCTCGGCCGTGCTCGGGGACGTTGTCTCGATCCTCAGCGGCGACGCGCCCGTTCACGAGACTCGCGAGGAGTTGCCGATCGTCTCCGACGTCGCCTCCTCCTTCTACCTGCACCTGGCGGTGGCAGACCGCCCCGGCGTGCTCGCCCAGATAGCACGCGTACTAGGCGACAAAGACGTGTCGGTGAAGAGTGTCGTCCAGCGCGGCGTCGGCGACGACACCCGCTTGGTGATGGTCATTCACGAGTGCTTAGAGTCGCGATTCGCGGCGGCGCTGGAAGAGATCGAGGACCTCGACGTGCTCAGGTCGCCGCCGCGTTCCATCCGCGTGATCGAAGAGGAGTTCGTGTGAGGGTGGCATGCCTGCTGCGCTAATCGAGCGCTACAGGGAGCAGCTGTCGCTGGAGCCCGGCGACCCCGTGGTGACGCTGAACGAGGGGTCGACGCCGTTGATCGAGGCGCCGCGCCTTTCCGAGCGGCTCGGGGTGCGCGCCTACCTCAAGTTCGAGGGGGCGAACCCGACCGGAAGCTTCAAGGACCGTGGGATGACGGTCGCGGTGTCGAGGGCGAAGGGAAGGGGGGCGGAGGCGGTCATCTGCGCCTCTACCGGCAACACCGCCGCAAGCGCTGCGGCCTACGCCGCGCGAGCCGGATTGCGAGGAGCGGTGATCGTGCCGGAGGGCAAGATCGCGATCGGCAAGCTCGCCCAGGCGCTGATGCACGGGGCGCGGGTCGTCGCCCTGCAGGGGAACTTCGACGATGCCCTGCGCATCGTTCGCGAGCTCGCCGACAAGCACCCGATCGAGCTCGTCAACTCGGTCAACCCGCACCGGATCGAAGGGCAGAAGACAGCGGCCTTTGAGGTGATCGAGGAGCTGGGAGAGGCGCCCGGCGCGCTGGCGATACCGGTCGGCAACGCCGGCAACGTGACCGCCTACTGGCGCGGTTTCCAGGAGGCCGGCGCCGCGCCGGTGCTCTACGGCTTCCAGGCCGAGGGTGCCGCCCCACTCGTTGGAGGCGCCCCGGTGGCCAATCCGGAGACGGTCGCCTCGGCGATCCGAATCGGCAACCCGGCTCGCTGGGAGGAGGCGATGGACGCCTTCACCGCCTCGCGCGGCAGGGTCGCCGCGGTCAGCGACGATCAGATCCTTGACGCCTACCGCTGGCTCGCCGCGGGCGAGGGCGTTTTCTGCGAGCCGGCCTCGGCCGCCTCGGTGGCCGGCCTGCTCGCTCACGGCTTGCCTGTGGTCGAGGGAGAGGCTCCTCCCGAGTCGGTCGTCTGTGTCCTCACCGGACATGGCCTCAAGGACCCCGACACGGCGCTGTCCAAAGCACCTTCGGTGATCAACTGCGAGAACGACCTCAGCGCGGTCGAGCGCGCGGTCTTCGCGTGACGACCCGCCACCGACTGGTTCGCGTTCCCGCCACCTCGGCCAACCTTGGTCCGGGCTACGACGTGCTGGCGGCTGCGGTCGCCCTGCACCTGGAGCTGGAGGTCGAGGAGGCGGGAGAGTTCTCCTTCGACCCCGGCGGGCTCGACGTGCCGACCGGCCGCGACAACCTGGTGGTGCGGGCCTTCGAGAGCCTGCATCCGGCGGACGGGATCGCCTTCCGCCTGCGCAGCGAGATTCCGCTCGCGCGCGGGCTCGGCTCCAGCGCGGCAGCGATCGTCGCTGGGCTCGCCGCTGCCGAGCACCTCTTCGAGCTGGCCCTCTCGAAAGAGGAGATGCTGGCCCGCGCGGCCGAGCTGGAGGGGCACCCGGACAACGTCGCGGCGGCGATCTATGGCGGGTTCGTGATCTGCGGCACCGACGGCGGAGTGCCGATCGCCGCCCGCTTCGATCCTCCCGGCGGTCTCGAGGGCGTCGCCGTGATCCCCGCCGAGGCGGTCTCGACCGAGCGGGCGCGGGAGGCGATCCCGGCTGAGATCCCGCTCGCGGATGCTGTGGCGAACGTCTCCGCCGCCTCGCAGCTCGTTCTCGGCCTGCAGCGTGCCGACCTCGACCTCGTCGCCCGCGGCCTCGCAGACCGCATCCATCAGCAGCGCCGGCGCCAGCTCTACCCGCGCTCGATGGAGCTGGTCGACTCCGCGGCTGAGATCGGCGCCCTCGGGGCGACGATCTCGGGCGCCGGCCCCACGGTCCTTGTCTGGACCACCTGGCAGGACGCTGGCAAGATCACCGAGGAGCTGGAGCGCCGCTGCGCCGGTTGGGCAGAGGTCCACCGCCTCCCCTTCAGCCCCCACGGCGCCGACGTCCCCGAGCTCTAGGCATGGACTGGGTGATCCAGATCGGCCTGATCGAGCTGGCGCTCGGCGGACTATTGGGCTGGGCGATGGTCGTCCGCCAAGAGCAGCCCGAGTGGCTGCGCCGGATCGGGATCGTCGCCCCGCAGCGGATCCGCCAGGTCCACCTCGACTACGTGATGATGGGCCTGATCCTGATCGGCGTCGGCCTCGCCGTCCCGGACCTGCCGGTGGCGATCGCCGTGCTCCTCGTCTTCGGCACCGCCGTCAACCCCTTCCTCTTCGTCCCGCTCGCCTTCGATCCCGACGCCGAGAAACGCCTCTGGTACCGCTCACTGGCGGTCGTCTCCTTTCTCGGTGTCAGCGGCGGCCTGGTCGCCGCGGCAATCGTCGGCCCCGGCTGAGCGCCACGGTCCGGGCCGATCACGTGGCTACCATCGCCGCATGCCGGGCACGCTGAGGTCTGGATGGATTGCGCTGATCGCCGCTATGGCTGCGCTTCTCTCCCTCCCGGTGGCTGCGCAGGCGACGCTGACCTACACCCGCAATCCGCTGAACCCTGTCGTCTACGTCGCGGCTGACGACGGCTCCGGCGCGCGCAGGGTCGGCCCGGGACGGAGCCCGCGGGTACTTCCCGATGGCCAGACGATCGCCTATCTCCGTGAAGGTCCCGGTCACGCTCAGGAACTGGTGCTGGCGCCGGTCGCCGGCGGGCCCTCGCGCAGGTTGATGCCCGCTTGGCAGGAGACCTCCTATCTTGCTTTTTCACCCGATTCGAAGACGATCGCGGCGCTGCGGGGGGCCGAGCTCGGCTCGCGAAATCTGGTTCTGCTGGATGTCGCGACTGGGGCCAAGCGCACGGTCGCGGCCGGCTACTTCAGCGGCTTCAGCTTCTCTCCCCCCGGCGATGAACTGGTCTACTCGAGGGCCGGGAGCGAAAAGTTCCCGCTTCGAAGCGACGTCTACCGCGTCGCTACGGGCGGCGGCAAACCGGTTCGCCTCACCCACGATCGGCGCTCCCAAAGTCCCCTCTGGGGTCCGATCGGCAAGATCGTCTTCGTCAAGCTCCTCGGCGCCAAGCAGCGCAAGTACGCCCCGAAGAACGAGCTCTTCCTGATGAACCCGGATGGCAGCCAGCAGAAGCGTTTGACCCACACCAAAGTTGGACCGCTGCTGTTGGGCTTGACTCCCACCGAGTGGTCGGCGAATGGACAGCGCCTGCTCGCCGAGTTCGGCGGCCAGGACACGAGCTATGCCGTCACGGTCAATCCGCGGACCGGTGCGGAACAAGCGCTGACGAAGGAACGTGAGGTCGGCTTCGTCGGTGCCGCCCTCTCCGGCGACGGCAATACCGTCCTCGGCAGTCTCGGCGGCTTCGAACCCGGTCCTAACCACAAGGTCGTCAGCATCCCTTACACAGGCGGCAAGCCAAAGGTGCTTGCCAAGAACGCATTCGAACCTGACTGGAGCAACTGAGATGGGCGACGGCTACACGATCAAGCACCGCGACGAGTTCGAGACGATGGAGGGGTCGGGGGAGTCGACCTGGCTGCTGGCGCGCAAGGCGCTCGGCACCTCGGCGTTCGGCTACAACCTGGTCGAGATCGGTCCGGGCGGGCAGATCCCCGAGCACGACGAGTCCGGCAGCGGTCAGGTCGAGCTCTACGCGATCCTCGAGGGAGAGGCGATCTTCCGGATCGACGGAGAGGACCACGCGGCCCCCGCGGGCACCTTCGCCTCGCTCGAGCCACCCGTCAGACGCACGATCCTCAACCGCTCCGACGCCCTTGTCACCGCCCTCCTGATCGGGGTCGACCCGAGCGGCGATTTCGAGCACTCTTCCTGGGCCTAGCGGCCCGCTGGGTTACGCATTTACCCCGCATAGAGCGGGTAAATGAAGATTCATGCGAGTTGCCCTAGGCGCTGGCCCTATAATTCTGCGACTCGTCAACCCGTCGCGCGCCCGCTCGAAGAAGGCGTGGAAACCGGGAGGTCAGCATGTCCGATAGCCAGTCCCGTGAGCTTCACGGCGAGCGCGGCCCCGTCCGCTACTCGCCTGAGCGTCCCTACCGGCCGCTCGTCTCGCCGCCCAGCGTCGAGGACAAGGACGCCTGTGCGATCTACGCGTCCGTGCGCAAAGACGCGACGCCGAGCCACGCGCCGATCGAACTGGCGATCCCGGCTCTGGGGAAGATGCTGCACCGTGCCGGCAACGTCGATGGCGAGGGCGACGGCTGCGGGCTGCTGCTCGACCTGCCGCGCAAGATCTGGGCCGAGGAGGTCCGCTCCGGCGGCCACGACCCCTCGCTCACTCTCGACGACGCCTTCGCCGTCGCCCACATCTTCATCGAACGCTCCCAGGATCGCGAGCGGATCCAGCACGACGCCCGCGAGCTGCTCGGGCGGGGCGGCTTCCGCATCCTCGCCGAGCGGGTTGGGGTGGTCAACTCTCCCGCCCTCGGCCCCACGGCGCGCGAGGAGGAGCCGCATTTCTGGCAGCTGGCTGGCCTCGTCGCCGACGCCTCGCACCGCGACCGCGTGCTCTTCGACCTGCTGATCGAGCTCGAGCAGCGCCTCGACGTCCACGTTCCGTCCTTCTCGGCGACGACCTGCGTCTACAAGGTGATGGGGGCGCCGAAGGTGCTCGGCGAGTACTACCCCGACCTGCTCGACGAGCGCTTCGAGACGATCGGCAGCTTCGGCCACAATCGCTACTCGACCAACACCTGGCCTTCCTTCAAGCGGGTCCAGCCCTTCTCGGTGCTCGGCCACAACGGCGAGATCAACACGATCGCCCAGCTGCGCCAGGAGGCGCTGATGCTGGGAGTGCCGATTCAGCCAGGTTCCTCGGACTCGCAGGACCTCAACCGAACGATCGACACCCTGATCAGCCGCGATGGCCTCAGCCTCGCCGAGGCGATGGAGATGGTCGTGCCACCGATCGCCGAGGAGATCCGCTCGATGCCCTCCGAGCTGCATCGCTTCTACATGTATCTGCACCAGGCGATGGGCCCCTTCGCCCAGGGGCCGGTCGCGCTGATTGCCCGCCATACCAACGAATGCGTCTTCTCCGCCGACGCGCTCGGGCTGCGGCCGCTGTGGCAGGTGGAGACCGCGGAGGACTTCGTCTTCAGCTCCGAGCCCGGGGTCGTCCCGGTCAGCGCGATGGCCGCCGAGCCGAAGCCGCTAGCCCCCGGCGAGAAGGCACTGGTGAAGATCGACCGCGAGCGCAAGCGCTCGACCCTGCACCCCCACGACGAGATGCTGCGCATCGTCCGCAAGCGCTGGCTGGCACGCAACGGCGCCGAGGACGCCGGCCCCTACGACCGTGCCCTCGACGCCGGTGGCCCGCTCGAGGGCGGCGAGGTCCCGGGCTATTCCGACGCCGGTCCCGAGGAGCCGGTCAAGGTCTCCGACCGCGTCCTCGCCGGCTTCGGCTGGCAGCGCGACGACGTCAAACTCGTCCAGCAGATGGCTTCGAACGGGTCCGAGCCGGTGGGCTCGCTCGGCTACGACGGCCCACTGGCCGCGCTATCGCCGGAGCGCCAGAACCTCGCCGACTACTTCAAGGAGACGGTTGCCGTCGTCACCAACCCGGCGATCGACCGCGAACGTGAGATGGAGCACTTCTCCACCAGGACGGTGTTCGGCCGCCGACCCTCGATCCACGCCGCAGGCGAGGACACCGGCACCGTCGAGACCGAGTTCCCGGTGATCCTCGGTGGCCATCACGACATGGCGCCGCTCTCCGACAAGACCTATCGCGCGATCGCGCGCAAGCACCGCACCTACCTGCTCGAGGACCTCTGGGAGGAGTTCCGCGGCCGCGCCGACGCCGTCGACATCTCCCTGCTCGAGTCCGAGACGACCCAGGGGGCGATCGAGCGGATCAAGCAGGAAGCGGTGAAGAAAGTCCGCAACGGCGCCGAGCTGCTGGTGCTGACCGACCGTACCGTCTATGACGCCGAGCGCCGCTACCTCGACCCTCACCTCGCTGTCTCCGCCGTCGACCAGGCGCTGAAGCAGTTCAAGGTCGAGCCCGGCGAGGAGAACCTGCGCCGCCGTTGCGGCGTCGTGCTGCGCTCCGCCGCGCTCCGCAACGTCCACGACACCCTGCTCGCCCTCGGTCTCGGCGCCAACGGCGTCTGCCCGTACACGATGGTCGAGGTGATCTGCGTCGAGGACTACGAGAGCGACGTCTCCAACCTCTGCGACGCGCTCAACAAGGGGATGGAGAAAGTGATCTCGACGATCGGGATCCACGAGGTGCGCGGCTATGCGCGCCAGTTCTCCTCGATTGGGGTCAAGCCCGAGTTGGCCGAGATCTTCCAGACCGAGGCCTTCGCCGCATCCGAGGCGAGCGGCTTCGGCTTTCCCGATCTCGACGTGGACACCAACGAGCGGGCGCGGATCCTCGCCGGCGACGAAGAGGCCAAGCCGGCCAAGACCTTCCGCTTCTACCCCAAGGTCTACAAGGCGGCGATCGCGACCGCCAACGGCACCGGCTCCTACGAGGAATACTCGGAGAAGGTCCGCGACCTGGAGAGCCAGAGCCCGATCTCGATGCGCCACATCATGGGCCTGAAGGGGGATCGCGACCCGGTCGATCCGGCGAACGTCGATGCCGGCGTCGGCCGCCACGACTACCCGGTCGTGATCTCCTCGATGAGCTTCGGCTCCCAGTCCGAGCCCGCCTTCCGTGCCTACGCCGAGGCGGCGAAGTCGATCAATGTCCTCTGCGTCAACGGCGAGGGTGGCGAGATCCGCGACATGTACGGCCACTACCGCAAGTGGCGCGGCCAGCAGGTCGCCTCGGGCCGCTTCGGCGTCTCGGCGGAGATGCTCAACTCCTCCTATCTGGCCGAGATCAAGATCGGCCAAGGCGCCAAGCCCGGCGAGGGCGGCCACCTGCCCGGCAAGAAGGTCTCCGAGAAGGTCGCCGCCGCCCGTAACGCGGCACCCGGCACCGATCTGATCTCACCGTCAAACAACCACGACCTCTACTCGATCGAGGATCTCGCCGAGCTGATCGACGAGCTGAAGACGGTCAATCCCGACGTCCGCGTCTCGGTCAAGGTGCCGGTGGTGCCGAACATCGGCACGATCGGCCTCGGGATCGCCAAGGCCGGCGCCGACATCATCACCCTCTCGGGCTTCGAGGGGGGGACCGGCGCCGCCCGCCAGCACGCGCTGCGCCACGTCGGCCTGCCCTCCGACATCGGCACCCGCGCCGTGCACCGGGCGCTGATGGAGGCCGGGATCCGCAACCGGGTCGAGATCTGGGCCGACGGCGGCTACCGCCATGGCCACGACATCGTCAAGCTGCACTGCCTCGGCGCCAACCGGGTCGGCTTCGGCACCCTGGCGATGGTCAGCCTCGGCTGCACGATCTGCCGCGGCTGCCAGCTCGACACCTGCCACGTCGGCATCGCGACGCAGATCGAGACGGTCGAGCAGGCGCAGGAGCACGGGCTGAAGAAGTTCACCCCGCAGGAGGTCGACGGCGCCGCCGAGAGCTGTGCCCGCTTCTTCCAAGCGATGGGCGAGGAGGTCAAGCAGGTTGTCGCCTCGCTCGGCTACGACCGCGCCCAGGACCTCGTCGGCCGCTACGACCTGCTCGAGCAGATCTCCCATCACGAGACGGTTGACCTGGCACCGCTGATCACGCCGCTGGAGGAGTTCCTCGACCTCGAGCCACTCGACCTGCCAGTGGCGGAGGAGCTCGACGAGGCGCGCGCCGAGGCGGGGCTCGTCGTCGCCCGCCCGATCCGGATGGAGGCGAAGCAGGCGTCGGCGCAGATTGGCGCTCTCGCCGGCGACATCTGCTCGGGGCGCACCGTGCGCAACCAGTTCCCCCGTGCCACCGACGCCAACGACCGCGTCCTTGGCACTGAGCTGTCGGGGGCGATCTCCCGCACCCGGATCTTCGAGGACGGGCCGGAGTCCAACGACGACGTGCTCGCCAGCCTCGAGTTCAACGGCGGCTCGGTCGCCGGCCAGGGACTCGGCGCGTTCAACTCCTACGGCGTCTCGATCCGGGTCGAGGGCGGTGCCCAAGACGGCGTCGGCAAGACGATGCTGGGCGGGACGGTGTCCGTGCTCAAGGGCAAGGGCGCCAAGGGCAAGCGGGTCAACGGCTCGGTCGGCAAGTCCTTCGCCTACGGTGCCCAGCGTGGCCGCCTCGTCGTCCAGGGCTCGGCCGATTCGCGCTTCTGCATCCGCCTATCTGGCGCCGACGTGGTGCTGGCGGGTGAGCCCGAAGAGGAGATCGACGACAGCCGCGGCTGCATCGTCGATCGCGCCAACGCCAAGGGCTTTGCCTTCGAGTACATGACCTCCGGGCGTGCCGTCGTCCTCGGCGACCTCGGTCCCTGGGCCTGCGCCGGCATGACCGGCGGCCGCGTCTACGTTCGCCACGGCGCCTTCGGCATCGACCGCGAGGCGATCGAACGGCGGCTCGGCGAGGGTGCCAAGGTCGAGCTCAAAGAGCTCGACGCCGAGGGCCTGCTCGACGTCGACGACCTGCTCGGCCACTACGCCAACGAGCTGCGGGCCACCGATCAGGATGAGGAGGCAGACCGGGTTCTTGGCCTGGCCGCCGAAGCCGGCGAGAAATTCCTCATGGTCGTCCCGCACAAGGTCCAGGCCGACCCGAGCATCTCGACCGAGTGATCCGGAGGGAGAGGCGCGTGGATGCCTCTCCCGCGGAACCCGCGCTCGCACTCCAGCAGGGTTCAAAGGTGAGTTGCTCACAAGTTCCGCCGGAGAGGCATCCACGCGCCTCTAGGGCGGGAAGCTTCCAGTCGAGACGCGCTTCCTAGCTTGAGCTACGGGGGGTGACGAACCTGCTGATGGAGCTGATGGGGCCTGGCGAGGGGCGGGCACCCCTCCAGAGGAACTTGTGAGCAACTGAGGCGTGAGCCCAAGCAGTGGCCTCGATGCGGGTTCCGCCGGAGGGGTGCCCGTCCCTCGCCAGCGGGCTACCGAGTCCTGCTCAGCAGATCGCCGATGGCGCGGATCTCTTGCAGGAGGCTGTCGAGCATCTGCTCGGTGTTGGTGTGGATGCGCCACTCGGCGTACTTGCGCTCCTGCTCTGCCTCGTCAAAGCGGCGCTCGAGCGCTTCGGTGCGCTGGTCGATCCTGTTGATGCGCTTGTTGAGGCGTTTCTCGGTCTTGCGGACGCGGCGCTTGATGAAGTAGCTGGTCTCCTCGCGCAGGGCGTCGAGTTCACGTCGCAGATCCGGACTACCGCCGGCCTCCTGCTCCGACAGCATCTCCTCGACACCCACTCGCACCCGCTCGATCTCCTCGTGGAGACGTTCGCGGGCGCGCTCCGCGGCAACCGCCGGAGAGTCAGGGGAGGGTTGGTCGCCTGGGCCTGGACGCGAGCTCACATACCCATGCTAGGGGCGGCGGTGGCCGGAAACTCCGCAATTAGCGGTTAGGAGGGACTAGCGAAACCCCCGCACGCGTCCAGCGGCGGCGGACACGGCGCGGTGCGACGTCCTCGGTCGCCCAAATAGCGCTGCTATTCGGGCTCCCTGCGTCCTTGCCCCGCTTGGTCCGGCGCTCGCTGGCCCGCGCACCCGGGTTTCGCTAGTCCCTCCTAGTGCTCTAGAGCGAAGAGGCGGTAGCGGCCGATCGTCAGCTCGTCGCCGTCGGTCAACCGTCCCCACTCGACGATGTCGCCATTGAGGAAGACGCCGTTGAGGCTGCGATCGTCAAGCACGCGCAGAGAGTCAGGTTGCTCGGAGACGATCAGGGCGTGGCGACGCGAGACGCTGGGGTCGTCGAGGCGGATGTCGGCGGTAACGCTGCGGCCGATCCGGGTCCAGCCGTGTTCGATCGGGAAGACCTGGATCCCGCCCCCCGCTTCCTGATAAGCAAGGTAGTCGCCGGCCTTGGGCAGCAGGGCGCGCGTCGTCTCTAGCCAGCTGGGTGGCGCGAGCCTGGTCGGAATCGAGAGCTCCGCGGTTTGGCCATGGTCCTGCATCGGCTCGAAGATCGAGTCGCGATGAAATTCAGACGCACCGCAGCGCGGGCAGTCGGGCAGGTAGTCGTTCTCTCTCAGGGAGAGCTGCGAACCGCAGGCAGCACAGAAAAACGTCCCTGAGCCTGGGAGCGTGCCTGTGGTGAAGCTGTCAACGCTGATGCCGGGACTGACACTGGAAAAAATGATCTCTCCTTTCCCGGCGCCTCCACATTTCATGGTAGCGCGACGATTGCCATGTTGCATAAGGCATTTGCCGCATTTTGGTCATTTCGGCGCCAGGCCGAGCCTGGTACTAGAATCGCGCCGCCGATGGGCCCCGTCAGCGCAGAAGTCGAGATTGACGTCTCCCGCGAGCGGGTTTTCGAGGCGATCGGCGACATGGCGCTGCGCCCCGCCTTCCTCGATCACTTCGTCTCCGGCTTCCATCTGACTCGGATCGAGTCCTCTGGGATCGGTGCCGGGGCGCGCTTTCGTTTCTCGGCGGGGCCGCGGGCAGTTTGGATGGACACGTCGATCGAGAAGATGGAGGAGCCCCACCGGATCCTCGAGCACGGTCGCGGCGGCCGGGCCAACCGGGTTCCTTCGACGACGCTATGGGAGCTGATCGAGGGACCGGGTTCGCTGACCAACGTTCGGGTCTCCTTTTGGACTGAGCCGTCGAACCCCCTGGATCGAGCGCTCGAGGTGGCCACGGCAGCGCCTTTCTTCTTGGAGCGCCACTGGCGCGAGGCGCTGCGTCGCCTGCGCGACCTGCTCGAGGCGGAAGAGCTCGCCGCCCGTCGCTTCGCCGTCGCTGGCGGCAACCCGCACGCGACCGGTATTCCCTGAGCCGGGCTTTATAGACTCACGCCCGCCGATGGTCACCCTCCGCAGATTCGTCCTGTCCCTGCTCGCCGCGCTCGCACTTGCGGCGCTGGCTGTAGGCGTCTCGGCCTGCGGCCACGAGAGCCACTCGAAGGAGGTTGTGGAGGGTGAGCCGGTTGAGCTGGGGGAGCTCAACTACAACGTGATCTTCTCTCGCTTCCTCAATCCGAACGACAACGAGGACTCGGCTTACCTGGTCGGCCAGCCGCTGCCTCCGGAGGGCTCCTCCTACTTCGGCGTCTTCTTCGAAGTCCAGAACGAGAGTGAAGAGAGCCAGACCCTGGCCGACTCATTCCACATCACCGACGCCGACCACGAGATCTTTGACGCGATCCCCAGCGAAAGCCTCTACGCCTTGCCGTTCGGCGGCGAAGTCGAATCGCAGGAACAGATCCCGGTGCTCGACTCGACTCCGCAGCAGGGCCCAATCGAGGGGTCTCTGGTGCTCTTCCAGCTGCCGGCCTCCGCTTCGGAGAACCGGCCGCTGACGCTCTCGATTCCGGGACCCGAAGGTCCTGCCGAGGTCACCCTCGACCTCTAGCTCAGAGGCCGGCTGAAAGGACTTCTGCGGCTGCCGGCGCGGCGACTTCGCCGCCAGCGGCTTCGGCTTCGATCAGGAGGACCCCGACCGCCAGCCGGGGGTTGTCGGCGGGGGCAAAGGCGGTGAACCAGGCGTCCTTGATCTGCTCGGGGGTTTCCGATTCCTCTTCGCCGGGCTTGGGACCGAGCTCGGCGGTGCCGGTCTTGCCCGCCACCTGGGCCTCCGAGATCGCCGCGGCTGTTCCGGTGCCACCGGTGACCACGCCGACCATCAGTTCGGTCAGTTCATCGGCGATCTGCTTCGACATCACGCGAGTCGGCTTCAACTCGGGCCGCAGCTTGCGGTTGACGACGATCGAGGTCGGCTGGCGAATGCCGTCATTGGCGATCGTCTGTGCGACGCTTGCCATCTGCAGCGGCGTCGCCAGCACTTCGCCCTGGCCGATCGCGCTCACGCCGAGATCGAGTTCGTCGCCGATCTCGGTCGGGATAGTCGATTCCGCTGGGTCCACTTCTTCGACGATGCGGGTGGCGTAGAGCGTCGGAGGCGAGTTGAAGCCGAAGCGCTCTGCGGCCGTGACCAGATCGTCGTTGCCGATCTTCGGTCCTAGCGGGGCGAAGTCGGCGTTGCACGACTCGGCAAACGCTTGGCGAAAGGTGCCGCCGCAGAACTCGCCGTTGGCGTTTTCGATGAAGCGTCCACCGACGTTGACGCCGTCGGTAATTTCGAATTCCTCCTCGAGCGAGACGACGCCCTTTTGCAGTGCTGCGATCGTGGTGATCGTCTTGAAGGTGGAGCCGGGTGGCTGGGGCGCCGAGAACGCCTGGCCGGCAAGCGCACGCACGTCGCCGTTGCGGGTGTCGAGCACCGCGATCCCGCCGGCTCGGCCGGCCAGGGCCGAGACCGCCGACTGCTGAAGGTCAGGGTCGATCGTCGTCTTCACGGACGTACCGGGGCTGGGTGCCGACTGCGCGAGCACCCGACTGCCGGCCAGCTCTGAGGCGGCGAGGAGCGATCCACCGGGCGTACCAGCGAGCCGGGCGTTGAAGGCCTGCTCGAGGCCGCTGATGCCGACGAGGGTTTCGGGTGCGAATCCCTTGCGGGCGAGAGCCGCAAGCTCGCCTTCTTCGGCCATGCCGATTTCGCCGGTGACGTCGATCGCGGCGCTGCCCATTGGGTGTTCGCGCGCGTCGGCCGGCCCTTCGGCAAGCGGCGAGCCGTCACCGGCGAGGATCGGTGCGCGTGGCGCCAGCTGGGTTTCGCTTTCCAGCCGCTCGCCGCGACGCAGCCCCGGGAAGACCAGGCTCGGGTCCCAGACGATGCCGTCGTCGGCAAAGCGCAGTTCGAGGTCGCCCTCGACCGAGCCGAAGGCAACCGTGTTCGCGACGATCTCCACCGGCACGGTCGTCGCCCCGTCCACCGAGGCCGAGTTCCCGGGTGAATCGGGCTCGAGCGAGCGCAGCGTCGAGATCTCCTCGGCGTCGCGGTAGGCGACGACGAAGTCGTCAACGTCGATCGCCCGCCGCGAGGTGTCGCTCAGCTCGCGGTACATCGCGTCGAAATCGTCCCGTGCCCAGGCCTCGGCAAAGCGCTCGGCTGCTTCCTGGTGTGGAGATCCGGATGCGCCGGCCATCGCTCCGACTACGAAGGCGATCACCGCGACCAGGGTGAGGGGAAGCGTGCGGGTGACGAGTCGCCGTCGCTGCTGCGCTGATGGCTTGCTTGTATTCACACGTGACTATTCTCGACTGGGGCATCGTCGCCTTCACGCTGGCGCTTGGGATCTGGGGATACCGACAGGGCTTGATCGTCGGCACTTTGACCCTTCTCGGCTTCGGATTCGGCGCCTTTGCGGGAAGCCGGGTGGGTCCGCTGGTCCTGAACCAGGGATCGGAGTCTCCCTACGCGCCTCTCTGCGCGGCGCTAGGAGCACTGCTTTGCGGGGCGCTGGTTGCGGTGACGCTGGAGAGCTTTGCCCTGGGATTGCGCTCGCGGATGATCCGGGGCAGGCGTTTGCACCTAGCCGATGGGGCCGGCGGGGCCGCTCTGATCGCGTCGGTTGCCCTCGGCATCGTCTGGGTCTTCGCTGCCGTTGCGCTGCACGCTCCGGGGACCGACCAGCTGCGTGCTGACGTGCAGCGCTCGCTGATCTTGCGTGGCCTCAACGACGTGTTGCCACCCTCCGGACCGCTGCTCAACGCACTCGACCGCGTCGATCCTGCCCCCTCGATCCTCGGGCCGGCCACGCCGGTTGCCCCACCCGACTCGGCCGTCGCTCTCGATCCCGACGTGGTACGAGCGGGCCGTTCCGTCGTCAGGGTCCTGGGCACCAGCTGTGGGCTCGGGGTTGAGGGTTCCGGCTGGGTCGTCGCTCCAGGGCTTGTCGTCACCAACGCCCATGTCATCGCCGGCGAGGAAGACACCACGGTTACGACCCAGACCGGAGCCTCGCTGGAGGCGACGCCAGTTCACTACGACCCCAGCAACGATCTTGCGCTGCTTCGCATCGGTGCCGATCTTCCGGCGCTGGCGATGGTGCGAGAGCCAAGCCGCGGAACCGCCGGCGCGGTGCTCGGCTATCCGGAGAACGGCCCCTACTCAGCCGCCCCCGCCCGCCTCGGCGAAACCCAGGAGACGATCAGCGAGGACTCCTATGGCCGCGGGCCGATTCGCCGCCCGATCGCCTCGCTGCGCGGCAGCGTTCGCAGCGGCAACTCCGGCGGCCCGCTGGTCGACGACGACGGCCGGGTGCTGGGCACGGTGTTCGCTGCGACGACCTCGGGAGCCGCCGGCGGTTTCGTCGTCCCCAACGAGGTCGTACGGGAGGCTCTGGGAGAGACGGCGATCGCCGTCGACACTGGTCCCTGTACTGGCTGAGAGGCCCGTCACTTACGTTCAGTAAGCTCAAGGGTGCAGTGGAGGTAGGGTCCCCGACCCAAGATCAGTCCGTTCAGGGCGTCTGCCCGCATTTTCATGCGGCAATCGAGCTGATCGGAAAGCGCTGGACCGGAGCGATCCTCTGTGCTCTAACCGAACGTCCGCTGCGCTTCGGCGAGCTGGCGCGGGCTGTGCCGGGCCTCTCGGACCGCTTGCTCTCGCAGCGTTTGCGCGAGCTGGAGGAGGAGGGCGTGGTCGAGCGCGAGGTCGAGCCTGGCGCCCCCGTCCGCGTTACCTATTCGCTGACCGCGAAGGGCGCTGAGCTGCGTCCGGCGATTCGCGAGCTGCGCCAGTGGGCCAGGCGCTGGAACCGAACCGGCTGACGCCGCATCCCGGTCTAGCCTGATCGCGTGGGATTGCCTGGGCCGTTTCCGGTTGGCCGCTACGCGAAGACTCTGCGCGATGAGCTGCGCAAGAGAGCGCGTGTGCAGCTGATCGGCGAGGTCACGGGCCTGCGACACACGGCGAAGCAGACCTACTTGGAGCTGCGTGACAGCGACGGCGCGGTGCCCTGCACGATCTGGGCCAGCGAGCTGGAGAAGCTGGGTTTGGCGGAGGGGGCTCTGCGCGATGGCGCCGAGGTGGTGATCGCCGGTGGGCCCGACTACTTCCCCGGCAGCGCGACCTCCTCGCCCGGCTTCTCCTTCCGGGTCACGCACCTGCGCCTGGCCGGCGAGGGCGACCTCCTCGCCAGGCTCGTCGCCCTGCGCAAGCAGCTGCATGCGGAAGGGCTGTTCGAGCTGCAGAAGCAGCTGGCACGGCCGCTGCTGCCAAAGACGATCGGGGTGGTCACGGCGGAGACCGGGGCCGCGCGACGCGACCTGCTCGCCGGCTTCGAGCGCCGTGGCTGGCACGGGACGGTGGTCTGGGCCTTCGCTCCGGTTCAGGACCGCCATGCGGCGCCGGCAATCGCGGCGGCGATCCAGGGCCTTGCCGCGCAGCCGGAAGTCGAGGCGATCGTCGTCACCCGCGGCGGTGGCAGCCTCGCCGATCTCTGGGCCTTCTGCGACGAGACGCTCTGCCGCACGGTGGCGATGCTGCGGGTGCCGGTGATCAGCGCCGTCGGCCACGAGCGCGACTCGACCTTGATCGACGACGTCGCTGCTCTGACCTGCTCGACCCCGACCCACGCCGCTGAGGCCGCTGTGCCGCTCGACTGCGTCGCGGCGCGCCGGGGGCTTGAGCGCGGCATCGCCTCGCTGGGCCGGGCCGCCGAGGGAGCGGTGCGAGCTCGCACGCCTCACCTGGTCGCCCTTGCCCGCGGTCCCGGCCGCGCTCTGCGCCGCGAGCGGCTCGCCCTCAACCAGAAGACCCGCGAGATCCGCGCCGCTTCAGAACGCGGCATCACGGAGCGACTGGGGTTTCAGCGGCGACTCGCGACGGTCGTCCTCGAGCGGGCCCGCCGCCGGGCTGCCGGCCCAGACATGGAGCGGCAGCGAGAGGCGCTGCACCGGGCGGAGGTGGCACTTCGTGCCCACGACCCCGAACGGACGCTGGAGCGCGGCTATGCGTTGGCGGAGACCGTCGACGGCGAGCCGATCACGAGTGCCGCGCGAGCACGCGCCGAGGATGAGATTAGTCTGCGCTTCAGCGATGGCCGAGTCAGAGCGAGACCAGAGCCCGCGAGCGGAGCCTGAGTCCTACGAGGCCGCCGTCGAGCGCCTCGAGCAGATCATCGACCGGCTCGACTCCGGTCAGGCGGGTCTACGAGAAACCCTCGATCTCTGCGGGGAGGGACGCGAGCTGGTCACCTACTGCACTGCCGAGCTCGACGCCGTCGGTGAGGGGCTGAAGGAGCTGAAGCTCGACGAGCTGGCGGCAAGGCTGGAGCAGCCAGCCCAGCCCCAGTAGAGGGGACGTGCCACCTTTTATGTGCCCATATGGGTGCTTAAGAGAGGGCACGTCCCGCGCGGATCGCCTCGATAGCTTCTTCTAGCCGGCGCCGCCCGGCGGCAATCGCCGCCGGGTCTAGGGATCGCAGGACAGGCTGCTCGGGTTGCTCGAGGAAGACGTAGGCGACCTCGACCAGCTCGGCGCCGAGGGCCTCGGCGACCGCGAGCGCGTAGAGGTCTCGCTGGGTCTCGTAACGCTCGGCATGCTCGCCGGGGGTCGAGTCGCCGAGGCGGTCGGTCTTGTAGTCGACGACCAGCGGCGGCTTGTCGTCGTCCTCGACCAGAAGGTCGATCGAGCCGCGCATAACGGTCCCGCAAAGCTGAGTCAGCAACGGCACCTCGGCCCGGGTCCGCCGCGCCGGCTCGATCCGCTCGGCGAAGAGTCGCGATGCGGTCCAGGCCCGGAACGGCGTCAGCAGGTCCGCCGCTGCTGCGCCGTCCTCGATGCCGGCATCGCAGGCGAGGAGCCGGATCAGCTCCTCGGCAGGCTCTCGCCAGCGGTTGGCCTGACTCCACTCGAGCATCGCGTGGACCGCGATGCCACGCGCGACGGCAGCCTCGCGGTCAGTATCCCTGGGCACCCGGATCGGGCCCGCGACCCCGCCCTCGCCCGCGGTCTCCTCCATCAGCTCGGCGCGCGCCGAGATCGCGGTGTAGGAGAGCGGTGCGTTCGGCACCGGTGGCGGCGTGCGGCGAAGCAGCGGTGCTGGGCCTTCGCCCGCGGCCGGAGCGGCGTCGTCGTCGCGCCAGGTCTTGGTCAGCTCCGCCGCCCGCTCGGGGGAGGGGAGGTTCACGCTTACGGTCATCTCGGCGGCCGGGAAGCTCGCCGCCAGACCGGGACGAGGCTGCGGGGCCGGGATCGCGACCGAGGAGTCCCGTTCGCGGTCGATCTCGAAGGCGGCGGTAATCCGCTCGGCGACGGCCATGCCGGCGGTGGGGTTGGGCGGCTTCGGCTGGATCACGCCGCTGAGGATCAGCCGCTCTTGCGCCCGGGTCGCGCCGACGTGGAAGAGGCGCAGCTCCTCGGCGGCGTCACGCTCGCGCGCTTCCTCGCAAAGCTCGCGGTAGTCGTAGAGGTTGATCGCCCCAGCGCCGAGGCGGCGCAGTTGCATCCCGACGCGCGGCGACTCGTGCTCGTGGCCGATCGTCAGCGGCGGCGTACGGGTCGCGGCCAGCAGGCCGCGCGAGAGCCCGGGGATGGCGACCACCTCGAACTCCAGGCCCTTGGCGCTGTGCACGGTCATGATCCGCACGCCGTCGTGGCCCTCGACGGCGGTCGCCGCCTGCGGGTCGGCGTCGGCGCTGGCCCGCGCCGCGAGGAAGTCGAGCAGGCCACGGAGGTCCCGGCCCTCGGCGGACTCGTACTCGCTTGCCATCCGCATCAGCTTGCGCACGTTGGCGAAGCGGGCCTCGCCCGAGCGACGCATCAAGATCGCCAGGTCGTAGCCGGTCTCGGCGACCGCGGCGTCGATCAGTCCCGGCAAGGACAGCAGGGGCGCGCGTCGGCGCAGCTCCGCGATCGCCTCCCTGAAGCCGCGCAGCAGGGCCAGCTCGGCGGCGGGGATCGACTCCAGCAGGTCCGGCTTTGCCAGTTCCTCCTCTCCTACCTGCGTCGCGACCTCGATCGCCGGCCAAAGGTGGCGGCCGCGGCCTGCGGCGGCTCGCAGCAGCCAGAGCGTGTCGGGGGCTGCGCCGCAGGCGGGCGAGGCAAGGGCGCCGAGCAGCGCCTGGTCGTCAAGCGGGTTGGCGATCGTCGCCAGCAGGGCGCAGACGTCCGCGACTTGCTGCTGGGACCAGTAGCCGCGCCCGCCGACCACGTAGGGGCGCAGGCCCGCTCGCTCCAGCGAGTCCTCGTGGGCGTCGAGGTGGGTGAAGGCACGCAGCAGGACCACGATCGAGCCGCGTTTGACGCCGGCGTCGACCAGCTCGCGCAGGCGCGCGGCGAGGTTGCGAGCTTCGGCCAGGATGCTGACCGGCGTACGGGCGTCGGTCGCCGGCTCCAGGTCGATCCCCTCGGCGTCCCAGCCGTCGCGGCCGGTCAGCAGCAGCTCGACCGCAGAGCCACCGCCCGCGGGCTTCTCCTCGGCCGGGGTCGTGCCGACCCGCAGCGGCATGTAGCTCTCGCCCAGCAGGCGTTCGCCGATTGCGTTGACTGCCCCGATCAGCTCGGGCCGCGAACGGAAGTTTCCGCTCAGCGCCAGCACCTCACCGTCCGCGGCGTCCCCGATCCGCCGCCGCTGCTCGCGGAAGACGTCGAGGTCGGCATGGCGGAAGCCGTAGATCGACTGCAGCTCGTCGCCGACCACCATCAACCGAGTTTGGGGGCCGCGCAGCGCCTCGATCAGCCTCAGCTGCAACCGGTTCGTGTCCTGGAACTCGTCAACGAGCAGGTGGCGGAAGCGGTTGCGGTAGCCGGCGCCGATCTCGGTTCGCTCCAGAAGCCGGGCGGCGAGCAGCTGTAGGTCCTCGAAGTCGAGACCCGCTCGCCGCTCCTTGGCCACCGCGAAGCGCGCCGAAAACAGATCCAGGAGCGCTGCCAGGTTGCGGTATGCCTCGCCTCCCTCACCCGCCTCGGCGGCGCGGCTGAGCAGGGCGTCGATCGCCTCCCGGTAGGGGGCGAGCGGCTTAGCCCGGCTCTCGGTTCGCAGTGTCGCGATCGCGTCGAGATCGGGGACCGTCCCCTCGAGCGCGCCGAGCGCCTCCAGCCCCCGCTCGACCTCCTCGCGGTTGCCGTTGGTCGGCTTCAGCTCCTCCAGGGTTGCCGCAGCGACCCTGGAGGCGTGGCGCAGCGCCTCGCCCACGTCTGGCTCCGGCTGGGTGGGCAGGCGCGGCTCGGCCTGACCGCGGCTGCGCAGCTCGGCGTGGACGCCGGCGACGATCGCCCGCAGCCCGGGGATGTCGAAGCTGGCCACGAGTTCTTCACGGTCGACTCCGCCCTCGGACAGGAAGTCTTCGAGGGCACGGTCGAATGCCTCGTCCGCGGCGCGCTCCGCCTCCGTTGCGTCGAGCACCCGGAACCGGGGGTCGATCCCGGCGGCGACCGGGTGACCGGCCAGCAGCCGGTTGCAGAAGCCGTGGATGGTCGTCACCCAGGCACTGCCGAGGCCGGGCAGTAGCTCGCCGGCACGCTTCGAGCCGGCGCGGGCACGCTCTTCGATCGTCGTGCGGATCCGCTCGCGCAGCTCGGCAGCGGCCTTGTCGGTGAAGGTGAAGGCGAGCACGGCGTCGGGCGGGACACCCTCCTCGCAGACCAACCGGCAGTAGCGGTCGACCATTACGCCGGTCTTGCCGGTGCCCGCGCCCGCTTCGACCAGGATCGAGCGGGCATCGACCGCGATCGCTGCCGCTTGCTCCGGGGTGGGGGGGCGTCCGCTCACCGCTCGTCTTCTTCCTCGACCACCTCGACCGGCGCCCGGTCGCGGCGGCAGATCGGGGCGAAGTCACAGAACTGAGGGCAGACGCCATGGTTGCGCAGCCCCTGTCGGGGGCCGGGGTCGCGGCGAATGTCTCCGGCCCGTATGCGGGCGACGATCCCGCCGGCGCGGCCGCGCGCCTCCCCAAGCATCTCCTCGAAGTCCTCGCGGTCGACCACGTCGGTGCGGGAGAGGTTGTAGGAGGCAAGTGCCTCTGTGGCCTCGTCGAGGACGGCGCCGCGGGGGCGGCGCTGCGAGGAGGCGCGCATCGGGTGGTAGATCCCACCGACCGTGGGTGCATCCCAGAGCTCGGCGACGGCGATCAGGTAGAGCTGTAGCTGCAGCTTCGCCTCCTCCTCCAGCTTTGCGCGGGGGCTGACCGAGCTGGCGAGCTTGTAGTCGATCACCAGGGCGCGTCCGTCGGCGTCGCGGTCGACCCGGTCGATTGCGCCGTGCAGCGCCCAGTCGTCGATCTCCAGCACCGGTTGCTCGGCGATGTCGGCCTCGCCGAACGCGGCCTCCAGCAGCCAGGGACGGAAGCGGTCGTCGCGCGCGGCCTCCTCGGTCAGGAAGCGGGCCAGCAGACCTTCGACCCGGCGCAGGATCGCGCGCTCGACCGGGTGCTCGGCGAGACCGCGCTCGGCCGCGATCTCGGCGACGATCTCCCGGCCTCGACCGGTCCAGGCCGCCAGCGAGCGGGGCCGGGGGAGGGGATCGCCGCCGGGCGCCTCGCGGTAGAGCTGCTCGAGGGCGGCGTGCATGATCCCTCCCTGGACCAGCGGGTCAGGCGCCGGATCGAGCCGCTCGGGACGCAGCTCGTGGCTGACGAACCAGCGGTAGGAGCAGAGGTCGAATCCCTCCAGGGTCGTGCCGCCGTAGGCACCCACCGAAGCCAGCCGCTCCAGCACGGCGGGATTGCCGAGCGGACCGGGGGCGCGCGTCGCCAGCTCCGCCTCTCCGGCCCTCACTAGCCAGCCGGCGATCCGGGCGGCGCTCTCCTCCGGTGCCTCGGCTCCTGTCAGCAGCGCGCCGGTGTCCACGGTCTGGCCACGGGCGGCGATCGAGCGGGCCAGCTCGCGCTCCGAAGGGGCGTCCGAGGTCCGGTGCACGACCTGGGCCAGGTCGCGGCCGCGGGTCAGCTCCGCCGCGAGCGTTTCGTCCTCACTGCCGGCGGGGGACCGCAGCTCGAGCAGACGGTTGACGTCGTCGAGGAAGGGCGAACGCGCCTCGGCGGCACCGTTCTCGTCGCTGTCCCGGTAGGAGAGGAAGAGACGGCGCCGTGGCAGCGCCAGCGAGGCGTGGAAGAGGTAGCGCTCCTCGGCCTCCTCGTCGCGACGCGGCGGCAGGCCGAGCTCACCTCGCTGCGACTCGGAGAGGAAGGGGTCGGTTCGGCCTTCGCGGCGGGGGAACTCGCCGTCCTGCAGCGAAGCGACGAAGACGTCGTCGAAGCGAGCCGCGCGCAGGCGGCCGGGGCCGCCGATTCGCACCCGGCCCGTCGCCGGCCCGGTCCAGGTGCGCACCGTGAGCTCCGCCAGCGAGCGGCCGAGCGAGCGGGGCTCGGGCGCCAGCCCCTCCAGCTCGGCGCGCTCGCCGAGCGCGTTGGCGATCGCGCCCCCCGCGCGTGCCTCCAGCTCGGCTCCGGTTCCAGGGCCGTGGCCGCCGGCCACCGCGTGGCGCTGAATCCTGCCCGCCATCGTGGATGCCACGGCCGCCGCTGCGACCGCCACCGCAGCCGGCTGCTGACCGGCCTGCCTCAGCGCGGCTAGATCCTCGGGGAGGTCGCCGTGGCGGCTTCTCCAGAGCCGCAGCGCCGCCTCCACACTCTGCACTCGCTCGCGCCGCACCTTTCGCTCGAACCAGTCCACCTTTCGCGCCGACAGGCCGGACGGTCCGCGCATGTAGCGCAGCAGGTCGCTTACCCGGCCGCCACCCAGCTCAGCCTCGAGCAGGGCGACCAGCGCACCGCCGACCGCGGTGGCCGTCACCCCGACTTCGGCGTCGAGCGCGATGTGCACGCCGTAGGACTCGAGTACCGAGGAGAGCAGCGGTCCTCGCCGACCGGGGTCGCGCACGACGATCGCGATCCCCTCGGGGTCGGCTCCCGCCGCGATCAGCTTCGCGACCTCGGTGCCGATCGCCTCCGCCTCGCCCCGCTCGCCGGCGCTGCGCAGGACGGTCAGCGTCCCATCGGGCGCCTTGCGGGCCGGTTCGGTGGCGCCGAAGGAGCGCTCGAGGTGGAAGAGCAGGGGGGAGTCTGTGTTCGCCGCCTGTGGCTCGGTCTCCCTGACCGAGTCCAAGCCGATCTTCCGCAGACCTCGCAGCAGCTCCCCGCGTGCCGCCAGCGCGGCGTTGCCTTCCTCGTAGGGCAGAGCGATCGTCACCTCGGCCGTCTTCGCCAGCGCCCCGATCAGGTCGAGCTGATTGCGCGTCAGGTCGTCGAGGCCGTAGAGGAAGACCGGGCGCGCACGCCAGCGGTCGCCGGTCTCCAGCAGCAGGTCGATCGCCGTGCGCGCCACGCCGTGCGCGTCCACCCGTCCCAAGCCGTCTCTGATCCGCGAGTAGGCGGCGAAGAGGGTCGCGATGTCGCCGAGGTAGGCCGAGCCCTCGAGGGTTCCGGCAACCGCTTCCACGTCGACCGGCTCCAGCCCGGCGCCCTGCAGCTCGTCGAGCAGGCGTGTCAGCGCGTAAGCGAAGCCCGGCCTGCGGGCCGAGTTGCGCAGTGGCCCGAGCCGGCCGCGCTGCTCCTCGACGGCGGCGGCAACGGCGCCGAGCCTCTGGGCGGGGGTCAGCTCGATGCCGGGCGGCGCGCCGGCGGCTGCCACGGTGCGGAAGAGACCGTCGAAGTTGGTAACCGTGGCGCCGAGGATCGCCCCCTCCTGGCTGAGCTCCCGCTCGAAGGCATAGACGTCATCGGCGGTCGGGACGACCAGTACCGGGTCGCGGTCCAGGACGGCGTGCAGGCTCCTCCGAATCAGCCCGGCGCGGCCGGAATTGGGTGGTCCATGGATCAGGTCGAGGCTCATCGGCGGACGTTCCAGCATAAGCACGGCCCCGGCGTGCCTCCTTGCTTTCTCGCTGACCGGCCTGGACCGCTTTGGGAAGCCGCAAATGGGGCAATTCAAGGCCCCGATTTGCCGTCTTCCGCTACCTCTACATTTGCTCGCAGCATGGCTCTCTGCTTCGTAGACCCAGCCGACGCGATTCGCGCAATGGCAGACTCGATCGGCCGCGAGGCCCGTCGTCAGCTGCTCGGCGAGGCGGTGCGCGCCTGGGTCGACGAGATCCCCGACGACGAGCTGGAGACCCACTACGCGAAGGCGCTCTCGGAGCTGGACGAGCACGACCTCTCGATGCTCGCCGCCTGGCACGGCTCGCTCGAGGTCGGCCAGCCAGTGCCGAACCGCGACTTCCTCATGGGAGCCTTTCCCTCGCTCGGCGAGAACCGCCGCGAGGCGCTCAAGCTCGCCGCCGGTTTCCGCGGTGAGGAGGCGGTCGACGCCGGGGTCACCGAGGAGGACGCCCTGGAGCTGGTCCTCAGCCTTCTCTCACCACCTCGCCAGATGGAGCTCGCGGTCGAGGCCGTCGAGCTCTACATCTGGGACCGCGCCGGCTCCGACAACTAGCAGCCGCCGTCGTTTAGCGCCGCGCGGATCTCCGGGATCGCCTGCTCGTTGTCCTGAAAGTGGACGGCGTTGATGCCGGCCTTGCGGGCGCCTTCGCAGTTGACGAGGACGTCGTCGACGAAGAGGCAGGTCTCTGCGGGCTGGCCGATCCGCTCCAAGGTCATCTCGTAGATCTTCGATTCGGGCTTGCGGCAGCCGACGAAGCCGGAGTCGACCACCGTCTCGAAGATCTCGTCGACGGGAAGCATCGAGCGCCATAGCGGCTCCCACTCGCGCACATTGTTGGTCAGCATCGCCATTCGGTAGCCCTCGGCCTTCAGCTCTCGCATCAGCTCGATCATCGCCGGGTTTGGTTCGAGCGCCTCGAAGTAGATCTCCCTGAAGCGGTGCATCTCCGGCCGGTGGCCGAGCAGGGGCTCGAGCGCGTCGGTGAGCTGGGCGAGGAAGGCGACCTCGGTGATCTCGCCGCGCTCCATCTCGAACAGCGGGTTTTCGCCGTTTGCCGCCGTCGCTGCCTGCATTCCCTTGCCGAGGACTTCGGTCGTGATCCCGGTCCGGTCCTGGAAGGCCATGAAGGACTGAAGCAGCGGTGTCGTCAGCACGCCGCCGAAGTCCGAGATCACCGCCTTCAGCTCAGCCATCGCCGCGAACCACCTCGTAGTGGCCGAGCCCCTCGCGCCCCTCGAGCGACCAGCGGAAGAAGGCGATGTCGGCTTGCAGGCCGGGGTGGCTGACCGAGCTGGCGCTGATCAGGGTGCCGGCGCCGCGCAGCGGCTGCCCCTTTTCATCGTCGATCCAAAGCTCCAGCGTCGCCCGCCGCTGCACTCCGTCGGGCCCGTACTCGGTCGAGAGCAGCGTCTCGGAGACCTCGATCGGGGCGCCGTCGGCACCGCAGAGCACCGTTGCGACCTGCTCCTCGCCGTGCCCGGCCGAGGCGGGTGGCTGCACCGCGCTCAGCGCCAGCAGTCCGCCGTCGGAGAAGACGATCCCAATCGATCGCCGCTGAATTTGTCCCGAGTCGTTCATCGCGGCCCGGAAGCCTATTGGCCGCCCGGGCACGAGGCCCGGCTACCATGGGGGCCATGTCAGAGAACGAGACTGCGGTGCTCACGGAAGACGACGTCATCGAGGCGCTCGAGGAGGTGATCGATCCCGAGCTCGGGCTCGACTTCGTCTCGCTCGGGCTCGTCTACGACGTCGAGATCGAGAACGAAGACGTCTACGTCACCTTCACCCTGACCACCCCCGCCTGCCCGATAGGCCCCCAGGTCTCCGAGCAGATGAAGGAGTTCGTCGGCGACCTCCCCGGGGTCTCCGCCGTCCACCCGAAGATGATCTTCGACCCCCCCTGGTCCCCGGAGATGATGACCGAGGACGCCAAGTTCGCACTCGGCTTCTAGGCGAGGTTTGCGGGGTTAGAGGGCCAGCCCACCCCATCCCTACTACGGTGCGCGCGAGAGGCCATTCGTCGTCGCACCAAGATGAACGTAAGGCCAAGAAGGGCCGCTCCTCACAGCAGCGCCGCCCACAATCCAGCGGCCTGGCGAGGAATCCGGCAAGGCCGACTGCGACGACCACCGCAAGGTAGCCGAGGAATAGCCAAAGCGCACAACGCAATAGGCGACCAGGGCCCGAACTCTAACGTTCGGCTTAGGTTTCAGACTCAGGCCCATCGATCCGCAGAAGCGCAGCTTCGACCAGCTCGCGGCTGAAGCACCTCGCTCATGGCCGTCAACCCCCTTCGGGGGCCGGGCGCAAGCGTCTTGACTGCGGCTCTCGCGGCGCTTGCTTGGCGGTTAGGTCGGGGGCGAGCGGTTTTCTTCCAGGTGCGGCAAGGACCACCAAAGACGACGAATGGTTCTTCCTGCTTGAGTTAACCTTGTCCAGTAGTCGTTCCGAAAGGAGTTCGGGTCGTTGCATTCGATTCGAGAGAAGCCAGGTCGGGGAAGGGGTGCAGACCTCTTCAGCCAGTCGCGCCGTCCGTTTGCCACTCACTACGGATGATGCATGATTAGCAACGACCTCAAAGTCATCGACGGCGCCGCAGCGGGAGCCTGGATTAGGCCCAGGCTTGGAGGCGAATTCGGCGCGGTGACGCTACAGGTTCCAAAAGGCTTTGGAGCATACGCCCGCGTCTTTCACCCGGCGTTGGACCGGGCAGGAAATTCGGTCAGATGGGTCCAGGTGGCGAAGGCGTGCGGAACCACTCCGCATCAAGAGATGCAGTGGCACGCGATTCTCGGACTCCGCAACGCCGATGAACCCCGAGGCTCTGACCGCCCGAAGGACGGAGGCCGGGTGAAATGGGCGGGATCGGACCCGCCAATCGGTGCGATGGACATCGAGACCCTTGACGCACTCTGCGAAGTTCTTGCCGAACACACCGCTGATGCCGCCCACTGCTTTTTCGGCCTTTGCACAATCCGCAGCTGGCTGGATTCCTTTTCGGCTGAGAAGTTGCCGCCACTTCTAGAACTTCCCTACGACCGCAACCACATCGTACTCACCGGACCTCTTTCTGCCGTTGATCAGATCAAATACGACTGGTCCGGGCTGGATTCCATTGAGATGGCATTGGTTGCCGAACAAGGCAAGGAGCCACCGGCCGAGCAGGATCCCTCTGAATTCCTGCTCCGAGATGCACCGAACCTGATCTGGCCGACAGACGGCTCATGGTTCGTCGCTAGCGAGATTGATTTCGATTCGACTCTTGTCGGCGGAAGCGCCGTGCTCATCGACGCAATCGTCGAGTCTCCCAAGCTGGAGGCTTGGCAGGTCGAGCCGGCCGATTCGCTCGCCGACGATGCCGACAAGGTCAACAACCGAGCCAACGGGGCTTGACCGCTGGTTACTGGGTGCGCGCGCCGCGACAAGCGCCGTGGGTTCGAACCGGCTAGCGGGACTGTAGCGCCGAGTCAAACGCCGCCGACGAGTTAGTCCAAACAGGCCCGCGCACCGATGTTGGCAGGCCTTGGCACCAGAGAAGGGCGGCAAGTTCGAAGGTTAAATTGAAGCAAGAACCAAAGTGGATTGGGCTCAGCGAAGGATCGAAATTGCTCCATCTTGAACGTTGGCACTTTCTCGCACTCACTTGCATGGCGTGGTTCAGCTCACTCAGCAGCGGCTGATATGGCCGATTTGGCCAATCGACCTCCCCTCCAAGGGCGTTTGGTTGTATGGCGGTGGTGGATATAGCACGATTTCAGCTACTCCCCGATAGTCGCCGGGTATGCACTTCGGAGCACCTTCCCCAAACCCCACTCTGGCAGGTATGGGTTTAACGGGACCTGGCTGGATTGGCACAGCGACTGTACGCCAGTTCCCCCGAGCTACCAATCTGCCGGCCCCGTTGTAGATGCTCATCCGAACTCTGGCTTTCCCTATCGCCGGGGCGGATCCGACGCACGATGCCTGCAGGACCACATTGATACTTTTTCTACGTTTGTGCGTCGACGGATGCGGATGGTCGACGTGGAAGCGGCAACGACCTAGTGCCGCAGTGCCCGTGAGGTCGAGCTGGTTGAGCGGATCGGCATTGCCATAGTCATAGGCATTCGCCGACCCGCCTAGCACTGGATCGATCGATATGAACCGGCCCAGCGCAGGCACATAGCTGCGAACCCCCATCTGGATCACACCGGACGGAAATTCAGCGCGGCGCTTTGGACCGCCTAGCCAGCCATAGCGACCGGCGCTCCCTTTTTTGGGATTACCATACTCATCAAATTCGAAGTTGGCAGTCGGTTCTTTTGCGGTCGGGCTAAGGCTGGCCGTAGCCACGATATCGCCGTGCAAGTTGGTGAGCTGGAGGCTGATCGAACCCGAGCTTTCCTGAATCGCTGCGAGGCCACCATCGATGCCGGAGATGCTGCGAGTCCACGTCCCGCCGCGTTCGGTCCAGGCCGTGGAGTCAGATGCCGTCGCGTAGTGGAAGACTTCGATGCCTTCTTTGCTCCCGCTCTGGAGGATCTGGCGCACTCTTCCCGTAGCGTCGAGCTGGTAGCTGTTCGTCAGACCACCCTGAGACTGGCTGGCGAGCATTTCGTTGCTGTAGAAGCTGGTCGTCAGTGTGCTTCCTCCGGCGTCTTTAGCCGGCAGGCTGGTGATCCGCCCGAAACTGTCGTAAGCGATCCCCGAGTCGGTCAGCCGATCAGCGGCGTCATAGCTGTAGGTCTGGGGGGTGCCGCCTGATTCCACGCAGACGCCGCCGATACCGGGTGCGCGCGTGGTCAGGCCGGTCCTATTGGAGTTCGCGTCATAGGCATACTCGCGCGTGGTGCAGGAGCCACCCTGGGGCGTGTCCTTGACCAGTTTCAACCTGCCGGCCTTGTCGTATTCGTATTGCTGGCTCGAGGTCAGGCTTTTCTGCGAGAGGACCTGTCCGAAGGCTGAGCGTTCCTGGCTTTCTTCCAGCCAAGTGCATTTTTCTGAGCAGCTCATGACCTTTGTGTAGGTGAGCTTGATCGGTTGGCCGGCTTCGTCGTAGGTCGTTTTGGCGACCAGGCCGTTAGGCAGGCCCCTTTCGGTCAGGCTGCCGTTGGCGTCATAGGCGGCGGTGAAGAGGCCAGCAGCGGAGTCTTCCATCACGACCAGGAGCCCGGTGGTCGAGTCGTAGCCGAAGGTCTGGGTGCCCTTGCCGTCGCTTGCTTTGACCGGTCGGCCGAGAAGGTCGTAGGTCACTTCCGAGGTGATGCCATCGGCATCGGTGTATTTTTCCGGGCGGCCGAGTTTGTCGTAGGCGGTCACGACAGCTTGGCTGTCGAAGGTGGCGCTTGGAACCCACTTCTGGATCTGGTTGTCGCCTGGATCGGTGACCCAGGCGTTGCCTTTGCCGTCCACTCCGATTCCGGCCGGATCGCTGAAGCTGAACTGGCCGGGGCCGGGTTCGCTCGTCCCAAAGCTAGCAAGGGGGATGCCGTTCGGGGCGAACTTCTGGACCCTGCCGTTGCCCTGGTTGGCGACCAGGACCCTGCCGGCGGAGTCGACCTCGATCGCGTCAGGATGTTTGAGCTGCCCGCTGGCCCCTTCTCCTGTCACCACGCCCCCGTAGGAGAGGGAAGAGCTCCACCGCATGATTCGGTTGTTGCCGCTATCGGCGACCCAGAGCGAGCCATCCGGTGCAGCTGCGATCGCTGTCGGTTCTTTGAGCTGCGCTTCGCCGCTGCCGGGGGTTCCGAATTTGCCCAGGAAGACTCCGGTTTGGCTGAACTTCTCAACCCGGCCGTTGCCCTTCTCCACCACGAAGAGATTTCCGCCCGAGACCGCAATGCCAATCGGTTCTTTCATCTGACCCTGCAGGCTCCCCGCTGTGCCGGCCTGGCAGACGTGGCCCGAGGCCCCGGTGCAGAGGTTCTTTTCGGCCTGGGCGCCCCCGCTTTCGACCTTCGTTTTGTTGACGTTGGTGCCGAAGGTGGCGATGAATGTGCCGCTTTCGCTGAACTGCACGACCCGCGTGTTGCCGGTATCGGTAACCCAGATGTTGCCGCTGGAATCTATGGCGATTGCCGAAGGCGCGTTCAGTTTGCCTGCGGTCGAGCCGAGGGAGCCGAATGCTTTGGGCGAGCCCCCGCTTTCGGTGAACTGCTGGATGCGGTTGTTTTCCTGGTCGACCACCCAGAGATTGCCTTTGGCATCGATCGCAACGTCTGCCGGGTGTTTGAATTTACCCGCAGCAGTGCCGGCTTCGCCGAAGGCGGAGCCATAGGTGAAGCCGTCGCTGCATTCGCTTTTGCAGATGAACTTCTGTTCCTCGGGCAGCCCGGTGTCTTTGTTGTAGGTGGTCTGGGTCGGTGGCAGTGCCGCCCCCACATGCTCGCTCCTTGTTGTGCGTCCTGCGGCGTCGTATTCCATGAACGTTTTGCGGGTGGTCGCTTCTTTGCCGCCGGGACTTTCAATGATTTCCGTCGGCTCGTCGAGGGCGTTGTAGCTCGCGTAGCGGGTGACGAGCAGTTCCGGCAGTCCTGCCGTTCCCGGCTGGCTCGCCGGCAGGGTCTTGCAGGGAAGTCCCGCGTAGGCAGCTTTGCCACCGCACGAGCTGTCTTGGGCGTTGATTCCCGCGGTGTAGTAGATCGTCATGGTCGTGCGAGCGTCGCCGCCTTCGGGTTTGGCCGGCAGGCTGCGTTCAGACGGCATGCCAGTGGCTGGGTCATATGCGGTGCGCGTGCGCAGTTCCAGGCCTTTTGGATCTACGATTTCTTCGATCGGCTTTCGCAGGCCCCAGTCGTATTTCGTTTCGGTGACTTTGGCTTCAAGCCCTTCATTCAGCGCGGGAACGTAGGCATCCACTATTTCCGTGGTTGGCAGCCGTGGCGCGGTTTCTCCTTCTTTTAGTTCGAAGCCCTGGTCATATAGGACCTGCTTGCGGGTATTGGCTTCGACGGTTTTGCCGTCTTTGAGCCGCACTTTGTGCAGCGGTCCCCACGATTCGATCATCTTCGTGCCGTCGTCGGAGTACCCGGCTCGGCTCTCGAGCTCGTGTGAGCGCGTGACCGATTTCGAACCTTCTGCGAGCGCGAGCAGCCTATTTTGGGCGGTAAGCGACCGGCTGACGTTTCCACGCTGATCGGTCTCAGAGGTCGTGATTGATGGACCGCCTGCACCTGGGACTTCCGGTGAGGCTGTGTTGACCGCATAGCCGTCAGGGTCCATGTAGGTGATCGTCGCCTTCGAGTAGTCGCTTGGTGGTCCGCTCGGCACTTCAGTCGGCGGGAAGATCGCGGTGCCGTTGACTGGGAAGTCGCTTTGACCCCATTCGGCAACCGCTTGCGGGCTCATGTCGTAGGGCGCTTCGCTGCCGCTCAGTGGGATGCCATAGACGACGGTCGTCGTCGCTTTAGACGGGCTTGCGAGCAGGCTTGCGCGGCTTACGCTCTTCAGCTTCGTCCAGATGCTGGTTGCGTAGTAGTCGAATTCCCAGGGTTCCTGGCCCGGAGGGGTGAGCTTGGTTAGAAGCCCAGGTTCCTGATATTTGGAGCCCGATTCACGGTCATAGGTATAGGTCTCTTTCAGGTTCGGCGAAATGCGCGGATCCCACTCTGCGATCAGTTCGCCATAGGAAAGAGTACTCGGACTATAAGCGTATTCCGCGACGACCTGGCCTGTGCCCGATCCGGAACTGTCGTAGTAGGTGATCGAAGCGAGGCGCTTGTCTGAGCCAAGGCCAGATGTAGTTTTGGTCCAGGTCGAGAGCGGCAGGTAGTTGAAACCGAGTGATCGGCAGCCTGCTTTTTTTGGCGCATAGTCCTGATCTTCAGGATCATCACTGCAGGTGATGTTGGCCAGCGACGGCGCGATGATCATCTTCAGGCGCAGGTTGGAACCTGTGCCTTCATAGACCATCCGAGCGTCGGTGGGTGACGCCTGAAAGGAGATCGTACTCACCCTGTATTCGTTGTTGGCGCCGCCCTGGGTGAAGACGGTATGAGTCCCGTTGGGATCGGCCATGACGAAGCTGCTTCCTGATTTCGTCAACTTGTATTCCTGGGCATCGACAGGCGGAACGTAGGTCGATTCCCCGACTTTGTCGAAGGACATTCCGGTTCCGTTGTTGGTCAGCACTTCGACCCAGTTGGCCTCTGGCACTTCTTCTTCGGCCAGCCATTCTTCACAGGATTCAGGCGGGCAACCCGCGCCGCAGGCTACGGTTTCGCCTTGTTCGCCCCAACATTCTTTTTCGAAGTACGGCGGTATGGCGGGTTGACGCTGCACCACGACCTTCTGCCAGGCTTCTTCTGCGTATTCCTGTTCGACCGGCGCCGATGGCTCCCAGCCTTTGCCGAGAACCCGTGGGCCTTCCCAAGCTTTCGCGCTGTTGTAGACGCGGGTGAATTCGAGGTTTGAGTCGGTCCCCGGCACCGGAATCGAGACGTCAGTTCTGCTCATCGTGTACTTGCCCGTAACCAGATCGAGACTGACGGGGCCAAGCTGCTCCCTAGCGTCGGTTGGCGCTTCCCAGCGACTGTAGGAGACGCTGATCGGCTCGCTGGCACCGGCCGCTTTGACTCCACCGTCAAAGACGGCGCGAAACTTGATGCCGTATTCCAATTGCACGGCATATGTGCCTTCAAAGTGATCCATATTGAAGAACACCGGAGATGTCTCTCCCGGGTCTTTGTTGACCGGAAGTGGCCAGCTCACCGGATCGCCGTTGGCGTCGATCACGTCTTCAGCTGGAATCGTTTTGAATTCGTCCCAGTTTTTGAGCTTTGCCTGGAACGTGACGCCGGTGACACCTCCGCCTTCGGGAGCGCTTCCCCATGCGGCTTTGAGGGTGAAGTATCCCGAGCTCCCGGCCGGAAATTCATTTGACGTGAACTTCTTCCCGGCGGAGACATGGCCTTCTTCAGGCGAGGTGAGCTTGCTTGTCGTCGGAGCTGCCGGGTAGATCGCCGGGTTGAGAACGTATTTGGCGGGCGTCTGGTCTGCCTGGCCTTCGGAGTTGACTGCAGCAACGAGGAAGGTGTGCCAGCTCTCTTCGAGTTTGTCCGGGACCGTGTAAGGCGAGGTGCAGGGTTCCGTCGGCGTTTCGCCTTTGTCCAGGCCGCACTTGAAGGTCGAGCCGGACTGGCTCGATTCGAATTTGATCTGGGGCTCTTCGTGGCTGGTGTAGGTCGGCGTGGCAGAGATGATCGTCGTCTGCGGCGGATTGGTCGTTTTCAGCGTCTGATTGGCGCCGTTGACGGTGCCGGCCGCGTTGGTGGCAACGATGCGATAGTTGTAGGTGACGCCTGGTTCAAGGCCCGCGATCGCTTTGCTGAGCGCGACGGCTGTGGTTCCCGATCCAACCGAAGTGGGGCTCGTCGGTACTTTGGTCCCGTAGGAAGTCGTTTTGCCGTATTCGAACTGGTAGGTCGTGCTGAAGCCGTTGGGGTTGACCGAGCCTTTCAGCGTCGCTTCTTTTTCTTTGACTCCGCTCGCGGCTTCGGTCGTAACGCTTGGCAGTTTCGGAGTCGTGAAGGTTTTGTTGAGGCCGACGGTCGTTCCGTAGGCGTTGGTCGCCGAGACGCGGTAGTTGTAGGTCGTGCTGCCTTTGAGCCCGCTGATGGCTTTGCTCACGGCCACGTTCGTCGTGCCCGAGCCGACGCTTTCTGCTGTGGTCGGCACTTTGGTCCCGTAGGAGGTCGTCAGGCCGTATTCGAACTGGTAAGTGGTCGCGTAGCCGTGGGGGTTGACCAGCCCTTTGAGCGTGGCGCCGGTTTCGCCGACGGACGTGGCCGCTTCGGTCGTGACGATCGGCGCCGGTGCTTTGTAGACGACGGAGAGGTAAGGCCGGTTGGGGACGGTTGGGGCGGTGCTCGAGTCGAAGTAGACTTTGCGTTCGGTGCAGCTCGTGGCTGCATTCGCGCACTTTGTCGTCGATCATCTTCAGGATCGTGCCGAGCCATTCTTTGGCGTTGACTTCTTTTTCCACGATTTTCGTCGGCACGTTGAACTGCCACCAGCCAGCTCTGGGTGCCGCGCGTCGCGGTCAGCACTTCGCCGAGGTTTTCGGAGTAGTCGCCGCCTTCGGTCGTCCAGAAGCCAGTCGCGTTGTAGTGGCGTCCAATTCGCCTGCCAGGTCCACGGCTTGGTCGTCTGCCGCAGCTCGACGCCTTTGGTGTTCTGCGCGACTTTGGAGCGAGTAGAGGTTGGCGGTGGCGGAGCTGATTTCGGAGTTGACCGGAATCGAGGTCGTTTCGAATTCCATCAGGGCGCGCTGCCAATAGTCTTTGCTGGCGTCGAGTTTGGGGGCGTAGTGGAGGAGGTGTTCTGTCCTCCCCCAAGCGGCGCAGTCGATCCAGCCGTCTTTGGCTTTTTCGCCGCCGATCATGCAGTCCAGGTCGGGGCCGACGGTCATCGTCGGGTCGATGCGTGTCGGCCAAACGCGGTCGGGGTCCTCGAGCCATTCGCGAGCCGCTTCGACGGTCAGCTTCCAATGGCCGTCTTCTTCAGGGCCAAGCTCGTAGTGAACGTCGCGTGAGATCGCGGGCTGGGGAGCGCTGTCGGACATGACGGGCGCCGGCAATGCCACGACGGCGGTGCCCTCTGAGTCCTCGAAGCGAACCGACCCGTCCTCGGCAAGCGTGGGAGCGAGACCATCGGAGGCGCTTAGCTCGTAGGTGAATTTGTTGGCCTGGCCTGGACCGGTGAGTTCGATTTCCTCCTTCAAGCCGTTGCTCAGCCCAATGAATTCGAAGGAAGGCGCGTTGCCTTCTCCTTCGTAAGTGGCGATGCCACCGTCGATCTCGGCGCCTTCCAGGTCTTTGCGCAAGAGCTGGCTTTCGATCCACTGGTCCCCGACTTCAAAGCGGACGGGTTTGGAGTCGATCTGCTTGGGCAAGATGACGTCGAAGGCGTTCGGCCCGTTGGTGAGCGTCTGCTCGTCGGTTTCCCGCAGCCTTTCGCCAATCGGTTGCCAGTTGCCTTCCTCGTCGCGGTAGTTGACCGGATCGGGATAGATCCTCGTTTCGAGCTGGCTCTCGGGAAGACTGAAGGTCTCAGAGTTGGCGGTGCGGTCGAAAAGACCTTCTGTTTCAGGGGAAAGCGAGCCAGCGTTCTGCGTTTCGCTTGCTGTCTGCCCGGCAAGCGCAATACCCGCTCCAAGCGCCAACAGCGCAGCGGCCATCGCTGCGATCAACTTGAGCCCCTGCATTGACGCCTCCTAGTCAGATGGTTGATGCATGCAGTTATCTATCACGGAAGAACAACTGGCTACTACTGAAAAGTTGGAGTAAATACAGAAATTTTGTCCAGCGGTTGGAAGTGTTTTTCCTGAGCCAAGGCTCAGGAACGGCGCTGTTCGTCTAAGCGGCGACTAAGTTGCCTCCCGCCCCACTCGTTTAATCCGGTCAGGCCGACGATGTATGCCCTGGCGGTCTCGCCGGTTTTGCCCATTCGCTATTGGCTCTTGCCGTGAACGGCAAGCAATGCTTTGTGCGCACTGTCAAGGACCTCGATCATTTCTTGTCGGCCGGCGAGGATCGAGATGGACCGGCATCCAGTCCGAGGCCGCACGCATTGCCGGAATCGTCTGACCAGGCCAGTCAGTTCAACCCAAGCAATTTTGAGAAGTCGTACGGGGCTGTCAGCTTCGCCAGCTCCGCAGTAAACGTCGGGCCGGTGAGGGCGATGCCTTTGGCGTTTGGAAGAGAGACGCTCAGCGTCCCCGACCATTCTGTCGAGCCATCAGCATTGCGCACAAAGGCAGCGGTACCAGCGAAGGGCTTGGGAGGAGCCACGGTTGCGGACGTGAGGTCGCCCTGAGCCTTGAAGCTGAACGGCTTGCCTTCTTCCAAGGTAGACCGTGCGATACGCAACGCTCCGCGCTGTTCAGATGTTCCAGCGATGAAGAATCTGAATGGGAATAGCTCAGAACCGCCGATCGCAGCGAAGAAGACGCGATTGTGAGGGGTCCGGGCGACCAGCATCGGCACGCCGGTGTTCTCTGTAGACCCGCCTGAAGGGAACCTGCATTTCCACGAGCGAGGAGTAGCCATCTCTCCGTGGACGCGGTGGGTATTGAGCTGCGTATAGCCGTTTTCGCCGCGAAACCTGATCGACCCAACAAAGGCTCCGCTGCGGACCGTCTGCTCTCGACCCGTGCAGTAACTAGGCGGCCGCCGATGGTCGACCGATCCATCCGGCTTGAATCGGACGTCGATCCGACCGAGTTTCCCGAGGCTGAAATGAACGCGTCCGTTGGACATCGAACTCCTGCCGCTGTACATCACAGAGCCGGAATTGCTCCGCGCGGCAAAGGTGGCCTTGCCTCGGTTGGCTTCGAAAGATATCGAGTAGCCGTTGCTTGCTTTGCGTGAGAACTTAACTTGAGGCGCGGCTCCCTCAAATCTGACAGCTGACGCTCGAGCATCCGCGGATGCCATCGAGGATCCATCGACAAAGACGAGCAAGCCTGCGATTGCGAGAAGCCGACCCACCCAATGTCCGTGCGCCAAAGTCAGAGCGATCATCGATCTCGGAGCATATGGATTTACTGGACCGGCGGGATCGCAACCCTTCGCCCGCGAATCAGCTGGAGCCGGGTCGATTGAAAGCTGGCTTTGGCTATCTCAATCGCAGGGCCCTTGCTACGCGGATTATGATTTCGACTGCTTCAGGGTCTGGGAGCAAACTATGGGAGTCCATGCAAAGCGGATCGTGGTTGTCTGTTGTCTGCTGGCAACCGCCTGCGGTGGAGCGCTCGCGCCGGTTGCGTTTGGCTGGAAGTTCGTAAAGGGTCCACCGAAGATCGAATCGGCGCCATGGCACCCGCTGCTTGCCAGCAATCCACGAACGCATGTCCTTGGCCTCTCCATATCAAGCGGGTATTGCGTGGGCGAACCCCCGCCTAGGTTCGCTCACGTCAAGGTGATCGAACGGCCCAAGACCGCGACGAATCCATCCAAGTCAGCAGTTATTACGGCGTATGTGCGATTCCCAGCGCCGACGGAAGTCGAAGGAGAAGTAGAGCCCGGGGAACCCCAACCTGCTTGTGCGGGGATTGGGGTTGGCATCTACAAGCCCATCAAGCTCAAGCGACCGGTCGAGGGCTTGGCGCTTTACGACGGAAGCTTTTCTCCGCCACGTCGCGTTCGGCCATAGCCACCGATCCAGGTCGAATTCAGCCGAACTCCTTGGACTCGGCAGGCATGAATCACCGTAAACGGCTTGCTAGAGGGCTTTCTCAGTCCGAAAGCCGGGGTTCGAATCCCGTAGCGGTATTTCATCTGCTCTCGGTATGTTGCGTCGAGGAGCAGCGATCTCATCGCTTTGGTCGTCGCGATTGCGCTCGGCGTCGCAGTCGTCGGCCTGGGTTTGCGACGCAATCTCGGTGATACCGCCCGAAATTGGCTGCCACGGCCTGGAGAGGGCTCGGAGCGGGCGACCGCGACACCTGGGTCACTTGGTGGTGAACGAAAGCATCGTCCGCTCTCCCCACGGCAAAGGCGCTGGATCGTTGGGGTCTATCTGCTGCTAAGCCTCTTGAGCGGGGCTCGTGCGCTCCCGGAAGCCGACGACAGGTTGTTTCATGCGATTATCGCCGCCCTGTGGGCGCTTGCCGCTGTGGCGCTCTTCCTGAAAAAGTGGCCACCGGAAGCGAAATCGGGTCAGCTTTGATCCGGGCGCTCGAGCTTGTAGCTCTCATGGGTGCTCATCGGAGAGGGCGGCACTCCCATGTCCGATCCCACGAACTTCAAAAGTCTCCAAATTCCAAGGAAATCGTGTCCGGGGCGCGCCCTGAGATG
>CAWEBZ010000001.1:0-128214 GCA_963807425.1 uncultured Solirubrobacterales bacterium | reverse complement strand
GTGGCTGGCCTCGCAGCGCTCCGCCGGGAAGGCCCGGTAGAAGCGAACGACGTAATGGTCGGCGTCGCCGCTCGCCGAGGGCAGGAAGCAGACCCGGGGCCGCTCTGACGGGCAGAGCCCCAGCACGTACTCGTCGAGCAGGGGGTTGCCCGACTCCATCGAGAAGCCGCCGCCGCCGAAGGCCACGATCTGGCGTGGAGCCGTCGTCATGCCACAAATGGTCCCGGCGAACGGCCCCGGCGTCGTTGTACAGGGGTCCGAAGTTCTGGGCGGCGCCATCGCCCGCGTGTACAGTGCCCGCAATGACGATCCGCAAGGTCCGCAGCGGCGATACCGGTCGACTCACCAACACGACCTACAGCAGCCGCTACTTCACCGACGAGATCCCCGAGCACGCGATTCCGACGAGCTCGATGCCGGCGCGGGCGGCCTACCAGCTGATCCACGACGAGCTCAACCTCGACGGCAACCCGGCGCTGAACCTCGCCTCCTTCGTCACCACCTGGATGGAGCCCGAGGCGCAGCAGCTGGCGACGGAGACCCTGAATCGCAACTTCGTCGACCAGGACGAGTACCCGCAGACCGAGGAGATCCACCACCGGGTGGTGAGCATGATGGGCCGGCTCTTCAACGCTCCCGCCAACGGCGAGGAGCCGATCGGCACGGCGACCATCGGTTCGTCGGAGGCGATCATGCTCGGCCTGCTCGCCCACAAGTGGAACTGGCGCAAGCAGCGCGGCGACGACAGTGCCAAGCCAAACGTGGTCTTCGGCGCCGACGTCCACACCTGCTGGGAGAAGTTCGCCCGCTACTTCGACGTCGAGCAGCGAGTGATCCCGCTGACCACCGACCGCCACATTATCGGCCCGGACGAGGTCAAGGAGCAGATCGACGAGAACACGATCGCCGTCGGCGCGATCCTCGGCACCACCTTCACCGGCCAGGTCGACGAAATCGAAGGGATCGACGAGCTGCTGCGCCAGGTCAAGCAGGAGAAGGGCTGGGACATCCCGATCCACGTCGACGGTGCCAGCGGCGGCTTCATCGCCCCCTTCTCCTACCCCGAGATGAAGTGGGACTTCCGGCTCGAGCAGGTGCGCTCGATCAACGTCTCCAACCACAAGTTCGGTCTCGTCTACCCCGGCATGGGCTCGGTCGTCTTCCGCGACATGTCTGGGGTGCCCGAGGAGCTGGTCTTCAAGATCAACTACCTCGGCGGCGAGATGGCCAACTACAGCCTCAACTTCAGCCGTGCCAGCAACGCGGTGCTGCTGCAGTACTACAACTTCCTCCGCCTCGGCTACGAAGGCTATGAGCGGATCGTCAGCAACCTGATGGAGAACGCGGGCCAGCTGGAGAAATCTCTGACCGCGACCGGCCGCTTCGAGCTGCTCAACGACGCGCGCTACCTGCCGGTTGTCGTCGTCCAGCCGACCGAGAAGGACGGCGGCCTCGACGTCTTCGAGCTCTCCGAGCGGCTGCGCGAGCGCGGTTGGATCGTCCCCGCCTACACCCTGCCCCCCAACGCCGAGTCGGTCGCGGTGCTGCGCATGGTCGTCAAGGAGAACTTCAGCCGCGACATGGCTGAGATGCTCGGTGAGGACATCGAGCGCGCTCTGGCCAAGATGGGCGGCAAGCCCTCGCCCCAGGCTCAGGCAGCGGGCGAAAAGCAAGCTCGCATCTGCTGAGAGGCGCGGAGACCTAGCTCGGCATCCCAGCCGCGTTCCCAGCCGGTCGCCGAAATATTAATTTGGTACTAGATCGTCCCCCGACAGCCGTGGGGGTGTACAATCGCGTTTACCTAAACACGGTTGTCTGCTCGGAGGAGCGACTATGCCTCCCGCCTCACCTTCCAATAGCAGCGCCTCTTCCGCCCCGCCCAAGGACCTCGGCGGCGTGATCGAGCAGGAGCACCTGCCGGCCGGCCGCAGCGACCTTCCCGAGCCGCTGATCCCCCGCTCGCAGCGCGAACGGATCCTGATCGCGATGGCGGAGACCTGCGCGAGCAAGGGCTACGGGGCAACGACGATCGCCGACATCTGCGAGCCCGCCGGCGTCTCCCGCGCCACCTTCTACGAGTTGTTCAAGGACAAGGAGGACTGCTTCCACGCCGCGATGGAGCTGTCGTTGGCAGACGCGATGGGACAGATCGTCGCCGTCTACTCGCCCGACAAGCCCTGGGCGACGATGGTGCGCAACGCCGCCGCGGCCTTCCTCGAGCTACTGGCGAGCCGGCCGGCCTTCGCCCGCATGGCCCTGGTCGAGGCGCCCTCCTCCGGCGAGCGGGCCTTCGAGCTCTACGCCTCGGGCAAGCGGGTGCTGCAGTCGCTGCTCGACCGCGGCCGCGACGACCCGCTCGAGGAAGAGGCGATCCCCTCCAGCGCCGGCCGTGCCGCGCTGGCCGCGGCGGAGTCGCTGATCGTCGGTCAGATCCTCGCCGGCAACACCGAGCGCCTGCCGGAGCTGCTTCCCGACATCGTCTACATCACCACGGTGCCCTACCTCGGCCAGGAGGAGGCGCTGCGCCAGTCGCGAGAGGCGGAGAAGGAAGTCCCCTCGCTGATGGGCGGCTGATCCCGGTGGCACAGGCGGGGGGACAGAAGCGCGAGCGCTGGAAGCCGCCGCGGGGGCGGCACCGGCTGCCGCCCGAGGTGGTGGCGCGGTCCCAGCGCGAGCGACTGCTGGAGGCGACGATCCAGGTCGTCGCGGCAAAGGGCTACGGCGCGACCACCGTCGCCGACCTGACCCGGGAGGCGGGCATCTCCCGCACAACCTTCTACGGGATGTTCGAGGACAAGGAGCAGTGCTTCCTCGCCGCCTACGACAACGCGGTCGACGCCTTGGTGCGGCGGATCACGGTCGCCTACGAGGCCGAGGAGGGCTGGCCGAAGCGTGCCCGCGCAGCGCTGCAGGCGCTGCTCGAGGCGCTCGCCGCAGACCCGGACGCCGCCCGCCTCGCCCTGGTCGATGTCGGCGCTGCCGGGCCGGCCGCGCAGCGCCGCTACCGAGCGGCTCTGCAGCGGCTGACGCCGCTTTTCGACGAGGGACGCGACTTCGCTCCAGGCGGGCGCAACCTGCCCGCTAATACCTCGCGGATGGCGATCGGCGCGGTGGCTGGGTTGATCGCCGACGAGCTGATTGAGGGACGCGCGGAGTATTTGCCAAGTTTGATTTCAGAGGTGCTTTTTGCGACGCTGGTTCCATATATCGGCCCTATAGCGGCTGCCAGGGAGGTGGGCGAGACGGAGAAATAAACGTTTACGTACACCATGCCGCTATGATGAAGGTACTGCAGAGTTTTCTCCCGACCTGGGGCGGGCCGATGTCAACCGAAACGCGGCGCAATCTCATCCTCGCGGCAATGATCCGCGTGGTCGGGCGCAAGGGGTACAAGGAGACGTCCGTCGCCGACGTGATCGAGGAGGCGGGCACCTCCCGGACCACCTTCTATAAGCACTTCGAGGACAAGCACGACTGCTTCCTCGCCGCCTACGACATGCTGGTCGAGCAGGTCTTCGCCGAGGTAACCGAGAACTGCGATGGCAGCCAGCCCTGGCTTCAGCGAGTACGAAACGGCCTGACGAAGATCGTCGAGCTGTTCGCGCTCGACCCCCTGCTGGCCCGGACCGCGGTGGTCGAGGTGGCGGCCGCCGGCGCCGACGCTCGCCAGCGCCACTTCGATGCCGTCGCCAGGTTCACCGAGTTTCTCGAGGATGGGCGCGAGATGGCCGATGGCCGGGAGCTGCCGGAGAACATCTCGCTGATGTCCGCCGGCGCCGTCTCCGGCCTGATCTTCGACGAGCTCCTGGCGGGACGGGCAGCGCAGCTGCCGGCTCTCCTGCCCGACCTGCTCTTCGCGATGCTCGTCCCCTACATCGGGCCGCGTGCCGCTGCCGACGAGATGCGTCGTGCGGCGGCAGCAGCCTGAGGCTTCTTAGCCGCCGCTGGCTTCGAGCTGCCCATCTCCCGTCGCAGCTTGTGGCGGACCCGGTGCAACCTCACCTTGACGGTTCCTTCTGGGATCCCGAGCCGGCGCGCGATCGCCTCCTGGGTGAGGTCCTCGTTGTAGCGCAGGCGCAGCAGCTGCCGGTCGCCGTCGTCGAGCCGTTTGAGCGCGGCGTGAAGATCGGCCCGCTCGACCGTGGCCACGACCCGCTCGTCGTCGGCGCCCTCATAGGTCTCGATCGTCGCGATCGGGTCGGGGCGGATGCGGGCGCGCTGGCGAAAGGCCTCGTTGCGGACGATCGTCGCCAGCCACTCCTTGCGACGAGCTCCGTCGCGCAGGGTGGAGCGGCGGCGCCAAGCGCGCAACAGTGCGTCCTGGGCTATGTCCTCTGCTTCGCTCGGGTTTTTCGCATAGCGATAGGCCATGCGCAGACAGACGCGGTGGGCTTCATCCCACTCCCAGCCGTCATCCAGACCTCCACCCTGAGTGATCGAACCGCTGATTGGTCAACGTTACTAAGCCAAAAAACAGACGGGTAGATTTTATTGCTGAAACTATTTTGATCAATGAGAGGTTCTCTAAAGCGTGCTGGTGGCTACGGCGGCGAAAGTGGGAGACGAGGGGGCCGAGCTCGCATACGAGGCGATCGCTCCCGTCTACGACGACTTCACCGCCCACTACGACTCCGAGGGGTGGCTGAGCGACCTACTGGCCACTCTCGAGCGGTACGGCCTGAGTGGGAAGCGGCTGCTCGATGTCGGCTGCGGCACCGGTAAGAGCTTCCTGCCGATGCTGGAGCGGGGCTGGGAGGTGACGGGCTGCGACATCTCGGCGTCGATGCTGGAGCTGGCGAGGACGAAGGCGGGCGAGGAAGCCAACCTGACGGTGGCCGACATGCGAGACCTGCCGACCTTCGGCGAGTTCGATCTCGTCTGGGCCCTGGACGATGCCGTCAACTACCTGCTCGGGAGCGAGGAACTGGAGCTGGCTCTGAATGGGATGCGCCGCAACCTGACCGCGACCGGGCTGCTGCTCTTCGACGTCAACACCCTGCATGCCTACCGCACCTTCTTTGCCGAAACCAGCGCGGTCGAGCGGGGCGGGAAACGGCTGGTCTGGCGCGGCCAGGCAACGACCGACGTAGCGCCCGGCTCGATCTCCGAAGCCCGCTTCGAGATCGAGCCGCTCGACCCGGCCACAGACGGGGGGAACCCCGAGACGAGCGCCCACGTTCACCGCCAGCGGCACTTCCCCGAGGAGGAGGTGCTCGCGACCCTGGACCGCGCCGGCCTCGAGTGCCTCGACGTCTTCGGCATGGGCCTGGACGGCGTCCTGCGCCAGCCGCTGGACGAATCGGTCCACACCAAGGCGGTCTTCATCGCCCGCCGCCGCGAGCGGGACTAGGCGCCCAGCCGTCCCTCGCGAACTTTCGCCGCCAGGTCCTTCGACTCTTCGCGGATCAGCGTGCCGTCCTCCATCTCGATTGCCGGCAGCGCGTTTTCTCCCCCTTTGATCAGCTCGATGTAGGCGGTGCGCTTGCTGCGCGGGAATGCCGGGTGCTTGACGACCTCGTAGTCCACTCCTGCCTCGTCAAGCGCCTTCTGAACCTTCCAGCACGGATGCGCGCCGATTTTCACCCACATGGTCGAGCAGCGATGAAGCTTGACCGCCATGCATACCTCCTGTCAGGGATTGGCCACGGCAGCCTACCTCCGGGGCGGTGGAACCGGGTACATTCGCCCGCATGAACACTTCTGCTTCGCTCATCAGCGGCGTCGACTTCGTCACCGTGCCGACCAAGGACTTCGACGCGGCCGTGGAGTTCTACGGCACGACCCTGGGGCTGCCCTGCTCGGCCCGCTACGGAAAGATGCCCGGCGCCGAGTTCGAGACCGGCAGCCTGACGATAAGCGTGATCGAGTCCGAGGCGTTCGGCCTCGAGTTCCAGCCGCACACCCATCCGATCGCGCTCCACGTCGAGGACGTCGAGGCCGCTCGCGCCGAGCTCGAATCGCGCGGCGTCTCGTTCGCGGCCGACACGATGGACTCGGGGGTCTGCCACATGGCCCACTTCAGGGACCCGGACGGCAACGGCCTCATGCTCCACCACCGCTACGCGCCGCGCGCCGGTTAGTGGCGCGAGCACGGACCGCGGCTCTCTCGCTGCTGTTCGCGGTTGTCCTGGCGACGCCGTCAGCGGCGAGCGGCGCCGCGACTTGGGTCGTGAACGGCGCCGGCTTCGGCCACGGCGTCGGCCTCAGTGCCTACGGCGCCTATGGCTTCGGCAAGCACGGCACCGGCTACCGGCAGATCCTCGCGCATTACTTCCAGGGGATCGAGGTGACCACGCTCCCGCGCGCGCCGCTGGTGCGGGTGCTGCTCGACGTCTCCCCTGGCGACGTCGGCTTCAGCCAGGCGACGGCCGCCTGCGGGCAGGCTCTGGATCCCGCCCGCTCCTACCGGGCCCGTCGCCGCGGGTCGTCGGTGCGGCTGCTCTCCAGCGCGGGGAAACTGCTCGCCCGCTGCGGTGACCGACTCCACGCTGACAGCAGCGGAATCATCCGCATCGAGAGGGTCGGGCTCTACCGCGGCGCGCTCGAGGCGGTGCCGAGCGAGGGATCGTCCGCATCGCTGAATGTGGTCAACAGCCTCAACGTCAACAACTACGTGCGGGGCTCGGTGCCAGGCGAGGTGCCTCCCGAATGGCCGATCGGCAACGCTGAAGACGTTCGCGGTCGCGGCGCGGTCGATCGCGCTCTCAACCGACGTGGGTGGCAAGGGCTTCGCCCTCTACCCCGACACCCGCACCCAGATCTACGGCGGGGTCGAGCTGGAGACCGCACGCACCGACCGCGCGGCCCAGGCCACCCGCAACCAGGTGGTGACCTACCAGGGCGAGGTCGTACAGACCACCTACTTCTCCTCCTCGGGCGGGCGCACGGAGTCGGGCTTCCTCGGCGCCCCCGACGTTCCCTACCTGCAGAGCGTCGAAGACCCGTACGACTACTACGCGCCCCAGCACCGCTGGTCGTTCAGCTTCTCGCAGGCCGAGATGAGCTCCCGGCTCGGCGCCCTACCTGCAGGGCGGTCTGCGCGGAATCAGGGTGACCAAGCGCGGCGATTCCCCCCGGATCGACTACGCGACAGCTGATCGGCACTGGCGGGACGACGACGATCCGCGGTGACACGCTCGCGGCCGCGCTGGGCCTGTACGACCGCTGGGCGTTCTTCAAAAAGGTCGCCCGCTAGCGAGCCGGGGCGTTGGCGGAGACGACGCAGTCGTCGCTGTCGGCCATCTCCAGCTGCTCGGAAGTCGGGGAACGCTTCCAGCAGAGCGTCGGCGATCAGCCTGCCGCGCGCGGCATAGCCCGGGGTCGTGAAGTGGATCCCGTCGGGGATGAACCACTCGTCCTTGACGTCCGAGGCCCAGTCGTAGATCCGCATGTACGGGTAGCGGTCGCAGGCCTGCGCAGCGCCTTGTCCCAGTCCCTCCATGTTCTCCGCCGCGTACGGGCCCGTGGTCTCCAGCGACTTGACGTTGACCCACAGCACCGGCCCTTCGCCGATCGTCGACATCATGCTGTCGATCCGGTCGTCGTAGCCGATCGTCGAGCCGACGGCGACGTTGGCGGCCTCGTTGGTGCCCATGGCGAGCACCCAGCAGCCGTCGAAGCCTTCGCCCTTCCAGGCTTCGGCCGACTTCCTGGGCGTTCGGCTTGCCTTCGAAGTTCTCGTAGATCGAGCGGGCGCCGGAGACGTCGAGGTGCTGGGTGGTGGCGCCGACCCGCGCGTACTGGGCGCTGATCAGCTGCTTGGGGTCGGGCAGGTATTCGGAGGAGACGAGTCCCTCCGAGGTCGAGTCGCCGATGTGGACGACGCCGTCGCAGGACGTCGCCAGCGGCGTCGGCGGCCGCCTGTTCTCGTCGGTCACCGTCTTCGAGACCGGGTCCGAGCTCGACCGCCTTGCGACTCGTTCGAGACGCCGACTCCCGCCAGGCCGGCGAGCGCCATCGCCAAGACCAGGCCGGCGCTCCCAGTTGCAGCCCAGCTGCCCGCGGGAGACCGCCTCGAAGCTGAACTCCGCCCGCTTTCCAGCGCTTCCACAGCCTGCCCAGGGCGCCGTGGCGGATCGGGTCCTCGACGTAGCGCCAGGACAGCTCGGCGATCGCCGAAGGTCGCCGCCGACCTGGAGCGCGGCACGCAGAAGGTCGATGCCGTGGGCACTCTCGGGAGTGGTCAGGACGATGATCGGCATGTGCCAGAGGTAGATGCCGTAGGAGCGCTCGCCGATCCAGCGCATCGGCCTGCAGCCGACGATCGGGCCGAGCCGGGAGGCAGGGTGGGCGAGCGAGGCGACGGTCAGCACCGAGGCCAGCGCCAGCAGAGCGAAGCCGCCGCGGTAGAGGAAGGGTGAGAACTCGGCGACCTGCCAGAACATCAACCCGATCCCGATCAGCCCGACGATGCCCGCGCCGTCGATCATGCACCGCGCCTGCACCGGAACGTCGGCGCGAAGCTGGCGGCTCGGCCAGACCATCGCCAGCGCGGCGCCGGCGAGCAGCTCCAGCGCCCGGGTGTCGGTTCCGTAGTAGACCCGCGAGGGATCCAGCGAGGGGCTGTAGAGAACCGCCATCAGGATCGCCGAGCCCGCGGCGGCGATGAGGGTCACGCCGGCGAGGCGGAACCGCACCCCGGTCTTGTACTTCACTTCCGGCACGAGGCGGATTCCGAGCAGCAGCAGGAAGGGCCAGACGATGTAGAACTGCTCCTCGATCGAGAGCGACCAGAGATGGTTGAGCGGCGACGGCGGCGCGAAGCGGGCGAAGTAGGAGACGTCGTGGACGACCAGCCACCAGTTGTTGACGTAGCCGACGGCGCTGAGCACGGCGTCTGCGGAAGTCCGCCGGCTGGTGCGGGCCGATCACGGTCACCCACGCCATCACCACGATCAGCATCACGAAGAGGGCGGGAAGCAGCCGCCGGGCGCGCGCCAGCCAGAAGGACTTCAGTTTGATCCCGCCGCGCCGCTGACCTGGGCCAGCAGGATGTCGGTGATCAGGTAGCCGCTGAGGGTGAAGAACACACCCACGCCGAGCAGCCCGCCCTCCGCCCAGCCGAAACCGAGGTGGTAGGCGATCACGCCGAGAACCGCGATCGCTCGCAGGCCATCCAGGCCCGGCATGTACCGCTGTCCACGACGGATCGGTTCAGGCATTGCGACTGGGGGTTGTCAACTCGGTCTCTAGCGGAGCGCGGCAGCCGCGAGCACCGCGAGGGACGGTTCTCGCTTGGCGATCTGTGCTGCCAACTGACGGGCTATTCCCATCGCGATGGCCTGCACCATCACGGCCTGCTTCTTCGCGAACCTACCGACCGGAGCCAGTTCCGGCTTGGACTCCAGCACCGGCGCCTCGGATGAAGCCGATGCCGACATCGAGCCGGAGTGAAGGCATTCTTGGACTCCCTGTGCGATCAGCTGGGCTCTGAAGTCGCCGCCCTCGGCGATCGGGTGGAGGTTGTCGGACTGCATCAGCTCGGGGTGCGTAGGGACAGCCCCCGCCCAGTCGGGCACCGCCGTCCCCGGGCGCGAGGCCGCAAATTCTTCGACCACCCGGTTCTTGCCGTCGTTGCCGATGCCATTCACTGTAAGGCCGTGGATGGTCGGCACGACCATGCACCTGGACCCCGACCGTCTGGGCGACAGCCTCGAGATTCCCCGCCAGGATCTCCGGATAGGCGGGATTGTCGTTGGTCCCGGCGTCGAAGACGATCACCGACTGCGACGGGTCATAGCTTTCCTGGAAGAGGTCGAAGATCTGATAGCTGTTGTAGCCGCCGCCCGTGTTGATCGTCAGCGGCACGCCGGGCAGATACCGCTCCAGATAGGGAGAAGTCAGTTCCGCAAGGCTGTCACCGACGACGAGAACCCCACCCTGTCCAGAGGCGGTAGAGGTCCCTGCAATACCGAACCCCAGCATCGTCGCCGCGACCGCGACGACCGCCAGCTTCCCCGTTCTCAGCATCGAGCGAAGTTCTACACTAGCCGCCTTGGCCAGGCTCGCCGGCGCCATATCGATCGGGATCCTGGCGCTGACGCTGGCCGCCTGCGGGGGCAATGACCCGGCCGCGGCCGAGAAGGGCTCGAGCGCCCAACAACCGGCTCCCGTCAAGGCTTCCACGACCAGCCGCGGATGCCAGAACCAGCTGGGTGGCCTAGTCCGCTCGCTCAACACGCTCCGGCGCCGCCTCGCCTTCGGCCTCAGCTACGAACGGTACCTCTACGACGTACGCAAGGTGAAAGCCGCCTACGATGAGATCCCGGTCGACGACCTCACCATCGACTGCGTGATCTCAGTGGCCACCCCCAGCGAGCGCGCCCTCAACCACTACATCGATGCAGCCAACACCTGGGGCAACTGCCTCGCGACCGCCGGCTGCGACTCCACCTCGGTCGAACCCAAGCTCCAGCGCAAGTGGCGACAGGCCTCCGCTTCCCTTTCGGAGGCTGACCTGCGGTCCCTTGGGTGAGATAGGGTCGGCCACCGTGGCCGTCAGCGCTCCAGACCCCACCGAAGAGCAGCAGATGCTGCTCCATCAGCGTGTCGCTGCGGCCCAGGCTGAGCGCTTCATCCAGCTGGGCAATGAGACGGCCCAGGTGCTGAAGAACACGCTTGACAACGCGACGCGGTCATACAAGGCAATCACCTACATGTGCATTGCCATGTTCAGTGTGGGTCTGTCCATCTTCACGATCTCGACTGTCTACGGGATCTTCTTCACCGACGACAGGGGCTGGGCCCTGGCATTCAGCGGCATGGGGGCGGGTACCTTCATCGCGGTCTTCGTCACGGGCGCCATCCGCAAGACCCAGACCGCCCTCTCCAACCTCGTCCAGGTCGATATCGCCTTCATGAACTTCTTCGAGCAGATCACGCTCTGGGACAACTACGCCGGCCTCCCCCAGGGCGAACCCCCGAGACCCGACCCGACGAAGTTCGAGCAAGCCAGCGAAACCCTCCAGACCCGCTCAGCCGAAACGATGGAGCTGGTCCAGAAATTCACAGAGACGGAAGCCGAAGACCGCTAGCCAAGATCGAGCTTTGTGCTGATTCCTTTCAGCATCTGTTGCACGTGCTTCTTGTCCGGCTGATCGATCGGAAGATCTTTGGCACGGCGAAGGAGCTCGCCGATCTCCACAAGCTCCGCCCCCAGGGCATCTCGGGCGAAGTCCCAATCTCGATCGCGGCCTGCCGCACACTTCGCTAGGACGAGATCGTGCGGCTCCAAGCAGAGGGCGACAGCTTCGGTTCGACTGCCTGGGCGTGACGGGATCTCCACTCTTATGAGTCGATCGAGCCAACCCGTGGGAGCCACGGCGGTCTCCGGTCCAACTCCGTGGGCGTAGTAACCGTAAGTGCCGTGAAAGGGAGAGCCATCGCCGAGGTTGAAGTCGATTTCGTCGGCCTTCTCTGGGGCGTTGAGCGGATAGACGTCAGCCTCCATCGAGAAGGCCATGCTCTCCGGTGGCTCATCGACGGTGCCGAGGATGGCCTGACTGCCGATCACGACGATCTCCCGCTCTCCCGAGACCTCGGCCGCAGCTGCGATCACGTGATCGAAGTCCGATCGCCGCAAGGCCCGTCAAACCTTCTCGAGGATCCTGCGGCGCTCCGGCTCACTCAGTAGCCCGGCGAGCGGCGAGCTCTGGCGCAGATCTCGGCCCCGAGGGTCGTCCGCGGCGATGGCTTTCCGGATGTCTGCCATCGGCATCGCGAAGACCTCTTCCCAAGCCTCCGCGTGGCGCGGATCGAGTCTTCCGTCACGTTTCCACCGTGCCAGCTTGCGCTGTGCTTCGTCGATCGCTGGACGACGAAGCCGCGGCGCCAAGGCTCGGTGGTAAGCAAGGCTGCGAAGCTCTGGGACTCGGTGTGGATCGGACCTATCGCGCCCCTTGGATAGGGCCGCCCCGGGACGCATTCGCTCAGCACGGCGGCGCGCCTCGGTCATGACGGGCTCCAGCGTATGGAGCTTGCGCCTCCCGGACTTGCGCTCCTCGGCGACCCGCTCGTAGAGGTCGAGCAACGTCGGCAGCGGAACCTCCTTACGACCACGCGTCGTGATGACGGTCGGAACGTCCCCAGCCGCAACCCAGTTGTTGAGCGCCGTGTGGCTGACGCCCAGCAAACTGGCGGCAAGACTGCGTGAGACCGTGCCTCCAAGATCCGCTTCGAGGTCTTCGCGAACCAAAGCGACATCGCGATTGCCTGTCTGCTGCTCCGCGTGTCGCAGCCGAGCGATGTTCTCGAAGATTCTCTTTCGCTCCTTCACCCTCATCTCTAAGTCCATTCTAGCTTTAAAGTTTAAGAAATAGGCCGTTTTCTGCAAGTTTCTTGGTTAGCTCAGAGATTTCCCCTGTAGTGTCTTACCGACGAATGGGGAGGCTCAAGCAGGATCTTCAGCTTGCCGGCATGTTTGCGCTTAGCGCCGTCCTGCTTTCGTGCGCCGCTCTGCTCGCCCTTCCGACGACGGCCGGCGCGGCCACAGCCGGCGGACTCAAGCAGCTGACGAACGCGAGCGGATGCCTCGTGGACGAGGTGTCGACCCCAAGCGGCTGTCAGGACGTGCGGGCCATGGAGGCCACCGGAGACGTGGTCGTTACACCGAACGGCGCGAACGTCTACGTCACTTCGACCGGCAAGGACGCGATCGTCGCCTTCGACCGCAATCCCGCCACGGGCGAGCTGACCCAGAAGGCTGGAATCACCGGTTGCTACACGTCCGACGCCGGGGTCGCGACGACGGACTCCTGCAATCTGGTTCCAATCGGTGAAGGGCTCGACGGGCCCACCGCGATTGCGGTCAGCCCGGGCGGGGAGCAGGTCTATGCCGTCACCACCTCAGGACGCTTGACGGGCTTCAACCGGTTGGCCGATGGCTCGCTGACCTTGAACAACACCTACAACTACTGCGCAGGCGGGGCCTTGAACGCGGTCACGGTCAGCCCCGACGGAGCCTCGGTCTACCTGGGGGGAGCCTGCGCCGGTGGAGCCGTGGGTCACTACAAACGCAACCCAGCCGCCGGGAGCCTTGAATTCATCCAATGCCACGGTGGCGCTTGCGGAACGGCTCAGAACCTGGTCAGCCCCACAGACCTCGAAGTGACGCCCGACGGCAAAGAGCTGCTGATCTCGAGCGCGAACGATGTCGTACTTGGCTGGGACCGCGGTCCCTCTGGGAGCTTGACGCCGTCTTCGACACCAAGCCGCTGCGTCTCCAACACGACGCTGACGGGCACCTGCCAGAGCCGGCCAGGTGTGATTGGGCCACAGAGCCTGGCGCTGACCGAGAACGGCACCCGAATCCGCGTCGGCAGCCTGCAATCGCTTGCGACGATCAACCGGGATCCTGCAACCAACAACCTCACTCCCGATACCGAAGGCAACTGCTTCAGCTATCCGACCAGCGCCTTCTCCGGCTGCGCCCCGACGCCTGGCACAAATTGCTGCTCGACCTTCTTTCCGGCACGAGAGGTCCTCGCCTCCGCCGACGGCAGCAGCCTCTACCTCGGTACCGAAGCAGCGAGCGCGGCAATCTTTGGCTTCAGCCTGGCCAATGGCGGCCTGACTCAGAAGCCATCGCCGCCCGGCTGTGTCAGCGTCGGCGCGGCCGACGGCTGCGGAACGTTCCGCCAAGGCAATCGGATCCAGGCCATGACAGCGACACTCGACAACCGGCATGTCTACGCGGTCGGAGACAACCGCCTGTTCGGCTTCGAGATCGACCGCGCCCCGGTCTGCCAGAACGTGAGCACGAGCACGACGAACAACCTGTCGGTGACGGTCGACCTCAGCTGCTCCGATCCAGACGGCGACCCGCTCACCTTCGAGAAGGTCACCGAGCCTGCCCGCGGGACCCTCGCGGGCATCCAGGGAAACCGCGTCAGCTACGGACCGCAGCCCGGCACGTCCGGCGCCGATTCGTTCCTGTACCGCGCGGTGGCCGCCGGGGTCCCGTCCGACCCCGCGACCGCAACGATCAACGTCACCTTCCCGCCGTCAGTCGTCCCCATCAAGAAGCCCCTGAAATGCAAAAAAGGCTTCGTCAAGAAAACGGTCAAGATCCGCCGTCACGGCAAAGTGGTCAAAGGCAAAAACGGCAAAGCCAAGACCAAGACCGTTTGCATCAAGAAGAAAAAACACCGCCGCAAACGCTGACATTCCGTCTGCGCACGAAGCTTCTTCGACGCGCAAGGGAACTCGGCTAGATCTCCCGGGCCGGGTTACCTCCCAGGTCGCGGGCTCCGTGGGCTCAAAGGAGGCTAGTGGCCGCTTGAACAGCGGCAGGTCAGTCGTCTTCCGGCACTCGGGGCCGGCTAGATAGCAGAGCAGCGCGTCGCGTCAAGACGATCGCTCATCAGATGTCTCCGACACCCCCAGGGGGTCGAGCTTCAGCACCGCCCAGGGCACGAATCCCGTCAGGCCCCCGAAGACGACCAGGACCAGGGCCGGCCCCGAGATAACACCAGCGCCAGTGAGAACACCGAGGACAACCCCAACGGGAACGAGCCACAGAAATGCCGAGATCACGACGTCCGGCAGCACCTTTCGCTCCTTGCTGCTCATGAGAGCCAACTGGTCAGCAGGGCGCTGCAGGCGATTATCAGCGACCATCCGCCAACCAGTGTGGTCACCTTTCCCACATAGCGAGCCAAGACATCGATACGCCTTTCCTCAGCTGGTCGCTCCGACCAGTGGCCCGAGCCTCTCAGGCTCAACCACGCCACTCCCACACCGAGGATCTCCGCCCAGATCATCGAGGACAGAACGAGCTTTAGGATCTCAAATGGTGAATCTCCGGCCATAGATGGAATGTAGGGCCGGCAGTCGCCAGTTACTAGGGCATGATGTCATCGGGCAACGGCACAAACTTTTCGTTCTGGTTGCGTGTCATATCCCTCCAGACATCTGGAGTCCCCTTGGCGACCCTGCCCAGGCCCTTCCCGATTGTAAAGAAGTCGCTGCCCATATTGACCCCGCGATACAGCAGCGAGCATCTCTCGACATTGTTTATTCCGAAGAGATCGCGCCAGAAGGGACCACCGAAAGGATTGTCGACGAACGGGATGGGAGAAAGGATCGAGTCGCCGTAACCGGCCGAGGCGTTCGTCGCCTCCTGCGTCAGATCGTCAGGGATCAGACAGGCCGGCATCATTGGACCGGTCGTGAGTGGAGATTCACACGGTTCGTCGGTTTCGTCGCAGAAGATGAAGCCTAGGATGCAGGGATCCAGGCCTTTCAGATCGACGTAGAGCAGCGGGTTCCCGTTGGCATATGCGTAGGGGCTTCTCGTCAGCGCGGTGAGTGGGTCCTTAGTCAGGAATTGGCCTGTCCCGGGGTCATAGAACCGCGCCCGCAGGTACTGCAGCGAGCTGTGGGGCGTCGTGTACTGGCCTGCATGCCCCATGAGAGAACTCGCGCTTCCCGAACTCGCCTGACGCTCTCCGTAGGGCGCGTAAGTGACGAGCCCGGCGGATTCGCCCGTCGCGTCAGTGATCATCCGGGTGCTGCCCAGTTGGTCGTGGTGGAGGTAGCTCACCGTTTCTTCGGCGTCGATCTGCGCTATAGGCATCCCTCCGGGCCCGTAGACGTAGCTCATCTGGTCGTCCGCCAGAAGGACCGGCGTGGCCCTGCTCGTGTCCCAGGTCAGGTAATTGGTCGCTTTCCCCAGGGTATGGGAGGTCATGATCTGGGCGCCGTTGTAGGAGAAGGATTCATCGTTCGGAGCTTCTTCTCCGGAGCGTTCCACCGACGTCAGGCCACCGGCTTGATCGTAGGCATATTTGGTGGTCGGCCCGCCTTCCGGCGCCGCTTCGAGACGCTCACCGACTTCGTTGTAGCTGAAGGTGATCCCCGTTCCTTCCTCAAGCTGACTCGCGGCGTCGTATTTGTACGTGGAACCCGGTGCTTTGAGCAGGTTGTTGGCTGCGTCGTATTCGTAGACGCCAGCGCCGGATTCGATAAGCCGCCCATTTTCGTCATATTCGAATCCTTCAACTTTGGGGCCAGGAAGACCGGCTTGGGAGGATTCTTTGATCTGATTCACTTTGTCCCGCACATACGAGAGCGTTGCGACAGGTTCGCCTTCGATCTTCATGGTCACTCCGTCTATCCAGCCGGCTGCGTCGTAGCTGTATTCGTCTAGGCCCGCCGTGGCCACAGGGAAGGCGATTCCGTCGAGGTTGGAGTCGGCATCGTAGGAGAATGTCGTCGTGCCTTCCAACCAGTCGGTGACGGTCTCCAGCCGACCGGCATCGTCGAAGGTCCGCGTCAGCGCTTTGCCACTCGGGTACTCGATCCCGATCTGCTCGTTGGCGAGATCGTAGGAGTAGGCAACCGAATCGCCGTGGCCGTCTTTGACTTCTTCCAGCCGATCCAGGATGTCGTAGTCGAAGGTCGAGGTTCCAGATCCGTCGGCCATGCTCGTCACGTTGCCGTTCGGGTCGTATTCGAATTTGACCGTCGGCATCCCTTCGGATGAGTAGTCGACTTCGATCACCTGATCGGTCGCGTCATAGGAGTAGGTCGTCGTGCGTTCCGCCGCGTCGATCGCTTTCTCGAGATTCCCCGCCGGGTCGTATTCCAGGATAGTTTTTCGGCTCAACGGATCGATTACTTCCTCGACTAGACCAAGGACGTTGCGCGCGTATGTCGTCGTCTCTTCGTTACCATCGGTCTGACTGACCACGTGACCTTCGGCGTCGTAACCGATTTTCGTCGTGTCTCCATTGGGTTCTTCGACTTTGATCGGCTCATTAGCGCCGTTGTAGAAGTAAGTCGTGGAATGGCCCCCGGGATTGGTTTCGGTTTCGAGGTTTCCATTGCCGTCGTAGCCGTATTCGGTGACGTGCCCTAGCGGGTTGGTCACTTTCCTCGGCCTCCCCATCGGATCCGGTTCGATCGCGGTTAGGTATTCGGCTGGTTCGGCTCCTTCCTCGTTCCCTCGGGGACTGACCATCGCGATCACATGCGAGTTTTCGTTGAATTCCCAGGTACATGTGTCACCTTCGGGGTCCGTCACCGCGGTCAGATCCCCCTGGCTGTTGTATTCCATGCTCCAGGTGCGTTCCAGCGGATCGGTCATACTTTCCAGTTCGCCGTTCGGGCCGTAGTCGTAGCTCACTGTCTGAGTGGCTTCTTTAGGCGCAGGATGGGCGACGGTTTCAGGATTCCCGTTCGCATCCCGCATGACAGTTGTGGTCTGGCCGTTCGGCGTTTTCATCGCCAGGATGTCGTGGGTTTCGTTGTATTCCCAACTAGTTTTCGCTTTATTGGGATCGGTGACGCTGGTCAGATCCCCAATGGCGTTGTAGGTGTAGGTGGTTTTGTGCCCGTTCGCGTCGGTTTCGCTGAGCAGGCGCCCGGATTCGTCATAGGCGAACAACTGGGTCGATGCGTCAGCCGTGCCGTAGCCGTAGGTGATCGAGTAGGGCTGGTTGTTGCTTGTGAACCGCTGCTCCGTGACTGCCCCCGTCCCTTTGTTTGTGATCAAGGTGCGGAAGCCCTGGTAGTCGAATGTGAGAGTCCGATTGGCTGGATCTGTCTGAGAGATCACGCGGCTCGCGGCATCGTATTTGTTTTTGGTCTCCCCTTCCCGGCCGTCGATCATCGACGTGATCCGGTGTGAGCCGTCGTAGTCGAACCCCCAGCGCAGTGCTTCGCTGTTCGGCTGGGTGACGCTGATGAGCTCACCGGATTCGTAGCCGTATTTGATCACGTTGCCCATCGGATCTTCGACGCTTTTCACGAATCCGCCGACGTTGTAGGCAAAGCGCAGTTCGCGCCCCGCTGGATCGATGACCGCTTCAAGGCGGCCGCTTTCGTCATAGGCAAGCGTGGTTTCATTGCCGTTGCGGTCCGAAAGAGCTTCCAACCTGCCTTCGCCAGAGAAGCTATGAACGGTCTGATCAGCTTGCGTCAGCGTGTATCCAGCTTCTTCGCTGCCGTTGAGGGTGCTCTGGCTCCAGCCAGGGGGACCGAAGGACCCTGGGCTCGTCTCCTCGAAAGGCATCGTGTTGCCAAGCGCATCGACGAATGTGACTTCGCTGCCGCCTTCGGCGATGAGGAGCCTCTCGCCGAACGAGCCGGTCCATCCATACCCGAACGCCCCGGCCGAACCCGCTTTAGCAGCCGCCTGCGCGCTGTAGGCTCGCGTCAGAGCTAGCCCGACGCCCCGGCCGCCGATCGAGAAGTCGGTCTGGTTCTCGTAGAAGTTGCCCGTGGCGCATTCGACCGGATCTCCGCAATCCGATCGCTTCCCGAACTTCTCACTGGGTACCACTGATATCGGGTTCTCGATTTTGACTTTGCTCGATGGTTCTTGGATCGTGCCGACGTTTTCGAACTCTGGGGTCACGACCACATCGGTCGTCCCTTTGGTCCGCTGGAAGGTTCCCGAGTTGATGAAGCGCGCAGGCCCGCCCCCGACTTCGAATTCAATTAGGTTCGGAGCCCAGAGCGGATAGGGTTCGGAGTTCAGGTTGTATGTGCCTTTGTTCCTTATCAGCGCGCCTTTTCGCTCCTTGAGGCGGCTAAAAGAGACCTGAGAGAAAGTACCTTCGTTGACGAGCATCCGTTCGGACAGCGTCACTGTGGTCGCGCCGGAGTCCAGCACGTTGCTCGTCCCGGGCTTCAGCACGGTGGTCCCAGAGCCTGCCATTTCGCTCTGCCCCGACCAGAGGAAGGATTCGGTTACATTGAGATCGCCGGAGCCGGTCAACAAGGTCTGGTATTCCATCTCGAATTTGGACATTTCTATTTCGCCGCTGAGGGCGAGGCTGGATTCCCGCACGGTCATCTGACCGCTCGGAACAGTGAAGTCTTCGCCGGTGATGCTCCTGTCTTCGAAGCGCGTGATTCCTTTCACCACGCTTTCGGGTTCCAGTTTCACGGTCCCCGCTACCTCGAAGGCAAGCATTCCCGTTTTGGCATTGATGGTTCCGTCGTTGACCAGGCCGACGTTCAGCTTGGTTTTCCCCGTCCCAGAAGTCTTCTGAAGGGTTCCCGTGTTGACGAATGACGGCGCCACTTTCGAGGTTTCAAGTACGTAGATGTTGAACAGCCACTCCGAATTGGCGTTGAAGGTTCCAGTGTTTTCCAGCACCGCGCCTTCGCCCATTCCGAGCGTGCGTTCCAGCGTCAAGGTGCCCGCGTTGATGAGTTTCCGCGTGACGAGGCGCGCCCAGGCCGCGGAGATCGTGCCGGAGGCGCCTTCCTGCAGAACGGTCGTCCCACTGCCGGACATCGTAGATTCGCTGATCCAAGAGAGCGACTGGGCGATTTCCAGCGTCCCAGCTCCGGCGATAGTGGCCTGGTAGTCCATGGTCAAGCCGCCCAGCACCGCGGAGGCGCCGGATTCGACGCTAAGGGACGCCTGGCGCATCATCAGCGTGGCTTCTCCCCCGCTGAAGCTCCCTGCCGTGAACGACGGGCCTTCCAGACGCAGTGATCCCTTTAGGACCGAGCCGCCGGCGAAGGAGCCCGATGCCCCACTCAGAGTGAAGCCAAGCGTCCCGGTTTTGGCATTCACTTCACCTTCGTTTTCGAAGTCGACTTCGATATGGGTTTCCCCGGTTCCGCTCGTCTTCTGCACGGTGCCGGCATTGATCAGAGTCGGGTTCGGGCCGGATTCCGAGGCGAGGATGTCGTAAAGGCCCGATTCGTGGTTGACGGTCAGCGTGCCACTGTTTTCAAAGGTTGCGCCTTCCCCCATCAGCAGGATGCCTTCGTTGATGCTGAAGCTGCCTTCGTTAACGAGGGTTCGTTCGTTCAGCCTCGCCCACCCTCCGCCCGTCGTGATCGAACCGGCGGCTCCGGATGCGACGACAGTCGCTCCGGCCCCTTCCATGGTGCTTTCATGGGTCCAGGAGAAGGTGTTGGTGGCAACGATGGTCGCTGGGCCTTTCAACACCGTGTTGTATTCGACGATCAGGTCTTTGATCACCGAAGGTTCTTTGGTATTGAGGACCTCGAGGGATCCTTCTCTCAACAACAGGGTGCCTTCTCCCTGAACGACATCCACCTGGTGGCTACCGGTTTTATAGACCTTGGCCGTCTTACCGGCGCCGATGCACGCTACGTCGGATGAGCTCGGGACTTTCGCGGTCGACCAGTTTCCAGCGGTCTGCCAAGTGCCTTCGGTTGGCCCCACCCAGGTGGTCGTGCATTCCGCAGCGGAGGCGCTCGAAGCAAACAGGAGAATGGCGACGCTCGCCACCGTGAGCACCGCGGCGCAACTCAGCAACCGGCTAGAGGCGCGGCGTTGACCACCACTCACCGCGTGCAAACTCATCCAGCTTGCGACCTGGCTTGGCTCACCCATTGCTCCCCTCCATCTAGGCCGTCTCGCCCAATGACTGGCGACGGACTTTGTCCATTCGTATGGCCTGCCGATCCGGGAGTCAACCGCCGGGCACAAGATTTGGACGCTTGATTGATCTTATTAATAGATTTTCTTTGCTTGATGGCCTGCGGTGTGGTGGCGAGGGCCGCGCGAGCGCTCTGGGTTCCCCAAGGAGCAGGCTGGCGTCGCCGATTCACAAGGCACTTGGTACCCAAAGCGAGGGAATTGCCTGTCGGCGGTTATTCCTATTCCGCTGAAAACTCGCGGCATAATGCGGCTTCAGCTGTGAACGGGAGCGACGGGACTCGAACCCGCGACCTCCGGCGTGACAGGCCGGCGCTCTAACCAGCTGAGCTACGCCCCCGAGGGATGGGCAAATGGATGCCCGGCGGGGATTATCTCAGGGTCGCTGGATTCGCAGCTTGAAGGTGCCTCCGGAGCGGCGGGTTGAGCGGATCACGAGCTGCAGCTTCGACTGGCCGCAGACGGTGTAATCGAGCTGGTGGCGGGGGCCGAGGCCGTTGCGGGAGCTGCGAAGAAGCCTGCCGGCACGGCTACGGAGGGCCAGCTCGTAGCCGTGCCTGCGCAGGCTGCTTGGGCGCAGGCTGACCGTTCCGTCGAGCGGCGTACGCAGAGTCTCGACGGCTGCGCCCTCCCCCCTGGCCGGTAGGCGACCGGACAGGAAGAAGCTCGTCCGGCCTTGCCAGGGCGAAAGCGTGTCCTCCCGGATCGCCTGAAAGGAGCCGGCGTCCGGGGCGAGTGCCGGCAGCCAGCTCCACTCGACGGCCGCATCGGGGAAGCGATAGCGAGCGAAGGCCTCAGCGAAGGCCTCGCCGGGGTCTTCGTAGTAGTGCGTGCCCTCGTCGCCGGGAAAGAGCGTGCCGGAACGCTTGCCCTGGCAGACGTTCTCGTAGCTGGCCCAGTGCTCGGGGCCCCAGTCGATCGCGGTCGGGAACGGCGCCGGGTTTTCGCGGTGCTGCGCGACGTGATGCCCGTACTCGTGGGCAATCACGAGCTCGCGGCTCGAGCCGTCGTCGCCGACCGTGTCGTCGCCGCTGATCACCATTTTGTTCTGGCCGCTGAAGTAGCAGGCCTGGGCGCCGAAGCCGCAATCGAAGCCGAGCTGGAACGGGGTATCGAGCTGCACCGTGAGCAGGCTGACCTCCTCGCCGTGGATCAGCGTGCCGATGAAGTTGGCGATCAGCTGGGGATCCGCCGCGTTGCAGGCGGCGGCGCACTGAGGCGTGACGCTGACGGCGATCGTGTCGGGGCTGCCGTCGTTGATCGAGTAGCGCTGGACCGAGGTGCTCGCGGAGATCCGTGCCGATTCCGTACCCGGCCGCTCGACCACGACGTCGTGGATCGGCACCCTCAGCGGCTGCGGCGACGCGCCGGCCGGAGCGGCGAGGAGAAGGATCATGGCCATGCCCGCAAGCGCCCCCGCCGGGCGCCGGCTCACGGAGCGGGACCCGTATCTATCTCGTAGGCCCTTGCCAAGGCGGATCGTCCGGCAACAGCCGGCGTCGCGACAGCAGGGGCTGACTTGTACGCGAGAAGCGCCATCGAGGAAAAACCGCGAAGAGCACTGGGCGGGAATCCTGGCGCCCGGGTGCATCCATCTTCACTTCAACTGCCGACAACCGTAACGCGCAATCCTCCGCGGCGCCAGATTGCGCCATACCATTGACGTACCGAATGCGTCATGCATCTGTCTGGCGGCCTTCTACGTAGCTACTTGGGATGAAGATCGCGATCGTCGGAACCGGAATCTCAGGGCTCCTCGCGGCCCATCTGCTGCATCGCGAGCACGAGATAACCGTCTACGAGGCGGCCTCGCGGGTCGGCGGCCACACGAACACCGTCCGTATCGACTACGAGGACGAGAGCCACTGGATCGACACCGGCTTCATCGTCTTCAACGACCGCAACTACCCGGGCTTCGAAGCGCTGCTCGAGGAGCTGGGCGTCGCCAGCCAGCCCTCCCACATGAGCTTCTCGGTCTCCGACGGGCGGGGGGAATTCGAGTACGCGGGCACGCCGCTCGGCCTGTTCAGCCGCCCCGCCCACCTGCTCAGCCCCTCCTTCCTCGGCATGCTGTGCGACTGGCGCCGCTTCAACCGCGAGGCGCGGGCGCTGATCGGGATGAATGGGACCGCCCCCTCGCTCGGCCTCTGGCTCGAGGAGAAGGGGTTCTCCAAGCACTTCATCGAGCGCCTGATCGTGCCCCAGGCCTCCGCCGTCTGGTCGGCCGACCCGGAGCAGATGTGGAGCTTCCCGGCCAGCTTCATGGCCGAGTTCTTCGACAACCACGGGATGTTCAGCCTGCGCGACCGGCCGCGCTGGCGCACCGTCGCCGGCGGCTCGGTCCGCTATGTGGAGGCGATCACCGCCACCTGGCGCGACCGCATCCGCCTGCGCGCTCCGGTGCGCAGCATCGAGCGGCTCGGCGACCGAGTGAGGATCGAGGCGGACGGCTGCGAGAGCGAGGACTTCGACGAGGTCGTGATCGCCACCCACTCCGACCAGGCGCTGGGGATGCTGGCCGACCCGAGCGAGGCCGAGCGCGAGATCCTCAGCGCGATCCCCTACCAGCGCAACGAAGCGGTCCTGCACACCGACGCCTCGCTGCTGCCCCGCCGTCGCACCGCCTGGTCGAGCTGGAACTTCCACCTCAGCGAGCAACCGGCGCAGCACAGCACCGTCACCTACTGGATGAACAACCTGCAGAGCCTGCGCAGCAAGCACCAGTTCCTGGTCACGCTCAACCGCGGCGAGGAGATCGACCCGGAGAAGGTGCTGCGCCGCTTCTCCTACGACCACCCCGTCTACACCGCGGAGGGCGTCCGCGCCCAGGACCGGTACGAGGAGATCGGCGGCGTTCGCCGCACCCACTACTGCGGCGCCTACTGGGGCTGGGGCTTCCACGAGGACGGTGTGCGCAGCGCGATCCGGGCCTGCGAGCAAATCCCAGCCGCAGCGGCGGCACCGCTGGCACTGGCGGCATGAGCGCCTCGGCCGTCTACGAGGGCTGGATCCGGCACCGGCGCTTCGAGCCGGTCGAGCACGAGTTCCGCTACCGGCTCTTCCTCATGTATCTCGACCTCGAGCAGCTGCCGGGCGCGCTCGATCCCTACCCGCTGTGGTCGGCCCGCCGCCGCGCGCCGGCCTGCTTCCGCCGCGCCGACTACATGGGCGATCCCCGCCGGCCGTTGGCCGAGTGCGCCCGCGACACGGTCGAGGCCAGCGGCGGCCGGCGACCCGCCGGACCGGTGCGAATGCTCGCCAACCTGCGCTACCTCGGCCACGTCTTCAACCCGGTCAGCTTCTACTACTGCTTCGACGACACTGGCGAGCAGGTCGAGGCGGTGGTCGCCGACGTCAACAACATCCCCTGGGGCGAGCGTCATCCTTATGTCCTGGAACGCGGTGCGCGCAAAGGAGCGGTGCTGACCGACGAGCTCGACAAGACCCTCCACGTCTCCCCGCTGATGGGGATGGACCAGACCTACGCCTTCCGCGCGACTGAGCCGGGCGGGAGCCTCCAAGTCCAGATCGAGTCGCGTCCCAAGGGCAGCGAAGGGAAGGCCTTCGACGCGACCCTCTCGATGCGCCGCCACGAGCTCAGTGGGCCGCTGCTGTCCCGGATGCTGGTCCGCTACCCGGCGATGTCGCTGCAGGTCGTGGCGAAGATCTACGCGCAGTCGCTGCGCCTGAAGCTGAAGGGCGCGCGGTACTTCCCCCACCCCGAGGGAAGGCGGCCGAAGGGATTCCTATCGCCGTAGGGGACCGGCTCGCCCGCACCGCCGTCTCGCAAGCGCTGCGCCGCATCCGCGCCGGCCGCATCGAGGTGGTCGAGCAAGGGCGGCAGCGCAGCTTCGGCCCGCCGGACGCCGAGCTGCAGGCGACGCTGACGATCCGCGACCCCGCCGCCTGGCGCGGGCCGCTGCGGGGCAGCCTCGGGCTCGGCGAGACCTACGTCGCCGGGCTCTGGGAGACCGACGACCTCGTCCCGCTGATCCGGATCGCCGCCCGTGAGCTGCGCCAGCTCGACGGCCTGCGCGGCGCCGTCGCCAAGCCACGCGGCCTGCTGCACCGGGCTCGCCATCTCGTCCCCGAGAACACCCGGGTCGGCGCGCGGAAGCACATCTCCGCCCACTACGACCTCGGCAACGACCTCTTCTCCTCTTTCCTCGACGAGCGCATGGTCTATTCCTGCGCCTACTTCCCCGACGAGAGCGCGAGCCTCGAGGAGGCACAGCTGGAGAAGCTGGAGCGGATCTGCGAGCGGCTGCAGCTCGGCCCGCAGAACCACCTGCTGGAGATCGGCAGCGGCTGGGGCGGGCTCGCGATCCACGCCGCCCGCGAGCACGGCTGCCGGGTGACGACGACGACGATCTCCGCCGAGCAGCACGAGCTGGCAAGCCGGCGGGTACGAGAAGCCGGGCTCGAGGACCGCGTCACCGTTCTGATGCGGGACTACCGCGACCTCAAGGGCCGCTACGACCGGCTGGTCTCAATCGAGATGATCGAGGCGGTCGGCTGGCAGTACTTCGACGACTTCTTCCGTCGCTGCGCCGAGCTGCTCACCCCCGATGGGCTGATGCTGCTGCAGGCGATCACGATCGACGACCGCATCTACGAGATCGAGAAGGGTGCCCGCAGCTTCGCCAACACCTACGTCTTCCCCGGCGGCTGCCTGCCCTCGCAGCAGCTGATCGCCGACTGCCTCGCCCGCGTCACCGACATGCGCGAGGTGTGGCGAGAGGACATCACCGCCCATTACCCGCTCACCCTCGCCGCCTGGCGCAGCCGCTTCCTCTCGGCCTGGGACCGTCTCCGCGCCCACGGCTACGACGAGCGCTTCCGCCGTCTCTGGACCTTCTACCTGAGCACCTCCGAGGCGGGCTTCCGCGAGCGTAGGATCGGCGACGTGCAAGCGCTGTTTGCGAAGCCGAAATGGCAGTGAGCGAAGGGGCCGGCGAGCCGCTGCTCCTCCTGCACGGCCTCGGCGGCTCGGCCGCGGTCTGGAACCCGGTCCTCGACCTGCTCTCGCCCGAGCGCGAGCCGATCGCGATCGACATGCCCGGGTTCGGCTCCGCCCCGGCGCTGCCGGCGGAGATCGAGCCGAGCCCGGCCAACCTGGCGGCCGCCGTGCGTGAGGTCTGCGAGGAGCGCGGGATCGAGCGCCCCCACGTCGCCGGCAACTCGCTCGGCGCCTGGGTAGGGCTGGAAATGGGGCGCGCCGGCTGGGCCGCCTCGGTCACGGCGCTCTCCCCCGCCGGGCTCTGGCGCCAGCCGCTGGGGAAGCGCCGCGGCGAGCCCCGCCGCTGGGCACAGCGCCTTCGACTGGCCGTCTCGCTCGCCCTGCGCACGCGCCGCGGCCGCGAGGCGATGCTGTCCACCTTTGCCGCCCGGCCCGAGCGGATCCCGGTGGAGGAGGGACGCGAGCTGGTGCTGGGCTGGATCGACGCCAACGGCTACGACGGGGCCAACCGAGCGATGCGCACACACATCTTCGACCCCGCCGGCTATCCCGACCTGCCCGTGACCCTCGCCTGGGGCGAGCTCGACCGGCTGGTGGCGCCGCCGCGACCGGAGCGCCGGCCGGCCGGCGCTCGCTACCTCGTCCTGCCCGACGTCGGCCACACGCCGATGTGGGACGACCCCGAGCTGATCGCCAAGACCCTGCTCGAGGGCAGCGCAATCTCGGCAGCCGTCTGAGTTCTGGGAGAGTTCCGGTACGCGAGCAACCGGAAGGAGTGATGACTTGATCGTCGAGAGGACCGAGAACCCGCAGTGGCTGTCGAATGCCTACCTGGTCGCCGACGAGGCCGGCGGCAAGGGTGTGCTGATCGACGGCAACGACGACCTGGGACCGTTGATCGACCGCGCCGAGGGCGACGGGATCGAGATCACCCACGTGCTCGTCACCCATCCCCACCCCGACCACATCGCGGGCCTGCCGGAGGCGCGGCAGCGACTCGGCAACCCGCCGATGGTCGCCCACGCCGAGACGGCGGCTGAGATCGAGGAGGAGGTGGCGGAGACGATCGCCGACGGCGGCAAGCTCTCCACCGGCGACCTCGAGATCGAAGCGATCTACACCCCTGGCCACGCCACCGGCCACGTCGCCCTGCTGGTCAACGGCACCGACCTCTTCACCGCCGACGTCCTCTTCAAGGGGACCGTCGGGGGGACGATGGCACCGGGCGCGAGCGGCTTCGCCGACCTGCAGTCCTCGGTGATGCGGCTGATGGAGCTGCCGCCCGAGACCGTGGTCCACCCCGGGCACCGCGAGCCGACGACGATCGGCGAGGAGTGGGAGGGCAACCCATTCGTGCGGATCTGGCGCGGCATCGAGGAGGTCGGCGACGAGCAGGTGACCGTCTGGGGACGGCCGGCGACGCTGAAGCTCTGGGCGCCGGACTACGACGGTGGCAACAAGGCCTGGATCGTCTTCGGCGACAGCGGCGAGGAGGCTATCGTCGGCGGCTCGCAGGTGGAGCGGGGTTAGCGCCCCTAAAACTGGGTATAGACGCAAACGAGGCCCCGCCGCAGCGGGGCCTCTTTATTGCCAAGAGGGTGGGAGCGAACCCCTGGAGGTGGTCTTAGGATCAGCGGCGTGAGCCCCGACCCACGCCCGACCAGCGCCCCCGAGCTGAAGGCCCAGATCGAGGCGGAGCGCGGTGGCCGTCCCTTCCTCGTCTTCCGCGACGGCGAGCAGGAGCAGCGCATCGTCGTCGTCGAGGAGGGAGTGCTCGAGCTCTGGGTGGGACGCGGCGAAGCCACAGGCCTGCGGCTCGACTGGGACGAGGAGGTCTCCACCCTGCACGCGCAGATCGAGGTCGTCGGCGGCGAGTGCACACTGCTCGACGACGGCCTCTCCCGCAACGGCTCCTTCGTCAACGAGGAGCGGGTCCATGGTCGCCGCCGCCTGCGCGACGGCGACACGATCCGCTTCGGCCGTACCGCGGTCCTCTACCGCCGCCCCGGCGGGGACGGGGAAGGCTCGCTCGAAGCGACGGTTGCCGCCAGCGAGGTGCCGGCCGCGGCGACGATCTCACCCGGTCAGCGCCGCGTCCTCGTCGCCCTCTGCCGGCCCTTCAAGGACGGTGGCGCCTTCGCCACGCCGCCGACCAATCAGGCGATCGCCGACGAGCTCCACCTCAGCGTCGACGCGGTGAAGACCCACATGCGGGCGCTCTTCGAGAAGCTCGCGGTCGAGGACCTGCCGCAGAACCGCAAGCGGGTCGCCCTGGTGGAGCAGGCGTTGCAGAGCGGCGCGGTCGCCAGGCACGAACTTTAGCCTCAGGCCGCAGTTTGGACACATGTGCGATTGGCGTGCGGGGGCCCAAGCCCCACACTCGCTGAGCACTTTTGTCTACCACGGAACAAATCCAGGAATTCTTCTTCGACTGGTACCCGGTCTTCGGGGTCTTCTTCATGGCTGCGCTGCTCTATGTCTTCCTGAGGCTGATGCGCAGCACGGTGGGCTCGACCAAGCCGGAGACGGTGAAGGCGAGCAAGACCGAGCCGGTGCTCTGGGACGAGGTGCAGGGAGTCGACGCGGCCAAGGACGAGCTGATGGACGTCGCCGAGTGGCTGCGCGACCCCGACCGCTTCGCCGCCCTCGGCGCCCAGCCGCCGCGCGGCGTGCTGCTCTTCGGCCCGCCGGGGACGGGCAAGACGATGCTGGCCCGCGCGGTCGCCGCCCAGGCGGGCGTCGACTTCTTCGCCGCCTCGGGATCGAGCTTCGTCGAGATGTTTGTGGGGAGGGGTGCCGCGCGAATCAGGCGGCTGTTCAAGGAAGCGCGCAAGTCGGGGCGGGCGGTGATCTTCATCGACGAGCTCGACGCCGTCGGAGGCGCGCGCAGCGGCGGGGGCGGCGATGGCGGTTCGAGCGAGCGCGAGCAGGCGCTCAACCAGCTCTTGGTCGAGCTGGACGGATTCGAGCGCGATCCCGGCACGGTGATCGTCATCGCCGCCTCCAACCACGTCGACAAGCTCGACCACGCGCTGCTGCGTCCGGGGCGCTTCGACCGCCAGGTGCTGGTCTCGCCGCCCGATCGCGACGGGCGCGAGGCGATCCTGCGGGCGCACGCGAAAGGCAAGCCGCTCGCGCCGGACCTGGACCTGACAGACGTCGCCCGCAAGACGACCGGGATGACCGGCGCCCAGCTGGCCAACGCGCTCAACGAGGCGGCGATCATCGCCGGCCGCGCCGAACGCAGCGCGATGGCGCGAGAGGACCTCGACGAGGCGCTGCTGCGCCAGTCGGTCGGCTCGCAGCAGGCGCGCAGGCTGAACTCGAAAGAGCGCCGCATCGTCGCCTACCACGAGGCCGGCCACGCGCTCTGCCGGCGGCTGCTCGGCCTCGACCCGCCGGAGATCCTCAGCATCGTCCCGCGCGGGCCGGCGCTCGGCTTCGTCGGCCACTCGCCGCAGGAGGACACCTACCTCAAGTCCCGCAACGAACTGCTCGACGAGATCGTCACCCTGCTCGGCGGCCGCGCGGCCGAGGAGGAGGTGCTGGGCAACTCCTACTCCGGCGCGGTCGATGACCTGGCCCGGGTGCACGCGGTCTGCCAACAGATGGTCGGCGAGTTCGGCATGGGGGTGGCGCTGGACGCCGACGGTGCGCCGCCGATAGCGCTGCCGACCGGCGACTACGCCCTCTCCGATCGGACCCGGCGCGACGTCGACCTGGCCGCGATGAACCTCGCCCGCGAGGCCTATCGCCGTGCCCGCGCCCTGCTCGCGGCCAACCGCGAGTGCCTCGACGACCTCACCGCCAACGCGCTCGAGCGCGAGACCCTCACCCGTGAGGACCTGGACGAGATCTTCGCCGCGCACGAGCTGCGCGAGGAGGAGGGTTCGCGGGGGCTGCTCGAGCGGGCTGTGGCCAGCCTCCCCTCCCCCGAGTAGCATCTCTGGTCAGGTATGGCCGAGCGAAGCGCCGACGACTTTTACTTCCCGCCGGGCCGCTCGGTGGCACGGCGGGTGCACGGCGAGCGCGCGGTCGGCCTGCTCTACGGGCAGCGGGCACTCTTGATCGGAGCGCTGGAGCCGCTCACCTACACCGGCACGATGCTGAGCACCAGCTCTGCCAACCGGCCTTTCCAGCGGCTCGCCCGCACCGCCAAGATCCAGGAGACGATCCTGCTCGGCACCCGCGAGGAAGCCGACAAAGCGCTGGCGGTAGTCGAGCGGCTGCACGAACGGGTCAAGGGCACGCTCTCCGAAGATGCCGGCGTCCACGCCGCGGGCACCGCCTACTCGGCCTTCGACCCAGAGCTGATGCTGTGGACCCTGGCGGTGATCGCCGACTCCGGCCGAGCGATGTACGAGACGATGGTCCGCCCGCTGACCGAGACCGAGCGCGAGGAGCTCTGGCAGGACTACGTCCGCTTCGGCGAGCTCTTTGGGTTGCCGCGCAGCGAGGTCCCGGGCAGCTACCGCGAGTTCAGCGCCTGGTTCAACGGGAGGCTCTCCTCGCCCGACCTACAGGCGACGCCGCACGGTCTCGAGATGGCGCCTCTGGTTGCCTTCGAGCAGCCGGTGCCGGCGGCAGCGCGCGGCAACATCGTCGCCCAGAACCACATCATCAAAGGAACCCTGCCGCCCCGCGTGCGGGAGATCTTCGGCATCCGCTGGAGCAAAGCCCACGAGGCGACGTTCCGGGCGATGACCGCCACCCACCGCGGGGCCCGCCACCTCTTCCCCCGCCCAATGCGCCGCGGCCGCAACGACGTCTTCTTCGACGTTGTCTCCAAAACCGAGCGCCAGCGCGGCGGCACCAAAACGCCGGAGCTCGGCGTCAGCGCCTGAGTCTGCTCAGCGAACCTGACAGGGCCTCAGGAAGGTGCCGATCAGGAATGTGCCGTCATCGAAGGTGAATTCGCCGCGGGCCTGCAGGCGTCCGTTTTCGCAGCGCGCGTTGATGTAGCTGTAGCGCTTCCCCTTGTAAGTCCATTTGCGGCCGATTTTCAGCCAGCCGGAGAGCGGGATGCCGTTGCCGCCGGCGATCGGCGGGATCCGCGCCTCGGTCCGGTAACCATAGATACCGTTGTTGATCTTTTGGATCACGATCGGAATGACGAAGGCGACCGAGGTCGGAACCGTCGTGTAGAAGTGGGCGAAGACCGTGTTGTTGCTGCCCTTTTTCGGGCCGTTGAAGAGGGTGATCGGCGAACCGACCTTGATTGCCGGCTGTTCCGGGAAGACGACCACGCCGCGTCCGAATCCCTTACCGACGATCGCGCCGGGGCACGCTTTGCGCGCGGCGGCCACCGTTTGGGCCTGGAGTTTGGCGGAGGTGCAGACCGGCAGGCCGGTGGTCACCACCGAGCCGTGGCGGTCGAATTCGAAGTTGATGTCTTTGATCACCGGCGGCCAGTTCCCGGAGCGGGTCGTCACCCGGCCGCCGCCGTGGATGGTGATCGGTGCGTTGTGGTACTTCGGCAGCCGTTTCGGAGTGAAGCCGCCGTCGCCGTAGACGACGATGTCGCCGGCGATCAACTTGATGGCACTGGCCGTGCCGCCAAGGGCGAACAGGGCCAGCACCGCTCCGACGAGGACCTTCTTCTTCATCGCGTGCCCGCTGCTATTCCTTCCGCACTTTGCACGGGAGCACGAAGCTGGCCTTCATTATCGTGCCGTCTTTGAAGCTGAATTGGCCCTGGGCCTGGAAGCGGCCGGTTTCGCAGCGGGCGTTGATGAAGCTGTGCTTCTCGCCCTTGAAGGTCCATTTGCGGTCGACCTCGGCCGAGCCGGAGATCGGGTGGCCGTAGCCGCCCGCGATCTTCGGAATTTTCACTTTGGTCCGGTAACCGAAGACGCCGTTATTGATTTTTTCGATCACGACCGGAACGATGAAGGTGGCCGGGCCTGGGTACTTGAGATGGGCGTGGGCGATGATCGTGTCGTTGCGGCCCTGCTTGGGACCGTTGAAGAGCGTGATCGGGGAGCCGACTTTGATCAGTCCCTGTTCGGGGAAGGCGACCACCGCGCTGCCGAACCCTTCGCCGACGATCGCGTCACCGCAGGCACGGCGGGCGGCGGGTACGTCGGTCGCTACGAGTTTGCCCCTCGTGCAGTGGGGAAGGCCCTCGGTATCGACGTGACCGTGGCGGTCGAATTCGATCACGAAGGTGTCGAGGATCGGGGGAAGATCGCCTGAAATCGTGGAGAGTTTGCCGCCGCCGCGCACGCTGACAGGCGCGTCTTTGAACTTCGGCAGGGCGTTTGGCGCGAACCCTCCTTCGGCTTTGAGCACGATGTCGCCAAGGCGCACGTTGACTTTGAACGTCCCCGCAAGCGCCGTTCCGGCTGCGACCAGAAGCCCCAGCACAGCCAAGGCAACAACGATCTTCTTCCTCATTCAGTCCCCTCCCTCGATCCTTCTGTACGGGATCCATCCGTCCCGACGATCCCGTCGACCGCTGTCAGGATACCGCGTCGTACCCATTCTTTGGGTACGCGTTAACCCCAGGAACATGGGGCTTATGCCCTGACACGAACTGCGCGAGGCCGCTGACGCGCTGCTCGACGCCGCTCAACCCACGGTCGAGCAAGGCTTGCGTCAGCTCGTCGCGACCGAAGATCCGAACTCCGGTCAGGCCGCGGACGACCGCATTCGTTGCGCCAGCTGGCAGGAGGCCCCTATGGCAGCTGGACATCAGCGCCACCCGGCCACCTGGCGCGAGAACGCGGACTATCTCGTCGACCGCGCTCATCGGATCCTCGATCAGATACAGAGCGGCAAAGCAGCAGACCGCGTCGAAGCTGTCGCTGCGGAAGGGCATCGCACAAGCGTCTCCCCGCACGTAGGCGACGTTGTCGCCATCAGTGTCGCGGACCGCTACGCCGAGCATCGACTCCGAGGCATCGATGCCGACGACAAGGCCCTCTCCCGCGGCCGCGGCAAAGTCCCGGGTGAAGTTCCCCGGCCCACAGGCGACGTCAAGGACCCGGTCCCCCAGCGAGATCGCCAGCATCTCCAGTGCGATCCGGTGCTCCTCGTGCGCCTCCGCCCCGGTCAGCAGCCGACCGCCCAGAGGACGCCAGAACCGCTGGTAGATCAGCGGCAGCACCCTGCTCAGCATCAGCCGCTGGGCCGGCCCGCCGCCAGTTGGGTCCTGCTCGCCCAGAAGGTCGAGGTAGCCCTGCTCGAGGTCCGGTTCGGCCGGCCGCCGAGCCGGCTCGAACAGCTCCAGTGTCCGCTCCATCGGGAAGAAGCTATCCGTACTCGGCTCTAAGGTCGCTCAAGTTGGGTAGTACCCCCTTATGCCTTCGTCCTTTCGAACATCGGCCCCGATCGTGCTTCTAACGCTGGCGCTGCTCATTCCGGCTAGCGCACAGGCACAAACCGGCACCACTGCAACCGTGGCGGTGAAGGGCAGCGCGACACAGCAGGTGCCGAACGACGCCGCCGGCGTGGGGCTCTCGGTTCGGGTGGAACGCAGAACGCGGCTGGCCGCGCTGCGGCTGGCCTCGTCCCACCTACGGGCGGTCATCGCGGCTGTCCAGGCAGTACCGGGCGTCGGCGTCGGTGACGTCACCACCGGCCGCATCTCGGTCGGCAGCGTGCACCGAGGTAAACGCACCCTCTACAGGGCGAACCAAGGGATTTCCGTGATCCTGCACCAAGCGGATCGAGCCGGCGAACTGATCTCCGGCGCCATCGCCGCCGGTGCCACCGGCACCAGCGGCCCGCGCTTCTTCCCCGGCGACCCCGACCTCGCCTTCAACAACACCCTCCTCATCGCCTTCGACCAGGCCAAGGCGAAGGCCGCGGCCCTCGCAGCCCGCGCCGGCGCCACCCTCGGCCCGGCGATCAGCATCGAAGAAGGCACAGACGTGAGCGAATTCGAATTCGGCCCGAGGTCGAAGTCTCCCGCCGCCGCCGAGCCCTCTCCCCCAACGAAGCCGGGCACCTCAACGGTCACCGCAACCGTCCGCGTCGTCTTCGCCCTGCTCTAGGCGACAACCGATGGGCGGTACTGGGCTCGAACCAGTGACCTCCTGCTTGTAAGGCAGGCGCTCTCCCAACTGAGCTAACCGCCCGGATGCGCGATCCGGTCTTTGCAGGATAGTCGTCGTCGCTGCGCCGGCCGGCTGACCGCGAGAGAATCCGTGGCATGAGAGTCGAGGTCTTCTGGCGGGTGGCGGTCGTGCAGCTGGTTGCCGTCGCCGTGCTCTCGCTGCTCTTCGGGGCGATCTTCTCGCACGGCTTCTTCGAGAGCTGGGGCTGGCTGGTGGGACCCGGGACCTGGCTGCTCTGCGCCTGGTTCACCGCCCGGGTCGTCGGGCTGGAGGTCCCGCCGACACTCGGCTGGGCGGTTTTGGCGGGCGTGGTCAGCGCAATTGCGGTCGTTCTGGGACTGCACTGGCTCGGCGCCCTCGTAGCCGTCGGCCTCTTCGCCTATCTCTGCGCACGTATGCCTCCGCACGGTGCGGCGTGGACCTAGGGCTGGAGGGACGCGTCGCCCTGGTGATGGGCGCCAGCCGTGGGATCGGCAGGGCGATCGCGGCGGCGCTGGCGCGCGAAGGAGCGCGCGTGGCGATCTCCAGCCGCTCGCGGGAGAAGCTCGACGAAGCGGTGGCCGAGATCGGCGACCGCGCGACGGCGTTCGTCGCCGACGCGTCGGACCTCGACCGCGTCGGCGCCCTGCCGGGAGAGGTCGCCGCGGCGCTTGGCGAGGTCGAGATCCTCGTCGCCAACACCGGCGGCCCGCCGTTCGGCGGTGCTCTCGACCACGAGCGCGACGACTGGGAGGCGGCCTACCGCTCGCTGGTGCTGGCGCCGCAGGTGCTCGCCGGCGCCGTCGTGCCGGGCATGCGAGAGCGCGGCTGGGGACGCATCGTCAACGTCGGCTCCAGCTCAACCCGTGAGCCGATCCCCGGCCTCAACCTCTCCAACGCCCACCGGATGGCGGCGGTCGGCTTCCTCAAGACGCTCTCGCGCGAGGTCGCCGGCGACAGGATCACCGTCAACACCGTCGCCACCGGACGCTTCGCCACCGAAAGGCTGATGTATGGCACCGGCTCGCTCGACGCCGCCGAAGAGGCCGCGCGGAACGAAGTCCCCGCCGCCCGCCTCGGCCGCCCCGAGGAGTACGGCGATCTCGTCGCCTTCCTCTGCTCCGAGCGCGCCGCCTACATCACCGGCACCGTCATCCCGATCGACGGCGGCCTGCTGCACTCGGCGTTCTAGAAGCTGCAACGCCTTGTCCTCCGCATAGGGACACAAGGCGTTTCACCCGACGCAGGTTAGTCGCCGGCAGCCTCGCGCATCGTTGGGAAGAGGATCACCTCGCGCAGGTTGTCGACGCCGGCGAGGATCATCATCAGCCGGTCGATGCCGATGCCGGAGCCGCTCATCGTCAGCATCCCGTACTCGAGCGCGCGCACGAATTCCTCGTCGTGCTGGTGCGGCGAGTCCTCGCTTCCCGCCTCCTGGCGTTCGCGCTGTTTGACGAAGTGGCGGTACTGCATCTCGGGATCGTTGACGTCGGTGCCGCCGCCGATCACCTCCATCCCGCCGATGATCCCGTCGAAGGCCTCGCCGAGCAGCTCTGGGTGTTCCGCCTGCGGCACGACCAGGGGCCAGATGTCCAGCGGCAGGTCGATCAGGAAGGTCGGCTGGATCAGCTTCGGCTCGACGAACTTGCCCTGGATCGAGTCGACCAGCGCCGCCCAGTCGGCTTTCGGGTCGACTTTTTCGTCGAGCACCTCGGCCAGCTCGTCGCGGTTGGCGGAGACGATGTCGACCCCCGTCTCCTCCTTGATCGCGTCGCGCAGAGTGACCCGCTTCCAGGGAACGGTGAAGTCGATCGTCTCGCCGTTGCGCTCCACCTTCGTGGTGCCGAGCACCTCCTCGACCACGCTGGCGATCAACTGCTCGGCGAAGGCCATCACGTCTTTGTATTCGGCGCCGCTGAGGAACCACTCGAGCATCGTGAACTCGGGGTTGTGCTGGGGAGAGATCCCCTCGTTGCGGAAGAACTTGCCGAGCTCGTAGACGTTCTCGAAACCGCCGATCACGCCTCGCTTGAGGTAGAGCTCGGTCGCGATCCGCAGGAAGAGGTCGCGATTCAGCGCGTTGTGATGGGTGACGAATGGGCGTGCCGCGGCGCCACCGGTCATCCGCTGCAGGACCGGAGTTTCGAGCTCGAGGAAGTCGCGTTCGTTGAGGTATTTGCGGATCGCCGCGATCACCTTCGCCCGCAGCACGAAGATCTCGCGCGTACGGTCGTTGGCCATCAGATCGAGCTCGCGTTGCCGGTAGCGGATCTCCGGGTCCTCGATGCCGTGGAAGAGGTCCGGGGGGTCGCGCAGGCACTTGGCCAGCAGCGTGCACTCGCGAACGGCGAGGGCGAGCTGGCCGCGCTTGGTTACGTGAAGGTCACCTTCGACCCCGATGAGGTCGCCGATGTCGAGGTCTTCTATCCGCCCGTAGGCCTCCTCCCCGAGCGCGTCGCGGCGGGCGTAGGCCTGAATCGAGCCGGAGAGGTCGCGCACGTCGAAGAAGGTCGTCTTGCCGTGGCCGCGGCGACCGACCAGGCGCCCGGCGATCCGGTAGGAGAACTGCGAATGCTCCCCCTCGCCGAGCTGCTCGGGATCGTGCTCGGCGTGGATCGCGGAGATCTTCGTGCGATCCGGGAAGCCACGGGGGAAGGGCTCGATGCCTTCGGCGCGCAGCCGCCCGAGCTTCGCCCGGCGCTCGCTCTCGGTGGAGCCCTGCGAGGGCTCGGCCCTCGAAGGGACGGAGCTCATGGGGCCAGGCCGACCGTCACCCGCTCGTCACCGCGATAGTCCTTGCGGGTCGTCGCGTCGCGCAACAGCTCCCGCATCGCCGGGCCGTGGTGGGTGTCGTGCTCGAGCGCCATCCGCCAGCCGCTCGGCGTTTCCTCGATCAGCCCACGGATCACGCCAAGTCCGTCGTCGCCGCTGTTCCCCTGCACCGCGATCTCCGGCTCGCGCCGGATCTCCGGCGAGCGCTCGCCGATCGTGTCGGCGGTGATGTAGGGCAGGTTGGCGATCAGCAGGTCGACCCGATCGACCGAGTCGGGGATCCCCTCCGCGACCGTCACCTCGAGCGGGATGCCGAGGCGTTCGGCGTTCTCCCGTGCTTTGTCGACGGCTTCCGGGGAAAGATCGGATGCGGTCACCTGCAGGTCCGGCCGCTCACTGAGCAGAGCGAGCGCGATCGCGCCCGAGCCGGTGCCGACCTCGTGCACGCGGGCACCCTGGGGCAGCTCCACCCCGGCGGCAACCAGAAGCTCGGTCTCGCGGCGGGGGACCAGCACCCGCTCGTCGACCCCGATCTCGATCTCGCGAAAGCGACAGCTGCCGACGATGTACTCCAGCGGCTCGCGTTCCTGGCGCCGCGAGACGAGCCGTTCGATCTCTTCCCGCATCTGCGGCGAGATCGTCGTCGTCCCGTCGAGCTCCAGCTCTTCGACGCTCATCTCGAGCGCTTTCGCGACCAGCGCTTTCGCATCGGCTTCCGGTGCTTCGCATCCTGCAGTGGCAATCGACGCGGTCGCCTGCTTGACCATGTCGCCGGCACTCGCCATGGGCGACCCTCCTTCGTTCTCGGCTTCCACGGCTACAACCCGGCTGCGGGCGCGATCGGATCGGTGGAAGTCACGCGGGACAGGCTACCGTGTCGACGCTTGACGACCGCTAGCCACACGGCTCCGGCGAGCATCATGCCGAGGCTCTCCAGCTGCGCCGTGGTCAGGCCCAGGGCGGCTTCCTCGTTGCGGCGCAGGAACTCCACCAAGAAGCGCTCCGTCCCGGCATAGACGAGGTAGATCGCGAAGAGGACTCCGGCGCGAAAGCGGTCGCGGAGCTGCCAGAGCAGCCAGGCGCCGAGGCCCATCGCCAGGGTCTCGTAGACCGGCGTCGGGTGAACGGCCTGGTCGGTCGGCACGGTGCCGTCGGGATAGGACATCGCCCAGGGGCCGTCCCAGGCCTTGCCGTAGTCGCCGTCGCCGGAGAGCTGGCAGCCGCAGCGCCCGATCGCGTAGCCGAGCGCCAGCGCCGGAGCCGCAAGGTCGAGCAGCCTGAATCCGAGAAAGTCGCGGTACCAGGCCCAGAGCAGGACGGCGATCGCACCGCCGATCGCACCGCCGTACCAGACCAGGCCCGATCCGGAGAAGAGGTTGCCGAGCAGGTCGTCCTTGACGCTCTCGTAGTTGTCGGCGAGGAAGTAGAGCCGCGAGCCGATGATCCCGCCGATCAGCGCCGCGAACCCCATCTCGTAGGCCCAGTCGACGGGCTTGCCGATCTCCTTAAGCCGCTTCGCGATCAGCGCGCCCGCGGCGAGGAAAGCGAGCGCGAACATCAGACCGAAGGTCTGCAGGGTCAACGGTCCGATGTTGATCTCCGGGTACACGAGAGCTCAGGAGTCGATCAGCATCTCCAGCAGCGCCTTCTGCGTGTGCAGCCGGTTCTCGGCCTGGCCCCAGACCGCGGAGCGCTCGCCGTAGAGGATCTCGGCGGTGATCTCCTCCCCCGGGTGGGCAGGCAGGCAATGGAGGACGATCGCGCGGTCCTTCGCCACCGAGAGCAGGTCGTCGTCGATCCGAAACGGCGCCAGGTCGGCGCGGCGGCGCTCGGCCTCGTCCTCGTCCCCCATGCTGACCCAGACGTCGGTGTAGAGCGCGTCGGCGTCCGAAGCCGCGGCGCGCGGGTCGGCGGACAGCTTCGCCCCGTGCCCCTCCTCCAGCTGGTAGCCCGGTGGCGCAGCAACGACGACTTCGACCCCGGCCAGCTCGCCAGCGATCGTCAATGAACGGGTGACATTGTTGCCATCGCCGACGTAGGCGAGACGGAGGCCGGCGAGGTCGCCGAAACGCTCGCGCAGGGTGAGCAGGTCGGCCAGCGCCTGGCAGGGGTGGTGAAGCGGGGTGAGGGCGTTGATCACGGGCACCTCCGCCGCGCCGGCGAGCTCCGCGACCGCCTCGTGGGAGCCGGAGCGGATCACGATCGCGTCGACGAAACGCGACAGGACTCGTGCCGTGTCGGCGGGCGACTCGCCGCGGGAGAGCTGCATTTCGTCGCCGCGCAGCACGACCGGTGTCGCTCCTAGCTCGGCCACGCCGACCTCGAAGGAGATCCGGGTCCGAGTCGACGGCTTCTCGAAGACGAGGGCGATGCTGCGGCCGGCCAGCGCATCGGCCCCGACGCCGTCCCGCCTGCCCGCCTTCAGCTCGAGTGCCCGGTCGAGCAACTTGCCCAGCTCGAAGGCGCCCAGCTCTTCACCTGTAAGGAAGTGCCGATTCAAGGAGGAGATACTAAGCCGGTGCGCTTCACCGCGATTGGCTGGAACCTCTTCCACGGGCGCGACTTCCCTCCCGACCCGGCGCTGTTCACCTGGCGCTCTCGGCTGCTCACGATCGAGGAGAGGAACGCCACCCACGTCCAGGTCAACCGCGATCTCTCGCACGAGTTCGCGGCGATGCTGGCCGGGGCGGAGTGGGACGTCGCGCTTCTGCAGGAGACCCCGCCTCGCTTCGCCGCGCTCCTCACGAGCGCCTGCGGCGCCGAGGCCCACCGGGTCCTCACCTCGCGCAACTCCTTCGCCGCCCTGCGAACCGCCGCCGCCCGCCTCAACCCCGACCTGATCGCATCCGGCGAGGGTGGCTCGAACCTGACCCTGGTGCGAGCCTTGAGCCCGCTCGGAAGGATCGTCGAGCGCCGTGAGCTTGCGATCCACGAAGGCAAGCCCGAGCGGCGCGCGATGGCATTCACCCGCACAACCGCCGGCATCTGCCTCGCCAACCTGCACGCAACCAACGACCAACCCGGGCTCGCCGCCGAGGACGTCCTGCTCGCCGCGCGGGCGGCAGCGGAGTGGGCCGGGGAGGCGCCGCTGCTCTTCGGCGGTGACCTCAACCTGCGCCCGGGGGAGGACCCCGCCGTCTTCGAGCAACTGGACTCACGCTTCGGCCTCGTGGGACAGACCGGGCCGAGGGCTATCGACCACCTGCTGACGCGCGGGCTGACCGTCGTCAAGCCGACGGCGCCATGGCTGCCGGAGCGGCGCGAGATCGACCACGACGGTCTCTCGCTGCGCCTCTCAGATCACACGCCGATCGAAGCCAGCCTCGAAGCACAGTAAGGGCCGGGCTCGCCAAAGCGGGCTGGGATGAGATAGTCAGGGCCACAGCCCGCGCAGACGACCAGGAGGCAAGACACCATGGCCGCGAAAAAAGAGACCGGTAAAAAAGCAGCGAAAAAAGCGAAAGCCGGATCGCGCGCCAAAAAACCCTCGGCGAAAAAAGCGGCGCCCAAAAAAGCCGCTCCTAAAAAAGCGAAAGCCGCGAAAAAAGCAGCGGCCAAAAGAGGCGGCGGGACGACCGGCCTCGACAAGAGCGTCGAGCAGTTCCGCGACAGCCTCGAGCGCAGCGTGACACTCAGCCGGGACCGGCTGCAGGAGGTCGTCGACGACGCGGTCAAGCGCGGGCGGATGACTCGCGGCGACGCCGAGAAGATGCTCTCCGACCTGGTCAAGAAGGGCCGGCGGCAGACCGACTCGATGCTGAAGGAGCTGGAAAAGCTGGTCAAACAGGCACGGCGCGAGGTCGGCGGGCGGGCTCAGCCGGTTCGCAAACAGGCCACTCAAGCAGCCCGGCGCGCCCGCAAGAAGCTGGGTTGAAAGGCGATCTGCTCGAGGTCGAGATCGACTCGCTCGCCTTCGGTGGGCGGGGAGTCGCCCGAGCCGATGGGCTCGTTGTCTTCGTAGCGGGCGCGCTGCCCGGCGACCGGGTGCGGGCTGAGGTGACCAAAGCGAAGAAGCGCTTCGCCGAGGCGCGCACGGTCGAGCTGCTGCGCCCCGGCGCGGACCGGATCGCCGACAGCTGCGTCCACGGCGGCGAGCCATGCCCGGGCGCGCCCTGGCAGGGCCTGCCCTACGAGCGCCAGCTCAGCCAGAAGCAGGAGCAGGTGGACGAGGCACTGCGCCGCATCGGCGGGCTCGACGGCTTCGAGCTGGAGCCGATCGAGCCGGCGCTCGAGCAGTGGCGCTACCGCAACAAGCTCGAGTACTCCTTCGGCGAGGGCGAGGACGGACCGATCCTCGGCTTCCACGCGCGCGGGCGCTGGGACCTGATCGTCGACGTCGACGACTGCCTGCTCGCCTCCGAGCGCGGCAACGCCGCTCGTAACGAGGTGCGCCAGTGGGCGCAGCTCGAGTCGGTGCCCGCCTACGACCGGCGCAGCCGAGAGGGCGTCCTGCGCAACCTCGTCGTCCGCGAGGGCTGGCGCACCGGGCAGATCCAGACCCGGCTGGTGACCTCGGTCGCCCGCTTCCCCAAACCACCGGTCGACCTCCACACCGCTATCGAGGGCGACTCCGGCGGCACCGACGGCCCGACCGGCGCGCTTGGCAAGGAGCGGCTGAGCGAGGAGCTCTTCGACCTGAAGCTGGAGATGTCCCACAGCGCCTTCTTCCAGACCAACACCGAGATGGCGGAGAAGCTCTACGGCGTCGCCGCCGAGTACGCGGGGTTGAGCGGCAGCGAGCGGGTCTTCGACCTCTACTGCGGGATCGGCACGATCGGGCTGACGATGGCTAAGCGCGCGGGCGAGGTCTGGGGGCTGGAGATCGTCCCCGAGGCGATCTCCGACGCCGAGAAGAACGCCAAGCACAACAAGATCGAGAACGCGCGCTTCGTCGCCGGCAGCGCACGCACAGGGGTGCGGCCGCTGATCGAGCAGGCCGGCAAACCCGACGTCGTCGTCATCGATCCGCCCCGCGCGGGGCTCTCGCAGAAGATCGTGCGCAGGGTGATCGAGTGCGAGGCGAAGCGAATCGTCTACGTCTCCTGCAACCCGACCACGCTGGCCCCGAACGCGGCTCAGCTGGTCGACGCCGGCTACACCCTGCGCCGCGTGAGGCCGGTCGACATGTTCCCCCAGACCCCGCACATCGAGTGCGTGGCCCTGCTTGAGAAGTAGGGCCTAGAGAGTCCCGGCGAGCAGGGTGCAGATTCCGGCGAAGCCGGCCAGGATCGCACCGGTCATCGAGATGGCCCCAAAGAGCATCGTGCGTTGAATGCCGCCAATCTCGCTGCGCATCGCCTTGAATTCATCTCTGATCTCCATGCGCAGTTCGCGGACGTCGGCATCGACACGTTTGAAGCCGCGGTCGACCTTTGCGTTTAGTTCATCAAGCCGTCCCTCTGTCCATTCCTGTGGCATCGCCTCCATAATGGCACGGTAGTCTGGAATGTGTTGTCTGTGGTTGAGTTGTAGTTAGCGACCCGTCACAGCTTCCGCCCGAAAGCCAGGCAATAGGCTTCCGCGCCATGCGTGACGGCAAAAGCAGAGGATTCGGAGTGGCTGCCGGTCTCGATCCAGAGGTGGCACAGCCGCTGGCCCAGTGCTGCGCGGAGCTCGGCTATGCCTCGACCTGGTCGAACGACCATCCCGGGGCGAAGGGGCTGGAAACGCTTGCCGTGTTCGGCGCCGCCGCACCCGATCTTGACCTCGGCGTCGCCGTGATCGCCCTCGACCGTACTCCGCCCGAGCAGATCGCGGCGGACGTCGAGCGGCTCGGAATCGATCGCGACCGCCTCTGGCTCGGCGTCGGCGCCGGCTTCTCGAAGAAGCCGCTGACGCGAATGCGTGAGGCCCTGCCCGAGCTGCGCGAGCGGCTGCCGGGCGTCCGCCTCGTCCTCGCCGCGATGGGCCCGAAGATGTGCGCCTTGGCCGGAGCCGAGTACGACGGTGCCTTCTTCAACTGGATGACCCCCGCCTTCGCCGCGACCGCGCGCGAGCAGGTCGAGGCCGGCGCCCGCGAGGCCGGCCGCGAGACGCCTCCCGTCTTCGGCTACGTCCGCACAGCCGTCGGCCCCGACGCCGCCGAGCGTCTCGCCAAGGAGGAGTCCTTCTACCGCGACCTCCACGACGGCTACCGCAATCACTTCGACCGCCTCGCCGAGCCAGAGGGCACGGTCGGCGTCGCCGCAGCCGACGCAGCCGCGACACAAAGCGCCCTCGCGGCCTACGAGGCCCTCGACACGATCGTCGTCAGGGGCCTGGCCAGCGCCAAGGTCGAGGCGATGACCGCGGTCGCCGAGGCCGCCGCCCCCTAGAAGTTCCGGCGAGTGCGGTGACTAGGATGCGCCACCCATCGCCGCCGAAGCCCACATAGACCGGCCGCTCGCCCGCACCATCGGCAGCACGATCTTCATCAGCCGCTGGCTGCAGGCGCCGCTCTATCTCGGTCTGATCGCCGCCCAGGGCATCTACGTCTGGCGCTTCATGCAGGAGCTCTGGCACCTCGTGAGCGACGTCGGCCACCTGACCGAGAACGAGGTGATGCTCCTCGTCCTCGGCCTCGTCGACGTGGTGATGATCGCCAACCTGCTGATCATGGTGATCATTGGCGGCTACGAGACCTTCGTCTCGCGGATCAACCTGCGCGGCCACCCCGACCAGCCCGAGTGGCTCTCGCACGTCAACGCCAACGTGCTCAAGGTGAAGCTGGCGATGGCGATCGTCGGCATCTCCTCGATCCACCTCCTGCAGACCTTCATCAATGCGAGCAACATCTCATCCGACACGATGCTCTGGCAGACGGTCATCCATCTCACCTTCGTCGTCTCGGCCGTTGCCCTGGCCGCGATCGACCGCTTCCTCTCCCCCAAGAACACGCCCGACCACATGCTCGAGTCCAACGGCGCCGACGGCTCGCAGCCACCGCTCAGGCCCCAGGCGGAGCCCAGCGCCCCCTAGTACGGAGGCAGGTCCTCGTACCAGTCGCCGAGGACCTTGAAGGAGCGCCAGAAGCGCTGCTTGGCGCCCTCTTCGTCGAGTGAGTCGTCGATGTCCGGGGTGTAGAGGGCGTCGACGGTGGGGGTGAAGGCCTGGATCTCGCCCTCGCGCGGCTCGATCGGACGGGAGAGCGGGACTTCGAAGCCGTTGAGGACGCGCAGCGCGGGCTCACCCATGACGACGACGATTTTCGGCTGCACGATCGCGATCTCCTCGACCACGCGGCGCAGGCACTGCTCGGCGGCGAGGTCGGGCTCCGCGATCGGGCACTTGACGCAGAGCGTGCCGTAGACGACCAGCGGATCGATCCCGAGCCGCTTGAAGCTCTTCATCAGGGCGTTGCCGGCGCGACCGTAGAAGGCGACCCCCTCTTCGATCTCCGCCGAGGCCGGGGCGTGCTTGATCATGAAGACGTCGGCCTGCGGATGGCCGGAGCCGAGCACCGGCATCAGCTTGCCACGCGGGCAGTGCGGGCAGGCCTGCAGATCGTGGCTCAGCTGATTGAGCTCGCGGATCGCGCGCTCGAGGTACTTCTCTCTGATCTCGTCGTCGGTCGCTGGCACGCTCGCCGCTCTCTTTGACGGGCCGGGCGCGGCTCCTTTCGCGCGGCCCGCATGCATCAGCTCTTGCTCGCCGGCCGTCGCTTCCGCGGCCGGCCCCCGCGCACCGGCTTGGCGTCGGGGACGCGGCGTTTCGGCGCCTTCGGCCGCCCCGTCGTCTGCAGCAGCTTCAGCGCCTGCACGTAGACGAGGTTCTTGTGCTTACGGACGATGTCGGCATCCCGCATCGCCTCGAGGAACTCCTCGGGGCCGTCGAAATCGTGGATCCGCACCCGCACGCTGCCCAGGCCCTGTGCGACGTGGCTGTCGGAGCCGGCCCCGGGGACGATCCTGTACTTGCTGGCGAAGCGTTCTGCCTCCTCGTTGAAGGCGGTCAGCGCCACCCGCGGGTTGAATACCTCGAGCACGTCGATCTCCTCGACGATGTCGATCAGGTGCTCGTAGTCGGGCACCGAGTGGAAGCGGTCGAAGGGATGGGGGACGTAGACCAACCCCCCCTGGCGGCGGATCTCGGCGATCGTCTCCGCCATCGTCATCCCGCGCGGGATCTTCTCCTCGAGGAAGAGCCCGATCACCTCGCCCTGCTCGGCCGTCTTCACCTCCTCGGCGACGATCACCTTGATGTCGCCCATCTCCTCGGCGATCTTGCGCGCCTCCAGCGCCCCGGAGACCTCGTTGTGGTCGGTGATCGCGATCGCGCCGAGGCCGCGGTCGCGGGCCGTCTCCAGCAGCACCTCGACCGGGGTCGCGCAATCGGTGGAGTGATCGGTGTGCATGTGCAGATCGACCTCGATCAGCGGCCTACGGGAGATCCGCCGGCGCACCTCGGGGTTGCCGGTCGGATCGTGGCGCCGCGCGACCAGGCGCCTGTAGATCGCCTCCAGTTCGGTCGCGACCTCGGACCACTCACGCGAGCCCCCGCCCGGTTCGAGCAGCTCGTAGGAGGCAGGGAAGTAGCGCTCCAGCAAGCGACCGGTTTTCGCGCTGGCGACGGTGCGTGCGTCGAGCCGGCCGAAGAAGATCTCAACCAGGGGCCGCGCCACCTGGGTCGAGAGCACCCGCTCCTGCGGCGCATGGAAGGTGGCGACGTTGAGCGAGGAGGAGTAGCGCAGAGCGGAGGAGGAGACGCGCGGAGCGAAGGGCTCGTGGACGTGGACGATGTCCAGCGGCGTCTTGCGCAGCAGCTTTTTGACCTGATCGCCGACCCCCGCGATCAGGACCCTGTGGCCGCGGCGCTCCAGCTCCTCCGAGACGCGCTCGACGAACTCGTTGACCGGGTTCTGGGTCCCACGCCGGTGCGGCGTGATCTGGGCTATCGAGAGCGGCTCGGCGGGCACAGGCCCGGGCTCAGGCGGAGACCTTCGCTCCGTCCGGAGCCGGCGCCTTCTTGCCGCGCGCGTTGGCCGCGATGAACTCCTCGGTCTGCTCGCGCGCCTCGTCGTCGGGACGCTGCGAATGCGGCGACTTCATCAGGTAGCTGGAGGGCCCATCGAGCTGGCCGGCGATGCCGTTGTTGAGCGCCAGCTTGATCAGCCGCACCGCGTCGATGACGACGCCTGCCGAGTTGGGCGAGTCCCAGACCTCGAGCTTGAGCTCGACGGTGAGCGGCACGTCGCCGAAGGCTTTGCCCTCGAGGCGGATGTGTGCCCACTTGCGGTCGGTGAGCCAGGCGACGTAGTCGGAGGGCCCGACGTGGACGTCCTCGGCGGGCAGATCGTGGCCCATGATCGAGGTGACCGCGTTGGTCTTCGAGATCTTCTTCGAGTCGAGCCGCTCACGCTCGAGCATGTTGTAGAAGTCCATGTTGCCGCCGACGTTGAGCTGGGAGGTGCGCTCCACGCGCACGCCGCGGTCGTGGAAGAGGCGGGCGAGCTGGCGGTGGACGATCGTCGCCCCGACCTGGGACTTGATGTCGTCGCCGATGATCGGCAGGCCGGCCTCTTTGAAGCGCTTGTCCCAGTAGTCCTCGCGGGCGATGAAGACGGGCAGGCAGTTGACGAAGCCGACCCCGGCCTTCAGCGCCTGCTCGACATACCACTTGGTCGCCTCCTCGGAGCCAACCGGCAGGTAACAGACCAGCACGTCCGCCTTCGTCTCCTTGAGGATGCCGACGACATCAGCGGTTTCCCCCGGCGCCTTGGTGATCTTCTCTTTCAGGTACTTGCCGAGGCCGTCGTGGGTCATCCCCCGCTCGACCTTGATCCCCAGGCTCGGCACGTCGGCGAACTTGATCGTGTCGTTCTGCCCCGACCAGATCGCCTCCGAGAGGTCCTTGCCGACCTTCTCGGAATCGATGTCGAAGGCGGCGACGAACTCGACGTCGCGAACGTGGTAGCCGCCCAGGTCGACGTGCATCAGGCCCGGCACTTCCTCGCTGGGGTCGGCGTCCTTGTAGTACTGGACGCCCTGGATGAAGGAGTTGGCGCAGTTGCCGACGCCGACGATCGCGACACGGACCTTCTCGTCCGTGCGGGCGGCGCCGTTGCTGCCGTTTGCTCCGTTGGTCTCGCTCATGAAATTCGAAGTCCTTCCTCGATCGGGCTAGATGGCAAAGCACACCCGGCGCCGCGGCTGGTTACAGGTTGGGCGGTTGCTCCGCCTCGCTTGAGAGCTGGTTTCGGACGTGCCATACACGCTGGATCGTCGTGACGATGGTCAGCGCCGCGATCAGGTAGACCGCGGGCGCCAGAAGCTCGAAATCGCCGAGCCCGGCGCCCTTGGCGAAGACCAAGCCGACCGAGAGTATGACTACCCGGACCGGTCGTGTCGCCAACCCCACCTTGCACTCGACCCCGAGCGCCTCGGCACGGGCGCGGGTGTAGGAGACCATCAGCGAGCCGAGCACGGCGACGACGCACATCGCCGCGGCGAAATCGTCGCCGCTCGCGGCGAAGTAGCCGGCGACCGCGGCCAGCACGATCCCCTCCTCGATCCGGTCGAGGGTCGAGTCGAGGAAGGCGCCGAACAGCGTCCCCTTGCCCGACATCCGCGAGTAGCGGCCGTCGAGCGTGTCCATCACCGAGCCGAGGATGAAGGCGACGCCGGCAAGGAAGAAGAGGTGCTGGGTGACCAGGACCGCCGCGATCAGGTTTCCGATCAGGCCGGCGATCGAGATCGCGTTCGGCGTCAGGCGCGACTCGATCAGGCGGTCGCGAGCGTAGGCCCGAAGCTCCTGGCCGTTGCGGGCCTGGCGGCCGTTGCGGCGTCCGCCAGGCGCCCTCGGGGGCGCCGAAGATTCCATCGTCGCTCAGGCTACCGGGCGCGTCCCGGGAGCGAGCGCACTAAGCCTCGGCCTCGCGCGGGCCGGTGCGCCAGGCCCATGCCTCCGGGCGAGCGCGGGCGAGGAGGCGACTGGCGACCAGGGCCGAGACGGCGGCAACCATCCAACCCAGCCCGACGTCGATCCAGTAGTGGTTGCCGGTGACGACCACTACCCAGGCGACGAGCAGCGGCCAAGCCGCCCAGAAGGTCTGTGTCACGCGGTGGCGGGCGAGCCTCGCGCCACTGACGCCGATCATCGCGGCGAAGGCGCAGTGCATGCTTGGCACCGCGGCGTAGGGGTTGATGAAGAGCTTGGCCAGGGCGGAATCGTGGTTGACGCTGGAGAAGTCGTTGATCGTGTCGACGAAGCCGTACTCGGGGTAGAGCCTGGGCGGCGCGGTCGGATAGAGCGTGTAGCCGACCAGGGCCAAGCCCATCGCGACGATGAACATGTTGCGGACGAAGTAGAAGGCCTCGTTGCGGAAGAAGTAGACCCAGAGGAAGAAGCCGAGGACGACCGCGAACTGGCTGTTCATGTAGACCTGGTTTGCGAAGTCGGTCAGCCAGCCGAACTGCAGGAAGAAGTCCTGGAGACCCGGCTCGAAGAAGGTGTGAGTGGAGCGCTCGAGGTCGATGATCTGCTGACCGTGGGCGAATGCGACCGAGCGCTGCCCGTCGGCGAGGCCACGGACCGTCTCATAGGCGAGATCGACCAGCAGAAGGAGGCCGATCTGGCGGCCCAGATCGCCCCACCCGTGCGGAAGCTTGGCTGTGATCGCAGCAAATGCGCGCGCCATCGCGCAATTGTAATCCGCGCGTTAACGGGGCGAAAGACGTGCGCTTATGTGACGAAGTCCAGGACCCGGTCAATCACAGAGGAGTCGTCGATCCAGGGCCAGTGACCTGCGCCTTCGAGGACTTCGAGCTGGGCACTGGGAAGCACGTCCGCATAGCCCTGGGCAAAGCGGGTTGGGAGGTAAGGGTCCCGGTCGCCCCAGAGGACCAGGGCTGGGCAGGTCAGCTTGTCGAGATCCTCACCGGCGGCAGCGAGGCGCGGAGGGTCGGCCTCGCGGTAGAGCTCGAGGACAGCCCGCTTCGTGCCCCTGTCCCAGTGGCGCCAGACCATGTCCACGAACTTGGGTGGCATCGCGCTGCGGTCGCCGCGGGCCTGGCGCATCGTCAGCGCCATCAGCCGCTTCGTAGCCGTCGCGTTGGAGAGCTCGCCGAGCCCGCGGCGGCGCCAGACCTGCGCAACCCAATGCCAGCGGTAACCGGGGAGCAGGGGAACCGCGTTGATCACGACGAGGCGCTCCACACGCTCCGGCCGGCGTTGGGCGCCGATCAGGGCAAGGCTTCCCCAGTCGTGGACGACCAGCTTGTGCTCGTTCACGCCCAGCTCATCGAGGCAGCGGTAGAGGAAACCGGACAGGCCGTGCATCGAGTAGTCGAACCGCCGCGGGTCAGGCCGATCGGATCGGCCCCAGCCCGGCATGTCGATCGCGATCGCCGGACCTCCCCGCCCGAGAAACGGCAACCAGTCCTCGCCGTGGGTCGGGTTGCCGTGGCAATAGATGGCCGGCGTTCCCTCCCCCGCCACCCGCCGGTAGAAGACCTTTACGCCGTCGACGGAGAGCTCCGCCTCTTTGACCACCACCGTCACCCGGCGAACCATACGGCGGACTAGGGTGGCGGCGATGGCCTGGAAGCGACCGGAGAAGCGGCGGGTGCGGGCGGTCCGCGACCGGCTGCGGGAGATGTACGGACGGCCGGTCAACGAGCCCCACAGGGAACCGATAGCGGAGTTGGTGCGGACGGTCCTCTCCCAGCACACCAGCGACGGCAACCGCGACCGCGCCTTCGCCGGCCTGCAGGCCCGCTTCCCGACCTGGGACGAAGTGAGGGACGCACCGGTAACCGAAGTCGAGGAGGCAATCCGGTCCGGCGGCCTCGCCAAGCAGAAGGCACCGCGCATCCAGGCGATCCTCGAGCAGCTGGGCGATCCGCCCGACCTCACCTGGACCGAGACGGCGCCGCGCGAGGAGTCGCTCGCCTACTTGACCTCGCTGCCGGGGGTTGGCCGCAAGACCGCCGCCTGCATGCTGATCTTCACCTGGGACCTTCCCGAGATCCCGGTCGACGTCCACGTCTACCGGGTCGGCGGCCGGCTCGGCCTCTTCCCGGCGAAGGCCTCCTTCGAGCTCGCGCACGACGAGATGCTGGCGATCGTCGACCCCGAGGACGCCTACGAGTTCCATATGAACCTGATTCGCCACGGACGTGAGGTCTGCCGGCCGAAACCGCGCTGCGGGGAGTGCGCGCTACGCCGGATGTGCCCCTGGTACCGTGCCGGGCTCAAATGAGCAAAAAGACCTTCATCGTCTTCGGGCTGCTGGTTGTTTTCCTCGCGGTCCTGATCCCCTGGCTCGCCTTCCGCTCGGACGGCGACGCTGCCCGTGGCGCCCAGAAGGTGCCCGCGGACCTGAAGGAAGCCCAGAGCCTGTTCCAGACCAACTGCGGCAACTGCCACACGCTCTACGCTGCCGGCACCGACGGCAACTACGGACCAGACCTCGATCTGCTGCTGGCACCGTCCGGCGTCGCCCCCGATGCCAGCGCGGTCAAAGGGATCGAAGGCCGCGTCCTCAACGCGGTCGAAAACGGCGTCGACAGCAGCACCACGCTGGGCAGGATGCCGGGCGGCATCCTCAACCAGCAGCAGTCGGAAGAGGTCTCCGAATTCGTCGCCCGCACCGCGGGAGAGGGATAGCGAAGAGGGGACGGGCCGCTGCCCGCCCCCTCCCTCCCAGCGCTAGGGCAGGAACTTCAGGGCGCTGAAGACGCCTGCGTGGTCTGAGTCCCAGAAGCCGTTGACAGGCGTGCGGCCGGTCACCGACGAGGACTTCAGCTTCACCTCTTTCGGGTCGCGGGTCATCACGTGGTCGACCTGGTGGTCGAAGTTGGCGATGCTGCCACCGGCACCTTCGGCGAGCAGGCTGACGTCGATGCAGCAGCTGAGCGGTTTGTTCGTGCTGCGCTCCCGCATCCCGGCACCGAGCAGGGTCCTGTAGGCCTGCTGGTCGCCGGGTTCGACCGTGTCGTCGTCAGAGTTGAGATCGCCGAGCAGCACGACCGGCAGATTGCTTGTCGCCGGTCCGCCGGGGGCGACCAGCTCGCTCGCCTGCAGGGCGCGGATGCTCGGCACCTGGGTAGCGGGATCGAACGCCTCCAGGTGGGTGTTGACGAAGCGGAAGCTCTTGCTACCGCGGACCTTGGCGTCGACCGCGGTCCAGCCGCGGGTCACGGTCACGTTGACGCCGGAGACTTTGACCACCAGCAGGTTGGCGAAATGGCCCGCCTGCGGGCGCTTGAAGGTGACGCCGGCTCCGTTGCGGACGAGGATCACGTCGCGCATCGTCAGCCGCCCGTTGATCTCGGCGTTGGGGATGGCGCCGTTGGGGCCGTCACCTGGGACGCCGTTCTCGTTCGCGGGCGCTTCGAAGTCGAACTCGTCCTGAGAGACGGCGACGCGGTACTGCGGCTTGCCTTTGCCGCTTTTCCCTTTGCCCTTGTTGAGCTGGGCGAGCAGTTCCGCCAGGTAGTCGTAGCGGACCGTCGTCGCCGTCGGGGTGGCGCCGGTGTTGAGAAATGGTTCGAGGCTCGGCGGACCGGTACGCCAGAGCGCCACCTCCTGCAGCCCGACCAGATCGGGCTTCTTCTTGAGGATCTCCTGAGCCAGCCCCCTGGCCCGAACGGGGAAGTTGTTGGCGGTGACGTCGCGCAAGATCTGGCCGTTGGCTTCGACGAAGGCGCCGACGCCCGAGGCGGTGATCGCCGGGGTGAGGTCAGCCCCCAGATAGAGGTTGCGGGTCATCACGTTGACGACCTTGCCTTCATTGCCTTTGCCCTGTTTCCCCTGGGGCTTGGCGGCGGCCAGCGTGGGCACCAGGCCAAGAACCAGTGAAGCGACCAAAGCGAACAGGGCGATCCGCCGGAACGACATCTGAGCGTGGATCAAATCGACTCCTCTTCCTTGCGACCCGCCGTCGCCGGGGGTCGATTTCGTTGAGTCCTCCCCGCCGGGCTACCCACCTCTCAGGGCAGGCGAACCGGCGCCGCTCTCCGCAAACCCACTATACGCGGGAACGACTTGCCCGACGCCAACGATCTGCCATACTGACGCTTAGATTTCTTAGGCAGATGAAACTAGAGCTGGAGGTACTTGATAGTGGGTAAGACGATTGGGATCGACCTGGGCACGACCAACTCCTGCGTCGCCGTGCTGGAGGGCGGCGAGCCTACCGTCCTCGAGAACGCGGAGGGAGGGCGGACAACACCGTCGGTGGTCGCCTTCACGGAGTCTGGGGATCGTCTCGTCGGCACCGTCGCCAAGCGCCAAGCCGTGATGAACCCCGAGAACACGATCTTCTCGATCAAGCGCTTCATGGGCCGCAAGGAGGCGGAGGTCAAAGAGGAGGAGACGATCGTCCCCTACGAGGTCGTCGCCGGCCCCAACGGAGACGTCCGAATCGACGTGCGCGACAAGCAGTACAGCCCGCCCGAGATCAGCGCGATGATCCTGCAGAAGCTGAAGACCGATGCCGAAGCGAAGCTCGGTGAGACGGTCGACAGCGCCGTGATCACCGTCCCCGCCTACTTCAACGACGACCAGCGCCAAGCCACAACGGACGCTGGCAAGATCGCCGGGCTCGAGGTCAAGCGGATCATCAACGAGCCGACCGCCGCCTCGCTCGCCTACGGCCTCGACAAGGAGGGAACCGACCAGACGATCCTCGTCTTCGACCTCGGCGGCGGCACCTTCGACGTCTCGGTGCTCGAAATCGGCGACGGAGTCTTCGAGGTGAAGGCGACCGCCGGCGACAACCACCTCGGCGGCGACAACTGGGACAAGGCGATCGTTGAGTGGCTGGTCAGCGAGTTCAAACGCGACCAGGGCGTCGACCTGGCTGCCGACAAGAACTCCCTGCAGCGCCTCTACGAGGCGGCGGAGAAGGCGAAGATCGAGCTCTCCTCGGCCCAGGAGACGCAGATCAACCTGCCCTTCATCACCGCGGTCGAGGGCCAGCCCAAGCACCTCGACATGAAGCTCACCCGCTCGAAGCTGAACGAGCTGACCAGCGAGCTTCTGGAGCGGGTCGTCGGCCCGGTCAAACGGGCGCTCGGCGACGCCGACGCCTCGATCGACCACGTCGTCCTGGTCGGCGGCATGACCCGGATGCCGTCGGTGCGCGAGAAGGTCAAGGACCTGACCGGCAAGGACCCCCACCAGGGAGTCAATCCCGACGAGGTGGTCGCGATCGGCGCCGGCGTCCAGGCAGGAGTGCTGGCCGGCGACGTCAAGGACGTGCTGCTGCTCGACGTCACCCCGCTGACGCTGGGGATCGAGACCAAAGGCGGCGTGATGACGAAACTGATCGAGCGCAACACGACGATCCCGACCAAGAAGTCGGAGACGTTCTCGACCGCCGACGACAATCAGCCCTCGGTCGAGATCCACGTGCTGCAGGGCGAGCGTGAGATGGCAAGCGGCAACAAGAGCCTGGGCAAGTTCCAGCTCACCGGGATCCCGCCGGCGCCGCGCGGAATGCCACAGATCGAGGTCACTTTCGACATCGACGCCAACGGCATCCTCCACGTCACGGCGAAAGACCTGGGGACAGGCAAAGAGCAGAAAATCGAGATCAAGTCCGGCTCCGGGCTCTCCGAGGAGGAGATCCAGGGCATGGTCTCCGACGCCGAGTCGCACGCCGAGGAGGACCGCAAGCAGCGCGAGCTGGCCGAGGCGCGCAACGTCGCCGAGAACATCGCCTACCAGTCGGAGAAACAGCTCGAGGAGCTGGGCGACAAAGTCGACTCGGATGCGAAGGAGGAGATCGAGGCGGCGATCAAGGACGTGCGCGAGTCGCTCACGTCGGAGAGCGTCGAGGAGATCAACTCGAAGACCGAGGCGCTGACGGCGGCATTCCAGAAGGTGTCGGAGCAGATCTATGCCGCGGCGCAGGAGCAGCAGGCGGCGTCGGCTGACGGGGCTTCTGCTGAGGGGGACTCCTCTGAGGATGAGGAGGAGGTTGTGGATGCGGAGGTCGTGGACGAGGGCGACGACAAATGAGGCAAGAGCACGAGGAGGGTTCCGAGAGGGAATCCACTGAGCGCTCGGCTGCGGGTCCTGTCGGTGCAGGGGACCCACCGCCCCCTCCGGTAGCTGAAGCTTCCTCGGGGGCGGTCCCCCCTGCTCCGCCACCCGCAGAGGAAGCGGCGCAGGTCGCCGAGGATCTCGATGCGCTGCTGGCTGACACTCAGCGGGAGCGGGATGAGTACCTCGAACTCGCTAAGAGGACGAAGGCCGACTTCGAGAACTTTCGGAAGCGGATGACCAGCGAGGTGCAGGCTGCTGCCGCTCGCGGGCGGGGGGAGCTTCTGAGGGATGTGGTGCCCGTGTTGGACGATCTAGAGCGGGCGTTGCAGGCGGAGGGAATTGACCCGGAGGGAGACTCGGCTGACGGGCTTACACACGGGGTGCTGCTCGTCTTCAGGAGCTTGCGGGACACGTTGACGCGGAACGGGATCGAGGCGCTCGATCCGAAAGGGGAGAAGTTCGATCCGCAGTGGCACGAGGCGCTCTCGACGCTTGCCAGCGAGGGAGTGGAGCCGGGGACGGTCGTCGAGGTGATGCAGAAGGGGTACCGGCTCGGCGATCAGCTGATCCGGCCGGCTCGCGTGGTGGTGAGCGAGTAGGAGCGTATGGCTGCCGAGGATCTCTACAAGACGCTGGGCGTGCCGAAAGGCGCGTCCGAGGAGGAGATCAAGAAGGCGTACCGCAAGCTGGCGCGCAAGTACCACCCGGACCGCAATCCCGACGACCCGAAAGCGGAGGAGCGGTTCAAGGAGGTGCAGGGCGCCTACGACACGCTCTCCGATCCCGAGAAGCGCAAGGAGTACGACGCGGGCGGGATGTTCGGCGGCTTTGGCCCAGGGCGCGGAGGGGCAGGGCCGTTTGGGCCTAGCGGCGGGGGGCCGGCCGGCGGCTTCGACGTCAGCGACCTCTTCTCGAACCTCTTCAATCGTGGCGGCGGTCAGGCCCGTCCCGAGCAGGCACGCGGCCGCGACCTCGAAACGGAGATTCCGCTCAGCTTCGACCAGGCCGTCAACGGCGCCCAGGTCGACGTCACGGTGCCGAAGGGGGAGCGCTGCCCGAACTGTCACGGCAGCGGTGCGAAACCGGGCACCGCACCAACCACCTGCCCGCGCTGCGAAGGCCGCGGGATCGACGCCCAGAGCCAGGGCTTCTTCTCGATCAGCCAGCCCTGCCCGCAGTGCGGCGGAGCCGGCCAGGTCATCGAGGACCCCTGCCCCACCTGCAACGGCTCCGGCCTCACCCAGCAGACGAAGCGCTACAAGGTGAACATCCCGGCCGGGGTCAAGAACGGCGCCCGGATCCGCCTCGCCGGCAAGGGCGAGGCTGGGGCGCGCGGCGGGCCGCCGGGAGACCTCTTCGTGACGACGCGGGTGGCGCCTTCGCCGGTCTTCAGACGGCTCGATGGCGGCAACCTCGAGGTGACGGTGCCGATCACGATCTCCGAGGCCCTGCGCGGGGCGACTATCGAGGTGCCGACCCTGAGCGGGACGAAGAAGATCAAGGTCGGCCCCGGGACGAAGCACGGCTCAGTCCAACGGCTGCGCGGCGAGGGCCCGCCGAAGCCGAAGGGCAGCGGTCGCGGCGACATCCGCTACCGGATGGAGATCGACGTGCCGGAGGAGCTGACCGAGGAGCAGGAGGAGGCGGCGGTCAAGCTCTCCGAGGCCTTCGACGGCTCCGACCCGCGCGAGGAGCTACTGAGGAAGGCACGATGAGCGCGGCGGACGGCAGACGCAGAGTCACCACCCGGATCGAAGCGCAGATCGACTCCGACCGCGGCGTCTTCATGATCTCGGTCGCCGCCGAGCTGGCGCACATGCACCCCCAGACCCTGAGGATGTACGAGGCACGTGGGCTGATCACGCCGCAGCGCTCGCCGAAGAACACCCGCCTCTACTCGCAGCGCGATGTCGAGCGCCTGCGTCAGATCCAGCGGATGACCTCGGAACAGGGACTGAACCTGGCCGGGGTCGAGACGGTGCTGGAGATGGAGGAGCGGGTCGAGAGAATGCGGGCGGAGCTGGACCGCACGCGCAGACGCGCCGAGGAGCTGGAACGGCGCCTCGGCGGCGGACCACGCTAACCGGCGTCGAGAGCCTTCTGCAGTAGGCCCTGCAGGACCTGGAGGTCGCGGTCGGAGAGATTGTCGATCGCCGCCGGAGGCTTGTTGAGCCGGCCGACCACCTCGCGGCGCAGCCGCTGGCCCTCATCGGTGAGGACGAGCAGCTTGACCCGGCGATCCTTCTCGTCCGAGGTGCGCTGGACGAGGCCCCGCTCCTCGAGCCGGTCGGTGATCCCGGTCAGGTTCGAGCTGTCGCAGGCCAGCGTGGCGGCGACGTCGCGCATCGGCCGCGGCTGATCCAGGGCCTTGAGCACCATCAGCTGTGGGGGAAAGAGATCGAACTCGCGGCAAAGCGCCATCATCAGGGGGCGCTGCAGCATGAAGAGATCGGCAAGCAGCGACCAGGCCTCAGCCTCGAGCTTCGCCCTCCCCCGCGTGTTCCTGACCTTGCTCCGGGTAGCGGAGTCGACCGACGCCATTGAGCGGAATAGTACCAGAAGACTTAGATAGTTGAAGATCTCAATCTTTGCTATACATCACGATCGAGATCTCAAAGCAATCCGTCCGGAGGAACCATGCAGGCATCTCCGCCCAGCAACAGCATCGAAGTAGAGGGACTGATCCGGGAGTTCAAGAACGGGCCGGTCGCGGTCGCCGGGATCGACCTGCGGGTCGAGCCCGGTGAGATCTATGGCTTCCTCGGCCCCAACGGCGCCGGCAAGTCGACGACGGTCCACATGCTGACGACGCTGCTGCCGCCGAGTGCCGGGACCGCGCGCGTCGCCGGCCACGAGATCGTCTCCGAAGGGCCGCAGGTCCGCGAGGCGATCGGCGCCGCCCTGCAGGAAGCGGCGCTCGACCCTCACCTCAGCGCCCGCGAGCACATGCGGCTGCAGACCGCGCTGCACGGGCTGCCCCGGGCCGAACGGGTCAGCCGCGGCGAGGCGTTGATCGAGCGGGTCGGCCTCTCCGACGCGGCCGACCGCAAGGTCGGGGGCTACTCGGGCGGGATGAAACGGCGCCTCGACCTGGCGCTGGCCCTCGTTCACGGCCCCCGTGTCCTCTTCCTCGACGAGCCGACGACCGGGCTCGATCCGCAGAGCCGCGCTGCGCTCTGGGACGAGGTCGCGCGGCTGGCGGGAGAGGAGGGGGTCACCGTCTTCCTCACCACCCAGTACCTGGAGGAGGCCGACCAGCTGGCGGACCGGGTCGGGATCATCGACGACGGCAAGATCGTCGCTGAGGGCACGCCGGCGGCGCTGAAGGCCGAAATCGGCCGGCCAAGCCTCGAAGCCGTTCCCGCCGAGCAGGCGCAGGCTGACCGGGTACTCGCGGTGCTGGAGCGCTTCGGCGAGCGGGTGCCGGCGTCGCGTGAGGCGGTCGCCGTGCGCCTCAGCGATGGCGCCGAGCAGCTCACCGACGTAGTGCGCGGCCTCGACGCGGAGAGCCTGCGGGTCGCCAACATCGAGCTCCACGCTCCCAGCCTCGACGATGTCTTCCTCGAGAAGACGGGGCGTCACCTCGAGGGCGCGGGAGACGGTGACGAGGCGGCTGTCGAGGGTGAGCAGTCTGAGCTCGAGGGGGCGAGGACGTGAGCTCCGCGACGGTGGCCCTGCGGGACGCGCCCAGAGGCTCCCGTCGGTCAACGCTGACCACGCAGGTCCTCTCGCTGGCCGGCCGCGCGGTGCTGCGCACCCTGCGCCAGCCGGCGATGATCGTCCCCAGCCTCGTCTTCCCGCTCTTCCTGCTCGCTGTCAACAGCGCCGGCCTCGACGCGGCGACCCAGATCCCCGGCTTCCCGACCGACTCCTACCTGACCTTCGCGCTCGCCTTCCCCTTCGTCCAGGGCGCCCTCTTCGCGACGATGAACTCCGGCCAGTCGCTGGCGGAAGACATCGAGAACGGGTTCTTCAACCGCCTGGCGCTGACGCCGATGCACGGCTCGTCCCTGATCGCCGGCCAGCTGGGGGGACTGGTCGTGATCGGCCTGATCCAGGCCACCGTCTACCTGACCGCTGGGCTCGCCGCGGGCGCCCACTTCGAAGCCGGCATCTGGGGCGTGCCGGTGCTCTTCTGCCTCTCGATCCTGATCTCGATCGGCTTCGGCGGCATCGGCATGTGGATGGCGATCCGGACCGGCTCGGGCGAGGCGGTGCAGGGGATGTTCCCGCTGCTCTTCATCCTGCTCTTCTTCAGCTCGATCTCGCTGCCTCGCAACCTGATCCAGCAGGAGTGGTTCCAGACGATCGCGACGATCAACCCGGTCAGCTACATGATCGAGGGCATCCGCAGCCTGATGATCGTCGGCTGGGATGGCGAAGCGCTGGCGCTGGCCTTCGGCATCGCCCTGGCGCTGATCGCCGGCTCGATCACGATCGCCTCGCTGGCGCTGAAAGAAAGGATGGTGCGCTCATGAGGACCGCGCGCAGCCCCTACCTCTCCTCCGCCCTGGGGATCGCCTGGCGCAGCCTGCACAACACCTTCACCAGGCCTGCACTGCTGCTGCCGGCGCTGATCTTCCCGCTCTTCTTCCTCGCCGCCTTCGCCGGCGGGCTCTCGGCGATCTCCGAGACGCCCAACTTCGACTACCCGGAGGGGTACACGACCTTCGTCTTCGGCTTCGTGCTGCTCCAGGCCTCGGCGCTCGGCGGCGTCTTCACCGGCTTCTCGATCGCAGCCGACTTTCAGTTCGGGATGGGCCGCAGGCTGCTGCTGGCGACCCGTCACCGGACCTCGATCGTCGTCGGCTACACCCTGACGGCGATGGTGCGGGTGCTGGTCACCTGGACCGTCGTCACCTGCGTCGCCCTGCTGGCCGGGATGGAAGTCGGCGGCGACACGGCCGAGATCGTCGGCCTCTACTTGCTCTCGCTGACTGTGAACGTTGTCGCCCTGCTCTTCGCCTGCGGCATAGCCCTCCGCCTGCGGACGCTGCAGGCGGGACCGCTGATGCAGTTCCCCGTCTTCATGCTGCTTTTCATGGCGCCCGTCTACGTGCCCCAGGACCTGCTCGCCGGATGGGTCTCCCACGTCGCCGCGATCAACCCGCTGACCCTGATCCTCAACACCAACCGCGATTTCCTCGCCGGCCTCCCTGCGGAGGTCCTGCTCACCTATGGGGTCGCATTCGGGCTGATGGCACTGATGGCGATCTGGGCGGTGACGGGAATGCGGCGGGCCGAGGCGGCGGGTTAACGACCGGGCCCAGCGGCCTACAATCGAGCCCAGGTGCAACCCGATCGATTCACCGTCAAGGCGCAGGAAGCGGTTGCAGCGGCCCAACAGCTTGCCTCAGCGCAGCGCAACCCCGAGGTTGCGCCACAGCACCTGCTGATCGCCCTGCTCGAGCAAACGGATGGGCTGGTCGTACCGATCCTGCAGAAGCTCGGGGCAGACCTCGCGACGATCTCCTCGCGCGCCCGGGAAGCAGCTGACGCACTGCCGAAGCTGAGCGGCGGCGAGGAGCCGGAGGCGCGGCCCTCCTCGGCGCTGGTGAAGACCCTTCAGTGGGCCGAGAAAGAGATGGCGAGGCTCGGCGACGAGTACATCTCGACCGAGCACATCCTGCTGGCACTAACCGATAAAGGCTCCGGCGTCGCCCACGTCCTCCCCGACCGCGGCTCACTGGAGAAAGCGGTCGCCGAGGTGCGCGGGCCGCACAAGGTCACCTCCCCCAACCCCGAGGACAGCGTGCAGGCGCTGGAGAAATTCGGCCGCGACCTCACTGCCGAGGCGGAGGCCGGCAAGCTCGACCCGGTAATCGGCCGCGACGAGGAGATCCGCCGCGTGATCCAGGTCCTCTCCCGCCGCACCAAGAACAACCCGGTGCTGATCGGCGAGCCCGGCGTCGGCAAGACTGCGATCGTCGAGGGACTGGCGCAGCGAATCGTCGACGGCGACGTGCCGGAGAGCCTGCGCGACCGCCGGGTGATCGCGCTCGACATCGGCTCGCTGCTGGCCGGCTCCAAATACCGCGGCGAGTTCGAGGAACGGCTGAAGGCGGTGCTGACCGAGGTGCAGGATGCGGAGGGGCAGATCGTCCTCTTCCTCGACGAGCTGCACACGATCGTCGGCGCCGGGGCCGCCGAAGGGGCGGTCGACGCAGCCAATCTCTTGAAGCCGATGCTTGCCCGCGGCGAGCTGCGCGCGGTCGGCGCCACCACCCTCGACGAGTACCGCAAGCACATCGAGAAAGACGCGGCGCTGGAGCGGCGCTTTCAGCCGGTCCTCGTTGACGAGCCCGACATCAACGACACGATCGCGATCCTGCGCGGGCTGAAGGAGCGCTACGAGGTTCACCACGGGGTGCGGATAGCCGACTCGGCGATCGTCGCCGCGGCGGCGCTCTCGGAGCGCTACATCGCCGACCGCTTCCTGCCCGACAAGGCGATCGACCTGATCGACGAGGCCGCCTCGCGGCTGAAGATCGAGATCGACTCGATGCCGACCGAGATCGACGAGGTCGAACGCCGCATCCAGCAGCTCGAGATCGAGCGCGAGGCGCTGAAGAAGGAGAAGGACGACGCGTCCAAGGCGCGGCTGGAGGCGATCGAGTCGGAGCTGGCCGAGCTGCGCGAGCGCTCCGGCGAGATGAAGGCGCGCTGGCAGAACGAGAAGAAGGCGATCGACGCGATCAAGGAAGCGAAGGCGCGGCTGGAGGAGGCGAACCGCGAGGCCGAACGAGCCGAGCGCGACGCCGACCTGGAGCGCGCCGCGAAGCTGCGCTACGGCGAGATCCCGGAGCTGGAGAAGACCGTCGCCGAGCAGGAGGAACGGCTTGCCGAGCTGCACGCGGGCGGCGGCACGATGCTGACCGAGGAGGTGACCGAGGAGGACGTCGCCGAGGTCGTCGCCAAGTGGACCGGAATCCCGGTCAGCCGCCTGATGGAGGGCGAGGTCGAGAAGCTGATCCAGATGGAGGAACGGCTGCACGAACGGGTGATCGGCCAGGACGAGGCAATCGCCGCGGTTTCCAACGCGCTGCGGCGTTCGCGGGCCGGACTCTCGGATCCCAACCGGCCGATCGGCAGCTTCCTCTTCCTCGGCCCGACCGGAGTCGGCAAGACCGAGCTGGCGAAGGCGCTGGCCGAGTTCATGTTCGACTCCGAGCAGGCGATCGTCCGCCTCGACATGTCCGAGTACATGGAGAAACACACGGTCGCCCGCCTGATCGGCGCGCCGCCCGGCTATGTGGGCTACGAGGAGGGCGGACAGCTGACCGAGGCGGTGCGGCGGCGGCCCTATGCGGTGGTGCTGCTCGACGAGATCGAGAAGGCCCACCCCGACGTCTTCAACACCCTGCTGCAGATCATGGACGACGGACGGCTGACCGACGGCCAGGGCCGCACGGTCAGCTTCACCAACACGGTGCTGATCATGACCTCCAACGTCGGCAGCGACCGCATCGTCGCCGAGTCGGTCGACGAGAAGATGCGCGAGCAGATCGAGGAGGTGCTGGCAGCCACCTTCAAGCCCGAGTTCCTCAACCGCATCGACGACACCGTGATCTTCCACCGGCTCTCCAAGGACGACATCGGCCGCATCGTCGAGCTCCAGGTCGACCAGCTCGTCAGCCGGGTGCGCGAGCGTGGGATCGAGGTCGAGCTGACGGGCGACGCGAAGACGCTGCTCGTCAACCTCGGCTATGACCCAACTTACGGTGCTCGGCCGCTGAAGCGGGTGATCCAGAGACATCTCGTCGACAAGCTGGCGCTGAAGATCCTCGAGGGCGAGTTCCGCGAAGGGGACGTCGTCAGAGTCGGGATGGCAGACGGCGAGCTGACCTTCGAGAAGGCAAGTCTCTCTGCGGCCGCGTGACGCCGGACCTCGTAGACGAGGGCCAGCCACCGCATCGGCGCGTTTATAGAACGGTTAACTAGACGGTCGACAATGTCCGGATGGGAAGAGATAGCGCTTGGGAAGCGCAATCCAGACGGCGGACTTCAGGAATCGGAGCAAGATTCCGACGTAAGCTTGTGATCCTCCAGCGATGATCGAACGAATCCAAATCTACGCCTGGGACGGCGTCGAGATGTTGCGTGGCGTTCCCGACGCGGTCAAGTGGCCGTTCGAGCGCCTGGCCTGGGCGGTTGAGCGAGGGTTGATCTGGCCGCTGGGAGAGCGGACCGCCAACTGGGCCCGCCCCCTGCGCGCCTCGGGAGTTGCCGTCCTCGCCCTGGTGGCGATTGGGGCTGGCGTTCTCGGTTTCCGTCTGGCTTCGGACGATGGCACGACCGGCGAGGTGACGGCGGCGGCTCCTGTCGTCAGGGCACCGGTCGCGGCCCAGCCGATCGAAGAGACTCCTGCCCCAGCCGCACCCGTTCTGCAGGGCGCTGCGCCGGACTTCAAGCCAGAGGCCGACAGCGGTGCCTCGAAGGTTGCCAGCGCCGCCGCGATTCCCGCTACGACAACCCCGAAAGCCGACGCGTCCACCCCCTCTTCGTCCTCGGCAGCAAAAGCCGAGCCGGCGGGACCGGCTGCTCTCCAGGTGGCGAGGCAGTTCGCAAGCGCCTTCGTCCTCTTCGAGACTGGGGAGGACAACCAGGAAGTCCGTACAGCCTTCGCGAAGACCGCAACGCCGCAGCTCTCACGCTCGCTGCTGCAGCGTCCCCCGCGCCTTCCCGCCAATGCCAAAGTCCCCCAAGCCAAAGTGCTGAACATCGTCCCTGGCCCTCGTCACGGCGATACCCAGACGCTCAGCATCTCGCTGCTGCGCCTCGGCGTCACCAGCGAGCTGCGGGTGACCGTGGAACGCGACAAAGCCAGCGGCGAGTGGAAAGTAAAGGACGCCCTCGGCTGATGGGAAGGATCCGCAACACCCTGGCCGTCGCCGCGGTCGGCGCGGCCCTGACGGCTCCGGCGGCCTCCGCAGCCGAAGCTCCGCTGTCCGCGCCCGTGGCGACGGAAGCGCCAGCCGAACCGGCGACTCCGGTGCCGGCCCCATCGGGAGCGCTCGAGCAGGGCGACACCCTGGCCGCGCCCCCTGTGGCACCACCTACCGCGCCGGGCAAACCGCAGAGCAGCGGCGGTACCTCCGCCGGCGCGCCCGAGATCGACGGCTCCAACCCGACACCAGCGCCAGAGTCCGACGCCGGCGCGGTGCCGGCCCCCACTCCCTCGGAAGTCTTCGAAGTGCCCTCGATCCCGAGCTCGACCTGCGCCTCCGCCGGCGTCCCCCCGATCCTGATCCCGATCTACCAGCGCGCCGCCGACACCTACGGCCTCGGCGCCCAGGGCGTCGCGGTGCTCGCCTCGATCAACGGGATCGAGAGTGCCTTCGGGTCCAACATGGGCCCGTCCTCGGCCGGCGCGATCGGCTGGATGCAGTTCATGCCGGAAACCTGGGAGGCCTACGGAGTCGACGCCAACGGCGACGGAGTGCGCGACCCCTACAACCCCGAAGACGCGATCTTCGCCGCCGCCAGCTACCTCAGTGCGTCGGGGATGCCGGCCGACACCTACAACGCGATCTTCGCCTACAACCACGCCGACTGGTACGTGGCCGACGTGCTGGCCAACGCCGCCTGTTACGGCTCGCTCGGGATCGGGACCAGCGGTGCCTTCACCCTGACCCCGCAGTTGCAGAGCCTCAGCTGCGAGCCGGCACCTGACTGGCGCAAAGAGATCCCAGAGGACTACCTCGAAGCCTTCGAGGCGGCAGCGGCCCGTTACGGCCTCGGTCGTCGCGGCGTCTGGGCGCTCGCCGCGGTCGCGCGTCTGGAGTCGGACTTCGGCCGTGGCATGAGCAAAGCGCAGATGCGCAAGATCGGTCCGCTCGGCCTCGACTCGAGCGAGTGGAAAGCCTTCGCGGTCGACGGTGACGAAGACGGCCGAATCCGCCGCGGCGGAGCAGCCGACTCGGCCGCCACGCTGGCCCGCCTGATCTGGTCACGCGGCAGCCTTCGCGCCGGCATCTTCACCCACAACCAGGCCGCCTGGTACGTGCAGGCGGTGCTTGCCGACGCCGAGCAGCTGAAGGGAAGCTGCGAGACCTCGACGATCGACTGGGCACTCGCCCTGCCGGGAACCGTCGGCGCCCCGATCAACTGGGACAACCTGACCCTCTCCAACGAGCTCGAGCTGGGCGACATTGTCAGTGGCGCCCTCGACCCACGGATCGTCGGTCTGCTCGGGGCGATGACCCAGGAGCACCAGATCACGATCTCCTCGCTGCGCTCCGACCACTCGCAGTACACGGTCGAAGGCGGCGTCTCCAACCACTACTACGGCCGGGCGATGGACATCGCCGCCGTCGACGGTGTCTCCTGCACCGACACCGCAGTCGACGCACCCTGCGCCGAGCTCGCCAGCACCCTCGCCTATCTACCCGAGCCAGCTCACCCCACTGAGCTCATCTACTGCTTCGACGTCGACGGCCCCGGACCGGCCTTTGCCCGGGCGGACCACTGCGATCACGTCCACGCGGGCTACGACGGCTAAGCCCGTAGACAGGCTCACACCTCCTCGCGTAACGTAGGGCCTGTACCCCGCGAGAGGAGATTGCGATGCCGACCTACGTGATGCTTACGAACCTGACCGCCGACGGCGTGCGGACGCTGAAGAACAACCCCGCGCGGGTGGGCGAGGTGAACAAGGAGGTCGAGCAGATCGGCGCCAAGGTGGTGGCGCAGTACGCGACGCTAGGCCAGTACGACTTCGTCACGATCGTCGAGGCACCCGACGAGAAGACGATGGCCAAGGTCTCGGTCGAGCTGGGCTCGCGCGGGACGATGACCAGCCAGACGCTGGCGGCAATGCCCGCCGACGATCTGGCCGGCTCGCTCTAGGCGCAGCGTTGAAGATTCTCGTTGTAGGCGGAGGTGGGCGCGAGCACGCGATCGTGCGGGCGCTGGGCCGGTCCGTCCACGCGCCCGAGCTGCTCTGCGCGCCCGGCAACGCCGGCATCGCCGCCAACGCCGAGTGCCTGCCGGCAGTGGCAGCGGATGACGTCGAGGCGATAGTCGCGGCGGCAAAGGAGCGCGCCGTCGACCTGGTGGTCGTCGGGCCCGAGGCGGCGCTGGTTGCAGGCGTGGTCGACGCGCTCGAGGACGCCGGCGTGCCGGCCTTCGGCCCAAGCGCATCGGCAGCTGAGCTGGAGGGATCGAAGGCCTTTGCCAAGGAGCTGATGGAGGAGGCTGGGGTCCCCACCGCCGCCCACGTGCTCCTGCGCAGTCACGAGGAAGCGCTCGAGCACCTCGCCCGTGTCCCCTACCCCGTGGTGCTGAAGGCCGACGGCCTCGCCGCGGGGAAGGGAGTGATCATCTGCTTGAGCGAGGGCGAGGCACGCGAAGCCGTCGACGTCTTCTTCACCGAGCGCCGCTTCGGTGAGACCACGGTCGTTCTCGAGGAGTTCCTCGAGGGCGAGGAGCTCTCGCTGCTGGCCCTCTGCGACGGCGAGAACGTGGTGCCGCTGGCGCCGGCCCAGGACTACAAGCGGATCTTCGACGGCGATCAGGGGCCGAACACCGGCGGCATGGGCAGTTACTCGCCCGTGCCCGGCTTCGGCGCTGCCGAGGTGGAGGAGATCGTCGATGCCGTCCACCGCCCGATCGTCGCGGCTATGGCGCGACGGGGGTGCCCGTTCCACGGCGTCCTCTACGCGGGGCTGATGATCGGCCCCGACGGTCCGAAGGTGCTCGAGTTCAACGCTCGTTTCGGCGATCCCGAGACCCAGGCCGTGCTACCGCGGCTGCGCTCCGACCTGGTCGATCTCTGCCTTGCGGCGCGGGAGCCGGGTGGGCTCGCGGGGATCGAGGCCGAGTTCGCAAACGACTGGGCGGTCACCCTGGTCCTCGCCTCGGCTGGGTACCCCGAGTCGTCCTCGAAGGGGGACGCGATTGGGGGCCTCGGTGCGGCCATGGAGCTGGCCGATATCACCCACGCCGGCACCTCCGAGCGGGACGGTGAGATCGTCACCGCGGGCGGGCGGGTACTCAACGTGACGGCTCTGGGCGCTTCGCCGGCTGAGGCACGCGATCGTGCATACGATGCTGCCAGCCGGATCGAGTTCGACGGGATGCAGATGCGTTCCGACATCGCGGCCCGGGCCGTAGACCGCATCGCAAGCTAGCCAGTCAGAGAGGAACGATGAGCGAGATCTCAGAGGAGCCCCAGCCCAGCGAGTCGACCACGTCGCCTGAGGTCGAGGAGGCCTTCGAGGAGATCGACGTCGACGAGCCCCTGGTCGGGATCATCATGGGCTCGAAGAACGACATGCCGAAGATGGAAGCTGCGGGCGCGGCCCTGGACGAGGCGGGCATCAGCTTCGAGATGAGGGTGATGAGCGCCCACCGCGATCCGGAGCTTGTCCGCGACTATTGCATGAACGCCCGTATGCGCGGCCTTAAGGTGATCATCGCCGGGGCGGGCATGTCGGCGGCCTTGCCCGGCGTTGCTGCCGCGCACAGCGACCTACCCGTGATCGGCGTGCCGATCCTGGGCAAGAGCCTTGGCGGACTGGACGCGCTGCTCTCGGCGGTGCAGATGCCGCCTGGGATCCCAGTCGCCTGCGTGGCGATCGATGGAGCAAAGAACGCCGGCATCCTCGCGGCCCGAATCATCAACGCATGATCCCGAGGTACACCCGGCCGGAGATGGGCGCGGTCTGGTCGACCCAGCGCAAGCTCGAATGCTGGCTCGAGGTCGAGCTGGCCGCGACCGAGGCCTGGGCCGAGCAGGGAGTGGTGCCGAGGGAGGCCGCCGAAGCCTGTCGGGCCAACGCCACCTTTACGGTCGAGGCGGTCGAGGAGCGCGAGCGAATCACTGACCACGACGTCGCCGCCTTCGTCGACGTCGTCGCCGACTCGGTCGGCGAGCACGGGCGCTGGATCCACTACGGGCTCACCTCCTCCGACGTGCTCGACACTGCGCTGGCGCTGCAGCTCGGACGGGCGGGCGAGGTGCTGCTGGCCAGCGCCCGCGCCTACCGCGACGCCCTGATCGAGCGGGCGCTGGAGCATCGCGACACCCTCTGCGTCGGCCGCACACACGGAGTCCACGCCGAGCCGACCACCTTCGGCCTGCGCCTCGCCGGCTTCGCCTTCGAGGCCGACCGCAACCTCTACCGCCTCACCAACGCCTTCGAACAGCTCGCCTTCGGCAAGCTCTCCGGCGCCGTCGGCACCTACGCCTCGGTCCCCCCCGCGGTCGAGGCGCGGGTGATGGAGCGGGTCGGCCTGCAGCGCGAGGACATCGCCACCCAGGTGATCCCGCGCGACCGCCACGCGGTCCTCACCTCGCGGATCGCGATCGCAGGCGGCGGGCTGGAGCGCTTCGCCACCGAGGTCCGCAACCTGCAGCGGACCGAGGTGCGCGAGGTCGAGGAGCCGTTCGCCGCCGGCCAGAAGGGCTCCTCGGCGATGCCGCACAAGCGCAACCCGATCCGCACCGAGCGGATTACCGGCCTCTCCCGCGTCCTCCGCGGCTACGCCCAGGCCGGCCTGGAGAACATCGCCCTCTGGCACGAGCGCGACATCTCCCACTCCGGCGCCGAGCGGGTGATCCTGCCCGACGCGACGATCGGCCTCGACTACATGCAGGACCTGGCTGCGAAGGTCGGCGCTGGCATGACCGTCCGCAGCGACCGCATGCGAGAGAACCTCGACCTCACCCACGGCGCCCTCTTTAGCCAGCGCGCCCTCACCGCCCTGGTCGAGTCCGGCATGACCCGCGACGACGCCTACCGGGTGGTCCAGGAGAACGCCCAGCGCGCCTGGGACACCGGCGTCCACTTCCGCGAGCTGCTCGCCACCGCGGCTCCCGATCTCGACCTCGACGCCGTCTTCGACTACGACGCCTACCTGACCCACATGCCCGAGATCTTCGAGCGGCTCGAGACGCTGCGCTAGGCGGGATAAGGTTCACGCGATGGTTCTCTACACCTGCGGCCAGAAGAAGCTGGGACCTGGCTTCGCGCATCCGTGTGCGAAGGCGGGGAAGGCGCTCGATGCGGCGGGGTACAAGTACGAGCTGAAAGTGGTCGGTGGCTACCGGCTGATGCCTTGGACCTGGGGCAGCCGCGACGAGGAGCGGGCCGAGGTGAAGAAGCTGAGCGGCACCAACGAGGTGCCGATCCTCGTCCTCGACGACGGCGAGGTGATCTCCGGCTCCGGCACTATCGCCCGCTGGGCGAACGAACACCCCGCAGCACGTGCCACTTCTTAGGCACCCATAGGGGCACCAAACAAGTGGCACGTCCCCCGGGGCTGGACTAGGCGGGGACCAGGTCGCGCTCGCGCGCCGGGTGGCGCGCGGTGAGCACGACCGGGGTGCCGTCTTTGGGCGAGAGGGTGATGTTGCGGCGGCCGATCTTCTCCGGCAAGGGGCTGGCCTTGTGCAGCTCGCAGCGGGTCAACACCTCGCGCAGGACGATCCGCATCTCGAACTCGGCGAAGGCCGCCCCGATGCAGCGGCGTATTCCGCCGCCGAAGGGGATCCAGGCGTAGGTGTCGGGGCCGTCTTCGAGAAAGCGCTCGGGGCGGAAGGCGAAGGGCTCGGGGTAGACGTCGGCGCGGGTGTGGGTGAGCCAGATCGCCGGGGTCACGTCTGTCCCGGCCGGCAATGTCAACCCGTCGGCGACGAGGTCTTTGTTGAGGCGGCGGCCGGCCAGCGGAACGACCGGGCGCAGGCGCAGCGACTCGCTGATCGTCGCCCGCAGATAATCCTCCTCGCCGTCCTCAAGCGAGTCGCGCAGGCGCCGCAGCTTTTCGCTATGGCGCAGCAGCAGGTCGAAGGTCCATGCCAGCGCGGTGGCGGTCGTCTCGTGGCCGGCGAGCAGCAGAGTCATCAGCTGGTCGCGCAGGTCGGAGTCGCTCATCTCGCTGCCGTCCTCGAAGCGGGCCTGCATCATCAGCGAGAGGATGTCGTCACGCTCCTCGTAGGCACCGCTGGCGCGGTGGTCGGCGATCTCGGCGTAGAGCAGCTCGTCGGCCTCTTTCAGCTGCTTTTCGAATTTGGCCCAGGGGCCGCGACCGCCGAAGCGGCGCGAGGCGAGGCCGGCGAGCTGAGCGAAGGGCGAGGCGGTCTCCTCCAGGACCTTGGTGAGGACGCTGCGCAGACGCTCGAAGCGAGGTCCGTCGGCAACGCCGAAGACGACCTTGAGGATCACCTCGAGCGTGATCGCCTGCATCCGCGGGTGGATCGCGAACTCCTCGCCCAGCGGCCAGGAGTCGATCTCGCGGTCGACGATCTCCTCCACCAAGGGCTGGTAGGAGCGCATCCGCTCGCCGTGGAAGGGAGGCAGCATCAGCTTGCGGTGGGCGAGGTGGTCGGCGCCTTCGGTCACCAGCAGAGAGCGCGGGCCGACGATCGGCGTGAGGATGATGTCGCGGCCCGGCGGCAGGCCGTGCGAGCGCTCCATGTAGAGGGCCTTGATCGCGGCGGGGTCGGAAATCATCACCATCGGCCGCTCGAAGGTGAGGAATTTGACGCTGAAGCTGTCGCCGTACTTTTCCCGGTTCGCCTGCATGAAGGAGAGCGGGCGGAAGCTCCAGCGCAGCGTCTGTACCAGAGGGGAGCTCTTCGGTTCCGGAGGAAGCACCGCGGAAAAGGATCGCAGACGTCCGGCCGTCGCGCGCTCCAGCTAGCATCGGCCCCGATGGCCACGGTCGCAGATTTGAAGCTCCATTCCTCGGGCAAGGTCCGCGAGATCTACGAGTGGGAGGACGACCTGCTGCTGGTCGCCTCGGATCGAATCTCGATCTACGACGTGGTGATGCCGACGCCGATCCCCGACAAGGGCAAGGTGCTGAACCGGATGTCGGAATTCTGGTTCGAGCTGACCGCGGACATCGTGCCCAACCACTTCGTCTCGGCCGACGTGCCGGAAGAGGTGGCGGAACGAGCGATGCGGGTGCGCAAGCTGGAGATGTACCCGGTCGAGTGCGTGGTCCGGGGCTACCTCTCGGGATCGGGCTGGAAGGAATACAAGTCGAGCGGCGCGGTCTGCGGGATCGAGCTGCCGCCCAACCTGCTCGAGTCCGACAAGCTGCCGGAGCCGATCTTCACCCCCGCGACCAAGGCCGAGATCGGCGACCACGACGAGAACGTCGATTTCGAGCGGGCGGCAGAGATCGTCGGCGACCGGGCGCTGATGGAGGAGCTGCGGCGGATCTCGATCGAGGTCTACTCGCGCGGCGCCGAGCACGCCGCCGAGCGCGGGATCATCCTCGCCGACACCAAGTTCGAGTTCGGCCGGCATGCCGGCGCCGAGGTCGTTCTCGCCGACGAGGTGCTGACCCCGGATTCCTCGCGCTTCTGGCCTGCCGACCGTTACCAGCCGGGCGCCACTCCGCCCTCCTTCGACAAGCAGTACGTGCGCGACTGGGCCAACGAGGCGGGCTGGGACCACACCCCGCCGGCGCCGGAGCTGCCGGCCGACGTGATCGAGCAGACCCGGGCCAAGTACGTCGAGGCCTACGAGCGGATCACGGAGCGGACCTTCTAGTGCCGTGCGGCCCTTCGGAATCCCCGCGTGTGCGGCTGGCGAGTGCCGGACCAAGCGGGGCAAGGACACAGGGAGGTCGAATAGCAGCGCTATTTGACCGACCGAGGACACAGCACCGTGCAGGTCTGGTGCCGCCAGACGTGCGCGGGGGGGTTTCGAATGGCCGCTAGGGCGCGGGTGCTGATCCGGCCCAAGGAGGGAATCCTCGACCCCCAGGGCAAGGCGGTGGAGCGGGCGCTGCCGGCGCTCGGCTTCGAGGGGATCGAGCACGTGCGGGTCGGGCGCATGGTCGAGCTGGAAGCAGAGGACCCGGCACGGCTCGAGGAGCTGTGCGAGAAGCTGCTCGCCAACCCGCTGATCGAGGACTACGAGATAGTCACGCTGTGATCTGGGGAGTCGTTCAGTTCCCTGGGTCGTGCGACGAGCGGGACGCCCTGCACGCCTGCTCGCTGCTCGGCGAGGCACGGCTGATCTGGCACGAGGAGCGTGAGCTGAGCGGCGTCGACGCGGTCGTCGTCCCCGGCGGCTTCTCCTACGGCGACTACCTGCGGGCGGGTGCGATCGCCCGCTTCTCCCTCGCGATGGAGGCGGTCTCCGAGTTCGCCGCCTCGGGTGGGCCGGTGCTGGGGATCTGCAACGGCTTCCAGGTCCTCTGTGAGGCGAACCTCCTCCCCGGCGCCCTCCTCCTCAACGAGGACCTGCGCTTCCACTGCCGCCAGGTCGAGCTGATCGCGGGCGACGAACGGCTCTCGATCCCGGCAAAGCACGGAGAAGGGCGCTTCTGGGCGCCGGACGACGTGCTCGACGAGCTCGAGGCGGGCGGGCAGGTCGCCTACCGCTACGCGCCAGGCCACAACCCGAACGGCTCGGCTCGCGACATCGCCGGAGTGAGGAATGAGGCGGGCAACGTGCTCGGCCTGATGCCGCACCCAGAGCACGCGGTGGACCGGCTGACCGGGTCGACCGATGGGCTGAAGGTCTTCGAGGCGGTCGCCGGAGCGCGGGTGTGAGGGTGGACGTCGCCAAGCACCGTGAGCTAGGCCTGACCGACTCCGAGTACGAGCTGATCGTCGAGAAGCTCGGGCGCGAGCCGAACGACGTCGAGCTGGCGATGTTCAGCCTGCTCTGGTCCGAGCACTGCGCCTACAAGCACTCGCGCAAGCTGCTGCGACGGCTGCCGACCGAGGGCGAGCGGGTCGTGATGGGGCCGGGAGAGAACGCGGGCGCCGTCGACATCGGCAACGGCCACGCGATCGCCTTCAAGGTCGAGTCCCACAACCACCCAAGCGCGGTCGAGCCCTTCCAGGGCGCCGCCACCGGCGTCGGCGGCATCCTCCGCGACGTCTTCGCGCTCGGCGCGCGGCCGATCGCGATCCTCGACTCGCTGCGCTTTGGCGAGCTCGACTCGGTCCGCTCCCGGCACCTGCTCGACGGCGCGGTGCGCGGGATCGGCCACTACGGCAACTCGATCGGGGTGGCGACGGTCGGCGGCGAGATCTACTTCGAGCCGCCCTACGAGCACAACTGCCTGGTCAACGCGATGTGCGTCGGGATCGCGCAGACCAAGGACATGGTCCGCGCCGCGGCCGCCGGTGTCGGCAACGCCGTCGTCCTGATGGGCGCCTCGACCGGGCGCGACGGGATCGGCGGCGCCTCGGTGCTGGCTTCGGCCGAGCTCGGCGACGGCGACGAGGCGAAGCGGCCGACCGTGCAGATCGGCGACCCCTTCGAGGAGTCCAAGGTGCTCGAGTGCTGCCTGGAGCTGCTCGAGAAGGGGCTGCTTGTCTCGCTGCAGGACCTCGGCGCGGCCGGCCTGACCTCATCGGCTGGCGAGATGGCCTCGGCCGGCGGGGTCGGCATCGACCTCGACGTGGCGCGAGTGCCGCTGAGAGAGGCGGACATGGAGCCCTTCGAGATCATGGTCTCCGAGTCGCAGGAGCGGATGCTCGGCGTGGTCGAACCGGCGCGGGTGTCGGAGGTGCTGGCGGTCTGCGAGAAATGGCAGACCGGCGCGGCCGAGATCGGCTTCGTCACCGACAGCGGGCGCGTGCGGGTGCTGCGCGACGGCGAGGTGGTCGGGGACATGCCGGTCGAGGCGCTGGTCGACGGCTGCCCGCTCTACGACCTCAGCCCGGCCGAGCCCGACGGCTGGATTTACGGCAACCGCGCGACGCTCGACCCCGGCGCCACCGCCGAGCAGACGCTGCTGGCGCTGCTCGGCTCCTCCAGCGTCGCCTCGAAGCGCTGGGCCTTCGAGCAGTACGACTCGGTGGTCGGCTCGCGCACGGTGCGCCGGCCTGAGTCTGCCGATGCCGCCGTCCTGCAGATCCCCGAGGCCGGCAACGCGATCGCCGTCTCGATCGACGGCAACGGCCGCCGCGTCGCCTGCGACCCTTACGCGGGCACGGTCGAGGCGGTGCTCGAGTGCGCGCAGAACCTCGCCTGCGTCGGCGCCGAGCCGCTCGGTCTGACCAACTGCCTCAACTTCGGCAACCCCGAGAAACCCGCTACCGCTTGGCAGCTCGACCGCGCCGTCAGCGGCCTCGCCGACGCCTGCGTGGCGCTCGGCGTGCCCGTCGTCGGCGGCAACGTCTCCCTCTACAACGAGGGTCCCGAAGGCCCGATCTACCCGACCCCGGTCGTCGGCATGGTCGGCGAACTGCCGGATCCGGGATCCGTCGCCGGCAGCTCCTTCGCCCGCGAGGGCGACACGATCGCCCTGCTCGGCCCCTTCGCCCCCACGCTCGCCGGCTCGGAGCTGGCGAAGCTGCGCGGCGAGCTCGACGTAGGCCTCCCCCGGTCCGATATCACCGCGGTGGCCGCCGCCTGCACCACGGTCCGCGACGCGGTCCGCGCCGGCAAGCTCTCCTCCGTCCACGACATAAGCGACGGTGGACTCGCCTGCGCCCTCGCCGAGAGCGCGATCGGCAGCGGGACCGGCTGCAGCGTCGACCTGCAGCCACTGCGCGAACGCGGCTGCTCCCCCGACGAGGCTCTCTTCGGCGAAGGCCCGGGCGGCTTCCTGCTCAGCGGCGACCGTTCGGTGCTGGAGTTTCTCGGCGCGGTCCTGCTCGGCACGGTCGGCGGCACGACGATCGAGATCGCCGCCGGCGACCGCAGCTTCACGGTCGGCCTCGAGGAGGCGGAGAGCGCCTGGCTCTCCCTTTCCTCGCAGCTCGCATAGACGGACTCGTCGTTTAGATAGCGCCCGATCCGGGCATCTCCTTCGGTGCGCCCCCGCCCTCGCGGCGGGGCAGGCGAAGGAGGAGGAGATTGACGGCACGAGCGGCGATTGGGCTCTTGGCGATCCTCGTGGTCGTTGTCGTCGCGGTCGTTGCCCTAAACGCCGGCGGAGACGACTCGGAGGGATCCAGAGGGCGGACCCTGACCTGGTTCGTCGCGATCCAGCCGGGCGGCTCGATCGAGGAAGTCGCGAAACGCTGCTCGGAAGAATCGAACGGCGAGTACACGGTCGAACCGGAATTCCTGCCGACCGACGCCAGCCAGCAGCGCGAACAGCTCGTCCGCCGGCTCGGCGCCGAGGACTCCTCGATCGACATCATCGGCATGGACGTGATCTGGACCGGCGAGTTCGCCAACGCCGGCTGGGTCGAAGAGTGGACCGGCACCCGCAAGCGCGAAGTGACCGAAAAGGTCTTCCCCGGCGTGATCGAAACCGCCTCCTTCGAGGGCAAGCTCTACGCCGCTCCGTTCAACACCAACACCCAGCTGCTCTGGTACCGCAAGGACCTGATCAAAGAGGCGCCGCGGACCTGGGACGAGATGATCGACGAGGCCGAACGCCTCGGTCGCACCAATGCCGGCACGATCCAGGTCCAGGCGAACCGCTACGAGGGCTTCACCGTCTGGGTCAACGCGCTGATCGAGAGCGCCGGCACCGAACTCCTCTCCGGCCCCGAAACGGTCGACCTGGCCGAAGGCCCGACAACTCGCGCGCTGGAGGTGATGGGTCGCTTCGCCAACTCCTCGGCGGCGCCGCCGAGCCTCTCCACCTCGAACGAGGACACCGCCCGGATCGCCTTCGAGTCGGGCGAATCGGCCTTCATGACCAACTACACCTTCGCCTACGCCAGCGCCAAAGCCGAAGCGCCGGAGATCGCCAAGAACATGGGCTTCGCCCGCTTCCCGCGGATCGACGCGACCGGCCGAGCAAGCCGCCGCTCGGCGGCTTCAACCTCGCGGTCAGCTCCTTCTCGGAGAACAAGGACATCGCCTTCGACGCCACCGCCTGCCTCGCCGGGCGCGAGAGCCAGAAGACCGCGGTCGAACTCGACGGCCTGCCGCCGTCGCGCTCCGACCTCTACGCGACCAAAACCGTGACCGAGGCCTACCCGGGCTTCGCCGAGCTGGTCAAAGAATCGATCGAAGACGCCGGCCCGCGGCCCAGCACCGCTGCCTACCAGGACGTCAGCCTGGCGGTGCAGCGCTCGCTGCACCCGCCCGACAAGATCGACCCCGAAGACGCCACCTCCGTCTACGACGAGCTGCGCTCCAACCTCGAAGACGCGGTCAAGCGGGAAGGGCTGCTCTGAGGAGGCGGGCGCGAGCAACGCCCGGCGACCAGCGAGCAGACCCGCTCCGAGCACGCGCCTCGCCTGGCTGCTCTGCGCGCCGGCGGTGATCGCGATGCTCGCCGTCACCGCCTACCCGATCGGCTACGCGATCGTCCTCTCGGTCCAGCAGATCGACCTGCGCTTCCCCGATGAGGGCGGCTTCGTCGGCCTCGACAACTACACCTCGGTGCTCAGCTCGCAGCTCTGGTGGACCGACGTCTTCAACACCGTCTTCCTCACCGTCGTCACCGTCTCGATCGAGCTGGTGCTGGGAATGGCGATCGCCCTGGTCATGCACCGGGCGATCTTCGGCCGCGGCGTCGTCCGCACCGCGGTCCTCATCCCCTACGGGATCATCACCGTGGTCGCCGCCTTCTCCTGGCAGTTCGCCTTCGCGCCCGACAGCGGCTTCGTCAACAACCTGCCGCTGATCTCCGACGAAATGGACTGGTTCGGCGGCCGCTTCAGCTCCTTCGCCGTGATCATCATGGCCGAGGTCTGGAAGACGACGCCCTTCATGGCGCTGCTGCTGCTGGCCGGGCTGGTGACGATCGACGGCCAGCTCTACGAGGCGGCGAAGGTCGACGGGGCCAGCGCCTGGCAGCGCTTCATCCGCATCACCCTGCCTTTGATGAAGCCGGCGATCCTGGTCGCCCTGCTCTTCCGCACCCTCGACGCCTTCCGCGTCTTCGACACGATCTACATCATGACCGCCGGTGCGCAGGACACCGAATCGGTCTCGATCCTCGGCTTCAACCAGCTGATCTCGCGGCTCAACCTCGGGCTCGGCTCCGCCGTCTCGGTGCTGATCTTCCTCTGCGTGCTGGTCGATCGCCTTCGTCTACGTGCGGGTGCTCGGCACCCGGGTCGAAGAAGGAAGGCCGGTGAAGTAACGATGGAACGCGGAAGCCGCGAATACGTGCTCTGGAGCATCGGCATCGCGGTGGTGCTGATCTTCGCCCTGATCCCGGTGCTCTGGCTGATCTCGATCTCGCTGAAGCCGCCGGAAGCGATCACCGACGGGCGCTTCATCCCCAGCGAGGTCTCCTTCGACAGCTACAAGAGCCTCTTCGAAGGCGGCATCGACGAGAGCCCCTTCATCAAGCCGCTGATCAACTCGATCCTGATCGCGCTGTCGACGACGGTGATCTCGATCGTGCTCGCCTCCTTCGCCGCCTACGCGATCGCCCGGCTCGAATTCCCCGGCAAGCGGCGTGATCCTCGCCGGGGCGCTGGCGATCGCGATGTTCCCGCCGATCTCGACGATCGGGCCGCTCTTCGACATGTGGCGGGCGCTCGGCCTCTACGACACCTATCTCGGGCCTGATCATCCCCTACCTGACCTTCTCGCTGCCGCTGGCGATCTACTGCCTCGTCGCCTTCTTCCGCGAGATCCCCTGGGAGCTCGAGCAGGCCGCCCAGGTCGACGGCGCGACGCCGTTCCAGGCCTTCCGCAAGGTGATCGTGCCGCTCGCCGCGCCGGGCATGTTCACCGCCGCGATCCTCGTCTTCATCTTCGCCTGGAACGACTTCCTCTTCGCGATCTCGCTTACCTCCTCGGACGCCTCGCGAACCGTGCCCGCCTCGCTCGCCTTCTTCACCGGCGAGTCCTCGTTCACCGAACCGACCGGCAGCATCGCCGCCGCGGCGGTCGTGGTGACCGTGCCGATCATCGTCTTCGTCCTCTTCTTCCAGCGCCGCATCGTCTCCGGCCTCACCGCCGGGGCCGTCAAGGGATAAGGAGCCCCGCAATGTCAGAGATAACCCTCGATGGAGTCACCAAGGTCTTCGCCGACGGCTCCGAAGCCGTCAAGGACATGAGCCTGGAGGTCGGCGACGGCGAGTTCATGATCCTCGTCGGGCCCTCGGGCTGCGGCAAGTCGACGGCGCTGCGGATGATCGCCGGGCTCGAGGACATCACCGAGGGCGAGCTGAAGATCGGCGGCGAGGTCGTCAACGACCGCGCGCCCAAGGACCGCGACATCGCCATGGTCTTCCAGAACTACGCGCTCTACCCGCACATGACCGTGCGCGAGAACATGGGCTTCGCGCTGAAGCTGGCCGGCGTCGACAAGGAGGAGATCGACCGCAAGGTCGAGGACGCGGCGAAGACGCTCGACCTCGAGCCAGCACCTCGACCGCCGCCCGGCGAACCTCTCCGGCGGCCAGCGCCAGCGGGTGGCGATGGGGCGGGCGATCGTCCGCGACCCGAAGGCCTTCCTGATGGACGAGCCGCTCTCCAACCTCGACGCGAAGCTGCGCGTGCAGATGCGAACCGAGGTGGCGAAGCTGCAGTCGCGGCTGGAGACGACGACCGTCTACGTCACCCACGACCAGGCCGAGGCGATGACGCTCGGCGACCGGGTCGCGGTGATGCGGGCCGGCGCGCTGCAGCAGGTCGGCACCCCGGCCGAACTCTACGAGCAGCCGGTCAACCTCTTCGTCGCCGGCTTCATCGGCTCGCCGGCGATGAACTTCATGCCGGCCGAGCTGAGCGGAGGCAAGGTGAAGCTGCCGATCGGCGAGGCCGACGCTGCCCGAGGGCATGGGCGGCGGCGGCGACGGCCAGGTGGTCGCCGGCCTGCGCCCGGAGAGCTTCGAGGACGCCTCGATGATCGGCGACCTGCGCGACGAGCGCGGCGTCGTCTTCGACGCGGAGATCGACCTGGTCGAGTCGCTCGGCTCCGACCTCTACGCCTACTTCCACGTCGAGTCGGGCGGGGTCGAGTCCGAGCAGCTCGCCGACCTGGTCGAAGAACGGCTCGAGGAGACCGGCGTGCCCGAGGTCCGCGAGGGCCAGGAGCAGATCGTCGCCCGCCTCGACCCGGCGAGCAAGATCAAGCGTCGCGACATCGCACCGAGCTCTGGGCCGACACCTCCAAGCTCCATCTCTTCGACGCCGAGAGCGGCGAGAGCCTCGCCCGAAGCCACAGCTAGAGCCAAACCCGTCCGACAGCAGGGGCTAGTCTGCTCTCGCGCAAATTTCGAGCGAGGGAGTGGAATGCGAAAGCGATTCGGATCGATGGCGATCCTGGCGGTTGTGGCCTCGGTGTTCGCGGCGCCGAGTGCTTCGGCAGCGACCGAGGTAGGCAACGACTGCACGGCGACGAGTGGCAGCGCCGGCATCACGTTCGTCCAACTCGCCAAGGCCCCTGGGAGTCCGTTGCCAATTGACGCCCCCGCGGGTGTGGTCACCAAATGGAAGGTCAACTCCGCCGTCGGAGTTCCTGTCTCTCAGCAGCTCGTGATCCTTCGCCCAACGGGTACACCGAACGAGTTCCTGACGGTCGCCGAGAGCGCTTCGGTAACGATCGCAAACGGCCCGAACTCCTTCGAGACCAGGATCCCGGTTCAGGCCGGTGACCGCATGGGCGCCGCGCCAGGGGCCCCAGGCGGACCTATCGCCGCAGGCCTGTACTGCGCGACCGGCAACCCGGCCGACTCGATGGGCGTTGTCAGCGGTGACCCAGCAATCGGATCGATCAATGCCTTCACTGCCAACCCGGGCTTCCAAGTCGCCATCTCGGCAATCGTCGAGCCCGACGCAGACGGGGACGGCTACGGCGACGAGACCCAGGACAAATGCCCCCAGCTCGCCACCGTGCAGGCGGTCCCCTGCCCTCTGATCGTCCTTGACGCGATCCCAGTGGCGAGGAAAGGCAGCGTCACAGTCCTGGTCACAACGAACAACTCGACTTCGGTGACGGTTTCTGGCGCGGTCAAAGTTGCCGGGAAAGCGAAAAAAACCGCGAGCAGCTCGGCGCTGCTCAAACTGAAAGACGTGACCGCCGTCGTCAACCCGGGGTCGATCGCGAGCATCTCGCTGGCCTTCCCGGCGAAACTCAAGTCGGCGCTGAAAGCCCTCCCGCCCAAACGCTCGCTGTCCCTCACCGTTACCGCCAGCGCGACCAACCCCGCTGGCCAGGTTTCAATCGACACCGCCACGGTGAAACTGAAGGGTCAGGCGCGCAGCGGCAAACGGCCGAAACGCTAACGGGGCGAGGCCAGAGGCTCGCCAGTGGCCACCGCGCCTGAGACCAGCGAGGCGATGACGACGCGGATGCGCAAACTCTTGATCGCTGCCGCCCTGGCCACATCCCTGAGCTCGGCCGTGGCCTCCCCGGCCTCGGCGGCAAAGGAAGTCGGCGAGTCGTGCACCGCCCTCGGCAGCGAGATGAACCGCACACTGCTGGTCTTCAACGTCGCCGACAGCGCCGGGCTCCAGCCGGTGGTGCCGGAAGAACCTCAACAGGTAATCACCAGCTGGAAGGTCCGGGTCGGGCCCGGCATCCCGCCCCTCCCCCAGCGGCTCGAGGTCTACCGAGTGCTGAACGAAGAGCAGGACTACCGCAAGGAAGCGGAGAGCGAGATCGTGACGGTGAGTGAAGGGCTCAACGTCTTCCCGGCGCGGATCCCGGTTCAGTCCTTCACCGGCTACCTCGGGCTATACGGACCGAGTGGGACCCTCTTCTGCCACCCGACGCCTCAGCTGGCGGGCAGCTTCGAAGGCGCGGCCGCGGTGGGCGAAACGCGGAGAGTCAAAACCGCGATCGGCCTCGGCGTGCCGCTGACGGCGACGGTCGAGGACGACAGGGACAAAGACGGCTACGGCGACGAGACTCAGGACAAATGCCCGAAAAGCGCCGACTACCAGTCCGAGTGCCCAGTTCCCGCTGTCAGCGCCAGCGCCGCGGCAAGGCAGAGGTCGATCCTCGTTCGGGCGGGCGTCAGCACCGAGGCAACGGTCAGCGTCCTTGGCCAGGTCGGCTGGGGCTACAAGCCGAAACCAGGCCTGAAAACAGCCGGCGACAAACCAACCCGGCTGATCATCCTCCTGCGGAGCGCCGCGAAGGACCTCGTGCCCAATAGACCGGCCCTGTTCAGGGTCCCGCTGCGCAAACCGGTGCTGCGCCGGCTCGACAGGCTGCCACCGAGCCGTTCGCTGAAGGTGAAGCTGACCGTCATCGCCGACAGCCTCGCTGGACAAGAGGGCAGCAAGCGGCTGACGGTGACGCTGCCGGGCCGCGACACAGGCGAGTAGTCCCGCCGGGACCGGCGGTCCGATCCCCCTCCGTTGCTACCCTCCGCGGGTAGGCAGTCTGTCTACGCGTCACGTCCTTCCAACGCGAGGAAAGCGCGTCATTCTCTTGACCGAGCGGGTGATCACCAACCGCGACGGCCCGCGCGAGGAATGCGGGGTCTTTGGCGTATACGCGCCCGGCCACGACGTCGCCCGCCTCGCCTACTTCAGCCTCTACGCGCTGCAGCACCGTGGCCAGGAGTCGGCCGGGATCGCCACCTGCGAGGGCGGCCACATCACCACCATGCGCGACTCCGGACTCGTCTCCCAGGTCTTCGATGAGGAGAAGCTGCGGGCGCTGGAGGGCGACATGGCGATCGGCCACGTCCGCTACTCGACCACCGGCGGCGGCTCCTGGGAGAACGCGCAGCCGGTCTGGCGCGACGACGGCCGTGAGCTGGCGCTCGCCCACAACGGCAACCTGACCAACGCTGTCGAGCTCTGGGCGGAGCTGAAGGAGAAGGGGATCGCCTTCCGCGGCACCTCCGACTCCGAGATCATCGCGGCGCTGCTCTCTTCCCACGAGGGCAAGCTGATCGAGGACGCCGTCACCGACGTGATGCCGCGGCTCGAGGGTGCCTACTCGACCGTGGTGATGACCAAGCGGGCGATCGTCGCCTTCCGTGACCCGCACGGCGTGCGGCCGCTCTCGCTCGGCCGCCTCGACGACCGCTTCGTCGTCGCCTCCGAGAGCTGCGCCTTCGACATCATCGGCGCCAAGCTGATGCGCGAAGTGCACCCGGGCGAGATGGTCTCGCTCACCGAGCGCGGCCTCGAGACCCGCCAGGTGGTCAAGGCCGAGCGGCCGGCGATGTGCGTCTTCGAGCACATCTACTTCTCCCGCCCCGACAGCCGGCTCGAGGGCAAAGTCCTGCAGCAGGTGCGCGGTCGGATGGGCGAGATCCTCTGGCGCGAGGCGCCGGTCGAGGCGGACCTGGTGATCTCGGTGCCGGACTCGGGCAACCCGGCCGCCGCCGGCTTCGCCCGCGCCTCGGGCCTGCCGCGCGACGACGGTCTGATCAAGAACCGCTACGTGGCGCGCACCTTCATCCAGCCCGGGCAGGAGCTGCGCAAGCACGGCCTGCGGCTCAAGTTCAACCCGCTGCCGGAGATCGTCTCCGGCCAGAGAATCGTCGTTGTCGACGACTCGATCGTGCGCGGCAACACGACGCGGCAGATCGTCGGCATGTTGCGAGATGCCGGCGCGAAGGAGGTCCACCTGCGGATCTCGGCGCCGCCGATCCGCAACCCCTGCCACTACGGGGTCGACATGTCGACCCGCGAGGAGATGATCGCCCACAACCGCACCGTGCAGGAGATCGCCGACGAGCTCGATGCCGACTCGCTCGCCTACCTCTCGATCGACGGCGTCTACGAGGCGGTGGGGACGCCGCCCGAGGACCATTGCGACGCCTGCTTCACCGGCCGCTACCCGCTCGGCGATCCGGACGAGGCCAATGGCAAGTTCGCTTTGGAGGACGTCGCCGTTGTCCCGGCCAGTCGCTAGCTGTAGTTACCCATGACGTTGTTCCAGCTCAGCGAGTCGAGCTACGGGCGGCCTGTGGCCTAGAGAGCCGTGTCGTCGGGTGAAGTTGTAGTGGCTGAGCCAGCCAGATAGGGCCGCGATGCGCTCGGAGGAGCTGCCGTAGATCGCACCGTGCGCCCAGCGGCGGGTGAGTGTCTGGATGAAGCGCTCCGCCTTGCCGTTGGTCTGTGGCCTGTAGGGACGCGTGCGCAGATGGCGCAAGCCAAGCTCCCCGCAGGCCTCTGCATGGGCGTTTGAGATGTAGCAGGCGCCGTTGTCGCTCATCACGCGCTCCACCGCGATCCCCATCGAGGCAAGCCAGCGAACCGCCCTGCGCAGAAAGCCCGCCGCGGTAGGCCCACGCTCGTCGGCGAGCACCTCGACGTAGGCCAGACGCGTGGCGTCATCGACGCAGACATGGACGAACTCCCAGCCGGTGACGTTGCGCTGCTTGCCGTTCTCGGTGCGACGCGAAAGGCTGGAGCCCCGAATGCCGGTGACACGATGCCCGGCGCCCTTTGAGCTGATTCGAGCCAGCTTCTTGATGTCGACGTGGATCAGCTCGCCTGGGCGCTTTCGCTCGTAGCGATTCGGCGGCTCGATCGGTTCCAGCCTGGAGAGCTTGCCGAGACCAATCCGCCCTAGCCAACGCGAGACGGTGGAGAGTGCCAGACCAAGGCACTCTGCGATCTCAGCCGCGGTCATCCGCAGGCGTCGCAGCGCCTCGATTGCTTTGATGCGGTCTGCCGGCAGCTGAGTGGGCCTCGCCTTGGGTGCAGAGCTGCGATCGAGTAGGCCCGTCTCTCCCTCGGTTCGCCAGCGGGCGAGCCACTTGGCGGCGGTGCGCTCGCTCACTCCGGCGGCCTCGGCCGCCTCCGTGAGCGACCACTCTCCTTCAAGGCGCTCTACGAGCAAGCGCCTGCTTTTCGGGCAGGTGCGGGCATTACCGTGCAGCTTCATCCGGTGTCCTCCTTGAGTCTGGGTGGGTCGACACCCCCAGCCTTCAAGGAGGCCCGGATGAACAACGTGGCTAGGAACTACAGCTAGCGGCTACGGCGTCAGCTCGGCCACGATCTCAGCGGCAGGTCGAATGTCGTGGATGCGCGCAACCGACTCGCCTGAATAAAGCGGCCCGGCGTCGAGCAGGGTGGGAGGACCGTCGTCTATCGGCCCCTGCGGTGTGAGCAGGCGGCTGCCGGGGCTCTGGGCCAGGGCGAGGCGACGCTGAATCGATGCCGGCACGTAGCGAGCGGCGGGAGCGCTGAGGCGATTGAGCAGCCGGTTGAGGACGGGACCGCGAGGGTCGTTAGCCAGCCAGCGCTCGGTGGCGGCGTTCGCGACCACGCGATGCGGGGCCGGCCAGCCGATCCCGAACAACTCAGTGAGGATCGTCTCCTCTGCTTCGATCAGGCGCTGCCGGTACCCGGGATGCGCACGGCTCTCCTCCGTCAGCAGGAACCGGGTGCCGGCGACGGCAGCGCTCGCGCCGGCTTCGAGGGCGCGCTCGACGTCGCCGCGGTCGGCGATGCCGCCTGCGAGCAGCAGCGGGTAGTCGGCCGGCAGCGCCGCCTTGGCCCGGTCCAGCAGCTCTAGCGCCGGCTCGGTTCCGCGGACGTGGCCGCCGGCCTCGACCCCCTGGACGATCACCGCGTCGGCGCCAGCGGCGTAGGCGGCCTTCGCCTCCTCCGCTGTTCCGCACTGGTGCAGCCAGGTCCCGGGCGTGCGGCGCTTCGGGGCTCCCCAGAAGGTGACGACGACGTCGGCGCGGGCTGCCGCCTCGAACCAGTCGCGCCGGGCGAAGGGCAGCAGCAGGTTGACAGCGATCGGCCGCTCGGTCAGCGCTCGCGCCCTGGCCAGTTCGCGCTCGATCGCCTCGGATCCGTTGACCGCGATCGTCCCCAGGCCACCGGCCTCCGAGACCGCCGCGGCGAGCTCGTGACGACTCAGCCCGCCGCCCATCCCGGCCTGGACCACAGGGATCTCGATGCCGAGGTGCTCGAGGATCGTCACCCCGCCGATCTTAGGAGCACTGCGCGAAGATGCCGCTGTGAACGGTGCGTTCAAGCTCGTCGTGCTGGCCTCGGGGAGCGGGTCCAACCTGCAGGCGATCCTCGACACGCTGCATACGCACGATGGCGTGGAGGTGGTCGGCGTCGGCTCAGACAAGCCCGGCGCCAGGGCATTGGAGCGGGCGGCGGCGGCGGGAGTCGAGGCCGGTGTCTTCCCCCGCGCCGAGTACGCCGACCGCGAGGCGCGAGACGCGGCGATGGGCGACTGGATCGAGTCTCGCGAGGCCGACCTGATCGTCCTCGCCGGCTACATGCAGCTGCTCAGCGAGGCCTTCGTCGCCCGCTTCCGGCACCGCATCGTCAACGTCCACCCCGCCCTGCTTCCCTCCTTCCCCGGCCTCGACGCGATCGGCCAGGCGCTGGCGGCGGGAGTCGAGGTCACCGGGGTCAGCGTCCACTTCGTCGACGAGGGCGTCGACACGGGGCCGGTGATCGCGCAGCGGCAGGTCCGGGTGCCGCCGGACCGCGACCGGGATGCACTCGAGGCGGCGATCCACGCCACCGAGCACGAGCTCTATCCGGAGGCGATACGCATGATCGCCCGGGGCAGGGTTAGGATCGACCCAAGCGACCCGAGCATGGTCGTAGTCGATGAGTGAGGCCCCCGCAGACACCAGCCCCGAGACCGTGAGCGACGGCGCGATCCGGGTGCGCCGGGCGCTTCTCTCGGTCTCCGACAAGACCGGCGTAGCCGACTTCGCCAAAGACCTGGCCGCCCTCGGCGTCGAGCTGCTCTCGACCGGCGGCACCGCGACGGCGCTGCGCGAGGCGGGCCTGGAGGTGACCGACGTCTCCGAGTTCACCGGCCAGGAGGAGATCCTCGGCGGCAGGGTCAAGACCCTGCACCCTCGCCTGCACGCGGCGCTGCTGGCCCGGCGCGACGACCCCGAGCACATGGCGACGCTGGAGCGCGAGGGGATCGCGCCGATCGACCTGGTCTGCGTCAACCTCTACCCCTTCGAGCAGACCGTCTCCGGCCACGAGGTCGAGCCCGAGGTAGCGATCGAGAACATCGACATCGGCGGTCCGACGATGATCCGCGCCGCGGCGAAGAACCACGAGGGCGTCGCCGTCGTCGTCAAGCCCGAGGCCTACGACGCGGTCAGCGCCGAGCTAGAGGAGTCTGGCGGCGAGATCTCCGCGACGACCCGGCACTGGCTCGCCAACGAGGCCTTCGCCCAGACCGCGCGCTACGACGCCGCGATCAGCCGCTGGTTCTCGGCCGAGTACGAGGACTTCCCCGAACACCTCGCGGTCGCCTACGAGAAGGTGCTCGACCTTTCCTACGGAGAGAACCCGCACCAGCGAGCGGCGCTCTACTCCGAAGCCGGAGTCCGCAGCCACGTGCTCTCGCGGGTCTCGAAGCTGCACGGGCGGGCACTCTCCTTCAACAACGTGCTCGACCTCGACTCGGCCCGTCGCCTGGTCGAGGACTTCGAGCAGCCGGCCTGCACGATCGTCAAGCACAACAACCCCTGCGGGGCGGCGATCGGCGACGACGCCCAGCAGGCATACGAGAAGGCGCTCGCCTGCGATCCCATGTCGGCCTTCGGCGGCGTGATCGCCTTCAACCGGCCGGTCAGCGAAGCGCTTGCCGAGGCCCTGCACAAGAATTTCGTCGAGGTCCTGATTGCCCCCGACTACGAGCACGGCGCGCTCAAAGTCCTGCAGCAGAAGGAGGCGATCCGGATCCTCTGCGAAGAGGAGCGCCGCCAGCGCGACCCGAGCGAACGCGACGTCAAACGGGTGATCGGCGGGCTGCTGATCCAGGATCGCGACGGCGATCCGGAGCCGCGCGAGCTGATGGAGGTGGTGACGAAGGCCCAGCCCAGCGAGGAGCAGTGGCGCGACCTCCTCTTCGCCTGGACCGCTGTCCGCCACGTCCGTTCCAACGCGATCGTGATCGCCAAGGACGAGGCGACGCTGGGGATCGGCGCCGGTCAGATGAGCCGGGTCGACTCGGTGCGCCTGGCGGTGGAGAAGTGCCGCGACGCCCGCGGCGAGGACTCCGACACCCTGCTCCCCGGCTCGGTCGTCGCCTCAGACGCCTTCTTCCCCTTCGCCGACGGGCCCCAGCTCGCGATCGAAGCCGGTGCCACCGCCGTGATCCAGCCCGGCGGCTCCAAACGCGACGCCGAGGTGATCGAGGCCTGCGACGCAGCCGGCGTCGCCATGGTCTTCACCAAGCACCGCCACTTCCGCCACTGAGCATTAAATCCGAATAAGCTGAGCGCTCAAGATGTCACGCTCGGCACTGCACGCACTGGGATCCCTCGGCACACTTCTCGTCCTTTCGTTGACTCTCTCGGCATGCGGCGATTCTGGAGCGAGCCAGGAGGAACTCGACCGGGCGCGAACCGAAGGGGCGGCCCAAGCCCAACAGCAGGCCAAGATCGAGCGGATCGAACAGCAGGTGAAAGCTCTCAAGAAGGGGCCTGGAGCAAATCGGGGAAGCACGTCCGTCTCGTCGGCGGAAGGCGGTAGTTCCTCCTGCGGTGGGGGGCTTTCAGTCGGCCCTAGCACGACCTGCGCCTTTGCGGAAAACGTTGAGAACGACTACTACGCCGAGATTGGCGTGGGCCCTGGAACCGTTGTCTCGTACAGTCCGGCCACCGAACGGCTCTACTCGATGTACTGCACGGCTGGCACCCCTCACGAATGCACGGGTGGCAACAACGCATCCGTGTTCTTCCCTTAGTCACATGCATTGAACCGACAGGTGGAACAGCCGTGAGGCTGCGGCTGGTGCTGGTGCTACTTGCAGCCATGGTCTCAATGGCTGGCTGTGGAGGAGCCGACGACCTCGAGACTCCACCAACCGCGAACTCTGCGAAGCGAGCTGCACTGGCCCAAAGGCTGGATCGGCTCCGGGATGAACGCCGTCGACTAGCCCTGAAACAGGCGAGGGACGAACGAGCGGCGCATGAGCAGCGGCAAGTTGACCAGATCGATGATGCCGGCAGCTTCGATCAGCTTGCGTCGGAACTGGACGGACAAATAGGGGCTTCGATCGGTCCGCCTGGATCGATCGAAGCCGTCAACTTTGGAAACCTACGGTCAGGCTCCGCCTGGTCAACAAGCAAGGTGCCGATCGCGCTCCGGGTTCTCCAAGATGCTGGTGGCCCGCGAGGACTCGGCGCCTCCCGGGCCAGCGAGATTCGCGCTGCCCTCACTCTCTCCGACAACGAAGCTGCTGCAGCGCTGTTCCGGAGCCTGGAAGACAGTCACGGAGGGCTCGTCGGCGCCTCGGCCGCAGTGGGCGAAGTACTGCGCGAAGCGGGCGATACCGACACCCAGATCTCGACCAAGGGGCGTGGCGAATTTTCGACGTATGGCCAGACGGACTGGTCATTGGCGAACCAGCAGGGGTTCATGAGTGCGCTGGCAGCACGATGCGTGGGCAGTCCCGAATCGAGCGACTACGTCCTCGGCTTGATGGGCGAAGTCTCCTCCGATAGCTGGGGGCTCGGTTCCAGCGGACTGCCGGCGGCCTGGAAGGGTGGTTGGGGCCCTGGGACCGATGGTGGCTATCTCGTTCGCCAAATGGGTGTCCTCTACATCGGCAACAAGGAGGCTGTGGTCACTCTTGCCGCCTTGCCCGCGGATGGACAGTTCGCGACGGGAGAATCGATGGCGACAGCGGTGGCCCAATGGCTTGCCGGGCAGGCACCGCGCTATGCCGCGGCACCTAGCGGCTGCTAAGCGGCGCGAAGCTGCTTCTGCATCTCGGTCGCTTTCTCCACGTAGCCACAGATCTCCTCGACCGTGTCGGCGGTAACCAGCAGCTCCATGTCGACGGGCGAGACGAGGCCGTTGTCCTCAAGGCTCTCGTCGATCCAGTCGAGCAGCGGTTCCCAGTGCTTCGAGCCGACGAGGATCGTCGGGAAGAATTTGATCCGCTGGGTCTGGATCAGGGTCAGGCTCTCGAAGAGCTCGTCGAGCGTGCCGAAGCCGCCGGGGAAGATGACGAAGGCCCGGGCGTAGCGCACGAACATCAGCTTGCGGGCGAAGAAGTAATGGAACTCGAGGCCGCGATTGACGAAGCGGTTGGTCTTCTGCTCCATCGGCAGCTGGATGTTGAGGCCGACCGAGAGGCCGCCGGCGTCGGCCGCACCCCGGTTGGCTGCCTCCATCAACCCGGGTCCGCCGCCGGTGATCACCGTGAAGCCATCCCGCGCGAGGCAGGCGGCGGTCTCACGACAGAGCTCATACCAAGGATGGTCCTCGCCGACCCGCGCCGAGCCGAAGATCGTGACCCCGTCGTCCACATCGCGGAGCAGGTCGAACCCCCGATCGACCTCCGCTTGGATCCGCTCGAGTCGCTGCTCGTCCTGCTCCTCCAGATCGGAGGGCGAGGAAAGAAGATCCCGATCGCGTTTCGCTCCCGCTGCCACGTCACTCTTTCTACCCATTGTTGGGCAGATTCGTGAGTCCAGCCCGCATACCGTCAGCGAGCCGCGAAAGCGGTGACGCCCCGGACGCCGGACGCGGGCCCTGTCTTCACGAAACGGGGTTGGCGGGTTCGACTCCCGCTCGGGGCGCTACGATGAAAACACGTGAAGACAGGGTCGCTCCTTAGTTCGGCGGCAACCTCGTTCACAAGCGGCCCGCCTCGGCGGGCCGCTTGCGTTTGATCCGGCTATCGCGCCAGATCCGGACCCCATCCTCACGAATGCCCCCGACCGGATTCGAACCGGCGCCGCGCGGCTTAAAAGGCCGCCGCTCTAACCAACTGAGCTACAGGGGCGAGGCGCTCCATGGTAAACGGGCGCTTAGCAATCTGCGGTCGGGCGGGAAGCGTCAGGAGAGTTCGGGGAGACCCTGCTCCGGGGTCGATGCCTCGGCGTGGGTGCGGCGGGGGATGCGGCCGGCGCGGCGGGCGGCGTGGCCCGCTTCGACGCCGCGGCGAATCGCGGTCGCCATCGCGGCCGGGTCCTCGGCGCCGAAGATCGAGCTGGCGACCATCACCGCTTCGCAGCCCAGCTCCATCGCCAGGGCCGCATCGGACGCGGTGCCAATGCCGGCGTCGAGGATCACGGGGACGCTGGCCCGCTCGGCGATGATCGCGACGTTGTAGGGGTTGCGGATCCCGGCTCCGGAGCCGATCGGCGAGCCGAGTGGCATCACCGCTGCGCAGCCCGCCTCCTCGAGGCGGCGGGCGAGGATCGGGTCGTCGTTGGTGTAGGGGAGGACGGTGAAGCCTTCGCCGACCAAGGTCTCGGCCGCGTCGAGCAGCTCGACCGCGTCGGGGAAGAGGGTGCGGTCGTCGCCGATCACCTCGAGCTTGATCCAGTCGGTCTCGAAGGCCTCGCGGGCGAGCCGAGCAGTGCGGACGGCGTCGCGTGCCGTGTAGCAACCGGCGGTATTGGGGAGCGCGACGAGACCGAGGCGGTCGAGCACGTCGAGCACCGACCCCTTCGCGTCAGGGTCGATCCGGCGCAGTGCCACGGTGACGATCTCGGCCCCTGAGGCGACGAGGGCACTCTCCATCTGCTCGAGCGAACGGAAGCCGCCGGTGCCAGCGATCAGGCGGGAGCTCCACGGACGACCGCCCAGGTCCCAGGTCTCGGCACCGCCCTGGATCGCGGCGAGCACCTCGACCTTGTGGCCCTCGGCGAGCGGGGTCGCCGGCCAGTCCCCCCGCGGCACGACCTCACCGTCGAGAGCGACCGCGACCCCCCGTGCCTCCCCGTCTACACCGGACGTCTTCACCGCATCGGCCAGGGTCGAGGAGTCGGGTAGCTCATGGGAGCGCCCGTTGAGCTCGATCCTCATCCCACCACCTCGGCGCCGGCGCCAAACCGCTGCGGGTTCGCCGCGTCGGCTGCCTCAAGTAGCTCGCCGCCGTCCAGCAGCTCTGCGATGGCGTCACCGGTCAGCGGCGCGAGCAGGATGCCGTTGCGGTAGTGGCCACTGGCGAGGATCAGGCCGTCGACGGCGCTCGGGCCGACCAGGGGAAGGTTGTCCGGAGTGCCCGGTCGCAGACCCGCCATTGCCTCGACCAGCTCCATCTCGGCGACGTCGGGCAGCAGGCGATAGGCCTCGCGCAGCAGCTCGTGGACTCCGCCCGCGGTGACGGCTGAGTCGAAGCCGCGCTCCTCCGTCGTCGCCCCGGCGATCAGCCGGCCTCCCGGGCGCGGCACCAGATAGACGCGCTCGGAGGCGACGATCCGCTCACAGGGGGCGCTGCCGTCAGGGGAGCGCAACTCGAGGATCTGGCCCTTGACCGGCCGCACCGGCGGACGGGCCGGAGCCGGCAGCCAGGGCGCCTCGCCCGACCAAGCGCCGGTGGCGACGACCACCGCCTTCGCCTGCAGCGCCTCGCCGCCGTCGGTCCGCACCCCCACGATCCGCTCTCCCTCGAACAGCGCCGCGGCGACCTCGGCCCCGGTCCTGACCTCGACGCCCTCGGCGGCGAGAGCCGCCAATAGCGCCTCGGTCAGCTGGTGAGGATCGACCGCGGCCTCTTCCGGTGCGTGAACGCCACCATTGAAGGATGGCGTGAGACCGGGCTCCAGCTCGCGGCAGCGGCGCGGCGGCAACCACTCGGCGCCGAGGCCAAGCGACCGCTGCAGGTCGTGGACGCGGCGCAGCTCAGCCGCCTCGTCGCGGTCGAGCGCGATGTGCAGGGCGCCCCGCTGGACGTAGCCGGTGGCGATGCCGCTTGCGGCCTCCAACTCGGCGATAAAGGCGGGGTACATCTCGGCAGCGTCAAGGGTCATCCGCAGCAGGTCCGGCTCGCCGAAGGCAAGCTCGCCGATCGGGGCCAGCATTCCGGCGGCGACGCGGGTCGCGCCGGCGGGCGGGCGGGCACGGTCTACGACGACGACGCGAGCGCCGCGCCGCGCCGCGCGCCAGGCACAACAGAGGCCAATAGCCCCGGCCCCTACGACTATCGCGTCATAACCACGTCTCTCGGTCAACTTTGCCTCCGCCGGCATTACCCGGATCAGGTCCAGACGGTCGGTGGCCTCGTTGCCACCCTCTCAGCCCATCGGGCTCCCGTACATCACCGATGCTACCCCTCCCACGCAGCCTTCAAGCGATAATCCGGGAGTGAGCCTCGCCCTCCCCGATGCCAAAGGCCCGCTGCGCCGCGAGCGGCTGCGCACGGCACGGCTCTACTTCGTCTGCGACGCGCAGCCGAACGGCGAGGACCCCGAGCCATTGCTGCGGGCGGCGCTGAACGGCGGCGCCGACATCGTGCAGCTGCGGGAGAAGTCGCTGCCGCGCCGCGAGATCGAGCTTGCGGCGCTCACCTTCCGTCGCCTCTGCGACACCTACAGCGCCCTCTTCATCGTCAACGACGATCCCGACCTGGCCCGGGCCTGCGACGCCGACGGGGTCCACGTCGGGCAGGAAGACACCGCGGCGAACGAGGCGCGCGAGGCCCTCGGCGTCGACGCGATCATCGGCCTCTCTACCCACTCCGAGCAGCAGATCGCCGCCGCGGCCGACGAGCCGGTGGACTACATCAGCGTCGGTCCGATCTGGGAGACGCCGACGAAGGAGGGACGCCCCGCGGTCGGCCTCGAGCTGATCTCGCACGCTGCCGCCAGCGCCACCCATCCGTTCTTTGCGATCGGAGGCATCGACCCGTCAAACGCGGCGGACGTGGTTGCCGCCGGCGCAAGGCGCCTCTGCGTCGTTCGGGCGATCCGCGACGCCGAGAACCCCGCTGCGATTGCGGAACGGCTACGTGCCGCCTTCGCCGAGATCGGCGACGTGGCTCCCGGTGGATGAATGAGCTCCAACCCGCGCAAGCGCAAGCAGCGAGGGGCCTCCTCCGGCCCGCGCGAGCGGATGGAGCAGGGCTACGCCCGAGCCGAGGAACGCAACCAGGAAGCACGCGAAGCGCTGGAGCCGCTGGAGCCGGGAGAGCGGCCACTCGTGGTGACGATCGGCGCCGCGATCTCGGCCTTGATCGCGATCTCGATCATCGTCGGCTACCTGATCGGCACCGAGGTTGACGGCGAGAAACCGAAACTCGCCCAAGTCCTGGCGCCAGCGCTGCTGATGGGGATCATGGCCTGGGGCATGTGGCGGGCGCGCTATTGGGCGGTCCTCGGCTTCCAGCTGATCCTCGTCTTCCTCATCTTCAGCGCCGTCTACGGCCTCGCCGTGCAGGCGGCGACAGTGGCTGAAATCGCAGTCACACTGGCCCTGCTCGCGGTCTCCGGCGCCTTCTTCTTCTTCATGGTCAAGGCGATGGCCCGGATCCAGATGCCCAGCCGCCCCGATTAGCGAACGGCGATCCCGGTTCTATAGGCTCAGCTCGTGGCTGATTCGTATGACGTGATCGTCATTGGCGGGGGGCCCGGCGGCTACGTCGCCGCGATCCGCGCCGCCCAGCTGGGCAAGAAAACCGCGGTGGTCGAGCGCGACAAGCCGGGCGGGCGCTGCCTCAACTACGCCTGCATCCCGGCCAAGACCGTGCTGCGGACCGCCGAGATCTACGAGCAGGCCCGCGACAGCGCCGAGCTGGGCGTCGTCGCCAAGGACGTCTCGATCGATTGGGAGGCGCTGGGAGAGCGCCGCGCCGCGGTCTCGGAGTCGCTCTCCGGCGGGGTGAAAATGCTCTGGGACAAGAACAAGGTCAAGCTGATTGAGGGCGAGGGATCGCTCACCGCCGATGGCAACGTCAAGGTCGGCGACGAGGTTTACGAGGCCGCAACCGTGGTCCTGGCCACTGGCTCAGCGGCGCTGCCGATCCCCGGAGTCGAGTTCGGCGGCCGCGTCGTCGACACCTGGGGCGCATGGTCTCTGCCCGCGCAACCGAAGAAGATCGCGGTGGTCGGTGCCGGTGCCTCCGGCTGCGAGATCGCCTCCGCCTACGGACGCTTCGGCACCGAGGTGCTCCTGATCGAGATGCTCGACCAGATCCTCCCGGCCGAGGACAAGGACGTTGTCCGCGTGGTCGAGCGCGCCTTCAAGAAGCAGAACATCACGGTCTCCACCGGGTCGCCGGTCGAGAACGTCGAGGCCGGCGAGAAGTCGGTCAAGTTCACCTACGGGGACAACTCGGCCGAGGTCGACTACCTCTGCATCGCCGGCGGCCGCTCCGCCGACGTCGAGGGGCTGGGACTCTCCGAGGCGGGGGTCGAGCTGGAGGAGAACGGCAAGATCAAGGTCGACGAGTACCAGCGCACCTCGAACCCGAAGGTCTACGCGATCGGCGACCTGGTCAACGCCAAGGCGCTCGCGCACAAGGCCTCCGAGGAGGGCGTGGTCGCGGTCGAGCACGCGGCGGGCGAGAAGACCCACCCGGTCGACCAGAACCTCGTCGCCGGCGCGACCTTCTGCCACCCGCAGGTGGCCAGCATCGGCCTCACCGAGGCTGCCGCCAAGGAGGCGGGGCTCGAGATCAAGGTCGGCAAGATGAAGCTGGGCGGAGTCGGCGGAGCGACTGTCTACGACGACCGCGACGGCATCGTCAAGCTGGTCGTCGATTCCAAATACGGCGAGATCCTCGGCGCCCACATCGTCGGCAACCGGGCCTGCGACATGATCGCCGAGCTGGTCGCGACGATGGCCCTCGAGGGCGGCTACCAGGAGCTGGCCCAGATCGTCCACCCCCACCCGACGATCTCCGAGGCGATCCTCGACGCCGCCCGCGCCGTCGACGGCTGGGCAATCCACGCTTGAGCAGCGGCTGTTCAGTGGCTCGGCGGCAGTTCGATCGTCTCGACGTCAAGATCAGCAGCGACGGCTAGGACGTCGGTATCTGAGCTGGCGACCCTGTCTCCAGATCCAGCGGCAGCCAAGAGGATTACGTCGGCAAGCGAGAGCGCCCGGGTGGCACGGTGATAGTGCTCAAGGCGGATTTCGGCGGCTCGACGAGCGAGGCTGGTGTCGACGTCGATGGGCTCGATAGCACCCTCGAAGAGCGGTTCCACCACTTCGGCGACGTGGCCGGCGGAAAGCCCTTCGCGCCTGGTCGAGATGTCATATACCTCAACGAGGTTCGCTGTGGTCATCGCGGTGTTGCCCTCACGGAGAAGACCCAGCACCGGGTCCATTGCGGGCTCTCCGAGAATGACCGCCACAAGCGCGTTGGCGTCCAGCAGCGTCCTCACAGGCCAAACTTGCGCTCTTCGATTTCCTGTTCGGCTTCGCGCTCTTCCCGGCGGATCGTCTCCAGGCCCAAACCCCGGCCTTCTCCCGCGAACGCCCCTGCCGCGGCGGCGATCGGGTCGTCTGGAGCGGGCCTGATGACGATCTGGCCGCCTTGGTCCTCGAGCGTGATCGTGCCCGTTCCCCATCGCTTGCGGATTGGCGCCGGGATCGAGACCTGGCCGCCTTTGCTGATTTTCATGCGTTTCTTCATGAACATGGAAATTACCATGAGATACCTCACCCCAGCCGGGAGTACATGGCCCCATAAAGTCGGGACATGACCGAGACTCGCCCCCCCGTCTTCTACTTCGATCTCGGCTCGCCTTACGCGTACCTGACCGCGGAGCGGATCAGCGGCCTGTTCACGGAGGCGGGGTTGGAGCAACCGGAGTGGCAACCGATCCTGCTTGGCGGCCTGTTCAGGACCTTCGACCGCGACTCGTGGGCGAACGGGCCTGGACGGGACGAGGGAATAGCCGAGGTCGAGCGCCGCGCCGCGGCCCAGGGGCTGCCGCCCCTCGCCTGGCCCGAGCCCTGGCCCGGCAACACGCTCTTCGCGATGCGGGCCGCGACCTTCGCCAAGCAGACCGGCCGCACCGTCTCCTTCGCCCTCGCCGGCTTCCGCCAGGCCTTCGCCGCCGGCCGCGACCTCTCCGACCCCGACAACGTGCTGATTGCCGCCGCTGCCTGCGAGCTGCATCCGCGGGCGCTGCTGAAGGCGACCGAGACCGAAGCGGTCAAGGGAGCGCTGCGCGAGGCGACCGACCGCGCAGCGGAGCTGGGGGTGTTCGGGGTCCCCTCGCTCGTCGTCGACGGCGAGGTCTTCTGGGGCGACGACAAACTGGAAGAGGCGGTCTCAGCCGCGAGCTAAGGTCAGGGCGTGCCCAAACTCCCTGACGCCTCCACCTGTTACGAGCTGCTCGCGAAGATGGCGCTGATCCGCCGCTTCGAGGAGGAGGCGGGGCGGCAGTACCAGCGGGCCAAGGCGGGGGGCTTCCTCCACCTCGCGATCGGCGAGGAGGCGACGATCGTCGGCACCGCCTCGGTGATGCGCGAGGAGGACTACCTGATCGGCACCTACCGCACCCACGGCCACGCGATCGCCCGCGGCACAGAGCCCAAGCACGTGATGGCGGAGCTCTTCGGCCGCGTCGACGGGACCAGCGGCGGGCGCGGCGGCTCGATGCACATCTTCGACCGCGAGCACCGCTTCATGGGCGGCTACGGAATCGTCGGCGGCAACCTGCCGATCGCAGCCGGGCTGGCCCTTGCCTCCGAGTACAAGGGCGAGGACGCGGTCACCGTCTGCATGTTCGGCGACGGCGCCTCCAACGCCGGCAACTTCGGCGAGACGATGAACCTCGCCGCGCTCTGGAAGCTGCCCGTCTTCTTCCTGGTCGAGAACAACCACTACGGGATGGGCACCTCAGTCGAGCGCCACTCGGCCCAGACCGACCTCTCGAAGAAGGCAGAGGGCTACGGCATCCCTGGCGAGCGGATCGACGGGATGGACGTGCTGGCGGTGCGCGAGAGCGTCGCCGAGGGCATCCGGCTCGCCCGCGAGAAGCGGCGGCCGACGATGCTCGAGGCCTTCACCTACCGCTACCGCGGTCATTCTGCCGCCGACCCGGAGGTCTACCGGGAGCGCGAGGAGGTCGAGGAGTGGCAAGAGAAGGACCCGATCGAGAGCTTCGCCGAGCGCTGCATCGAGGCGGGTGTGCTGGGTGAGCGCGAGGTGCAGGAGGTACGTGAGAAGGCCGAGCAGACGGTGCTGGAGGCGGTCGAGTTCGCCGATGCCTCGCCCGAGCCGGCGCTCGACACCCTCTACGAGAGCCTCTACGCGGTCACCGACAGTGAGGGCTGGTACGCGGTCGACGAGCGCAGCCCCGAGCCGCACCGCGGCGAGCGCGAGGACCGCATGCCGGCGGCGGCTCGCGAGCTGGCCGAGGCCGGAGCCGCCTACGCCGGGCAGCCGGACGGGCCGCGTCCCAACCCGGCCGAGCACGGCGACGCCCAGGAGGGCGTCGAGCCCGAGGTCGCCGAGGAGGGCGGGGACTCGCCCGTAGTCGAGGAGGTCGAAGACTGATGGCGACGCTGCGGATGCGAGAGGCGCTGCGCGACGCGATGGCGGAGGAGATGCGCCGCGACGAGGCGGTCTTCGTGATGGGCGAGGACGTCGGCGTCTTCCAGGGAGCCTTCAAGGTGACCGAAGGGCTGCTCGAGGAGTTCGGCGAGCGGCGGGTGCGCGATACGCCGATCTCCGAGAACACGATCGTCGGCGCTGGGGTCGGTGCGGCGATGGCGGGGCTGCGGCCGATAGTCGAGCTGATGACGGTCAACTTCTCGCTGCTGGCGCTGGACCAGATCGTCAACCACGCCGCCGCGATCCCCTACATGTTCAACGGCCAGGCGCAGGTGCCGATGGTGATCCGGATGCCGGGCGGCGGGGGGCACCAGCTCGGCCCGACCCACTCGCACAGCTTCGAGGCGCTCTTCCTCCAGGTCCCGGGCCTGCTGGTCGCATGCCCCTCCACCGCGGCCGACGGCAAGGCGCTGCTGAAGGCGGCGATCCGCGACGACAACCCGGTCGTCTTCATCGAGCACGAGAGCCTCTACGGACGCCGTGGCGAGGTCGCCGACGATGGCGACGAGATTCTGCGCTTCGGCGAAGCGGCGATTCGGCGCGAGGGCGGCGACGTGACTATCGTCGGCATCCTCAAGATGGCCTACGTCGCCGAAGACGCAGCGCGGGTTCTCTCCCACGAGCACGGGGTCGAGGCCGAGGTGATCGACCCCCGCACCCTGCGCCCGCTCGACCTCGACACGATCCTCGATTCGGTGCGCAAGACGAACCGGGCCGTGATCGTCGAGGAAGGCTGGCCGCACGGAGGCGTCGGCGCCAACCTGGCAGCGCTGATCACCGAGCAGGCCTTCGACCACCTCGACGCGCCGGTGCAACGAGTGACCGGCGCCGACGTGCACATGCCCTACTCGAAGCGGCTCGAGCAGGCGGCCATTCCCCACGAAGAGCACGTGGTGAAGGCGGCGCTGGCGACCCTGGAGGGATCGATCTGATGGCCGACGTGGTGATGCCGCGGCTCTCGGACTCGATGGAGGAGGGGACGATCCTGCAGTGGCTGAAGAAGGTGGGGGACGATGTTGCCGTGGGCGATGAGATCGTGGAGATCGAGACCGACAAGGCGAACATGGCCTATGAGTCCGACGTTGCTGGGACGCTGAGTGAGATCTTGGTGCAGGAGGGTGAGACGGTGGCTATTGGGACTCCGATTGCGAAGGTCGGGGATTCGGATGGCGGAGATCGGGATGAGGGACGGAGCGCTCAGTCCGCGGGTCCTGTCGCCGCAGGGGACCCCCCACCCCCTCCGGTAGCTGAAGCTTCCTCGGGGGCGGGTCCCCCTACGACGCCACCCGCGGAAGAGGCCGTCGAGCAGCACGACGGCAGCCCAGACGGGAACGGCCGTCCGAAGGCCTCGCCGATAGCCAGACGCCTGGCGAAGGAGAGCGGCATCGACCTGAGCAAGCTTCGCGGGTCGGGGCCTGGAGGACGGATCGTCAAGGCAGATGTGGAGCAGGCCGTTTCTTCCGCGGGTGGCGCGGGTGATGGGGGGGTCGAGGACGCCCCCGCCCGCAGCGCCCCCCCATCACCCGGGACAGGACCCGCGGCCGAAACGGCCAAGGGCACTACGTCTTACGAGGACCTGTCGAAGCTCCAGGCCACGATTGCCCGGCGGATGGCCGAGTCGAAGGCTACGGCGCCGCACTTCTATCTGGAGGTGGCGATCGATGTGAGCCGGATGGTCGAGGCGCGGGCGCAGATCAAGGCTGCTGCCAGCGAGGGCGAGGTAGTGCCTTCCTTCAACGACATGGTGGTCAAGGCCTGTGCGCTGGCGTTGCGGGAGCACCCGCGGGCAAACGGGGCCTACCGAGACGGCAGGTTCGAGCTCTACTCGCGGGTCAACGTGGGGATCGCAGTTTCCTCCGAGGACGGGCTGGTCGTGCCTACGGTCTTCGATGCCGACAAGAAGGGACTGAGGCAGATCGCCACCGAGTCGCGGCAGCTGGCGCAGAAAGTGCGCGACGGGCAGGTCACGCCGCCGGAGCTCTCCGGTGCCACTTTCACCGTCTCCAACCTGGGGATGTTCGGGGTCGACGTCTTCTCCGCTGTGATCAATCCGCCACAGGCGGCGATCCTCGCCGTCGGCGCGATCAAGAAGCAGCCGGCGGTCCGCGATGGCGAGCTGACGACTGCTCACCTGATGTGGGTCAACCTCGCTTGCGATCACCGCATCCTCTACGGCGCCCCGGCAGCCGAGTTCCTGGCCCGCATCCGCACCCTGCTCGAGGAGCCCCTCTCTCTCGCTCTCTAGGAGAGGGCGTGCGGTCAAGCAGATCAAGGACGCAGGGAGCCGTGGCGTGCTCCGCACGCGAGCGACCGAGGACGCGGATATGCGCCGACCGCGCGCCCTCTCAGCAGGTCTTGCGGGCGCCGGTCATGGCATTCCAAGCGCGACCCAGCGAGAAGTCGGCGGCGACCCGCAATACGCCGGGCCGAGAGGCGCGGGCCACGGTCCAGTTCCCACGGCGCAGGAGACATCCCTCGCCACGGGCGATCGACCAGTAGGGGGTGAAATTGACGCGGACGAGAAAGTCCCCTGACCGGTCGACGTCGAGGCCGAAGCCCTGGCGGCCGATCCACAGCGTCTGCGCTGCCGAGCCGCCGATCGGCTCGACCAGCGGCTCGGCATCACGAACCGAATAGATCCGCCAGTGGGCGGAGCTCCAGCGCAGGTCGAGGTAGGGCGGGTCGCGCAGGATCAGCCGCCGCTCGGCGACCGATGAGTAGTCGAGCTCCGCGTCGGGCAGTGCAACATAGGAGATCGCGTTCTGGCGCAGCCAGTTGCTGTAGGTGGCGTTGGTCAGCCGACTCTCGTCATAGAAGATGTCGTCTCGGGTGGTGTCGAGCTGACGCAACCAGCCGCGGGCCAGCTCGAAATGCGAGGCCAGGTAGGCCGACTCCCAGTGGTTGGCGGTCGGTGGGACCTCGACCCGGACGCTGGCGCCATCGTGCTCGCGCAGCCACTCCGCGGCGGGCTGGAAGTAGGCGCGAGAGGTGGAGGGGTCGCCAACGGTGCGGGCGATCTGGCTGACGCTCGCCGTCACCTGCCAGTAGAGGCCGCCGACCAGGAACAGGGCGAGGAACCAGGGAGAGACCCGCGGCCGCCGGGCCAGTACAACAGCGGCCAGGACCGGGCCGCCGAAGAGGGCACCTAGCCGGACCGCGTTGCCCCCCATCGGATTGGGCACGAGCCAGATCGCGATCGAGACCAGCAGGTAGCCGGCGATCGCCCAGCGCAGTTGCCGCTCCTCCTCCCGCAGTCCCCGCGTCACGTAGAGGGCCGAGCCGCACCAGAGTGGGATCGCGACGAAGGAGGAGAAGGCGAAGGGGAACTGGCCGGGTTCGGGGAAGGCGAGGTTGGGGACGAGGATCAGGCCGAGCGAGATCGCGGCGACCCAGATCGCGATCCGGTTGAGCGGGCGGCCTCGCTCGAGGGCGCCGATGCCAACTACGCCGGCCAGAAAGACGGCGGCGACAGGGCTGGAGAGAGCGCAGGCGGCCGCGGCTACGAGGGTCGTTTTCGAGCGGCCGATCTGGAGGAAGCGCAGCGAGGCGAGCCCGAAGGCGACTCCGAGAGCGAAGGTCAGCTGCCCATCGGCGAGCAGCGTCACCACGCCTGCGGCGAACCAGAGCGTCGCCCAGCGCGCCTGCTCGCCCCAGCGGTCGCGGACCAGCCGGTCGAAGAAGTAAGAGGAGGAGACCACCGAGACCATCCCGACCAGCTGTGGCCCCAACAGCGAGGCAAGCGGCGGGAAGAGGACGCTGTAGGTGAGCGTGTAGTGGCCGCCGTACCAGCTGCCGTTCCAGATCGAGAGGCCGCCGCGCTGGAAGAGCTCGGTGCGGAAGACCTGCGCGGCGAGGTCGCCGACCTGCGGGTTCCAGGCCAGCATCGCGGCGGCAAGCGCAGAGCTGAGCGCAACGGCCGGAAGCCAGTCAGGTCTTAGTGCCTTCGACTGGACCATGGGGACGGCGCCAAGGATAGAGAGGCGCCGTGCAACGATTTCAATGGTGAGCGACGAAATCCTGGTTGTCCGCTGCGGCTTGGTCCCCTACGAGGAGGCGCGCGCCGCCCAGCGCCGGCTCGAGGCGGCGCGGCAGGAGGAGTCGATCCCCGACGTGCTGCTGCTGCTCGAGCACCCGCCCGTCTACACGCGCGGGCGCCGCTCCACTGCCGAGGAGCTGCCGATGGGGGTCGAGTGGTACGAGATGCAGGGGATCGAAGTTCGCGATACCGACCGGGGTGGCCGGGTCACCTATCACGGGCCGGGGCAGCTGGTCGCCTACCCGATCGTCTCGCTTAAGCCCTACGGCGACGACGTCCACGAGTACGTGCGACGGCTGGAGCAGGTGGCGATCTCCTCCCTCGCCGAGCACGGGGTGAAGGTGGGGACGATCGAGGGCCTGACCGGCGTCTGGACCGAGGGCGAGCCGCCGGGCTCGGCGGCCGGGGCGTCGGAGGCGCGGAAGATCGCCTCGATCGGCCTCCACGTCAGCCGCGGCGTCACCACCCACGGGCTCGCGATCAACGTCAACAACGACCTGCAGCCCTTCGAGTGGGTCGTGCCGTGCGGCATCGACGGCTGCGCCGTGACCTCGCTCAGTCATGAGCTGGGGGGCGAGCAGAACTTGAGTGCCTTTGCCGACACCGTCGCCCAGCGCTACGCCGAGATCTACGATCGCGTCCCTTCAGCTGCCGAGCCCGAGGCGCTGGGGCTCGACCCCGCTAGGCTCGGCGTCGCATGAGCGACCCCGCCACAGAGGCAGCCGAGCGCGTCCACGTCACCCGCTCGCGCGCCAAGCCGGGCGGCACCGCAGCCGAAAGTGCCGACACCGTCCCTTTCCGTCGCGCCCGCAAGCCGCCCTGGCTGAAGGTGCCGGCGCCGGGCGGGCCCACCTACCGCCGCCTCAAGTCGATGATCGGCAGCGACAACCTGCACACGGTCTGCGAGGAGGCGAACTGCCCCAACGTCGGCGAGTGCTGGGAGCGCGGCACCGCGACCTTCATGATCCTCGGCGACGTCTGCACCCGGCGCTGCGGCTTCTGCAACGTGAAGACTGGCGTGCCGACCTGGAACGACCCGCTGGAGCCGCTGCGCGTCGCCAACCAGGTGAAGAAGATGGGACTGCGCCACGCTGTCGTCACCTCGGTCGACCGCGACGACCTGCCCGACTACGGGGCGAGCGCCTTCGTCGGCGTGATCCGCTCGATCCGGATGCAGGCGCCCGGCTGCAAGATCGAGATCCTCACCCCAGACTTCCGCGGCCAGGAGATGCCACTCGCGAAGGTGATCCACGAGCGGCCCGACGTCTTCAACCACAACGTCGAGACCGTCCCCCGCCTCTACCCGAAGGCGCGGCGAGGCTCCAAGTTCCTGCGCTCGGCACGGGTGCTGCGGATGGCGAAGGAGATGGGCGGCGCCGACGTCGTCACCAAGTCCGGCCTGATGGTCGGCCTCGGCGAGTCCTTCGAGGAGATGGTCGAGGCGTTCGGGATCCTGCGCGAGCACCGCGTCCAGGTGCTGACCGTGGGCCAGTACCTGCGCCCGACCGAGAACCACCTGCCGGTCGTCCGCTACTGGCACCCGGAGGAGTTCGAGGCGCTGGAGCGCGCCGCCTACGAGCTCGGCTTCGAGTCGGTCGCCTCCGGGCCGCTGGTCCGCAGCAGCTACCACGCCGATCAGAACCTGCCCGAGCGGGTACTCGCAGGCTAGGCCTGCAAACCGAAGGAGGGCACGATGGGAAGGATCGTCGTCACCGAGTTCGTCTCGCTCGACGGGGTCATGGAGGACCCGGGGGGAAGCGAGGACTTCAAGCACGGGGGGTGGAGCTTCGAGATCTCCCGCGGCGAGGAGGGCGACCAGTTCAAGCTCGATGAGACAAATGAGGCCGAGGCGCTGCTCCTAGGGCGGGTGACCTACGAAGGCTTCGCCGCCGCCTGGCCAGAGCGCGAAGGCGAGTTCGCCGACAAGTTCAACGGCATGCCCAAGTACGTCGTCTCCACCACCCTCACAGAGCCGGAATGGACCAACTCGACCGTGCTCGAGGGAGAGCTGGCCGAGGCGGTCACGAAGCTGAAGCAGGAGCACGACGGCGACATCGTCGTCCACGGCAGCGCCCAGCTGGTCCAGGCGCTGCTCGAGAACGATCTCGTCGACGAGCTGCGGCTGATGGTCTTCCCAGTCGTGCTCGGCGAGGGCAAGCGCATCTTCGACAAGACCAGCAACAAGAAGTCTCTGCGGCTGAAGGACTCGCAAGTCGTCGGCGACGGCGTCGGGATCTTCGTCTACGAGCCCGCCGCTGCGTAACGCGAGGGCGCGCCGAACTACCTAGACGATCGCGGCTGCGAGTGGCTGCGTCTGGGCGCAACCGGATTGGGCGGATGCTGCGGCGCGGGAGGCGCTGCGGCGAAATCACCCGGGGAGGGCGGTCCATGGTCTTCGCCGACCACCATCTGGTACTCGGCGACGGCAAACGTCCAGAAGCGGTCATCGGGGTCGAGCAATTTGAACATCCGCTTGTTGTCTTCGTTCCCAGTCTTGGCCAGCAGACCCATGGCTTCCAGCGCAAGCAACTGCGCACGGATCCGGTTCACCGCAACGTCGATGTCGCGATGGAGGTCCGTCGCGTTGACTTTGCCAAGCTCCACCCGCGCGATAGCCACCGCCACCTCGAGCCGATCCTGGTTGCCGAACATGCGCTTCGAGTGCTCTCGAACCGCCGCCAGCGCATCGTGTGGCAGCTCGTTGGGGCGAGGCGGCAGAAACTGCGCCTCGAGATCACGCACCGAAGGTGTGGTCATTTGCGCTTAGCGGAAGGTTTCGTCATCACTTCGGTTTCGCCGCTGCCGCGCCTGAGCATGCGGCGCCAGTTCCATGCGGCCAGCCCGGCCAACGGCACCGTGGCCGCCGCCGCCAGCGGATAAATGATGACCGCTATCAACGTCGCCGGGACCATGAGGAAGGTCGTCCAGCCCATTGCCAGCTCGAGTTTGAATAGCGCATCGCCCTGCTTCATATTTCGATCGAAAAGCGCTTGCTCCTGCGCGAGAGCCTGGGCTGTCGCCCTGTCGAGCTCCTCTGCGTCCGCGGACTCGGAAGAGATCTGCACCCTGACAGCCGTCGGGGTGTAATGGTCGCCGACCGGCATTCCCATCCTTGCGGGCCGTGCGCCACGACGTTGCCCAGGGTTGAGCAATCTGGATGCCACGAAACATGGCTTGAACGCCTCCACTGACAGGCATCATGAATCATAAATCGTGATAAAGCAATCACTCGCAAAATATGTTGCAGCTAAGCACCGCTCTCGGACGTGTCGCCACACGAACGGCTCTGCGAGAGACCCGATCGATGGAGCCAGCCGGGATCGAACCGGCGACCTCGGCGTTGCAAACGCCGCGCTCTGCCAGCTGAGCTATGGCCCCTCTCTTGAAAGTTTAGGCGGAGCCGGCCCTAGTTGGAGACGGCGCGCTTGTAGCGGGCGACGGAGAGGAAGGCGAAGAGGGATGCGATGCCGATCGACCAGGCGACCGCGCCCCAGATCGAGTTGCCCGCGGGGGCACCGAGGAAGAGCGCCCGCATCGCGTCGACCGTGACCGTGAAGGGGTTGACTTCGGCAAAGGTCTGCAGGGCGCTCGGCATCGAATCGACCGGGACGAAGGCCGAGGAGATGAAGGTGAGCGGGAAGATCAGGATGAAGCCGAACGACTGCGACGCCTCGGGGGAGGAGGCGGAGAGGCCGACGAAGGCGAAGACCCAGGAGAAGGCGTAGCCGAAGAGCAGGGCCAGGACGATGCCGGCAACTATGTGGGTAATCGGGGCATCGAAGGAGAAGCCGGCGATGAAGCCGACGACGATCATCATCACCAGCGAGATCGTGTTGGTGCCGATGTCAGCCAGGGTGCGGCCCGCAAGCACGGCGGAGCGCGACATCGGCAGCGAGCGGAAGCGGTCGATCAGGCCCTTTTTCAGGTCCTCCGAGAGCCCAAGCGCAGTGACAAAGCCGCCGAAGGACATCGTCTGGATGATGATCCCCGGGATCAAGAAGTCGACGTAGCTGTAGCCGGGCGTGCTGATCGCGCCACCGAAGACGTAGACGAAGAGCAGCACGAACATGATCGGCTGCACGGTGAAGGAGAGCAGCAGGTCGGGAGCGCGGACGATGCGCAGGAGGCTGCGCCTGGCCAGCACGAGGATGTCCGAGGCGCTGTTGCGCAGGCCGCTCACCGGGCCTCCTCTTCCCCGTCGCCGTTCTCGGCCTGCTCCGCCGCCCGCCCGGTGAGGGTGAGGAAGACGTCGTCGAGGGTGGGCCGGTGCAGAGCCACGTCGTCGATCCCGACCCCGGCCTCGTCGAGCCTCCGCACCGCCTCGGCGATCGCGCCCTGGCGCTGGCGGAGAGGCACGCGCAGGGCACCGTTGGAGATCGCGGGGCGCTCGGCGGCGATCGACTCGAGCGCGCCGATCGCGACCTCGACGTCGGATTCCCCGTCCAGCATGACGTCGAGGCGCTCTCCCCCGACCTGGTCCTTGAGCTCGTCCGAGCTGCCCTCGGCGATCACGCGGCCGCGGTCGATCACCGCGATCCGGTCGGCGAGGCGGTCAGCCTCGTCGAGGTACTGGGTGGTGAGCAGCACCGTGGTGCCTTGCGCGACACGTGCCTCGATCGTCTCCCAGAGGCCGATGCGGCTGCGGGGATCGAGGCCGGTGGTCGGCTCGTCGAGGAAGAGCACGGGGGGTTTGGCGACGAGTGCCGCGGCCAGGTCGAGGCGACGGCGCATGCCGCCCGAGTAGGTGCGGACAAGGCGGTCGGCGGCCTCGCTGAGGTCGAAGCGCTCCAGCAGCTCGGCGGCACGGCGCTGCGGCTCGCCCTTGGGCAGGTGGTAGAGGCGGCCGACCATCTCCAGGTTCTCGGCGCCGCTCAGGGTTTCGTCGACAGCGGCGTACTGGCCGGCCAGGCCGATGCGGCTGCGCAGCTCGGCGGCCTCCTTCACCACGTCGAGGCCGGCGACGCGGGCGCTTCCCGCGTCAGGCTTCAGCAGGGTGGTGAGGATACGGACAGCGGTCGTCTTGCCGGCCCCGTTTGGGCCCAGCAGCGCGAGGATCGTCCCAGTCGGCGCGCACAGGTCGACCCCGTCGAGAGCCCGTACATCCTTGTAGGACTTGCACAGTCCGCTCGCTTCTATGGCGTCAGCAGCAATCCGAGGAACCTACCGAAAAGCTGTAATGACTAATCGTCGAAGTCGAAGTCCTTCGGCGGTTTCTGCTCGAACCAGAGCTGGTCGTCCTCGGGGGTCTCCTCGAGGAAGTCAGGCGTCTCCTCGAGCACGTCCTCGTCGCGGCGGGGAGCCTCGGCCTCGGGGGCCTCGGGCTCATCCGCAGCCGGCTCGGGCTCGTCCTCGGGCTCCGGCTCGCGTGGAGCCTCGAGCGCCTGATCGAGTTCGTCGGAGAGCCGCTGCTCATTCCAGAATTCGTCGTCCTCGTCTTCCTCGGACCCGGTTGCCTCGACGGTCGGCTCGACGTCGCCCTCGTCCAGTCCGGCGAGCGGATCGGAGGGAGCGAGCCTGGGCTCGGTGATCTCCTCCTCGATCAGCTCCTCGTCAGAGGGATTGGGTGGCCCCGAGACGGCGAGCTCCTCCTCGACGTCGTAGAGCTCGGTCGGCTGTTCGGAGATCGCGTGGCGCTCTTCGGTCGAAGGACCGGCGGGCTCGACCGGCTCCGGAACGTCGGCGACGACCTCGTGCTCCATCGCCGGCTGCTCCTCCTCAACGGGCTCCTCGGCAGCGGGCTCCTCTTCGGGTTCCTCGGACTCCTCGGCCGGCACTGCCTGCTCCGGCCCCTCCTGAAGGTCCGTGATCGAGGCCTCGCGCCGGGGTGCCCTCTCCTCATCGGTGTCCGGGCCTCCGTCGTCAGCCAACTCCGGCTGCTCCATGAACTGGGTCGGCGCCTCGGCTGCCGGGTCGGGAGCCTCGCTGCCGGGTCGCTCGGGTGGCCCGAACGCCTCGTCCTCGAGCTGCTGCATCTCGGAATCGTCAGCGCCGTGCTGGCGCTTCAGCTCCAGATGCTCCCGGATGGCCTCGTCAAGAATTCCCATGGGAGGGGAACCTAAAGATTATGCGGTTATCCTTGCGGTTGCGAGGCACCTGGGACGATCCTCCCAGTCATGCACTCGGGGCTATAGCTCAGCTGGCAGAGCGCCTGGATCGCACCCAGGAGGTCGGCGGTTCGAATCCGCCTAGCTCCACTTTCGGTCGGCGCCCGAACATAGGGCAACCTCCAGATTCGATGTCGAGAAGCCATGACCGGCTCCGCTCACCAAGTGAAGGCCGCGACAGGCGCGGCCCCGACGCTAGGAGACCACCATGCCGAAGTATCTGCTCCTCAAGCACTACAGCGGCGGCCCTGAGCCGCACCACCCCTTCCCGCCGATGGACCAGTGGGCGCCCGAGGACGTGGAGTCGCACTTCGCCTTCCTGCGGCAGGTCAGAGAGCTGCTGCAGGAGAACGGCGAGTACGTCGACTCGCAGGCGCTGACGCAGGCGCAGACCTGGGTCCGCTACGGCGGACCGGACGCCGCGCCGGTCACCACCGACGGCCCGCTACCCGAGACCAGCGACCTCGTGGCGGGCTGGTACATGGTCGACGTCGAGTCGCGCGAGCGCGTGATCGAGATCGCGGCGTACATCTCCTCCGAGCCCGGCCCGGGCGGCGGGCCACTGCACGAGTGGATCGACGTGCGCGAGGTCATGTCCGGGAAGTCGTCGTCCGAGGACTGACCAGGTCGTGGCCAACGAGCCGATATCGGCATGGGACGAGGGCGCGCTGCGCGCCCTCGTCCCGCGTGTGCTCGCGGGGCTGGTGCGGCGAGGCGAGCAGTTCGACGCCGCCGAGGACGCGCTCCAGGAGGCGCTGCTGGAGGCGCTGCGGGTCTGGCCCGAGCATCCGCCGCGCGACCCGCGCGCGTGGCTGACGACCGTGGCGACCCGGCGACTGGTCGACGCCCGCCGCAGCGAGGTCGCTCGTCACCGCCGCGAAGAGGAGGCTGAGGCTGAGCCGCGGCCGGAGGCCGCGTCGGAGGAGGTCGGCGACGACACTCTCTTCCTGCTCTTCCGCTGCTGCCACCCGGCGCTCGCGCCGACCTCGCAGGTGGCGCTGACGCTGCGCGCGGTCGGCGGCCTCACGACGCGCGAGATCGCCGACGCCTTCTACGTCCCGGAGGCGACGATGGCGCAGCGGATCAGCCGCGCCAAGCGGACGATGCGGGGGCGCCGGCTGGACCAGCCCGGCGACCTCGCCGTCGTGCTGCGGGTGCTCTACCTCGTCTACACGACCGGTCACGCGGGCCGGGTCGACCTGGCCCGCGAGGCGATCCGCCTAGCCCGCCAGCTCACGCTCGCGACTGAGGAGCCGGAGGCGCGCGGCCTGCTCGCGCTGATGCTGCTCAACCACGCGCGCCTGCCCGCGCGGGTCGACGTCAAGGATCGCCTCGTCACACTCGACCGGCAGGCGCGCGGCCTGTGGGACAGGCGCGAGATCGCCGAGGGCGTGCGCGTCCTGCAGTCGGCGCTGGCACTGCAGACGGAGGCGCGGCCGCCGGGCCGCTACCAGCTCGAGGCCGCGATCGCCGCCCTGCACGACGACGCGGCGAGCGCCGAGGAGACCGACTGGCCGCAGATCCTCTCCTGGTACGACGACCTCGTCGCGCTCACCGACGACCCGGTCCACGACGACCCCGCCGCCGTCCTCGGCCGCGCCGTCGCGGTCGGCCACGTCCACGGCGGCGGCGCCGGCCTGCGCGAGAGCGACCGCCTGCGCGACGTGCTCGGCGAGCGCCATCGCTGGCACGCCGTCCGCGGTCACCTGCACGAGCTGGACGGCGACCTCCCCGCCGCCGCGGAGGCCTACGCCGAGGCCGCCCGCCGCGCCACGACCGTCGCCGAGCGCGACCACCTCGTCCGCCAGGCGGCGCGAGCTAAGGCGACTGCGGCAGCTTGGCCGCGCCCCGCTTCGTGACCGGCGCCGATGGCGGCGGCACCACGGGGCCGATGTCTCCGTCGGGGGCCTCGTCGAGGTCGACGATCACCGGCGCGTGATCGCTCGGGCCTTTGCCCTTCCGCGCCTGCCGATCGATCCACGCCGCGCGAACCCGAGTGGCGACCGGCGCGCCGGCGAGGATCAGGTCGATCCGCATCCCGAGGTCCCGGTGGAACATCCCGGCCCGGTAGTCCCAGTAGGTGAAGACCCGCTCGCCAGGCCAGCGCTCGCGGACGACATCGCGCAGTCCCAGCGCCTGCAGCTCCGCCAGCGCGGCGCGCTCGGGCGCCGTCACGTGCGTCTGCCCGACGTAGGCCTCCGGGTCGAAGACGTCCTCGTCGGTCGGGGCGATGTTGACGTCGCCGCAGACGACCGTCGCCTCGGGCCCCGCAGCCACCGCGTCGCGCAGCGCCGCCAGCCAGGCGAGCTTGTACTCGTAGTGCTCCGAGCCCGGCTCGCGCCCGTTCGGCACATAGACCGAGTGCACGCGGATGCCGCCGCAGGTGGCCGACAGCGCCCGCGCCTCCGGGTGCGGAAAGCCGGGCGCGTCGGCGAGTCCCGGGGCGACCTCCTCCAGGCCGACGCGCGAGAAGATCGCGACGCCGTTCCAGCTCGCCTCGCCATGCACGGCAACCTCATAGTCGCGGTCCGCCAGCTCGTCCCCGAGCAGATCGAAGAGCGCGTCATCGGCGAGCTTCGTCTCCTGCAGGCAGACCACGTCCGGATTCCGCTCGTCCAGCCAGGGGAGCAATCGCGGCAGCCGCTGCTTCAGCGAGTTCACGTTCCAGGTGGCGATCCGCATCGAGCTGAGTGACGGTACTGCGAATAGCATCACCCACATGCGCAAGAGCCGCATCGCTTTCCTCGCCGCGCTGTGCGCCCTGCTCCTCGCCGCTCCGGCGGGTGGCCAGGAGAGCGACAGGCTGAGCAAGTCCGAGCTGTACTGGCTCGGTCCGTACTTCGCCGGGCTGCGCTTGACCGAAACGTGGTACCAGTCGTTTGCGTATGGGGAGTGCGAGTTCCCCGAAGGGGAGGGCGGGTGCACGCCACCGGTCCAGGTGCTGAACGCGACCAGCTGCGTCGTTAACCCGCTCCGGGTCGGCGCCCCCATGGGGAAAGTGTTTCTCGTGCGCGGGGGCGGGCTCGCGGTGGCAGGTGAAGTTGAAACGGGAGTGGTTGAAACGGGAGTGGTTGAAACGGGAGTGGTTGACGTGGGAACGGGGCGGCAGACGGTGAGCGTGCGCGTCACAGAACCGGAGGTCCTCGGTGCGGTGCTGCGAGAAGTTCACCGGCGATCGGAGGCGGGTTCGGAACCGCTCGCCCCGCCCGTGTATCCGCTGCCGGTCCTGCGCGAGCTGAAGCGGGTGACTGTGGCCCAGGAACGGTTCGACGGGGTTGCGGCGATCGCCGAGGCAACCGAATTGCATCCGGACGAGGTGGAGCTACGCCTGAGGATCGCCGAGCTGCTGGGGCCGGATGCCCTCGCCGGTGTCCCCGCCCCGACGATGTCGGTTGCCACCGTGGAGCATTTGCGGAGCCTGGCCTCCGGGGTGCAGACCCACAACCTCGCCCACACCGCCGAACGCCACAAGATGTCGGTGGCCGTTCTGCGGAAGCAGATCCGCCGGGTGCGGGGGCTCGCCGGCAGCTGCTGAGCGGTCCGCAACGCGGACGAGGCCGCTACTCGTTGTCGAGGTGATCTTCGGGATAGAGGATCGCGCCGAAGCCAGGGCCAAAAAGGCTGACGGAACCGACTCCGAGCAGCGGCGCCCGGATCGTGCTTCGCCAGAGGTCGCGGCCATGAGGGCGGGCCCTGAGGGACGCGTGGCCGCTGAATGGTGGCGGGGGATGCACGGTCGCGGTGCCTGCCGCATGGTCGAAGTCAAAAGCGGTGGGACCCCCCTTGGCGCGGGTCGCGCGAAGGATCTCCATCCCTTCGTGGCGCTCCTCTTGCGCCAGGTAGAAGAGGCTCCGCCCTCCCCTGTAGCGACGGTGAACGGCGGCGGCAAACAGACAAGAGCAACGACGGCTGCCGGCGTACAGCGTTGCCGATTCCACTTTCTTCCGAGAGCTCAGCGCCAAGGGCCCTGAAGCGCCCGCGAAGGGCATCGGCTCTTCGCTGCCGGGGCACTGCCATTCCGGGATCACGCTCATCGACCCCTCGGCCTGCCCTTCGATCCGCACGTATTCCCGCTCACCGGTGAAGTCGATCGTCCCGGTGAAGACGCCTTCGCGCAGCGTCCGTGGCTCACCCGTGCACCCTTCCGAGGGCTCGGTCGAGCTCAGCGTCCGGGTGGGCATGAAGGCGACGTCGATCAGGCCCAGGCGACCAAACCGAGCTTTCAGGCCCTCCTCGGTGACCTCACCTTTGACCTCGTAGCTGACCAGCTGATCCTTGCGCCGGAGCCCGAGTGTCACCGTCCCATCGCCGGAGGTCTCGAGCTTCGCCCGCAGGCCGTTGCTCGCCTCCAATCCGAGCTCGACGTCGACGATCGTTCCCGTTTCCGGGCTCGCGGCCGAGGCCGTGGCGGCAACGAGCAGGAGGACGATCGCGGTTGCCGAGGCGAGGAGTGACGGACGCCGCATCTCTGGAGGGTATTGGGGCAGGGCATTCCAACTACCTACGCTCGCGCCCTTCGTTCTCGAGGTATTCCTCGGCGAGCCTTTTCGGTGCTCGACAGAGCCAGGCTTCGACGATCAACTCGTTCAGCTCCTCGACCGAGATCCGCTCGAGGCGGATGAGGACGGCGGCGTAGCCGTCGAAGTGCGGGGTCGTGAAGAAGGTCTCGGGATCGTCTTGCAGCAGCGCCTCCTTCACGCCCAGGTCATCGACCCGGACCGCCAGGATCGGCCCCGACGGCGCCTGCTCGCCGAGGTCGCGGATTTCCTTGGCGCGGAGAGGGCGCTCCCAGACGAAGATCTTGTCCCGGACCCGCCAGGCGGTGTTCCCGTACGCCGGGCGCTCGCTGGTCTCAGGCAGCGCCAGCGCGATCCGCTGCACGTCGTCCCACTCAGCCACGAGGCGGCGGTACAACTTCGCCAAGCATCAGCCGGGCTGATCGAGGAAACGTCGCTCGACGCCATCGAGCACAGTCTCCAGGCCAAGCTCGAAGCGCTCGATCGAGGAGCGGTTGCGGAGGTTGTCGGGCAGGGCGGCGAGCTCGGGGAACTCGACCACGTCGCTGGGGGCGATTGCCGCTTCCATGTCCTCCGGGTCGACTGTGCCAACGGTTCGGAACGAGTAGCCGATGACGTAGTCGTTGACGATCCCCTGTACCTGCCAGACATCCCCGTGCTCGAGCGGGAGAGTGGCGAGCGCCCGCGCCATCTGCTTGGCGATTTTGACCGCGTTGGGGCCGGGACCGAGCCGTTCGGCGGCGACGAAGATCGCCCAGGGGTGACGGGCGTAGGCGGCGTACATCGTTCGCGCCGTGGTGGCAACCGCCTCTCGCCAGGACTCCGGCAAAGGTTGGGAGACCAGCATCTCCCCCACCACCTCGTCGGTCATCGAGGCGAGCAGCTCGCTCTTGCTGGCGAAGTGGTCGTAGAGGCTCATCGCCCGGGCGTCGAGCTCGGCGGCGACGCGCCTGATCGAGACCGCATCGAGGCCCTCGGCGTCGGCCAGCCGGATCGCCACCTCGGTGATCGCCTCAGGCGACAGCGGCTGCCGTTTCTTTGCCTGTCCCCCGGAGGGCTTCGCCTTCTGCACGCTTGAACCGTAGTCCGACCGACCGGATCGCGACAGATCGCGGTGAAGCTGCCCTAGAAGCCGTTCACCGTATCCTCCTGGGTGATACGGTGTAGCGGATCAGGGACCACGGCGGGGGAGATGAGTTGAACCAACAGGCCTCAGTGCTCATAACCAGAAGGTCGCGGGGCCTAGTTCCGGTCCCGGTTGTGTTGCTCGTGCTGGTTGTCGGGATGCTGTCGATCGCGGTCGGCAGTGCGTCGGCGGCGGACTGGCTGGAGCCACAGGACATCTCCGCCGCCAACGAAGTCGTCGACGGCCGACCCGAGGTGGCGGTCGATCCGGCCGGCAACGCGGTCGCGATCTGGGAACGCCACGTCGGCGGCGAGGAGATCGTCGAGGCGAGCGAACGACCCGCCGGCGGTGATTGGTCCGAGCCGGAGGTCCTTTCGCTTCCGGGCGAAGAAGGCCAGGACTCGCGGGTGGTAATCGACGCGTCGGGCACCGCGATCGCGGTCTGGATAACTGGGGAAAGCCCCACCGGCTTCGTCGTTCGCTCGGCGGCGCGGCTGCCGGGAGGCGAGTGGTCGGAGCCGGAGGACGTGTCCGACTCGATCTCGGAAGCAGTAACGCCCTTGCTCGCGGTCGACGCGGCGAGCGAAGCGGTCGCGGTTTGGACCGCCTTCGAAGGCGGGGACAGGATCCTCCAGGGGGCGGTTCGATCCGCGAACGGCGATTGGTCGGAGCCGGACGACCTCTCCGAGGCAGGTGAGGACGTGACGCCGCTGGATGCGCCGGATGTGGCGATCGACGCGTCGGGCACCGCGATCGCGGTGTGGAAGCTCTTGAGCGGCAATGACATCGTCCAGGCGGCGGTGCGCCCCGGGGGCGGCGATTGGGAAGAGCCGGACGACCTCTCGGTGGCGGGCCAGGGAGGAGGGGAACCGAGCGTAGCGATGGACGAAGCGGGCGAGGCGGTCGCGGTTTGGACACGCCTCGACGGCAAAAACACCATCCAGGCGGCGGTGCGGCCCGCGGGCGGCGATTGGGAAGAGCCGGACGACCTCTCGGATGCGAGCCAGGATGCGGCGGAGCCGGAGGTGGCGATCGACGAGGCGGGCAAGGCGGTTGCGGCTTGGCGCCGCTCCAACGGCAGCAACGAGATCGTCCAGGCGGCGGTGCGCCCTGCGGGCGGCGAGTGGGCAGAGCCCGATGACCTCTCAACCCCGGGTCAAAACAGCTCTTCCCCGGTCGTGGCGACGAATGTCGCGGTCGGCGCGGTGGCGATGTGGTATCGCGACGACGGCGCTAACTTCAGGGTCCAGGCGGCGGTGCGCCCGCCCGGCGGCGAGTGGCCCAAACCGGACACCCTTTCCGCCGCGGGAGAAGGCGCCGCCTTCCCCAACCTGGCGCTCGACGCGGCGGGAGACGCGATCGCGGTCTTCGGACGCAACGGTGACGACGGTCCGTTCGTGCAGGCGACCGCCTACGACTTCGTCGCGCCGCAGCTCAACGCTGTCCAGATCCCCGCCACCGGGACCGTGGGCAAGCCGGTCTCTTTCGGGATTTCGCCGTTCGACGTCTTTCCATTCACGACGAGCTGGACCTTCGGCGACGGCGGACGCGCCAGCGGCAACACCGCCTCCCACGTCTACACCGCGCCAGGGGCCTACCCGGTGACGGTCACCGCCGTCGACGGCGGTGGCAACACGAGCACGCAGATTGGGGCGATTGCGATTTCGGCGGCGCCGACCAAACCACCGCCTCCGCCTCCTGCGTGCATCGTCCCGAAGCTGGTCGGCAAGTCGCTGGCGCAGGCGAAGGCGGCGCTGCTGGCGGCCAACTGCAAGCTCGGCGAGGTCCGAAAGCCAAAACGGCTGAAAGGCAAAGGGCGGCGGGCCCTCGTCGTCAAGTCATCGAAGCCTTCTGCGGGGAAAACCCTCGAGTTCGGCAGTAAGGTCGACCTGAAGCTTGGCCCGAAGCCCAAAAAAGCGCGCAGCTAGGACCGGTCACGTCACCTCGCTGAGGAACTCCTCGAAGAGCCCGACATAGCGGTCGACGTCCGCGGGCTCATGCGCGATCGAGACCGTGGGCCCCAGCCACCACCCGGATTCCCAGACTCCACGGTTGGCCATGTAGACGCGGATCAGCGCGCGCAGTGCGGGGTCGTCGGCAGCGCGTGAGCCGGCGCCGTTGGCGGGTGCGTCGGGGGTGAAGAAGTAGGAGGCGTGGGCGCCGTGCTGCACCACGGTCCAGCGCAGCCCTGCGTCGACGATCGCGCTGCGCAGCCCGGCGGCCATGCGCTCCCCGAGGGTGGCGGCGTGGGCGAAGGCCCCCTCGGTCAGGACGTCCACGAGCGCTGCCCTGCCGGCCGCCATCGAGAGCGCGTTGGCGAACAGGGTGCCGCCGGTGGGAACCTCGTCGACGAAGGCGCCAGAGACCACGCGCGCCTCCTCGGGAGGGGCGATGGCCCCCGCGACGTCCTCGCGCATTCCGTAGGCCGCGAGCGGAACGCCGGCGGCGATCGACTTCCCGACCGTGAGGAAATCGGGCTCCAACTTCCAATCGCCGGTCAGGCCGCCGTAGGCGCAGACCAGGGTGTGCACCTCGTCGAGGGCAAGCAGCGTTCCGGTCTCGCGGGTCGCGCGCCGGAGCGCTGCGTGGTATCCCGGCTGGGGAAAGATGAACCCGGCGTTGGTCATCGCGGGCTCAGCCAGCACCAGAGCCACGTCACCGGGCGCAAGGGCGGCCTCGAGGGTGTTGACGTCGTTGAACTGCACGATGCGGGCGCCGTCGGCGACCCAAGGGGGAAGTCCGGGCTGCTCCGGCATCACCCGGCCGCCCTCTTCGATCACCAGCGTGGTGTCGCCCTCGCCGTGGTACTTCCCGTCGAAGACGAGCACGACGTCGCGGCCCGTCAGGGCCCGTGCCAGGCGGATCACCTCGGTGTTCGCCTGGGTGCCGGAGAGCGTGAACTGCCACTTCGGCACTCCGTACCGGCCGGCCAGATGCTCGGCTACGACGATCGCGTCCTCGCCGGGGAGGAGGAACTGGTTGCCGAGCTTCATCCGCTCAGCCACCGCGTCGGTCACGGCGCTGGGCGCGTGCCCGCAGAAAGCGCTCATGTCGGCGATGTACATGTCGAGGTAGGTGTGCCCGTCCACGTCCGTGAACGTGGCACCCTCACCCGCCGAGACCCAAGCCGGCGGATGGTCGTAGAGATCGTCCATCCACGCCATCGGCACGCCCCGTGGCATCGACCGCCGCGCCCGCTCCCACAGCTCCATCGACCTGGGACGCTCGCTGACGAAGCGGGCGTTCTCAGACTCCTGAAGGGCCCGTACGCGATCCAGATCGATGCCGGCCAAATCGGCCATTGCAATTCCGAGGATAGTCCCCAACGGGACCGGCGGAGCTACGGTCGTTGACTCCGCTCTTACAACTGGAGATCAGCTTGCACTTCGCGGCCATGACCGTCGATCGCGAAGCATCCAGCGATTACTGCATCTCCTTCCGCGAACTCTTGACCCAGTTCCTCGCGCATCCACACCATTGTTACGACTTCTCCATCCTCCAAGGTCGCTGGTAGAGCAGGCTTCGCGGAACCATCTTCAATCGTCCAGGTACGCTCCTGGCCACGAAGGCGCAAACCCATGGCTACAACTGAGTTTTGCCGCGGCTTCGAATTGACGGCGACCACCTCAATGTAGCGCTCATGCCCATACCGATCCGCAGCCCACTCGCGGATGTATACGGTCAAGCTGGGCCGATCGCGAAGAATCGACAGTGCAAGGTTGGTGACGCCGGTCGTAGCTGCAACTAGACCGGTTGCGGCAGCTACAAGTGCTGCAATCTGCGTTGTGTCCATCTGCCCAAGCTAGCTTGTTGAACCAGCGTAGAGATTGAACATCGCTTCGCGGAATCCTTGCTCTTGGGACTCGAGATCCTCCGCGCCTAGGTCGAAGCCGTACTGGTAGACCGCAAGTTCGCCGATGTTGCCTTGAAGCCGCAGTCCCGACCAAGCCTGGTCCCTGCCCCGTGGGTGGACCAAGACGACGCAGCCACACCGATACGTTGCGGCGTAGGTAATCACTTGCTCGATTGCCGCTCGGCTTGAGTTGCGCTTTACTGGAACGTTCTTCACCTCAATGACAAGCGGCCAACGTCCGTCCCCATCGCGGTAGACGATGTCTGGCGTGGCATCCTCAGACGGTAGATCATCGAAGAGCGGCTTCTTGCCGGCGACATTGCCGTCAAGTACCTCCACTCCCCAATCGGCCCGAGCCGCCTCAACCCGCAGCGTGTTCCGCAAGTAGCTCTCGAAGATCCTGTCCATATCGAGCACCATTGAAGGCAAATCAAAGACTTGGCGCTTCGCCTCGACGTCAATGGCGTGATGCCGGATGATCGCGACACCCAAGTCCAATGCTGGTCGGTAGTACTCGCGAAGAGGAGACAGCCGCCGGGCACCAGTGACCAACGGATCGTCCAGAAAGGCAAGTGAGTGATCAAGCGGAACGGAGGAAAAGAGCTCGTAGAGTGCGCTCAGGCGCTGGAGTAGTTTCCGACGAGGTGCCACGCGGGACCCTACGATCGAGATGCGACCAGCGACGAACCAGACGGCGTACTTAAGGCACCGGTTGGCTGGGTTGTCCGCCGTCCGTTCGAACCAGCTGCTAGCCGCTCTATGGCGGATTCCACGAGGCCTGAGCTGGGTGAGCGTAGCCTCAGCCCGAATCCGACCTCGCGGGAACGAGGAAGTCTCCTCTCGATGCTCATAGGCCCGCAGCAGGCCCGCTGATGCAATGACGTCGATTCGTGAGACAAGCCACCTTGCATAGAGATCAATGAGGGACTCGTTCCAGATCGGGTCCATCGCGTACGCCCGTTCGACTCCCAGGAATGATGGGACATAGCCGGAGATGCGAAGTAGCCTTCCGAGATTCGCCACCGGCACCCGCGGCTTCACATCTATGACAACTCGATCGTTAAGTGGGATCAGACCCACGAAGCCTCTTGCCTGGAGGCGGACCAATCCTTTCGTTAGTTGGATCGTGAAGTAGCCCTTCGCTTCAACATCGGAGTTGAGCCGTAGGTGCCCGCGAGCGTCAAGCAGGTCGCTCAGCGGCACGTCAACCGGTTCATACTCGCGAACGGGATAGACCTTCGGATGCTTTTTGGAGATAGCGGCCGGCTGCTCGTCTTGCAGTTCTGCGGCCTCCATGCCTAGGTCTCCGATGGGACGGCGGGCTCCTCTTCGTCCTCAGCCGACCCGAAGATTCGCTTCCAGTCAACTTCCACCTCGGTGAAACTATCCGGGTCCAGTCGAAAAGCCTTCTCGAAGAGAAAACGCAATTGGTAGTCCCAGACCCGCTGGAGACTCTGCTCATCCTCGACATCGATGAAAAATGTATGCCCGACAGCAGATAGGGGGTTCCGCTTCGCCTGCGCGTTCACCTTGCTGAAGAACGCGAGAAGGCGACGTCGCAGCGGATCTTCGACGCCGCCGCTATCCAAGAACTGTGCGAGCACCCCGGCATCGGGCTCCATGGCGATCTTCGCGAAGCGACGCTCAAAGGCCGCATCGACCTCGTCCACTCCCCGATCGAGAGGGTTCATAGTGGCCAGAACCACAAGGTTTGGGGGGATGACTGCGGTCTCTCCCGAGGCAAGCTTGAACGGCAGGCCGCGCTTGGAATGCTCGATGTAGGTAAGTGCCTCACCGAACACACGACCTGGATCGGCGCGGCTCAACTCATCGATTACTAGAACATAGGTGTGATCCAGGTCGCTTGCCGCATCGATGCACATCTGAAGAAGGGCCTTTGCCTTCATAGTGAAGCCGTCGCCCGATTCATTCGGAACGAAACCCTGAATGAAGTCCTCGTATTGATAGGAAGGATGGAACTGCACGAAGTCGACGCGCGCCAGATCTCCGGCCAGCACAGATCCGATCTTGTTGGCAATCCAACTCTTGCTGGTGCCGGGTGGGCCGCTGAAGATCACCCCTCCAAAGATCTTGAGAAGCTCGCGAACCTCTGCCAGCCTCGGGTCACTTCGACTCAGCGGAGGATCATCGGGGCGATTTGATCCGTGCTCTTTTATTCCAATGCTCGAGCCGATGCCCAGGGTTTCGGCGTCCAGCTGGCGGATCGGATCTGGAGTGCGCTGAGCTGACACCTTATGGCCCGACTGTCGTCATTTCTGATTGTGCCGAGGACGACGGCTCCCACAGCTCAAACCAATCGCCGTGGCGAGGGACATCGGTCGTGAAGAGGATCTCAAAGTCCTCTGAGTCGAGCTCGGTCCTGAAGCCAAAATCTTGCCGAAAGATGTCAACGAGATCCTGGTGCGACAGGCTGGGACCGTCAGCCTTGAATCCGAAGTCTCGATAGTAAAACGCAGCGAGAGGTAGCACCGGGAGTGCTTCCCCAAACAGAAGATGCTCAAGAGCTAGCTCGGAGTGGTCTTCCTGAAGGGAGTATCCACTGCCGTCTGGCTTGACGACATTGAGCGGCACTTTGCGGATCGAGCTAGGCGCGTAGCTTCCAGCGATATTTGCGTTCAGCCAGTCCTGGTCCTGTTTTCGACTGCCGTGCCAGAAGGGTCGAAAGTTAGGCTTGCCTGGAGGACCGCCGGGGATCTGGAGGAACTGCTCGAGATTGCTCCAGTTTGGATGGATTCCGGTGCCGGACTCAACCTCCACTGCGGTGCGCCGAATCTCGAGATAGGCAGGGAAGAAAGTGTGAACTTTCCGACTTTGGAGCTGTTCTATTCCCCAGCGGACGACTGCCGTCGTTAGGACGAATACCGGCTGGTCGGTTTCCCCCCCGCTCTCCGTCATGGCGGAGAGTCTATGCAGAGTCTCCCGCGAGGTCTATGCCTATTGCGCTTCGGCCCATCTCATGGGCAATATCGAGGGTGGTGCCAGTTCCCATGAAGGGGTCAAGTACCACGCCGGGCTCGAAACGCTTTCGGCAACCACACGCGGTCCACCCAGTCGGGATCCGCTTCGCGAAGGTGAACTCCCGGAAGTATCCGCCGAGCGCCTTCTTCGCTTCAGCCGCCAGTGCCTTCACGTGCTCGGCGTTTCGGCCAGTTCCGTTTTGCGTTTTAAGAGCCTTTCCGGCGTCCGAGACTCCGGTCGCCTGAACAGCCCGGAGATGCTCGTTCGTTAGGCCAGCAGCCTTGGCGATTTCCATTGCCCGTTTTGCCTGCGGTCGACTCGGGTCCAGCTCAGTAGTTCGTTCGACGATCCGGCGACGGGGGGTGCCGCATTTGCTGCAGACCCGTTTGGGACAAGCGAGCAAGATCGCCCGCTCTGCGATTTCGGTGGGGAACGGGGCGAGATGGTCGCCCATGTGACGCCTTGGATTGATCCGCCACACGTCTCCTGGGTTCGCGCCGTTGCCGAAGTCGCGCGAATAGCCGAAGAGGTCGTAGTAGTAGTTGTGACCGAGGGTGAGGTGGATGATGTACTCGTGGCGATTTGCCAAACGGTTTTGGGCCGGATCTGGCATCCCTCCGTCCTTAGCCCAGATGATCCGATTGCGGACGATCCACCCGTCGTCCGCCGCTTCCATCTCAACCCGAGCAGGAATCCCCGCGAGGCGACGATTATGGAAGGTGTCTCCAATGTTCAGGAAGACCGAGCCGGTCGGCCGAAGCACCCGGCGCCACTCCTGCAGGCATTCGACCATCGCGTCGACGTAGCCTTGGTAGCTCGCCTCCTGCCCGATCTGGCCCTCGACGCCGTAGTCGCGCTTCCTCCAATATGGCGGCGAGGTCGTGACGAGGTCGACGCAGTCGTCGTCGATGGGGATTGATCGAGCATCACCCTTCAGCCGACTGATGAAGCCCTGGCCTGAAGGGCCAGCCCCATTGCCGTTATCGCTCAGCTTGCCATTGCCGTTCGCGACGCCACCATTCGAGTTTGCTCCGGCGGCCTTAGCGATATCGGGGTCATCCAAGGCGATATCGGCGTCAAGTTTTAGGCTCATGGCATTCCCGGCCAAGGGATGGCCGGCTGGGCTTGACCATATCGACGGTGCCGGACTCCCCTCTGCCGATGGTCAATGTCGATCGCGAAAGTTTTTGTCTGTGCTGCTCTCAAACCTGAATGCGATAAACAGGCGAGGGAATCCAAGGGCCCTCGTACGACAGATGCGCGCAGACCTCAATTTTGGGGCCGCTCGGCCAAGCGGGTGGCTGAACCGTTGGTAATCAACCGTAATCCACGGGTATCCAGCGCATTTCGCCACTCGGAGATCGGCCTCTAAATACCTGCAATCGGATTATTTCTAACGCCAATATTTCCTGGATCGCACCCAGGAGGTCGCCGGTTCGAGTCCGGCTAGCTCCATGAGCGAAGCCCCTGCCGTCGGCGCTTCGCTTTTTCAAGCCCTGTCCCAGGCCGGGTTAGCTCGGCGCGACCAGGCTGCGGGAGGCATCGCTCCCGACTCAGAGGTCGCGCCGCGAGAAGACAAACGCGGCTAGTGCCAGCACTCCCATGAGGTAGACGACGGCCCAGGCGATCAGCTGGGGGCCGGCGGCCTCGGAGCCTCCGAAGGGGCCGAGCTGGAGGACGACTCCGGTCAGGCCGGAGGTCTCGGAGATGAGGGCGTGGAGGCCGGCGGCGTAGAGGCCCTCGAAGGGGAGGGCCCAGCTGGCGATGCGGCCGATGGTGTGCAGGGAGTCGGAGTCGATGGCGTTGCCTATCTGGGCGAGGAGGCCGGCGATCAGGCCGCCGCCGAAGACCATGAAGACGACGATCCCCTGGGCGGTGACGCTGAGAGCCGTCGACGCCAGCAGGGAGAGGGCGGCGAGGATCGCGACGCCGAGGGCCAGGGCCAGCGCCGGGCCGACGGGGTGGTCGGGCGACCAGTCGCCGGTGAGCGACGTGATCGCCAGAGTCGCGACATAGACCGCAATGACGTAGGCGGAGGAAAGCAGCGCCGCCCCGGCGAACCGCGCGAGCAGCAGGGTGGTGCGGCCGATTGGGCGCACCACGATCGGCTGCAGCAGGCCGCTCTCCGCGTCCCCGCGCACGACTCCCAGGGTGAGGAAGACGGCCAGGACGGCGCCGAGGAAGAGCGTCGCGAACATCGCCAGCCCGAAGAGAGTGGCGCCGGTGAAGGCCCGCGGGTCGAGGATTCCGGTGACGCCGGAGGAGAACTGGTCGACGTCGCGGAAGGCGAAATGGGCGCCGAGCGCGTAGAGCGCCAGAAAGGCGACGGTGAGGACGAGCACGGCGAGGAAGACCCGGCGGCGAATCCCCTCCTGGATCGAGAGCCCGACCACGGCGGCGACGGAGCCCAGCGTCGAGGCGTTCATCCGGTCTCCCCCCGGACGGCGTCGAGGTAGACGTCTTCCAGCGAGCTGTGGCGGACCTCGACCCGGTAGACGCGCTCGCCTGCGGCGACGAGGTCGGCGACGATCTGCGGCGCGTCGGCCCGCGCCGCTCCCTCGAATACACGCAGACCCGACTCCAGCTCGACCTCCACGGTCCCCGCTCCCGCCAGCTCCGCCGCCGTCCCGGCTTTGACGACCCTGCCGTGGGCGATGATCGCGACCCTGTCGCAGACCATCTCCACCTCGGTCAGCAGGTGCGAGTTGAGCAGCACGGAGACGCCGCGGTCGCGTACCTCCTTCAGCAGCTGACGGACGATCCGGCGGCCGACCGGGTCGAGCGCGCTGGTCGGCTCGTCGAGCAGCAGCAGGCGCGGCGATCCGACCAGCGCCTGGGCGATGCCGAGGCGCTGCTGCATCCCCTTCGACATCGCTTCCACCCGCTTGTCGGCGGCGTCCTCGAGGCCGACCATCTCGAGCAGCTCGCGGCGCTCGCCGTCGCCACCGCCGGAGCCGGCCAAGCGCTGGTGCAGACGCAGCAGCTCGCTCGCCGTGCACCAGCCGGGGAAGCGGAACAGCTCCGCCAGGTAGCCCAGGGCCGCGCGCGCCGGGGGCGAGCCCGCCTGCTCGCCCAAGACCTCGACCCGGCCGCCGCTGGGGCGCACCAGGCCGCAGGCGATCTTGGTCAAGGTCGACTTGCCGGCGCCGTTGGGGCCGAGCAGGCCCACGACCTCGCCGGGGCCGATCCGCAGGTCCACCCCCGCCAGCGCCTCCTGCCCCCGGTAGGCCTTGCGCAGATCCGTGACAGCCAGGACCGGCGGCTCGTTCAAGCCGGCTGCCCGAGGGTCATGATGCAGCAGCTCACGGCTTGAGGCTAGAAGAAGCGACCGCTACCGGGCCGCGCCCCGATCAGGCTGGCTCGCCGGTGGCGGTCGCGACCAGCGAGCGGGGACCGCCATGGTCGCGGTGCTCGCACAGGTAGATGCCCTGCCAGGTCCCGAGCGCGAGGCGGCCCTTGGAGATCGGCAGGGTCAGGGACGGGCCCAGCAACGCCGCCTTGATGTGGGCGGGCATGTCGTCGTCGCCCTCCAGGGTGTGGGTCCAGTACGGGGCGCCTTCGGGGACCGCGCGGTCGAACCAAGCCTCGAAGTCGCGCCGCACCTCCGGCGAGGCGTCCTCGTTCAGGGCCAGGGAGGCCGAGGTGTGCTGGATCGTCAAGCTCAGGATCCCGACCGAGATCTCGCCCAGCTCGGGCAGGGCATCGAGCACCTCCGCGGTGACCAGGTGAAAGCCGCGCGGCTGCGCCTGGAGCCGGATCGTCCGCTGGATCCACATCAGATGGGCGGATCGTAGTCATAGACGCTCCGGGCTCAGGGACGGCCTTTGCACTTAGCGAGGGCCAACTCGGAGATCGGGTTGGCCCTCGGCGGGTAAACGCCGCGGCGGGGCAGGAGGGCGGTGCCGCTGAGGAGAGCGTCGCCGTCGGGGAGTGTGGTGACGGCGCTGGGGAAGGCTCTACGGCGCGGGAAGGCCGCGGTGCAGGTGCCGGAACGTCCGAAGCTGCGGTCGAGGGCTCCGCTAGGGCGCAGCCGGAAGGCGGTGAAGTGACGGGTCTTGGTGCCGGCGAAGGCGGCGCTGCCGGCGGCGACGATGCGGTCGCCGTCGTCGATCGCGATCGCGCCCAGATCCCACTCGGCAAGTCGGCGGCCGGCTGGGATCGTCATCTGACCCCCTGAGCCGAACCTACGATCCAGCGTACCGTCCGGTCGCAGCCGGGAGAAGCCGAAGCCGCGACCGCTCCGGCCCGCCACAACCATGCGCTCGCGCGAGTCGAAGGCGATGGCCGTGGCGATGGTGCCGTAGCGCCCGACCGTGAGCTGGACCCTGCCGTCACCCCCGCCGAAGCCAGGGTCGGGCGTGCCGTCCGGCAGCAGGCGCACCACCTCGAACCGCTTCCGCTCCGGCCGCTGGTCCTCGTCCCTCACCGGCACGAAGGCGGTGCTCACCACGACCACCCTCTCGCCGCTCCCGTCGAGGCCGGCGTAGGCGAGCTGGAACGGATGCGAGTGCGCCAGGCTCGCCGTGAAGACGCCGCCATCGCCGAAGCTCTCGTCGAGCTTCCCGTCTTCGGTGAAGCGGGCGAGCACGAAGCCGGTGCCGCTGCGCCTGGAGGCGCGTAGGGCGTTGACCCGGGCGACGGTGATTCGGCCATCGATCGAGACAGAGCTGGCCTGAGGAGCCCCTTCCTGCATGCTGCCGACGGAGGCTGGAATCTGGAAGGCGGCGATTCCCGCATCGCCGAAGCCGGGATCGAGGCGGCCTTCGGGCGAAAAGCGGGCGACGATCAGATCCTGCTTGTCGCCGATGCTCGCGACGAGGCGTTCGAACGGGTCGAGGGCAAGCGCGACCACCGGTCCGCCGGGAGCGCCGAACGGGGGCGTTTCGCGGAAGGCAACGCCGCCATCGCCGAAGCTGCGGTCCGGCACGCCGGTGCGGGCGTAGCGGGCGAGGAGCGCGTGGCTCCACCCGTCGGCTCCAACCGTGAGGCGCCCGCGCCGGTCGACGACGGCCGAAGTGGCGTCGATGCCGAACTCGTCGTCGAGCCCGGGCACGAGATCCCCAGCGCTGGCGATCACCGTCCCGTCGCTGCCGAAGCTGCGGTCGAGCCCGATCCGGGGCAGGGGCTGGCGGGTCAGGCTCGCGCCTATCGCAGCGGTCGCGGCGGCGGACGCCATGATCAAAGCCAGGAGAGCGACGGCGGCGATGGGCTTCATCGGGATACGGGCTGCTCGTGGATTCATCTCGCCAAGCTTGTCAGCGCGCCGCTGCCCGGCCAACGACGGCGGCGGCCCCCACCGGGCCGTCTTTGGCACGGTGCGGGCCAACAGCTCGCCGACCGCATCCGCGAGGCGATCGACGCTCGGCCGGGCGTGGCCGAGCGCAAGATGTTGCCCTTCAGGGGCGGGTCTCCGAGCCGGTGAGGCCGAGTGCCTCAGCGTGGGGCTCTAGGGCCGCGATCACGAAGGCGTCGGGGCGACCACGGCGTTGTTCGCGGCGACCGTCGGGCTCGTGCAGAACGACATCAAGCGCATCGTCGCCTATTCGACCTGCTCGCAGCTCGGCTACATGTTCGTCGCCATGGGCGTGGGCGCCTATTCGGTCGGCATGTTCCACCTGTTCACCCACGCCTTCTTCAAGGCGCTGCTGTTCCTCGGCTCCGGCTCCGTGATCATGGCCATGCATCACGAGCAGGACATCCAGAAGATGGGCGGGCTCAAGGACAAGATCCCGTTCACCTATGCGATGATGGTGATCGGCACGCTGGCGCTCACCGGGTTCCCGCTGACCGCCGGCTACTTCTCCAAGGACGCGATCATCGAGGCGGCGTTCGCCAGCCACAATCCGATGGCGCTCTACGCGTTCACGCTGACGGTCGCCGCGGCCGGGCTCACCTCGTTCTACTCATGGCGGCTGATCTTGGTGACGTTCCACGGCCGGCCGCACGACCGCCATCACTACGACGCCGCGCGCGAGAGCCCGCTGGTGATCCTGATCCCGCTCGCGTTCCTGGCGGCCGGCGCGATCCTGTCGGGCTATCCGTTCAAGGAGCTGTTCGTCGGGAACGGTGTCGAGACGTTCTTCCGCGACTTGCTCAAGTTCGGCCGAACAACCACATCCTCCACGACCATGCACGACGTGCCCTACAGCATCGCGCTGCTGCCGACGGTGATGATGGCGCTCGGCTTCCTGGTCTCCTGGCACTTCTACATCCGCAAGCCCGAGCTGCCGGTCGAGCTCGCGCGCCAGCACGAGCCGCTCTACAAGTTCCTGCTCAACAAGTGGTACATCGACGAGCTCTACGACGTCATCTTCGTCCGGCCGACGCTGTGGCTCGGACGGCTGCTCTGGAAGCAGGGCGACGGCCGGCATCATCGACGGCCTCGGGCCGGACGGCGTGTCGGCGCGGGTGCTCGACGTCACCCGCAACGTGGTGCGGCTGCAGACCGGCTACCTCTACCACTATGCGTTCGCGATGCTGATCGGCGTGGCGGCGCTGATCACCTGGTTCATCGTGCGGGCGGGGGCGGGCTGATGCTGAGCTGGCCGATCCTTTCCGTCACGACCTTCCTGCCGCTCGCCGGCGCGCTGTTCATCATGATGTTGCGCAGCGACGGCGAAGCCGAGAAGCGCAATGCGCGCTGGGTGGCGCTGTGGACGACGCTGATCACCTTCGCGATCTCGCTGGTGCTGGTCTGGCGCTTCGATGCCGGCTCGGCCGAGTTCCAGTTCGTCGAGCGGCGGCCCTGGCTCGCCGGCACGATCAACTACCACATGGGCGTCGACGGCATCTCGCTGCCGTTCGTGATCCTCACCACCGCGCTGATGCCGCTCTGCATCATCGCGAGCTGGGGCGCGATCCAGACCCGCGTGAAGGAATACATGATCGCGTTCCTGGTGCTCGAGACCCTGATGGTCGGCACCTTCTGCGCGCTCGACCTCGTGCTGTTCTACCTGTTCTTCGAGGGCGGCCTCATTCCGATGTTCCTGATCATCGGGGTCTGGGGCGGCCCGCGCCGGGTCTATGCGAGCTTCAAGTTCTTCCTCTACACGCTGCTCGGCTCGGTGCTGATGCTGCTCGCCATCATGGCGATGTACTGGAACGCCGGCACGACCGACATCCCGACGCTGCTGCAAGCACGGCTTCCCGGCCGGCCTGCAGACCTGGGCCTGGCTCGCCTTCTTCGCCTCGTTCGCGGTGAAGATGCCGATGTGGCCGGTCCACACCTGGCTGCCGGACGCCCATGTCGAGGCGCCGACCGCCGGCTCGGTGATCCTCGCCGCGATCCTGCTGAAGATGGGCGGCTACGGCTTCCTGCGGTTCTCGCTGCCGATGTTCCCGCTGGCGTCGCAGGACTTCGCGCCGCTGGTGTTCGCGCTGTCGGTGATCGCCATCGTCTACACCTCGCTGGTGGCGCTGGTGCAGGAGGACATGAAGAAGCTGATCGCCTATTCGTCGGTGGCGCATATGGGCTTCGTCACCATGGGCATCTTCGCGGCGACCACGCAGGGCATCGCCGGCGGCATCTTCCAGATGGTGTCGCACGGCATCGTCTCCGGCGCGCTGTTCCTCTGCGTCGGCGTGGTCTACGACCGCCTGCACACCCGCGAGATCGCGGCCTATGGCGGCCTCGTCAACCGCATGCCGCTCTATGCGGCGGCCTTCATGGTGTTCACGCTGGCCAATGTCGGCCTGCCGGGCACCTCGGGCTTCGTCGGCGAATTCCTCACGCTGATCGGCACCTTCAAGGTCAGCATCTGGACGGCGACGCTCGCGACGCTCGGCGTCATCCTCTCGGCCGGCTATGCGCTCTGGCTCTATCGCAAGGTGATCTTCGGCGCGCTCGACAAGCCGAGCCTCGACGGCATCAAGGACCTCGACTACCGCGAGATCGATCACGCTCGGGCCGCTGGCGGTCCTGACCATCCTGTTCGGCGTCTTCCCGAAGCCGATCCTCGACATGTCGGCCGCCTCGGTCGCGCAGCTCGTCAGCAGTATCAGCAGGCGATCGGCGCGGCCAAGACCGCCGCCATGCTGGTGAAGTGAGACGGCCATGAACGAGACCTTGTCGTTCGCGATCTGCTGCCCGGTCCTGCCGGAGATCGTGCTGGCCGTCGGCGCGATGGTCGCTGCTGATGGTCGGCGCGTTCCGCGGCGAGCGCGCCGCCGCGACGGTCAACTGGCTGGCGATCCTGCTGCTGATCGCGGCCGGCGTCGTGCTCGTCTGGCTGCCGGCGGAGCGGCTGGAAGCCTTCGGCGGCAGCTTCGTCGTCGATCCGTTCGCGCGCTTCCTCAAGCTCCTGGCGCTGATCGGCTCGGCGACCGCGATCCTGATGTCGCTCGACTATTTCGAGCGCGAGCAGCAGAACCGTTCGAATATCCGATCCTGATCCTGCTCTCGACCGCCGGCATGCTGATGCTGATCTCGGCGGCCGACCTGATCGCGCTCTATCTCGGCCTCGAGCTGATGAGCCTGGCGCTCTATGTGGTCGCCGCGATCAACCGCGATTCCGTGCGCTCGACCGAGGCCGGGCCTGAAATATTTCGTGCTCGGCGCGCTGTCGTCGGGCATGCTGCTTTACGGCGCTCGCTGGTCTACGGCTTCACCGGCACCGTCAGCTTCGCGGGCATCGCCAAGGCGTCCGCCAACGGCGGCATCGGCCTGATCTTCGGGCTGGTGTTCCTGTTCGCGGGCTTCTGCTTCAAGGTTTCGGCGGTGCCGTTCCACATGTGGACGCCCGACGTCTACGAAGGCGCGCCGACGCCGATCACCGCGTTCTTCGCCGCGGCGCCCAAGGTCGCGGGCATCGCGATGTTCGTGCGCGTCGCCATCGACGCGTTCCCCGACATCGTGCCGCAATGGCAGCAGATCGTCGTGTTCGTCGTCGATCGCGTCGATGGTGCTCGGCGCCTTCGCCGCCATCGGCCAGCGCAACATCAAGCGGCTGATGGCCTATTCCTCGATCGGCCACATGGGCTTCGCGCTGGTCGGGCTCGCCGCCGGCACGCCGAAGGCGTGCAGGGCGTGCTGGTCTACATGGCGATCTACGTCGACGATGACGCTCGGCACCTTCGCCTGCATCCTGTCGATGCGCCGCGACGGCCAGATGGTCGAGGACATCGGCGACCTTGCCGGGCTGGCGCGCACCAAGCCGGCGATGGCGTTCTTCCTGGCGATGCTGCTGTTCTCGCTCGCCGGCATTCCGCCGCTCGCCGGCTTCTTCGCCAAGTTCTACGTGTTCCTGGCCGCCATCAAGGCCGGGCTGTTCACGCTCGCGGTCATCGGCGTGCTCGCGAGCGTGGTGGGCGCCTACTACTACCTCGCTGATCATCAAGATCATGTATTTCGACGAGCCGGCGAAGGCGTTCGAGCCGATGCCCTATGAGCTCGAGGCCGTGCTGGCGGTCACGGGGCTGTTCAATCTCCTGTTCTTCGTCTATCCCGGCCCCTTGGTCGAGGCGGCGAACGTGGCCGCCAAATCGTTGTTCTGAGAACGATGCAGCTTGATCCCAGGGCGTCAGCGGCCGGCGTGCGGCTGATTGCGCACGAAGTGCTGATCTCGACCAACGCCGAGGCGCTGGCGCTTGCCGGGAGGGCGAGCGCGGACCGCTCTGGGTCACCGCCGGCCGCCAGACCGGCGGGCGCGGGCGGCGCGGCCGCACCTGGGTGTCGGAGCCCGGCAATCTCTTTGCGAGCCTGCTGCTGACCGACGCGGCGCCGCCGGAGCACTGGCCGGAGCTCGCCTTTGTCGCGGCGCTCGCGATCCATGACGCGGTCGCGGAAGTGGCGCCGGGCCTGAAGCCGCAACTGTTCATCAAATGGCCGAACGATCTCCGCTTGGCGGAAACAAATTCTCCGGCATCCTGATCGAAGGCGAGGGCGGCGAGCGGGGTGCGTCGTGGTGGGCATCGGCGTCAATTGCGTCAGTCATCCGGCCGACACCGACTATCCGGCGACCGATCTCGCGGCGGCCGGCGCCGAGGTCACCGCCGAGGGCTGTTCACGATGCTGTCCGCCAAGATGCTCGGGCGATTGGCGCAATGGAACGCCGGCGAGCATTTCTCGACGATCCGTGCCGACTGGCTGGCGCGCGCCGCCGGGCGCGGCGAGCGATGCGCGTGCGCCTCGCCGAGGACCAGGAGCTGATCGGGCGGTTCGAGGACGTCGATGATGCCGGACGGCTGGTGCTGTCATTGCCGGACGGCGGGCGCAAAACCATTTCCGCGGGCGACGTCGTCCAAATGATGGGTCCGCATGTTTGATGGTGGAGCCCGGCGACGAGCTCGTCTTCGCGCCGCTCGGTGGAGTGGGCGAGATCGGATAATCTCGGCCTCTACGGCGTCGGTAACGAGCGCCGCCGGCAGTGGATCGCCGTCGACCTCGGTGTCGCTTTTGCCGGCGACGACCTGCCCGGCATCGATCTCATCCTGCCGGACATCCGATTTCTGATCGAGGAGCGCCGCAACCTCCTCGGCC